>NZ_JALIEB010000009.1 GCF_025755255.1 Roseobacter sinensis | reverse complement strand
TAGATCGCTCATATCACCATTCGATTTTCGACCGATGAATCATGCCACTCAAAGGAAATCAATGGGTCCTGACCCTAGAAACTGGGCAGCAAAGATTTGATTGGTTGAGCCTCGACCGGCAGGGCGTTCGCTGTAGCGTCGGTTGATCGAATCGCAGATTCGTGTATACTGATGGGTATTACAGCTCGAATAGAGCGGAGCGTAACGCTCTGTTTAATATAGTTATTTTGAAATAGCGCGCTGTCTAAAAAGCGACCGGACTGAATCTTCGGGAATTACTTCCTAGTCGCAGTCTGCCAGATCTAATGACGAAAGCAATTTCCCAGACCCGGCAAGCCGTTTGTGGCTGGCCGCCGTCTTCAAAAGCCTTTTTTGAAAGGACAATCTTATGTGTGCCCAGAATACTTCTGCCGATGGTGGCGATGGCAACAGTGGTGGATTTCAAATCCGACTGCAGGACACCGGGGAACCGCGAACCAAACCCTCAATAGATGTCTCACTCTGGACCCGAGCAGGTGAGGAATTGGAACGGTCGACGGTTGCCGAGGATGGACGATTCGATGTTTCCGCTGACGCCTTGAAGCGCGCCGAGATCGTGCGCATCGGCCCTTTGGGCGCGAACCTCGAATGCCTGACAGATATCGGCCTAAGCCTGCGTTCGACCGACTTCACCGCTCGCTTGCGTGAAGGGGCTCTCGACATTGCGCCTGGACTTTGGGAGGCTTGGTTCCCGATCTTTCAATGTGTCTCTGGTCGTACACGGGTTTGCCGCCCAGGTCAGTGGTGGTTCGATGACCTTGCGGCAATGGCGCTAGAGCCAGTGGCGTCCGCACGCCGTATTGGCGCGGCGTCCCTTCGGGCACGAACGCTCGCGCCTGCGAGTTCTTCAAGTACCACAAACGCCGCATTGATATCGGCTCCGCAAACAGCGCAACGTCTCTCGCCCGCGGCCTCAATCGATGAACTGATCGCGTG
The DNA here is from genome assembly GCF_025755255.1 of Roseobacter sinensis. Lineage (GTDB taxonomy): Bacteria > Pseudomonadota > Alphaproteobacteria > Rhodobacterales > Rhodobacteraceae > Roseobacter > Roseobacter sinensis. The sequence continues at coordinate 194,219 of NZ_JALIEB010000009.1, read as the reverse complement.
GCCTTTCAACTGTGCGCCGATCTGCGAAGCACGGATCGAGGTCTATCGCCGGGTTTGCTGCTGCGACCCGTGGATTGTTTTCGACCCGCGACTGAAGGAGCTTGTGTGTCGGCTTGAGGAAGTTGTTCCGGACTTTCCTCAACCCCATCCGCCAACGCCCTTCGAACGGCTCAGGACCCCCGCACCAGTACCCGAGGTGTCCGCTGCGTTCTTCCAATCCGGCGCCCTTGATCGACAGTCAGTCAATGCTGCTACAGATCTTCGAGCACTTCGCAGCCTGCCTCCGGAGGCCATTCCAACCTATGTGAATGGGCGCCCCTACCTTTTCTGCCCAAGCTACGATTGCGACCCCCCGGTGCAGGTGGCAGAAGGGAGCCCCGGACTGGACGGGCGCTTTTCAATCTGCTGGCCGTCCTTCCCGATCCTCCTGCAACCCGGATGCCACTTCGAATATGCCTACAGGGTGTACCAGCCGTTTGGCCAATTTGAGATCCTCGTCTACGACGGTGTGTCCGCTGGTAACTGGTTTGCCGCTGATGACGACCCGACGCTCACGAGCTACAGCCCCTTCGCATATGGCTGTCGCATTAACCCGGCAGGCAGGCATGTCTTCCTAAACGCGATCGCCGACACTGGCGCGCATCAACTCAACACTCCAAACGCTGCGAGCGCGATTGCCGTTTCATCTCCCGATCCCACATCCGGGACAGCCTATCCCGTTCCCGACCCGCTCAGTTCTGTCACTGATCGAAACTGGGGTGGCACCTTAAAGATCAATCTGACGATCACCGAAGGCATGCAGGATGCCGGTGCCAAATACTACCGGATCAGCGTGGTCGAAGCAGATGCGGACGGGGCGCCAGCTCTGGGCGCTACGCGGCATGATGTTACGACGGTGCCTGCCTGGCTCAAATCTGAAGCAGGTGGTGACATCGTACCTGTCTCACTCGGGCCCAATTCCGTCGATGGTCAGAACGCGCTGTTTGAAATTCCTTACGACACCAATCCGACCACGGACTGGCTGGACAATCAGTTCCATGCCTTGCTCGACACAAACGATGTCAGGTGGTCCGACCCGACCGTTCGGCATCTGATTACAGTTGAAATTTTCGATGAGAGCGGGGACAGGCTGCGACCAACCGGAACAGATCCGACTGGTCTCGGTGGGGACGAGACCGAGGCAGCCTTTACCTTCCGGCGACGGTTCCAGGAAACCGGCAGCACGCTCGAAGTGCCATATGGTGCCCTTACCCATATGTTCTGGTGGGACAATCGTGAAATGGTCGCTGATATCGAGGACCTGCGTCTCGATCTGGTCGCCAACAACAATGAGTGCCAGTTCCTTGTCGGCACGGCAGCGTCAACATTCTCCATTGGGTACCGGGCGTTCCATGAGAACCAGTTGTTCCATGCGTCGCACAGCATCTCCTGGAGACGCGGATTGGGCAATACCGCAAACTCGAGCGGTACGCTCCCCACCTCGTCGCCAATGAATGTTGGTGGTCCGCCTGGGGCGGCTCCGGTCGGAGCTTCGGGAACCGAGACCTTCGGCAACATGCTGCAAACCGAAAGTCGGTGCGCTTTCAGTCTGTGGCTGAACGTCTACAACAAGATTACCGATGGCGACGACATGGGGCTGCAGTACCGCGGTGACACAGCCGCCGTGGTCCTGGAAGTCGACAACTGACGCAACAGCCTGACCGGCGCATCAACAGAACCGATGTGCCGGTTGTTTGGTTTCGGATTTCAGCGCACCGAGGAACTGGCGCAATATGGGTGGCCCCAACGTGCCTAACGACGCAAATTTTTGCCGCTTCTATCTATTTTTGCAAAGGCGCAGATGAGGCGCTCAAGATCAGCGCCCTGCTTGGTGGGGCACAAGTTTCTAAAGGCCGAAATTTTTTGTTGAGGAATTTGTCATGAACACTTCAGACCTTTCACCGGAAGATATTCCAGAAGAAGACCGCCGCGCTGCCCTAATGATGCGCAACCACCTGCCTCAATTCATAGCCAGCAATCCCTTCACCCGATATGGAGCCTTCGGGGTGGGGATCGGTCTGCCGACACGCGGCGGCAAATACGAGCCGCGATTGACATTGCGCATCTACGTCGCCTGCAAGATCAAGACCGACCAGTTGCCGCATGAGCGTCGGATCCCCAAGACGGTGCAAATTCCGGACGGGCAAGGTGGCAAGATCGACTTTCCGACTGACGTTGTGGTCGCTGCCCCTCCCCAAGCTCTGATGGAGGATCCCGAAGACCGGCTACGACCGGTTCCAGGCGGCACCAGCATCTCTGTCCCGGGATCGGGTTTCAATGGCACTCTTGGGGCCTGGGTGCTTGACACAACCGACGACACCGTTGTCGCGCTATCGAACCGGCACGTTCTGGGCGGAACACTCGGGGCTGCAGTTGTTCAGCCGGGCACGCAGGATGGCGGCAACCCGGCAGAGGACCGGATCGGATTTGTCAAAAGGGTTGTGCCAATCAATCCTGCTCCCCCCAATCCGACACCGGCAGATTGCGACTACGTGGACGCCGGGATTGTCGGCGCAGACGATCCCGACCTTATCCTGCTGACCGTTCTCGGCCTTGGCCCGGCGATCTATGACACTGGCAACGCTGGCTGGCTCACGCCCGTGTGGAAGTCCGGCCAGACCACCGGGGTCACTTCGGGTCGTGTGATCGATACCGATGCCGCGTTTTCCTTCCCGTTGTTGCTGTCCCCAGGCGGCAACACAACAACGATCCTGATCTGCGACAACTACTACTTCGAGCCCGCCCCAGGCACGCCCTTGCCGGGGGTTGTTTCCAGCGGAGATTCCGGTTCCGTCCTGTTCATTGAGGAAGAGGATGTCACCCTGCCCCGCGCCACCGGCCTCGTCTGGGCACAGGCCGACAACTGGGGCATCGCATGCAAGATCAACCGGGTTTTTGAAGCGCTCGACCTCGATGTGCTGTGTTCGTCGGGCTATCCGTCCTATCTCGATGGTCTCGCAAACGACGTATCCGAGCCTGCGGGCCCCAGATTCACCCTATCAGAACGCGCTCGCGCCTCTGCTGGGATGGTAACCTCCGGTCTCGCGCGCTCTGTCGACAAACGGCTGAGAGGCAGCACCGCTGGAGCCAAACTGTCGGACTTGGTACGCGACTTCCGCCATCCAATCCTGCAGGGGCTCATTGGTCAATGCGATCTGCGCCGCGCGGCGACACGGGCGCTCTTACCACTGCTGGGCGGCGCCCGAACCTCCGACGATGTATTTGGGCATGTCATGACTGACGAGGACACCACTAATATCGCTCGTCTTTTGGACGTGCTTGATCGGGAAGGTCACGGCGATCTCGCACGTCGCCTCAGCACGATACCGATTGCAGGCAAAGAGGCCATCGGCAAAAGCGTGGGTACTCTTCTGGGCATCGAATGCAACGCTCATTAGCGCCTTCCGGCCCTCCGCGCCCAATCGGTTTGATAGGATCAAAGACCAGTTTTCCCGCGACTTCAGAAATACGTGCTCCGACTTCGCGGCATGCCACACCCACGACCAGTTTCCTCGCAGCGTAGCAGCATTAGATTGTGAGCGTGTGCTGCAATTCTCCTTCTGCGAGCGCGCGCGGCGATGAAATCGAATTTGCGCTCTGGGCTGATTCTGTTGAAAATGGCGTCCGTTGTTGCCCGCTTTGGTGGATTAGCATTTTGATTTCTTTAAGATGTTGACGGCTTGTTAGCCGTTTTATCCGGTGGCGGGACCCAGTGGCTTGAGCTTGGCCAGTTTCCGGAGGTTTTGGGCGGTGGCTGCGAGGGTGAACGCGTCTTGAACGCCGCACGGGCCTCGTAATCGGAGCCGCCCCAGCCCGAGGATGCGTTTAAGGTGGGCGAAGAGCATCTCGACTTTCTTGCGGCGTGCCTGAGCCTTTGGATTGTACTCTGAGGCCGTGCATTGGCGGGCGAATTCCCGAACCTCCTCGAAACGCTCGCGGGTGACGGAACGCGCATCGACCTTCGGACAGCACTTCTCCTTCGCAGGGCAGAAACTGCAAACCATCTTGCTGGCGCGGTATTTGCGACGCCCTGTTCGTGGCTGCTTGTTGCGTGGGTCCTTGTGGTATTGCTGGGTGCGCTTCAGCTCTTTGCCTTCGGGGCAAAGATACCTGTCATTGGCGGGATCCCAGGTGAAGTCAGATCGTGACCACGTTCCATCCTGCCGTTTCGATTTGTCGAAGACGGGGATGAACGGCAGGATTTGCCGATCCAGAGCGAGCCAGGCGAGGTTCTCTGCGGAGCCGTAGGCGGTGTCTGCAGCAACCCAGTCCGGCTTTAACCCGAACCTTTCGCTGGTCCGGTCTAACATGCGGCGTGATGCGCCCACTTCTGCTGTTTTGACGGACCGGCTGGCCTCTACGTCAACGATGATCCCGTGATCTGTGTCGATCAGGTAATTGTCCGAATAGGCGAAGAACGCAGGACCTTTCCGGGCTGCCGTCCATTGGCTTGCAGGGTCGACATGGGCTGTGAACTTCGGCTTCACCTCGCTGGCAGCTCCAAACGCTTCATTGTCCAGCACATCGAGATACTCCCGCACAGCACGCGGAGCATCTGCTGGGGCAATCTCCCGAGCCTCCCAATCTTCCGGATTGCTGGAGTTCTGCTTCTGGACATCCGCGACAACCAGACTGGCATCGACCGCAAAGCCCTGACCACCAACCAACCCTTCCGCCATGCAACGCGCGACTGTCGTCTCGAACACGTGACGCAGAAGATCACTCTCGCGGAAGCGCCCGTGCCTGTTCTTGGAGAAAGTAGAATGGTCCGGGATGCGATCTGTCAGATCGAGACGACAGAACCACCGATAAGCCAGGTTCAAATGGACCTCTTCGCAAAGCCGCCGCTCAGAGCGGATGCCAAAGCAATAGCCGACCAGCAACATGCGGATCAGCAGTTCAGGGTCAACGGAGGGGCGGCCCGTATGGCTGTAGAAATCCGCCAGATGCGCGCGGATGGTGCTGAGATCAACGAAACGGTCAATCGACCGCAGCGGGTGATCCTGCGGGACATGCTCTTCCAGCGAGAACTCGTAGAACAAGGCCGCTTGCGCCTCTTTCCTCGGTCCCATCATCGCAACCCCTCCCGCTCGTCGAGAGAATTGAATCAGGCGCTGGCGACCAGATCAAGGAAGAGTTTTTCAACGGAATCAGCTTGATTTGCCTATTCGCGTTTCTGCAGCGAATGTCAGCTCTTAAGCGGTTCGATGGCGAGCACGCGGGCGCGCGAAGTCGCACCAGCGAGGCAGGCCAGCCGGATGGGGTCATAAAAGCGCCAGAATTCGTGGGCAGTCTGCGGTCAGGCAACGGAATGAGGAAGCGGATGGGAGCTTGGAGCGCGGGTAGTTTCGGCAACGACGAGGCCCTTGATTATGTGGGCGGCCTCTCCAGTTTCGATGCCGTGACAGAGACAGTCGCTGCTTTCTCGGCCAAACCAGTGGGGCTGGGGGCCGGGGACGCCTGCGCGGCGCTAGCGGCCTGCGACCTCGTGGCGGCTGGTTTGGGGCAGCATTTGGGCTTGGATGGACAAGCCTGACAGGTGTGTTTGAGGGCCTGATACTTGGCGACACCTTTGCCCGTCGGCCCGCGATTGGGATCGGAATAGTTGCGGCGGAACTGCTTGAGCGCTTCGCCTTCGGGGCAGATGTACTGGTTGTTCTCGGCGTCCCATTCGAAGTCGGCGCGGGACCATGTGCCATCAGTGCGGCCCGCTTTATCAATGACCGGGATATGCGGCGCGATGTTGCGCTTCACCAGCCAATCCAGCATGGGGCCTGAGCCGTAGGCGGTGTCCGCGATCAGCCATTCCGGGTGCAGATCGAACTTGTCTTTGACTCGGTTCAGCATGGTCTTGGTTGAGCCGACTTCAGCTTGGCGGATCGATCTGGTCGCCTCCACATCGACGATAACACCATGGTCTGTGTCGATCAGATAATTGTCGGAATAGCTGAAGAAAGCCGGTCCTTTGCGTGCCGCGGTCCACTGGCTGGCAGGATCAGAGAAGGACGTGAACGTCGGCTGTACCTCGCTGGCAGCACCAAATGCTGCCTCATCAAGCGTTTCGAGATACTCGCGAACAGCACGAGGCGCGGTATCCACATCAATACGGTTAGTATCCCATTCTTCCTTGGACGCCGAGAACTGCCGGTTCGCATCCGCCTTGATCAGACTGGCATCAACCGCCATGCGTTGGCCGCTGACCAAACCTTCTTCTACGCAACGCGCAACCGTGGTCTCGAACAATTGCCTGAGCAGTTCGCTCTCTCGGAAATGCCCGTGGCGGTTCTTGGAGAACGTGGAATGGTCAGGGATGCGGTCGCTCAAATCGAGGCGGCAGAACCAACGATACGCCAGGTTCAAATGAACCTCTTCGCACAGCCGCCGCTCAGATCGGATGCCAAAGCAGTACCCTACCAACAGCATCCGGATCAGCAACTCAGGATCGACCGATGGACGCCCTGTATGGCTGTAGAATTCTGATAGATGCGCGCGGTTGTTGCTCAGGTCGACAAACCGATCAATCGACCGCAGCAGGTGATCTTGGGGAACGTGGTCATCCAACGAGAACTCATAGAACAATGCCGCCTGCGCTTCCTGCCTCGGTCCCAACATCGCCAACCCCTCCCTAAAGGACGAATTGAATCAGAGACTTACCCGGCAATCAAGGACGAGTTTTTCAACGAGATACGCCCGCCCTGCTGGAAGCATGGGACTCAAGACGCGGTAGGATCATGTCCGCTTCGGGCTGGAAACTGATCTTGATTTGGAGCCGGGCTATCTAGCGCACTTTCAGCGTCGCCAGCCCGATCATCGCGAGGATCAGGGAAATGATCCAGAAGCGGATGACGATGGTGCTCTCGGCCCAGCCTTTCTTTTCGTAGTGGTGGTGGATCGGGGCCATCAGGAAGACGCGCTTGCCGGTGCGCTTGAAGTAGAGGACCTGGATGATCACCGAAAGCGCCTCCACCACGAAGAGGCCTCCGACCACAGCAAGGACGATCTCGTGCTTTGTGGAGACGGCGATGGCGCCGAGGGCACCTCCGAGGGCCAGGGAGCCGGTGTCGCCCATGAAGACGGCCGCGGGGGGCGCGTTGTACCACAGAAACCCGAGACCGCCGCCGAAGAGGCCCGCGCAGAAGATCAGGATCTCACCGGTACCGGGCACGTAGTGCACGTCGAGGTACTCGGTGAAGTCGACCCGGCCCACGGCGTAGGCGATCACGCCCAGCGTGCCAGCGGCGATCATCACCGGCATGATCGCGAGCCCGTCGAGCCCGTCTGTGAGGTTCACCGAGTTGGCAGCGCCGACGATCACGAACATGCCGAAGGGGATGAAGAAGAGGCCGAGGTTGATCAGCACATCCTTGAAGACCGGCAGCGCCAGGCGGCCTGCGAGCGGGTCGTAATTCTCGACACGGGTCGCGAGGTCCACATCGTTCAGCCCGTGCACATGCATGGCCGCATAAGTCGCCACACCGGCGATCAGAAAACCCAGCAACAGCCGCACTTTGCCCGGCACGCCCTTGTGATTGCCCTTGGAGACCTTGGCGTAATCGTCGGCAAAGCCGATGGCGGCAAAGCTGAGCGTCACGCCGAGCACGATCCACACGAAGGGGTTGTCGAGCCGGGCCCAGAGCGCGGTCGAGGTCACCAGCGCGCCGACGATCAGCAAGCCGCCCATGGTGGGCGTGCCGGCCTTGGCGAAATGGCCTTCAGGCCCGTCGTCGCGAATGGGTTGGCCCTTGCCCTGCCGTTTGCGCAGCACCGCGATGAGCGGGCGCCCGAAGAGAAAGCCGAAGACCAGCGCGGTGAGAAAGGCGCCGCCTGCGCGGAAGGTGATATAGCGGAAGAGGTTGAAGACGTCCCCCCCGTCGGACCAGAGCGTGAGCCAGTAGAGCATCCGTTATCCTTCTTCGTCGCCCGGCGGGGCATGTCCCATTTCGCGGATCGCGTCAACGATCAGGCCCAGCTTCATGCTGAGCGAGCCCTTGGCGAGCACCACGTCTCCGCTGTCGAGGCGGCGTTTGAGGCGCGGCAGTGCCTCCTCGGCTGTCTCGAACCAGTCACCGCGCTGCGCCTCAGGCAGCACATCGTAAAGCGACCGCATGAGCGGGCCGATGCAATGCACCACGTCGAGGCTCTGCAGGCTTGGCAGCTGCGCCAGGCCCGCGTGCAGCGCGCCTTCATCGGGCCCAAGCTCTTTCATGTCGCCAAGAAAGGCGATGCGCCGCCCGCGCGAGACGCGGCCGATGTCGTTGGTCACGGGAGCCGCAGCCAGCACGTCGAGGGCCGCGGCCATGGAGGTGGGGTTGGCGTTGTAGCTGTCGTCAATGAGGTCGAGCGTCATGCCGACCTCGATGGCATCGAGGTGAATGCGCTCGCGCTGGCCACGGCCCTTGTAGGGCTTCCAGCGTCCCAGCGCGCCCACGGCCAAGGCGATATCGGCGCGCAGGGCCGCAACCACGGCCAGCGCCCCTAGCGCGTTCATCGCGAAATGACGCCCCGGCGAGGCGATCTTGTAGAGCAGCGGCTCCGCACCCATCTCCGCCTGGACGACGGTGGTATCGTCCTGAAGATCGGCGCGGATCAATTTGAAATCATAGCCATGTTCGCCGAAGCTGATGTCGCGCAGCCGGCAATCCTGCGCCTTGGCCATGAGGATTGCGGCGGTGTCGATATCGGCGTTGAGCACCGCGACACCACCCGGCACCACACCTTCATAGATCGAGGCCTTCTCGACAGCGATGCCGGTGATGTCGTCGAACGCCTCCAGATGGGCTGCAGCCACGGTCGTGACCAGCGCAACATGGGGCTCGGCCATCTTGGCCAGCGGTGCGATCTCACCGGGGTGGTTCATGCCGATCTCGATCACCGCGAAGTCGGTGTCGCGCGGCATGCGCGCCAGCGTGAGCGGCACGCCCCAGTGGTTGTTGTAGCTGGCCACCGACGCATGGGTACGGCCCTGCACCGCCAGCATCTCGCGCAGCATCTCCTTGGTCGAGGTCTTGCCGACGGAGCCGGTCACCGCCGCGACCTTGCCGTGCATGCGCGCGCGGGCCGCACGTCCCAGCGACTCGAGACCTTTGAGGACATCGTCTACGATCAGCAACGGCGCTGCGGCGGAGACATCCGCCGGGCGGTGACTGACGAGCGCGGCTGCAGCCCCCTTCTCCAAGGCCTGCGCCACGAACTCATGACCGTCGCGCTGGTCCTTGAGCGCCACGAAGAGATCCCCTGGCTCCAGCGTGCGCGTGTCGATGGAGACGCCTGTCGCCGTCCAGTCACCAGAGCTCTTGCCGCCCGTGGCTGCGACGGCGTCCGCTGCGTTCCAGAGGCTCATGCCATGCGCCCGTCGAGTGCTGCCACCGCGACGCTGGCCTGTTCGGCATCGTCGAAGGGCAGCACATCCTCGCCCACTGTCTGGCCGGTCTCATGCCCCTTGCCAGCGATCAGCAGGGCATCGCCCTCTCCCAGCGCATCGACCCCGCGCAGGATCGCCTCGGCGCGGTCGCCCACCTCCTGCGCATCCGGCGCGCCGAGCAGCACGGAGGCGCGGATGCTGGCCGGGTCCTCGGTGCGCGGGTTGTCATCGGTCACGATCACCAGATCGGCATTGTCGGCGGCGGCCTGCCCCATCAGCGGGCGCTTGGTCGCATCGCGGTCCCCACCCGCGCCCACGATAGCAATAAGGCGGCCCACCACATGCGGGCGCAGCGCTTTCAGCGCGGTGGCGACGGCATCCGGCGTATGCGCATAATCGACAAAGACCGTCGCCCCGTTGTCGCGCTTGGCCACAAGCTGCATACGCCCCCGCACGGTGGTCAGATCCTCGAAGGTGTCGAAGACCACGTTCGGTTTCTCGCCGCAGGCAATCACCAGGCCGGCAGCCAGCAACACGTTCTCGGCCTGAAAATCGCCAATCAGGTTGAGCCGGCGCACATAGGATTTGCCATGGTGGAAGAATTGCACCGTCTGCCCCGTGGCGTCGACCTGAATGCGGCCCAAGTGGAAATCGCCGATATCGCGCCCCACAGAGACCACCGGGCACCCCCGCGCATTGGCGATGGCCGCCATGTCGACGCCGCGCTCGGCCTCGATATTGATCACCGCTTTCGCATCTTCCGGCAGCACGCGGCCAAAGAGCCCCGCCTTGGCGTCGAAGTACTCCTCGAAACTCTTGTGATAGTCGAGATGATCCTGGGTCAGATTGGTGAACCCCGCCGCCTTGAGGGTAACCCCATCGAGCCGGCGCTGGTCGAGCCCGTGGCTGGAGGCTTCCATCGCCGCATGGGTTACGCCGTTCTCGGCGGCCTCCGCGAGCGCCCGGTGCAGCGTGATGGGCTCAGGCGTGGTATGCGCCAGCGGGGCGCTCCAGGCACCCTCGATGCCGGTTGTCCCAAGGTTGATCGCCGCATGGCCGAGCTTCTGCCAGATCTGGCGCGCAAAGGTGCTGACGGATGTCTTGCCGTTGGTGCCCGTGACGGCGACCATCACCGGCGGCTGGCGCCCGAACCAGAGCGAGGCGGCCCGCGCCAGCGCCTCGCGCGGTGCCGTGGTCACGATCAGTGCCGCGTCGCTCGCCGCAAGCTCCTCGGCGGCGATCTCCGCACCTTCCGCATCCGTGAGAATCGCCGCGGCCCCCATGCGCAGGGCAAAGCGGATGAATTCGCCCCCGTGCATCTTCACACCGGGCATCGCGGCGAAGAGAAACCCCTCCTGCACCTCGCGGCTGTCCACGGCGAGGCCGGTGACCTGCGGATTGCGGCCAGCTTGCGCAGTCAGCCCCAGGGAGGACAGGGTTTTCGGGTCTCCGCTCATTGCCTCGCTTTCTGCCGGCTCAATTGTTGGTGTGCTTTATATCGGTCAATTCCACGGGTTCAACGGTCGGGCGCAGCCCCAGCAGCGGTGCGACGCGTTTGATCATCTCGGCAGCGACAGGTACCGCTGTCCAGCCGGCAGTGCGGCGCGGTTCTTCGCCGATGGTGTCGACAGGCTCGTCCAGCGTCACGATCAGCACGTACTTCGGATCATGCGCGGGGAAGATCGAGGCGAAGGTGGCGATCACCTTGTCCTCATAGTACCCGCCGCCGCGTCGCCGCGGCTTGTCTGCGGTGCCCGTCTTGCCACCGACCGCATAGCCCGCCACATCGCCGAAGCTCGCGGTTCCATCCGTGACCACCCGGCGCAGCATCTTGCGCGCCGCGCGAGCGGCGGGATCAGAGAGCACCCGATCACCCAGTTGCGGACCGTGCTGCTTCAGGATCGTCGGCTTGACCTTGAAGCCGCCATTGGCGATGGCTGCATAGCCCGCGGCGAGGTGCATGGGCGAGGTCGAGAGCCCGTGGCCGTAAGAGATGGTCATGGTGCTGATTTCGGACCAGTTCTTGGGCAGAAGCGGCTTGCCGGTGGCCGCTTCGACGATCTCGAAACCGGTGGTGTCGAGCATGCCCAGCTCTTTCAGGAAGGCGCGCTGGCGCGCCGCACCGATCCGCTGGGCGAGCCGCGCGGTCCCGATGTTCGAGCTCTTCTCGATCACCTTCGAGACGGTCATCTCATTGCCGTAGAAGCGGAAATCGCGAATGCGGTGCTTGCCCCAGCGCAACGGCCCGCGCGTGTCGATCACGGTGCCTGGGTTCACCAGGCCGAGATCGAGCGCCTGGGCGACGGTGAAGATCTTGAAGGTGGAACCCAGCTCGTAGACGCCCTGCACCGAGCGGTTGAAAAGCGGGCTGTCGGAAGGGTCGCCGCTGGTGGCGGGGCGCGGGCGGTCGTTGGGGTCGAAGTTCGGCAGCGACACGACACTGATCACCTCGCCCGTTTCTACGTCCATCAGGATCGAGGTGGCACCCTTGGCGTTCATCAGCATCATGCCACCGGCAAGCACGCGCTCGGCGGCGGCCTGCACGGTCAGATCCAACGATAGCTCAAGCGGCTGATTGCCATGGGCCGGATCGCGCAGATGGTCGTCGAAATATTTCTCGATCCCCGCAACACCAATCACTTCGGCAGCATGCACGCCTTCGCGGCCATAGCTCGCGCCGCCCAGGACATGGGAGGCGAGCCGCCCATTCGGGTAAAGCCGCATGTCGCGCGATCCGAAGAGCAGGCCGGGATCGCCGATCTCATGGACCGCCTGCATCTGTTCGGGGCTGATCTTGCGCTTGATCCAGATGAATTTGCGCTTGCCGGTGAAGTCTTCGTAGAGATCTTTCTCATCGAGATCGGGGAAGATCTGCGCCAGACCGCGGGCCGCCGCGGCAGGGTCCACCATCTGCGGCGGCTGCGCATAAAGCGAATGCGTCTCGAAGTTGGTGGCCAGGAGCCGCCCGTGGCGGTCAACGATGTCGGCGCGGCTGGCGAGGATCACGGCACCCGGCGCCTCTGCGCGGGGCTCCATCGGCTCGGCGGTGGCGAGCACACCCATGCGGAGACCCACCACGCTGAAGGCCGCCACGAAGATCATGCCCAGGACCAGAAGGCGCCCCTCGGCCCGTTGGCGCGCTTGATCGCGCATCTGCTCATGCCGGATACGGATGTTCTCACGCTCGATCACATCAGGGTTCTCGCCCCTGGCGCGGGCGTCGAGGATACGCGCCAGCGGGCGCAGCGGGGTGCGGATCATGGGCGGGTCTCGTCCTCGATATGGACAACATCAATGGGGTTGGAGATTGGCAGCAGCGGATCGGGCGGATAGGCCACCTGGCGCACCAGGCCGAACTGCTCCGAGCGCATCTCGAGCAGCTGCAGCCGGTCGAAATTGATCTCGGCCAGATCGCGCAACCGGTCGGGGCGGTTCAGATAGGCCCATTCGGCGCGCAACACCGCCAACCGCTCGTGTGCCGCGCGGATCTCGGCGCGCAACGCGCGGGTGTCGGCCAGCGCCGCCTGCGTGGCGTAGTTCTCGCGGTAGGCCCAGAAGGCGAGACCGATCACCGCGAGGGTCGTGAGAATGTAGAGAACGGTGCGCATGGATCAGACCTCTTTGACTGTCGGCATGTTCAGGGTTTTGGCGTCGACCGGGGCGGCCGGCGCATCGGTGCGCGTGGCAAGGCGCAGCTTGGCCGACCGCGCACGCGGGTTCGCAGCCACCTCCGCGGCATCGGCGACTGTGGCCTTGCGGGAGGCAAGCGTGAAGCCGGGCGGCACGATTTCGGCCTGCGGCGCATAACGGTTGGCGTTGCCGCCCCCGCCCGAGCGCGCTGTCAGGAACCGCTTGACCATCCGATCCTCGACCGAATGAAAGGTTACGACGGCCAGTTGACCTCCGGGCGCAAGTGCACGCTCGGCTGCCATAAGCCCGTGGAAAAGAGCGTCATATTCATCGTTCACCGCAATGCGTAGTGCCTGGAAACTGCGTGTGGCCGGGTGTGACTGGCCGGGCTTGGGGCGCGGCAGACACCCTTCGATGATCTCGGCCAGCTGAAGCGTTCCGGCAATCGGGCGCGCGCGCGTGATGGCGCGGGCGATGCGGCGGCTCGCACGCTCTTCGCCGTATTGAAAAAGGATGGTGGCGAGCAGCTCTTCCGAGGCGCTGTTCACGATGTCTGCCGCCGAGGGCCCCTCCTGGCTCATGCGCATGTCGAGCGGGCCGTCGCGCAGGAAGGAGAATCCACGCTCGGCCTGATCGAGCTGCATCGAGGAGACCCCGAGATCGAGCACAACGCCGTCGAGCCCGCTGGCATAGCTGTCCATCTGGGCGAAGTTGCCCGGCTGCTGCACCAGCCGGTCGCCGTAGCCCGCCGCCCAGTCGGCAGCAAGTTCGAAGGCCAGAGGGTCGCGATCGACCGCGATGACGCGCGCAGCCCCCGCGTCGAGCAGACCGCGCGTGTAACCGCCCGCGCCGAAGGTGCCGTCAAGCCAGGTGCCGCGCACTGGCGCGACCGCCTTGAGGATCGCGGACAGAAGGACAGGGGTATGCGGGGCGGACGCGTCGGAGGAGGCCGTGGCAGCCATGGCTTACTCCCCCTTCTTTGCGTCCAGAAACTCGAGCGGATCGAAGTCGTCGGGCAACTCGTCGAGCCAGGCTTCCGTGCGCGCCGCCTCCTCGGCCTCGTAGGTCTCGGGCTTCCAGATCTGGAAGGTGTCGCCCGCGGCGATGAAGAAGGCCTCGCCCTCGAGCTCGATCTTGCTGCGCAGCTTGGCGGGCAGCACGAGGCGCCCGGTCTCGTCAATCGAGGTCGGAAAGGACTGGCCGTGAAAAAGGCGCTGAAGCATCTTGCGCTCCATTGACCCGCGCGGCAGCGCGTCGATCTTGGCGTCGACCTCGTCGATCGCCTCCATCGTGTAGCATTCCAGATAGCTGCGGCGGTGATCGCCGTAGACGATGACCAGTTCCGGCGGGCTGCCCGAGGTCCAGTTGGGGTCTGCCGCCTCGATCACACGGCGAAACGAGGCCGGGATGGACACCCGCCCCTTCGTGTCGACCTTGTGGCGGCTCTCGCCTCTGAACCTGCGGCTCACTGCCTCATCCCGTTCCCGTCGCACCGCTTGAATGTCGGCGTCTATCCCCCTAGTCTGAAATGGAAACGGCGGGTTGATCTGCTGCCACTGATCAACCCGCCGCCCTCGTCCCGCGCTTGGCGGTAAGTCCAGCTGCGCGCGCCATCTGGGGGGATGTCTGCTCGCTCGCGCGCCGGATCTCTTTGGTCGGATGAAAGCGAGGTGCCTGTATGAACCTGCTAGAGTTTTGTTTGCGTGGGGTCGTTCGGTGCCCCGGCTCGTTCTCATCTGATGCCACTAGGTATAACGTGGGAAAACATGGTACGGCAAGAGATTTTTGGTTACCAAATCCCTAAATCTTGCTTTTCAGGTTAACGAAAAACAAGATATTGATCAGCGAGAGATGATTTTACCCCACAAATTGTGTTTTATTGATCTAGCCCTTCAAGATGTAGATAATTACCATCGGCATATTTCTTCCCATCAAATCCCACTTAGTTGATCCAAACGGTGTCGACCATGCTCATGTTTTTGATTTGTTCTCCCTCACAGCGCGGTAATATGGTTTGAATCCGATTCGAGCGCCGCATCCTTGGGCAGTTTCACTCAGAACGACGACCCCTCCCATGATCTCCCATGGCGCTTAACCAAGCTGCCAAAGACAGATTGTTGCGACGTAGCAAGCGTCTTAGGCTGCGACCGGAGTTCACTGCGAGTCACGAGTATGAAGACGGATATCGCGATCCTGCACCGATCCTTCGGCCTGATCCTTGCCGACCCCCTTCAAACCCTGAAAGTGACAGCCCCCGGCGCGGCGCTGGTGGCGGCCTCGACCGTGGTCGGTGGCCCGGAGATGCTGGGCCTGCCAAGCTCGGATCCGGCGCAGACACCATTGTCGACGCTTCTGGTGGTCCTGATGCTCGGGCTGATGGGTATGCTGCTGATCGCGGTCTGCTGGCACAGATACGCTCTGCTGGAGGGCGCGGCCCGCGCGGCGGTCATGCGCCCCGGCACCGGCGTTCTGATTGGCTATTTCATTCGGCTGCTGATCGTGGGGCTGGTCTTGTTCGCCGCCGCCCTGCCCGGCGGCATTTTGATCGGCGTTGTTTCAGCGCTTTTCAGCGCCGGATCTCTTTCTGCCAGCTTTGGCATAGGCGTGGTCCTGGGCATTGCCGTGGGCGTGATCCTGTCCTGGGTCGCCCTGCGGATCAGCCTCACCCTGCCCGCCGCTGCGCTGGGGCGCAGCCTGAAAACCTCGGAAAGCTGGCGGGCCACCGCGCCGCTCTCGGGCGGGATTTTCCGCGTCGTGGTGATCCTGGCGGTGATGCAGGTGGTGCTGGCGGGGATCGCGACCGGGCTCATCGGCATATCTTTGGGGCTGGCGATCTTCGGTCAGATCCTCCTCACCTACTTTCAGATCGTCGTGTCAATCAGCGTGCTGAGCACGCTCTACGGCCATTTGATCGAAGGCCGCGCGCTCACCTAGGCCATACCGTCTTTGATCAGCCTTTCTGCGATGCGCGCATAAGCATCCGCCATTGGCCCGTCCCCCGCCGCGACCGGTGTGCCCCCGTCGCCCGCGAGGCGCGTCTCGAGATCGATGGGCAGGGCGCCGAGGAGCGGCACGCCCAGCCTCTCAGCTTCCGCGGCGACCCCGCCCTGCCCGAAGATCTGGTGTTCGGAACCGCAATCCGGGCAGACGAACATTGACATATTCTCGATGAGCCCGAGCACGGGCGTGCTGAGGGTTGCGAACATATCAAGCGCCTTGCGCGCGTCGATCAGCGCCACATCCTGCGGCGTGGAGACGACGATCGCCCCCGTGAGTTCGGATTTCGTGCACAGCGTCAGCTGCACGTCGCCCGTGCCCGGCGGCAGATCGACAAGCAGAACGTCAAGCGCACCCCACTCGACCTGCCCCAGCATCTGCTGCAGCGCGCCCATCAGCATCGGGCCGCGCCAGACCACGGCCTTGCCCTCTTCCAGCATGAAGCCGATGGACATGAGCGTAACCCCATGGGCGTGCAGAGGGATGATGGTCTTGCCGTCGGGCGAGGCGGGGCGCTTGTTGACACCCATCATGCGCGGCTGGGAGGGGCCATATATATCGGCATCCAGCAGCCCCACCTTGCGGCCCGCACGGGCCAGCGCCACGGCGAGGTTCGACGACACCGTTGATTTGCCCACCCCACCCTTGCCGGAGCCGATCGCGAGAATGCGTTGGACGCCTGCGGGCCGCGTCGGCCCGGTCTGCGGCTTCGGATGCCCCCCGATCTTGAGGCTGGGTGGCTCGGGTTTCTTCTCTGCCGGACCATGGGCGGTCAGCGCCACATGCGCGGCCCCCACCCCGGGCAGCTGTTTCACCGCCTGCTCCGCTGCATCGCGCAGGGGGCCCATCTGGCGCGCGACCTCCGGGCTCGGCGCCTCGATCACGAAGCGCACGGTGTCACCTTCCACTGTCAGCGCGCGAATCAAGTCATGCGCGACCAGGCTCTTTCCGTCCGGCAGGGCGACGCGGGCGAGCGCGGCCTCAACATCGGCTTTTGTCACAGACATGCTCAATTTCTCCTCATCCGCGCCACTTTGATAAGCGCCTGTTTCCGCTAACGGTATCTCGGGTGCCCAACTGCTTAACCCTATAGCAACACGCATAAATTTGCGCTAGGGCGCCCATGCAATTGCTGCATAGCAGCATTGTGACAGGCGCTATTGTGCACACGCAGCATTTGCCTACATAAAGACCACAAGCAACAAGACAAGACGAGATGAGGCGCAGACAATGGCCTACTACACACAGACACATTCCGCATCCGGCAGCCTGATCGAACGGGCGCTGGCGGCCACCGCACATATGTTCGAGACCGCGGCACGGCGCTACGCCAAATACCGCGTGTACCGCATCACACTCACCGAACTGGCTGCACTGAGCGACCGCGAACTGAACGATCTTGGCCTGAGCCGGTCGATGATCCGCGGCCTCGCCCTCGAAGCGGCAGAGAAATTCGCAGAGGCATAACTCTGCGTCCGAAACAGGCGTTCTTTCCTCCTCCCTAGGGCGTCTGTGACCAGGCAGCGGCATTCATCCTCCTCCCGGATGTCGCTGTCCCTATTTGAGACCAGCCTGGCTGGTTGTGACACGTTGCTGCGGTCTTCCTCCTCCCTGACCAATGCAGCGAATTTTGAAGGCGGTGCCCTCCTCCCGGGCACCGCCTTTTTGCTTTGGCATCGCGGATCGGCGCGCTTCGGCCAAAATGTTTCAACTTGCCTCGGCGACCGTGACTTAAGGCAGCTTTTTGTTAAGATTCATACCATTGGAGGTGGATCTTCGCAGAGCTGATCGCCGGGCAGCGCCTCGGAGCAGCGAGGCGGACGGGTGTGTGGATGTGAGATGCCAGTCTTTCTGAGGTTGACGACTGCGGACATCAACGATCCTGCCTTCTGGGCCAGGCTCGACATCACCCGCAACAGCACCATCGACGCCCGCAGTATCAATGACCGCTTTCAGATCACCCTGACCGCCAACTCCATCAGCTTTGCCGATACCCGCAGCGGGGCCGTCACCACCTATACGGATGCCGACATCAACTCCGGCTCCTTCGGAGAATTCGTCCAGGTGCGTGGCAATGACGCGGACAACGACGTGAGTGGATCGGTCGGGCTGAATGCGTCCGGCTACGTCGGCGGGTCGGGCGACGACACGCTGACCGACGACGGCAGCCTGGGCGGCTCCATCGATGGCGGGCGCGGCGATGACATCTTGCAGGGCGGCAGCGGCAACAACAATATCGACGGCGGCACCGGCGACGACGTGCTGCGCGGCGGGTCGGGCAACAACAACATTCTGCGCGGCGGCAATGGCGACGATACGCTCTACGCAGAGGATGGCGGCGGGAATCTGGAAGGCGGGCGCGGCGACGATGTGATCTTTGCCGGTCTCAACACCACGTTCGTACAGGGTGGCAACGGCGACGACAGCCTGACGGTGCCCGTCGGCTCGACCGTGAACCCCTTCTCGCGCACGGGCGGCAATGTGACTCTGCCGAACGGCCGCACCTTCACCTATCTCAACATCAACACTGTAGCCGTGGCCTGTTTCACTGCCGGCACCCCGCTGCGCACACCTCGGGGCGAGGTCCCGGTGGATCGGCTGGCGGTCGGCGATCTGGTTGAGACCTTGGATCACGGCCCGCGCTCGATCCGCTGGATCGGCCGCCGAACGGTGCCCGGCCGAGGCGCGCAAACCCCCGTCACCTTCCTGCCCGGCACAATCGGCAACCGCGAGGTGCTGCGGGTCTCCCCCCAGCATCGCGTCTTGCTCAGCGGATGGAAATGCGAACTCCTCTTCGACGTGCCGCAGGTGCTATGCGCGGCCAAGCATCTCTGCGACGGTGATCGGATCTTCACGGCGCCCTGCGATGCGGTCACTTATTTCCACGTGATGTTCGACGCTCATGAAGTGGTTTTCGCGCATGGCGCGCTGCTGGAAAGCTTCTACGCGGGCGATCACATTCTGGATGCCGACCGTGAGACGCACGCAGAGATCATGGCGCTCTTCCCCGAATTGGCTGCAACGCGCCTGCCTCGGGCCGCGCGACCCATCGTGAAGGCCTTCGAGGCGCGCACGCTGCTGCCGCTTGACTGACCTGAACTGGCTCAAGGCCCAGCCTGCTGTTTTCAGAGGCGGCATTGCTGACTGATTTCATCATGGCTGGCGTATCGCACTGAGGGCAGCATCCGTTTGCGGGTGTGGCGCTGCAAGCGCCCGCCCCGGGGGCAGACCGGCGTTACCCAGCCTGCCAGCCGTGCGATAAGGTTGGCTGCTCACCTCGCATGGCCAGAGAGTGCTTCACCCGGGATCGCGACACTCAAAACGGAATATCGTCACACCCCGTGACAAACTTCGCCACCACCTTCTTGGTGCCCGCCTTCTCGAAGGCAATCTCCAGCTTGTCGCCTTCGATGCCCTGGATGGCGCCATAGCCGAACTTCTGGTGAAACACGCGCTCGCCCACGGTGAAGCTGGAGACCGCATTCATGTCGATCACCGTGTTCTTGGCCTCGCGCGGTTGGCTCACGGGGCGCTGCTGGCTGCGCTCCTGCAGCCGCCGCCATCCGGGCGAGTTGTAGACATTCGCCTCCGCCGCGCGCTCCGCAAGGTCCGAGCGCAAGGGCTGCATCCCCGCCGCCCCGTAGCCGCCGCCATAAAGCCCCGGCGGCGTCAGCACCTCCACATGCTCCTGCGGCAGCTCGTCGATGAAGCGCGAGGGCATGGAGGACTGCCATTGCCCGAAGACCCGGCGGTTGGCGGCAAAGGAGATGGTACAGACCTCTTCCGCCCGGGTGATGCCCACGTAAGCCAGCCGCCGCTCCTCTTCGAGGCCCTTGATCCCGCTCTCATCCATCGACCGCTGCGAGGGGAAAAGCCCGTCCTCCCAACCCGGCAGGAAGACCATGGGGAACTCCAGCCCCTTGGCCGCATGCAGCGTCATGATCGAAACCTTCTCGCCGCCATCATCGGTTTCATTGTCCATGATCAGACTGACGTGTTCGAGGAATCCTTGCAGGTTTTCAAAGCCTTCCAGAGCCTTCACGAGTTCCTTGAGGTTCTCCAGCCGGCCCGGCGCCTCGGGCGTCTTGTCGTTCTGCCAATGCGCGGTATAGCCGCTCTCATCGAGGATGATCTCGGCCAGTTCCATATAGCTGGGGTCTGTGTCACCCAGCATCCGGCCCCAGCGGTCGATGCCGTCGATGAGCTTGCCGAGCTCAATGCCGCCCTTGCCGCCAATGCTCTTGGTCTGCACGCAGAGCCGCGCACCTTCCACGAGGCTGATCCCGTTCGAGCGGGCCATGCGCTGGATCGTCTGCTGCGCCTTGTCGCCCAGCCCCCGTTTCGGCGTGTTCACGATCCGCTCGAAGGCCAGATCATCATCGGGGCTGACCACGACCCGGAAATAGGCCATCGCATCGCGGATCTCCATCCGCTCATAAAACCGCGGCCCGCCGATGACCCGGTACGGCAATCCAATCGTCAGGAACCTATCCTCGAAGGCCCGCATCTGGTGCGAGGCCCGCACCAGAATCGCCATCTTGTCCAGACCATGGGGCGCCCTGCCCCGCGTGCCCTTTTGCGCCGCCTCGATCTCCTCGCCGATCCAGCGCGCCTCTTCCTCACCATCCCAATGGCCGATGAGCCGCACCTTCTCGCCTTCGGTGAGATCGGTGAAAAGCGTCTTGCCGAGCCGCCCCTCATTGCCCGCGATCACGCCAGATGCAGCCGCGAGGATATGCGGCGTCGAGCGATAATTCTGCTCCAGCCGCACCACATGGGCACCCGAAAAATCCTTTTCAAACCGGAGGATATTGCCCACCTCGGCGCCGCGCCAGCCATAGATCGACTGGTCGTCATCGCCCACGCAACAGATGTTCTTGTGCCCGCCCGCGAGCAGCCGCAGCCACATGTACTGCGCCACGTTCGTGTCCTGATACTCGTCCACCAGGATATAGCGGAACCAGCGCTGATACTGCTCCAGCACATCTGCATGGGTCTGAAAGATCGTGACCATATGCAACAGCAGATCGCCGAAATCGGTGGCATTCAGCTCCTTCAGCCGGCTCTGGTACTGCGCATAAAGCTCAGCCCCGCGATGATTATACGCCCCCGCATCCGCCGCAGGCACTTTCTCCGGCGTGAGCGCCCGGTTCTTCCAGCCGTCAATAATGCTCGCCAACTGCCGCGCGGGCCAGCGCTTTTCATCGATATTCGCCGCCACGACCAACTGCTTCAGCAGCCGCAACTGATCATCCGTATCCAGAATGGAAAAATTCGACTTCAGCCCCACCAGCTCCGCATGACGCCGCAGGAGCTTCACGCAGATCGCATGAAAAGTGCCGAGCCAGGGCATCCCCTCCGCCGGTTGCCCGAGCATCTGGCCCACACGGTTCTTCATCTCGCGCGCGGCTTTGTTGGTGAAGGTCACCGCCAGAATCTCATTGGGCCGCGCCGTGCCGGTCATCAGCAGATGCGCAATCCGCGCGGTCAGCGCCCGCGTCTTGCCCGTGCCCGCGCCCGCGAGCATCAGAACCGGCCCTTCCAGCTGTTCCACCGCCTCGCGCTGCGCCGGGTTTAACCCCTCCAGATAGGGCTGCGGCCGCGCCGCCATCGCCCGCGCCGACAGCGAGGCGCCCTCGAAGGCATCCATCTCGTCAAAACTGCTCATGATCTCACCCTACATCTGACTGCGCCCAAGATAAAGATACGTTCTCATATTGTTCCACACGCCCTGCCGCTTCAGCCGTCCAAAAATACTCAATATCCTCCGGCCCGCCACGATAGACACCGCCGCCCATTTGCGCCACCAAGGCGCTCATGGATCTGCACAGCCGATACCCCGCCCTCAGCGACCTGCGCACCCGCGCGCGCCAGCGCCTGCCGCGCTTCGTCTGGGAGTATCTCGACAGCGCCACCGGCGAGGAACGCACAAAGGCGCGCAACCGCGCCGGCCTCGACCGCATCGGCTTCCTGCCAAGCATCCTGCACGGCGAGTTCACCCCCGACCTCAGCGTGACCCTCTTCGGTGAGAGCCTTCCGCGCCCCTTCGGCGTGGCCCCGGTGGGTATGTCAGGGCTCATGTGGCCCGACGCCGAAGACCTGCTCGCCCGCGCTGCTGCCAAGGCAGGCATTCCCTACACGCTCTCGACCGTCGCCACGCAATCGCCGGAAGACGTCGCGTCCCATCTCGGAGACCACGGCTGGTTCCAGATGTACCCGCCGCGCGACGAGGCGATCCGCAGCGACATGCTTGCCCGCGCCAAGGCTGCAGGCTTCAAGGCGCTGGTGCTCACCGTCGATGTGCCCGTCGCCTCGCGACGCGAGCGGCAGACGCGCTCCGGCCTCACCCTGCCACCGCGCCTCACCCCACGGCTTCTGGCGCAGGTGGCCGTGCGGCCCGCCTGGGCGCTGGGGATGGCACGCCACGGTCTGCCGAAGATGCGCACGCTGGAGAAATACGCCGCCGAGACCGCCACGGCGCTGTCCTCCACCGCCCATGTGGGCTACCTGCTGCGTACCTCACCCGATTGGGACTATGTGCGCTGGCTGCGCGACGCCTGGGAGGGGCCGTTCATCGTGAAAGGCGTGCTGCGCGCCGAGGATGCCCCGAGGCTCGCGCAGATCGGCGTCGATGCGCTTTGGGTCTCGAACCACGCGGGCCGCCAGTTCGACGGCGCCCCCGCCGCCATCGACGCCCTGCCCAAGGTTCGCGCGGAAACCTCGCTGCCGCTCCTCTTCGACTCCGGCATCGAGAGCGGGCTCGACATCCTGCGCGCGCTCGCTTCGGGCGCGGACTTCGTGATGCTCGGCCGCGGCTTCCACTACGCAATGGCAGCCCTCGGCGCCCAGGGCCCCGCACATCTGATCGACATTCTCGAAAAGGATCTCGTTGCGAACATGGGGCAACTCGGCGCGCGAACCCTCGCCGACCTGCCTGCACCCATCGTCTTGCCGCCAGCCTGACCGAAGGGCACTTTACATTTCCGATCCAAAATGCTGCGGTGCGGCAGAGATCGCAGGCACGTACCCAATAGTACGCGTTTACGGAAGGGTTAATACTTCCTAAAGAGACGCATCCGCGCACGACCAATGGAGGCCCTGATGCCCGAGTTCCGCAAAATCCTGATCGCAAACCGGGGTGAGATCGCCATCCGCATCATGCGCGCGGCCAATGAAATGGGCAAGAAAACGGTTGCGGTCTATGCGGAGGAAGACAAGTTGGGCCTGCACCGCTTCAAGGCGGATGAGGCCTACCGCATCGGCGAAGGGCTGGGGCCGGTGGCCGCCTACCTGTCGATCGACGAAATGATCCGCGTCGCGAAGGCCAGCGGGGCCGACGCGATCCACCCGGGCTACGGCTTGCTCTCGGAAAACCCCGATTTCGTCGACGCCTGCGAGCAGAACGGCATCACCTTCATCGGCCCCAAGGCCGAGACCATGCGGGCTCTGGGCGACAAAGCGAGCGCGCGGCGCGTGGCGATGGAGGCCGGTGTCCCGGTCATCCCCGCCACCGAGGTACTGGGCGATGACATGAAGGCGATCAAGGCGGAGGCCAAGGAGATCGGCTATCCGCTGATGCTCAAGGCCTCCTGGGGCGGCGGCGGGCGCGGCATGCGTCCGATCATTGCCGAGAAGGAACTGGAAGAGAAGGTGCTCGAAGGCCGCCGTGAGGCTGAAGCGGCTTTTGGCAATGGCGAGGGCTATCTGGAGAAGATGATCCTGCGCGCCCGCCACGTGGAGGTTCAGATCCTCGGCGACACGCATGGGGGGATGTATCACCTCTACGAGCGGGACTGCTCGGTGCAGCGACGCAATCAGAAGGTCGTGGAGCGCGCGCCAGCCCCCTATCTCACTGAAAAACAACGGGAAGAAATTTGCAAACTCGGCTACAAGATTTGCAAACATGTGAATTACGAATGCGCGGGCACCGTCGAATTCCTGATGGATATGGAGGACGGCAAGTTCTACTTCATCGAGGTGAACCCCCGTGTTCAGGTGGAACATACGGTCACCGAGGAAGTGACCGGCATCGATATCGTGCAGGCGCAGATCCTGATCGCGGAGGGCAAGACCATTGCGGAAGCGACCGGCAAGCCCACGCAGGACGATGTGCGGCTCAACGGTCACGCACTGCAGACCCGGATCACCACGGAAGACCCGCAGAACAACTTCATCCCCGACTATGGCCGCATCACCGCCTTCCGGGAGGCCACGGGTATGGGCATCCGGCTCGACGGCGGGACCGCCTATTCCGGGGGTGTGATCACGCGCTACTACGACAGCCTGCTGGTGAAGGTGACCGCCAAGGCGCAGACGCCCGAAGCCGCGATTGCACGGATGGATCGGGCGCTGCGCGAGTTCCGGATTCGGGGCGTGAGCACCAACATCGCCTTTGTCGAGAACCTGCTGAAGCACCCTACCTTCCTCGACAACACCTACCACACCAAGTTCATCGACGAGACGCCGGAGCTCTTCCAGTTCTCGCGCCGTCGTGACCGCGGCACAAAGGTGCTCACCTATATCGCTGATGTGACGGTGAACGGGCATCCGGAGACGAAGGACCACCCGCGTCCCGGCGCGCATGTGCGCGAGCCCCGCCCGCCCGCGCTGAAGGCCGAGCCGCTGATGGGCACCCGCAACCTCCTGGAGCAGAAGGGCCCACAGGCGGTGGCCGACTGGATGGGGCAGCAGCGCCAGCTTCTGATCACCGACACCACCATGCGCGACGGGCACCAGTCGCTTCTGGCCACGCGCATGCGGTCGATCGACATGATCCGCGTGGCCCCCGCCTATGCCGCCAACCTGCCGCAGCTCTTCAGCGTCGAATGCTGGGGCGGGGCGACCTTCGATGTGGCGTATCGCTTCCTGCAGGAATGCCCCTGGCAGCGCCTGCGCGATCTGCGCAGCCGAATGCCCAACGTGATGACGCAGATGCTGCTGCGCGCCTCGAACGGCGTGGGCTATACCAACTACCCCGATAACGTGGTGCAGGAGTTCGTGCGGGTCGCGGCGAAAACCGGCGTGGACGTCTTCCGCGTCTTCGACAGCCTGAACTGGGTCGAGAACATGCGCGTCGCCATGGACGCGGTGATCCAGGCCGAGAAGATCTGCGAGGGCACGATCTGCTACACCGGCGACATCAATGACCCGGACCGCGCCAAGTATGATCTGAAATACTACGTCGAGATGGGCAAGGAGTTGAAGGACGCCGGCGCCCATGTGCTGGGGCTGAAGGACATGGCGGGGCTGCTGAAACCCGCCGCGGCGCGGCAGCTGGTGCGCGCGCTGAAGTCGGAGGTCGGCCTGCCCATTCACTTCCACACCCATGACACCGCGGGCGTGGCCTGTGCCACCATTCTCGCCGCCAGTGAAGCGGGCGTCGATGCGGTGGATTGCGCGATGGACGCGCTCTCAGGCAACACCTCTCAGGCGACGCTTGGCTCGGTTGTGGCGGCGCTCAAGCATACCGACCGCGACACCGGGCTCGACACCAAGGCGATCCGCGAAATCTCCGACTACTGGGAAGAGGTGCGCAGCCACTACGCCGCCTTCGAGACCGGCATGCAGGCCCCCTCATCGGAGGTCTATCTGCACGAGATGCCGGGCGGGCAGTTCACCAACCTCAAGGCGCAGGCGGCCTCGCTGGGCCTCGAAGAGCGCTGGCACGAGGTCGCCCAGACCTATGCGGATGTGAACCAGATGTTCGGCGATATCGTTAAGGTCACGCCGTCCTCGAAAGTCGTTGGCGACATGGCGCTGATGATGGTTTCCCAAGGCCTCACGCGAGCGGATGTGGAGGATCCGGAGACCGATGTGGCCTTCCCGGATTCGGTCATCGACATGATGCGCGGCAACCTCGGCCAGCCCCCGGGCGGTTTCCCCGATGGCATCGTGAAAAAGGTGCTGAAGGACGAAAAACCGAACACCGAGCGCCCCGGCAAGCACCTGCCGCCCGCCGATCTGGAGGCGCTGCGCAAGGAGGCCTCGGAGGCGATGGAGGGCAAGGAGGTCGATGACGAGGACCTCTGCGGATACCTGATGTATCCCAAGGTCTTTCTGGATTACATGGGCCGTCACCGCACCTATGGCCCGGTGCGCACCCTGCCCACCAAGACGTTCTTCTACGGCATGGAGCCGGGCGAGGAGATCAGCGCCGAAATCGACCCCGGCAAGACGCTGGAGATCCGTTTGCAAGCGGTCGGTGAAACCACCGAGGACGGCGAAGTGCGCGTCTTCTTCGAGCTCAACGGCCAGCCCCGCGTGATCCGGGTGCCGAACCGTCTGGTGAAATCGAGCACCGCGCAACGGCCCAAGGCGGAAGCCGGCAACGCCAACCACATCGGTGCGCCGATGCCGGGCGTGGTGGCCTCTGTCGCAGCACAGGCGGGCAAGCCCGTCAAGGCGGGCGATCTGTTGCTGACCATCGAAGCCATGAAGATGGAGACGGGCATTCATGCCGACCGCGATGCGACGGTCAAGGCGGTGCATGTGAGCCCCGGGGGCCAGATCGACGCGAAGGACTTGCTGGTCGAACTGGACTGACCCACGGGACTGGATTGGGGCGCGAACGCACGCCAATTGCACAGCTTTAAGGTGCAGACTGTCAACTTTCGTTGACACACGTATTGCGTGTCAGCTACCCTTGCCGAAAGACTCATCAAGTACACGAAGGAACGACATAGCCGCGCCCAGGGGGGGAGCCATGCCCGAGCCCGACGGATCGTCCGAACCGCGTGCGTTCGGACGTTACGACCAAGTGCAGTCCGACGTTTTGCAGCTCAAGGCACGACTGCCGCAGGAGGCGGTTGGAGACATCGTGCGCGAGGTGCTGACCCGCGTCACAGCCGAGCGGCGCACCAATCGAGACCCGGTCAACCAGCCCAGCCGCCGCAAGGTCGAATCCTTATGCTATGCGCTGATTTCGGATGACCCGGGCGAAGGGGCAGCCTTCGTGCAGGAGGTCAAGGACGACGGCGCCGCGCTCGAGTCGATCTATCTCAATTACCTTGCCGAAGCCGCGGCGATCCTCGGCGAGTGGTGGGACGACGACCATGTCAGTTTTCACGAGGTCACGATCGCCAGCAGCCGGATCTACGCGATTCTGCGCGAATACAGCTATCTCTTCGTCCCGCATCATCCGGTCGAGGTGAAGTCCGCGATCTTTGCGACGGTGCCCGGCGAAATTCATACCTTGGGCGTGCATATGGCGGCCGACCTCTTCGGCCAGGACGGCTGGAATGTGGACGTGCTGACGGGGCGCAGCCACGAGGAGCTGATGGCGGACATCACCGCGAGTCCCTGCCGGATCCTTGGCCTTTCGGCGGGCGGAGTGCATTCCGCCGCAGCGCTTGCACGCCTGGTCATGGCCCTGCGCGTCAGCCGGCCCGATCTGCGCATCGTTCTCAGCGGGCAGATCACGCGCGTCGCCGCCGATCTCGTGGCTATGATGGGGCTCGACGGAGTGGCGGCGGATATGCCGGAGGCTCAGCGGACACTGGAAGACCTCTGGTCCGACTTGAGCGCACCGGTCGGCCCGACCTGAGCGCCGAGACATAATCCGGACACGGCGCGCAGCCCTGCGCTGCGCGGCATCACTCTGGAACAGAGGCGCTCACTCCGGCGTTGCCTTCCTGATTTCGGGGACGATTGGCACGCATGTTCCAGGACAGCGACGAAAGTGACGGCGCCGAGCAAACCGAGACCGGCAAGCCGCGCAGCCTGCGCGCCCGCACGATCCGGCTGCGCGCCGCGCTCTTGCACACCACGCCGGCCCGTCTGTTGCTGCTGGGGTATCTGAGTTACATCCTGCTGGGCTGGCTTCTGCTCAGCCTGCCCTTCCCGCAGGACACAGCGATCAGTGCCGTCGACACCCTTTTCATCGCCACCTCGGCGGCCTCCACCACCGGGCTCGTTTCGGTCGATCCCGGCAGCAGCTATACGTTTTTCGGCGAGCTGGTGATCCTGCTCCTGATCCAGTTGGGCGGGCTTGGATACATGACCGTGGGCTCGTTCATCCTGATGACGGCGCAAGACCGCATGAGCAAACTGCGCCGCGAGGCAACAAAGAACGCCTTCAACCTGCCGGAGAACATCAGGCCGAAGCCGGTCATCCGCTCGGTGATCCGTTTCACCCTCATCTGCGAAGCGTTTGGTGCGGCAATCCTCTTTGTCTTCTTCCGCCAACAGGAGGTGGAAAACCCGCTCTGGAGCGCGATTTTTCATTCGATTTCAGCGTTCTGTACGGCGGGCTTCAGCCTTTTTTCGAATAGCTTCCAAGGCTTCTACGCGCATCCGGGCATCACCCTGACCATCAGCGCGCTGAGCATCTTGGGTGCATGGGCTTTCTGATCGTCGTGGATGCGTCGCGCACCTTGTCGGGCCGCGCTGCGCATCTGGGGTTCACCAGCAAGGTGATTATCCGGATGACACTGCTGTTCCTTCTGATCGGCACCGTGCTCCTCATGGTGGTGGAGCCCGGCATCGCTACGCTGCCCGCGAACGAACGGCTGCTCACCGCCTTCTTCCAGGTGATGTCGGCCTCGACCACCGCGGGCTTCGGCACCTACCCCATCGGCGCGCTGAGCCATGCGGTTCTGATCGTCTTTTTCTTCCTGATGGTCATCGGTGCCTCGCCCGCGGGCACCGGGGGTGGGCTCAAGACCACCTCCTTCGCGGCACTCATCGGGCTCGTCCGTTCGACCACCAAGGGCCGTGACCGCATCCGCTTCTTCAAGCGCGAGATCCCGCTGGAACGGTTGCAGAATGCCACGGCCGGGCTGGCGTACTATCTCGTGCTCATGGCGCTGGCGATGTTCCTTCTGTTTCTGACGGAGGCCGACGCGGCCTTCGATGTGGTCATGTTCGAGGTGATCTCGGCGCTTGGCTCCGTGGGGTTGAGCATGGGGCTGACCGGAGAGTTGAGCGATCTCGGCAAGCTCATCGTGATCGGGCTGATGACAGCAGGGCGTGTCGGCATCCTGACCTTCGGGATCGCCCTTGCCACCCATGACGAAAGCCGCGAAGAGGAAGAGGACAACGACCTCGTCCTCTGACCCCCGGAGCCCCCATGCACCTCGCCGCCCTCTCTGTCATCGTGCCCGACTACGAGGCGGGGATCGCGTTTTTCTGCGGCACGCTCGGCTTTGAGCTCTGCGAAGACATTCCGCAGGGCAACAAGCGTTGGGTCACCGTGGCAGCGCCGGGGTCACAGACGCGCATCGTGCTCGCGCGTGCCGCAACGCAGGCACAGCGCGCAGCGATCGGGCAACAGGGCGCGGGGCGTGTCTGGCTGTTTCTGGAGACCGACAACTTTGCCCGTGATCACGCCGCATTGATCGCCAGGGGGATCGTCTTCGAGGAGGCGCCGCGCGATGAGATCTACGGCACCGTTGCAGTCTTCCGGGACCCTTTCGGCAACCGATGGGATCTGATCCAGCGCGCCAGTTGAAGGGGGCTGTCCCGGCACTGTTTTTTTGATGAAACCTTTATTTTTCACTTGCAGGCTCGGGGCAGCAGAGGTATCTCACGCCTCACCCAAGGATGCGGGCGTAGCTCAGGGGTAGAGCATAACCTTGCCAAGGTTAGGGTCGTGAGTTCGAATCTCATCGCCCGCTCCAAGACACTCTCCAATCATAAGATCTGGATACGAACCGGGCCACCCTCGGGTGGCCCGTCGTGCACCTGTGGCATCTGCTGTACGACGGGCACCCGCAGCCGCAGGCCAGGCGCGACCGTTGCGCGGGGGGTTTGCGCTTTGCGGTGGTTGGAATTCACTGTAAGACGTGACCGCAGGCCGAACGAAAAACGACAAAAATCCGCAATGACCAATTTCATTCTGCCAGACCCGAAGATCGTCTTCATACACCTGCCAAAGACGGCTGGCACCTCGGTCAAGGCCGCTCTGGGGGGCCGGGTCGCGCAGCGGTTTTTCGGCCATATCCCCAAGCGCTATGCTGAATGGGCCCGGTTGGCGGTGATCCGCGAGCCGAAGGCGCGGTTTCTCTCGGCCTTTCGCATGTTCAAATACGGCAACGACGGCGTCGGAGACTACTACACGCAGCCCCGCTGGCCCGATCTGACCATCGCGAAGGCGCTCGACGTTCTCGAGGACCCATGGATCGGCCACGACCGCAGTGCCCGAAACCTCAGCTGGAACCTCAAACACCACCTCATTCCGCAGACCCATCCCTTCAATTGCCTGCATCTTGCCACGCGCGTTTTGCGGCTGGAGCAGCTCGACAGTGACTTTGCCCGGGCCTGTGCCGAGCTTGGGCTCACTGCGACGCTGCCCAAGTTGCGCCCCTCTCGCGGGCCAACCGATGGGAAGGACACTTGGACAGCGGAGGACGAAGCCCGGTTCCGCAGGCTGTTCGCGGCGGATTACGAGGTGCTGGGATACGGCGCGGACGGCAACGGCAAGATGCAGCTGCCGCCGCGCGCGGAGACGGATGAGACCGTGTATCAGCTCTGGTCTGCCTATTTTTCCAGCCGCGTGATCGGCACCGACCGCGCCGCGACGGCGCTGCCTGATCCCGATGTTGCGCTGGAGCCCTTCGTCGACTGTGTCATCCCGGGCCGCCCGGAGGCGAGCTGGGCGGGGCGCTCGAAGGATCTGAACGCACATTTTCACAAGTTGCAGCCGGAGTTCAGCGGCAGCTCGCGCCTGTCGCACTTGCTGGCTTGCACCATCGTCGTGATCCGGCGCGATCCGGCCTGTCTGCCGGCGCAGCGGCTCTTCTGGCGCATCCTCGACGAGCAGTTCGATGCGATCCGTGGCGAGCTCTCGCTGCGCTGGCTCGTTGCCATCGCCGACACGCTCACCGATCTTGGCCGCTCAGACGTCGAGCGCGCGACGGCCCTGAATGCCAGCGTCTTTGCCAACAGCTGCAAACTGTACGAAACCGAGCTTTCGGTCTTCTACCCCGAACGGCCCTGGCCACCGAAGGCACGCCTGTCACGCGGCGGGCCTCTATTTGATGGCATGATCACCTACTGGACCGAGAAAGGCGACATGGTCGAGAACATGTTTGCCCGAAGTGCCGCGATCGCGGAACGCACACCGGTCGCGGGGCAGGTCCTGATGGAGGTGATCGAACGGCTGCGCATCGGCCCCACCGTCTACCGGCGTTTCGGGCGGATCGCCGGGCAACCTGCCGTGCCGCTGGTCACGGACGAGGTCAGGACGCGGATGCAGCGCATGATGAAGCGCAGATTGTAGCGGAGCCGACCAGCAGATGGAGACAGCGTACGATCACAGACTGATCCTCGGGCCGCATTCGCCCATGTCGGTGCCCTTGCAGCGGCTTCTGTCCGGCAATCCCGGGATGCTGGCCGAGGTGCGGACCGAATTGCCGCAGGTCAAGCTACATCGCAATGTCATGGCAAAGACGCTGGCCCTGCCGATCGAAACCTTGGCGCAGCCGCGGATCCAGCAGGCCTACATCGATGCGGTGCGGACCCAGGAAACCACGCGCTGCCTGATCTACAACTACGACGCTTTCCTCGGCAGCCGGGAGAATGCGCTGCGCACAGGCATCCTTTACCGCGCGCTCGAGACGAAGATCGCGCCGCTGCGGCAGCTGACCCTTGGCCATCAGGTGACCGTCTTCCTCTGCCTGCAGCATATGACGCAGTTCTTCGAACGCGAGCTGATCCGCAACCCGCATATGCGCCACCTGACCGAGACCTATCCGGAGGGCACGGATTTTTCCTGGGTGCACTTCGTGCAGCGCCTGCAGGAGGTCTGGCCCGAAGCGCTGGTCGTCGTGCTTGACGCTGACACGCTGCCACAGAATTGGGCCGCCGTTGCCGCGCTGGTCACCGGCCATCCCGATGCGCACAAGTTCCATCGCCTCTTGCAGTTCCCGCTGGCCTGCCTGGCCGAAGAGGGGCACGCGCCCTGTCGTGAAGCGCTGCGGCGCACGCCGCCGGGCAGCGTGCCGGAGTGGACGGCGCTGATGTCGCAGGTCTTCGCCGAATACGGGACACATGTGCCGATCCTGCGCAAGGTCATTGCAAGCCCCTGGAGCGCCGAACAGGTGGCACATTCCAAGGAACGGTTTGCCTCCGACATGGAGACGCTGCGCGGCATGGAGAACGTGGCCCTCCTCGACGACGTCGAATGGGACGTGCAGTGACCGCGGCCCGCAAGCCCGACATTGTCTGTATCGGTGCGCAGAAAGCGGGCACCTCCTGGCTGCATGAGGTGCTTGGCGCGCGGCCCGATGTCTGGGTGCCCCCCTTCAAGGAGCTGCACTTCTTCGACCACAGGTTCGTACCGGAATGCCGCCGCTGGACCCCCTGGCATGTGCGCCGGGGCCTGAAGGCAGCGCGGGCGCGTCATTTGGAGCAGGTTATCCCACCCTGCCCGGCCTACCTTGCCTATATCGACCGGTTGGAACAGGGACCGCCGCTCAACGCCATCTGGTACGAATATGTTTTCTCGCGGGCGGAAGCGCAGCAGAACTGTCTCGACGTGACACCCGAGTATTGCTGCATTCCGGCAGCGGGCGTCGCCTTCTTTGCCCGGTTTCTGCCCCAAACACAGATCGTCTATATCATACGCGACCCTCTGGATCGGCTGAAATCGCAAGTGCGGATGATCGCGCAGCGGCGCAAAGACGCGAAGCTGACCGAGGCCGATTGGGCACAGATCCTGGAGATGCCGGCGCTGCGAAGCCGCGGCGACTATCTCAACAACGTGCCGCGCTGGGATGCGCATTTCGGCCCAGAACGGCTGCTCTACCTGCCGTTCGGCTTGATCCGCAGCGATCCCGGCGACGCGCTGCGGCAAGTCGAGGCGCATTGCGCGCTACCTGCACAGACCCCCGTTGCGGCGGGCCAGAAGGTGCACGCAACGGCGCCGCTGGATCTGCCCGAGGCCGTGCTGGGAGCACTCACCGCGCTGGCGCGCCCGCAGCAGCGATTCCTGGAAGACCGGTTCGGGGCCGGGTTCCTGCAGCAAATCGCCTGAAGCAGGGCCCGCTCCAACAGAAACGGACCCTCCGCAGTGTGCGATGATCGGCCCTCGGGACTGGCCGCTCAGTTGATCGGGAATTGCAGCAGGCACTGATTGGCAAAGCGTTGAAAATCGTCCAGCGTTTCGAGGACGTCACGACGGTCACGCACTACCCGCAGGGCTTCCTTTTTCTGGCGCCATGTCCCGCTCACATGCTCGGCCAGAATACGGACCGTGATGTCCAGCATCACGTCCTTTTCGAGGCTCGAAATACCACCCGAGGATTCCAGGGCGACAGCTGTAAAGGCCAGCGTGTTGGCGCAGCGCAGCGCGGCGGCCTCCTCACCCGTATAGGTTTTCTGCCCGGCCTGCGCCGCACCGGCGCCGACCACAAAAGCTAGCGCGCAGAGAAGCCGCGCGATACTCAAAAGACCTTGAACGTCATCGTCGTCAGCGATCGCTCAATCCCTTTGATATCAAGGAGGTTTTCATTGATGAACTTGCCCACATCCGCGTCCTTCGGAATGTAGAGCTTCATCAGCAGATCATAGTCGCCGCTCGTCGAGTAGAGCTCCGAGTGGATCTCCCGCAGGGCGATCTCTTCGGCCACGCTGTACGTCGTCCCCGGCGTGCAGCGGATCTGGATAAAGACACATGTGGCCATGGGTGCTCCTATCGGGCAATGCGCCCTGCCCCAAGCTGGCATATCCGGCACGGGCGCTGCAATCCCGAATGTCGCATCTTGGCCTGCCGGTAAGGGCTGGTATAAGGGCGCGCATCTTTCTTGGCCCGGAGAGCCCATGCGCAGCCACACCATCACCCGCGCCACCGCGGAAACCGACATCACCGTCACGCTCGATCTGGACGGGACCGGCGCCTATGACAACCAGACAGGGGTCGGGTTCTTCGACCACATGCTGGACCAGCTGGCGCGCCACGCGCTGATCGACCTCACGGTCCGCGCCAAGGGCGATCTGCACATCGACGACCACCACACGGTAGAGGACACGGGCATTGCCATCGGCCAGGCGCTGACCACGGCCCTCGGCGACAAGCGCGGCATCCGGCGTTACGGATCCTGCCTGCTGCCCATGGATGATGCCTTGGTGCGCTGTGCCCTCGACCTCTCCGCGCGGCCATATCTTATCTGGAACGTCCCCCTGCCGACGCCGAAGATCGGGACCTTCGATTCGGAGCTGGTACGTGAGTTCTTCCAGGCGCTCAGCACCCATGGCGGCATCACGCTGCATGTGGACATGTTGCACGGGCTGAACAGCCACCACATCGCCGAGGCGGCGTTCAAATCGGTCGCACGTGCGCTGCGCGACGCGGTCGAGCTCGACCCGCGCAAATCCGATGCGATCCCCTCAACCAAGGGTGCGCTCTGACGTGCTGACGGCCATTATCGACTATGAAAGCGGCAATCTGCACTCGGCGCAGAAAGCCTTCGAGCGCATGGCGGCGGAAACCGGCGGCGGCGAGATCGTGGTGACCGGAGATGCGGATGTCGTGGCCCGCGCCGA
Source organism: Roseobacter sinensis (assembly GCF_025755255.1). GTDB lineage: Bacteria > Pseudomonadota > Alphaproteobacteria > Rhodobacterales > Rhodobacteraceae > Roseobacter > Roseobacter sinensis. The sequence goes on along the minus strand of NZ_JALIEB010000009.1, from coordinate 159,712 downwards.
CCGCATCGTGCTGCCCGGCGACGGCGCGTTCCCGGCCTGCATGGCCGAGCTCAAGGGCCATTCCGGTCTCTACGACGCCATGGTCGAGGCCGTCGAGGCCAAGGGCCGCCCCTTCATGGGCATCTGCGTCGGCATGCAGCTGATGGCGACCTGGGGGCGCGAGTATGCCGATACGCGCGGGCTCGACTGGGTGGCAGGCGAAGTGCGCAAGATCGAGCCCGCGGACCCGACCCTGAAGGTGCCGCACATGGGCTGGAACGATCTCGTTCTGGGTAGCGCGCACCCGGTGTTCGACGGTGTTGCGACAGGCGATCACGCCTATTTCGTGCACAGCTACCACATGGAGGTCCGGGACCGTGCCCAGCGCCTCGCGCATGTGGACTACGGCGGCGAGGTGACCGCGGTCATCGGCACCGGCACGATGATCGGGCTGCAGTTCCACCCCGAGAAAAGCCAGGCCACGGGGCTACGGATGATTGGCAATTTCCTGCTTTGGTCACCCTGAAACCAATGGGGCGGTTGGTCCGTGCCGGAGGCCAGCCGCGCGTCAGTCCTGCGCCTGCCGTGCGACGACCATGGGCCGGACCCCGAAGGACACCGTCTGCCCCGCCTCATCCAGAAAGGACCACCGCGCTGCGAAGAGATAGTAGCTGCGCGTCTCCCACCCGGTCTGATCGCGCTTGAAGCGCGGCCGCCAGGCGCCTTCTACGAGCACCGGCAAACGCATGTGATCGATGTCGGGCGGCGGCAGGCCTTTCTCGGCTGCCTCCTTGAGTGCCTTTGTCCGCACCGCACGCAGCCGCGCCTCGAGCGGGCCGACCTCTTTCACACGCCGCCCGGCAAAGGCCACCTCGATCTCGATGGTGCGGTTGACGAAGGCGCGCACGACCAGATCCTTGCGCGCGTTGTACATGCTCTGTGGAACCAGCTCGACGTGAAGCTGGCCGACCTTGTTCTTGAAGAGCCCCGAGTCCTCATACTCGGGCGTCACCTCTGAAGCTGGTTTGCGACGATGCGGCATGTTGTGGCCCAATAAGAAACACCCCGAAACAGCCCCGCGCGCCCGGCCGGACACACAAGGACGTTCGCGGACATTACCTTACACCGGTTAAGGAAGGGTTGCGTCGAACCCGCGCCAGACGGCACGCATGCCGCACGCCGTCGCCCTACTTGACGCGCGACCAGATCTGTTTGGAGCAGATCAACCCGCCTGCCACGCAGCCCGACAGCCGCATGCGATCTCCGCTCAGGTCGATCTTGCCGAGGTAAATCTTGTCATTCGACGGGCGCCACACCTTGCCGCGGTACTTGCCCGCGCCGTCCGGTGCCATGTCCATCACCAGCGTCTTGCCGATGTTCGGAGACGCGTATTCGCCATCCGCATTGAAGGTGCGATCGATGGTACCGCAGAAGTTCGCGCCGCACGGGGCCATGGTGACAAGCGCATAGGCGCCCTCGTCGGGTTCGGTTTGCCAGACGCCCTCGATCGGGTCGGCCTGCACGAGGCTTGCGGCCCCCACAAGCGCCACGGTCGTCATCAGTGTTTTCATCCTGTCCTCCCTGTCTGCAGAGCAGGCTTGGCCCGTGCCACCGCCCCACGCAAGCATGACCCTGCGTCGCGTTGCAAATCCTCGGCAAACCGTGCAAGAGACGGGCCGAGCCCCCGGGGCGCATCTCAGAAAAGGCAGCGCGGTCATGATCCTCTACCCCGCCATCGATCTGAAGGACGGACAGGCCGTACGCCTCGTGCACGGCGACATGGACCGCTCGACCGTCTTCAACGACGACCCGGCCGCGCAGGCGCGCAGCTTCGTCGAGGCGGGATGCCAATGGCTGCATCTGGTCGATCTGAACGGTGCGTTTGCCGGTGCGCCGGTCAACGCCACCCCGGTCGAGACGATCCTGCGGGAGTGTCCCGTCCCCGTCCAACTTGGCGGCGGTATCCGCGACATGACCACCATCGAGACCTGGCTGGACAAGGGGCTGAGCCGCGTGATCCTCGGCACGGTCGCCGTCGAAAACCCCGATCTGGTGCGCGAGGCCGCACGGGTCTTTCCCGGCCATGTGGCGGTGGGCATCGACGCGCGCAACGGGTTCGTGGCCACCAAGGGCTGGGCCGAAGAGACCGACGTGCAGGTGACTGACCTCGCGAAATCCTTCGAAGACGCAGGCGTCGCCGCGATCATCTACACCGATATCCTGCGCGACGGTGCCATGGGCGGGCCCAATATCGAGGCGACCGCCGCACTGGCGCGCGCCGTTTCGATCCCCGTGATCGCCTCGGGCGGCGTCTCATCGCTCGCCGACCTCATTGCCCTGCGCGATTGTGGCGCAGATTTGAATGGCGCAATCTCGGGCCGCGCGCTCTATGATGGGGCGATCGACCTCGCTGAGGCGCTCGCCGCCCTGAAAGACTGAGCCATGCCCGCAACCGTGATCAAGACAGATCTGCCCGCCCAGAGCCGGCTGCACGGGTACATGAGGCCCGGTGACTTTCTCGACTGCTACCGGGTCCAGAGCACCCTGCCCGCGCCAGACGCGGCCCAGATCATCGTGGCGTTTCCTCAGTGGGCCAAGGCGCTTGTCGCGCTGCGTGGAGTACTTGTCGCCCCCTTCGGCCTGAGGAACGATGCCCCGGGTGAGAGCAACAAACTTGGCCCCTTCCCGGTCGAACACACCAGCGACACCGAAGTGATCGCAGGCTTCAATGACAAGCACCTCGATTTCCGAGTTAGTGTCTACCGCGCCGACGGGCAGGTTTCGCTGGCCACCTGGGTGCACCCGCACAACATCGGCGGGCGGGCCTATCTGACAGCGATCCTGCCGTTCCACATCCTCATCGCGCGCAACGCGCTGGCGCGCGTCGCCGGGGCGGACCATCTGGCCGGAGCCGCCTGAACGTGCTGAAGACCCGGATCATCCCTTGCCTCGATGTTGCCGAAGGCCGCGTGGTCAAGGGCGTCAACTTCGTCGATCTGCGCGATGCAGGCGACCCGGTGGATGCCGCCATTGCCTATGACGCCGCCGGTGCGGACGAGCTTTGCTTTCTCGACATCACGGCCACACATGAGAATCGCGCCACCATGTTCGACGTGGTCACGCGCACGGCCGAGCATTGCTACATCCCGCTGACCGTGGGCGGCGGGGTCCGCACCGCCGCCGATGTCCGCGCTCTGCTGCTGGCGGGCGCCGACAAGGTCTCCTTCAACTCGGCTGCCGTCGCCAACCCCGATGTTGTGGCGGACGCCGCAGATCAGTTCGGCAGCCAATGCATCGTCGTGGCCATCGACGCCAAGACCGTGAGCCCCGGTAAATGGGAGATTTTCACCCATGGCGGGCGCAAACCCACAGGCATCGACGCGGTCGAATTCGCCGAAACCGTGACCCAAAAAGGCGCCGGAGAAATCTTGCTGACCTCGATGGATCGCGACGGCACACGCGCGGGCTTCAACCTGCCGCTCACGCGCGCGATCTCGGAGGCCGTCCCGGTGCCGGTGATCGCCTCGGGCGGGGTCGGCACGCTCGATCACCTCGTGGAAGGGGTGACCGAAGGGGGCGCCTCCGCCGTGCTCGCTGCCTCGATCTTCCATTTCGGAGACTACACCATCGCCGAAGCCAAGGCCCATATGGCGGCAGCCGGCATTCCGATGAGGCTCACATGACACTGGACGATCTCTTCCGCACCATCGAAGCACGCAAGACGGCCAACCCCGACACCAGCTGGACCGCCCAACTCCTCGCCGCGGGTCCAGAGAAATGTGCCGAAAAATTCGGGGAGGAGGCGATTGAAGCGATCATCGAGGCCACCAAGGGCGACAAGGCGCGGCTGACAGCCGAAGCCGCCGATGTGCTCTACCACCTGCTGGTCATGCTGGCCGCAAGCGACGTTCACCTTAAGGACGTTCTGATCGAACTCGGCCGCCGCCAGAGCCAATCCGGTCTCGCCGAAAAGGCAGCGCGCAGCCGCTAGGGTCGGCGGGCGGGCGCCTTTGGCCGCATGGCCAAACAGAGCCGCCCGACGCTCTCACAACTTGCTCGAAATCACACCCGTCGCGAAGCCACCCATCCGCAACTCTCCGTAAAGCCGCTGGTACTCGATCTTCGGACAGCGGTCCTGCACCACCGTCACACCCCGTGCCTCGGCCTTGGCCGCCGCCGCAGCATGGGTCACCCCGATCTGCATCCAGAGCGTCTGCAAACCCGCAAACCGCTCCAGCGCCTCGTCCACGATCGGCGGCACCGCATCCGAGCGCCTGAAGATGTCGACCATGTCGACCTCTCCCTCGATCTCCGAGAGCGAGGCAACAACCTTGCGCCCGAAAAGCATCTCGCCCGCGTGACCGGGGTTCACCGGCACCACCTCATAGCCCTTCAGATCGAGATAGCGCGCCACATAATAGCTCGGGCGCACCGGGTTCATCGACACGCCCACCACCGCGATACGGCGCGTCCGGCTCAGAATCGAACGGATCAGATCATCGGAGTAGCTCACCAGACCGTCCTAGCGGACCCTCTCGGCGAAAAAAAGCGCCCAATGCAGAAAGCAAAGGGCGCGAAGAGGTACGGAACGAGGGACAGTCATGAAATCAGAAGGCGTTCCGAGCCGTCTGACATGACACTTAAGTAAGCACGCAAGCGTGCTTAACCAGACTGTCTCGCAAATCTGTGAACGAAGTCTTAACATTTGCGGCCAAAACCTGCCGAACGGCTAGTCGAGGATGTCTTCGATCACATCGAACGCCTCTTCGATCAAATGGCGCATCAGCCCCTTGCGCCGCTTGTGGTGCTTTCGACGCTTCTTGGGCGACTTGTAGCTGCGATAAGCATCGGGCGGCGCGCTCTTGCGCACGGCCGAGGGGCGCACCAACTCGGTCTTGCCAGGATGCTCCTGCGGCAGGCGCTTGAGTTCATGAAGCGGGGCGCCGCAACTCGAGCACGCCAATTCGTGCCGGTTCCGTCCCAGAACCAGCGCCGCCCGTGTCCCACAGTAGCAACAGGTCGCGATCTTCGTTGAGTGAGGCATGCCCTTCCCCGGTTACCCGCCGCGCGTCAGGTCGGGGGTTTACTTGCATATAAGGCGATTGCCGCCGCATTCGAGACGTTGAGCGACCCGAAGCCGCCTCCCGCGTCGATCCGCACCAGTGCATCCACCGTCTCCTTGGTCTTGGCGCGCAGGCCCGGCCCCTCGGCTCCGAGTACGAGGGCCACGGCACGGTCCCGCTTGCCGTCCAGAGCCGCTTCGATGGTCTGTTCCGCGTCGCCGTCGAGGCCCAGAACCAGATAGCCCATGCGTTGAAGCGCCGTGATGGCATCTGCCAGATTGCGGACCCGCAGATAGGGCTGGCGCTCCAGCGCACCGCTCGCGGTCTTGGCGAGCGCTCCGGTCTCGGGGGCCGCGTGATGCCGCGTGCCGATCACCGCCGAAGCACCCAGCACCTCGGCCGAGCGCAGGATCGCGCCAACGTTGTGCGGGTCCGTCACCCGGTCGAGCAACACCACCCGCGGTGCTGCAGGCCCGATGCAGACCTGCTCGAGCGGCCCCCAGTCGAGCGGTTTCACTTCCAGCGCCGCGCCCTGATGCACCGATCCGGGATCCAGCGGTGCGGAGAACTTGCGCGCATCGACCACCTCCGCGCTCATGCCGCTCTCGGCGATGGCCTCGGACAGCTTGCTCTGCGCGTTGAGCGTCACCATCAGACGCAGCTTTTGCCGCGCCGGGTTGAGCAGCGCATCGCGCACCGCATGAAGCCCGAAGAGCCAGACCGTATCGCGGCCCTGCGCCTTCTTCTCCTGCTCCTTCTGCACGACCCACTTGGGTTTTTTCATCGCGCCTGCACCCCGCTTTGCGGCGTCAAAAAAGGGTGTGATTTCGCCTTGACGCCTCTCAGCACCGCTTGTAATCACGCCTTCACCGCAGGTGCAACCGCCCCTGCGGCGTGGGCGACAGGCCGCAAGGTGTGGCAGGGGACTGTAACTCCCTCGCGGAGACGCACGCCTGGTTCGATTCCAGGGTCGCCCACCATCATTCCAGAATTTCACTTTCAGTTTATCTCAAGGCGTCTCACAGCGACCCAAATCAACAATTTGCGCCTCAGCTGTCGCGTCTTGGTGGAATTGGTTCTTGGTTGAATTGTTAACCATCGGCTGAAGATCCTGGACAGTTTTGTGGCCGACCGCTGTCCACCAGATTTTCGAAAATCGAACCGGGGAACGATCAACTGCTTGGCCGCGATTGAGACTTTTTGCTCAAATCCAGCAAACGAGGATTGCGGTCAAAGCTTGGCAGCGGATCAGACAAGCTTGCCGGCAATTCCTTGATCAATATATCGCAAATGGTACCGGGCTACCCACCCGTCGGACTTCTCAAGACAACGGCTAGGCGGTCGCTTCGACAATCTGACGAACATGCGCGTCGATGCGCAGGATTTCCGGATTGGAGACCGCGTGGCGCTCCAGGTTGGCAAGCTGTGGCATTTCGGAATTGGTCTGCATGGGCTCCACGCGTTCGACTTTTTTGAAACCGGATTGACCAAGAGCGTCAGACAACTCTTCGAAGGTCCAGAGGTGTTGGTGTCCGTAGAGATAGAACTGCCCGTTCAGCCAATACTCCCGGCTCCAGTACGGATTTAGCCAGAAAGGCTCCCAGTGCTCGACATCGACATCGGGCACGCCGCCAGCAAAGACTTTGCAGATACCCAAGGCATCCGGCGTGGTCAGCCTCAGCACGCCGCCGGGCCGCAGCACGCGCTTCGCTTCCGAAAGGAATGCCCGGCCGGCTGGATTGGGGACGTGCTCCAATACTTCTTCAGCGTAGATCGCATCAAGGGAGTCGTCCGGATAAGGAAGCGGCTCCGTAATGTCGACATGCAGGTCGAGTTCACTTTCCTGCTTTGTGAAACCCCGGAAGAACGGACGGGGCATGAAAATGTCGCTGTTGTGCCAACCTGAATTGATATGCGGACCGCAGCCGACCTGAAGCCCCTTGAAGCCGTCCCGTTCCAGATATTCTGCAATACGCTTCCGACGTTCAGCCTTCAGCCGCGCCAACCGAAGAGCATGCATGGCAGCATTGAGCGGTTCGATCGCCCATTTTGCCCACCGCCGCATGTGTGACTTGCCGCGACTCGCACTCTGCTCGGCCGCTTTCCGATTGGCTTCGCGACGCACGCGGTTTTCCGCAACTTCTGCCTCTAACGTTTTCATAGTCAGATGTTCCAATATCAAAATGAAACCACTGCTGTCTCATGTCTATCTTTTCGCGGCGTGATACAAGTCCCACGACGGCACAAGATCGGACTTACCAGATATCGGAAAGGGCTTGATCATGTTCATGAGGTTTGCGGGGCGGCTCTTGTCAAAATTTGCAAAAATAGTAACCGGACCGGGTCAAAGGTTTCGCCATCTGTTGACGCCTAATCTGCTGTCGCGGGCGCTCTTGCGACACGTCTCGTCTCTCGATGCGTATCCGAGACCTAGGATTGCAACGCCGTCTTCATTTCGTCGGTTCTGCAAAGCCATCTGTCGGATGCTCGTCATCGGAGCTTGGCGCTGTCGTCAAGCGACCACTGCAACCCAAAGTTATGGAAAGACAAGATGGGCATTGGGTTGGGTCCTTCAAAAGATGTCGCGGCTTGGCGCGCCTAACTTGGTGGACGGGACGCGTGTCGGGCAAACCGGCTGTCCAACAGGTTTTGGATGAAGGTCTGACCTTTGACCAAGCTTTCCAGACGGTAGCGCGAAGGCAAACAAGAGAATATAACTTACTGTAAAGTAGAAGTGGTTTCTCTACGATCGCCCACCCCCTCACATCCGCCAATACTGATGCGTCCCAACCGCGCCCACCCATGCGCGGGCAGATGCCGATCAGTCGCTCCGAGCGCAGGCGCCGCCGCACGCAGGCCTCCAAAACACTTTTGCCGTCGGGCACTTACCCCTATAGTTGTAGAAAACCTTGGACAGACAGGCGCATATGGCCGACGAGGCGGAGACGCACCCGGACAGCTTCAACGTTGTGGTGGTCGCGCAAGGCGGGCGGCTGACCTATGAGGCGCTGCTCTTTGCCGCGTCTCTGCGCCGGATGAGCCCAGGGTTTTCGGGCCGCCTGCTGATCGCCGAGCCGCAGCCGGGCAAGCTCTGGCCCAAGGACCCCCGCATCTCGGATCACGCGGCGCGGGAGGCGTTGCAGGCGCTCGGCGCCGAGATTGTCCCTTTCGAAAGCCGCCACTTCGGGGCGGCTTATCCGCAAGGCAACAAGATCGAGATGCTGAAGGCCCTGCCAGAAGGCGCGCCCTTCGTCTTTTTCGACACCGATACGCTGATCACCGGCGATCTCGTGTCCGTCCCTTTCGACTTCGAGCGGCCGTCGGCGTCGCTGCGCCGCGAGGGGACTTGGCCGCAGCCTGCACTTTACGGACCCGGCTACGGGACCTTATGGAAATCGCTCTACGACAAGTTCGGGCTCGACTTCGACAGCTCGCTCGATCCGAGCCAGCCGGATGAGTATTGGAAGCGCTATCTCTACTTCAACGCCGGCTACTTCTTCTATCGCTGTCCGCGCCAGTTCGGCGCGCGCTTCGAAGACTATGCTCTGGCCATCCGCGACACCCCACCGCCCGAGCTCTGTGCCCAGGAGCTTTACCCGTGGCTCGACCAGATCGCTCTGCCGCTGGTGATCCATGCTCTGGGCGGGGGGCGCGACAGCCTGCCGCCGGGCCTGCTGGATGGGTCGGTGAGCTGTCATTACCGGCACTTTCCCCTGCTCTACGCACGGGAAAGCGACCATGTGATCGAGGTGTTGGAGGAGGTCGCCGCCCCCAATCGGCTGAAGAAGGTGCTCAAAGCCCACGAGCCGATCAAGCGCATGGTCTACCAGGGCCGCGGCGCAAAGGTGCGCGCGCTCTTTGACCGGGATCACCTGCCCCGGCGCGAGCAGGTCATCCGCAACCGCATCAAGTCGAATGGCTTCTGGATGCGGTGACCCCTGCCCTTGTATGCCTGACGGGCTTGGCCTAACGATACCGGCAAAACAGGTCCACCAGGAGGAACACCCATGACAGATGGCCCCGATTACGGCTTCGACACGCTGCAGATTCATGCAGGGGCCCGGCCCGACCCGGCCACGGGCGCGCGACAGACGCCGATCTACCAGACCACAGCCTACGTCTTTCGGGATGCAGATCATGCCGCCGCCCTCTTCAATCTGCAGGAAGTGGGCTTCATCTATTCGCGCCTGACCAACCCGACCGTCGCCGTCCTGCAGGAGCGGATTGCGACGCTCGAGGGCGGTGTGGGTGCGGCCTGCTGCTCGTCAGGGCACGCCGCGCAGATCATGGCGCTCTTCCCGCTGATGGGGCCCGGCAAGAACATCGTCGCCTCCACCCGGCTCTATGGCGGGACGGTCACGCAGTTCAGCCATACGATCAAGCGCTTCGGCTGGTCCTGCACCTTTGTCGACTTCGACGATCTGGATGCGGTAAAAGCGGCGATCGACGAGGACACGCGCGCCGTTTTCTGCGAGTCGATTGCGAACCCGGGCGGCTATATCACCGACCTCGATGCGATTGCGAAGATCTCGGATGCGGCGGGCCTCCCGCTGATCGTCGACAACACCTCGGCAACCCCCTACCTCTGCCGCCCCATCGAACATGGTGCGACTCTGGTCGTGCATTCGACCACCAAGTATCTGACGGGCAACGGCACCGTCACAGGCGGCTGTGTGGTGGATTCGGGCAAGTTCGATTGGTCGGCGAACGACAAGTTCCCCTCGCTCAGCCAGCCCGAGCCTGCCTATCACGGGCTGAAGTTCCACGAGACCTTCGGACCACTGGCCTTCACCTTCCACTCCATCGCCATCGGCCTGCGCGATCTGGGGCTGACCATGAACCCGCAGGCCGCCCATTACACGCTGATGGGCACGGAGACGCTGAGCCTGCGGATGCAGAAGCACGTGGAGAACGCGGAGACGGTCGCAGGCTGGCTCGAGAAGGACCCGCGGGTGGAGTATGTGACCTACGCCGGGCTGAAGTCCTCTCCCTATTTCGACCGGGTGAAGACAATCTGCCCGCGTGGGGCGGGCGGGCTTTTCACCTTCGCGATCAAGGGCGGCTACGAGGCCTGCGTGAAGTTCGTCAACGCGCTGGAGATCTTCAGCCATGTGGCCAACCTCGGCGATACGCGCAGCCTCGTGATCCACTCCGCCTCGACCACCCATCGCCAGCTGACAGCCGAGCAGCAGGAAGCGGCCGGGGCCGGGCCGGGGGTTGTGCGGATCTCCATCGGGATCGAGAATGCGCAGGATCTCATCGCCGATCTTGACCAGGCGCTCTCGAAAGCGACCAGCTGAGCGCCCCGGAACGTCCCAAACAAGGAAGGGCGCCGCACGGGCGCCCTTTTACGTCAGCGCGCCGGTGTTACTCGGCAATGGCAAAGACGATGTTCACCTGAGCGGAGGTCGAGACTTCGCCCTGCGCGATCGGCACATCCGCCGCCGCACGGGACAGCGCCATTTCCATCATCTGCGGCCGGGCGACACCCCCCTGTTCGCTGATGCTCTGGATCGGCCCAAGTGTCACACCGGCGGCAGCGGCAAGCTGCTCGGCGCGATCGACCGCATCGGCCACCGCGGCCGTGCGGGCGGCATCCTGCGCGGGTTTCGGCTCTTGCAGACCGAAGGAAAGCCCGTTGAAGGAATTCGCGCCATCACTGATCACCAGATCGAGCACCTGGCCCAGACCGTCGAGATCGCGCACGCGCACGATCAGAATATTGCTGGCCACGAAGCCGGTGATACGGCGCGTATTGGCGTCGTAGTCCGACCAGACCGGCTGCAGCGACAGCTGATCGGTCTGCATGTCGCGCGCCTCGATGCCCGCCTCTTCGAGACGGCTGAGAACCGCGGCGACACCCTCTGTCGTGGCCGCTATGGCATCCGTCGCCCGCTTGGCCTCATGCGTCACGCCGAGGCGCAGCGTCGCCATATCGGGCACCGTCTCCACGGACCCGATGCCGGTCACCGTGATGACGCGCTCGTCCTCCGCCAGGGCGACCCCGCTGGTGAAGATCACCATCAGCAGCGCCGTCAAAACATATCTCATCGTTATCCTCCTGATTGCATTGGCATCTGATACAGCGGGTCCAGGTTGCAGCACACGGTTAACGGCCCGTTCACTTTTCCTCGGCAAAGACCTGCTGTATGCTTCTCGCGCTTAGCAACGATCTGTGCAAGGTCCCTCATGACTGGTAAACGCACGACATGAAACCAAACTTCGCGCTGTCTCTGTCTGCCGAGAGTATTCGCCTTTTGCATCGCGTCACCGGCGGCTGGCGTATCGTCGGCGAGGTTTCGCCACAGGCGCAGGATCTGACGACGGAGCTGGCCGCCCTGCGCCGGACGGGAACGGCACTTGCACCCGATGGCCTGCGCTGCAAGGTGGTCATCCCGAACGAGCAGATCCGCTACCTGACAGTGGAGACGCCGGGGCTGGATCTGTCTGAAGCCCGCGATGCCGCACGTCAGGCGCTGAGCAAAGCGACCCCCTACCCGGTCGACGATCTCGCCTATGACGTGGTGCAGGTCGGCGAGACCACGCAGGTCGCCGCGGTCGCGCTAGAAACCTTGCGGGAGGCGGAACACTTCGCAACCACGCACCGCTTTCACCCGGTGAGCTTCGTCGCCTGCCCAGACGACAACCCGTTTGCGGCCGAGCCGTATTTCGGGCCGGCCCAGGCAGCCCGCGCCGTGCTGGAGCCCGGGCAGACGGTCGACCCGGATGCGGCCGCCATCGTCATCCTCGACGACATCGAAGAGGCCGCCGAGCCGGTGGCCGATGTGACCACGGACATCCCGGTGGTCGATGTCCCGGAGACCGCCTCGCCGGACCCAGTGGAACCCGAACTCCCGGCGTTCAGATCCGCCCGCGGCACCGTCGAGGCCGAGGATGTCCTGAGCGATGCGCTCGCCAGTTTGCGCTCGGAGGAGGCGACGCCGGCGGGCGTGACCGACCCCTCGCTGCCGCCGCGCGATGTCGATATCGTCAAGCCTTCGTTCGCGAGCCGCCGCACCTCAGCACCCCCTGTCTATGACACGGGCGCCGAGCAAGCAGCGACCGTCGGCGGCTTTGCCGAACCGGCGGAGCCTTTCGTTCCCAAACCGCGTGCACCGGCCAAGCCGCGCGCCGCCCGCCCGCCCGTGCCCGCAGCGCCGCCGGTGACCACCAAAGTCAGCAGCGAAGCCGAACGCATGACCGTTTTCGGCGCGCGCAACGCGGAACGCCCGCACCCGGCCACAGCCTGGCGGGTGCCGCTGGCCCTGACGGGGGTCCTGGTGCTTGCACTTGTCGCGATCGGCACATGGTCTGCGGGAAGCCTGCGGGACACGGTCGCTGGGTGGACCGGAGGGTCCGCCCCAGATGTGCCAGAACCCACGGCCATCGAAGTGGCGCCGCCGATTGATCCAACCGCCAGCACACCAGCACAGCGACAACCGGAGCTGGCATCGCTGCAGCCGGGGTTGAGCGATGAGGATGCGGCGGTTCTGGACGCACTGCGCACACCGCTGGCGGCGGACGAGGCGGCAGCACCTGCGCCCAATCTGGACGAGCTGCGCGCCAACTACGCGGTCACCGGCATCTGGCCGCTGGCGCCGACCGTGCCGTCACCGCCGCCCCTCGTCGATATCGAGGATCTCTATGTCACCAGTATCGACCCGATCGAGCCCGCCTTCGACGCGGTTGCGCTGCCAGATGTGGCCACCTTCGACCGGGATACCCTCTTTGATGCGCCGGTCTCGCCCGCCGCCGCCGGTACGACCTTCGCTCTGGACAGCCGCGGCCTCGTGGTGGCCAGTGCCGACGGCACGGTGAACCCGGATGGCATCCGCATCTTTGCGGGCGCGCCCCCCGCGCGCCCTGCCGCCTTCCCGAGCCGCAGCAGTGGCGAGAGGGTTGAATTGAGCCCGGTTCAAACGGAGCTGGCCGCCTTCCGCCCGCGCGCGCGCCCGGCCGATCTGGTCGAGAACACCGAGCGCGCGGTTCTGGACGGGCTGACCCGTGACGAGCTGGCCGAGTTGCGCCCGCCCGTCCGCCCGGTGCCCCCCGCAAGCGGCGCGCCCGCCGCCGGAGCCAGCCTCGTGCCGCTGGATGACGCAGAGCCGGAGACCATCGAGGCCAGCAACAGCCGCCTGGCGCTTGCCGCCTCGCTGCGCCCGGATGCACGGCCCAGCAACTTCAGCCAGATCGTGGCGCGCGCGCAGCAAACCGCAGCCTCGGCCGCAGCGGTCGGCACCGCAAGCATCGCGGCCCCCGCGCCCCGCGCGGCTGTGGCCCCGCAGATCCCCTCCAGCGCGTCCGTGGCCCGCGAGGCCACGCTGCGCAACGCGATCAACCTGCGCAAGGTCAACCTGATCGGCGTCTACGGCACGCCCTCGTCCCGGCGGGCCTTGGTGCGCCTCTCAAACGGGCGCTACAAGAAGGTGCAGGTCGGCGACCGGATCGACGGTGGCCGCGTCTCGGCCATTGGCGAGGGCGAGCTGCGCTACGAGAAGCGCGGCCGCAACATCGTTCTGAAGATGCCAAGAGGGTAGATCTCTCGGCGGCCACCGTCGTACCGGCAGGTTGGGCGGGCTTTCAGGCCGCCCCTACCCCGCCTTTAGTTCTCCGCTGTTGATCTGCTCCTGCTCGATGCTCTCGAACAGCGCCTTGAAGTTGCCCTCCCCGAAACCGTCATCGCCCTTGCGCTGGATGAACTCGAAGAAGATCGGACCGATCACCGTCTTGGAGAAGATCTGAAGCAGGATCTTGGTCTCACCGCCATCGACGACGCCTTCGCCGTCAATGAGGATGCCGTGTGTCTTCATGCGGTCAGTGGGCTCGTCATGGCCCACGACCCGTTCGTGGCTGAGTGCGTAGTAGGTATCGGGCGGTCCAGGCATGAAGGTCAGCCCGCGCGCGGCGATCTCGTCGGTGCTGTCGTAGATATTGCGCGCGCCGACTGCGATGTGCTGGATGCCCTCTCCCTTGTATTTCTTCAGATACGACACGATCTGGCCCGTCTCGCCCCGGTCCTCGTTGATCGGGATCCGGATCCGCCCGCATGGCGAGGTCAGCGCCCGGCTCAACAGCCCGGTGTACTTCCCCTCGATGTCGAAGAACCGGACCTCGCGGAAATTGAAGAGATCCCCGTAGAACTTGAACCAGGTGTCCATATTCCCCTTGTGCACGTTGTGCGTCAGGTGATCGAGGTAATAGAACCCCACACCGTCAGGCTTGGACTGCGCGATCCAGTCGTATTCCTCGTTGTAGGGGCTGGTGTCGTAGTACTGATCCACGAAGTAGAGCAGCGACCCGCCGATGCCGATGATCGCAGGCACATCCAGCACCTTGTCCGCGCCTTCGTAGGGCTCTGCCCCCTTGGCCACCGCCTGATCGAAGGCGTGCCGCGCATCGACCACACGCCACCCCATCGCGGGGGCACAGGGGCCATGTGCCTCGACGAACCGCGCCCCGAAACTGTCGGGCTCTGCATTCAGGATGTAGGTGATGTCGCCCTGCTGCCACAGCTCGATCATCTTGGTCTTGTGATTGGCCACATGGGCATAGCCCATACGCGCGAAAAGCACGCGCAGCTCCTCTGGCTCGGGGTGGGCAAACTCCACAAATTCGAACCCGTCCGTCCCGGCCGGGTTCTCTGGCGTGATGGTCGACTTCGGTGCGTCATGCGGGAAAGGACCCATTTTGGCCTCCAATATGCTGAGTGAGTCGCGTCTGTCGGGGTGCTTTTGCCTAAATTATGGCATGATGCGCGTTAATTCCGCGCAAATGGGGTCTCCATCATGGCGTCTGATGCGCGAACACCGCAAGATATGCACATTCAGATCAAAAAGGACGCATCGTGCTGGACGAGACCGACACCCGCCTGCTGCAAGCCCTGCAACGCGATGCGCATCTGACCGCGCAACAGTTGGGCGAGCTTCTCAATCTCTCGCCCAGCCAGGCCGGGCGCCGCCGGCAGCGGTTGGAGAGCGCGGGCTATATTCGGTCCTATGTAGCACGGCTCGACCCTGTCCGCCTGGGGCTGCAGGTTCAGGGGTTCGTGCAGGTTCACCTCAGCACGCACGGGCCGGAGCATTCCAAGAGCTTCGCGCGGCTGGTGAACACACGGCCCGAGATCACCAGCGCATGGACAATGACCGGCGATGCGGACTATCTGTTGAGGGTGTACTGCGCCGATCTACCCGCACTCAACGTTCTGATCCACGAGATACTGCTTCCGCACCCGGCGGTGGCCCGCGTCCAGAGCCAGATCGTCATGGATCAGCTGAAATCCGACGGGCCACTGCCCACATGACCTCGCCTAGGAGACCCGATCGCCATGGATAGCTTCCTGTTTCAGGCCTCGATCTATCTCGCGGCCGCGGTGATCGCCGTGCCCTTTGCCTCGCGGCTGGGGCTCGGCTCGGTTTTGGGCTATCTCGCGGCGGGCATCATCATTGGCCCGCTGCTCGGGCTGGTTGGCTCGGAAACCGAGGACCTGCAGCACTTTGCCGAGTTCGGCGTCGTGATGATGCTGTTCCTGATCGGGCTGGAGCTGGAACCGCGGGCTCTCTGGGACATGCGGCACAGGCTCGTTGGCCTTGGCGGGCTTCAGATCGTTCTGAGCGCATTGGCGCTGATGGCCATCGCCATGGCCTACAATCAGCCCTGGGGCGTGGCCCTTGCCATCGGACTTGCGCTGTCGCTCAGCTCGACGGCGATTGTGCTGCAAACCCTCTCGGAGAAAGGGCTGATGCAGACGAGCGGAGGGCGCTCGGTCTTCTCGGTGCTGCTGACCCAGGACATCGCGGTGATCCCGATCCTCGCCTTCCTGCCGCTGCTGGTCGCGACCGTTCCGGCCCAGATCGCAGGAGACGGCTCGATCCAGCGCGCCGGCGCAGACACCCACGACAAGGCACATCACAGCCTCTCGCTGGTCGAAGGCTTGCCCGGCTGGGGCGTCACGCTGGTCACGATTGCGGCCATCGCCGCGGTGATCCTTGCCGGCGTCTTCCTCACGCGCCCGGTCTTTCGCTACATCCACTCCGCGCGGTTGCGCGAGATGTATACCGCGCTCGCCCTGCTCATTGTCGTCGGCATTTCATTCCTGATGACCCTTGTGGGCCTCTCGCCTGCGCTTGGTGCCTTCCTTGCGGGTGTGGTGCTTGCCAGCTCCGAGTTCCGCCACGAGCTGGAAACCGACCTCGAGCCGTTCAAGGGGCTGCTGCTGGGCCTCTTCTTCATCACCGTCGGCGCAGGCATCAACTTCACCCTGCTCTTCGACAATGTGCTGAACATCATCGGCATGGCCCTGCTGGTGATCGTGCTGAAAGGGGTGATCCTCTATGGCCTGGGGCGCGCGTTCAAGCTGAAAGGCAAGGATCACTGGCTCTTTACACTCGCCTTGGCGCAGGCCGGGGAATTCGGCTTTGTGCTGGTCTCCTTCTCGGTGGTCCAAGGCGTCATCCCGCGCGGCGTCGCCGAAACCCTGCTGCTGGTCATCTCCATCTCGATGCTGATCACGCCACTGCTGTTCATCATCTATGACTACCTCTCCAAACGCGCGCCCGAGACCAAGGAACAGCACCCAGATGACGAGATCGACATCGAAGGGCCGGTGATCATCGCGGGCATTGGCCGCTTCGGGCAGATCGTGAACCGGCTGGTTCAGGCGAGCGGTTTCGATACCGTCGTGCTGGACCATGACATGGAAACCATCGCGGTGATGCGGCGGTTTGGCTTCAAGGGCTTCCTGGGCGATCCGACGCGGCCCGACATCTTGCGCGCCGCCGGGCTGCAAAACGCGCGCGTGCTGGTGGTTGCGCTGGACGATCCGGAGGCCGCGATCAAACTCGTCACCTATGCCCGCAAGCTGCGCCCCGATCTGCACATCGTGGCGCGGGCGCGCGACCGCACGCATGTCTACCGCCTCTATCAGGCCGGGGCTGATGATATCGTGCGCGAGATGTTCGACAGTTCGCTGCGCGCCGGGCGCTACGTGCTCGAAAACATCGGGCTGAGCGAGTTCGAGGCCGCGGAGGCCGAGCGGATCTTCTACCACCACGACCGCTACTCGGTGCAAGAGCTGGCGCAGCTCTGGGACCCGGAAGTCCCCGCAAGCCAGAACCCGGCCTACCTCGCTCGCGCCAAAGAGCTGCAGAAAGAGCTGGAAACGGCCATTCTCAGCCGGGAGTCGGAAGAAAAGCGCGCCTGATCAGGCGTCGGAGACGCCCGCCTCCGCAAAAGTGGCCATGCCGCTCAGGCAGGCCACTGCCCCTTTCAGCACGCCGATGGCCAGAGCTGCCCCCGACCCTTCGCCAAGCCGCAGGTCGAGTGACATGAGGGGGGTCTTGCCAAGCGCCGCGAGCATCGGGGCGTGGGCGTGCTCGGCGCTGACGTGGCTGGCTGCGCAGTGATCGAGCGCGCCCGCCTGCGTCTTCTCCAGCGTGAGTGCCGCCGCGGTGCAGATGAACCCATCGAGCAGTACGGGCAAGCGCAGGCTGCGCGCCCGCGCAATCGCTCCTGCCATGGCTGCCAGCTCGCGCCCGCCGAGGCGGCGCAGCATCTCAAGCCCATCGCCCTTTTGCGCATGCAGGGCGACGCCGTCGCGCACCACCCGCGTCTTGATCTCAAGGCCCGCATCGTCGACGCCGGTGCCGCGCCCGGTCCACTCCGCTGCGTCACCGCCCACCAGGGCTGCCGCCAGAGCCGCGGCGGAGGTCGTGTTGCCGATCCCCATCTCACCCACCACCAGCACATCCGCCTCCGGATCGACGGCCGCCCAGCCGGTGGAGAGCGCCGCGACAAGCTCTGCCTCGGTCATCGCGGGTGCCGTGGTGAAATCCGCCGTCGGATGGTCAAGGGACAGCGCATGCACATCGAGCGTCGCGCCGAAGGTCTTCGCCAGCTGGTTGATCGCTGCACCGCCGTGCTGGAAGTTCAGAACCATCTGCGCGGTCACCTCCGCCGGAAACGCCGAGACACCCTGGGCTGCGACACCGTGATTGCCGGCAAAGACGATGATCTGCGGGTGCGTGACAGCGGGCCGCTCGGTGCCGCGCCAGCCGGCATACCAGATCGCGAGCTCCTCAAGCCGCCCCAGCGCGCCCGGCGGCTTGGTCAGCTGACCGTTCCGTGCACGGGCTGCCGCGAGGGCCACGTCATCCGCCTCCGGCTGCGCGGCAAGGGCTGCCCGAAACCCGGCCATATCGGAAAAAGCTGCTGTCATCGGTGCCCCCGGTTGTAACCTTGCCCGCACCTGATTACCCAATGGACGGGCACCTACAAGTCAGGAACGACCGACCGCGCGATGAAAACCGACAGTTTCCCGTCCTGGTTCACCGACCTGCTCGTGGCCGCCACGCTGTTGAGCCGGATTCCTCTGCCGCAGCTGCCCGAAGCAGCCTTCGCGCGTGCGCCAAACGCCTGTTGGACCTACCCTATCGTCGGCGCGGTTTTGGGCGCGCTCGCCGCCTGTGCAGCGGGCCTGAGCCTCGCGCTCGGTCTGCCGGCCGTCTTCGCAGCCGGCGTGCTGCTCGCAGCGCTGATGCTGCTGACCGGCGCGATGCACGAGGACGGCCTCGGCGACACGGCTGACGGGTTCTGGGGCGGGGTCGATCATGCGCGGCGGCTGGACATCATGCGCGACAGCCACATCGGCAGCTTCGGTGTTCTCGCGCTGATCCTGATCACCGGTCTGCGGTGGAGCGCCTATGCCGCGCTGTTGCCGCTTGGGCTGTTGCAGGTGATCGCGGTGGCTGCGCTTTCACGCGCCGGGATGGCCTGCGTTATGGCAGCCCTGCCGCATTCAAGAGACGATGGGCTATCCAAAAGCGTCGGTCGGCCGGATGCGCCCACAGCGGTCCTTGGCCTCGGGATTGCCCTGCTGATCGGTGGTCTGTGCGTGGGGGGCGCCGCCATCGGTGGCCTGCTCGCGATGCTGGCCGGCACCGCTGTGGTCGGGATGCTCGCCCGGCGCAAGATCGGCGGTCAGACCGGCGATGTTCTGGGCGCAGCGCAGCAGATCAGCGAGGTCTGCACCCTGGGTGCCTTCGTAGTTCTGCTGGCGTGAAAAAACCGCGCCCTCACAGGCGCGGCCATCTCTGTGAAAATCGGCTGTTGGTCAGGCCGCGACGCGGCTTTCCAGTACGTCGCCCACCTGTTTTGCCGCGGCCAGCTCGTCGCCTCCGCCAACAGCAGCCACTTCGCGGGTCAGCCGTTCGAGGGCCGCTTCATAGAGCTGCCGCTCCGAATAGCTCTGCTCGCGCTGATCGTCCGTCCGGTGCAGGTCGCGCACGACCTCCGCAATCGCGATCAGATCGCCCGAGTTGATCTTCTGCTCATACTCCTGCGCGCGGCGCGACCACATGGCCCGCTTGACCTTCGCCTTGCCCTTGAGCGTCTTCATCGCATGCCCGATCACATCCGGAGAGCTCAACGCGCGCATCCCGATCTCCGTCGCCTTGTGCGTCGGCACCCGCAGGGTCATCTTGTCCTTCTCGAAGGAGATCACGAAGAGCTCGAGCGAGATGCCTGCGACTTCCTGCTCCTCGATCGACAGGATCTGGCCCACACCATGGGCGGGGTAGACGACAAACTCATTGGGACGGAAATCAAGTTTCTTCGATTTGGTCATTCAGTGTTCCTTACACCTGGGCGCGCACCTTGGGGGATTCGACAGTCAAAACCACACCAAGCGTCGCCGTTTCGGCCGCGCGTCCGAGTGTGACTGATCCGAATTTTCCGTGCCGGCGTCCTCTACCACGCGCGGCAATGTGCGGTCCCGTTACTACTTTATGATGGCAATATAACACAAAAACGGGTGCCAAAAAAGCGGACCCTGCGTCAGATTCGAAAAAACACCGTAAAACAGGCCGGTTAACAGCCAAAGCCCGGCCCGATCAGAGTCGAATCGGGGGTTATCCCCCCTCGCCAGGCGCCTCCGAGAAGTATTTTTCGAGCTTCCCGGTCTCACCATCACGTTCTTCGGCGCCCGGCAACGGGTCCTTCTTGGTGATGATGACCGGCCAGAGTTCGGAGTACTTGCGATTGAACTCGACCCATTTCTCCGTGTCGGGCTCGGTGTCCGGGCGGATCGCATCCGCCGGGCACTCCGGCTCGCAGACACCGCAGTCGATGCATTCGTCGGGGTGGATCACCAGCATGTTCTCGCCTTCATAGAAACAATCCACCGGGCAGACTTCGACGCAGTCGGTGTATTTGCAGGCAATGCAGCTGTCGTTCACGATGTAGGTCATCGGACCCTCATTTAACCCCTATCTCTTGCGGTTAGCTAAATGAGCCACGAGGATCATTCAAGAGATCGGGCCTTAGAAAGATCAAGGATGCGGCGATCGCGCTTGGTCGGGCGACCTTTTCCTTCAAAAGCAGGGTTTTCCGGTGTGGTTTTTCGAGATTTGGGCTGAGGCGGGGACAAATCCGTGTAGAGCGTCTGCGCTTCGGTGGCCGGTCCGCGCCGTGTTCCGACCGCCTCGATGCGTATCACTCGAATGTGATCGCCCTGGGCGAAGGTCAGAACATCCTGCGGTCCCACCATCTGGCTGCGCTTTTCGGTCCGCGCACCGTTGACCCGCACCTCCCCCGCCGTGACCCGCGTGGCCGCCAGCGAGCGGGTTTTGAAGAACCGCGCGTGCCAGAGCCATTTGTCGAGACGGAGTTTCTCAGCCAATCACTTCGTGTCCTTCAGCCCCATGAGAGCCGCCGCAAAGGGGTTGTCGGGGTCGATCTTTTTCTCGGATTTGGGCGGCCGGGCGGAGAATTTCTGCGCACCCGTGTCACCACGCGGACCACTGCGCTTGCCCTTGCCACCGGGTTTGCCCTTGCCTTTGGGCCGGTCGCCACCCGATTTGCGGCCCGCGCCATGGGCGCGCGGCGCTCGACCCCAGGTGAAAGTGTAAAAGACCTCCACCTCCGGGCCTGCTTCTTCTGCGTCGGGGGCTGCGCCTATCGCAGTCTCTTCGGCGGGTGTCTCAGGCACCCCGGCTTCGGCCTCCGGCGCATCAGATGTGGCGCCCGCAGCAGGGGCTGCGCCTTGCTCTGTCTGATCCACGACAGGCCCGTCATCGGCGGCTGCGGGCGCTTCCGCCACGACCGCATCAACAGGTTTCACCTTCTCGCGCTCGCCGCGCTCGGCCTTGTAGCCCAGGCCCTGCATGAGATCCGCGAACTGCTCGAGCGTCATGCCCGTGATCGAAAGCATGTCGGCACTGGCCTCGAAACCCGCCCGCGAATTCTCGCCGCGCAGCATATCGGCGAGCCGTTCCAGCATGTCGATGCGGATCGCCCGCGCGCCGGCGTTACGGTAGCCCGACATCGTATCGGCACCGGCGGGCGCGCCGGCATCGGCGGGGATGGTGACCAACCCCGGTGGCGGGGCTTCCGGGAAATCGCTGAGCCCCTTGGAGAGCGACCACAGAACAAGGCGCAGCCGCGTGGGCGCGGGTTTCAGCAGAAGCGGCATGAAGATCGTGAACTGACCAAACCGGATGCCGTGTTTGCGCAGAGCGCCCCGCGCCTCCTGATCCAGCGCCTTGACCTCGTCGGCCACGGCGGATCGGGGCAGAACACCAAACGCCTCGACCATCTGGAACGCAAAGCCGCGTGCCAGCCCCGTTAGCGTCTCGTCCCGGCTGAGGGTCATCAGCGGCTCGAACAGCGCCGCGATCTTGCGGTCAATGAAGTGCTGGAGACGCCGCTGCACCTTCTGCGCCACTTCTGGTCCCGCCACATCGTCGACAAAGACCTCGACCTGCGGCTTGAGCGCCTCGGGCCCGGCCACGAGCTTGCCGACCGCGTCCTTGCCCCACATCAGGCCGCCTTGCTCGGTGAAGTCGATCTCGGTGTCGGGTGCATTGTAGAAGCGGTCGGCCCGGAGGTGGAATTGCGGCGCAAGCGCCTGCAGGGCCGCGGACTTGATCGTCTTGGCCTCGGCGCCGCTGGCGCTCTTGTCCTGGCTGAAGCGGAATCCCTCCAGCCGTCCTACAAATTCCCCTTCGACGGTTACTTCGCCGGTCGTCGATACGTCTGCCACCATGGCTTCCTTCTGGCCGAGCCGGCGCAAAAGCACGGATGTGCGCCGGTCTACAAATCTCTGGGTCAAGCGCTCGTGCAGCGCGTCTGACAATCGGTCTTCTACAGAACGCGCTTCCTCTCGCCAATGGCTTTCGTCGCCGGTCCAGCCCTTGCGCTGCGCGACATACGTCCATGTGCGGATAAACGCCAACCTCTTCGATAACGCATCAATGTCGCCATCGGTTCGATCAATTCTTTGTATTTGTCGCGCCAGCCAATCGTCGGGAATTTGTCCGCGCTCATGCAGATGGGTGAAGATCACCTCCAGGAGACCCGCGTGTTCGGCATGGCTGATGCCGCGGAAATCGGGAATGCGGCAGACGTCCCAGAGCAGGCGGATCGAGGGCGCGTCGGTGCAGCGGGCCGTGACCTCAGCATCCTGCGCCAGCGCCTTCAACGCGCGCAGATCATCGGCCTCTCGCGCCTTGACCAGCATCTCGTGATCCGGGCTTGCCTCGAGCGTCGCGATCAGCCGGTCGATGGAGCCGAACTGCAGCGCGGGGTTGCGCCAGTTGAGTTTCTTCAGCGGGGTGAAGCGGTGCGACGTGATGGCTTCGGCGACACCCTCCTCGAGCGGAGCGGCATCGCCGGTCACGCCAAAGGTTCCGTTTTTCATCCCCCGCCCTGCACGACCCGCGATTTGTGCCAACTCGTTCGGCGCCAGCGGCCGCATCCGCCGCCCGTCGAACTTGGCAAGCGCCGAGAAAGCCACGTGATCCACATCGAGGTTGAGGCCCATGCCGATGGCATCGGTCGCAACCAGATAGTCCACATCGCCGGTCTGGTATATGTCGACCTGCGCGTTGCGCGTGCGCGGGCTCAATGCCCCCATGACCACCGCGGCGCCACCTTTCTGGCGGCGGATGAGCTCGGCGATCGCATATACATTTTCAACCGAAAAGCCCACGATAGCGCTGCGCGGCCTCATCCGGCTTATCTTTTTCGCACCAACGTAGGTCAGCTCGGACATGCGCTCGCGCTGGATGAACTGTGCCTGCGGCACGAGCTCCCGGATCGGCCCACGCATGGTGTCCGAGCCGAGAAAGAGCGTCTCGTGCAGCCCGCGCGCCCGCAGCAGACGGTCGGTGAAGACATGCCCGCGCTCAGGGTCCGCGCAGAGCTGGATTTCATCCACCGCAAGAAAATCACAGCCCATGCCCTCGGGCATCGCCTCCACCGTGCAGACCCAGTACTGCGTGCGTGGCGGCACGATCCGCTCCTCACCGGTGACGAGCGCCACCACCGAAGGCCCGCGCGCAGCCACGACGCGGTCATAGACTTCCCGCGCGAGCAGCCGCAGCGGCAGGCCCATTACCCCGGTCCGATGGCCCAGCATCCGCTCGATCGCATAGGTGGTCTTGCCTGTGTTGGTGGGGCCCAGAACGGCCACCACCCGCTTGTCACCTGTCACGGCGCTGTCCTTCGTGTCCGGTGTTCAGAGCGTGCGGCCGATACCGTTGCGCTCGAGCTGCTCCATGGCAGTTTTCGCGTTCTCGTGATGCGGGTTCAAGGCCAGAACCCGGTCGAAAGCCTCTGCGGCCCGCTCCAGGTCGCCGAACTCCCGCAGCATCACGCCAAGGCCGAAGATTGCGTTGTAGTTATTGGGGTTGAGCGCCAGCGCGCGCTCCAGATCGTCGAGTGCAGGGCCATAGAGCCCCGCCTGATAGTAGGCCGTGGCGCGCGCGTGCCAGCCTTCGGCAAACTCAGGCGCGTGGTCCGTCAGCGCCGTCAGATGATCGATGGCCTTCTCGGTCTCTTCCTCTTTCAGCGCGTCCCGGCCACGCTTCAGCAGCAGGTTCATGGCCGGCGAGCCGGAGTTGTCCCAGATCAGCGACAGCGCGCGGTCCAGCCGGGCCGCCTCGGTCTCCGGCGCCTCGCGCAACTGCTCGAGCAGCGCCTCTTCGGCGTGCTGTGCAGACACAGGTCCTGTGAAAACAAGCGCTGCAACAAATGCCGTAACGACATATTTGAGGAAATAGAGTTTCATCGCCATAACACTCTTGAATGTAACAGGCCGTCCCGGCAATTCCAGACCCCGCGACTGCCCGCAACCCAAAAGGCTTGAAGATGAGCGATATTGTGAACGAGGCCGTGGCCGCATTGAACGAAAAACTGGCCGGAGCCGACTTCGGTGGCACTGCAAAATTCGACATCGCGGGTGAAGGCTGCGTGATGATGGACAGCAGCGGTGCCCGCGCGGGCGATGAGGCCGCGGATGTGACGCTCTCGGCGGACGCGGAGACGTTCAAATCGATCCTCGACGGCGACACCAACCCCACGAGCGCCTTCATGACCGGCAAGCTGAGCGTCGACGGCGATATGGGCATGGCAATGCAGCTGGCCTCTGCGCTGGCCTGATGAGCCCGACTTCTGCGCCCTTTCTGAGCGACATCGCCTTCGGAGAACCGGGCGGTGCCGCGCACTGGGCGCAGACCTCGGATGGGCATCGCGTGCGCCTCGGCGTGTGGGAACGACCCGAGGCCAAGGGCACGGTTCTGATCTTTCCCGGCCGCACGGAGTTCATCGAGAAATACGATGTCTGCGCCGCGCAGCTGACCAGGCGTGGCTTTGCCAGCATGGCCATCGACTGGCGCGGCCAGGGGCTCGCGGACCGGCTGCTCGACAACCCGCTGATCGGCCATGTGGAGCACTTCCCGGACTACCAGAAGGACGTGAACGCGCTGGTGCGCGCGGCCCGGACGCTCGAGATGCCGCGGCCGTTCTTTCTGCTTGCCCATTCGATGGGCGGTGCCATCGGTTTGCGGGCGGCAATGGAGGGGCTGTCGGTGCAGGCCACGGCTTTCACCGGGCCGATGTGGGGCATCAAGCTTGCACCTCACCTGCGCCCGGTCGCCTGGCTGCTCAGCCATGTGATGCCGCATGTGGGGCGTGGCGACCGCCTGCCGCCCGGCACGACGATCGAGCACCACGTGCTGACCGATGGATTCGAAGGCAATCTGCTCACCCGGGATCAGACACAGTTCGAGCAAATGCGCCGGCAGCTCGAGGCCCATCCCGAGCTGGCGCTGGGAGGCCCGAGCTTTGTCTGGCTGCGGGAAGCCTTGCGGGAAACGCGGCACCTCGCGGGCCGCCCCTCGCCCAACCTGCCCTGCCTGACCTTCGTCGGCACGAACGAACGCATCGTCGAGGTGTCTGCCATTCAGGCCCGCATGGCCGCGTGGAAACGCAGCTCCCTGGAATTGGTGGAGGACGGCGAACACGAGGTGCTGATGGAGAGCGAAGCCGTCGCGGGGCCGCTTTTCGATCAGATCGCTGCTCTCTTTCTCAGCGGCGGCCACGGCTGACGTCTGGGCAAATCGGCTGGAGCCTCTAGTTTGGGAGCCATGAGCCCCGCCCTGACCTTCACCGACCGCGGTATCTACTGCGCCGCGGGCGATTTCTACATCGACCCCTGGCGCCCCGTAGAGCGCGCGCTGATCACCCACGGCCACGCGGATCACGCGCGGCATGGGCATCAGCACTACCTTGCCACCCATGCGGCACTGCCCGTGATGCGCCACCGTCTGGGGGAGATTACCGCCGAGGGCATCGGTTTTGGCGCGCCTTTGCAGATCGGCGACGCCACGGTGTCCTTCCACCCCGCCGGACACGTGCCTGGATCGGCGCAGATCAGGGTCGAGGTCGGCGGAGAGGTCTGGGTGGCCTCGGGCGACTACAAGGTCGAGGCGGATGGGCTGTCGGAGGCCTTTGAGCCACAGCGCTGCCACCACTTCATCACCGAATCGACCTTTGGTCTACCGGTCTTCCGCTGGCAGCCACAGGCGAGGGTCGCGGACGAGATCAACGCCTGGTGGGCGCGCTGTGCCGCCGCCGGGAAGACGGCCTTCCTGGGGGCCTATGCGCTTGGCAAGGCGCAGCGGCTACTCACGTTGCTCGACCCCGAGATCGGGCCGATCCTGACACATGCAGCGGTGGAGAACACCAACGCGGTGTTGCGCGGGCAAGGCCTCACGCTGCCTGACACCATCGCTGCAACTGCTGAGATCGATCCAAAGGCGCACAAAGGCGCGCTTGTGCTGGCGCCTCCGTCAGCTCTGGGCAGTGCCTGGGCCAAGAAATTCGGCGCGCAGGAGACCGCCTTTGCCAGCGGCTGGATGCAGCTGCGCGGTGTGCGGCGCAGGCGTGCGGGGGACCGCGGCTTCGTCATTTCCGATCATGCGGACTGGAACGGGCTCTTGAGCACCATCAAGGAGACGGGCGCGGAGCATATCTATGTCACCCATGGCTACACGGATATCTTCGCGCGCTACCTGACGGAAAACGGCTGGTCTGCAGAGGTGGTGCCGACGGAGTTCGAAGGGGAAACGCTGGATGCGGAGCCCGCCGCGTGAAACGCTTCGCCGCCCTCTTCAACGCCATTGACCAGAGCACGAAGACCACCGTGAAGGTGGCAGCCCTCGCTGATTACTTCGGCGCGGCGCCGGATACGGACCGGATGTGGACCATCGCGCTCTTCTCCGGGCGGCGGCCCAAGCGGGCGGTAACGACGACGAAGCTGCGCGAATGGGCAGCCGAGCAGGCCGGCATTCCGCTCTGGCTCTTCGAGGAAAGCTACCCCATCGTCGGCGATCTGGCCGAAACCATCGCGCTGGTGCTACCGCCGGTGGAGACCACGTCGGACCGAAGCCTGTCGGACTGGATTCTCTTTGTCCGCAGCCTGGGTGACGTGGAAGAAGACGCCCGCAAGGCGGCCATCCTCGACGCCTGGGCGCAGCTTGGCGGCACCGAGCGCTTCGTCTTCAACAAGCTGATCACCGGCGGGTTCCGCATGGGTGTGAGCCAGAAGCTGATGACTCGCGCGCTCGCCAAATCCACCGGCAAACCCGAGGCAGAACTGGCGCATCGGCTCATGGGCAACTGGCACCCGGATGACACCACATGGGAGGCGCTGATCGAGGCCGAGGATGCCTCCGCCGATGCCTCACGGCCGTATCCGTTCTATCTGGCCTACGCGCTGGAGGACGGGCCGGAGGCTCTGGGCGCGCCTGACGACTGGCGCGCGGAGTGGAAGTGGGACGGCATCCGGGGGCAGTTGATCCTGCGCGACGGGCAGCATTTCGTCTGGTCGCGGGGCGAGGAGCTGATGACCGACCGCTTCCCGGAACTGGCGCGCGCAGTGGACTTTCTGCCGCCGGGCACTGTTCTGGACGGGGAGCTTCTGGTCTGGCACCCCCGGACCGAAAGCCCCGCTAGTTTCAATGCGCTGCAACGCCGGATCGGGCGCAAGACGGTGCCGAAAAAGCTGCTCACCGAGGCGCCTGTCGTCCTGCACGCCTATGACCTGCTCGAATGGCAAGGCGAGGACCTTCGCGATACGCCGTTTGCCGAACGCCGCGCACTGCTCGAAGAGGCCTGCGCCGACCTGCCACCCGAGGCGCCTGTGCGCCTATCCCCTCAGCTTGATTTCGACGACTGGGAGGATCTGGGCGAGATCCGCTCCGTAGCGCGGGACGAGAACGCCGAAGGGCTGATGCTGAAACGCGCCGACAGCCCCTATCTGGTCGGGCGCAAGAAAGGCGACTGGTGGAAGTGGAAGCTCGACCCGCTGACCATCGACGCGGTGATGATCTATGCCCAGGCGGGGCACGGGCGGCGCGCAAACCTCTTCACCGATTTCACATTTGCGGTCTGGAACGGCAACGATCTGGTGCCCTTCACCAAGGCCTACTCCGGCCTGACGGATTCCGAGTTCCGCGAGATCACCAAATGGGTGCGCAAGAACACGCTGCAGCGCTTTGGACCGGTGCGGCAGGTCACGCCGCACCACGTGTTCGAGATCGCATTTGAGGGCATTCAAGCCAGCCCGCGCCACAAGTCTGGCGTCGCCCTGCGGTTTCCGCGTATGTCGCGCTGGCGGCAGGACAAACCGCTGCAAGAGGCGAATACGCTGGAGGATTTGAACGACATGCTGCGGATCTATGGATAAGCCCGACGCGTTGATGCCGCCCACCCCGCAGGCACCGCTCCGTCGCGCGCCAGAGGGCGCGTGTGACGCGCATGTGCATCTGATGGCGGGGCGCGGCGAATTCCCGCTTTGGGACGGTCGGGTCGAGAACCCCGCGCCCGGCCCCGACCTCGATGGCTGGCTCAAGATGTTCCGCACGCAATGCGACACGCTTGGGGTGTCGCGCGGGGTGATCGTGCATTCGATCCTCTACGGCACCGACAACAGCGTGACAGTCGAGGCTGTGCGCCGTATGGGTGCGGGCTTCCGCGGTGTGGGGTTGCTGGCAGATGGCGCCTCCGAGGCCGAGATGGACCAGTTCGTGGAGTGGAACATGGCGGCGGTGCGGCTCAACTACGTGCACGGCGGGGTGCTAAGCTGGGACGGCGCAAAGGCCATGGCGCCCCTGCTGGCCGAGCGCGGATTGCACATTCAGATGCTCTGCCACGCGGATCAGCATATGACCGATCTTGCCGAGGATGTGCGCGGCCTGCCCACCGACGTGGTCTTCGACCATATCGGCTGGCCGAAGGATGCGCTGACCACGCAGAGCGCCGGGTTTCAGGCGCTCTGCGCTCTGCTGGCCGAGGGTAAGGCGTGGGTCAAACTCTCCGCGCTCTACCGGATGTGCCCCGCCCCTTACACCCAGGCCGATCCGCTCGTCGCGGCGCTGATCGCGGCCAATCCGGAGCGCTGTCTCTGGGGCTCGGACTGGCCGCATCTGATGCTGGCCGATGCGGAGATGCCGCAGGCGGCTGACCTGCTCGATGCGTTCGATCGCGTCGTGCCCGATGACCGGACACGGGCCCGAATTCTCGTGGAGAACCCGGCCGCGCTGTTTGGCTTCGGAGCGTCCGGCAAAGAGTGACGCCGCGGGCGTCAGACCGCCGCCTGATGCCCTTGCTGCAAACTAGGAGCAGTTGCCCTCCAGGCCGACCATGCCCGCGCCAACCCCGGTGACCGTGAGAGTGCAAGTCTGATCGCCGGCTGTGACCTCGATCGAAGACCCGGACGCGACCGTGACCGTCTCGATGCCGTTCACGGCGAGGCGCGCGGACGACCCATCTGCGGCCAATGCCGAGACGAACACGCGCAACGCCCCGTCTGCCAGCGACACGGTTGTGCCCGGAGTGTGACCGTCTTCCGGCGCGGGCGGAACATCTGCCGCCGCTGCTTGCGGGGTCTCGGTGCCGCAGTCAAAGCCAATAACGGCACCCGCATCCGTCACACCGGCCAGCGCCACAGCGCACTCCGCCTCGTCAACAGTGACGGGCGCAGAGGCACCCACCGCCAGGCTATGGGCAGTGCCGTTCACACTCAGGCGCGCGCTCTGACCGTCTTGATCGAGCGCGGAGACAAACACGCGCACCGCGCCATCGGCAAAGATCGCCGTCTCGCCCACAGCGCGCGCATCGGCCGTCGGCATGTCGAGGTTGGCGGCCGCGTTCGCCGGATCAGCGCTGGCCCCGGGCGCCTCAGCCATTTGCTCGGCCAGGGCCGCCAGATCGCTCGCCTGTGCCTCCGCGGCCTCGGAGACCGCGGCCAATTGGCCAGCCACATCCGCTTGCAGCGCCGCCAGTTTGTCGTCCACTTCCGCAGCGGCCGCCGCAGCACTTTCGCTCAAGCGCGCCTCAAGCTCCGTGATCCGGGCCTCGAGCGCCTCTGTCGCAGCGCTCATAGCTGCCTCCGAGGCCTCATCCGCCTCACCCATGGCGCGTTCTATCTTGCCGTCCGCCAATGTCCCGCTGATCGCCACGGCGAGCAAAACGCCAAAGAGCAGCCCGCCTCCCACGCCAACGGCCAATTGATTTTGCATGTCACTTCCCCTCCATCTCAAACTCCCAATGCCACGGTTTTATTCGATCCGCGCGACATCCGGGAGTCTAGAACAATCGGAAAGCTCCCCGCGAATTATGTGCGCTTCTGCGGTTGCGAAGCCCGCGCGAGGGTTTTACCTCGACCGAACAGCGCTAGGTCACGCATATCGATGCGGCCACCGCGTCCCAGACGGATCAGGAGACCACCATGTTCAACCGCCCGCTTTACGATGCCAATGCCAACGGAGGGTCCGGCCCGCTCGGCGACCTGCCCGAATGGGACCTGAGCGATCTCTACACCAGCGAAGATGCGACCGAGCTCAAGCGCGATCTGGACTGGCTGGAGCAGGCTTGCGCGAGCTTTGCCGCAGACTATGAAGGCAAGCTGGCGGAGCTCGACGCGGCGGGTTTCCTCGACTGCGTGCTGCGGAACGAGAAGATCAACCAGATCGCCGGGCGCATCATGTCCTTCGCAGGCCTGCGCTACTACCAGCTGACGACAGACGCGGGCCGGGCCAAGTTCATGGCCGATCTGCAGGAGAAGATCACCAATTTCACGACGCCGCTGGTGTTCTTCACGCTCGAGATCAACCGGCTGGCCGACGACCACCTCGATACGCTCTACGCGCAGAACGCGGATCTGGCGCGCTACAAGCCCGTCTTCGATCGCATCCGCGCGATGAAGCCCTATCAGCTCAGCGATGAGCTGGAGAAGTTCCTGCACGATCTGGGCGTGGTCGGCGACGCCTGGGAGCGGCTCTTTGATGAGACCATCGCGGGGCTGGAATTCGAGGTGGACGGCGAGACCCTGAACATCGAAGGCACGCTGAACCTGTTGACCGAGCAGGACCGCGCCAAGCGGGAAGCCGCGGCACGCGAGCTGGCCTCGGTCTTTGCCGAGAACATCAAGATCTTCGCGCGCGTACACAACACGCAAGCGAAGGAAAAAGAGATCATCGACCGCTGGCGCGGCATGGAGACGGCGCAGCTGGGCCGTCACCTCAGCAACCAGGTGGAGCCCGAAGTGGTCGAGGCCCTGCGCAATGCCGTGGTCGGGGCCTACCCCAAGCTCAGCCACCGCTACTATGACCTCAAGCGCAAGTGGCTGGGCCTCGACAAGATGCAGGTCTGGGACCGCAACGCACCGCTGCCGATGGAGGACACGCGCATCGTGAATTGGGCCGAAGCCGAGAAGACGGTGATGGACGCCTATTCCGCCTTCGATCCGCGGATGTCCGAGATTGCGGAGCCCTTCTTCCGCAAAGGCTGGATCGACGCCGAGGTGAAGCCGGGCAAGGCACCGGGCGCCTTTGCGCATCCGACGGTGACCAATGTGCATCCTTACGTGATGCTGAACTACCTGGGCAAACCGCGCGATGTGATGACATTGGCCCATGAGCTGGGTCATGGCGTGCATCAGGTGCTCGCTGCCGAACAGGGCGAGATGCTATCGTCCACCCCCTTGACGCTGGCTGAGACCGCAAGTGTGTTCGGCGAGATGCTGACCTTCCGCAAGATGCTCGACGGGGCGGCGGATGACACGCAACGCAAGGTGCTGCTCGCCGGCAAGGTCGAAGACATGATCAACACGGTGGTGCGTCAGATCGCGTTTTATGATTTCGAATGCAAGCTACACGCCGCGCGGCGCGGCGGTGAGCTGACGCCCGACGACATCAACGCGCTCTGGATGTCGGTGCAGGCCGAAAGCCTTGGGCCCGCGTTCGAGTTCATGGAGGGCTACGAGACCTTCTGGGCCTACATCCCACACTTCGTGCATTCGCCCTTCTACGTCTACGCTTATGCCTTCGGTGACGGGCTGGTGAACGCGCTCTATGCGGTCTACGCGGAAGGAGATGCGGGCTTCGAGGACAAGTACTTCGAGATGCTGAAAGCCGGAGGGTCGAAGCACCACAAGGAGCTTCTGGCGCCCTTCGGCCTCAATGCCTCCGACCCTGCCTTCTGGGACAAGGGGCTGAGCATGATCTCGGGGTTCATCGACGAGCTGGAGGCGATGGAGGGCTGATCCCGCCTGGACGTCAGGTCAGCGCCATATCGTCTTTCGCCGACAGCACGCCCTTGACGATCTGATGAATGCCATCGGATCCCCCTGCAAGGATGAGTGCGGTGAACAACACGTCCACAGCCACGAAGAGTTGCAGCTGATCGAAGAGGCCCAGGAACTTGTTCGCCGCCGAGATCGTGGTGACATCCACGAACTCGGCCAGAACTGTCGTCCCGGTCAGCGCAACGAGCCCACCCAGCACCGTGGCGGTGCTCGCCGCAAAGGCCGCCTTTTCGGTCCCGAGCTCTTCGCGCAGCGGCATAGCCTGCTGATCCGCGGCGATCTTGTCTTTCTTTGCGGCCGTGATCTGCTCGCGCAGCCGTTCGATGGTGTCGTTCTTGGCCGCATTGGCCGCAGCGAGGGCGGCCTGGTCGGTCATCGCCGGGACGGGCTGTTGCAGTTCCATATCCAGAGCGGACTGCAGAATTGCACACTTGCGCCGGAGCTTGACGACCTCGGCGTCGACGCTCAGTTCCCGCTTTATGAACTTGTTGTTGACGATGACTTCGACGGCGCGCTCGATCAGCAGGGCAAAGAACGTCAGTGCCAGCAAATGGGTCACGACCCGTTCTGCGAGACCCTCCTCGAACGATATGCTGCCGAAGCCGATGGCCGCGGCGTAGGCCGCAACGGCCGCCACGATGAATATCGCAAAATATGGGCCATATCTCATTTTAATCTCCTGAATCAATAAATTATATATAATACTTCAACTAAAAAAACGGGGGTCGGCACCCGCGACACTGCCATAGGTCAGCAAACCGCGGTAAATATAATATCAATACCGCGACCGCCTCCGTCTCGATGCCATCCGACGGCAGCAAGTGCGATGATACCTCATCTGGGGCGGTCAAGCCAGAAAGGTTGTATCAGGCCCATTGCGGCTGGGCCTGAGGCCACCTCCCGGCGGCATCGGTTCGGGCTCGATTGGCCGGGCTGGGGTGTCGGGCATCGCCGCACCGGGCAAGGCCGGAACGGTGCGGCGCGATGTGATCAGGCGCTGGTCAGCATACCCTTCTCACGGGCCAGATCGCGCATCTTCTTCTGCAGTTTCTCGAAGGCGCGGACTTCGATCTGGCGGATCCGCTCGCGGCTGACATCGTATTCAGCGCTGAGATCCTCCAGCGTGACGGTCTGGTCGGACAGGCGGCGCTGCGTCAGGATATCCTTCTCGCGCTCGTTCAGGACACTCATGGCCTCAGTCAGCAACTCGCGGCGCGCTTCGAGCTCGTTGCGCTCTTCATAGTCGCCCGCCTGGTCGGCATCCTCATCTTCGAGCCAATCCTGCCACTGCATCGCGCCTTCGGCTTCCGAGCCCACCGTCGCGTTAAGCGACGCGTCCCCACCCGACATCCGGCGATTCATGGAAATGACCTCTTCCTCGGTCACGCCCAGATCGGTGGCGATCTTCTTGACGTTGTCGGGGTGCAGGTCGCCCTCTTCCAATGCGCCGATCCGGCTCTTGGCCTTGCGCAGGTTGAAGAACAGCTTCTTCTGGCCAGAGGTTGTGCCAAGCTTGACCAAGCTCCAGCTGCGCAGGATATACTCCTGAATCGACGCACGAATCCACCACATGGCGTAGGTGGCCAAACGAAACCCCTTTTCAGGGTCAAAGCGCTTGACCGCCTGCATGAGGCCCACGTTGGCCTCGGAAATGACCTCGGCTTGCGGCAGGCCATACCCGCGATACCCCATGGCGATCTTGGCCGCGAGACGCAGGTGTGAGGTCACCATCTTGTGGGCGGCCTCGGTATCCTGTTCTTCGACCCAACGCTTGGCCAGCATGTACTCCTCTTCCGGTTCCAGAAGCGGAAATTTGCGGATCTCCTGCATATAGCGGTTCAACCCGCCCTCTGGCGTCGGTGCCGGAAGATTTGCGTAATTTGCCATCAAGAGCCTCCCAATGTTTAAGGGCTTAACATGAAATATGGTGTCTGAACCGATCAGTTCAAGTCAGCTGCTGCGAAATTGTTAATGCCAAGTGTATCGCCGCCGCGTTAACGAAAGACTGACACGAAGCGCCAGCGTTAACACTTCACATGACGGTGCGCTCACGCAGGTTTGTGGAATGTGTCGGTCAGGCGCGAACACTCCCGAGCAGTTCGGACAGATCCTGTGGCAAGGGTGCCTCGAACCGCAGATTGGCGCCAGTGACGGGGTGTTCAAAGCCCAACACGGCAGCATGCAAGGCCTGGCGCGGGAATGCGGCCACCGCCTGAGCGGCCGCCGCGTCGAGAGACTTTGCGGGCAATTTACGCTTGCCACCATAAGTTGGATCGCCAACAAGCCCATGGCCCGCATGGGCAAGATGCACGCGAATCTGATGGGTGCGTCCCGTCTCGAGCCAGCATTCCAGCAGTGCAAGGACAGGTGGCCGTCCAAAGCGTTCGACAGTCCGCGCCCGTGTCACCGCATGCCGCCCGCCCTCGAACAGCACCGCCTGGCGCTGGCGATCCGTCTTGTGGCGCGCGAGTTGCGTTGTGATCTTCAGGATGTGGCCGGGCTCGAAACTCACGCCCTTGACGCCGCGCAGCCGCGGGTCGTTCCCGTCCGGCACACCATAGACGACCGCGTTGTAGTAGCGCTCGACCCGATGCGCCTCGAATTGGGCGGCCAGCCCATGATGCGCCGCGTCGGATTTCGCAACCACCAGCAGACCAGACGTGTCCTTGTCGATCCGGTGCACGATGCCCGGGCGTTTCAGACCGCCAACACCAGAGAGGTCATCGCCACAATGCGCCAGCAGCGCGTTGACAAGCGTGCCCGACGGCGTCCCCGGCGCAGGATGCACCACGAGGCCCGCGGGCTTGTTGACCACGATGAGATCCGCATCCTCATGCACAACATCGAGGGCTATGTCTTCGGGCAGGATATGGCTCTCCCGCGCCTCCTCCACGTCAATGGTGATTTCGGCCCCGGCGTCGACGCGCGCCTTCGGGTCGGTTTGCGGCTGGCCATTGACCTGCACAACGCCCTCCGAGATCAGCCGGGCGAGGCGCGTACGCGAGAGCGACGCCTCCTCTGGCACATCGCGGGCAAGCGCCTTATCAAGGCGCGACGGCGGCGAGGCGTCGATGGTGAAGCGGATTTGGCGAGACGGCATGGACAACCCAGAAACAGATGCGGACGCAGCGCGACCCGAGCCCGCCAACCTGCGGTTTCTGCGCCGGCTGGTCACGGTGCTCACCGCCACGATGATCGGCGGTGTCTTACTGATCATCGCGCTGATTGTCATGCGTTTCAACGGGCCGGCCCCCGATTTGCCCGAAACAATCGCGCTGCCCGATGGCGCAAGGGCCGTGAGCTTCACGCAAGGGCCGGAGTGGTACGCGGTGACAACCGATGCCGACGAGATCCTGATCTTCGATCGCGTGACCGGGCAGCTGCGGCAGACCATCGCGGTCGAGAGATAATCTTTCTCACAAAAGCAAAGCATTACGCGACATACTTCAACCTGAGGACGCGCTTTGGATCTTGCCCTGAAAGTCATCGAAATCACGGCGCCTGTGTTCCTGCTGGCCGGTATCGGGTTTCTGTGGGTCCGCCTGGGCTTTGAGTATCGCGTCCAGTTCGTCACGCGGCTGTCGATGACGCTCGCGGTCCCCGCGCTCATCTTCGTGGCGCTGATGCAAACGAAAATTCCCGCGCAATCGCTCTCGCAGATCAGCCTCGCTGCGATGGCAGGATATGCCTGTGCCGCCTTCGGGGCTTGGTGCTTTGTGCGTCTTACCGGCCTCGAAGTCCGCACCTATCTCGCGCCGATCATGATGGGCAACACCGGTAACATCGGCTTGCCGCTGGCGTTCTTTGCTTATGGAGACGAAGGGTTCGGCTATGCGGTGGTGGTCTTCGCCGTCTCGTCGATCTTCGCCTTCACCTTCGGCGTCTGGACCGTCGCGCGGACGAACTCGCCGCTTACGATGTTCAAGGAACCGATGGTCGCGGCCACGCTTCTCGGCGCCCTCTTTCTCTGGCAGGGGTGGCAAACGCCTCCCCTCGTCACCAACACGCTCTCGCTGCTCGGCCAGATGGCCATTCCGCTCATGCTGATCACCCTTGGCGTCGCCGTCGCGCGGCTGAGCCCGCAGAACTTCGGCCGCTCGCTGTGGATTGCACTGGTCAAGATCACCCTCTGCGTCAGCATCGGCTGGAGCTTGGGGCTCTGGTTCGAGCTGCCGCATGTGGCCTTCGGCATCCTGGTGTTGCAATTGGCGGCACCGGCGGCAGTCACCAGCTATCTGATCGCCGAAAAATACGGCGCAGATGCCGAGGCGGTCGCCGGTCTCGTGGTGGTTTCGACACTGCTGTCGGTGATCACCCTGCCGGTTCTGCTCGGCATTGTGCTCTGAGGGCGATCTGCACGGAGGATGGTACCACCTCCTGGGCTCGAACCAGGGACCTCCTGATCCACAATCAGGCGCTCTAACCAACTGAGCTAAGGCGGCACAAATCTGGATGTATCCGCCCGGTTTGCGGAATGCAAGAGGCTTAGAAACGATAGGCCCAGCTCTGTTCCACAAGGTCCTGACCGAAGGAATGCACGGGCTTTGCGCTCAGCAAGTCCCAGCCTTCGGCGCGATAGAGCGCGCAGGCCGCCGCATGGCTTTCGTGAGTCCAGAGTTGCATGTCGCGGTAGCCTTGCGCCTTCGCAAAGCCCATGCAGGTGCGCAAAAGGCGCTTGCCGAGGCCCTTGCCCCGCGCCTCGGGCACCAGCAGGAAGAGACGCAGTTTGGCCGTCGTCTCTGACAGTCTGACACAGAAGATCGAACCCAGTCGGCGGCCCGCGTCCTCGGCGATCCAGCCGCGCTCGGCCACACTGTCGTGATGTACGATGAACTGGTCCAGAATCTCTGCCACCAACGCACCGAAGCTCGCATCAAAGCCCTCAGCTTGCGCATAGAGCGTGCCGTGCTGGGCGACCAGCCAATCGCGGTCGTGCGGTGTGAAAGGTCGAATGCGCACCCTGTCCATAAACCTAGCAAACCGCATGCCCGCTTGCCTTTCAAGCCCGTGCAGGCTAGCGATTGATCGGATCAGACAGGAGACTACGGATGGGCATCGATACCGAGCGCGAGATCGAGGCAAACCTCCAGATCGGGCCGACGGACAAGGGCATGGTTCGCATTTATGTCGAATCAGAAGGCGTTGAAATTCCTATGGATTTCTCGCCGGACGATGCGGACGAGATCGCCGAGGAAATCACCGCCGCAGCCAACCGCGCCCGCAATATGGGCCGCAAGCGCCGCTAGCCCCACTCCAGCGCCATCTCCGGATCGCGCAGCCCCTGCAGCCGCCGTGCGGCTGTCGTCGCTACCTTCTGAATCAGCACCTTGCGCCGCGCCGCCGCGAGCTTGGTCTCGGGACCCATGCGAACGACCTCGCCACCGTAGGCATCGGCGATGATCAGCCCCGTGTGATCGGGCAACAGTTCCGTCGGAAAATATTCGTCCACCGCCCAGAAGAAGCGATCGCACCACTCAAGGTAGCCTTCCCACTTGTGGTCGGAGCAAAAGTCCGCCCGGCTCGATTTGCATTCGATCACCCAAATCTCGCCTTTCGGGCCGAGCCCCATGACGTCCACGCGCAGCCCGCGCGCGGGGATGAGCTCTTCCACACTGACAAACCCATAGCTCGACAGCAGGCGCCCCGCGCCGCGCGCCAGCAGTTGGCCGGGCTGGACAGATGAAAGATCGGGCACAGTCATGGCCAAACTATGAACAGATCGGGAACATCGTTCAAGAATATTTTGCCGCATCGCCCATGCGCACTTGTCGCTGGGACCACAGGCGATTAAGTGCTTTGATGACGGGTGCTGCTCTTCGCGTGACTGGTTACGTTCCAGTGGCCTTAAGCAAATCCGAGGGAGCTGGCTCTGTCCTGGCCCTGGCCAAGTTACCTGGCGCCCACCTGTATATACAGGTCCTCGGGAATAAATACCAAACGGTTGCAGCGGGCCCGTCACCCGAACCCGCTTCCCTCAGCGATATCAGCTTTTTCGGTCGGCTCAGCGACGCTTGTGAAGCGTGCGTTTCTCTTCGACACGGACCGGTACCAGCAATTCTTCCTGCTGGGGCTGGCTAAAGACACTGCGGATCAAACGAAGAATGTACTCAAACATTGCCGGTCTCCTTTGTACCAAAGATGGCATCTGAGGCCGAAATGTCCAGAGGGTTTTGCTGAATATTAGCGCTAACGGCGCGGTTTGGGGGCTGGTGACGCAACCAGAACGGGCACCGCTTGCCGCGGACCACCGCCACTGTCGTCATTGCGATCGTCGCGCGCGGCCATGGCGGTGATCGCCCAGGCGAACTGAACGCCGGAGAAGACGATTCCGTTCAGCACCCAGAACACCGCGACCGCCATCACCGCGACATCCGAGGTTGCCACCAGATGTCCGAGATTCGCGACGTTGAGCCATAAAACAAGGGCCACGAAGGCCCCGGCTGCGAAAAAGCCGGTGAAAGCGCTCTTCATGTACAGTCTGACGACTCGCGGCATGTCGGTCTCCTTTGATCAAAAGATAGCGCAGATCGGGCGCGTTTCAAAAGGCCTCGGGTTGCGCCTCGCGGGCCATGTGGTCGAGCACCGCATTCACGAACTTCGGCTCCTTTCCCTCGGGGAAAAAGGCGCGCGCGACGTCGACATACTCGGTAATCACAACTTTGGGAGGCGTCTCTTTGGCTTGCATTTCGGCGCCGGCCGCGCGGAACAGCGCCCGCAGCGTCGGATCGATGCGTGCGATGGGCCATTTCGCAACCAGCGCCCGGTCCGTCATCTGATCGATCGGCGCCTGATAGTTCACCGCCCGGTCCAGCACCTCGCCAAAGAGCTCCATATCGCCATCGAGCATCTCCTCGCCATCATAGACTGCGCCGAACCGGTGATCGAGAAACTCCGCCCGCACGGACTCCACCGTTTGCCCGGAATGCTCCATCTGGAAGAGCGCCTGCACGGCATAAAGCCGTGCGGCGGATTTCATCTTCCGGCGCTGATTACCCGAGAGGTTGCCATGCAGCGATGTCATGCGGTCTTGGATCCGTCACTTGAACCGGCGATCAGCGTATCCTGCCCTGCGGGCTTGAAGCCGATGCCTTTGGATTGGTTGGCCCACTTACGGGCCATCGCCACCAGATGCAAGGCCGCTGCCGCTGCGCCGCCCCCCTTGTTTTGGCCTTCTACATCCGCCCGCGCCTCCGCCTGCGCGCGGGTCTCCACCGTCAGGATGCCGTTGCCGATACAAAGCCCCTGCAGGCCCAGCAGCTGCAGCGCGCGGCTGCTGTCGTTGCAGACCGTTTCGTAATGCGTCGTCTCACCGCGGATGACGCAACCAAGCGCCACATAGCCGTCGAAATTGCTGCCCCGGTCGGAGATCCCGATGGCCGTGGGCACTTCAAGCGCGCCGGGCATCTCGATCAGATCCCAAGTTGCTCCGGCCGCCTCGATCTCGGCCTTGGCGCCGGCCACCAGACTGTCGGCGATGTCCTTGTAGTAGGGCGCCACGACAATCAGGATTTTCACCGGCTTGTCGAATTCCGGGCGCGGCAGGACGTAATGCTCTTGATTGGCCGCCATGGCTACTCCTTGGTGATCGGGCGCGTGCCCACGATGGAGAGGTTGTAGGCCTTGAGGCCCAGGTATTTGGTCTGCGGGCTGTCTGTCAGCAGGATCAGGTCGCGGAACCCAAGGCTCGACATGATTTGTGCACCGACACCCGTGCGCTTGATGGTGCGCGGACCGTCATCCTCATCGCCATCGAGGCGCAGCTTCGGGTGCGGTTCGCGGAAGAGCAGCACCGCCCCGCGCCCTTCTTCGGCAATGATCTGCATCGCGCGGGGCAGCTCGTCCGCCGGGCTGGGGCCGAGGCCCAGCACATCCTCCAGAGCATTCAGCGCATGGGTCCGCACGAGGATCGGTGCGTTGTCGTTGAGATCGCCCTTGCTCAACACTACGTGATCCGTGCCGGTGATCTCATCGGCAAAGACGCGCATATGCCACTCGCCGCCGTAGGCTGAGGTGACGGTGCGTTCGTCTCGCAAGCGCAGCAGGTTGTCGTGCTGCAGCCGGTAGGAGATGAGATCGCTGATCGTGCCGATCTTCATCCCGTGCTCGGCGGCGAAGGCGACCAGATCCGGCAGCCGTGCCATCTC
Source organism: Roseobacter sinensis (assembly GCF_025755255.1). Taxonomy (GTDB): domain Bacteria; phylum Pseudomonadota; class Alphaproteobacteria; order Rhodobacterales; family Rhodobacteraceae; genus Roseobacter; species Roseobacter sinensis. The sequence goes on along the minus strand of NZ_JALIEB010000009.1, from coordinate 119,603 downwards.
GCCATCGGGCTTCATGATCTCGCAGATCACGCCCGAAGGATGCAGCCCAGCAAGGCGACTGATGTCGACGGCCGCTTCCGTATGGCCCGCGCGCACCAGAACGCCGCCGCGTCGCGCGCGCAGTGGGAAGATGTGGCCCGGCGTCGCAATGTCGGCCGCCCCGGCCTGCTCGCTGATGGCCACGGCGACGGTCAACGCCCGATCGGCAGCAGAGATGCCGGTTGTCACCCCTTCGCGTGCTTCGATCGAGACGGTGAAGGCGGTCTCGTGCCGCGAGGAGTTATTCACCGCCATCATCGGCAGGCCCAATGTCTCCACCCGCTCTGCCGTCAGCGGCATGCAGATCAGGCCCCGACCATGCGTCGCCATGAAATTGATCGCTTCGGCATCGGCGAACTGAGCGGGGATCACCAGGTCACCCTCATTCTCGCGATCCTCGTGGTCGACGAGGATGAACATTCGCCCCTGCCGGGCCTCTTCGATGATCTCCTCCACCGGCGCAATCTTGGCGCGCAGATCGGTCTCGATGGGCCCGGGGGTTTCAAAGCTCATGGCGCGCGTGCCTTTCTCTTCACCTGGGACGGCTCTTATCGCAGCGGCGATGGCTTGACCAGATGCGCCCCGCGCTCAGGGCTCGTGCATCTCTGCAAGGCGCGCAACGTAACGGGCGAGCGTATCGATCTCCAGATTGACCCGGTCGCCCACCGCCACGTCGCCCCAGGTGGTGGCCTTTTTGGTGTGCGGGATGAAGTTGATCCCGAAGTCCGCGCCGTCAACCTCGTTCACGGTGAGCGAGGTACCGTTGAGCGCGACCGAACCCTTGGGTGCGATGAACCGCGCCAGATCTGCGGGCGCGCGCAGCAGAACACGCGTGCTGTCACCTTCGTCAGTGACCGAGATCACCTCGGCCACGCCGTCCACATGACCCGAGACGATGTGCCCGCCAAGCTCATCGCCCACGCGCAGCGCGCGTTCGAGGTTGACCCGCTTGCCGACCGCCCATGCGCCGAGGTTGGTCTTGTCGACTGTCTCAGCGCTGACCTGCACCTCGTACCAGTCGGGCCCGAGATCGACGACAGTGAGGCACACGCCATCCGAGGCGATGGAAGCGCCCATGTCGATACCCTGCGTGTCGTAACCCGTCCGGATCCGCGCGCGCAGATCGCCCTCCTGCGTCAGCGCCAGAACCTCGCCGATATCGGTGACAATGCCAGTGAACATGGGTCCGCTTTCCTGTGATGCCTGAGGGGGAGGTAGCCGCCGCTCGGCCTGCGCGCAAGCCCCGGCGCTTGCCGGATCGTGCGCAAAATGCCATAAGCCGCGCGGGGTGACAGAAAAGAGTGAAGCGCGAACGTGACGACCCGCCCGGCCGCGACAGAGGCCCCTCCCCCGCAAGACCGCGTCTTTCTGTTCCTGCAAGGGCCGCATGGGCCGTTCTTTTTCCAACTCGGGCAGAAGCTCGCCAAAACCGGTGCTACGGTCTGGCGCATCGGGTTCAATATGGGTGACAGCGCCTTTTGGCCGCAGCGCCGGAGCTATGTTCCATTTCGCGCGGACCCGGCGGACTGGTCAGGATTTCTGTGCCAAATACTGGACGAGAGAGGCATCACCGATCTGGTCCTCTATGGCGATACGCGGTGGATGCACGCCGAGGCGGTCACCGCCGCCAAGGCCCGCGGCCTCCGGGTGCATGTCTTCGAAGAAGGCTATCTGCGCCCCTACTGGGTCAGCTACGAGCGCGGCGGCTCGAACGGTCATTCGCCCCTTATGGAGATGCCGCTCGACCGAATGCGCGCCGCGCAGGCTGATCCGGCGCGTGAGGCGCCCGTGCCGCCCTGCCACTGGGGAGACATGCGTCAGCATGTGTTCTACGGCGCCGCCTACCATGGGTTCGTCATGTTCCTGAACCAGCGATATCGCCGCTTCCGGCCGCACCGGGCCCTCAACGTCGCGCAGGAGTTTCGGCTCTACCTGCGCCGTCTGGTGCTGATGCCGTTTCAGGGGCTCGAGCGGCGTCTGGCGACCTTTCGCATCCAGCAGGGCGGGTTCCCCTACCATCTCGCGCTGTTGCAGCTCGAGCACGACAGCGCCTTTCAGAACCATGCGCCGTTTGAGTCTCAGGCGGAATTCCTTGAGCTGGTGATCACGGAATTCGCCTCGGGCGCCCCTGGCCACCATCACCTCGTGTTCAAGGCGCATCCCCTCGAGGATGGCCGCGCACCCCTGCGGCGCGACATCCGGCGCTTTGCGCGTGCCGCCGGGATCGCGGACCGGGTGCACTACCTGCGCGGCGGAAAACTCGCTGGCATTCTGGACGAAGCGCGCAGTGCGGTGACCGTGAACTCGACGTCCGGACAACAGGCGCTCTGGCGCGGCATCCCGCTGAAGGCCTTCGGCGCGGCTGTCTACAACAAGCCCGAACTGGTCTCGGACCAGCCCTTGTCAGAGTTCTTCCGTGCCCCGATCCGACCGAACCGGACGGCCTATCAGGAGTTTCGGACCTATCTGCTGCAAACCAGCCAGCTGCCGGGAAGCTTCTACGCCAGCCGCGGGCGGCGCCAATTGCTGCGCACGGTCGTCGATCTGATACTGGCCGAGCGCGATCCCTACGCGCTTGAGCCGCCGAGAACCGCGGCTGATCCGCAACAGTTGCGGCTGGTGAAATAGCCAACACACGTCCAAGTGCTGGATTTTCAAGCGAGATGTCACTATTCTGCCGCGAATAGTCCGGGACAAACCGGCGAGACGAGGCAGAGTTCGAACGGTCGAGGAGACCACGCAGTGACACCATCCGGCTTTCGGTGGGCACGCCCCATCGCCCTTGTGACGGCCTTGGCCGTCCTTGCGTCGTGCGGTTTACCTCATGTCGGACCGAACAAACGGCAGATCTACCAGGGCTCCGTGGAAAAACAGGGCGACGCCTTCGTCGTCTCGGTCAACGATCGCGTCACCCGTGCCATCGCCGTCGTCCCCGCGCTCGGCTTCTCGGACAGCTTCAAGAATGCCGCACCCATCGGATCAGACACGATCCGGCCCGGCGACCTCCTGGGGCTCACGATCTGGGAGAACGTGGATGACGGGCTGCTGGCGGCTGAGACCACCAATGCCACGCTGCTCGAAACCGTTCAGGTTGACGGCGACGGGTTCATCTTCGTCCCCTACGCAGGGCGCATCCGTGCGGCCGGAAACTCGCCCGAGGCGATCCGCCGGATCATCACCACCCGGCTCGAAGACCAGACCCCGGACCCACAGGTCGAGGTGCGCCGCGAAGCGGGTGACGGCTCGACCGTATCGCTCATCGGAGCGGTGGGGGGCCAGGGTGTCTACGCCATCGAGCGGCCCACGCGCACCCTCTCGAGCATGCTGGCCCGCGCCGGCGGGGTGACCATCGAACCCGAGATCGCCCAGATCACCGTGATCCGCGGGCATGAGCGCAGTCGCATCTGGTTCCAGGATCTCTACGATCACCCCGAGCTCGATATCGCACTGCGCGGTGGCGACCGCATTCTCGTGGAGGAGGACACACGCTCCTTCACCGCTCTGGGCGCCACCGGGGCCCAGGCGCGGGTGCCTTTCCAGTCGCAGAACCTCTCGGCGCTGGAAGCGATCGCGCAGGTCGGCGGCCTGGTCTCGTCGACCTCTGACGCGACGGGCGTCTTTGTGTTCCGCAATGAACCTGCTGAGGTCGCCGCCGAGGTGCTTGGGCGCAACGATCTGGTGGGCGCGCAGCGGATGATCTACCTGCTCGATCTGACGGAGCCCAACGGCATGTTCATGGCACGCGATTTCGTGGTCCGTGATGGCGACACGATCTATGTCACCGAAGCGCCGCTCGCACAGTGGAACAAGGCGGTCGCGGCCGTCTTCGGTTCGCTTGTCAGCCCCGCGGCCTCCATCGACCAACTGGCCAACTAGCCCTCCGAATGGTCGCCCCGCCTGAGCCCGAGGCCGCCGGACAGACTGCTGACCGGCGGCTCTTTGTATACAATGGCGGATTTCTGACCCAGCCCCGCATCCGGCGCATTCTCGAACTCAGCGGATATCGGATCAAGCTCGGCGCGCCGGGCCCCGAGGATCTGGTGGGCGTCTGGGGGATGAGCCCGACCGCCCATCGCGGCGAGGCTATAGCTCAGAGGGCTGGCAAGGGTCTGGTGCGGGTGGAGGACGCCTGGTTGCGCTCGCTGCACCCCGGCCGGATGAAGGAACCGCCGCTTGGCCTGCTGATCGATCACGGCGGTGTCCACTACGACCCCGCGACCGCCTCGGATCTCGAGACGCTGCTTGCCACACACCCGCTTGACGACACAGCGCTGCTCGATACTGCGCGTGGGCTGATGGCGCGGATCCAAGAGGCGCATCTGACCAAGTTCAGCGCCGTCGATCCCGCCCGCCCCGCACCGCCACCGGGGTACGTGCTGGTGCTCGACCAGACCCGTGGCGATGCTTCGGTCACCGCCTGCGGCGCCGATCGGAACCGGTTTCTGGAAATGCTCTTCGTCGCGCAGGAGGAGCACCCGGGCGCGCCCATCGTGATCAAGTCGCACCCGGAGTCGGTTGCAGGTTTCCGGCCCGGGTATTTCGAGGCGCAGGACCTCTCGGCCCGCATCACGCTGCTCACCGATCCGGTCAGCCCCTGGGTGCTCTTCGAGGGGGCCGTCGGCGTCTATACCGTCTCGTCACAACTGGGGTTCGAGGCGATCTTTGCGGGCCACAAGCCGCGTGTCTTCGGACAGCCGTTCTACGCAGGCTGGGGCCTGTCGCAGGACGAATTCCCTGTCCAGCGTCGCCAGCGCAAGCTCACCCGCGCCCAGCTCTTTGCCGCCGCGATGATGCTCTATCCGAAGTGGTACGATCCCTATCGGGATCAGCTCTGTGAGCCGAGCAAGGTCGTTGAAACTCTCGCGGCGCAGGCCCGAAGCTGGCGCGATGACCACCGCGGCTGGGTCGCCTCGGGCATGCGACTATGGAAGCGCAAGCCGCTTCAACAGGTCTTCGGGATGCACCGGCCCGTGATCTTTGAAGACGATCCCGAGAAGGCGCGGGCGCTCGACCGGCCTTGGATGGTCTGGGCGGCGAAAGCTCAGAGCGCGCAATCGGATGCGGTGCGCGTGGAAGACGGCTTCCTGCGCTCGCGCGGGCTCGGGGCCGATCTGGTACCGCCGCTCTCGCTGGTGCTCGACGATCTGGGCATCTACTACGACCCGACGCGCCCGAGCCGCCTGGAGGCTCTGATCGACCAACGTTCAGAGCTGCGACCGGATCAGGAGGCACGGGCGCAGGCGCTCGTCACCCGGCTGGTTCAAGAGCGCTTGACCAAGTACAACCTCGGCGGTGAGCCCGCGGCTCTCCCGGACGGGCACCGTATTCTCGTGGTGGGTCAGGTCGAAGACGATGCCTCCGTCACAACCGGGACGACCGAGGTGCGCAGCAATCTCGCTTTGCTGCAGGCCGCGCGCGCGGCGCATCCCACCGCCACGCTCATCTACAAACCCCACCCGGATGTCGAGGCGGGGCTGCGCGACGGTGCCTGCGACGCCACCGGGCTGGCGGATTATGTCGCGGACCGCGCCGATCCGCTGGCGCTGGTCGATCAGGTGCAGGCGGTGTGGACGATGACCTCGCTTCTGGGCTTCGAGGCGCTCCTGCGGCAGGTGCCGGTCACCACGCTTGGCGCGCCCTTCTACGCGGGCTGGGGGCTGACGCGGGATCTGGGCGAGGTGCCGCCGCGCCGCCGGGCCCGCCCGACGCTGGCGGGATTGGTGCACGCAGCCCTGATCGACTATCCGCGCTACATCGACCCGAAGACCGGGCTGCCCTGCCCTGTCGAAGTGGTGGTCGACCGGCTTGCCAGCGGCCATGTGCAGCGGCGCACCGCAACCAACCGGCTGCTCGCGAAGCTGCAAGGTCTGCTGGCCGGTCACACTGGGCTTTGGCGGCGCTAACTCAGGGCGCCCTGCGCCACACATGCAGCACATCGCCGCCCAGCGGCGTGCTCCGGACCAAGGCGAACCGCGCCGCGTCATCGAGATGCTCCAGCCCAAGCGCGCCGATGCAGGGCAATCCTTCGGCCCCGATTGCGACGCCGGCGGTAAAGCCGACCAACTCGTCAACTAGATCCGCCTCGATCAGGCTCGCGGCCAGCGCGCTGCCACCTTCACAGAACACGCGGGTCAGGCCGTGGCCCGCCAACTGCCGAAGGATATCTGCCGGGTCGAGTTGCCCGCGCGCCGCCGCGCACGGCAGCAGCGTGGCGCCGAGGTCCTCCCAGGTCTGCATCAGCGTCGCATCGGCATCATGGCCGTGACACAGGATGACAGGCACCTCCCGCGCGGTGCGCGCGAAGGTGCCCATCAGCGGCAGATCGAGCCGCCGGCTGATCACGACGCGCGCCGGTTGCCAGGAGGTCCCGAGCCCCCGCACGGTCAAGCTCGGATCGTCCTTGCGCGCGGTTCCGCCGCCCACCATGACCGCGTCATGACGGGCTCGCAGACCGTGCACATATCTTCGCGCCCACAGCCCGGTGATCCATTGGCTTTCGCCCGTCGCCGTGGCGATGCGCCCGTCAAAGCTGCTGGCAAGCTTCAGCGTGACAAAGGGCCGATCCAGCTCGACCCGCGCAAAGAACCCAGCGTTGTCCTGCAACGCGTCGTCCTCCAACAGCCCGACGTCGACCGCGATGCCGGCGGCACGCAGCATCTCAAGCCCCTGACCGCTGACGCGCGGGTCGGGATCCTGCGTCGCGGCCACCACGCGGGCCACACCAGCGTCGATCAGCGCCTGCGCGCAAGGCGGCGTCTCGCCCTGATGCGCACAAGGCTCGAGCGTGACATAGACGTCAGCGCCACGCGCAGCAGGACCCGCCTGCGTCAAGGCCGCCGTCTCGGCATGGGGCCGCCCGCCCGGCTGGGTCCAGCCGCGGCCCACGATCCGGCCCTCTTTCACGATCACGCAGCCCACGGCGGGGTTTGGCGCCGTGCGTCCGAGCCCGCGCCGCCCCAGCGACAGCGCCAACGCCATGTATCGCGCCTCGGCGCTCACTCTTCTTTTTTGACGTCGGGCCGCAACTCGCTGACGAATTTATCGAAATCGTCCGCTGCCTGGAAATTCTTGTAGACGCTGGCAAAACGGACATACGCCACCGTATCGATCCGCGCGAGCGCTTCCATCACGATCTCACCGATGGTCTTAGAGGGAATGTCCGTCTCGCCCATGCTCTCCAGCCGCCGCACGATGCCCGAGATCATCTGGTCGATCCGCTCGGGATCGATGGGGCGCTTCTGCATCGAAATGCGGATCGAGCGCTCCAGCTTGTCGCGGTCGAAATCCTCTCGCTTGCCGTTGGATTTGATCACCACAAGATCGCGCAGCTGCACCCGCTCGTAGGTGGTGAACCGCCCGCCACAGGCCGGGCAGAACCGTCGCCGCCGGATCGACACGTGGTCCTCTGCGGGCCGGCTGTCTTTCACCTGTGTGTCAATGTTTCCGCAAAACGGGCAGCGCATGGGCTGTCTCCCCTTCCTCTATCCGCCTCTTTGTGGGATCGCCGCCCCACTTATCCACAATTATAGGCGAGCGCCTAGGTTTTGGGTAGGGGGGAAATGCGGCCCCAGATATGGTAGCGGAAACAGCCGTCAGGCGGCCGGCAGGAAGGAGACCGCCACCCGGCGCTGATGCGGCCGGTCGCGATGTTCAAAGAGGTAGATGCCTTGCCAGGTGCCAAGCGCCATTTGCCCGTCGGTGACCGGAATGCAAAGATGCGTGGGCAGGAGTGCAGCCTTGATATGCGCAGGCATGTCGTCCGGGCCTTCGTAGGTATGGGTCAGATAGGACATCGACGGATCACTCGCCGGTGGCACCAGCCGGGCGAAGAAATTCGCAAGATCGGTCTGCACCTCGGGGTCGGCGTTTTCCTGAATGAGCAGGCTGGCCGAGGTGTGGCGGATGAACAGCGTGAGCAGCCCGGAGCCGGTCAGCGGAGGGATCTGTTTTGTAAATTCGTAGAGCCCCTGCCCCCGGGTCGAAATTGTGATCTCGGCGGGGCCGTCAGGGCTCACCGGAAAATCCGCTCGCCCTGCTCGTCGATTACCTGCTTGGCCTTGCGGATGCAGGCGGCCTGCGCCTCTTCCAGCCCTTGCAGCGTGTCGGCGCGCACCAGCTTGTGCGCCTTCATCTCGCCATCCACCTCTTTCTCGATGGTCGCCGCCACCCGGTAGGTATTGCCTTCGGCGATAGGCGTGGGTGTGATCTGAAAGCCCTCGTAAGTCTCACTTGAGGCTTTCGCCTCTGAGTTGTCTCCACCGCCCAAGAGCTTTTTAAGAAATTGCATGATCCCTCCAATTCGGCCTGTCACCAGACCATAACTTGGTCAGTTCCAAGGCGGAAGCAAGATACCAGCACGTACTTTCACTGCTGCTTAATCAGCTCAATGTCGTCATAGAAAACGCCCCAGCGGTTGCCGACGCCTGTCAGTACGACCCGATCGCCGACGCCCGCCGCATCCAGAATCTCTGGTGGGGGTTCAATCAGGCCGCCGACCAACCAGTGCGTGCCGTCGAAGCGAATTGCGTTGCGTCCCTTTGTTCCGCTGCCGTGGTACACCTCTGTGACAACCTGCACTTGCAACAGAGGCTGTCGATCTACCAGAGTTGTCGCCATCGGGATGCAAATGACCAAAATGCATGAGTACAAAACGCCCGCGCAGAAGGTTCCAAAGGAAAGCACTCCGATTGCATACCAGTCATACTCGGCTACTGTTCGATCCGTTGGAACCTTCCCTTTCCGGAGCGCCCTCTCAGCAAAAAAGACCCTGGTCTCTTCCACACCCCAAAAAAGTATGAGGATCTGAACAAACGCCAGTGCCATCAGGACACCATTGAGGGGTCGTGTGAGTTGGATCCACGCGTCACTGGCGACAAATTCTAAGACTGGGACACCCCAAACAAAGAGCCAAGCGAGAAAACCGAGGGCCCCTGGGACAACGATGCTGTAATAGGCCCAAAGTTTCAGTCTGTACTTGGGCGACCGTTTGCTACAAGCCAAACTCTACTGATCCAAGAAACTCCGCAGTTTCCGCGACCGACTTGGATGCTTCAGCTTCCGCAGCGCCTTCGCTTCGATCTGGCGGATGCGTTCGCGGGTCACGCTGAACTGCTGGCCGACCTCTTCGAGCGTGTGGTCGGTGTTCATGCCGATACCGAAGCGCATGCGCAGCACGCGTTCTTCACGCGGGGTGAGCGATGCCAGCACACGAGTCGTGGTCTCTTTCAGGTTCTCCTGAATGGCGCTGTCCAAAGGCAGCACCGCGTTCTTGTCCTCGATGAAATCGCCCAGTTGCGAATCTTCCTCGTCGCCAATCGGCGTCTCCAGAGAGATCGGCTCCTTGGCGATCTTCATCACCTTGCGGACCTTCTCCAGCGGCATCTGCAGCTTCTCGGCCAGCTCCTCCGGTGTCGGCTCGCGGCCGATCTCGTGCAGCATCTGGCGCCCGGTGCGCACCAGCTTGTTGATCGTCTCGATCATATGCACCGGAATGCGGATGGTGCGGGCCTGATCGGCAATCGAGCGGGTGATCGCCTGACGGATCCACCAGGTCGCATAGGTCGAGAACTTGTAGCCGCGGCGGTATTCGAACTTGTCCACCGCCTTCATCAGGCCGATGTTGCCTTCCTGAATGAGATCAAGGAATTGCAGGCCGCGGTTCGTGTATTTCTTGGCAATGGAGATCACCAGACGCAGGTTCGCCTCGACCATTTCCTTTTTGGCCTGGCGCGCCTCTTTCTCGCCCTTCTGCACCTGCTGCACGATGCGGCGGAATTCGGAGATGTCGAGGCCCACATACTGGCCGACCTGCGCCATGTCCGTGCGCAGCTCTTCAACCTTCTCGGTGGAGCGTTCGATGAACATCTGCCAGCCGCGCCCGGGCTTCTCGGCCATCCGCTCCATCCAGTTCGGATCGAGCTCGTAGCCGCGGTATTCGTCGATGAATTCGCGCCGGTTGATCCGCGCCTGATCCGCCAGCTTCACCATGGAGCTGTCGATCTGCATGATGCGCCGGTTGATGCCGTAAAGCTGGTCGATCAGCGCTTCGATACGGTTGTTGTGCAGATGCAGATCGTTCACCAGCAGCACGATCTCGGACCGCAGCTTCTGGTAGAGCTCTTCATCCGCCTCGGAGAAGGTGCCGTCTTCGTTAAGCGTGGCCGAGATGCGGCTGTCCTGCATCTCGCTCAACTTCACGTAGTCCTCCGCAATGGTGTCGAGCGCTTCGAGCACCTGCGGCTTCAACGCGGCTTCCATCGCAGCCAGCGACATGTTGGCCTGATCGTCATCCTCGTCGTCGTCGTCCTGCGCGATCGGGTTGCCATCGGCGTCCAGTTCCGGACCCTCGTCTTCCGTCTTGGCGGTGCTGCCGTCGGCCGCGACCACGGGCTCATCCACCGCACCGTCCTCGTCCATTTGGTTGCCGAATGTGGCCTCGAGGTCGATGACGTCGCGCAGAAGGATCTCTTCCGACAGAAGCTCGTCGCGCCAGATGGTGATCGCCTGGAAGGTCAGCGGGCTCTCGCAGAGGCCCGCAATCATCGTGTTGCGGCCTGCCTCGATGCGCTTGGCAATCGCGATCTCACCCTCGCGCGACAGAAGCTCGACCGAGCCCATTTCGCGCAGGTACATGCGCACGGGGTCGTCCGTGCGGTCGAGCTTTTCAGAGGTGCCCGACCCCAATGCAACTTCACGCGTGCCTTCGGTGGTCGTCAGCTCGGTGGAGCCCTTCGCCTCTTCTTCCTCGGCGTCTTCGTCCTCGATGATGTTGATGCCCATCTCGGAGAGCATCGACATCACATCCTCAATCTGCTCGGAGCTGACCTGATCGGGCGGCAGCACCGTATTGAGCTGATCGTAGGTGATGTAGCCTTTCTCGCGCGCCTCGCCGATCATCTTCTTGACGGCGGCCTGGCTCATGTCGAGCGAGTGGCCCGCGTCCTGGTCGTCTGGCTTGGAGTCGGTGTTGCTGTCTTTGGCGGCCATTCAATACTCCTCACGCGTCTCAACGATTCGCTTGCCCGAATCACTTGAGAATCATCTAGCGGTTTCGGGCGATTCGACCACCCATTTACCTTCTTTTTCTGGGCGTTTCCCGTTCAAATATGGTTAACCGCCCGGATTGTGGTGCTTTCACGCACCACGCAACGGCCTCAAACCGGCCCCATTCGTGGCGTGTGATTCGCCCGCTGGGTCCGCTGACAGACGACCGTCTTCACGATTTCCCCCGCTTCTCGAGGTCAATCTGTCCCAAAAGGTGATCCAATCTGCGTCTTTCATCGCGGCTCAGCACGGCGCCATTGTCGGCGATGTCGTATTCCGCCTTGTCGTCCTGGCTGCTGCGCCGGGCCTGTTCCGCAGCCCGCGCAGCTTCCGACAGGCGCCAGGTCAAACCCTCGTCAGCAACCCCGTCGAGGTCTTCGACGGCCTCGGAAATCTCGGCATCCAGCCCACGGGCGCTTTGCAACTTCGCCATCTCCTCCGCGACTGTCATGCGTGCCTTTTCAAGATCACCCGGAACACGGATGCAGGGCACGATGGCGACATGGCGTTGAGCGAACAGGTTTTCAAGGGGCTCCGGCCCCAGGGCGTCGGATATGCGGTGGCGCATGGCCTCGGCATCCAAGCTCATATGCCGCAGGATCAGGTCCCGCAGATCGGCATGAAGCGGGTCATTGCACCGCATCTGCTCCAATCCGGATTCGAAGGTCTCGACAAGCTCCGGGCAGGTCACGAGAACGGCAAGGATGACAGCTTCGCGGAGCTGCTCGGTGGCGCTCATATCGGCCGAGACGGCCAGCACCGACGCCTTGGTCGATGCAAGCGCCGAGGCCGGCGCATCGGCCCATCGACGTCCCTGCCGGCCGGACCGGCCGCCTGCCGCACGTTGTGGGCGGAACAGCTGCCAGCGCATGTCCTTGAGCTCCTGCCCGTAGTGGCTGCGGATCGACGGATCCCGGATTAGCATGATCTTGTCGCGCAGCGCCTTGTCGAGCGCCGCCTTGCGTTCGGGGCTGTCAAAGATCTTGCCTTCGGTCTCGCGCCGCCAGAGCAGCTGAACCATGGGCAGCGCCTGATCGAGCAACCTCTGCAAGGCCGGTGCCCCCTCGGCCCGCAGCAGATCGTCCGGGTCCTTGCCCGGCGGCATGATCGCAAAGCGCAGGGACCGCCCGGCTTCCAGCAGCGGCAGCGCCAGATCGATCAGCCGCATCGCCGCGCGCAGCCCGGCGGTGTCGCCGTCGAGGGCCACAATCGGCTCGGGCGCGATCCGCCAGAGCATCTGCAACTGGTGTTCCGTGATCGCGGTGCCAAGGGGCGCGACCGCCGCCTCGAACCCATGCGCGGCCAGCGCGATCACATCCATATAGCCTTCGGCCACGATCAGAGGTTGCCCCTTGCCCGCCGCCGTGCGCGCCGGCCCGTGGTTGTAGAGGCTGCGTCCCTTGTCGAAGAGCGCGGTTTCGGGCGAGTTCAGGTATTTGGCATTGTCGTTGGGGTCCATCGCGCGCCCGCCAAAGGCAATGGCCCGACCGCGCGCGTCGCGGATGGGGAAGATGATGCGCCCGCGAAAGGTGTCATAGGGCTTGCCGCCTTTGCTAGACGGCTTCGCCAACCCCGCATCGAGGATCAGCTGATCCTCGACATTTTTGCCCTTCAGATGATCCCAGAGGCCCTGCCACTGGTCCGGCGCAAAGCCGATCTCCCAGCGCTCCAACGCCGCCGCATCCAGCCCGCGCCGGTCGAGATAGGCCCGCGCCTCCGCCGCCGCACCAGTATTGAGCTGCAGGCGGAAGAACTTGACCGCCTGTTCCATCACCTCGGCCAGCTGGCTGCGCTTGTCGGCTTTCTGCTGTGCCTGCGGATCGCGCGCCGGCATGGTCATCCCGGCTTCGCGCGCCAGGATCTCCACCGCCTCCATGAAGCCAACATTCTCGCTCTCGCGCACGAAGGAAATCGCATCCCCCTTCGCGTGGCACCCGAAGCAGTAGTAGAACCCCTTGCGGTCATCGACGTGGAAGCTGGCCGATTTTTCCTGATGGAAGGGGCACGGTGCCCACATATCGCCCTTGGCCTGATTGGACTTGCGCATGTCCCACATGACCTTGCGCCCGACCACCGAGGTCAGGCTCAGGCGGGTGCGTAGCTCATCCAGAAATCCGGGCGGGAGACTCATCCCGAAAGTATCCTAGGCCGGGCGATCAGAGTCCAGCAAAGACCCGGCGCAGAGCCTACTGCGCGAGGCAGGCTTCCCTCCAAACCGCCGCCAGATCGTTGTCGCGCACATCCTTGCGCGGCATCTCGTAGATCCACGGGGTCACCAGCGGGATCGCGTTGTTGAACTTCTCGGGCCAGCTCGGGTTGCCCGCGAGCACGGTTTCTTCCACCTGCCGCTCCTTCACGCGGTCAAGCCGCGCCTGGCGCACCGCTGCCACCACGTCGGCCTGATAGCCGCAGCTCACTTCCTTTTCGCTTTGCGCCAGGGCCGGCGCCGCCGTCAGCGCCAGAGCGCCCGCTAGAACAAAACGCATCATGTCGATCTCTCTCTCCGCCTCACTCTCGATGCCGCGCAGTCTATCCGCGCGCGGCAACCGCTTCCATAGCCTCTTTGAGATCATGCGCAAGAGTCCGCGCCATCGAGCGGAAGACAAGGATCAGGAAGCTCTCCGGGCCCAGCCGCGTGACCGAGCCGTTCATGTGCTTGAGCAGCGTTCGCGCCGTGTGGCCGCGCTTGAAACTGACGCTGCGCAGATCGACAGGCACGAGCCGAGCCAGAACATCTTCCGCCGAAGGGCCTGACAGCGTGACCGCGGCCCAGGCGTCAGACTGATCGGTCAGCGCCGCGTGCTTGGCCACTGCCGGATCGCAGGTCGGGCCTGCAAGCAGCGCCATGTCGCGCCCGAACCAGATCGCCCGCGCGCCCTCCTTGCCGGTTGTGCAATTGGCCTTGGGCAGAGGCATTCCGTGGGCTGCCTCCAGTGCAACCGATGCCGCCGTGGCCTGCCCGGCAAAGGGCGCGATCGAGGTCAGATGGCCGAGCTCTACCTCCACCGCCTGCACGTCGCCGATCGTCAGCGGCAGCACCCCTGCGCAGGGCGATGTTCCGACGAGCTCACCCACGGGTCCGCCCTCCGTCCGGATCGACGAAAACCGGGGGGCAGACCTCCACCTCTGCCTCGAGTCCGCGCATGTGATCGAAGCAACGGATCACCTCGCCCATCCGTTCCGGGCCGCGTTGCAGGAAGCCGAGCGCAATGTGGTGCCCCAGCGTCGGCGAGAAGACCGCCGAGGTGGTGTAGCCGAGGCTCGTCTCGCGCGTCATGGCCACACCGGTGTCAAAGAGATGCGCGCCGGCGCTCAGCACGCTGTCGCCGCCCACCGGTTTCAGCCCCACCAGCCGCTCGCGGCCCGGATCCACCAGCCCCTCGCGCGCGGCCATGGTCTTGCCGATACAGTCCTTCTTGGCGCTCAGCATCCGCGCGAACCCGATATCGAAGGCGGTGGTGCGGCCGTGGATCTCTGCATGGGTGATATGCCCCTTCTCGATCCGCAACACGTTGAGCGCCTCCATCCCGTAGGCGCCGCCGCCCATCGCTTCGGCGCGGGCGACCAACCGCTTGAAAAGGCTCTCGCCATAGCGTGCAGGCACCGCGACCTCATACGCGTGCTCCCCCGAGAACGAAATGCGGAAGAGCCGCCCCGGGATGCCTCCGATCGCCATGTCACCGCAGGCCATGAAGGGCCAGGTCTCATTGTCGACGGGCTGATCCAGCAGCCCGTTCAGCAACTCGCGCGACTTCGGGCCGGCCACCGCGAATTGCGCCCATTGCTCGGTCACCGACGTGAAGCGCACGTCGAGATGCGGGCAGAGCGCCTGATGCACGAAGTACAGATGCCGCATCACCGCGCCCGCCGCTGCCGTTGTGGTCGTCATCACGTAGTGCTGATCGCCCAGGCGTGCGGTGGTGCCATCGTCCATCACAAAGCCGTCTTCGCGCAGCATCAGCCCATAACGCACCCGACCCACCTTCAGCGTGGAGAAGGTGTTCGTATAGACGAAATCCAGAAGCTCTGCGGCGCCCGGCCCCTGGAGGTCAATCTTGCCGAGCGTCGAGACATCGCAGACGCCGACCGCCTTGCGCACGTATCCCACCTCGCGGTCGCAGGACTGCCGCCAGTGGGTCTCCCCCTTCTGCGGGAAATAGCTGGGCCGGTACCACAGACCGGCCTCGATCATCGGCGCGCCCCGCGCTATGCTTTCGCCATGCGAGGTGGTGAGACGCTGCGGCGCGAACCCGATGCCCTGCGCCCCGGCCCCGAACGTCGCGAGCGATACCGGCGAGAACGGAGGGCGGAAGGTCGTCGTCCCGGTCTCGGGGATGCCGCGACCCGTGGCATCCGCCAGCAGGGCAAGGGCCGCCACGTTGGAATTCTTGCCCTGATCGGTGGCCATGCCTTGCGTGGTGTAACGCTTCATATGCTCGACCGAGCGGAAGTTTTCGACGGCCGCCTGCTTGACGTCCTTGACGGTCACATCGTTCTGGAAGTCGAGCCAGGCGCGGCCGGTGCCCGGCACCGCCCAGAGCGGTGCGATCCGGTACGGACTGTCCTCCGCCTCCGCCAGCCGCGCCCCGCCCGACGCCTTGAGCCCGAGGTCCTTCAGGACGGCCGCCGCAGCCTCGGCTCCCGCCTTCAGACAGGCTTGCGTGCTGAAATCTCCATTGCATGCGCCTGCGGTTACAAGTCCGGGAATGCTGCCCGGCGTCGGTACGAAGCTTGCGATATCCGCGCGCCAGGTCGGACGGCCGTTCATGTGACAGGTCAGATGCACCGTGGGGTTCCAGCCGCCCGACATGGCCAGGCAGTCGACCTCGATATCCTTGTTGCCCCGGCCGGTCTTCACCGAGATCCGCTTGAGCCCCAGCCGCCCCGCGCTGCCGGTGACCATGGCACCGGCATAGACCGGGCAGTTGAGATCCGGCGGCGCGATCTCCGCGCGGCTGTCGATCAACGCCGCAACCTCGACGCCCGCCGCTTCCAGATCAACCGCCGTGCGATGTGCATCATCATTGTTGCCGAACACGGCCACACGTTGGCCAGAGGCGACCCCCCAACGGTTGAGGTACGCGCGCACGGCGCTTGCGGTCATGATGCCCGGCCGGTCGTTGTTCTCAAAGGCAACGGGCCGTTCGATCGCCCCGGCTGCGAGAATCGCGCGTTTCGCCACAATTCGCCAAAAGGTCTCGGCAACCCCGCCCTCCGGGCGCCTGGCCCCGTGCGGGCCCACCCGCTCGACTGCGGCATAGGTCCCATGGTCGTAGGCGCCGACGACGCAAGTGCGGGTCATCAGCCGCACATTCTCCATGTCTCGCAGCTCAGCCACCGTTTGCGCCGCCCAGTCGGGGCCGGCAAGGCCATCCACCTCGAAGGTCTCGGCATTGAGCCGCCCGCCGAAGAGACTGTCTTCCTCGACCAACAGCACATCCGCTCCGGCACGCCCGGCGGTCAGCGCCGCCGCCAGCCCCGCAGGCCCCGAGCCGATCACCAGAAGATCGCAAAAGGCATAGGCCTTTTCGGATCGATCGGGATGATGTGCGCCGCTGAGAGCGCCCAGCCCGGCTGCACGCCGGATGAGCGGCTCATAGAGCCGTTCCCAGAACCCGCGCGGCCACATGAAGGTCTTGTAGTAGAACCCGGCGCCCAGAAACGGCCAGGCGACATCGTTGATGGCCATCGCATCGGCACGCAGCGACGGCCAGGCGTTTTGGGCGCGGGCGTCAAGCCCGTCGTAGATCTCGAGCATGGTGGCGCGCACGTTCGGCTCCTGCGCCGCACCCCGCCCGATGGTCACCAGCGCATTCGGCTCTTCGCTGCCGGCGGTCAGCACACCGCGCGGACGGTGGTACTTGAACGACCGGCCCATCAGCCGCACGCCCTTGGCGAGCAAAGCCGAGGCCAGCGTATCGCCCTCGAACCCGGTGTGTCCGATCCCCTCGAACTGGAACCGCAGAGGCTGGGCGCGGTCGATCAGCCCCTTGCCGTCAATCCTCATCGCCGCGCCTCCGCGACAGCCATGGCCAAGGTCACCCCATGGACCTCATGGGTCGTGGTATTGCGCTCGACGACCAGCCAGGCGCCACAGCCCGCCTCGTGATGCCAGAGTTCGCGGCGCGGGCCGGCCGGATTATCCCGGAGATGCACATAGTCGTCCCAGGCCTGCACACCTGCACCCGGCGCGGGCCGATCCAGCGCCACCGCATCGCCCTGATAGTAGAATTCGCGCCGATCCCGTGCGCCGCAGATCGGACAGGTCAGCCGCATGCGCGCGCCCTCCCCTTCACCCGTCCAAAAATACTCAAAACCTGGTGCACGCTCAGCCGCCCCTCAATGCAGATTGTGCTGAGAGCCGGTGCCCTCTTCGTCGAGGATACCGCGCCCGGTCCGGAACCGGTCGAGCCGGAACGCCGCGGCCGTCTCGTGAAGCTGCCCGGTTGCCATTAGATGCGCAAAGGCGTAGCCCGAGGCCGGAACCGCCTTGAACCCGCCGTAACACCAGCCGCAATCGATGAAGAGACCCTCGGTGTCCGTCTTGTCGATGATCGGCGAACCGTCAGGCGTCATATCCATGATCCCACCCCAACTGCGCAATAGCTTGGCCTTGCCGATCATCGGCATCAGCGTCATGCCCGCCTCCATCACATGCTCCGCCGTCGGCAGGTTGCCGCGGCTCGCGTAGGAGGCATAGAAGTCCAGATCGCCCCCGAAGACGAGCCCGCCCTTGTCGGACTGGCTGATATAGAAATGCCCCATGCCAAAAGTCACCACATGGTCGATGCAGGGTTTCAACCCTTCGGTCACGAAAGCCTGCAGCACATGGCTTTCGATCGGCAGACGCATTCCGGCCATCGCCGCCACTTGGCTGGAGCGCCCGGCCACGACGATCCCGACCTTCTTCGCGCGGATCGCCCCGCGCGTGGTCTGCACTCCGCGCACCGTGCCGTTTTCAATGTCGATGCCGGTGACCTCGCAATTCTGCAAAAGATCCACCCCGCGCATATCAGCACCCCGCGCATAGCCCCAGGCCACCGCGTCGTGCCGCGCCGTCCCGCCGCGCGGATGATAGAGCCCGCCGTAGATCGGAAAGCGCGTGTTCTCGAAATCGAGATACGGCAGATGCGCGCGCACGCCCTCGCGGTCGAGCAGGATGGCATCGTCGCCCTGGTTCACCATCGCATTGCCACGCCGCACGAACGCATCACGCTGACCGTCCGAGTGGAAGAGGTTGATGATCCCGCGCTGCGAATGCATCACGTTGTAATTCAGATCCTCCTCGAGCCCCTCCCAGAGCTTCAAGGAATGGCTGTAGAATTCTGAATTCCCAGGCAAAAAGTAGTTCGCCCGCACAATCGTCGTGTTCCGCCCAATGTTGCCGCCGCCGATGTATCCCTTCTCGAGAACAGCGACATTCGTCATGCCGTGGTTCTTCGCGAGGTAGTACGCAGTGGACAGACCATGCCCGCCGCCGCCGATGATCAAAACGTCATACTCCGGCTTCGGCTCCGGATCCCGCCAATGCGGCGTCCAGCCGACATTGCCTGTCAGCCCTTCCTTCAGAACGCGCAGGCCAGAAAACTTCACGTGGGACACTCCGTCGGTTTCACCGCAGACTAGCAGCAGAGATGCGGCGCCTCCACGACCGAATCCGACCTGTCATGTCGCGGAAAGACCGCAGCCTGCTACTCCCGGTAGGCGGCGGCGCGTGCCTCCTTACTGATCACTTCTGGCACCGCGACCGGCGCGCCCGTGTCGTCGAAGAAGGGTGACTGCCGGGCGGTGCCGTTGAGGTAGGCCGCGACCGACCGCGCGATCAGACTGCCCAGCATCCGCATGAGCCCCTTGTCGCGGCGCGGCCCGCCCGGAAGGGCCATCTTGGTGAAGCCCAATGACACGACCGGCCCAAACTCGGCGTGGCTCTCGAACAGCGGCCGCCACATGCCCGCGAAGGGGATCTTCGAGCTGCCCGGCGTATTGGCCAGCGGGGTATTGCAGCACCTGGCATACCAGCGGTGCAGCCCCTTGGGCGAGAGGCGCAAACAGGCGATCTGCTCGGCCCCTTCGATGATCTCCACCCGCGCGGGCAGGATCTGAACGATGGGGCTGCCACCACCAGGCAGGAGCTTGTCCAATTGGCCCATGTGCCGCGCAAAGGCGCGGCAATCCTTGCAGTAACACGTGAGGTGGCACGCAGTGGCGGGTGAGGCCTCGTGCAAGACGCCCTTCAGCTTGCCGCAAGAGCATGAGAACGCAACATCCGCCATAGGCCCACCTTTCCGAGATCGCACGGTGCGGGTGGCGGCATCCGCGGTCACCCGCACCTGTCGCGCCGGACGTTACCCCTGGTGCCTGCGGGTCACAAGCCCTTGGCGCGGTAGCTCTTGGCCACCCGGTCAATGGCCACGAGATAGGCGGCGGTGCGCAGGTCTTCGACGTCGTCGCGCGCATGCCAGACATCCGCCATCGCCTGATAGGCGATGCGCATGGTGTCATCGAGGCCGGAGCGCACAAGCTCCAGCTCATCCGCGCCGCGGAGATACTTTTGCTTGAAGTCGGGGCTCAGCTCCCAGTGCAGTTCCTTGTCGCGCGACAGACGCTCCAGCTCGCTCACGATCAACTGGTGGCGCGCTTCCTCCTGCCGCCGCCCCATACGGCCAAAGCGGATGTGGCTGAGGTTCTTCACCCATTCGAAGTAGCTCACCGTCACCCCACCTGCGTTGGCATACATATCCGGGATCATCACCACGCCGCGCTCGCGCAGCATCTGGTCGGCCCCGGCGGTCACGGGGCCATTCGCGGCCTCGATGATCAGCGGTGCCTTGATCCGGTCTGCGTTGCGCAGGTTGATCACCCCTTCCAGCGCGGCGGGGATCAGGATGTCGCACTCTTCCTCAAGGACAGTGGCGCCATCCTCAACGTGATGCATGTCGGAGTAGCCCGAGATGCCACCATGTTTCGCGATCCACTCGCGCACGCGCTCCACGTCAAGCCCCTCGGGATTGAAGAGCGCCCCATCCCGTTCGATGATCCCGGTGATCAGGCAACCATCCTCCTCGCGCAGGAATTTCGCCGCGTGATACCCCACGTTGCCGAGCCCCTGCACGATCACCCGCTTGCCGTCGAGATCGCCGCTCATGCCCGCTTTCTTCACACCCTCGTCGTCGCGGAAGAACGCCCGCAGCGCATATTGCACACCGCGCCCCGTGGCCTCGACCCGGCCCGCGATGCCGCCCGCATGCGGGGGCTTGCCGGTCACACAGGCGTTGCCGTTGATATCCGTGGTGTGCATCCGCTTGTACTGATCGGCGATCCATGCCATCTCGCGCTCGCCCGTGCCCATGTCGGGGGCCGGCACGTTCTGGGAGGGGTTGATCAGGTCCCGCTTTATCAGCTCATAGGCAAAGCGCCGGGTGATCTGCTCCAGCTCATGCTCGTCCCAGTCGCGCGGGTCGACGCAGAGCCCGCCCTTCGAGCCACCGAACGGTGCCTCCACAAGCGCACATTTGTACGTCATCAGCGCCGCCAGCGCCTCGACCTCGTCCTGATCCACATTCAGTGAATAGCGGATGCCGCCCTTGACCGGCTCCATATGCTCCGAATGCACAGAGCGATAGCCGGTGAACGTATGGATCTTGCCGCGAAGACGGACACCAAACCGCACCGTATAGGTGGCGTTGCACACCCTGATCTTCTCTTCCAGCCCAGGCGAAAGATCCATCAGGCCAACCGCCCGATTGAACATCTGATCGACGCTATCCCGGAAACCCGGTTCCATGCTGTGCTTGTTCAATGTCTCTCTCCTGTTGGCGGTCACTGTTTCGCGTCTGGCGACAATGGCACCCTATGATGGTGAGTCGTCCATTGCCAGTTTTTTGGGCGAAGTGTGAATTTGGTATGAACGCAGCCTGACCGGTCAGAGGTTACCATCCGGAAACGGTCAGCCCTTCGGCGACCCTATTGTTTCCGAGCACCGGCGCAAACTGCCGTCATACGACTAAAATTTCGCGCATTTTCGAGCCTGGCGCCGGGTTCCGCCCGCTTTTCGCCACATTGGCCCTGCATAACGCACGGTCAAGCTTCAAGGCCGGATGGCCGTTTTGAAAAATGAGTTGGTAATCGCATGACACGTATTTCGCCGGAGACGCCCCAGGATCTCGAGACGCGGCCACGGTGCCTGTCTGACTTCGCACGAAACGAAGATGGCGTTGTGACCATCTTCTCGGTTTTCATCATGCTCATGATGCTGATGGTTGCCGGGATCGGTGTTGACCTGATGCAGAACGAAATGCGCCGCACGGCGCTTCAGAATACGGTCGACCGCGCCGTTCTGGCAGCGGCAGACCTCGATCAGACGCGGCCGCCTGCCGAAGTTGTCGAAGACTATTTCGATAAGACCGGCCTTCGCGAATATCTGACGGCCGTGAATCCCGACCAGGGATTGAATTACCGGACCGTGACGGCCCAGGCTTTCATGCGCACGAACACGCAGTTCATGGCTCTGCTCGGCGTTGACAGCTTACCCGTACCCGCCTTCAGCCAGGCAATCGAAGACGTGCCGAATGTCGAGATTTCGCTTGTGCTCGACATTTCGGGTTCCATGCGGTTCTCGGATCGGATGGATAATTTGCGGCCCGCAGCCAAGGACTTCATCGACATCGTGCTGCTGGGACCGGCGGCGAACACCACGTCGATCAACCTCATTCCCTACGCGGGCCAGACCAACCCCGGGCCCTTCATGTTCAACCGCCTGGGCGGTGTCCGCTACGAGGCTCAAGCGCTTGACGAGAATGAAGGCGGCGTCAATGAGCTCTTCAACAACACGCAGTTGGCAGAGGATGAAGATGCAGGCACCGGCAGCGACCCGGACGCACGCTATGTCTATCCGAACCTGTCGTCCTGTATCGATTTCGACCTGACCAGCTCGTCCGACTTCCTGCATGACCGTTTGCCGTCGCAGGGGGTCTACCAGCAGACGGCGCACTTCATGAACTGGAAGATCGCCACTGAAATCGTGAGGGATGCAGATGGCGATCCCGTCATGTTCGACGAAAACGGCGAGCCTCTGGAAGAGGGACAACCCGGAGGCACAACACGCTCCGTCATGGACTGGGGCTGGTGCCCGCAGGACCAGACGTCGATCATCTACGCGTCCAACAATGCCGCCCAGTTGAAGCAGCGCATCGACACCATGCGGATGCACGACGGGACGGGAACGCATTACGCGATGAAATGGGCCCTGGCCCTGCTCAACCCGGATTCTCAGCCTGACTTTGCCGAAATGGCCAAACCTGCCAATGGCCTTGTGCCGCCGCAGTTTGCCGACCGGCCCCTGCCGTTCAACGACATCGAAACCGTGAAGTACATCGTGCTGATGACAGATGGTCAGATCACCGAACAGGTGCGGCCAAAGGACACGATGCACGAAGAGAACCCCACAAGGGAGCTCAACGCGCGCAAGTCGGATCGCGAGCAAATGACATCGCAGTCCAGCAACGTCACGAACTTCAAGAAGCAATGCGATCTCGCGAAAGAAACCAGCCGCAACGTGGTCATCTACACCATTGCCTTCGAAGCGCCGGGCACGCCTGAGGATCAGATGAGATACTGCGCCTCCAGCGACAGCCATTTCTTCCGCGCCAGCGGCAAGGAGCAAATCGCCGCCGCGTTCTCGACCATCGCGCGGCAGATCAACGAACTGAGGTTGACCCAATGATCGCCCGCATCTCCTCTTGCCTGAAGCGGTTCCGCAAGGACGAAGAAGGCCACATGATCATCGAGTTCGCGATCATCGTGCCGGCCATCTTCAGCATGTTCCTGGCCTCGGTCGAGTTCGGCATCTACTCGATGCGGCAACTCTTCCTCGACCGCGGTCTCGATCTCGCGGTGCGCGAAATCCGCCTCAACACCGGGATCGACCTAGACAACGACGGCAAAGTCGACTTCGACCACCCGGTTGTGAAGCAGAAGGTTTGCGACTACGCGGGCTTTCTGAACAGTGGTGGCGCCAACAATTGTGACACCACGCTGCGTCTCGAGATGGAGCCCATCGATCCCTTTGCCTATGTCGGTTTGTCCGATGTCGTCGATTGCGTCGATGTGTCGGAGCCGATCAATCAGCCACGCGGGTTCACCAACGGCGTCGAGCACCAATTGATGATCATGCGCGCCTGCGTGAAATTCGACCCCGTGTTCCCCACAACCGGGCTGGGCCGCTCGTTCAGCAAGGACGGCGCCGGCAAGGTGAAGATGATATCCATGTCGGCCTTCGTGCAGGAGCCCATCTGATGCCCCTGTCCTATATCCCCCGCGCCCGCGCCGCGCTGCGTCGGTTCCGCCGCGCCGAAGACGCGAACATCGCGCTGGAAGCAGTGATTATCGCGCCGATCCTCTTTTGGGCTTACATGGCGACGGTCACGATCTTCGATGCGTACCGGCAGCACAGCATCAACCAGAAAGCGGCCTATACCATCGGCGATATGGTCTCGCGTGAAGACCGTGCTCTGAACGTCGCTTACATGACGGGCGCGCGCAGCCTCTTCGACAGCCTCGCCCGATCACCTGAACCGTCAACGGTGCGGATCACTTCGGTCTGGTTTGATGCGGCCAACAACCGCTATGTCTGCGACTGGTCGCAATCGATCGGGGTATTGCCGCCCGCAACGACGGCACAGGTCGAAGGCTGGGACGAGTTGCTGCCGATCCTGCCCAACTTCGAGCGCATCACGGTCGTCGAGACCTGGTCGCGGTACTCTGCGCCGTTCAACATCGGCATCGGCGACCACGACATCCACAACTTCATCTTCACGCGGCCCCGGCGCGCGCCCTCGATCAGCTGGGATGGCAACGCAGCCTGCGCCTAGCCCGCGTCGCGTTCGGCGAGCATGACAGC
The DNA here is from genome assembly GCF_025755255.1 of Roseobacter sinensis. GTDB lineage: Bacteria > Pseudomonadota > Alphaproteobacteria > Rhodobacterales > Rhodobacteraceae > Roseobacter > Roseobacter sinensis. The sequence goes on along the minus strand of NZ_JALIEB010000009.1, from coordinate 95,623 downwards.
TATGATTTCGGCCATGTACTTGGTCTGACGTCCCGGTGTCATGCCGCCGACGCCGACCCGCCGTCCGACACGCCACCAGAGCCCCGGCCGCCATTGTCGCGTCCCGGGGGCGTCGAGCCGCAACAGAAATCCGTTCGACGGTTTGAAGGCGAAGGCGCCGCGGTCGATGCCCGTAATCGTGTCCACCTCGGCGATCACCCGTCCACCACGTTCGCGCAGTTCGCTGCGTGTCAGTTCAAGCACATGGGAGGTCGAGCGGCGCATCGCGTCCGCCACCAGCAGCGCCGTGACCCCGAGGCCGATCAGAAAGGCCTGCCAGCCCAGACTGGGCGGTGTCATGAAGGCCACATAGATCACCAGCACGCCAAGCACGCCCAAGAGACCAATGCCAAGGATGCGCCGACCCAGCGACGCCTGCACGGTGGCGAGCACCTCCGGCTCCGGTTCGCTCTGCATGATGCTCTGCCTTGTCAGTTTCCCTGCGGCCTCCTACCGCGCGGGGCGATCCGCGTCCAGCCGTGAGAGGCCCGGCATCAGCGCCCGCAGACTGGCCGGTCGGTACTCGGGGCGGGCCGCCAGCCGAAGCCGGACGCTGTCATCGAGATCGCGGGCCCGGGTCGGGCCCGACCGCCACCGCAGCGCCGCCGGGACGAGGCGGTAGATCCAGCCGTGGTCATCGATCTCGTCGGTCGCAGCCGCCGGATCCGGCGTGAGTTGCGGCAGCGCCATACCGGGTTTCAGCTGCAGCCCCTGCGCGGCCGCGCCCTCCCAGATCCAGGTGAGGGTCCGCTCGGTCAGCGCGCGCGTCCGCGCGGAGCCTCCGACAATGCCGTGATCCCCGACAAACCATGTCTGCTGGTACGGCCTTTCCGGGCCCTCAAACCCAAGATTCAGGCCCGGCCCCTCTGCGCTGGCGTCGAGATTGTCCCACAGACTGGGGACATAGGGCCGCCGCCGCTCATCGAGCGCGACCGCATGGCGCGCGGATTCCACCAGGTGAGACAGCCGCGTGTCGTGAAAGGCGTAGCGCGCATTCCACCAATCCGCCCAGCGGCCAAAGACGCTCTCCGGAATGCCGAGCGCGCCAACCGTGTCCCAGGCACCGAGATAGGCGATCCGCACGAGGCAGCTGTCATCGCTGCGAGCGAGCACATCCGCCTGGCTGGTTGCGAATTTTGGCGACAGCTTCTGCCGCGCTGCCCGGATATGCGGGGCATCCGGCGCATTATGCGGCCCGCGCTGCCGATAGAGACGGAATGCCCGCCGCACGTTGCCCGGTGTCGGCTCGGACAGGATGCCGCATTTGCGGATCATGCCGGCGAGCGAGCGCGCGGTGTAGGCCCCGCGCGAAAAGCCGAAGATCAGGATCTTGTCGCCCGGTCGGTAGCACTGGCAGAGCGCGAGGTAGGCGGCCCGTATGTTGCGATTGAGACCCCAGCCGAAGAGGCCCCCGCCCCATTTGCTCAGCCAGCGGCCAAACGCGCTGACCATGCCGCTGCCGGTGCCGACGCCTTCGAAGTAGATCACCTTCTGATGAACGCTGCGCGCACAAAGCGTCGACAGCCGCAAGACATGCGTCGCCGGACCGCTTGCCGCCGAGTTCCACGTGCCGTCGCAGAAAATCGCGATGTATGCCATTTGCCATTCCCCTTCGCTGCCCTAGAGATGACAGAAGTGTCATCGCAGGCGCTTAATGCAGCGCACGCACCGGTAACGGGCGCCGGCCCGGCCCAAGGAAAGGATGTCTCATGTCGCCCCGCCTGCTCGCCGCGCTTACCGCGGCCCTGACGCTCAGCTTTGCCGCCTCGCCGCTTCTGGTGCCGGATTTCGGCGGCTTCGAGCCCGATCAGTTCCCGGTGCCGCAGGTTGCGCCGCCCGTTCAGCCCGCCGGCTACGCCTTTGCGATCTGGGGGGTGATTTATCTGTGGCTGATTGTAGGCATGGGGTTTGGCCTGCTGCGGCGCGCGCAAGATCCACGCTGGCAGGCGATGCGCGCACCGCTCTGCGTCTCACTGGCAGTGGGGACGAGCTGGCTGCCGGTGGCCGTACAAAGCCCGGTCTGGGCCGCGGTGCTGATCTGGGTCATGCTGCTGAGCGCCCTTCTCGCCCTCTACCGCGCGCCCGAGGCCGACCGCATCTGGGCAGCCTATCCCATTGGTCTCTACGCCGGCTGGCTCAGCGCCGCCAGCTGCGTGGCCCTGGGGCTGGTCTCGGCCGGCTATGGCTATCTCGATGCGCAGGCGGCAGCTCTGATTTTTGTCTTCATCGCTCTGGTTCTGGCCTCGGCGGTCCAGTCGAGCCTCAGGCGCACCCCGACCTATGCGCTTGCGGTCATCTGGGCGCTGGTCGCGGTGGTCGTTCAGAACAGGGCTGGCGATCAACTGATCGCGGCGCTTGCGGCAGGCGGGGCCGCCGCACTTCTGATCCCCGCCTACAAGGCCTTGCGGTCCGAGCGCCGGTCGCACGAGGTGGCCTGAAAGCCCACCTCACCTGCCAGCACAACGGGCAGCAACGGCCGGGTTGGGCGGGCTTTCAGGCCGCCCCTCGGTGCATCACGCCTTGCGCCGACCTTCGGTGTGCTTGCGCAGTTTCGAGGGCGCCGCCTTCTTGCGACCCTTGTAGGGGTTCGCATCGCTTTGCCCCCGCATCCACAGACGAATGGGCGTGCCCGGCATGTCGAAGTCCAGCCGGAGCCCATTGACCAGATAGCGGGTGTAGCTGTCCGGCACCTTGTCGGGGTGGCTGCACATGACCACAAAGCCCGGCGGGCGCGTCTTGGCTTGCGTCATGTACCGCAGCTTGATGCGCTTGCCCTGCGGCGCAGGCGGTGGATGTGCCTCGACCATGCCCGAAAGCCAGCGGTTCAGCTGCGCGGTCGTCACCCGGCGGTTCCAGACCTCATAGGCCCGCAGGATCGCGCCATGCAGGCGATCGAGCCCGCGGCCTGTCTTCGCCGACACCGTGATCAGCGGCGCCCCGCGCAGCTGCGGGAGCAGACGTTCAAAGCTCTCCTGGAGCGCCTTCAGCTTGCCCTGCCGGTCGTCCTCGATGTCCCATTTATTGACCGCGACGACCACCGCGCGCCCCTCTCGCTCGGCCAGATCGGCGATACGCAGGTCCTGCTGTTCGAACGGGATGGCCGCATCGAGCAAGACGACCACCACCTCGGCAAACTTGACGGCCCGCAAGCCATCGCCCACCGAAAGCTTTTCGAGCTTCTCCTGCACCTTGGCCTTCTTGCGCATGCCTGCGGTATCGAAAATCCGCATCGGCACGGCCTGCCCGTCCGGCCCCGCCCAGTCCACCCGCAGCGAGATCGCGTCGCGGGTGATACCGGCTTCCGGCCCGGTCAGCAGGCGGTCCTCACCGAGGATCTGGTTGATCAAGGTCGACTTCCCCGCATTCGGCCGTCCGACCACCGCCACCTGCAAGGGCTTGCGGTCGGTCGGCATGGGGATATCAGCCTCCATATCGCCTTCATCTTCATCGAGCGCGATATCCGTCTCTGGCGCCTCGGCATCGGCCCGCGCCGCGTAGTGATCGGCCAGTGGCATCAGCTGTGCATAAAGGTCGTTCAGGCCTTCGCCATGCTCTGCCGAGAGGCGAATGGGCTCGCCCAACCCCAGCGCGTAAGCCTCGAGCACCCCGGCATCCGCCGCCGCGCCCTCGGCCTTGTTGGCCGCCAGGATCACGTGATCGGCCCGCTTGCGCAGGATATCGGCAAAGACCAGGTCAGAGGGCGTGATGCCCACGCGCGCATCGACCATGAAAAGGCAGATGTCGGCCATCTCCACGGCGCGTTCGGTCAGACGTCGCATGCGGCCCTGCAGGCTGTCGTCCGTCACCTCTTCCAGGCCCGCGGTGTCCACAACCGTAAAGCGCAGATCCGCGAGGCGCGCGGCCCCCTCCCGCAGGTCCCGGGTTACCCCCGGCTGATCGTCGACCAGCGCCAGCCGCTTGCCCACCAAACGGTTGAACAGCGTTGACTTGCCGACATTGGGCCGCCCCACGATGGCGAGGGTAAAGGACATTTCACAGGCTCCGACACTCCGGGTAAGGCCGCGCTTTACCGCAGTTGGGCGTCAACGAAAAGCGTGCAATTGGCCGTTGGTCGACACCACATAGAGCACGCCGCCCGCCACCACCGGAGCCGTTGTCGCCCCGCCGGGGATCTCCGTCGAGGTGACCAACGCACCGCTCTCCGGATCGAACCCCCGCAGCAACCCGTCGTTGGAGGCCACATAGATCCGCCCACCCGCCAGAACCGGACCATGATGCGCGAAGATCTCGGCCCGACGGCGCGGACGGTCCTTCACGAAGTTGGGCAGCTGTGCGCCCCAGATGCGCGATCCATCCGAGGCGTCGATGCGCAGCAGCTCACCCAGATCCGAAACCACAAAGATGCTGTCACCCGCGGGCAGCACCGGCCCGACCGCCCCTTCCCGCGCCGTCCATTCGCGTGCGCCCGAGCCGAAGTTCAGCGCCACGATGCGCCCGGACTGGTTGCCCACGTAGACGGTGTTGCCGGAGATGACCGGCGCGCCGGTCACATCGCTGACCGTGCCGAGCGCGCGCGCGAACCTCTGGCCAAGGGCGGAGGCATCCCAACGCCGCAGCCCGCCGCGTCGGAACACGGCCTGGATCTCACCCGAGCCGAAGGCAAAGATGGCAAAATCGTCGGCCACAGCCGGTGCCGGGCCGCCGAGCACGTTGTTCACATCGGGCGAGGCCGTCAGCTGCCACTCGACCCGACCATCCTCGGCGCGCAGCGCCCAGCCGGTATCATCGCCGGAGGTGGTATAGACCAGATCGCCAAAGATCGTCGGGCGCCCGGAGCCGGTGCCTTCCAGGTCCTGCCGCCAAATCTCCTCGCCCGTCGCGGCATCGAGCGCGACCAGTGCGCCGTAGCCCAGTGACACGTAGAGCCGCCCGTCATTGAAGGAGATGCCGCCCCCCGTCGCCGCCCCCGCGTCGTCGCGGACGGATGTGACGTCGCGGCGCCAAACGGTCTCTCCGGTGGGTGACGTGGCCGTCACCAGCGTCTCGGCGTCAAGCGTGTAGATCAGCCCGCCGCCCACCACCGGATCTGCCGTGATCCGCTGCCGGCGCCCGTCGCCCGCGCCGATGTTGGCCGACCAGACGCGTTGCGGGTTGGCGCCGAGCGCCGGGTGCGCAACGCGGAACGCGGGCGAGCCGGGGCCTTGGGTCCAGTCGCTGTTGGTCTGTTGTGCGGGCAGGGAAATGGGACGCGGTGCGTCCTCTGTCTCGGCTGCCAGCGGCACCGCCTCGCCGTCCTGCAGCACCGAGCGGATGTCCTCGCGCTTGCCGGGCAGAATAATGTCGTCTTCCGCGCAGGCGGTCAGAAACACCGCCGCGGCCAGCAGCGCCAAACCCGTGTGCGCCCGCACCGAGACTGTCGGAAACTTGATCATGCCCTGCTCGCTTTACCCATACCTTCGACCGCTGCGCTCCCTCTCGTGCCTGATGCGGGGATCAGTTCCCCGTCGTTGGCAGGTTGTCGAGATCGGGTTCGCCTCCCAGCGCCACAATCACCTGTAAGGCGCGCTGTTGCAAGTCCGGGGTCACGGCGGCATCGCGCAGGATGTCCTGATACCCCGCAATCGCGGCGTCCGTCTCGCCCGCGGCGACGTCCATTAGCGCGAGCTGCTCCAGCGCCAGAAGCCGCATCGCGCCCCCGGGTGCGGCCAGCGCTTCGAACTGCTGGCGGCGGCTGTCGGCATCCAGGGTGTCGGCCTGCAGGGTCAGCGCCTTGAAGCTCGCGATCTGGCGGTAAATCGGATTGACCTCGCCATTCACCGCCACCGCGTTCAGCGCAGCGACCGCCGCTTCGATATCGCCTGCCTCCTGCGCCGAGGACGCCCGCAACATGGAAACGAGCGCCTGTGCGGTTGGATCATCCGCGCCAAGCCCTGACAGCGCTGCGGCCCGGTCTTCTGCATTCGTCGCGCTCAGGGCCGCGAGCATGCCATCGCCAAGCGCCTGTGCCTCGTTGCGCGCCACCGCCTTGCGGTATTCCGTCCAGGCCGCACCGCCGACGATCAGAACGACCAGCAGGACACCGATCCAGCCATACCGTCGCAGGTAGCCATAAAGGCGGTCGCGCCGGACCTCTTCATTGACCTCGTTGATAAAACTGTCTGTGTCGCTCATGACCACCTGCCGACATCGAATTTCGCCCCTCATACCTTGGCTGTGCAGGCAAGCCAAGACCTGGTGGAACGACCGCCCGAAGCCATCATTGCCATATCGGGCGGAAATAACTAATCTGAACTGGTCAGTTTAGCGTAACTGTCGTATGGAACGCGCACCACGTCATGGATCATGGCACCCTGCGTGGACGTGAATAGATCCATTTCGAGGCGATCGACATGCGTATTTTTTCTGTTTTGGCAGCCCTGATTGTCGCGGGTGCCTTGTCGCTTTTCATCCTGGACCGACCGCGGCTGGTGGCTCTCTTCGGCGCTGACGACAGCGACACGCCCGAGACGGAGGAGATCGCCGCGGTGGTCAACACCGCTGAGCAGGAGACAGCCGGCCTCGTGAAGGTTGTGGTGGTCCGCTCGATTGCCCGTCAGATCGACACCGCGGTGGCGCTGCGCGGCCAGACCGAAGCGGCCCGGACTGTAGACGTGCGGGCCGAGACATCGGCTGTCGTGGTCTCCGAGCCGCTGCGCAAGGGCGCACGTGTCGAGGCCGGGCAGGAAATGTGCCGCCTCGACGAAGGCACGCGCGGCACGGAACTCGCCCAAGCGCGGGCGCAACTCGACGAGGCCGAAGCGCGCGTGCCCGAAGCCGAAGCCCGCCTGACAGAATCGCTGGCGCAGCTCGAAGAAGCCCGGATCAACCTCAACGCCTCGTCCAAACTCAGCGACAGCGGTTTCGCCTCCACGACCCGCGTCGCGAACACCGAGGCGGCGCTCGCCACGGCCGAGGCTGGCGTGGAAAGCGCACGCGCCGGCCTGCGCGGTGCGCAATCGGGCATCCAGACCGCGCAGGCGGCTGTCGCAACGGCAGAAAAAGAGATCCAGCGCCTGATCATCCGAGCCCCGTTCGGCGGTGTGCTCGAAAGCGATACCGCCGAGTTGGGCTCGCTGCTCCAGCCTGGGTCGCTCTGCGCCACGATCATCCAGCTCGACCCGATCAAGCTGGTGGCCTTCGTGCCGGAAACCGAGGTCGCGCGCGTCGAGCTGGGCGCCAATGCAACGGCGCGGCTGGTCCGGGGCAGCGGGGCGCTGACCGGTGACACCGACGCCCGCGGTGGTGAGGTTCGCGGTGTGGTGACCTTCGTCTCCAACTCGGCGGATGAGACCACACGCACCTTCCGGGTGGAGATCGAAGTACCCAATACTGACAACCGCATCCGCGACGGCCAGACCGCCGAGATCGAGATATCGGCCGAGGGCGCGACGGCGCATCTGCTGCCGCAGTCGGCGCTGACGTTGAACGATGAGGGCAAACTCGGCATCCGCACCATTGATGAGGAGGCGATCGTGGCCTTTCACCCGGTGTCGCTGATGCGCGATACCCCCGAGGGCGTCTGGCTGACCGGCCTGCCAGAGACTGCAGAAGTCATCGTGCTGGGTCAGGAATTCGTCATCGAGGGCGTCAGGGTCGCGCCCACCTATCGGGAGCTCAGCCAATGACCGGGATCGTCGACTGGGCTGCCAGCCGGGCACGGATGGTGATCGCCTTCATCCTGCTCAGCCTGGTGGTGGGCGGCTATGCCTATTCGGTCCTGCCCAAGGAGGGTGAGCCCGACATCGAAATCCCCGCACTTTTCGTCTCGGTCCCCTTCCCGGGCATCTCCGCGGCCGACAGCGAGACGCTGCTCGTGAAACCGATGGAGACGGAGCTTGCGGACCTCGACGGGCTCGACAAGATGTCGGCCACGGCCGCCGAAGGCTATGCCGGCGTCTCGCTCGAGTTCGAGTTCGGCTGGGACAAGACCAAGGTGCTTGCGGATGTGCGCGACGCCATGGGCAAGGCCGAGGCGGACTTCCCCGAGGGCGCCGAGCAATACACCATCAACGAGATCAACTTCTCCGAGTTTCCGATCATCATCGTCAATCTCACGGGCCCGGTGCCTGAACGCACGATGATCCGTATTGCCAAGGACTTGCAGGACGACCTTGAAGCTCTGGATGCGGTTCTGGAAGCCGGGATCGGCGGCAGCCGGGACGAGATGATCGAGGTGCTTATCGACCCGCTGCGCCTCGAAGCCTACAACGTGACCGCAACCGAGCTGATCAATACCGTCCGCAACAACAACCAGCTTATTGCCGCCGGTGAAGTGGATACGGCGCAGGGCACGTTCGCGGTCAAGATCCCGTCGTCTTTCGATGAGCCGCAGGACATCTATGATCTGCCGGTCAAGACCAACGGCGACCGGGTGGTCACCTTGGGCGATCTCGCCGACATCAACCCGACCTTCGAGGACCGTGCGGGCACGGCGCGTTTCAACGGGCAGAACACCATCGCGCTGCAGATCGTGAAACGCAAGGGCTTCAACCTGATCGACACAGCCGATCTGGTGAAGCAGATCGTGACCGAGAAGAAGGCCGAGTGGCCGGAAGGGTTGCAGGCGGCCGTCGAGGTCGGCACCTCGAACGACCAGTCGCGCATCGTCAATGGCATGGTGCAGCAGCTGCAGGGATCTGTCTTCACCGCCATCGCGCTGGTGATGATCGTCGTGCTGGCCGCACTTGGCATCCGGGCGGCCCTCCTGGTGGGTTTTGCGATCCCCACGTCCTTCCTGCTCTGCTTTGCCTTCCTGGCGATCATGGGCATCTCGATTTCCAACATCGTCATGTTCGGGCTCATCCTCGCGGTGGGGATGCTGGTGGACGGTGCCATTGTGGTGGTCGAATACGCGGACAAGCGTCAGCAGGAGGGCGAAGGCCCGATGCGCGCTTACGTGGAAGCCGCCAAGCGCATGTTCTGGCCGATCATCTCGTCGACGGCCACGACGCTCTGCGCCTTCCTGCCCATGCTGTTCTGGCCCGGTGTGCCGGGCGAATTCATGGGCATGCTGCCGGTCACGCTGATCTTCGTGCTCTCGGCCTCGCTGGTCGTGGCGCTGATCTACCTGCCTGTGATGGGCGGCGTCACCGGACGGCTGGAGCGCTGGATGGCCGACTACATGACCGCCATCGCCGAACTGAAGCTCTATCTGCACCTCGCGCTCTTCCCGGTGGCGCTGGTGATGATTGCGGTATCGAGCGCGATGGGGCCGATCTTTGGCATCGTCGAAGGCCGGTTCGCCCAGATGGACAGCCTGCAAATCGTCTCCTCGGTGATCCCCACGCTCTTCGTGGTCTTCCTGCTGCTGCTTGCAGCCACGGCCTGCCTGTTCGTTGCACTGGGAGGCTTTCTGCTCTTGCTCGTGTCGCTCTTTGCGTTCCTGACCCGGATGGGACGCTTTGGCCGCGGGGTGGCAGACCGCCTTGTGCGTGCCGAGCCGCGGGAGATCCGCGCGGGCTATCGGCGGTCGGGTTTCGGACACGTCATCGCCGGAATTGCCGGCAACCCGATCATGCCGCTCGTCATCGCAGGCGCCGTGTTCATCTTCGTTGGCAGCGTGCTGATGTATTTCACCAACAACAGTCGCGGCGTGGAGTTCTTCGTCGAATCGGAGCCCGAACAGGGTGTTGTCTACGTTCTTGCCCGCGGCAACCTCTCGCTCGATGAGAAGGACGCGCTGGTCCGTCAGGCCGAGGAGATCGTGCTGGCGCATCCCGGTATCGCCAACGCGTTCTCCTTTGCCGGACAGGGCGGGCTGAACACCGATACCTCGGGCGGCGCGCGGCCCAAGGATCTGATCGGTCAGGTTCAGTTCGAGACGATCCCGTGGGAAGACCGCGCGGGCCGGCTGGACCTTGACGGCAATATCGTCATCGCCGAACTGACAGAGCAGCTTGCGACGCTGCCGGGCATCAAGACCGAAGTGCTCGAAGTGGCGGATGGGCCGGCCTCCGGCAAGCCGGTGCATCTGCGCCTGAAGGGCGATGACTTCGAAACACTGACCGAGGCGGCCGCTATTGCGCGGGCCGAGTTCGAACGCACGCCGGGGCTTACGCTGATCGAGGATTCGCGCCCCCTGCCCGGCATTGATTGGCAGATCGACGTCGATGTGGAGAAGGCCGGGCGCTATGGCGCCGATGTGGCCGCTGTCGGCGCCATGGTGCAGTTGGTCACGCGGGGGCTGATGCTTGACACCATGCGCGTGGACAGCTCGGACGAGGAAATCGACATCCGCGTGCGCCTGCCCGAGGACTATCGCGTCCTGTCGACGCTCGACACGCTCAAGGTCCGCACCGACGACGGGCTCGTGCCGCTCTCGAATTTCATCACCCGCACGCCGGTGCCGAAGCTGGCCGAGATCAACCGCATCGAGCAGAAGCGCTATTTCGACGTGAAGGCCGACGTGGGCGCAGGGCTGATGAAGCTGGTGGAGACGCGCCGCGAGGACGGCGTCGAGGTTGAAGAGACCCTCGCCGTATTGCGCCCCGCCGCGGCGGATGCGGATCTGACCGGAACGGATCAGACGGCCTACAAGATCACCAACCGCTTGGCCGATGCGGATCGCGACCTGCAGGCCGGGATCGACGCCGGCAGCCTCCGTCTCGTCCCGATCAACGCCAACGAGCGCATCGGGGTCTTGAGCACGTGGCTCGAGACCGATCCGTTGCCCGCCGGCATCAGCTTCGAGTGGACCGGCGATCAGGAAGAGCAGGCAGAGAGCCAGGCCTTCCTCTCCTCGGCCTTTGCCGCAGCGCTGGGGCTGATGTTCATCATCCTGCTGGCGCAGTTCAACAGCTTCTACAACGCCGTGCTGGTGCTGCTGGCCGTCGTGCTCTCGACCACGGGGGTGCTGATCGGGATGCTGGTGATGGATCAGACCTTCTCGATTATCATGACAGGCACCGGCATCGTGGCGCTCGCAGGGATTGTTGTGAACAACAACATCATCCTGATCGACACCTACCAGGAATACAGCCAGTACATGCCACGGATCGAGGCCATCATCCGGACAGCGCAGGCTCGGATCCGACCGGTGCTGCTGACCACGATCACCACCATGGCGGGCCTTGCACCGATGATGATCGGGCTGAGCCTGAACTTTGCCGACGGCGGCTACACCTTCAACAGCCCCACCGCGCTCTGGTGGAAACAGCTGGCGACGGCCGTGGTCTTCGGGCTGGGGATCGCCACGGTGCTGACGCTGGTGGTGACACCCTCGATGCTCGCGATCCGGGTCTGGGCCACCACCTATGTGCAGTGGTTCGCGACGCTTCTGGCCAAGATGTCCATGGGCCGCGCAAGCCGAGCCGCGCGGGACTGGGCGCTCCAGAAAGACGCGTATCGCGTGGTGTCGGGCGAGATCCTCTGGGACGATGCGGCGCTGGCCTCCACGACGCCCGAGCAGGCCGCTCCGCTGAAAGCCGCTGAATAGCGGCTCTCACGCGGGCGTGACAGGACATCGCCGCAATCCATGCTAGGGTTGCGCGATGGTACACTATTCCAAGGAAGACCGATGATCCGTCACGCTTTTCTCGCAGGGCTGCTGGGCCTTGCAACCGCATCTACAGCCTGGGCCGCAGACATGATCCACAAAACCAGCCCCCACTCCGTTGCCGAAACCATTGATCGGCTGGCAGCGGCCGTCGAAGGCGCGGGCGCCACCGTGTTTGCGCGGGTCGACCACGCCGCAGGTGCGGCCAACGTCGAGATGGAGCTGCGCCCCACGCAGATGCTGATGTTCGGCAATCCGAAGCTCGGCACCCCAGCGATGCTGGACGGACAGAGCGCAGGGCTCGACCTGCCGCTGCGCGTCGTGGCCTATGAAGACGCCGAGGGCGTCGTACATGTGGTCTATCACGACCCGGCAAGCTTTGCCGCTGCTCATGATCTGCCGGCGGATGCACAATACATTCAGATGATGACCGGCGCGCTCGACAAGCTGACGACCGCGGCCACCGCCGCGGAGTAACGCGGACGTGACCCGGCCCGGGGGAATTATCCCCCGGGTTGGCGCGTAGACCCTTCAGGACAAGCCGACTATCATTTGACCGAAGGATTTTACAATGACCTTGAAAACCATCGCGCCCATCGCGCTGCTTGCCTTGACGGCCTGCGCTTCCGTCGCCACGGAGACCCGCACACCCGCGACCCTGCAGGACGGCTTCTTCGCCGGTGAACGCTATGAGATCCGCACCCGCCTGATCGAAGGGCCCGAGGGCAACTACGAGCAGACCAGCGTTGTGTATCGCGGGCTCTCCCGGACCTGCATCCCCGACAGCCCCCAGGATTGCGAGCGTGCTGCGCGCGGGCTGATCGAGGAGTATGACGAGTTCATCTTCCGGCCCCGGCGCTGATACCGATCGATCCACAACTGAAGTGTGGTCCGCGGGCTCTTGCCTGCGGATCAGACGTCGAGACGCAAGAAGGACCTTGCGCGCCGAACGCCATCAGGCCGCCTCATCCGACTGTTGCCGGGTCCAGAGCTGCGCATAGCGGCCCGCCTTGGCCAGCAGATCCTCATGCCGGCCCTGCTCGACGATCTCGCCTTGTTCGAGCACGATGATCCGGTCGGCCTCGGCAATCGTCGAGAGCCGATGCGCGATGGTCAGCACGGTGCGCCCACGCCCCGCCTGCATCAGCGCTTCCTTGATCTCCTGTTCGGTCTCGGAGTCGAGCGCCGAGGTCGCCTCGTCGAGCAGCAGGATCGGCGGGTCCTTCAGCAGGGTCCGCGCAATGCCCACCCGCTGCTTCTCGCCACCGGAGAGCTTCAGCCCGCGCTCGCCCACCGTCGTGTCATAGCCGTCCGGCAGCCCCATGATGAAGTCGTGGATCTGCGCCGCCTGCGCCGCTGCTTCGATCTCGGCCTGCGTCGCCCCATCGCGGCCATAGCCGATGTTGTAGCGGATCGTGTCGTTGAAAAGCACCGTGTCCTGCGGCACCACGCCAATGGCTGCATGCAGGCTCTCCTGCGTGACGTCGCGCACATCCTGCCCGTCGATCCGCAGCGCGCCCGCGTTCACATCGTAGAACCGGAAGAGCAGCCGCCCGATGGTCGACTTGCCCGACCCGGTGGAGCCGACGATGGCCACCATCTCTCCGGGTTCCGCCGTCACGGTCACGCCCTTCAGGATCATGCGATCACTGTCATAGCCGAACCGCACGTCGTCGAGCTCGATGCGCCCGCCGCGCACCTCCAGCGCCCGCGCCTCCGGCGCATCGGTGACCTCGGCCGGTTGTTCCAAGAGGTCGAACATCTCACCCATGTCCACCAGCGCCTGACGGATCTCGCGGTAGACCGTGCCAAGGAAGTTCAGCGGAATGGTGATCTGGATCATGTAGGCGTTGACCATCACGAAATCGCCCACCGTCAGCGTGCCGTTCTGCACACCGATCGCGGCCATCACCATCACACCCACCAACCCTGCGGTGATCAGCAGCGACTGGCCGAAGTTTAGAAAGGCGAGGCTGTAATTGGTCTTGATCGCCGCGACCTCGTATTTCGCCATCGCCGCATCATAGCGCCGGGCCTCGCGCGCTTCCGCGCCGAAATACTTGACCGTCTCGAAGTTCAGCAGGCTGTCGATGGCTTTCTGGTTGGCATCGGTGTCCTGATCGTTCATCTCGCGCCGCAACTTCACACGCCATTCGGTCACCGCGAAGGTGAACCAGACATACAGACCGATGGTCACGGCGACAACGACCAGGTACCAGACATCGAAGACCACCGCGAGGATGATGCCCACCAGCAGCAATTCCAGCATCAGCGGGCCAATCGAGAACAGCAGGAAGCGCAGCAGGAAATCGACGCCCTTGACCCCGCGCTCGATGATCCGGCTGAGGCCGCCGGTCTTGCGCGTGATGTGATAGCGCATCGAGAGGCGGTGGATATGATTGAAAGTCTCCAGCGCCAGCATCCGCAAGGCCCGCTGACCGACACGCGCGAAGACCGCATCGCGCAGCTGCTGAAAGCCCACGGTCATCAGCCGAGCCACGCCATAGGCGACGGTCAGCCCCACCGCCCCGAGCGCAAGCATCGGCACGCCCTCTTCCGCGAGCGCATCCACTGCACCCTTGTAGAAGAAGGGCGTTGCCACCGAGATCAGCTTGGACAGCAGCAGGAATGCCATCGCGCCCAGCACGCGCCGCCGCACCCAGGCCGGATCCGCGGGCCAAAGGTAGGGCGCAACCTTGCGGATCGTGCGCAGCCCGGACTGACGCTCTTCGGCTTCGGTTTTCGGAGTGGCCCCCGCGGCCTCCGCCTCCGAGGTGGTCGTGGTGTCAGCTGGCATGAAGGATCCCGCGTGCGTTCAGGGGTTTACCTAAGGCACCGCAGCCCCTTTGGCCAGTCGCGCGCGACGAATTGCGATGCTGCGGCTCACTCCACCGGCAGGTCGAAGACCTGCCCCGGATAGATCAGGTCCGGGTCGCGGATGGCGGTTCGGTTGGCTTCGAAGACCTTCACGTAGAGCACCCCTTCGCCGTATCGGTCCCGGGCAATGGCCCAAAGGGTGTCGCCGGTCTGCACGGTGATCGCACGCACCGGGCCCGCGCGCTCTGTATCTGCCTCGGCCAGCGCGGCGGGGGCTTCGCGTTTGAACGGCGTTTCGATCCGGCTGGTCACAACGCCTGCAGCGTTCACCTCATCGACACGCAACTGATAGATGCCGGCGTCGACCTGAGGCAGATCGCCCCGCCAGCCCCCGTCACTGTCCACGGGCAGCGAGGTCGCGAAGCTGTTGTTGAGATAGACGCGCACTTCCGAGGTGCCAGCGACCGCGCGGCCCGAGAGTTGTACCTCCCCGGCGTCGGAATAACTGATCGTGTCGATGGCAACCGCGGTCATCGCCTCGGGCGCGGGTTGCAGCAGTTCGACACCCTCTTCGGTCGATTTCAACACCGCGACCGATCCGGGATCGGGTGCAGAGGTGGCAGCCTCTGCCGTGGTGGTCACGGGCGGATCGGCCAGCGCGGCGGCCTGGCCCGCAGTCGGATCCAGCGCCTCCGCATCCGGCACCGGCGCGGCGGATGGCCCGGCCCCAGATGCGGCAGGCGCCAGCGCCGCCACCTCCCGCTCGTCACCCGCGGGCGACGGCTCGGCGGTTTCGACAGCCTCTTGGGTCGCTCGCTTCGGGGCATCCGCGTCGGGTGCCGTGTCGCCCTGGACAGGCGCAGCGTCGGCGACCTGTGGTGCCAAGGGTGCAAGGATGACATCTTCCTCCGACGCGACAGCCCCGTCTGCGCCCTGCGCTTCGAGCGTGAGCACCCGCACCGCATCGCTGGGCGCGACCACGCCGACGGCGGCGAAGGCACCGCGGGCGTCCGCCACGGCCGTGGCCACCTCCTCGCCGTCCACGCGCACCGAGACCTGCGCGCCCGGCTCGGCGCGGCCGGCAATCACTGTCAGCCCGTCGGCTTCAAGCCGGACTTCGTCGACCGTGGGCGGGGTCTGCGGCGCAGGCTCCGGGGGGGCTGCGGGGGTCGCCTCCTCACGCTCAGCCTCCGCCGCAGAGGCCTCCTGCTGCACGGGCGCGTCAGCCTCCGGCGTGGCGCTGTCGGAGGACGGTTCCTCAAGGGCGGCCAGGTCGTCCGGGCCTGCGGCCTCGTCGCGGTCGAACATGATGTAGACGCCTGCGCCAATGACACCGATCACCACGGCCCCGGCCAGCCAGAGCCCGGTTCCCCCCGGTTTGGTGTCAGCGCGCGCGTCGCTCATGATCTTCTCTTCTTGCACACCATTGACCGCTCCGCACAGCGGAACGGGCGTTGAGCCTACATATCAACTGCTCTATCACCGGTCAAAACACATGACCTCTCTTTTGCTATTCATTTCAAAGGCAAGGACCCAGCGATGCGCCCGAAATCCATTTGCGTTTACTGCGGCTCGCGTACAGGCGCCGACCCCGCCTATCTCGCCGAAGCGGAAGCTCTGGGCGCCGCGCTCGCCGAGGAAGGGTGGCGTCTCGTCTATGGGGCCGGGGATGTTGGGCTGATGGGCGCGGTTGCCCGGTCGGCGCAGGCGGCCGGCGGCGAAACCTTCGGCGTGATCCCGAACCATCTGGTTGCATGGGAGGTCGGAAAGACCGATCTGACCTCCTACGTGGTCACCGAAACCATGCACGAGCGCAAGAAGGTCATGTTCATGAACTGCGATGCGGTGGTGGTCCTCCCGGGTGGCGCGGGTTCGCTCGACGAGCTCTTCGAGGTGCTGACCTGGCGCCAACTCGGACTGCATGAGAAGCCTGTTTTTCTCGTGAATACAAATGGCTACTGGGATCCCTTAATGCAGCTTCTGCACCATGTGACCGATCAGGGCTTTGCCGCGGCGAGTCTGCACGACTTCTATACGGCAGTCCCCGACACGGCGGCGGCGCGCGCGGCTCTGCGCCGGGCCCTGTCCTGACGGAGCGCTGCACCGGAGTAGAGCGCCAGCGCAGTCCAGATCAGCGCAAATGCTGCAACGTGCCACGGGCCAAAGGGCTCGGCGAAGACGAAAACGGCGCAGCCGAATTGCAATGTCGGGTTGAGGTACTGCAGCAGCCCCACGGTCGTCATCGCCAACCGCCGCGCGGCATAGGAGAAGAGGATCAAGGGCAGCGCCGTCATCGGCCCGGAGAACACCAGCAGGGCAAAGATGCGCCAGTCGCCACCCAGCACGGTGCCGCCATTGTGATGAGATTGCAACAGTATCATCAGCGCAAGGGGCACCAGAAGCAGCACCTCGGCGGTCACCGAGACGACCGGCCCCGCTGCCATCTGCTTCTTGAGCAAGCCGTAGATGCTGAAGGTTCCCGCCAGGGTCAGTGCGATCCACGGCAGCAGCCCCAGCCCCAGCGTCAGCAGCGTGACTGCCAGCGTCGCGAGCGCCACGGCCAGCCACTGGACGGGGGACAGACGTTCGGCAAAGACGATGCGTCCGATCACCACCGCGACAAGCGGGTAGATGTAGTAGCCCAGCGAGGTCTGCGTTGTCTGACCAGTTTGGACCGACCAGATGAAGAGCCCCCAGTTCGCACCGATCATCAGCGAGGCGAGCACCACCCGCAGGAGGGCAGACCCGGTGTTCATTGCGCCGATCACTTCGCGCAGACGGCGCTGCACGGCGAGCACGGCGCCGAAGAACACCAGCGACCAGATCATTCGATGAGACAGCACCTCGGCCGCCGGTACCTCGGCGAGCAGCTTGTAGTAGAGCGGTGAGAGTCCCCAGATGCAGCAGGCCGCCACCATCGCACCAACGCCCCTGGCCGCTTCGCTCTGCATCCGTGGTCTCCTTCCTGGAAGGGTTCTGCGCCCAAACCCCCGCGCCCACAAGCAAAAAGGCCCCGCCGGGTGGCAGGGCCTTCTTAAAACCTGTGGCGCGGATCACATGCGCGAGGCGACGTTCTCCCAGTCCACGAGATTGTCGAGGAAATTGGCAAGGTAGTCCGGGCGCTTGTTGCGGAAATCGATGTAGTAGGAGTGCTCCCACACGTCACATCCCAGAAGCGCGGTCTGCCCGAAGCACAAGGGGTTCACCCCGTTTTCGGTCTTGGTCACCTTCAGGCTGCCGTCCGTGTCCTTGACCAGCCAAGCCCAACCCGAGCCGAACTGCCCGGCCCCCGCCGCCTTGAACTCGTCCTTGAACTTGTCCACGGAGCCGAAGCTCTCGGTCAGCGCCTTTTCCAGCTCGCCCGGCATCGCGCTGTCGCCCGGGCCCATCATCTCCCAGAACTGGTTGTGGTTCCACAGCTGGCTGATGTTGTTGAAGATGCCGTTCTGCGCCACTGCGCCCGCGTCGTAGGTGCCCTTGATGATCTCTTCGAGCGACTTGCCCTCCCACTCGGTGCCTTCGATCGCCTTGTTGCCATTGGTCACATAGGCGTTGTGGTGCAGGTCATGGTGATACTCCAGCGTCTCCTTCGACATACCCTTCGATGCCAGGGCATCATGTGCATAAGGAAGATCGGGAAGTGAAAAAGCCATTGTGGGCCCCCTTTGTCATTTGAATTGGGTACACTGCACATGAAGCGCAGCCGCTCCCGAGATCAAGTGTTAACGACGCCAAAAAGTTCCGCCAAAGCGGTTTTCACGAGGTCCGCTCCCATCGCCGAGGCGCCGCGGCCTACCCGGCCCGCATGACGCATTGGCCACGCCCCGAAAAGCTGCTCCGATGCCCCGGCAGCTTGCCCCGGACCGTGATGCGGTTCGACGGTTTCGAGATCGTTGCGGTGTACTCCGCATTCGGGAAAATTACCTCGCGGTCCCGGCGCTGCCGCAGCCCGCCCTCGAGCTGCCACGACACGCGGATTTCGCGGTCGGTGTTGCGCAGGAGCGTGCCGGGCGCGGTGCCAACGCCGTAGGCCAGCGTCACACCGTCCGAGATCACGACCGCGCCCGTGTCCAGCAGAACAAATCCGATCTTGGTCGAGATCCAGAATTCGTTGCGCCTGCTGGGGCTCATGTCGCAGTCGTACAAAACGCCCTGGGCCGTCTGGGCTGCGGCGTCTGGGGCCTGGACCCAAGCGCTCGCGGCAGCCGCCGCCGCGATAAGGCACAATCTCTGGAAGAGGCTATTCGCGTAGGTCATCACAGCTGCCTATCGTGCGACCTTGCAGCTGCCCTGTCCGCGGGCGTCGTTGTCGTAACCGCCAATGCGTGCCTCCATCGTATAGGTCTGGGCTGCGTGGTTGAGATTGGCGCGGTAGGTGATGTTGAGCGCCCCCGCCTCGGTCGCCACGTTGCTGACGCGCCAGTCGATGCGATGCACCTTCTCGGACCGCGCCTTCAGCGAGCCTTCTACCGGGCCGCCATTGACCGCCTGGATGATGCCGTCGAGTACGCGCACCGTGCCCCGTTGCGCATCGACAAAGAAGACGATGCGCGGCGCGATGAAGCCGCGGGTGGTGTTGAAGGAAGCAGTGCAGTCATAGACGGTTTCCGCCGCGCGTATCGGCGTCGCTGCCGCCAATCCGGCCACCGCAAGCAGCACGCCCAAAACATGTTTCATGATCAAAAACCCTCGTCACCGATCCATACACAATACGTGACCGTGCGGATATGCCCGCCCGCGCCCGACTGACCGTGAACGTCTCGGGAACGGCGAGCAAGGTCAAGCCAAAGCCGGTGTCTTTCCGTCAGAAAATACTTCGGATCCCGGCTGGGCGGCGACAGTCAGAAGATCAAAGACGTATTGGGCTTGAGACCGGAAACAAACGATGCGGAATGTCTCGTCGGCACTCATCCAGATGGCGGCTGGGACCTGAGCCATGCGGGTGCGGCGGAACATCCCCGGAGCGAATCTGTCGGGTGCGAAATCCACAGGGCAGAGCTTGCCCATCACCTCGCGCGCCCGCGGGCCGGTTACCGTGAAGGACGCCCGCGCATCGGAAACATTGACCGCCAGCGCATGGGTCTTGACGAGCGCCTTTTGCAGCCGTTCCAGCGTCTCCGTGACCTCTGCGTAGGGGCACAGCAGCAAAAGCTCGTCGGGGCTCATCCAGCAGAGGCCGCTCTCATCCCCAAGATGCACCGTACCCGGACCCGGGACATCCGCGCCGGCCGCAGCCTTGGCCGCTTTCTTCACGGCGCTGTCGGAGAGGTCTGCGCGGAGCGTGATCATGCCCTGCAAGGGTGCTTCGGCAATCGCAGCGATCCTCGCATCGGAACTTACCCCACCGAGGGCCGTCACTGGTTCAGACATTCGCCTTCTCTCCGTCCTTGTCATAGAACACCGGATCCACGATGCGCGCCTTAAACGTGGCGCCCTCGGTTCCCGGGAACTCCAGCACCTCGCCCATGCGGTCGGGCCCATGCAGCACCAGCCCCATGGCAATGCCGCGGCCGAGGTTCGGCGAATGATAGCTCGACGTGACCCGCCCGATCGTGATGCGCTGACCATTGGCGTTGATCCCCTCGCCCACCGCATAGGCGCCGTCGGGCAGCACCGCGCCCGAGAGCGTCTCGAGCCCCACCAGCTTCCAGCGGTTGGGGTCGGTCATGTGGGTCCGCTCCAGCGCGCGCTTGCCGAGGTAGTCATCCTTCTTCTTCGAAATCGCCCAGTCGAGGCCCAGATCCTGCGGGATCACCGTGCCATCGGTCTCATCGCCAATCATGATGAAGCCCTTTTCCGCCCGCAGGATATGCAGCGCCTCGGTGCCATAGGGCATCACCCCGAGATCATGGCCGACGACCATCAGCGCATCCCAAAAGGCCTGCCCCTGGCTTGCCTCCACGGCGATCTCATAGCTGAGCTCGCCTGAGAAGGAGATGCGGTAGACCCGGACCTTGAAGCCTGCCAATTCGCCATCGGCCCATTCCATGAACCCGAGTGCCTCCTTCGAGACATCCATGCCACCCAGCTTTTCCAGCGCTTTGCGGGCATTCGGGCCTACGACAGCCACCTGCGCATATTGCTCGGTGACGTTGGCAACCCAGACCTTCCAGTCCCACCATTCGGTCTGCAGCCATTCCTCCATATGCTGGTGAATGCGCTCGGCCCCGCCGGTGGTGGTGTGGCAGAGGAAAGTGTCCTCGTCGATGCGTGCCACCACCCCGTCGTCGATCAGAAAGCCGTTCTCGGAACACATCAGCCCATAGCGGCATTTGCCGGGTTTCAGCGTGCTCATCATGTTGGTGTAGAGCATGTCGAGAAAGCGCCCCGCATCCGGGCCTTTCACAATCAGCTTGCCGAGCGTCGAGGCGTCGAGCAGTCCGAGGTTCTCGCGCGTGTTCTTCGTCTCGCGCATCACCGCGTCATAGGTGCTCTCACCGTCGCGCACGTAGGCGTAGGGCCGCCGCCAGTGGCCCACTGGCTCCCACTCCGCGCCGTTCGCCTCATGCCAGTCGTGCATCGGCGTGCGGCGGATGGGTTGGAACACCTCGCCCCGCGCCTCACCCGCAATCGCCCCCATGGAAATGGGCGTATAGGGCGGCCGGAACGTGGTTGTCCCCACCTCGGGGATGGAGCTGCCAAGCGATCCGGCCAGCGTGGCCAGCCCGTTGATATTGCTCAGCTTGCCCTGATCCGTGGCCATACCGAGCGTGGTATAGCGCTTGGCGTGCTCGACGCTCTCAAAGCCTTCCTGTGCGGC
The DNA here is from genome assembly GCF_025755255.1 of Roseobacter sinensis. GTDB lineage: Bacteria > Pseudomonadota > Alphaproteobacteria > Rhodobacterales > Rhodobacteraceae > Roseobacter > Roseobacter sinensis. Next base: position 74,513 of record NZ_JALIEB010000009.1, on the reverse strand, counting down.
AAGCTGCACGTCCGAGACCTTCACGTCGTTCTGATAGTCGAGCCAGGCCTTGCTGCGCAGCTCGGCACCTGCGCCCTGCGGCATCAGCCAGACGGGCTGCATCGGCGCCTCGTCCGGCGTTTCACCGACGGGGCATTTGCGCCGCTTCGGTTTGAATCCAAGCGCCTTCGCCGCATCCTTGCCCGCCTGATCCGCGCTGGTCAGCACATCGCCCAGGTGCAGCGGCCCTGCTGCGGCGCCGGCCGGGGTCACAAAGGCCTCGCCCGCGGCTCCGGTGGGCGATTTGTCCACATCCGGCTTGAAATGTGCCTGCGCCTGGTCCCAGACGAGCTTTCCGCCGCAATGCGACCAGAGGTGGACGACCGGTGACCAGCCACCCGACATGGCCACCGCGTCGCAGGCCACCTCTTCCAGCACTGCGCCTTCGCCGGCCTGGCTGCAGACACCCACGCCGGTCACGCGCTTGGTCCCCTTCACCGATGCGATGCCGTGGCCCATCAGCACGCGGATGCCGAGTGCCTTCGCTTCCGCCATGGCCGGGCTGTCCTCAGCGAGAACCCGCGCATCAAGGATGGCGGGCACGCGCAGCCCAGCATTTACGAGCGCAGATGCCGTCAGATAGGCGTCATCGTTGTTGGTCACGACCACGGTGCGGTCGCCCGAGGAGACGCCGTAATTGACCACGTAGTCGCGCATCGCCGAGGCCAGCATCACACCGGGGATGTCATTGCCGGCAAAGGACAATGGCCGCTCGATGGCACCCGTGGCGGTCACGATATGGCCCGCCCGGATGCGCCAGAGCCGGTGCCGGGGGCCGGGTGTGTCGGGCGCGTGATCGCGCAGCTGCTCATAGCCCAGCACATAGCCGTGGTCGTAGACCCCCGCGCCCATCAGGCGCTTGCGCAGGGTCACATTGGGCATTGTTTCAAGTTCGGAAACGATTTGTTCCACGAAGTTGTCCACAGGCTTGCCTTCGACGGTGCCGCCGTCGACCAGCGCCCGCCCGCCCCAGTGCGCCGTCTGCTCGACCAGCAGAACCTTGGCGCCGGTCACGGCGGCGGCCTTGGCGGCCTGCAGGCCCGCCACGCCGCCGCCGATGACCATGACATCGCAGAAGAAATAGAAATGCTCGTAGGTGTCGGCGTCCCGCGCCGTCGGTGCACGGCCCAGGCCTGCCGACTGCCGGATGAACGGCTCGTAAAGATGTTTCCACAAGGGGCGCGGATGGATGAACATCTTGTAGTAGAAGCCCGCAGGCAGAAACCGGCTGAGGCGCGAATTGACGGCCCCTATGTCGAAGTCGAGGCTGGGCCAGTGGTTCTGGCTCTGCGCTGCAAGTCCCTCAAAGAGCTCGGTCGTGGTGACGCGCTGGTTGGGCTCGAAACGGCCCTCCTCCCCGAGGTTGACCAGCCCATTGGGTTCCTCGGCCCCCGAGGCGACGATCCCGCGCGGACGGTGGTACTTGAACGAACGGCCGACGAGCATCTGGTCGTTGGCCAGCAGCGCCGAGGCGAGCGTGTCGCCTGCGAAGCCGCGCAGCCGCTTGCCGTTGAAAGTGAAGCTCAGCGGCTTGCTCTTGTTCAGGAGGCGGCCGCCGGTGGCCAGGCGTGTGCTCATGATCGGATGATCCGCGTTTTGGTCGGTGTCGGGATTTGAGTATTTTGGGACGGGTGAAGGATCACGTGAGATCTCTCCATGTCCAGCCGGGGCGCTTTTGGGAAATCGTCTTGCGCAGGTCCTTGGGCGGTTCGGTGGTCTGGGCAGGGTAGGTGCCGAAGACCTCCAGCGTCGTGGTGCAGCGCGCCGCGTGAAACCACTTGCCGCAGCCATAGACGTGGCGCCAGCGCTCGAAATGCACGCCACGCGGGTTTTCCCGCATGAAGAGATAGCTCTGAAACTCATCGTCGGAACTGCCCGGGCCATGGCGGGTCAGATGCGCCTCGCCGCCGCCGTGAAATTCGGTTTCTTCGGCCGTCACACCGCAGACGGGACAGGTGAGGATCAGCATGGGCGCGCTCCGGCAGTCTTGGGCGGGCACAGCAAAAAGGCGGGCGCCAAAAGACGCCCGCCTGCTGCGATCAGGGGAGGAAGAAGAGGTGTGTTATTCCACCACGGCTGGGGCTGTGGTGTCAGCCGGTGCTGTGGGTGCCGTTTCGATGGCTGCCGGGGCCGTTGCACCTTCCCCATCAGGTGGAACGGTGCTCGTGCCCAGAACGGCCAGCAGGAAGACGAACGCGCCGATAACCACGAGCGCGATGAAAATGCCCTTGCCGCTGACGCCATCAGTGTTGTGGGTCGTGTAGTCAGCCATTGGTCAGTCTCCTTGTTACGGGAGGTCAGTTTGGCCGATGCGAGAGCGGTAACAATGTCGGGGGACTGCACCCTCGAATTTGGGCGGTGTGAAGCCGGAGCGCCGCAGAAAGACTGGCCAAAAGGTGCCGATGGCGGGGATTTGATGGAAAAAGACGGAACGCCGCCGGGACGCAAGGTCGTCCTGGCGGCGTGCGCAACGGTCGAATTCTTGGCGTCATTCGCCCGAAATGGCCTCTGCGGCCCCTTCAATGGCTGTATCGGGCCCTTCGACCGAGAGGCCGGCATCGTCGGCCAGCATGAGATAGGCCAGGATACCGACAATGACGACGAGCATCCCAACCACGAAGGCAAGACCGGTGTTCCCACCTTTCGAGTTCTGCTGCGTTTGATCGGACATGATATGTCTCCTCTGTACATTTCAGTTGCAGAGGAAACACTGAAAGGCTGCGCCTTGTTCCATCGCTCTCCGGACGGGTAACTGTCGCCAAGTCCATCAAGGCGCGCTATCCTTTGGGCACGACAGGGAAAGAGGAGCCTCAGATGAGCAAGGAAATGATGGCCGTCCTGGTCTTCGGCGCCATTGCGGTGGTGGCAATCATCATGCTGGTCCGCGAGCGTCGCGGCATCGCCGAGCGCAAGGCCGCGCGTGGCGGGCGCGAGGTGGACGTGGGCAGCCTGATCGCCTTCGGCAGTGCGGCCGGTCAGGGCAAGAAAACGCACGAGTGACATCAATGCGCCACCCCTGCGGCAACGCTTTCGTCAATGAAGCGGCCCTCGCGGAAGCGCTGTAGTCCGAAGGCGTCCGTCAGGGATCCGTGCCCCTTCGCCATCAGCTCCGCCATCGCCCAGCCGGAGCCGGGCGTGGCCTTGAAACCACCCGTGCCCCAGCCGCAGTTGATGAAGACATTCTCGACCGGCGTCTTCGACAGGATCGGAGAGCGGTCGCCCGTCACATCCACGATCCCGCCCCATTGCCGGAGCATCTTCAGGCGCGAGATCATCGGGAAGGTCTCGACCAGCGCACGCACGGTCTCCTCGATGTGGTGGAACGCGCCGCGCTGGGTGTAGTTGTTGTAGCCATCCGTGCCGCCGCCGATCACCATCTCGCCCTTGTCGGACTGGCTCATGTAGCCGTGCACCGTGTTGGCCATGACCACCACATCCATGCAGGGCTTGATCGGCTCCGAGACCAGCGCCTGCAACGCCACGCTCTCAATCGGCAGACGGAAGCCCGCCATCGCCGCCGCATGGCCCGAATTGCCCGCCACCACGATGCCCAGCTTGTCGCAGTCAATGGCACCCTTCGTGGTGTCGACACCGACGACCTTGCCGCCTTCACGCCGGATCGCCGTCACCTCGCACTGCTGAATCATATCCATGCCCATGTCCGAGCATGCCCGCGCATAGCCCCAGGCCACCGCATCGTGCCGCGCCGTGCCGCCGCGTGCCTGCCAGAGCCCGCCCAGCACCGGATAGCGCGGTCCGTCGATATTGATGATCGGCACCAGATCCTTAACGCGACGCGGGCCGATGAACTCGGTCTTCACGCCTTGCAGCGCGTTGGCATGGGCCGTGCGCTGATAGCCGCGGACCTCGTGATGGGTTTGCGCCAGCATGATCACCCCGCGCGGGCTGAACATCACGTTGTAGTTGAGATCCTGAGACATCGTCTCGTAAAGCGCGCGCGACTTCTCGTAGAGCGCCGCCGACGGATCCTGCAGGTAATTGCTGCGGATGATCGTCGTGTTCCGGCCCGTGTTGCCGCCGCCGAGCCAGCCCTTCTCGAGGATCGCGACGTTCTTGATCCCGAACCGTTTGCCCAGGTGATAGGCCGTGGCCAGCCCGTGCCCGCCGCCGCCGATGATGATCACATCGTAGCGCGGCTTCGGCTGCGCTTTTTTCCACGCCCGCTCCCAGCCGGTGTGATAGCGCAGAGCCTCGCGCGCCACGGCAAAGACGGAATAGCGTTTCACGGCCGGATCACCCCATGTCAGACACCCCGCGCGCAGAGGCCCGGATTGCTCCTGTTCTGCGGCAGTTGCGAAAAAACGAGAGACTGCGCGCGCCGCTTTCTAACAAGTTTGCGACACCGCACACAATTGCCCATGCGCACGCCATGTCACCGTGGCCTTTTGCCCCTTTTGTGTGCGCCCATTGTTGACTAAGTGAAGGGGCTAAGGAGGAGGCATTGATGACAGTCTTCTGGATCCTCGCGGGCGGTCTGGCGCTGGCCATCGCGGTTCTGCTGGCGCTTGGGTTGCGGGCGCCGCGCAGCGGGGCGGCGGTGCCGCCGGCGGCCTATGATCTACGCGTCTACCGCGACCAACTGAAGGAGATCGACAAGGACCTCGCGCGCGGCGTCGTCAGCCCAGAGGATGCAGACCGCGTGCGCGCGGAGGTCTCGCGCCGCATCCTGGCAGCCGACGCCGCCTTGCAGAAGGACAGTGTTGCCGCGGACGCCGACAAGGGCGCACCCGGCATCGTCGCAGCACTCATCGCACTTGTCCTCGTTGGTGGCAGCGTCGCGATGTATCTTCAGCTCGGCGCTCCGGGCTATGGCGATCTGTCGCTCGCCGACCGGATCGACTTCGCCGAAGAGGCCCGCGCCACACGGCCGAGCCAGGCCGAAGCCGAAGCCAGCCTGCCCGCCGCGCGGCTCCCCCAGGACGCAAGCCCCGACTATGTGGCCCTTGTCGAGCAGCTGCGCGACACCGTGGCGCGCCGACCGGACGATCTGCAAGGCCATATCCTGCTGGCCCAGAACGAAGCAAATCTGGGCAATTTCCGCGCCGCCGCAGAGGCCCAGGCCGAGGTCATTCGCATCAAGGGCGCAGATGTGACCGCGCAGGATCACACCGACTATGCGGACATGCTGGTCGTGGCGGCGGGCGGCTATGTTTCGCCCGAAGCCGAAGCGGCGCTGCAATCCGCTCTGGCGCTCGAGCCGGACAACGGCACGGCGCGCTACTACATGGGCCTGATGATGGCGCAAACCGGCCGGCCCGACAGCGCCTTCCGGACCTGGGACGCGCTGTTGCGCGCTGGCCCCGAGGATGCGCCCTGGATTCCGCCGATCCTCGCCCAGATCGAAGACATGGCCCTGCGCGCCGGCGTGAACTATCAGCTGCCCGAGATCGGCAGCGGGCGCGGCCCCTCTGCCGCCGATGTGGAAGCTGCCGAAAACCTCTCGCCTGCCGAACGGCTGGAGATGATCCAGGGCATGGTGACCGGCCTCTCGGAACGGCTGGCGAGCGAAGGCGGCCCGGTGCAGGACTGGGCGCAGCTGATCACCGCGCTCGGCGTGCTGGGCCAGCGCCCGCAGGCGCGCGCCGTCTATGACAACGCGGTCGAGGTTTTCGCCGACGACACCCGCGCGCTCGATCTGCTGCTGCGGGCCGGCCAGCGGGCGCAGGTCGTGGAATGATCTACGACGATCTGGCGGGCTTCGCCGCCGCGCTGCCGCCACAGCAGAGCCTCGTCGGGCTGGACCTTGGCACCGCGACCATCGGAGTGGCGGTCTCGGACACGTTTCTGTCCATTGCAACGCCGCTGGAGACGATCAAGCGCCGCAAGTTTATGCAGGATGCCGCCCGCCTCGCCGAAATCACCGCGGAGAGGCAGATCGGCGGGCTGGTCCTTGGCCTGCCCCGCAACATGGACGGCACCGAAGGGCCGCGCTGCCAGTCCACACGCGCCTTCGCCCGCAACCTCGACCGCATCGACGGATTTGACCTGCCGATCACCTTTTGGGACGAGCGTCTGTCGACCGTGGCAGCCGAACGCGCGCTCTTGGAGGCGGATACGTCGCGAAAACGTCGCGCCGAGGTCATTGATCAGGTGGCCGCGGGATATATCTTGCAAGGCGCATTGGACAGGCTTCGCGTGATGCGTGGCGCATGAGGAAAAGAGAGTATGAGTGACGAGATCTGGCGCCGTGACGAGATCGAAAGCCCCTGCATCAAGGTCTGCGTGATTCAGCCCGAGGTGCGGCTCTGCACCGGCTGCCTGCGCTCCATCGACGAGATCACCGCCTGGTCGCGCATGAGTCCGGAGGCGCGGCGAACTGTCATGGCCGAATTGCCGTCACGGCAAGGCCAGCTTTCCAAGCGGCGCGGCGGGCGTGCGGCGCGGCTCGCGCGCTGAAACCCGCCTAAGGGTCACGAGCGATAAGCTGCTCAAAGCCCGGCGCAGGCACCGCTTCGTTTTTACGCCCCTGCGCTGTCAAGCTATTGTGCGGTGAAAGGTCCGCGCGGCCCGAACACGTGGGACACCCTAGCTGAGGCCTGAGACAATGGCGGGGACGATACCGACGACTGCAGAGAGCGACACAAGCGCATCGAAACACGCACAGATCACCGAGCTGCTGAGTTCCGGCGACTGGGACCAGCGGCTCGAAGCTGCCCGCGCGCAGCGCGAAAAGGTGCTGGCCGAAAAGAACCGCGGCCCAAAACCGCCGCCGGTTGATGTCGTACCGAAATCCGAACCTGCGGATGTGACCGCAACACCGACACCTGCGCCTGCGGCCGCAGCACCGATGCCGCCGCCCGAGCCTGCGCCTGGTCTGGTGCCGCCACCCGAGCCCGTGCGCGGCCCGGTGCCCGCCTTCGCACGCACGCCGCCGCCGCTGACCGCGCCAAAGACCGAGAAGCCGGTGCTGCGGGCGATCCGGCATCAGGCGATCGAAAGTGTCCGGCGGCCTTCGGGCCATGTGCGGACGGCCGCGACCAGGCGGGCGCCGTCCCTTTCCGGTCGCGCGGCTCTGCTTGCCGTCGTCTGCTGTGTTGCCCTGGGTTTTGGGCTCTCCCTCGGTTTCGGCACGGCGCTCTCAATCGGGGCGCTGCCGGAGGCAGAGGCCGAAGCGCCTGTAATCACGGCTGCATCACCGACGGAGATCGCGCCCGAGGATGCACCGCAGGCACCCGCCGAAGAAGCGGACACGCCCGATGCCCCTACGGCCGAGGCAGCGCCCGAGATCCCGCTCTTCGATATCGCGCCGGACCCGCCCGCGGCACCGGTCAGACCCAGGATCCACCTCTATGCGCCCGACAGTGTGACCACCGCCGCACTGGATGAAAGCAAGGCGGAACTGGGTCAGAACGGCTTTGAGATTGCGACGGTCCAGCGCCTGAGCCTCACGATTTCGGCCCCGCATGTCCGCTTTTACGATGCGACCGACGCAACCGTCGCGCGCACGCTCGCGCGGGATTTGCGGATCGAAGCGCGCGATTTCTCGGAAAGCGGCAACGGCGCACCGGGTCGGGTCGAGGTCTGGCTGGATGGCACGACCGACAGGCGCCCGACCTGGCGCCAGCAACCGAACCCCGTGGACGACCTCATCCGCCTCGGGAACCGCTTCCTGCGCAGCCTGCAATAGGCTCAGACTGCCTGAAGCTTGCGCGCCTCTTCGCCCGCGAATTCAAGGAGTTGCTGCATGAACGGCTTTTGCAGATCGTCCGTGCGGACAGCCGCATAGAGCCTGCGGGTGATGCCGTCTTTGGTGAGCGGTCGGGTGATGTAGTCCGAGGAGTATTTCACCTCGCGCACCACCCAATCGGGCAAAACCGACACGCCCCGGTTCGATGCCACGAGCAGCAGGATGACGGCCGTCAGTTCCACTTGGCGGATCGCCGCAGGCTCGACCTTGGCGGGGATCAGAAGCTGGCTGAAGACATCGAGGCGCGTGCGCTCCACCGGATAGGTGATCAGAGTTTCACCACGAAAATCCTCGGCCTCCACGTAAGATTTCTGTGCGAGCGGATGTGCGCCCGACGCCACGAAAACCGGCGCGTAATCAAAGAGTTCGATGAATTCAACCCCGGGCATGTCCTCGGGGTCGGAGGAGACGACAAGATCCACCTCCTCCTTCAAGAGCGCGGGCATCGCATCGAAGGCGAGGCCGGGCCGGATGTCCACGTCCACCTCGCCCCAGTTCTTGCGAAACCGCTCCAAGACAGGGAAGAGCCACTCGAAACAGGCATGGCATTCGATCGCGATGTGCATCCGCCCCGCGCTGCCGTCGCGCAGGCCCGAAAACTCCTCCTGCAGGGCCTGAACCTGCGGCAGGACCTGCTCGGCCAGCTTGAGAAGACGCAGACCCGCTGGCGAAAGCTTCAGCGGCTTGGAGCGGCGCACAAACAGCTCGACCCCCGCCTGATCCTCCAGCCCCTTGATCTGGTGGCTGAGGGCTGACTGCGTGATGTGCAGCTTCTCGGCCGCAAGCGACAGCCCGCCAGCCTGGTGGATGGCCTGGATCGTGCGCAGGTGGCGAAACTCGATATGCATATCCAGCTCATGTTAAAGATGAGGGTTATGAGTTTGTCTCACGAAGCGAGCTGTGGCACAAGATGTGCAATCCGAAAAGGAAGCGCCCCATGCCCACGCCCTCCGTCTCTTTCGAAGTCTTTCCGCCGCGGTCGATTGATGCGTCCTTCAAGCTCTTCGAAACCGCGCAGGCCCTCGCTCCGCTAGAGCCGCGTTTCTTCTCCGTGACCTATGGCGCGGGTGGCAGCACCCGCGATCTGACCCACGATGCCGCCTACACGCTGCGCAAGTCCTCCGGCCTTCCGGTGGCCGCGCATCTGACCTGTGTCGGCGCATCCAAGACAGAAACGCTTGCCATCGCACAGCGCTTTGCCAAGGCCGGGGTGACCGACATCGTTGCCCTGCGCGGCGATGCGCCCGAGGGCGAGGCCCGCTTCACGCCGCATCCGGATGGGTTTGCCAATTCGGTCGAGCTCATCGAGGCCCTCGCGCAATCGGGCCAGTTCACCCTGCGCGTCGGCGCCTACCCCGAGAAGCACCCCGACGCCACCAGTCAAGCAGCCAACATCGACTGGCTCAAGGCCAAGATCGACGCGGGGGCCGCGGAGGCGATCACCCAGTTCTTCTTCGAAGCCGAGACATTCCTGCGGTTCCGTGACGACTGCGCGAAAGCGGGGATCACGGCGCCGATCACGCCCGGCATCCTGCCGATCGTCAACTGGCAGAACGCCCGCAAATTCGCGTTGCGCTGCGGCGCGACCATACCGGCTTGGCTCGATCAGGCCTTCGACGCGGCCATCCGCGACGACCGGCACGACCTTCTGGCAACGGCGGTCTGCACCGAGCTCTGCTCGGATCTGGTGGACGAAGGCGTGGATGCCTTGCATTTCTACACGCTGAACCGCCCCGACATGACGCGGGAAATCTGCCACGCGCTCGGCGTGACGCTCGCGACCGCAGGCGTGCGCGACGTCGCGTAACCTCTTGTCATGCCAGTGAAACGGGGCTTAGCTGCCGCTGCGTCATCCCACGTGTCGGAGCCCCCTCATGCGCACAGCCACCTCACCTGCCGATCTGCTGAGCCAGGACGCGCTTTTGTCGATGTCGGGGCTGGAGTTCATGCAGAGCATTCTGGACGGCCGCAGCCCCGGCCCGCCGATTGGCGAGACGATGGGATACAGGCTGCATGCAGTGGACGACGGCCGCGTGGTCTTCCGCGGCACGCCTGAGTTTTACGTGACCAATCCCATGGGCACCGTGCACGGCGGCTGGTACGGCACCCTGCTCGATTCCGCGATGGCCTGTGCCGTGATGACGAAGGTGCCGCGCGGCTCGGTCTACACAACGCTCGAATTCAAAATCAACATCACCCGCAACCTGCCCGTGGGCACGCTGATCGATTGCATCGGCGAGGTCGATCACGCCGGCCGCTCCACCGGTGTCGCGCATGGCAATATCCGCGGTGTGGAGGACGGCAAGCTCTATGCGACCGGCTCGACCACCTGCATCATCATGAAGATGCGCTAACGCCTCCGGGCCCGCGACTGTCAAAACAGAGCAGCCGAGATCAGCCGGCGACAGGCTCCTCCAGAAAGGCCGCCACCTCGGACTTCAGCGCATCCCAATCGGTGAATTCCTTCGGTCCATCGCTGATGTCGTAATCGAGGTCGCGCAGGACCACGTGGCGCAGGATCTGTGTCTCGAAGTACTCGTAGCTGCCAGCCTGCACGGCCCCGGCCACGAGAACATTGCGGTCCGCTGCGAACTTGGTGCGCATTTCCATCTCGGTCAGGTAGTCCCGAGCCTCCTCCTGCCCTTCGGCAAAGGCGGCATTGAGGCTGACCGACAGCATCAGCGTCTTGCGCGCCTGCAGGTCGGCGCGATGCGCGCCGATAAAGACCTCGAAGGTCAGCGGGTGGCGGCGCTCATGCACCGGGGCGGCGAGGATCACGCGATCCACGGTGTCAAAGGCCAGCGGCGCCGCCTTGTCCGCGGTGTCGAACATCTGAACCTCGGCGCCCGCGTCTTGCAACGCGCGGGCCGCGGCAGTCACGATCTTCCGCGTCTGGCCTTCGAGGCTCGCATAGGCAATCAGTATCTTCATTGCGTCCTCCTTCAGGATCTATCGGACGCAGGATAGATCGGTCTTTTGCGTATCACCTTGTTCCAGATCATATGCCGGCCCCTCCGTCTGCGCCCCTGCAGCGACCCTGATTGCAGATCAGCAAAATTGTACCGACACACATCAATACTGTTGAACGACTCACCCCGCGCTGGTAGCAGGTCCGGACGAAACCCAAGGACCCGGAAAGGTCGGATATGATGAAACTTCCGTTCCCAGCACTGCGCCACGCGGGCGTGATGACCACGCGCTAACGCGGTCTGACAGGTTTCCAATCTGAAGGCCGCCTCATGATGCGGCCTTTTTCATGCGTTCCCCTCATGTGGCGGCTTTCCATCATTCATGGAGAGTAAAATGCCAAGCTTATCCCTCTACATCCCGTTCGGCCGGTCACACGGGCTCTTTTTCCGGCTGGTGGCCAGACTCATCGCGCGGCCTCGGCGGGGCCGGGCAAATCTGCGCGGTCAGGCGCATTTGCCGTCCTATCTCAGAAAGGACGTGGGGCTGCTGCCCGAGATCGAACGCCCGCCACCCGAACTTCACCGGTTCCCGTTTTGAGATGGCCGGCCGGGCCGGCGCACCCCAGCGGATCAGCGCTGCTGATCCGCAATCCAACCGGTGATCTGGTCGAGAACGCCGGGAGCGTAAGCCCTTGAGCCTGCAATCAGAAAGCGCAGCTGTGCGGTCAAGGTCCACTCCTCAGGGGTCTGGAAGTTGTAGGGACCCGCGCGCAGCAAGCTGTGAGTGGCCGCGGGGATCACACGGACCTCAAGCCGCGGGTTGCGACCATAGGCCCCCGCGGTCTCGGCAGCATCCACATTCAAATCCTCAGCCCCTACCATGACAAGGGTCGGCAGTTGCATGGCGAGGATCTCCGCCGTCGCATCCGCTGCGTAATTCCGCCGGACGAAGCCGCACCGGGCAGCGCTCAGATCGGGCCGTCCGCGACAGTCACCGTCCTGCGCAAAAAGCGCATCGTTCTGCGCGAGGTTCCGCGCTACCTCTGCGGCGATTTTGGCGTCCCCAACGCCGGCGCGCTGGAGCCGCTTGCGCGTGAAATAGGCCCCCTGCCGGCGCCAGTTGATCGCCGGGCCGACAAGCACGACATAGGCCGCACCGCTGCGGTCCGCTGCCTCCGGCACGACCCAGCCTGCCTGCGAAAACCCCAAGAATCCCAGCCGCTTCGCCGCGATCCCCAAATCGTCGCGTAGGACAGCATGGGCGGCGGCGGCCTCCGCGGCGCGATCGGACATGGATTGCGACAGCCAGTCGCCCGTGCTTTGCCCCACCCCCGGCTTGTCCCAGGAAAAGACACCGATGCCCGCATCGAGCAGGGTTCGCACCAGTGGAAGATAGCCGCTGTCCGACCACCGGTCCTGCGGGCCGTCCCCATGCACCAGGAGGACGACCGGGCCGTCGCCCTCTTCGCCTGGCTGTACCAGCGTGCCTGCAAGCTCTTGGTCTTGGGAGGAAAACACATGCTCCGACACCCGCGCGTCCGAGGGCAGCTCAAAAGCGCTCAGCGCGCCGATCGCTCCTGCCGCGGCCGCAGTGATGGCCAAGGCCAATCCCCAAAGAACCGCTGATCTCACCCGATGCGCCCCCACTTGCCGCCTCGGCCCTACCGGGCTGGTGCCTCAGACCGTTTTGCCGAACCCGAGCCAGCCGCGTGGCGCTGGCTGCGCCATCTGGCGCAGGGTCACGCTGTCATGTACCCGCTCGGATGGATCCTGCAGCGGTCTGCGCGGGCGCCGGGTGATGAACCATTTGCCGTAGCCGCGGAAGGTGCCCAACATGGGCGCGGTCGGGTCCTGGAGGAGCCGGGCGCTCCAGCCTTCGGGCAGCGGCAAGCCGTTCATCTGGGCCCGTTCCAGCATCCAGACCAGTGGGATATTCGCCAAAGGGCGTGCCACTTCGTAGCCCCCCAACTGCCCGCCCACATCCCCATGGGTGCCCGCGAACCAGACCTGCTCGACCCGGCCCTGATAGCCGTCGGGCGAGGTCCAGGGCAGCGGCGCGTAGGCGGCGCGCGTTTCATCCAGCGCGAGGGCCTGAAAACCCGCCTTCACATTGTGGCTGAGTTCATGGTTGTGGAAAGCATGGCGCTTCTCGCTGAAGCGCCAGAGCACGGGTGCATTGAAGCCCAGAGACTTCACCGTGTCCCAGACCCCGATCATCTCGATCTCGATATCCGGCAGGCAGTGCGCCCGCGCGAAGGCCTGCGCGCAGGGGCTGGAGGGATCGCCCTCATAGTGCCGGTAGACATCGCGGATGTTCCGCTCGGTTGCGTCCTCGGCCTTCAGCAATCCCATCAGATCGATCACGCCTGCGAGGCTGCGCACCGCATAGGCGCCGCGCGAGTACCCCAAGAGGAAGATCTTGTCGCCTGGCCGGTAGCGCGAGGCGAGATAACCGTAGGCACGGCGGATCTGCCGGTTGATGCCGCGCCCCATCAGCACATCCATCGCCGATTGCCAGCCGCGCCACTGCAGCCCTGGTTCGTAGTAGATCGAGAGCGGGCTGCCCACTTCGCGACAGAGATGATAGGCCCGCCCCGCATTGGTCTCACACCCAGGCTCGAGCGAAGACATGGTGCCATCGAGGATCACAACATGTATGACGGGGCCGCGGCGAGGGCCGAAATCGCTGTCAGGCCGACGCCAGAACCTGCTGCGCAGCCAGCCCAGCCATCTGTTATTCCGCCGCGATGGGCTCACCGTTCAACAACTCCCAAACCTTGTGCGGGGTGAAGGGCATGTCCGCCTGCCGGACCCCGCGGTCCCAAAGCGCATCCTGAACCGCGTTTGCCACAGCGGCCAGGGCGCCGACGGTGCCGGCTTCGCCGCACCCCTTCATACCCATGATATTCGCGGTGGACGGAACCGGTTCCGATGTAAAAGAAATATTGGGGACGTCACCCGCGCGCGGCAAGGCATAGTCCATGAACGATGCCGTGAGCAACTGGCCGTCGCCGTCGAAGACGACGTGCTCGGTCAGTGCCTGCCCGAGCCCCTGCACCACCCCGCCATGCACTTGACCTTCGGCCAGCATCGGATTGATCAGATTGCCGAAATCATCGACGACCGTGTAGCGATCGACACGCACCACGCCGGTGTCAGGGTCAACCACAACCTCTGAAACATGGCAGCCGTTTGGGAAGCTGCGCGCCTCCAGCGTGGCGCGCCCTTCGTGCACCAGAAGATCATTGCGGCCCTTGTCGCGCGCCATCTCCGCCACCTCGAGCATGGTTGGCGTGAGGTTTGAGCCTTCGGCCCGGAAGCGTTCATCATCAAAGGCAATCTCGGAGGCGGGCACGCCCATCTCATCGGCCAGAAAATCGGTGAAGGCCTCCGTCATCTGCGCAACCGTTGCGAGCGTGGCGTTGTTCTGCACGGTGACCGAGCGCGAGCCGCCCGTGCCGCCACCTTGCGCGATCAGATCGCTGTCGCCCTGAACCACCGTGATTTTTTCTGCGGGGATGCCGGTCTGATCGGCGAGGAAGGACGCGAAGACCGTCTCATGCCCCTGCCCAGTGGATTGTGTGCCCACGTAAATCGTCACCGTACCGTCCTCGTTAAACGCGACCTTCGCGCCTTCGGAAGGATCGCCCAAAATACTTTCGATATAGTAACACAGACCCACGCCGCGCAGTAGCCCCCGCGTTGCATCAGACTGTTTCCGCGCGGCAAACCCGCTGAAATCCGCCTCGCGCAGCGCCCGGTCGAGTACCTTGTCGAAGTCGCCAACGTCATAGGTCTCGCCCGTGGAAGTGTCGTAGGGAAACTGATCTGCCTTGATGAAATTGCGCCGCCGGAGCTCGACCGGGTCGACGCCCAGCTCGCGCGCGGCCCGGTCGATCAACCGCTCCAGCACATAGATCGCCTCGGGCCGTCCGGCGCCGCGATAGGCATCCACGTAGGTGGTGTTGGTATAGATCCCCTCCACATGCAGCCACGTGGTCTGCACGTCGTAGACGCCCATCAGGACCTTGCTGAACAGCTGGCTCTGGATGAACTGACCATAGTGACTGTTGTAGGCCCCCATGTTGCAGCGCGTGTGCACACGGTAGGCCGTGATCTTGTTGGTTTCGTCAAAAGCAAGCTCGGCGGTCGAGGTCAGATCACGGCCTGCGTTGTCGGTGAGCATCGCTTCGGTGCGATCCGACATCCACCTGACCGGGCGGCCCGTGACCCGCGCCGCATGCGCCGCCAGCGCGTACTCAGGGTAGGGAAAGCCCTTCATGCCGAACCCGCCGCCAACATCAGGTGTCGTGACCCGGACCTGCTCCGCCTCAAGTCCGAGCGCGCGGGCGATGAAGGTCTTCTGCTCCCACACGCCCTGCCCGCCCAGCGAGACATGCACGCGGTCGCCGTCCCATTCCGCAAAGCAGCCCCGCGGCTCGAGCGAACTGACGATAATGCGGTTGTCGCCGACCTCCAGCCGCACGGTCTTGGCGGCCGCTCGGAAGGCCGCGTCAGTCGCTGCCTCATCACCCATGCCCCAGTCGAAGGCCCGATTGTCGAGCACATCGTCGTGGACGGACGGACCTCCCGCCGTGAGGTGCATCTTGGCGGGCAGATCGTCGTACGCCAAATCGATGAGCTCTGCCGCATCGCGCGCCTGGTCCAACGTCTCGGCCACAACGAAGGCGACAGGCTCGCCGACAAAGCGCAGCTTGTCCTTGGCCAAAAGCGGGCGTTTGGGAGCAGCGCCTGGAGAGCCGTCGCGATTCGTGATGGTGGCGGCAAACATGTTGATGTTCAGCCCTGCGGCCTCCAGATCATCAACGGTCAGGACCGCCTGCACTCCCGGCGCCGCGCGCGCCTCGGAGACGTCGAGGGCAGTGATCCTGCCATGGGCGACCGGCGCGCGGAAAACGAAGGCGCGCAGCGCCCCGGCGGGCGCCACGTCGTCCACATACCGTCCATGCCCGGTCAGAAAGCGGACGTCTTCGACACGTTTGACAGATTGCGATCGACCGAACTTTTCCATGGGAGCTTCCTTTCGCGTGGTGCGTTACAGCGGACACTAGCGGTGAGGGCGCGCTTGTCCAGTCAAGCTTGACTGGACAAGCGCGCCCGCCCAGCCCAACCGTAAGTGCTTATCCTGAAGAGAAAAACCCCGGCGCTCTCGCACCGGGGTCCGATTGTCTCGCATTTGGCGCTGTCAGGACTTGCGGCGCCGCCTGCGTGCCAAGACCATAACACCCAGCCCCGATAACAGCATGGCTGCACTCGCGGGCACAGGAATGGGCGTGACCGAAAGATCGCTGGACGTGATCACCCGGATATAGTCGCCAGGCGATGCCGCGAGCCAATCCACCAGGACACGCGATCCATTGCTCGGATCAATTCCGACGTCATCATTCCCTTCCAAACCGCGGTTGTTCGGATTGAGGTAGCTGACGCTTCCAAGACCAAGGAAATCGCTACCCAACAGGTTGGCCGTCGACGTGATCAGGCCGATGATCGGCGCATCGAAATCCACGTAGCCTTCCTGATTACTGTTTACCGGATCGAAAAAGACGTAGTGGCTCGAGACCACCGTGCCAGAGGACACTGTCCCTCCGACATCCAACTGCAAGTCGGATTGCAACTCCAAGCCCTGCCGCTCATCGAACGCAAACAGGTTTCGAGATTGCTGATTGTTATCTCCAACCATCAAGCCCGTCGGATCCACGATCTGTTCGAACACGCCCCTCCCGGAGGTCACCAAACCATCCACCACCGCAGCCCTCACCGACTCCGCAGCAGTGACCGCCGCAAAAGCGGCGAGAACAAAAACCTTTCTCATTGCACAACTTCCTTTCACTCGCCACACCTTGGCGTCTTGGCACTCTCCCCAATTTAACTTTGAGCCGATCCCGGTCGTGAACAACAGTCAGAAGTTCCCGTTAAGCGGGTATCTGCCGGGACTGCCCAGTCACTGAGCGGTTCCGTGCCCTTTCCCTCGGCGGTGACATTGTTTAGAGCATTTTGTGTTTGAACTCTTGACGGATGACCGCACATGCCGATGGAAAAAACCTTCGATGCCGGCCCTGCCGAAGCACGCATTTACGCCGCCTGGGAAGAGGTCGGCGCCTTTGCTGCCGGCAAGCACGTGCCAAACGACGAGACGGGCACTTTTTCGGTCATGATTCCGCCGCCCAATGTGACCGGCGCGCTGCACATGGGGCATGCGTTCAACAACACGCTTCAGGACATCCTGATTCGCTGGCACCGGATGCGCGGGTTCGACACGCTCTGGCAACCGGGCACGGACCACGCCGGCATCGCCACGCAGATGGTTGTCGAGCGTGAGTTGGCCAAGACCAACCGGCGGCGCAGCGACTTCAGCCGCGACGAGTTTCTCGATCTCGTCTGGGAGCAGAAGAAGAAGTCGCGGGGGAATATCCGCGGCCAACTCGAACGGCTCGGGGCGAGCTGTGACTGGTCGCGCGAGGCCTTCACCATGTCCGGCGCGCCGGGCGATCCGGGCGACACGCCGGGCGGGCAGAACTTCCACGATGCGGTCATCAAGGTCTTTGTCGACATGTACGAACAGGGCCTCATCTACCGCGGCAAGCGGCTGGTGAACTGGGACCCGCATTTCGAGACGGCGATCTCGGACCTCGAGGTGGAGAATATCGAGGTCGACGGGCACATGTGGCATTTCAAGTACCCTTTGGCGGGCGGCGAGACCTATGAGTATTTGGAGACGGGTGAAGATGGGGAGGTGATCCTCCGCGAGGAGCGCGACTATATCTCAATTGCCACCACGCGGCCTGAAACCATGCTCGGCGACGGGGCGGTTGCGGTTCACCCATCGGATAAGCGGTATGCGCCAATTGTCGGGAAGCTCTGCGAAATTCCCGTGGGACCAAAGGCACATCGGCGTCTGATCCCGATCATCACCGATGAGTACCCCGACCCGAATTTCGGCTCCGGGGCGGTGAAGATCACCGGCGCGCATGATTTCAACGACTATGCGGTCGCCAAGCGCGGCGGCATCCCGCTCTATCGCCTCATGGACACCAAGGGCGCGATGCGCGACGACGGGGCGCCTTACGCCGAGGCGGCGGCGATTGCCATGGCCGTGGCGCAGGGCGAGCGGGAGCTGAGCGAGGCGGAGGCCGATACGGTCAATCTCGTCCCGGACGATCTGCGCGGGCTCGACCGCTTCGAGGCGCGCAAGAAGGTGGTCCAGCAGATCACCCGTGAAGGGCTCGCCGTTATGGTGCCGGTTGCCAACCCGGATCCGGAGGACGCCTTCCTGCCCGTCGAAGAGCCGTTCCTGGAGCCGCTCGTCGAGGCAAAAAAGATCATGCAGCCCTTCGGTGACCGATCCAAAGTGGTCATTGAGCCGATGCTCACCGACCAATGGTTCGTCGAAACCTCCAAGATCGTGCAGCCCGCGATTGATGCCGTGCGCTCGGGCGAGGTGGAGATTTTCCCCGAGCAGGACAAGAAGGTCTATTTCAACTGGCTGGAAAACATCGAGCCGTGGTGCATCTCGCGCCAGCTCTGGTGGGGGCATCAGATTCCGGTTTGGTATGGGCCTGATATCAGGCCGGAGGAAATCGAAAACGCGGTCGCTGTGATGCGAGATAACGGGAGGCCGAATGAAACATATGTTGGTGCTGGCAGGACTTTCTGCGCCAGCTCAAAAACAGAATTGATTGAGCAGATCGAGCAGTTCTATGGACCACATGCCAGCATATCTTTGGTCGAACATGATCCGACGAAGCGCCTGCATGACCAGGGCAAGATTCATATTGAGATCAACAGAGTTGATGCTCGAGTAGACGGTAAAGACGGGGAACTCGAAGACAATGATACTTTGTTCATCGAAGTGGTTCGCGATCCCGACGTCCTGGACACCTGGTTCTCCTCCGGTCTCTGGCCCATCGGCACGCTTGGCTGGCCCGAGGACACCGAGGCGCTGCAGAAATACTTCCCGACCTCCACGCTGATCACCGGCTTCGACATCATCTTCTTCTGGGTCGCGCGGATGATGATGATGCAATACGCCGTTGTCGGGCAGAAGCCCTTCGATACCGTCTATGTCCACGCCCTCGTCCGCGACGAAAAGGGCAAGAAGATGTCGAAGTCGCTGGGCAATGTGCTCGACCCGCTGGACCTCGTCGATGAGTACGGCGCCGATGCGGTGCGCTTCACGCTTACGGCCATGGCCGCCATGGGGCGCGATCTGAAACTCAGCACGCAGCGTATCGCCGGGTATCGCAATTTTGGCACCAAACTCTGGAACGCCTGCCGCTTTGCCGAGATGAACGCAGTCTTCGAAGCAAGGGCCGAGGGCATTCCGGCCCCTGAGGCTGCCGTCAACAAGTGGATCATCGGTGAAACCGCCAAGGTCCGCGAGGAGATCGACGAGAGCCTGAAGGCCTACCGCTTCAACGATGCCGCGAGTGCCGCCTACGGGTTTGTCTGGGGCAAGGTCTGCGACTGGTATCTGGAGCTGTCGAAGCCGCTGTTGCAGGATGACGCCAACGCGCATCTGGCGCCGGAGACGCGCGAGACCATGGCCTGGGTGCTGGATCAATGCATGATCCTGCTGCACCCGATCATGCCCTTCATCACAGAGGAACTCTGGGGCGAAACAGGCACGCGCGACACGATGCTGGTTCATGCGGAATGGCCCGCTTACACCGCGGTGGAGCTGGTCGACGAGGCCGCGGATCGGGAGCTCAACTGGGTCATCGCGCTGATCGAAGCGATCCGCTCGGCCCGGGCACAGATGCACGTGCCTGCGGGCCTCTACGTACCCCTGCTGGTGACGGAACTCGATGCCGCCGGTCAATCCGCATGGGCGCGCAATGAGGCGATGATCAAGCGGCTCGCGAGGGTGGAGGCGCTCGACCGCGCCGAGAGCTTCCCCAAAGGTACGGTGACCCTCGCGGTACGCGGTGCGACCTTCGGTCTGCCCCTGGCCGATATCATCGACATCGCGGAGGAAAAGGCGCGGCTGCAAAAGACGCTTCAAAAGCTGGCCAAGGAATTGGGCGGCCTGCGCGGTCGGCTGGGCAACCCGAAGTTCACCGCCTCGGCACCCGAAGAGGTCGTCGAGGAGACCCGCGCCAACCTCGCCTTGCGCGAGGAGGAGGAAGGCAAGCTGAAGGAGGCTGTCGCGCGGCTTGAAGAATTGGGCTAGACTGCGCATATGGGCAGCTTTCGCTCTCTCGTTGAACGGCAGATTGCCAAGGCCCGTGCCGCTGGCGGTCTCAGCGGGTTGAAAGGCGAAGGCCAGCCCTTGCCTGACCGGCCGGTCGAACCCTCCGAGCAGGTGGCCACCTCGGCAGCCATGCGGATCATGGCAGAGGCAGGCGCTCTGCCGGAGGAGTTTGCGCTGAAAAAGCAGCTCGACGCCGCGCGGCGCGCCTACGCTCAAGCGCCCGATCATCGTGCCCGGCAGGCGGCCATGGCTGCATTGGCCGATCTGGAGTTGCGGTATGAGATCGCCCGAGAGGCAAGGCGCAAATACCTGTCCTGACGGACTGTCACGGTAGAGGCCACCTGACCAGCCTCCGAAATCGCTGCCTCTCAGTCAGCTTATTGCTGATGTTGAACGCATTTTTTGATCTGCGCTAATGCGGAAAAAAAATGGCGACCTCAGCTCTATTCGAACACGGGCGCGCGTTTCGCGAATTGGGCGGCGATCACCTCCATCTGCTCGGGCGTGCCGATCAACCCGGCCTGCAGCCGCGATTCGGCCAGCAGCACCTCGTCGTGCCCCTCTCGCTCGGCCAGGGTGATCAGCGCCTTGGCGGCCCGGATCGCTTTGGGGCTCTTGCCCGCGATGTCGCCCGCAAGCGTCATGGCCGCGGCCAGAGAGTCGTCCGCAATCTCGGTCACGAGGCCCCAGCGCTCGGCCTGCGCTGCGCCGATCGGGGCCGCCGTATAGACCAGCTTGCGCAGCACATCGGACCGCACCAGCGAGGGCAGCAACACCATGCCGCCCATATCGGGTACCAGGCCCCACTTCATCTCCATCACCGCGAATTGCGTGTCGGGCGCGGCAATGCGGATGTCCGCCCCGAGCGCGATCTGCATGCCGGCGCCGAAACACACCCCATGCAGCGCGGCGATGACAGGCACCTCCATCCGGTGCCAGACCATGGCCACCTCCTGCCACCGATTGGTCGTGCCCTCGCCATGGGTCCGCGGCATGAGCATGGCCTCGATGTCCTTGCCGATCATCCCGCCGAGGCTGCCGATGTCGATGCCCGCGCAGAACCCCTCGCCCGCGCCGGACAGCACCACCGCCCGCGCGTTGGAGGCCGCAACCTCCTGCCCGGCCGCGATCAGCGCGTCAAACATCTCGGGGTCGACCGCGTTGCGCTTGTCCGGACGGTTCATCTGCACATGGGCAATATGGTCCGTCACGTCGAGAGTCACGCGTGGCATCTGGGGGCCTCCTTTTTGCTCAAGCCATATGACCGTGGCAGCGCTGCAATAGCCAGACAAACGTTGCGGAACGCGGGCCTCACCCGAACTTGCCGAAGGCGGCCCGGCCGTTTTATGAGACGCCATGACCGACTTTCGACTGACTGCGCTTGCCCAATCTCTGCCCGACACGGTGCCTTTTGTCGGACCGGAGACAGAGGAACGGGCGCGCTCCCGGCTCTTCGATGCGCGACTGGGAGCAAATGAGAACGTCTTTGGCCCCTCGCCCATCGCGGTGCGCGTCATGGCCGAAACCCAGCACTGGATGTATGGCGACCCGGAGAGCTTCGAGCTGCGTGAGGCGCTGGCCGATCATCTCGGCATCCGGCCTGACATGATCGTGGTGGGCGAAGGCATCGACGGGCTGTTGGGGTATCTGGTGCGGATCATGGTCGGCCCCGGAGATGCGGTGGTGACCTCGGATGGTGCTTACCCGACCTTCAACTATCACGTTGCGGGCTATGGCGGCGTGCTGCACAAGGTGCCCTACCGGCATGACGACCACGAAGACCTCGCAGCTCTTTTCAAGAAGGCGGCGGAGGTGAAGGCCAAGCTGGTCTATCTCGCCAACCCGGACAATCCCATGGGCACCGCACATGACGGCACCGATATCGTGGCAGCGCTGGCGCATCTGCCCAAGGACACGCTTCTCGTGCTCGACGAAGCTTACCTGGAGTGCGCCCCGCCGCAAGTCGCGCTGCCCTTGCCGATGGACGACCCGCGGGTGATCCGGATGCGCACCTTCTCCAAGGCCTACGGTCTGGCAGGTGCCCGGGTCGGCTATGCCCTGGGCGCGCCGGAGCTGATCCGCGCCTTCGAAAAAGTACGCAACCACTTCGGCATGAACCGCGCCGCGCAGGCCGGTGCGCTCGCCGCCCTCGACGATCAGACCTGGTTGCGATCGGTCCAGGCACGTATCGTCGCCTCGCGCAACCGGATCGCGGACATCGCGCGGAAGAACGGGCTGAAACCGATCCCCTCGGCGGCCAACTTCGTGGCCATCGACTGTGGCGGTGGCCCGGAGTACGCCAAGACGGTGCTGCACGAGATGATCGCGCGCGGCGTCTTCATCCGGATGCCGTTTGCCGAACCGCAGAACCGCTGCATCCGGATCAGCTGCGGCACGCCCGCACAGCTCGACATTCTAGCCGAGGTGCTCCCCGTCGCGATCCGCGCCTCAGAAATGGGCTGACGCGGCGAACCCGCGGCCTATAGTATGTGTCGGGGGGCAAGGCACGGGACGCGACATGGACAGAGACAAGCTCGGCCGGGCACCGAATTACACCAAAGCGTGCATCGTGATGTTCGGCGTCAACATCACCTGGATCCTGCTGTTTCTCTTTGCCATCTGGGGGCTGGTGGCGGCCGTCTTCCTTGGTCTTGCGGTCAATCGCTGGGTCGACTGGCTGGCCTACCGCAAGCGCCTGGAGGAGGAGCGGTGGGCACTGCCGCCTAAGGGCTGACCGCGCCGATGATCCCGGCCGCCGCTGCAAGAGCGCCCGCACCGTATGGGATCTTGAGCGCGGCCATGCCCGCCTCGATACCGCCCAGGAGACCCATGATCATATGGCCGTTCACATGCCCCATGTGACCCAGCCGGAAGTAGCCGTGCCAGGACGGATCGGTGCGCTCGGCCATGCCGAGCCCGATGCCCAGCGTCAGCCCCAGATGTGTCTCCGTCCACTCGCGCAACTCGGTCGCACGCGGCGGGTCGAGACGCAGGGCTGTGACCGCCGTGCTGCGGTGCTTCGGCTCCGCCATGTTCATCCGCAAGGCACCTTCCGTGCTCCAGGCGTCGCAGGCCGCCCAGATCGCCCGCGCGAGGCGCTCGTGACGCGCCCAGACAGCCTCGATCCCCTCACCGTGGATCATGTCGAGGGCCGCACGCAGACCATAAACGTGGTGCGTCGGGGCCGTGCCGTTCCAGTATTGCCAGAAGTCATCCGGCTGCGCGCGCGGCGTCCAGTCCCAGTAGTTGCTGACCCGTGGCATCTCGGCGCGGCGTGCCGCGGCCTTGTCGTTGAAAAACACAAAGCCCATACCGGGCGGGACCATCAGGCCCTTTTGGCAGCCCGCCACCATGACATCGACACCCCAGGCGTCCATCTCGAAGACGTCGCAGCCCAGCGAGGCGATGCAGTCTGCCATCAGCAAGGCCGGGTGTCCGACCTCATCCATCGCGGCCCGCAGCGCGGAGATGTCGCTCAGCGCTGAGCTCGAGGTGTCCACATGCACCGCAAGCACCGCCTTGATCCGACGCGCGGTGTCGGCGGCGAGCGCTTCGGCCACGCGGCCGACATCCATGGCGCTGGATTTGCCAAAATCGATCACCTCGGCCTCGGCGCCCAGGGCCCTGGCCATCCCGCCCCAGCCATGGCCGAAGTGCCCGGTGGCCGGGACAAGGACGGTATCGCCCGGCGCGATCACGTTGGACAATGCCGCCTCCCAGACGCCATGCCCGTTGGCGATGTAGATCGCCACATGCCCGTCGGTGCGCGCCACGCGCTTCAGATCCGCGACGATCCCCGGCATCATCTCGGGCAGTTCACCCGCATAGATGTTCGGAGCAGGCCGGTGCATGGCGCTCAGCACCGCCTCGGGCATCACCGAGGGGCCGGGAATGGCAAGATAGCCGCGACCGGCAGGCGTTCTGGGCATTTGGGGCATAAGGGCTGTCCTTTTTATATGGCGCGACTTTATCCGCCCTATGGGCATGGTCAATTGCCGAAACAGCGGCCCCGCGATCAGCGGCGATAGCTCTCGGCCAGCCGGTCGGGTGAGGCACCCCAGAAATAGCGCGCGAGTGTCCAGAGGTTGCGCGCCCCGCGGCGGATCCAGCCTTGTGCCCGGTAGCGCGCGGGGCTGGTCTCGGCCACCGCGTCGATGCCGGTAAGCCGGCCCCTCAGAGCACGGGCGAGAGCCACGTCCTCCATCAGCGGCTGATCGGGATAGCCACCCACATCCGCATAGAGCGCGCGGGGCAGCAAGAGCCCCTGGTCGCCGTAGGGCAACCCCATCCGGCTGCGCAGATTGGCCCAGACCGCCACGATGCGCCCCGCGAGCCCGCCACGGGCAAAGGCCAGCCGAAACCAGCCGGCTTGCCGGGTGTCGAGATGCAGGATCACCGGCCCGACCCAGCCGTCGCGCAGCTGCGTATCCGCATGCAGCACAAGCAGCCACGCGCCTTGTGCTTCCGCACAGCCGCGCGCCAGTTGCCCGCCGCGCGATGCGGGCCCAGTCACAACTTCGGCGCCCCAGGCTTTGGCCACCGCCACGGTGGCATCCTCCGAGCCGCCATCGCTGACGATCAACTCGCGGATCAGGCCCGCCTCCAGACCCGGGACAAGGGCCGCAAGGCAGGCGCCGAGTTGCGCTTCGGCATTGAGCGTCGGTATCACCACCGAAATCGGTGCGCGCATCACTCTTCCCCTCTCCCCCAGCCCCTTCTTCTTGGCGCTGGGGTTTCTATATGACATTCATCGCTCGAAGAGGAGGCCCACATGACCAAACGTCGCATCCTGAAGCTCAGCGGCCCCAACGCGCGGGACTTCCTGCAAGGGCTGATCACCAACGACATCGATCGGCTGGACGAGGGCCTCGTCTATGCGGCGCTCTTAACGCCGCAAGGTAAATATATTGCCGACTTCTTCCTCGCCGCGGTCCCTGACGGTATTCTACTGGACGTGGCCGAGAGCCTTGGTGACGCGCTGATGCAGCGCCTGATGATGTACAAGCTGCGAGCCGATGTGACGATCGCGCCGACCGCATTGCATCTGCACCGGGGGCTGGGTGACGCGCCCGACGACGGATATGCGGACCCGAGGCATACGGCCCTCGGCTGGCGGGCCTACCGCGACAGCCCGCAAAAGGACGACACGACGGATTGGACCGCGCTGCGTGTGGCATATCTGATTCCCGAGACGGGCATCGAGCTCACACCTGATACCTTCATCCTCGAAGCCGGCTTCGAGCGGCTTGCGGGCGTGGACTTCAAGAAAGGCTGCTACGTGGGTCAGGAGGTTACGGCGCGCATGAAGCACAAGACGGAACTGCGCAAGGGGCTGGCCCAGGTGCAGATTTCGGGCGCAGCGGACACAGGGACAGAGATCCTGTCGAATGGTAAGATCGCGGGAACCCTGCTCAGCCGGACGGCGGACGCTGGCATTGCCTATCTGCGCTACGACCGTGCCATTGGCGAGATGAAGGCCGGAGAGGCCACGGTGATCCGTACGGACGGCTGAACCTCAGGCGCGCTCCGAGTACTCCATCGTCTCGGTGTTCACGATGATGTCCTCATCCTGTGCGATGAAGGGCGGCACCATGACTTTCACGCCGTTGTCGAGCACCGCAGGCTTGAACGAATTCGCCGCCGTCTGACCCTTGACCACCGGCTCGGTCTCCACGACCTTGCATGTCACCTTCTGCGGCAGCGTGGCGTTCAGCGCTTCCTCGTCGTAGAACTCCACCACGATGGTCATGCCGTCCTGCAGGAAGGGGCGCCGCTCGCCCAGCAGCTCCGCAGGCAGCTGCACCTGCTCGTAGGTTTCGGTGTCCATCACGATCAGCATGCCCGCGTCTTCGTAGAGAAACTGCTGGTCTTTCTGCTCCAGCCGCACCCGCTCGACCTTGTCCGCACTGCGGAAACGTTCATTCAATTTGGAACCATTCCGCAGGTTGCGCAGTTCTACCTGAGCAAATGCCCCACCCTTACCGGGCTTCACATGATCGACTTTGACCGCGGCCCAGAGACCATCGTTATGCTCAAGAACATTCCCGGGACGGATTTCATTTCCATTGATTTTAGGCATTTGAGCAGACCATGGCGGGAGGTTGATGAATTGTTGACGCTTCCTATATCTAGCCGGATGGGTGGTGACAAGACGACAATATCTCGTGTCGCAGGCCGGAGCGCTATGCGTGCGCTGCATATATGCCATGCAGATACGGGGTATCCGAATCGTCTGAACTCCGTCATAAGGGGCGCCATGCCGAAAATACAAGAGCAAGAATAATCGAAAGGACGACGAATGAAGGACTTCGTTGACGGCACAGCCTTTAACAACGAGCAAGGCAACCGTGCACGTAAACTCTTCGCAGCTGTGGTACTGGCTGCATTGGACGACGCCATCGCGGACGACAAGAAGTATGGCAATGGTCCAGAACAGATTGCCCGCTGGGCGCGCTCGCGCGATGGACGCGAAGTGCTCAGCTGCGCCGGGATCGACCCCAATGAGCGTGTCGTTGCCGGCCTGATGGAGTTCGTAGGCAAAGGGGTACGCACCTCGGTCGCGCTGTCGCGCGAGGAATCCGAGCGTCGCAATGCCGCACAACAGGCCGAAGCCGCCTGATTTCATCCGTGATCAATGGATAAAAGCGCGCCCCACCCCGGGCGCGCTTTTGTCTTTTTCAGCTGTCGACGAAGAAGAAAAGCCACTGCCGGACAATCCAGATCTCGGCGATGAGCAGAGCGGCGACCAGCGCCAGCACGCCCCATCCAAACCGCCGCTGCCAGAGCGCAAGCGCCGCGAGCGTGGCTGCCGACGCCTCGACCGGCGCAAGCCACATCGCCCCATGATCGCGGTCCCAGTAGCTGAGCGGGCTTTCGAACACCCAGCCTGACAGCGGCCAGAAATGGGCCCGCCCGTCGTCGTGATGAAACGGGAAGTCGAGGCAGAGGTGCAACAGCGCAGCGCCGGTCAGCGCGATGGCCCAGGGCGCACCGCGCCAGAGCGCCAGCGCAAAGAGACCGCCCCAGACGATGAACGAATTGTCGATGGCAAAGATCGTTTGCCAGCTTTGAGAGAAATAGAGCTCGTCGAAAACGATGGCGGGGGCGATGCCCGAGATATATAGCGCATTGCCCGCGAGCAGATAGAGAGACAGATCCGGAAGCAAGGCGCCGAGCAGAGCCGCCAATACGATGGTGGTGCTGCCCTTGCGCCCCATCACCGCAGCGCCGATCAACAGATGCGCTGGCGTGTTCATCTTTGTTCCTTTTCCTTTGCCGGATCATGCGTCAGGTTGCGCGAAACATCAAAGGGGACAACGCATGGCGCGCGCAATCATGATCCAGGGCACCGGCAGCAATGTCGGAAAGTCGATGATCGTGGCAGGGCTCGCGCGGGCCTACACCCGGCGCGGGTTGGCAGTACGCCCCTTCAAGCCGCAGAACATGTCCAACAACGCCGCCGTAACGGTCGATGGCGGCGAGATCGGGCGCGCGCAGGCGCTTCAGGCCAAGGCCGCCGGGGTGGACCCGCATACCGACATGAACCCAGTCCTGCTGAAGCCGCAGTCGAGCACCGGGGCGCAGATTATCGTGCAGGGCCAGGTCTTCGGCGCGCAGGAAGCGCGCGCCTTCGGGCAGGCCAAGGACAAGCTGATGCCCTATGTGCTTGAGAGCTTTCAACGGCTTTGTCAGAGCTGCGACCTGGTGCTGGTGGAGGGCGCGGGCAGTCCGGCCGAGACGAACCTGCGCGCGCGCGACATCGCCAACATGGGTTTCGCGCGCACCACCGATGTGCCTGTCGTGCTGATGGGCGATATCGACCGGGGCGGTGTGATCGCGCAGGTCGTCGGCACCCATGCGGTTCTCGAACCGGACGACCTCGCGCTCGTCACAGCCTTTGCCATCAACAAGTTCCGCGGCGATGTGCGCCTCTTTGACGGCGGGCGGGATGACATCTGCGCCCGCACCGGCTGGCCCTGTCTTGGCGTCATCCCCTGGTTCCCGGCCGCGGGCCGTCTGCCCGCCGAGGATGTGGCCGACGTGCCCGCGCGGGCCAGATCCGCAGGTGAGGGTCTGACGATCGTGGCGCCGCAGCTGCCACGGATCTCGAATTTCGACGATCTGGACCCGTTGGCCGCCGAGCCCGGCGTCGAGCTGATCATCGCGCCGCCGGGCGCGCCATTGCCTGCTCATGCCGATGTCATCCTGCTCGGCGGCAGCAAGGCCACACTCGCGGATCTGGAGGCGCTCCGCCGCGAAGGCTGGGACATCGACATCGCGGCGCACGTGCGGCGTGGCGGCCATGTTTTGGGGCTCTGCGGCGGTTATCAGATACTGGGACGCTCGATCGCGGACCCGGATGGCATCGAGGGGCCCCCTGCGCACGCCGACGGCCTGGGCTATCTCGACGTCGAGACCGTTCTGCACCCGCGCAAGACGCTGAAGCTCAGCACCGGCGTGCATCTCGCCAGCGGCGCGTCCTTGCAGGGATACGAGATTCACATGGGCGACACCGAGGGCCCGGGGCGCGCGCAGGCCTGGCTCGAAGTGAACGGGCGGCGCGAAGGGGCAAGTGCCTGCGATGGCCGCGTCCAGGGCTGCTATCTGCACGGCATCTTCAGCTCGGACGCCTTTCGCCGAGCGTGGTTGTCACAGTTCGGGATCACCGCGCAAGTGGCTTACGATATGCAGGTGGAGCGAACGCTCGATGACCTGGCGGACCATCTGGAACAGCATATGGACCTCGACCGGCTTCTGAAGCTCGCACGCCACCCGACGCACGCCGCCTGATCCCGCGCCGCCGGGTGCAGCAAAATCAGTTGAGATCGCGGGCCGCCAAAGCGCGGTGGATTTCGCGGTGCACCAGCTTGCGCACATTCCGTGTGATCCGCTCACCCAGGGGGCCCTGAAGCTCGGCGCGCAGGATTTCAGCCACCAGCTCACGCAGCGCGGCCTCGTCGAGGACCGGCTCTTCGCCCGGACGCACAACTGCCGGAGCGGCCGTCTCCCCCGTCTCGGGATCAGACTGATTGTCGGCGATGTCCAACTCGTCCGTCTCGGGCCAGGCCATGCCCGACGACGGGGTGCCGGCATAGTCGTCATTGCCGTCGCCGTCCGGCTCCCATTGGTCAGCCGTCTTGGCGATTTCCGTCTCGAGCGCCGCGATCTTCGCCGACAGCTCATCGAGACCGAATGCCGACCGCTCCTTGGAGCCACCACCCGCCGCGCCGCTGCTCTGCGGCTCTGCCACAGGAACGTAAACGGCATCGGCAGGCCGCAGCTTCAAGGTGTCCTTGTCGGAAACACGCTGCTGCGGCGACAGAACCAAGCGATCCGAAGCCCCCTGAGAGGGACGCGCTCCATGATCTGACTTGTTGTCGCTCACCAGACGGCGGACGGACGACAGGACATCCTCCGCGTCCAGGGTTTTGGCCGGTTTTGACATGACACCCTACCCTCACACGGCATCACCTTACCCCCAGCACAACACGCAAACAATGGGTCATCGGTACCGTCATTGCTTTTGCAGGGCGCGCAAAACGCGATCGAGCTTCTGACCTTGGGTCGAAGACGGCACCGGCGCATCCTTCACCAGATCGTAGTAGGCGTTGGGGTCGTACTGCTGCACCCCCAGCGACAGATCCTGGGCGGTGAGCCGACCGGTGGCTTGCAGCACCGCGTAGGCGGCCACATAGAGGTTTGCCTGGTCCGAGATGCGGGAGGTTTCCGCATCGAGAAGCTCCTGTTCGGCATCGAGCACGTCGAGCGTGGTACGCGCGCCCAGCGTCGCCTCTTCCCGGACCCCTTCGAAGGCGATCCGCGCGGCCCTGATGCGCTCTTCGCTTGACTGAAGGCTTGCGCGTTGTGCGGCAAGGGACGCATAGGCCGAACCTACATCCTGCGAGACCTGCTTGCGCACCTCGATGAGGTTGCCGCGTTGCGCATCTCGCGACGCGATGGCCGAGCGGATGGCTGCGGAAAGACCGCCGCCGCGATAGATCGGCCCACCCAACTCGACGCCGATCTGTCCGGACCGGGTGAAGTTGCTGTTGCCGAAATTTTCGGTGTATCCAAGCGAGCCGACGGCAGACACCGAGGGCTTCAAAGCCGCCTCGGCACGCATGATGTTGAGCTCGGCGACCGCCACCAGATGCTGGGCCGCGCGCAGGTCGGGATGGGTCTGGATCGCGCGGGCGCGCGCGGTTTCCACGTTGGTCTCGAGGCGCGGCAGGGACGGCGGCGCAGACAGGTTGCCGGGCGCATTGCCGACCACGTTGCGATACTCTTCTTCCGCTTGCAGCAAGTCACCCTGCGCGGTGGCGAGACCGCTGCGCGCTTCGGCCAAGCTGGCCTCGGCCTGAGCCACGTCGGTCCGCGTGACCTCACCGACCTCGAAGCGGTCCTGTGCGGCGCGCAATTCCTGGGTCAGAAGCCGCAGGTTGTTCTGACGCAGCGAGACGAATTCGCGCGCCGCGATCACGTTCAGATAGGCCGAGACCGCCCGCAACAGGACCGTCTGCTCCAAGCTGATCAGCTGCTGGCGCGTGGCCAGTACGGTTTCCTTCGCCGCATCGACACCCAGCGACGTGGCCCCGCCATCGTAGAGCAGCAGCGAGGCGGCCAGGCCAATCGTGCCGTTGCTTGCTTCGAGGTTGTTCACCGTTTGGCCACCCAAGGTCGTGAACGATCGGCTATCGCCGAAGTCGCGGGTCAGACTGGCACTGTAGTTCAGAATGGGACGCAGTGCCGCAACCGCGGTCGCCACATCCTCGTCGGCCGCCCGCAACAAGGCGCGGTTCTGTTCGAGCAGGCCGCTGGTCTTATAGGCTGCGACCAGCGCATCGGCGAGAGTTTCGGCCTTTGCCACCGGCGCTGCCAGAACGGCCAGGACACCCGCCGATCTGGCGAGACTGCGGCACCAGAACACCAGCCGTTTGGTTGTCTTTGTTTGGGACATTGTTATGCCTCTTCCTGTGTCTGCCCTGCCCGGGCCCCTGAGTGAATTAGAATTCGAAAACATCTTCCTTGGCAAATCCCGGCAGCACGGGCGCCCCGGCATTGAACGACATGCGCCACGACAGCGTCCCGGCGGTTTTGCGTCCGATACGCACTTCCCCAAGCGGACCATCCATGAAGAGGCAGGCGATCCGCCCGCCCTCCTTCACCTGCTCGGCGAGCGCAGCCGGCAGCTCTTCCACCGCGCCTTGAACGATGACCACATCGTAAGGGCCGTGCTGCGCCGCTCCGTCCGCCAGCGGCCCGACATGCACAATCACATTGTCCGCACCGGCCTCGGCCAGCGCGTCCTGCGCCTCCTGCGCCATCTCCTCGTCCTGCTCGACAGCGACAACGGCCTCGGCCATATGCGCAATCACGGCCGAGGAGTAGCCGAGTGCCGCGCCCACATCCAAAACCAATTCGTCGTTGGAGATGTCGAGCGCATCGAGCATCTTCGCCAAGGTCCGCGGCTCGAGGATGACCCGGCCGCCGCCAAGGTCCAGATTTTCGCCCATATAGGCCGCCTCGCGCTGCGCCGCCGGGACGAAGGTTTCACGCGGGACACTCAGCATCGCATCGATGATCGGAAACTTGGTCACATCCGACGGTCTGACCTGCGTGTCGACCATCATGGTGCGGCGGGTGGCGAAATCGATCATCCGGCTAAACTCGTCCGTTCAGTTAACTCCCTCGCAGATGTGCCATATTCGCGGCCTTGCGGCAACGCTCATGCGTGCGATTTTGCCGGTTTGTGACACTTGCGGCACCCTGACGAATGGGATAGCACTGCGCGCACACCATGTGAGGCGAGTTGGCGGAGTGGTGACGCAGCGGATTGCAAATCCGTGTACACCGGTTCGATTCCGGTACTCGCCTCCATTGATCACCCAGCCAATACATCCATGCAGACAGTCTAGTGCTTCGGTTTTCCAGGTCTGCGGCCGTTGTCTCGCCGGCGAGCGGCCAGATCTTTTTGACGGCCTTGGCTTCATTGCCCGGGCGCCTGCGACCCGTTCCCAGGATCAGTCTTGCACCGGCAGCAATTCGAACCGGCCATCGTTGAACTCCTCCGCAGGCCGTATCCATATTGTGCCCTCGGCGTCGTCGTAGATCACCGCTGCGCGGCGGTCCGCCTCGAGGATCCCTTGGGCCAGCACCCGATAGAGCCCCCCCTTACGGTGGCGGTGCGTGGGGTCCCAAGGCGCCGCGGGCCGCAGCGGGACCGCTGCCTCCAGGCTTGCGCGGCCCTGCGCGCGTGCAGCGTCGCGACCCGGGTCGCGCTTCCGGAAGAAGCGCGACAGCCGGGTGAGAGGTGCGCCCAGGATCATGCCGAGAGCACCGAGCCCGTGACCGGGTTGGGCCGGTAGGTGGTACAGCCCTTGCAGCCAGCCTCGAAGGCTTGCCGGTAAACATCCTCGAAAACCGAAAACGGGATATCCTCGGGGCAGTTCACGGTCTTGGAGATGCCGCTGTCGACCCAGCGCTGCGCGACGGCCTGCATGCGGACGTGATCTGCCGGGCGCAGGTCCTGCGCGGTGACAAAGGCATCGGTCAGCGACGCATCCTCACCAAACATCTGGTAGTAGAGCCAGACTGCGTAGTCCTGCACAAGCTCCTCCGCCTTCGTGCCGTCCGGGCGGGTGATTTTCCGCGTGTATGAGGTGGCAAAGACCGGCTCGATGCCCGAGGAGACGTTGCCGCCGAACATCGATGTGGTGCCCGTGGGTGCGATGGTCGTCAGCACGCCGTTGCGGAGACCGTGTTTGCGGATCGCGGCCTGCACCTCGACATCGAGCGATTGGATCCCCCGGCCCTGCATGTGCTTCTCCGCGTCATAGAGGGGGAATGCACCCCGTACGGCTGCCAGTTCCGCCGATGCGAGATAGGCCGCGTTCTGGATCGTCTGAAGCCAGCCGCCGACCACCCGCACAGCTGTCGGCGTTCCATAGCGGACGCCCAGCATGATCAGCGCATCGGCGACCCCGGTCACCCCGACCCCGATCCGCCGCTTGGCCAGCGCCTCGCGCCGCTGTGCCTCGACTGCAAAACGCGACACGTCGATCGCGTTGTCCAGCATCCGGACCGCAACACCCACAAGACGCCGCAACTGCGCATCGTCAAGGCGGGCATTCGGGCCGAAGGGGTCGCTCACCAGCCGCGCCAGATTGATCGAGGCGAGCGGACAGGTGCCATTGGGAGGCAAGGGCTGTTCCGCGCAGGAGTTCGTGGCCGCCAGCGTCTCGAGGTAGCCCAGCGGATTGGCCTCGTTGATCCGGTCGATGAAGAGCACGCCGGGCTCGGCCGCGCTGTAGGTCCGCCACATGATCTTTTCCCAGATCTCGCGGGCCTTGACGGTCCGTATCACCTGATCCTCCCAGATCAAGTCCCAATCCGCATTGGCCTCGACGGCCGCCATGAACTTGTCCGTGATCATCACCGAGGTGTTGAAGTTCCGCAGCCGCAGCGGGTTCGCCTTGGCTTCAATAAAGGCTTCGATGTCAGGGTGATCGACCCGCATCGTCGCCATCATCGCCCCGCGGCCCATCCCGGTGACGAGCATGCCGCAGACCGTGTTGCAGATGTCCATCGCGGGCAGCGGACCGGCGGCAGGACAATCGAGCCCCTGCACCAAAGTCCCCTTGGGCCGGATCGTCGAGAAGTCAAAGCCGATGCCGCCTCCCATCTGCATGGTCAGCGCCGCATCCTTGACCGTATCCATGATGCCTTCGACTGAATCCGGGATCGACTGCATCACAAAGGTATTCGCGAGCGTCACATTGCGATGGGTTCCGGTTCCGGCCAGGATCCGGCCGGCCGGCAACAGCTTGAAGCCCTCCATCGCCTCATAGAACGCCAGCGACACGTTCTGGCGGTCCGCGGGTTTTTCGGCCTGGGCCAGGCTGTTCGCCACCCGGCGCCATGTATCGTTCACGGTCACGTCACGTTCGCGCCCCCCGGTCACGTATTGATACTTCGAGCGCCAGATCTGCTCGGAGATCGGCTGGTCAAAAGATGCAGGCGACAGGATAGATTCAGGGTAACTTAACATATCGTCTCGCTTTGATTAGTGAGTGTGGACTAGCAGAATGGAACCCCGCATAGACCATTAACCTTTTGTTAACCAAATGAAAATTAGAAATCAGGCCTTAAAATTCCGTTAATGGTTAGCAGCCAATTTTAGAAAAATTGGTTAACCTATTTATGAAGATTTTTGAAAACCTCTAATTTCAATGACCTAGCGTCAGGTCCAGTGACTGCCCGCCACATCGCTGACACAAGATCGCCCAGAGAGGCTGCATATTTTTTCAGCGATTTCCGGTCCGGGACGACGGGCAGCCCTGAACCTCCGCAATTTGAAATGCATTCGACATTCGTTTGGCGCCGAAATTCAGACGCCATTAACGGCGAGTTCTTAACGAGGTCCCAGTCCTGAAGCTGGAAGGGGAGTGTCATGACGAAACTCTACGCCTGTCTTGGGTCCGGGAACTGTTTCAAACCCTGGCTCGCAATGCATCAACTTGAGATCCCGTTCGAGCTTGTCCTGATCGACGTGCTCAAGGGTGAACAGAAATCGCCTGAGTATCTCAGCATCAGCCCGCTTGGTGTTGTTCCACATCTTGTGACCGAAACGGGCCATGGGATCGGAGAGAGCAATGCGATGCTGTGGTATCTGGCCGAATACAGCCATCTGATGCCGGCCACCCGAGAAGGGCGCGCCGAGGCGCTGCAGTGGATGTATTTCGAACAGTCGAAGCTGGAGCCGTTCATCTCGCCCGCGCGGTTCTTCACCACCATCCTGCCGGAGCAGCGCGAGGCACGTGCCGATGACATCAAAGCATGGCAGGCCGCCGCCGACACCGGGCTGTCGCGTCTCGATGCTCATCTGGAACATCGCGATTTCATGCTCAGCTCTGGCTATTCAGTCGCCGACATCGCAACCTTCGGATATGTGCATGTGCTGGAAGAGGCCGGCCTGTCCATGGCGGACTATCCTGCCGTGGCCCGCTGGGTCGAGGCGGTGTCTCAAACCGAAGGGTTCCGCCCGCTGAGCGACCTGGGCCGGGCACGAAGTCAGGCGGCCTGAGGCACCAGAAATCGGGGCAGTCGGTCATGCGCAACGAAAAGATAGCAGACGGCTCGGCGGTAGCGGCGCGATCAATCGCACAGGCATCGCCCGAGCAGAGCACCGAAGCAGCGGTTCCCGTGAACCGCCTGAAGACGGCTGTCTGGATCTACGACGTTGACAACGCGCGCATTACCCATGCAAACGCCGCGGCTTGCGAGCTGTGGCAGGCCGAAAACGAAGAGGACTTGCGCCGCCGCGATCTCGGGACCGACATGTCGCCGACTGTGTCGAAACGTCTCAAGCAGTATCAGCTCGACTTCATCGAGCGCGACGCGACGTTCAGCGAGATGTGGACGCTCTACCCCAACGGCCGCCCCACCAGCATCATGGTTGTCTACCGCGGCTACCGGCTTCCGGACGGGCGTATGGCCATGCAATGCGAGGCTGCGGGCGACGCGGAGAATGAGCCGGACAACCTGCGCAGCGCCGAAGCGCTTCTGCATACCGATGTGATGATCGCGCTGCACGAGGCTGGTGGCGCTCCTGTCTATCTGAACCCCGCGGCCCGCAATGCGGCGACCCATGCTTTGCAGACCATCGCCGAGAAGTTCGTCGACCCGGCAGACCACGACCGTCTCATGCATGAGCTTGAAGCCTTGGGCGAATATCGCATGGTCGCCAAGGTCAACACCGGCGCAGGTCCACGATGGCATGACCTGACGGTCAAGCAATGCTCCGATGCCGTCACCGGCAACCCTGCAATCCTTGTGACGGCAATCGACGTGAGCGAGCTGAAGATCGCGCGCGACAAGGCACGCTACCTCGCTGACCGCGACCAGCTCACGGGCTGTTACAACCGCTCCTACCTTCAGCAGTACATGTCGACGCTCGGGCGTTATCAGTCCAAACACTGCGCGCTGCTCTGTTTCGACGTCGACCGCTTCAAGCAGATCAACGATCGGCTGGGTCACGAGATGGGCGATGTGGTTCTGAAAGAGATCGCAGCCCGGGTCAACGCCTCGATCCGACGCACCGACACCTTTGTCCGCCTTGGCGGAGACGAATTCGTCGTGGTCTTCGAAGACGTTTCATCCGCGGCGGATCTCGAGGCCAAACTCGAAAAACTGCTGAAGATCATTGCAGAGCCGATCACCCATGACGCCACGCGGGTCAGCGCGACGGTCTCCATGGGCGTTGCCACCTTTGTCCCCGATAACGCGCATTTCACGGCTGTCATGCGCGAGGCTGACATCGCGCTCTACACCTCGAAGCAGGCCGGCCGGAACCGCGTCACCTTCTTCAGCGCCGAGATGGGTGCGCTGGCCAAGGCACGCGATCTGGTCGAGGTCGAACTCAAACGCGCCATCGAGAACCGCGAATTCACGCTGCATTTCCAGCCCCGCTTCTGCTTCAAGACAGGCACGGTCATTTCCGTCGAAGCCCTTGTGCGATGGGAGCATCCCAAGCGCGGACTGATCATGCCGGCCGAATTCATCTCCATCTGCGAAGAAACCGGCATGATCGAGGATCTGGGGCAGCTGATCCTCGAAATGGCCTGCATGAAGGCGATCTCCTTGCATCAAGAGGGGCGGGATATTCAGATCTCGCTGAACATCTCGCCACGTCAGTTCGAGGACAACCGGCTTCTCAAATCACTCGAAACCTTCTCCCGCCATCCCGATTTTCCCCGCGGCAAGGTCGAGTTGGAGATTACGGAAAACGTGCTGATCGGGGATCACGAGCTGATCGCCAAGAAGCTGGAAGCGATCTCAGACATGGGCTACCAGATCGCCATCGACGACTTCGGCACCGGCTATTCCAATCTGTCCTACATCTCACGCTTCCCACTGAATTGCCTCAAGATCGACCAGTCCTTCATCGCCCAACTGCCGAAATCGGGGCCCATCATCAGCCTGATCCTCACGCTGGCAGAGCAGATCAATGCGACAATCGTTGCCGAGGGTGTCGAAACGCGCGAGCACTTCGAGTGGCTGCGCAACCACAAATGCGATCAGGCGCAGGGCTACTTCCTGTCCCATCCGGTTGATGCCGAAGAGCTGCCGCATGTGATCGAAACTCTGAATTCCGGGGCATGGACAGGCTCGCAATAGAGCACGCCCCAGGCCGGTCTTCGGCGTGCTGCTTCAAATGAGGCAAAGACGGCACAACCTGCCCGCACAGACGGATGCTAGAGCGCCAGATCCGCAAGCAACCCCTCTTTTGTATAGGCTGCCTTTGTTTCGCGGCGCTTGACCGATCCGCGCTCAACCACCACGAAGCGGTCGGCCAAGGCATAGGCGAAGTCGGCGTTCTGCTCCACCAGAACGATAGCCATCTCGCCCGCATCGCGCAGCTTGCGCAGCGCATCCCCGATCTGCTGGATCACGTTGGGCTGGATGCCCTCGGTCGGTTCATCGAGCAGCAACACCTTCGGACGGGCAATCAGCGCCCGCGCAATGGCCAGCTGCTGTTGCTGACCACCAGAGAGATCGCCGCCCCGGCGGTTGCGCATGTCCTGCAGGACCGGAAAGAGGGCGAAGATATCATCGGGCACCCGGTGCTCCCCCTTGGGCAGGCAGGCAAAACCGGTCTCGAGGTTCTCCTGCACGCTCATCATCGGGAAGATCTCACGCCCCTGAGGCACGTAGGCGATACCGCTTCGGGCGGCCCCCACGGCCGACCCTCTTCTCACCTCGGCGTTGCCAAGGCGCACATGACCGGCGCTGGACGGGTGCCGCCCAGCCACGGCCTTGAGAAGGCTGGTCTTGCCCGCCCCGTTGTTCCCCATCACGGCCGTGATCTCGCCGATCTCCGCTGTCAGCGAGATCCCGAAGAGGATCTGGCTCTGCCCGTAGTGCAAATCGAGGCCCGTGACATCAAGCATGGCCGCGCCCCAGATAGACGTCGACCACCGTCTGGTTCGAGGTCACATGATCCAGGCTGCCTTCGGCCAGCACAGAACCTTCGTGCAGCACGGTGACCTTGCAATCGAGCCGCCGGACGAATTCCATATCATGCTCCACAACCACCACGGCGCGGGTCTCGGCGGCCTTTCGCAGGATGTCGGTCGTCTTCTCACGCTCTTCCACGGTCATGCCCGCGGCCGGTTCATCCACCAGCAACAGCCGTGGCTCCTGTGCCAGCAGCATGCCGATTTCGAGCCATTGCTTCTGCCCATGGCTCAGCTCGCCCGCGCGCCGGGTCAGGCTCTGCGTCAAACCGATCTCTTCAGCAATGCTCTCGATCCGCGCCGCGTTGGCCGTCGTTTTACTGTGCATCAGGACAGCGAAGGGCCCGCGGGGATTTTTCAGAGCCATCGCGAGGTTCTGCCGCACGGTCTGATCTTCGAAGACAGTGGGTTTTTGAAACTTGCGCCCGATCCCTTCCATCGCGATCTGGCTCTCGGAAAGACCCAGGAGGGAGATATTCTTCTCTCCCCAGATCACCGTCCCCTCGTCCGGACGGGTCTTGCCGGTCACGATGTCCATGAAGGTGGTCTTGCCAGCGCCATTGGGGCCGATGATCGCCCGCAACTCGGCCTCGGCAAAATTGATCGAGAGGTTGTTGATCGCGCGGAACCCATCGAAGGTGACCGAGACGCCAGAGACTTCCAGCAGCATGCTCATGACGGCTTCCGCACCAGATAGTCGAAGAGCCCGCCAATGCCCTTTGGAAAGAACAGCGTGACGGCGACGAAGGACACGCCCAGAAGCACCAGCCACCAGTCGGTCCATTGGATCCGATAGACCCCGAGGTCGATGTCGGGGGCCCCGCCGCCCGTGAACCAGCTTGAGAGCAACGACACAAAGGCCGCCCCGATGACCGCGCCGTATAGCCGCCCGCGCCCGCCGATGGCGACCCAGACCGCGAGGTAGATGGAGGCGATGGGCGCGATTTCTCCTGGGTTGATGATGCCCGCCTGCGGGTAGTAGAGCGCGCCCGCGATCCCCGAAATGACAGCTGTGACCGTGAAGACAAAGAGCTTGTAGCTCTCCACATGATACCCCAGGAACCGCACCCGCGCCTCGTTGTCGCGAATGCCCTTGATCACGCTGCCCATCTTGCCGGTGACGATCCAGGCGAAGAAGACATACCCGGCACCGAGCGCGACCGAAGAGGCGAGGAAGAACACGATGGAGATCGTCGCCTGCGAGGTCTCTTCGAACCCGGGAATGTTCTGCAGGCCCGAGAGCCCGTTGTTGCCCCGCAGGCCGCTGTCGTTCTGGAAGAGATAGAGTGACAGCGCCAGTGTCATCGCCTGTGTGAGGATCGACAGATACACCCCGGTGACCCGGCTGCGGAAGGCGAGCCAGCCGAAGACCAAGGCCAGCAGACCGGGGATCAGCACGACCATCAGCAGTTGCAGAAACAGGCTGTCCGCGAAGGCCCAGATCAGCGGGAATTCGGAGGATCCGACAACGCCAAAGATCTGGTTGCCAATGGCGTCCGAGACCTCCTGCGGCGTCGGTGGGATCACCTGATTCTGCAGGCTCTCCAGCACGATGGTCTCGGTGCGCGCATACATCAACCACATGCCGATGGCATAGCCCCCGATGCCGAAAAAGGCGAAGTGGCCGAGCGACAGGATCCCGCAATAGCCCCAGACCACGTCCATCGCGATGGCAATCAGGCACAGGCACAGCGTCTTGCCGAGAGTCTTGACGAAGGAGGTCGAGATCATCGCGGTCCCTGTCGCCTCGGACAGCAGCACGACAGTCAGCGTAAAGAGGCTGAGCGCTGCGAGGAACCAGAGCACCGAGGGGTTTTCTGCGATGAAGCTTTTCCGCATGGTCTAATCCGCCGCCGCCCGGCCCTTGAGCGCGACAATGCCCTTGGGTCGGAATTGAATGAAGAGGATGATGAAGAGGATCATGTAGGTCTGGGCCGCCAGCGTGTTGGAGGGGTTCAGCCACTCGATCCCCTTTTGCAGGAAGCCGATCAGCGAGGCACCCGCGAGCGTGCCCCAGACATTGCCGACGCCCCCCACGACCACGGTCATGAAGCTCTGCACGATGTAATCGGCACCCATCTCTGAGGTGACCTTCGCGTAGAGCCCGATGGCCACGCCTGCGATGCCCGCGATACCCGAGCCGAGGCCGAAGGTGAGCATGTTGATGCGGTCGGGGTTGATGCCCATGCTGGCCGCCATGCCTGGGTTCTGGGTCACCGCCCGCACCTCCAGCCCCAGCCGCGTGCGCTTGAGCACGAAGAGGATCAGGGCGAGGAAAATCAGCGCCAGCACAAAGATCGCAATGCGGATATAGCTGATCTGGATCACGTCCGAAATCACCCACGCCCCATCGAGCCAGCCTGGCGAGGTCAGCGGGCGGGCCTGCGTGCCGAAGATGTTCTTGGCAAGCTGTTGGAGCGCAATGGAGATGCCGAAGGTGGCCAGCAGCGTCTCGAGCGGGCGGTGATAGAGATGCCGGATCACCAGACGCTCCATCGTCACCCCCGCGCCGAAAGTAACCGCAAAAGCAAGCGGCAGGGCGATAATGATCGATAGGGTGTAGTCCGGCACGAAGAGCTGCACCACATACCCCGTGTAGGCGCCCATCATGATGAACTCGCCATGCGCCATGTTGATCACGCCCATGACGCCGAAGGTGATGGCGAGACCAATCGCCGCGAGAAAGTAGATCGAGGCGAGCGACAGCCCGTCCAGAGCCAGATCCGCGGCCTGAGCGAAGGCGACGCGTTGTTCGGCCGAGGCCAGGGCAGCTTCCGCGGCCGCGGTGATCTCGGCATTGGGCTCGTCGTAAAGCTCGTAGAAGACATAGGCGTTCAGCGCGTAATCGCGCGTTTCGACGGTCACCAGCGGTGGGACGAGCCCCTCTTTTGACAACGCCGCATACGCGCGTTCGCGCGCGGCATCCGTGCCCAGTTGCGCCAAAGGCACGCCACCTGCGGTGCCGTCGCGGATATGGGCTTCGAGTGCTGCTCGGATCACAGCCGGCCCGGTCTGTGCGGGCGCAAACCCGGCCTCGACCAGCTGAGCGTAGTATTCGTCCGGCGCTTCCATCGGGTTCAGGAGCCGCGCGATATTGCCATCGGGCTCGGAGGCCGCGACGCCCGCCTCCGTTTGCAGGATCTGGTTGAGCACGCTGCGGGCTTCCACGGTGGTGTCCTGCGCCAGGCTGTCGATTGCCGCGATCCGCTCTTGCGGCGTGTCGGCAAATCGGGCGGAGAGGAAGGTTGCCAGCTGGGTCTTGCGCGCGCGCAGCGTGTCGTCGGGTTCACCTTCGATGGAGGCGACAAGCGGCGCGAGCTGGTCGGCGGCGGGGCGCCTTGCAATGGCGGCAACAGCGCTTTCGCGGCGCGAAATGTCGGGATCTTCCAGCTGGTACTGAACCAGCGCTGTACCGATCAGTCGCCGTACGCCGCCATTTGGTCTGAGCTGTGTGAAACCGCCACGGCCTTCGATCCGAGTCTCGCCGCTGTCGAGATCGGTCAAGGTGATCTGATCGCCATCCTCCTGCCCGAAGAAAAAGCGCCCGTCGGGGCCCTGCCATACAGTCCTGCCGGCCCACTCCTCAAGGAAACGCGGCACCTGCGGCAAGCCCGAGGCGACAAGATCGTCGAGCAAGACCCCCACGCTGCGACGCGACGGGCTGGCCACCTCGTCCGCGTGCACCTGCAGGATCTGCTGCAGGTCGTCCGCCTGCGCCTGCGTCAGCGCACCAAGACAGAGCGCGATTGCAAGAAGAAAACGGCGCATGGCATCAAGCTTTCGGGGGGTCTTGGGTCGCGATCCGCGAAACAGGGCCATCACGACGGACAGCCCTGCTTCCTCAACAACTTAGTAGTTCGAGGTCAACT
This sequence comes from Roseobacter sinensis, assembly GCF_025755255.1. GTDB lineage: Bacteria > Pseudomonadota > Alphaproteobacteria > Rhodobacterales > Rhodobacteraceae > Roseobacter > Roseobacter sinensis. The sequence continues at coordinate 32,763 of NZ_JALIEB010000009.1, read as the reverse complement.
GAACGCAGGTGTTGGTCTCGGTGTTGTACATCCCGCAGCCGAGCTCCTTCCAGTCGGAGGTCAGCACCTTCGAGGCCGGCAGGAAGTCGGTCCAGGCATCGCCCGGCACCTCCTCGGTCTTCGAAATGATGTCGAACTGCCCGTCCGCCGTAATCTCACCAATCAGCACCGGCTTGGCCAAGTGATGGTTCGGCAGCATGACCGCGGTACCGCCGGTCAGGTTCGGAAACTCTTGCCCGTACATCGCCGAGCGCACGGCATCCACATCTGTTGTGCCCGCTTCAGTGACCGCGTTCACCCACATGTTGAAGCCGATGTAATGCGCCTCCATCGGATCGTTGGTCACCCGGTCTTCGCCTGCGAATTCTTTCCACGCCGCGATGAATTCGGCGTTGGCATCGGTCTCGGCCGACTGGAAATAATTCCAGGCCGCGAGGTGCCCCACCAGGTTGGAGGTGTCGAGGCCCGAAAGCTCCTCTTCGCCCACCGAGAAGGCCACGACGGGAATGTCATCCGCTGAGACACCCGCCGCGGCGAGTTCCTTGTAGAAGCCGATGTTCGCATCGCCATTGATGGTGGAGATCACACCCACCTGCTTGCCGTCCTCACCCAACGCAACCACATCCGCGACGATCGTCGCCCAGTCAGAATGGCCGAAGGGTGTGTAATTCACGAAGATATCGTCCGCCGCGATCCCGTTGTCCTTGAGATATTGCTCGAGGATGTTGTTTGTGGTGCGCGGATAGACATAGTCGGTGCCGAGCAGAGCGAACTTCTCAACGCCGAGCTCTTCCAGAAAGTAATCCACCGCCGGGATCGCCTGCTGGTTCGGTGCAGCGCCGGTGTAGAAGACGTTGCGCGAGCTTTCCTCGCCCTCGTATTGCACCGGGTAGAACAGCAGCCCGTTCAGCTCCTCGATCACCGGCAGCACGGATTTGCGGCTCACGCTGGTCCAGTTGCCGAAGATCACATCGACCTCATGCACGGTCAGAAGCTCGCGCGCCTTCTCGGCAAAGAGCGGCCAGTCCGAGGCCGGATCGACCACCACGGATTCGATCTGACAGCCCAGCACACCGCCCTTCTCGTTCTGCTTCTCGATCAGCATCAGCATGGTGTCTTTCAGCGTCGTCTCGGAAATCGCCATAGTGCCCGAGAGCGAATGCAGCACCCCAACCTTGATCGGATCAGCACAGTCCGCGGCCGCCATTGCAGTCGATCCCAGAAGGGCGGCTGTCGCCATGGAGTAGAATTTCAGTTTCATGTATCAAACGTTCCCCGTTGTCGCTGCGGGTGGCCAAATCGGGCGTGGATGCGCCTTCCGGCTGAGACCCAACCGGTGTAGTCAGGACCCGCAACAGTGATGTTGTAGTCGCGCAGGGGGGACGATCTGCCAGGATGACCCTCTGCGCGGCGTTTCGCCTAGCAGGCACGCCGAGTTAGGGCCATGAGATGCGGATTGGCCACAGAATGGTTTGGGACCACCCCGCAGGTCCGGGATATGCACAAAAAATTATCTGAAAATAAGGCGCACGCCTAAAATTTGCCCATCCATAAGACGCCTAAGTTTCAGGCGTTCGGCCGCTTTGCCTATGCGCCGCGGGTGCGCAGCCACTCCATCACCGCAGGGCGGACCGACATTTCGCCGCGGTGGCGCGCATCGGCAATGACCTTGCGGACCTCGGGCAAGTTGGTGCGTCGCAGCAGGCTCTTGACCGGACCGATCGACGCGGGCCGCATCGACAGGCTGCGCAGCCCAATGGCCGCAAAACACATCGCTTCGACCGGCCGGCCCGCATCCTCACCGCAGAAGGACAGAGGCGTGCCCGTGGCATTGCACCGCTCGACGATGCCTTCGATAAAGCTGAGGAATGAGACGTTGAGCGTATCATAGCGGCGGCGCACGCGCTCGTTCTCGCGGTCTGCGGCGAAGAAGAACTGCTTCAGGTCGTTACCGCCGATGGACAAAAAATCGACCTCCTCGAAAAATTTCAGCGGTGCGAAGGCAAGGCTGGGGGTTTCCAGCATCGCGCCGACCTTCACGCTCTCAGGCAGGACATGGCCCAGCCGCTCCTCCGCCGCCAAAGTCTTGTCCATCAGCCGGCGGGCACTCCGGTATTCCTCGAACTGGGCCACGAAGGGGAACATGACCGTCAGCGGCCGTCCATTGGCCGCCCGGATCAGCGCCTGCAACTGCATCCGCATGATGCCTGGCTTATCGAGCCCGACGCGGATCGCGCGCCAGCCCAGTGCCGGATTCGGTTCATCGTTGGGCTTCATGTAGGGCAGCACCTTGTCGGACCCGATGTCCAAAGTCCGGAAGACCACCGGCTTGCCGCCCGCCGCGTCCAGCACGCGCGCATAAAGCGCCACGAGCTCGGAGCGGCGCGGCATCTGGTTGCGCACGAGAAACTGAAGCTCCGTCCGGAAGAGCCCCACGCCTTCGGCGCCCGAGCTCGGCAGCGACGGCAGATCGGCCATCAGGCCTGCGTTCATCTGCAGCGACAGCACCGCGCCATCCTGCGTCTCCGCCGGCAGATCGCGGATCGAGGCATAGCGTTCCTGCGCAGCCGCCAGCATGGCGATCTTGTCGCGGAAGGCCGTGACAACGTTGTCGTCGGGGCGCAGATGCACGACCCCCTGTTCGCCATCGACCATGATGTGATCGCCATTCAGCGCCTCGGTTGTCACCCGCTCTGCATGCACCACCAGCGGAATGGCCAGCGCCCGGGCAACAATCGCCGCGTGGCTGCCGACGGAGCCTTCTTCGAGCACGATGCCCTTGAGACTGCGCCCGTACTCCAGAAGCTCCGCAGGGCCGATATTGCGGGCGATCAGGATCGGGTCGGCCGGCATCTCGGCGCCGGTATCGGCGCCCTGCCCGGTCAGGATACGCAGCAGCCGGTTGCTGAGATCGTCCAGATCACTCAGACGCTCGCGCAAATATTGATCCGTGACCTGCCCCATCCGTGCGCGGGCCACCGATTGCTCTTTCTCGACCGCGGCCTCGGCCGACAGACCGTTGGAGATGTCCTCCTCCATCCGCCGCATCCAACCCTTGGAGTTGGCGAACATGCGATAGGCTTCCAGCACCTGCTGCTGGTCCTTGTCCTGGCCGCCCGCAATCTCAAGCATCTTGTCGACGCCAACACGCAGCTGCTCGACCGCTTCGCGCAATCGCACCCGCTCGCGTTCGGGATCGTCCGCGATGGGGTTGGTGACGACGACACGCGGCTCATGCAGCCAGACATGGCCTTCTGCTGCGCCCTCCTGCCCGACGGTGCCCCGAAACAAAACCGGTTGCGAATGACGCGCCGACATGGCCGCGTTGTCGCCAATGAAGGCACCGAGCTCGGTCATCTCGGCCAGCACCATCGCAACCACTTCGAGCGCATAGACTTCATCGGCAGAAAACTCGCGTGCGGTGCGCGACTGCACCACGAGCACGCCCAGCGCCTCGCCCAGCCGCTGCACCGGCACGCCGAGGAAGCTGGAGTAAATCTCCTCGCCCGTCTCGGGCATATAGCGAAAGCCCTTCGCCTGCGGCGCATCCGGTGTGTTCACGACCTGGCGGTTGCGGGCCACCATGCCAACAAGTCCTTCGCCCAGCTTCATCCGGGTCTTGTGCACCGCATCGGGGTTCAGCCCCTCCGTTGCACAAAGCTCCAGCGTATCCTCATCGCGGAAGAGATAGATCGAGCACACCTCGCAGCCCATGCTGTCCGCAATGAGATGCGTGATCCGGTCCAGGCGCGCCTGTCCTTCGAGGTCGCCTGCCATGGCATCTCGCAGCCGCCCCAGCAGCTTGCGGGATTCGGTCTCCAGACGGTCGGCCACGCCCACAATCCTTCCACGTTCTGTGGTGCCGGTCCGCGGGTTTTGCGGATCAGGCGGCTTTCTCCAATTCGAACGCATCATGCAGCGCCTGCACAGCGAGTTCCATGTATTTCCGGTCGATCAAAACTGAAATCTTGATCTCAGAAGTGGTGATCACCTTGATGTTGATGCCCTCGGCACTCAGCACCTGGAACATCTTCGCGGCCACCCCGGTATGAGAGCGCATGCCGATCCCGACCACCGAGACCTTGGCCACATCGGTGTCAGCGATGACTTCGTGGAAGTTGATCGCGCCCTGCGCCTTGGCCTCCGCCACTGCCTTCTGGGCGCGCACCACCTGATCCGTGGGACAGGACCAGGTCATGTCGGTTCGACCCTCTTCCGAGATGTTCTGCACGATCATGTCGACGTTCACGCCGCCGTCGCTGAGCGCGGTGAAGATACTCGCCGCGATGCCTGGGCGGTCGGCCACGCTCACGAGGGTCATCTTTGCTTCGTCGCGCGAAAAGGCCACGCCCGCCACCACATTGCTTTCCATGATATCCTCCTCGTCGCAGACCAGTGTGCCTGCGTCATCCGATTGTTCCTCGAAGCTGCTCAGCACCCGCAGCTTCACCTTGTAGCGCATCGCCAGCTCGACCGAGCGGGTCTGCAAGACTTTCGCCCCAAGCGAGGCCAGCTCGAGCATTTCCTCAAAGGCGATCCGGTCGAGCTTGCGCGCCTTGGCGCTGACCCGCGGATCGGTGGTATAGACACCATCCACGTCCGTATAGATGTCGCAGCGCTCCGCATCGAAGGCGGCGGCAAAGGCGACGGCCGTGGTGTCCGAACCGCCGCGTCCCAGCGTGGTGATCCGGCCTTCGGGGCTGACCCCCTGAAAGCCCGCGACGACAGCCACCTTCATGCCTTCGGCGAACTTGGTCAGGATGTTGTCGGTCGGGATCTCCTCGATCCGGGCGGCCGAATGCGCCGAGGTGGTGCGCACGGGCACCTGCCAGCCCTGCCAGCTGCGCGCGGGCACGTCCATTTCCTGCAAGGTCAACGCCATCAGCCCGGCGGTGACATTCTCGCCCGACGAGACCACCGCGTCGTATTCGCGGGCATCATAGAGAGGCGATGTCTCGTTCACCCAGCCTACCAACTCGTTGGTTTTGCCCGACATTGCCGAGACGATGACGATCACGTCGTAGCCCTTCGCGACCTCGACGCCGACCCGCTTGGCCGCCCGCCGGATACGGTCGAGCGTGGCCACCGACGTGCCGCCGAATTTCATCACCAGAACTGGCATCCTGCGCCCCCTGCCTTGATCGCGGCGGGTTTACGCTGTGGCGCCGGGAAGAACAAGCCACCGCGGTGCGGTGTCACTGTGCCATCGTGCCGACAACAGGCGGCGGTCAATAGGGGTGGGGGCGCCCATCCCAGGTCTCGAAGGTGCCGGTGCGCGACAGCTCCAGCGCATCGAAGCGCGCAACCAACCCGGCAACGGCGTCCGCCACCGTGATCTCGGCCGCGGCGCCACCCATGTCGGTCTGAACCCAGCCAGGGTGATAGATGCCCACGGCGATCCCCTCGGCCATCAGGTCGGTCGCGAGGTTCCGACCGAGGTTCAGCGCCGCCGCCTTCGACGCGCGGTAGATGTAGCTGCCGCCCGGCGCCCGTTCCGAAGACGCCATTTGCGAAGAGATGATGGCCACCTGCGCGCCTTTTGCCGCGCGCAGGTTCGGCAACAGCGACTGAACCGAGAGGAAGACGCCAGTGACATTGACGGCGAAGGTCTCGGCCCATTGCTCTGGTGGATAGCCGTCCTCGAGCATCTGACCCTTGTCGAGGTAGACGCCCGCGTTGCAGATCAGCAAATCGACAGCGGTGCCGCCCAGGCTTTCAGCAAAACGCGCATGGCTGGCGGGGTCGCTCACGTCGAGCCTGTGCGCGCCATCTCGCGTGGTTCCGATCACGTGATCGCCGCGTGCCGCATAGGCAGCCGCCAGCCCAGCCCCGATGCCGCGGCTCGCGCCGGTGATCACAACGGTCATGGGATCAATTCGCTTTTCGGTTCGGCAGAAATGGCAGCGGTGCGACGGGAATGCCGTCTTCGATCAACCTTTTGGCTTCGGACGCGTTGGCCTCGCCATAGATCGACCGCTCCGGGCTCTGGCCGAGGTACATCGACCGCGCTTCTTCGGCAAAGCGCCCGCCCACATAGTCGGAGTTCTCCTCAACATGGCGGCGCAGAGCGGCGATGGCCTTCTCGCCTTCGGTCTCGGCCTCGCGCAGTGCCGGCGTGTCCTGAGACCGGGTCGGCACCGAGACGCGGGGAGACATCACCGCCTTGTCCACAGCATCGGATCCGCAGATCGCACAGGACATATGGCCCGCGTCCTTCAGCGCATCAAACGCCGCCGCGGACTGAAACCAGCTGTCGAAATCATGACCCTGATCACATCTGAGCGCATATTGAATCATACGCAGAGACTACTCCTGCATCCTTACCAAGCCCTTATCACATGGGGCAGCGGCGCTGGCGGGTCAAGTTTGTCCGGACAGCGGGGGTGGGTCAAAATCGCGCAGGATCCGGGCAAGCTCCGGCTCGGAGACAAGCCGCGCGGCCTTCTTGCGTGACATCCACTTGCGCCTGCGCTGACCAACCTCGGGATACTCCGCGGCAAGTGTCTTGACCTCGACCGCGTAGACCATCGCCAGGCAGGGCAGCGCGCCGAGATCATCCGCATCCTTGCTAAAGGAGAAGATGCCCAGACAGCGGCCGTCGGTGCGGCCTTGCACTCCGGCCTCTTCCCAGGCTTCCTGCTCGGCACAGGCCGCCGGGGTCAGCCCATCGATCGGCCAGCCCTTGGGCACGATCCACCGCTTCGTCCCCCGCGACGTGATCAACAGCACTTGGACCTTGGATTTCCGAACCCGGTAGCACAGAGCCGCAAACTGGGTCCGCACGTCGCGCTTGCCTGCACCAGACAGAAAAATCGGCAATTGCTTAATCATGGCTCGATCACAATGACTTTCCGGGCAGCGTTATGTCCCCCCGGTGACTCCTTCGACTATGCCCCAGTTGTCGTGATTTGCCCAGAAAACAAAGAGATTATCTGTTGCGCGGCTCGGCAACCGCGCGCGAGGTCACCCGATGCCGCAAGCGCGCCACCAGGTCCTCCACCGGCACATCCGCGTCGATCGCCAGTTTGCGTAGGCCGAAATGCACATGTGCCATTTCCTGGTAGTAATTGGTGTAGGTGTAGTTCATCGCGGCCCCCGCCACGGCGCCAAGCAGCGGCACCGTCTGGGCGGCAAGCTTCTGGCCCAGAACCGTGGCAAGCCGCGGCGCCACGCGGGCAATGATGCCCTGCAATGCGGTGCCCGTCAGCGTGATGCGCGCGGACAGAAAGCCAAGATCGGCACCGTCATCATCCGCGAGCGGACCCGCCGCGGCGAACACCTCGATGCAATCGAATTGAACACTCTCGGCGGCCGAATCAAAGCCGTGCTCGACCGCGACCCCCTGAATGATCCGCAGCAGCAGAGTTGTCGTCACCGGCAGCTCGGCCAGGGCCGTGGGCAGACCACCCGCACCGCCCGCAGCCCCCATGGCGGTGCCAACGGCGGTATTGAGCCAGCCCTTCTGGTCAGGTACGACGCCACGGCTGCTGTGGGCCACTTTCATCGCCTGTTCCAGTGCGCGGCGCGTCGCGTCCTGCAGCCCTGACCGGGCCTGCGCCGGCAATCGCTCAAGCAGCCCCTCGGCGCCCCCACCCACCAGGTTGATCAGATCGACAGCGCTATTGCCTGCACGGCGGTAGCGCTTTGCCAGCCGGTCAAGCTCGGCCTCCACATTCACCGCTCCAATCTGCGTTATCTCACTCATCCGGGCCCTCCTGTGCCCAAGATGGGGAGCGGCGAGGCGATGTCAATCGGGCGGCAGAGCCTCGCCCTGCCATCGGCCGACCTCCCCGGACACGCCATGCCAGGCCTCCGGCCGCAGGGGCCGGCCCAGCACGCGCTCGGGATTGGTGGGAGGAGGCATGACGACACCCGGCAGTTTCTCGAACCCGAAACGCCGGTAGTAGGGCGCGTCCCCCACCAACATGACCCGAGCCCACCCCTGCCGCCCGGCGCGCTCCAACGACAAGCGGATGAGGTCGCCGGCCAGCCCCTCGCCCTGGCGCGTCGGATGCACCGCGACGGGGCCCAGCAAGAGGCTCACGGCCCCCGACACGGTCACCGGCCAGAACCGGATGGCGCCTGCGAGTATGCCATCGCCATCGCGTGCGACATGACAGAGATAGCCCACCGGCGCCACGTCATCGCGCAGCCGGTAAGACGAGAGCGCCTCGCGGCCCGGTGCGAAGCACAGATCGAACAGCGCCTCGATCTCATAGAGATCCTGCGGGGTTTCTGCTGAAATCCTGTACATCAGACTGCAAGTCGTCCCGCCTCGGGTTTCCGGTGGTCCGCCCGTAGCACATGCGTTACACCGGCTGCAAACACCTCAGGAGCCCGTAATGTTCTACCGCCCATCCGAGGGCCATGGCCTGCCGCATAACCCGTTCAACGCCATCGTCAGCCCCCGCCCCATCGGCTGGATTTCGACGCGCGATGTGCAGGGCCGCAACAACCTCGCGCCCTACTCCTTCTTCAACGCCGTGGCCTACGTACCGCCGCAGGTGATGTTCGCGTCCACCAGCAGCAAGCCCGATCAGGCCGACACCAAGGATTCGGTCGCCAACATCCGCGAGACCGGAAATTTCTGTGTGAACATCGTGGAATACGGCATGCGCGACGTGATGAACGCCTCGTCCGCACCGCTCGGCAAGGATGAGGACGAATTCGCGGTGGCCGGCGCCACCCCGGTGGACTGCGAGGAGATCGACTGCGCGCGGGTTCAAGGTGCCCCTGCTGCCCTCGAATGCCGCATGACTCAGATCGTGAAGCTTGCGGGCGAGAGCAACTTCGTCGTGTTCGGCGAAGTGGTTGGCGTGCACATCCGCGACGACACCCTCGTTGAGGGCCGCTTCGATGTGCGCAGCTTCCAACCGCTGAGCCGTCTTGGCTATCACGACTACGCGCGTGTCACGGAGCTTTTCGAGTTGGTCCGCCCCGGCTGAACCGCCGGTCGCGCAACAGGTGCCTGTCCTGTGCTATGCTGGTTGCATTGATGCCGTGCAGTCGGCACCGCGACCTGCACGCATATTTAAGGAAAGGCACCATGACCAATTTCAATCATTCGATTATTCGCGCGGCCGTCTGGAATCTGGCCGGATTCACCCGGCCGGGGCGGCCCATCGGCATCTCGGCACGCTCAAAAAAGGCGGAAAAGCAGGCGGAAGGTCTGGCCCTCCTCGATGCCGAATTCGTCACGCTCATCGAGGTCTCCCCGCTGAGTTACATCGAAACGCTGGTCGAGAAGCTGAAAGCCTTCGGCGTCGACTACAACCACACGATCCTGCCCCAGAAGAACGGCAATATTCATATCGGTTTCCTGCACAAGCCAGGCATCGAAGTCACGAACCCGCGCTTCATCGAGGGCTCGGAAGGCGACTATGGACGCGGGCGGCAGGCGCTGGCCGTAGACATCAGCATCGCGAAGCTGAAGGCCATCGTGATCGGCGTGCATCTCAAGTCGGGGCGCGACCGGGACGAACAGAAGACGCGTGACAGCCAATGCAAGGTGATTGGCGAGCACATCACCAATATCCACAAGACGCCCGGGCTGAAGCGTCGCGCGATCTTCCTCATGGGCGATTTCAATATGATCCCCGGGCAGGATGTCTCGAACTTCCACTATCTCGGGGGCGAAGACGTGATGGACTTCGTCTCCTCCTGGGATCTGCAGGACCGCTTCTCGCATATCCTGGAGAAAGGCCGCGCCAACCTGCTCGACGGCTTCGCGGTCAGCCGGAACTTCTCCACGGATTACATCAAGGGCAGCCTGCGGCTCTTTCCGATGCACTGGACCATGGACATGGGGCGCGAGGCCTTTCGGCGCAGCGTCTCCGATCACTTGCCCTTCGTCGCAAGCTTCAAGATCTATTGAAGGCGCTTCAGCAAAGCGAGGATGCGGACAAGTGGGTTTGTTCGGCACACCTGCGGTCCGCACCGCTCACCAGTCGCGCACCAAAACGGGACGGCGGGCGGGGCGCCTTGGCCCATTGGGCCAACAGCGCCGCCTGCCGTCAGTGACCGCCCAGCATCCCGGTCCGTACCGAATAATCCACCGCGAGCGCATAGTCCGGATCGTCGTCGCTATCGACCATCAGCTGACCCGCCTTGTTCAGCAGCCGGTGACAATCCCGGCTGAGGTGCCGCAGCATAAGCGTCTTGTCGGCCGCCTCATACTTGGCGGCGATCGCCTCGATGGCCTGCAACGCCGATTGGTCCACAACCCGGCTCTCGGCAAAATCCACGATCACGGTGTCCGGATCTGCCGCCACATCGAAAAGCTCCATGAACCCATCGGCGGATCCGAAGAACAGCGGGCCGTGTATCTCGTAGACTTTGGCCCCCTTCTCCGTGTGCGACTCGCGGGTTGTCGCATAGATACGCCGCGCATTGTTCCAAGCGTAGGCGAGCGCACTCACGATCACCCCCACAACCACCGCAACGGCGAGGTCTTCCATCACCGTTACAACCGTGACAAGCAAGATCACGAAGGCATCCGTGAACGGCACCTTCCGCAAGATCGTGAGGCTGTTCCAGGCAAAGGTCCCGATCACCACCATGAACATCACGCCAACCAGCGCGGCCAGCGGAATCTGCTCGATCAAGGGCGAACCGACAAGGATAAACAGCAGCAAAAACACCGCCGCGGCAATCCCCGCGACCCGCGTGCGCCCGCCCGACTTCACGTTGATCATCGACTGGCCGATCATCGCACAGCCGCCCATGCCGCCAAAGAAGCCGGTCACCGTATTGGCCACGCCCTGCGCGATACACTCTTGGCTCGCACCGCCCCGCTGATTGGTCATGTCGCCCACCAGGTTCAGCGTCAGCAGGCTTTCGATCAACCCAATGGCCGCAAGGATCACCGCATAGGGCAGGATGATCTCGAAGGTCTCCCAGGTCAGCGGCACCATCGGGATATGCAAGCTCGGCAGCCCGCCCTGAATGGAGGCCAGATCGCCCACCCGCGGCACCTCCAGCCCGAAGACAATCACGATCGCCGCGACGATCCCGATCCCCGCCAGTGGCGCCGGGATCGCCCGCGTGATCCGCGGCATCACCCAGATGATCGCCATGGTGACCGCCACCAGCGCCAGCATGAGGTACAGCGGCGGGCCCGACAGCCACTCTCCGCCGCCGATGCCATGCCCGGTGTTCTCCATCGTCCCCGGTACCTTGAACTGTCCGAGCTGCGCCAGAAAGATAACGATCGCGAGCCCGTTCACGAAGCCCAGCATCACCGGATGCGGCACCAGCCGGATGAACTTGCCCCACTGCATCACCCCCGCAAAGACCTGCAAGAGCCCCATGAGCACCACGGTCGCAAAGAGGTATTCGACCCCATGCGTCGCTACCAGCGACACCATCACGACCGCCAAGGCACCGGTGGCGCCCGAAATCATCCCCGGGCGCCCGCCGATGAGCGCGGTGATCAGCCCCACAAGAAACGCCGCATAAAGCCCCACCAGCGGATGCACACCCGCGACAAAGGCAAAGGCCACCGCTTCGGGCACCAGCGCCAGCGCCACCGTCAGCCCTGAGAGCAGCTCGATCCGCAGCCGCTGCGGCGAGAACCCGTCCCCCGGCATCCAGCGCAGATCGGTGACGTCAAGATTTTTCGTAAAGGTGCTGAACGTGGTCCGCGCCATGCAATAGCCTCAAATTCTGCCTGAAAAGAAACGAGCCGAATGGGCCCGGAATGCGGCTCCCTAGACGCTTTGCCCCCAAAAGGAAACCCCGTCGTCTTGCAAGACCCGGGTGACGATTTCAAGAATATGCGCCACAGTGAGGCGGCACACGCTCGCAAACACCGCCTTGCGGCGCAGTTTTAAGCAATTTTTTGAGCACCTGACCGTTATGCCCCTGATCCGCACCCGCGCCGACATCGACGACATCCTAGGCGGCCCCACCCCGGCCGAAGAAGAACTTCTAGCCCGCTGCCTCGCAGGCGAGCCATGCCACCTCGGCGACGAAGTACCGCTGAAAGGCACGCCAGACCCGCAAGTCCACATCCGCGCCGACGTCCTACGCTACCTCATCACCGGCGGTTGCGAGGAGCATCCGACCGCCGACTGGGGCGTCGACGTTTATGGTGCACATGTAACCGGCCTCTTGGACCTGAGCCTCGCCACCGCGCGCGGGGTGACGGGTCTGATACTTTGCAGATTTGAAGCGCCAATCCTAGCTAGGCAGGCCAACCTGCAACTTCTCATTCTAAATCACAGCGTTTTTCCGAGGCTAAACGCGCAAGGTGCACAGGTGACCGGCGATGTCTTTCTCCGCGACACAACCGCCGAGGACACCGTTGATATTGGCGGTGGCATTATTGGCGGGCAACTGGCATGTGATAACTCCGAGTTCAAAGCAACCTCGGGCCACGCTCTCAATTTCCAAGGCACGCAAATCAACAGCGATGTCTTCCTTCGTGACATAGTCGCAAAGAGTACCGTTCATCTCGCCGGCTCCACAATTGGCGGGTACCTTGATAGTACCGGCGCTAGCCTCAAACCTGCATCCGGCGATGCATTGAATGCACATAGTGCGCGGGTGAGGGGAAGTATCGTTTTTCGCAATATCGAGGCAACGGCAACTGTCAATATCAGCGGCGCTACTATTGACGGGCAGCTTTCCTGCATGGGGGCAGGCTTCAACGCCTCCTCGGGGACGGCTCTAGGTGCCCAAGGAGCACAGATAGCTGACGGTTTTTTCTTCCGCGATGTAACTACAGACGGAGGTTTAGTAGATCTGAACTCAGCACACGCCGACACTCTGGTGGACGATCCAGGTAGTTGGCCTTCCAAAGACAAACTCATTCTTGACGGCTTCACCTACACGCGCATTGAGAATACTGCGTTCCCACGCGTCAAAGACCGGCTTGACTGGTTGGCCAAGGGCAGCACTTGGGGCCACGAGTTCCTTCCCCAACCCTACGTGCAGTTAGCCAAGGTCTACCGCGAGATCGGCCACGATAAGGACGCGCAAAGCGTTTTGTTCGATCTTGAAAGGCAAAGGCGAAGGCATCACAGAGAGCAAAGCCGCATCGCACCCACGGGCGATATTGACGTCGCCTTGAAAGGGCTATGGCGTGATATGACAAACCTCTGGCGCCTCGCAATTGACCTCTTGCTGCGTTTGATCGTCGGCTACGGCATCCGACCCTTTCGAAGTCTTTGGATCTTGGGCGGGATGACGCTGCTCGCAACGTGGCTGGCGCATATGGCGTGGGAGGAAGGCAGCATGGCTCCGAACTCCGCAGTTATTCTGACATCGGACGATTGGTCGGCATTGGAAAACACGGTTCCGAGTCCGGCTGAAACCTGGTCTGCCCGAGACGGTCCGGGACGCGACTGGGCCACCTTCAACCGCTATGCCTACGGGGCCGATCTGGTGATCCCGATCATCGATCTGGGCCAGACAGACGCGTGGGCACCATCAACCAACCGCGAGGTTTGGGGGCAGCGGCTTTGGCGCTATGGGTTTTTCCTGTCCATTGCCGGCTGGATCGTTACCGCTCTGGGAGCGGCCGCTATCACCGGCATCATCCGGCGGGAGTGACGCGCGCGCCGCTCACCAAAAATCAAATGTCCCACCCCATTGATTTCACCGTGCATTCCCGCCAAGATCCGCCCTGCAAACAAACGGAGCCGCCTCATGACCGCACCCAAGATCGCCGTGATCGGCGGCTCTGGCATTTATGATATCGACGGGCTGGAAGGCGCCCGATGGACCACCGTCGAGACGCCCTGGGGTGCACCGTCGGACGCCATCCTGACCGGCACGTTGGGCGGAACCGAGATGGCCTTCCTGCCGCGCCACGGCCGCGGCCATATCCACAGCCCCACCACCGTACCCTACCGCGCCAACATCGACGCGCTGAAGCGCTTGGGCTGCACCGATGTGATCTCCGTCTCCGCCTGCGGGTCGTTTCGCGAGGAGATGGCGCCGGGCGATTTTGTGCTGGTCGATCAGTTCATTGACCGCACCTTTGCCCGCGAGAAGAGCTTCTTCGGCACCGGCTGCGTCGCCCATGTCTCCGTCGCGCACCCCACCTGCCCGCGCCTCATGGATGCCTGTGAGACCGCCGCGAAAGACGCGGGCATCACAGTGCATAAGGGCGGCACCTACCTCGCCATGGAAGGCCCGCAGTTCTCTACCCTCGCGGAATCCAAGATGTACCGCGAACACTGGGGCTGCGACGTAATCGGCATGACCAACATGCCGGAGGCCAAGCTCGCCCGCGAAGCCGAGCTTTGCTACGCGTCTTGCGCCATGATCACGGATTATGACAGCTGGCATCCGGATCACGGCGAGGTCGACGTCACGCAGATCATCGCCACGCTCATGGGCAACGCCGAGAAAGGCCGCGATATGGTGCGCCGCCTGCCCGCGATCCTCGGGCCAGAACGTCCCCCCTGCCCGCACGGATGCGACCGCGCGCTGGAGCATGCCATTCTCACCGCGCCCGAGGCGCGTGACGCAAAGTTGGTCGGCAAGCTCGACGCCGTGGCAGGCCGTGTGTTGTGATCCGCGCGCGTCTGGCTGCGGCACTCTGCATCGCACTGCCGGCAGCCGCGCAAGACTATGTCTCGGTGCCCGAGGGGCCGCTGCCGGATGAGGATTTCTACCGCCTGGTGGCCTGCTCCGCCCCGCCGGGGGGCGCCTGTAAGGACCCGATTGTGCGTTGGCCCGCGGCAGTTGCGGCGAATCTCACGGTCGGAGTTGTTGCAGTCGACCCCGACTTCCCAACCTCACGGCAGGCCCTCATCCGCGACGCGCTCTCGAACGCCATCGACGAGATCAACGCCGCCGATGTCGGGCTGGTGCTGCGGCGCCCACCGGACGGTACGCGGCCGGATATCGCCGTTCACCTCGTCGCGCTGACCGAGAACGCGCGGCTCGACGGCAGTATCGACCCCGAGCTTGAGGGTGTCGAGATCGGCGCGGGCTACGTGCACGTCTGGTGGAACAGCCGCGCAGAGATCACCCGCGCCATCATCCTCTTCGCCCGCGACATCAGGCGTGAAGACATCCCGTCCATCGTGCTGGAGGAGTTGGTTCAGGCGATGGGGCTGCTGACCGACATCGACAATCGCTGGTACACGACGCGGTCGATCTTCGCCGAAAATGGCAACACGCTGACCCGGCTGCAGCCTCAGGATATCATGGCGTTGCGCCGACACTACGCTGAGTGAGCGCATCGCCGGCCAGCCCCGATATTCTCTTGACGGCACGGCATCGCCACGGGTCTAACTGGACCGGTTGATCTGCAACGGAGACCCACATGCCTCTTGATCTCTGGCTGACCTTCGTCGCCGCCTCGACCGCCCTCCTGCTCATCCCCGGGCCCACGGTGCTGCTGGTGCTCAGCTATGCGCTGAGCAAGGGCCGCTCTGTCGCCATTGCCTCTGCGGGCGGTGTCGCCTTGGGGGATTTCATCGCCATGAGCGCCTCGCTTGCCGGCCTCGGCGCAGTGGTTCTGGCCTCCGCCACCCTCTTCACACTCCTCAAATGGGTGGGAGCGGTCTATCTTGTCTGGCTCGGCATCAAACTGATCCGCTCAGCGCCCTCGCATGGTCTGTCTCTGCCGACCGCCGAGATCAGCGCCCGTGGCGTCTTCGGTCACGCCACAACAGTGACCGCGCTCAATCCCAAATCCATCGCCTTCTTCATCGCCTTCGTGCCGCAGTTCATCCAGCCGAGCGCGGCGCTGCTGCCGCAGTTCGCAATCCTGATTTCCACGTTCTGCACCCTGGCCGCGATCAATGCGCTGGCCTATGCGCTGCTGGCCGATCGCATACGCCGCACCATCGAGCGACCGAGCATCATCGCCTGGCTCACCCGCGCCGGCGGCGCCACGCTGGTGGGCATGGGCGTGCTCACAGCCACCCTTCGGAGAGCCACATGAAAACCGTAGCCGACTACATCCGCACCATCGTCGATTTTCCCCATGAAGGGATCATGTTCCGCGATGTGACGACACTCTTCGCGGACCCGCGCGGCTTCCGCATGGCCATCGACCAGATGCTGCACCCCTATGCGGGCCTGCAGATCGACAAGGTCGTGGGGCTGGAGGCGCGCGGCTTCATCCTCGGCGGCGCCATCGCGCACCAGCTCTCCGTGGGCTTCGTACCAATCCGCAAGAAGGGCAAGCTGCCCGGAACCACGATCAGCCAAGACTACAAGCTGGAATACGGTGAGGCCATCGTCGAAATCCACGACGACGCCATCACCGCAGGGGAAAAGGTACTGGTCGTCGACGATCTGCTCGCCACCGGCGGCACGGCGGAAGCCGGTATCAAGCTGCTCGAACGGCTGGGCGGTGAGATCGTCTCCTGCGCCTTCGTCATAGACCTGCCGGATCTCGGCGGGCGCAAGCGTCTCGAAGCCATGGGCATGGATGTGCACGCGCTCTGCGCCTTCGACGGGCTCTGAGCGCCCAAACCAAATCCCGGAGGGATTTGAAAAACATCACGTGGCGCGTCAGCGCCTCAATTTCGCAAGACAGCGCCCGGGTTCATGATGCCCAAAGGATCCAGGGCTGCCTTGATCGCGCGCAGCGCCGAGAGCTTCGCCGGATCGCCATAACGCTCCAGATCCTCCACCTTCAACCGCCCGACCCCATGCTCCGCACTGACCGAGCCCCCCAACCGGTGCGCCAGATCATGCACCGCTCGCTGCAGCGCCGCCCGCTGGTTCGCATGATCCGCCGCGCGGCCACCCGGCTGCGAAAACACATTGTAATGCAGATTGCCATCGCCCACGTGACCGAAGCAGTTGATCCGGAAAGCGCCGATCTTCGCGATCTCTTCGCGTCCCACCTCAATGAACTCCGGGATCGCCCCAAGCGGCACCGAGACATCGCTGGAGATCACAGCGCCCACCCGCTTGTTCGCTTCGGGGATGTGTTCGCGTACCGACCAGAATTCACCCGACTGCTGCACGCTCTGCGCGATCACACCATCCAGCGTGAGGCCAGCCTCAGATGCCGCGATGAAGAGTTGCTCCAGCGCACCCTGCGGATCCAGACCTGCCACAAGACCCACTTCGATCAACACCGACCAGTCCGGACGCGCCGCAAACGGCTGCCGTACTTCGGGTACCGTCTCCGCCAGAAATGCCAGCCCCTGGCCGCTGATCAGTTCGAACCCGCTCACCAACTCACCCAGCTGCGACTGCGCCAAGGCAAGCAGTCCCAGCGCTGCCTTGGGCGACGGCACCACAAAAATCGCGGTGCCCCGCGCGGCCGGCTTCGGGCTCAGCTTCAGCGCCGCCGCCGTGATCACGCCTAGGGTGCCTTCCGACCCGATCAGCAGGTTGCGCAGATCATAGCCCGTGTTGTCCTTGCGCAGCCGCTTCAGCCCGTGCCAGATCTGCCCGTCCGGCAGCACGGCCTCCAGCCCCAGGCACAGCTCCCGCGCATTGCCATAGCGCAGCACCGCCGTGCCGCCCGCATTGGTCGCCAGATTACCGCCAATCCGCGCTGAGCCTTCCGAGGCCAGCGACAGTGGGAAGAGCCGGTCCGCCGCCTCCGCCGCCGACTGCACATCAGCGAGCACCGCGCCCGCCTCGCAAATCAGCACGTTCTCCTGAGGGTAGACGCCCCGGATCGCCGCCATCCGCTCCAGCGACAGGATCACCGGCAACGGCCCCTCGGGCGAGATCTGGCCGCCAACCAGCCCTGTGCCGCCGCCATAGGCCACGACACCGACCCGCGCCTCACCGGCCAGCCGCACCACCGTTGCCACCTCGTCGACCGAGCGCGGCAGCACCACCAGCGTCTCACGGCCCTGATACCGCCCACGCGGCTCTTCCAGATAACGCGGTTCGGACGGCCGCACCGCATCCTGGGGCAAATGCTGCCGCAGCAACGCATCAAAGGCGGAATCGGCGGAATTCAGATCCATACGCCTTGATCCCCCGCGGCGCGGGGCGATGCAAGAGGCCTACTCGCTCAGAAGCTGCGGACGCAGCACCATCACTGTGGGGCGCCCCGGAAGACGGTCGAGCGAGATATCGAGCGCAGGCCCGCCGACCTCGACCACGGCAAACTCATCCGCCATCCCGGCCAGAAACTCATCCAGCCCGTAGAGCGAGAACCAATGCATCGGAATCACGACGGACGACCGCAGCCGCTTGAGGATCCGGATCATCGTCGGCAGATCCAGCGTGTACCCCCCATCGACCGGCGCCATGACCACGTCCAACCGCCCCAAAGCGGCGTATTGCTCAGGATCCGGCTCGTGGTGCAAATGCCCCAGATGCCCGACACAAAGCCCCGCGAGCTCAAACACGAAGATCGAATTCCCGTTCTCCTCGACGCCGGAAAACTGCGAACGAATATCGGTCGAGACGTTGCGCACCAGTACCTCTCCGAGATCGAGATGATGCGAAATTCCCTCGCCAAAAGGCCCCCAGCCGGGCAGCACATGCGGGATCGCGGGGTCGGGATTGGCCGTCCAATGAGTGTCATGGGCGTGGTTCATCGTCACCACATCCGGGATCAGCGGGGCTGAGCCGGTAAACCCGGTGTAATCCGTGACCATGTTCAGCCCGCCATGGCTGCGGATCAGAAAACTGGCGTGCGCGATGTAGTGGATGCGCACCGTCTCCTCAGCCACGGGCCCAAGACTGGCAGGCACCACATACTCCAGCCCCGGCGTCTCGGCCAAGGCAATGCAGTGGCTCGGCGTGCGCGTCTCCACCTGCGCCAAAAGCGCGCCCGGCAACAAGGCCAAGACCGCGGCAATCATTCTCAACATGCACCTGTCTCCCTTTGTCTTCCCCACCGTAAGCTAGAGTGGCCGGGTCGAAAATCATCTGCCGCGTTTGATCTGTGATCACCGCGGTTCTGACGGCCGCCCTGCCAAATTGCTGTGCACTGGCGGGCCGTCGCGCGTTGTCCCACACCTTGAAGCGAGGCCGTCACAGCGGGAATCCGCCCGGAGGCGCCACGCCTCTTGTTTGGGGATGCACAGAGACCATATTTCAGTTAATGACGGTCATGTCATTAAGAAGGCTGAAACCCATTTTTTCTCAGGCCAACCGGAGAGTCTCAGATGATCAAAAGAACCGCCCAGTGGACGACACTCGCCGCGCTCTGCGCAAGTGTGCTCAGCATCGGTACCCCAGCCGACGCACAAGGCATTGTGATCCTGAAAGCCAAGAAGAAGGCGGCGATCGCGCGGACGCAGGCGCCCGTCGTTGTGGCGCCGACGATTGTCCCGCAGGCGGTCGTGCCCGTCCAGCCGGTTGCACCAGCCCCTGTTCCAGCCGCGCCCCCGGTGGTCAAGAAACTGCGCCCCGGCCCACCGATCCCGCCGCTTGTGTTGCTCAAAGCGCTGAACTGATCCGGCGACGGCGGCCTTATCCTGCGCCGGTCTTGCCGCGCCGGTCGCTGCGCAGCGCGGCATAAAGCACATGGGTGCGCCAGCGCCCACCGATCTGCAGGTAGCTCTGTGCCACCCCTTCGTATTTGAACCCCGAGGTCTCCAGCAGCCCGCGAGACGCGACATTCTCCGGCAAGCAGGCCGCCTCGATCCGGCTCAGATCCAGCTGCGTGAAGGCATGATGAACCAATGCCGTGATCGCCTCGCGCATGTACCCTTGCCGGGCGAAGGGTTCGCCTGTCCAGTATCCCAGCGTGCCGGCCTGCGCGGGCCCGCGGCGAATGTTGTCGAGCGTGATGGCGCCCAGAAGTGCGTCATCCTGCCGCCGGATCAGAAACAGCGGCAGCGCAGTCCCCCCCGAGACCGAGCGCTGCGCCCAATAGACACGGTTGGTGAAGGCCTTGCGCGTCAGATGATCCTTGGCCCAGCTCGGCTCCCAGGCGCTCAGATAGTCCCGGCTCTGCGACCGCAGGCTGGTCCAGGCCCGAAAGTCCGAATGGATGGGCGGGCGCAGGGTCATCCGTTCGGTCTCGATGCGGAGTTTCCGAAACCCGCGCAGGATCACGCCGCCCGCCGCTCCTGCAATTGCGCGAGGCTGGGCGCCGCATCAATCGGCCCGTAAAGCGCCAGCGCCGCAGGGGCCGCCGAGGCCATGCCTTCCGCGAACTCGCGCACATCGCCCGTGGTGACCGCGTCGATCAACGCCACGGTCTCCTCCAGCGGCGGCACGCGGTCCCAGATCTGCACCAGCCGTGCCAGGCGTTCGGCGCGCGTGGAGGGGCTCTCCAGCCCCATCAGCAGCCCCGCCTTCATCTGCGCCCGCGCCCGCGCCACTTCGGCGGGCGACATATCGCTCGCCGCGCGCTTCATCTCATCGATGGTGATCTCAGCGAGCTGCGGCAGCTGGTCGGCGCTGGTCCCCGCATAGATCGTCGTCATACCGGTATCCGCATAGGCGCCCGCCTGGGCAAAGATCGAATAACACAGCCCCCGGTTCTCGCGGATCTCCTGGAACAGACGGCTCGACATGCCGCCGCCGAGAGCGGAGGCATAGATCTGCGCGGTATAGATGCTGTCGTCGCGATAGCCCGGACTTTCGAAGCCCAGGGCAAAATGTGCCTGCTCCAGCGCCTTGGGCTGCCGCCGCTCGCCGCCCAGAAACCGCGCCGCATCCGCGTCGACCACGGGCCGCGCCTGCATCGCCCCGAAAAGCTCTTCGGCCAGTTTCACAATCGCCTCGTGATCCACCGCGCCCGCGGCCGCGAGAATCATCTGCTCGGGGCCGTAGTGCTGCTGAATGAAGCCCTGAAGATCGGCGCGGGTGAATTTCGACACCCGCTCCGACGGTCCCAGAATGGTGCGGCCCATGGGGTGGTCGGGATAGGCCTCTTCCTGCAACCAGTCGAAAATCACATCGTCCGGCGTGTCGAGGGCCTGCCCGATCTCCTGCAGGATCACGCTCCGCTCCACCTCGATCTCGGCGTCTTCCAGCGTCGGGTTCAGCAGAATGTCGGCAATCACATCGAGCGCCAGCGGCACGTCGTTCTGCAGCACCCGCGCGTAGTAGGCCGTGACCTCACGGCTGGTGTAGGCGTTGATGTAGCCGCCCACGTCCTCGATGCTCTCTGCAATCTGCAAGGCCGTGCGCCGCTTAGTGCCCTTGAAGGCCATATGCTCGAGAAAATGCGCGATGCCGTTCTGCTGCGGCGTCTCGTGGCGCGCGCCCGCGGTCACCCAGATGCCGACGGAGGCCGAGGCGAGCCCGGGGATTTCTTCAGTGACGATACGAAAGCCGTTCGGCAGGCGGTGTTGGTTCAGTGTCACGCAGCTCTCAGCCCTTTGATATGCGCCGTGAGCGCCCCCAGATCATTCGGCACCCGGCTCACCCGTTCCGCGCGTTCATACAGGTCTGCCATACGGGGGGGCAAGGGGGGCCGTTGCGTCGTGGCCTGTTCCACCGCATCGGGAAACTTCGCCGGATGCGCGGTGGCCAGCGTGATCGTCGGCGTGCCGGTCACGCGATGCTCGTCCGCGACTTTCACACCGATCGCCGTATGCGGGCAGAGCAGCTCGCCGGTTGTCTCGAGCGTGCGTGCAATCGTCGCCATCGTCTCCTCTTCCGATGCACGGCCCGAGAGGTAGTGCGACTGCAGCACCTCCATCGCCCCCTGGCTGACCTCGAAGCCCCCCGCCTTCAGCTCCTCCATCAGCTGCGAGACCGCATTGCCATCGCGGTCGTAGGCATCGAAGAGCGCGCGCTCGAAGTTGGAGCTGACCTGAATATCCATCGACGGGCTGATCGAGGGCACCGTCTCACCCTTGTGATAGCCTTGGCCCTTCAGGCAGCGGTCGAGGATGTCATTCTGGTTCGTGGCCACCACCAGCTTATCGATGGGCAGCCCCATGCGCTTGGCGATGTAGCCTGCGAAGATATCGCCGAAATTGCCCGTGGGCACAGTGAAGCTGACCTTGCGGTGCGGCGCGCCCACCGACACGGCGGAAGAGAAGTAATAGACCACCTGCGCCAGCACCCGGCCCCAGTTGATCGAGTTCACGCCCGCCAGCCTGACCTCATCGCGGAAGGCAAAATCGTTGAACATATCCTTCAGCCGCGCCTGGCAGTCATCGAAATCGCCATCCATCGCCAGCGCGTGCACATTGTCTTCCGTGGGCGTCGTCATCTGCCGTCGCTGCACCTCCGAGATGCGCCCGTGCGGGTAGAGGATGAAGACATCCACACTATCGAGACCCCGGAACGCCTCGATGGCGGCGGAGCCGGTGTCGCCTGACGTGGCGCCCACGATGGTGACACGCTCGCCCCGCCGGGCCAGGGCTGTCTGGAACATCTGCCCGATGAGCTGCATCGCAAAGTCCTTGAAGGCCAGCGTCGGCCCGTGGAACAGCTCCAGCAGGAAATGCCCCTGATCCAGCTGCACCAGCGGCGCACGCGCCGCATGGCCGAAGCCTGCATAGGCGCGCGCGATGATCCCCTCGAATTCCTCGTCGGTGAAGACATCCCCCACGAAGGGGCGCATCACGCGATAGGCAATCGCCTCATAGCTCAACCCTTCGAGCCGCGCGATATCTGCGACCGCCATTTGCGGGATCACCTCGGGCACATAGAGCCCGCCGTCCCGCGCGAGTCCGGTCAGCATCGCCTCTTCGAAATTCAGCACGGGGGCCGTGCCACGGGTGGAGATATAGCGCATCGCTCGTCCCTCTCAGCGCGCGCTGCGTCGCGTGCGCAGCAGGAAATACACGGTCATGGCCCCCCAGATCACCGCCAGGGAAAACCACGTGATGGCGTATTGCAGGTGATCGTTCGGAATACCAGCCGTGTCTACCGGCCAGGGCGTCACGCCGAGGTCCGTTTCCGGCGTCTCACGCAGCACGACGAGCACGGGCTCGGTGCTGAGGGCGCGCGCCATCTCGGGCACGTCGCGGGCAAACCAGATGTTCCCCTGAAGATCGGGCGCCGGGGTGAAGCTGTCGGCCTCGTTCGGCGTGTCGAGATTGCCGACAAGGGTGAGCTGTTCGTCCGGCGGCGGAGGCGGCGCGCCCGCGTCATCCACGATCCACCCTGTATCCACCAGAATGCGCCCGTACCCCTCGGCCTGAAACGGGCGGATGATGCGGTAGACCGCGCCCACGGTCTTGCGTGAGGCCAGCACCCGGATCGGCGGAGCATCGGTGTCGAAACTGCCGGTCATGGTAACGGGGCTGTAACGATTGAGCTCTGGCATTTGCACCGTTGACAGATGACCCGCACTCTCCCGACGCTGCCCGGCGGCGCCCGCCGGGCGGGACGTTTCGGCTGTTTGATTCTGAGCGACCCCCAGTGGCACAGGGTCCGCTGCGATCTGGCTCTCGATGCGCGCCAGCAGGTCCTCTTTCCACGCGAGGCGCTGAACCTGCCAAATCCCGAGGCTGACAAGGATGCCCACCCCGATCATCCCGACAATCAACCCGAACCAAAGCCGCATGATCTCCCCTCTTCACGTGAAAAGCGCGCGGAAACCGCGCGCTTCGCTCTTGTCTTTGGACAGGCGCCTAGTGCGCGCCGGGCATCTGCCCCACACCCCAGATGTAGACGGCGAAGAACAGGAAGAGCCAGACCACATCGACGAAGTGCCAGTACCAGGCAGCGGCCTCGAAGCCGATGTGCTTCTCGGCGGTGAAGTGGCCTTTCATCGCACGGAACCAGCAGACCGCCAGGAAGATGGTCCCGATGATCACATGCGCACCGTGAAAGCCTGTGGCCATGAAGAAGTTGGAGAAGAACTTGTCGCCCCCGAACTCCCAGCCCTGATAGAGCAGATAGGAATATTCGTAGCCCTGCAGCACGGTGAAGGCGACGCCCAGAACCACTGCGATGCCCAGACCGTTGATCACGTCCTTGCGCGGGCCGCCATGCACCAGCGCATGGTGCGCCCATGTGACGGCACAGCCCGACAGAAGCAGCACCAGCGTGTTGATCAGCGGCAGGTGGAACGCGTCCACATGGTAGATCTCAGGCTGCACGTATTCGGTGCCCGCGTATTCGCTCATCGGGTAGATGGCGTGCTTGAAGAAGCTCCAGAACCAGGCCGCGAAGAACATCACCTCGGACATGATGAAGAGGATGAAGCCATAGCGCAGGCCGATCCGCACGACGGGTGTGTGATCGCCAATCCGGCTTTCAGCCACGACCTCGGCCCACCAGCCGAACATCACGTAGAGCACGCCGACAAAGCCGATCCAGAACATCCAGGGCGTGACCGACTGCATCCAGAGCACGGCGCCAAATAGCATGATGAACCCCGCGAGCGCGCCCAGCAGCGGCCAGATCGAGGGGTTCAGAATATGGTAGTCGTGGTTCTTTTCTTGGGCCATGGCCTCGTCCCTTGCCTTATGGTGGTCAGTTCAGACTTGTGTCTGAGGGTTGGTCTGTCTGCTCCAGCGAGGCGTACCCCTCGGGCAGGTCGATTTCATAAAAGGTGTAAGACAGCGTGATCGTGTGGATGAACTTGCCGTCGCGGTCCTCCACGATCTCCGGGTCCACATAGAAGGTCACCGGCATCTCCACCCGCTCCCCCGGCTGTAACACCTGTTCTTCGAAGCAGAAGCACTGGATCTTGTTGAAGAAGCCGCCCGCTTGGTAGGGGGTCACGTTGTAGCTGGCCGAGCCTGCAATGGGCCGGTCCGTGGGGTTGTAGGCCTCGTAGAAGGCAAGCCCGGTCTCGCCGATGCGGACCTCCATCTCTCGCTCCACAGGCTTGAACTCCCAGGCCATATTGCTGTGCAGCGAGCCATCGAAGCGCACGGTGATGGTCTGGTCGAGCACGTCGTCGGGGGCCACCTCGGAAACCCCTGTTACCCCGCCGAAGCCCGTGACCCGGCAGAACCAATCGTAGAACGGCACCGAGGCCCAGGCGAGGCCGCCCATGACGACCACAAGGCTTACGGTCTGTGCAACGGTCTTTGCGGGTCCGGTGAGGCGGATCACTGCGACAACTCCTCTGCTTTGGGCAGTTCGAAATCTCCATTGGTCACTTTGGCGACGGTCAGCGCCAGAATCAGCACGACAAAGCCGCCCAGCAGCAGCCCGACGCCCACATTGCGGCCCCTGCGGCGCGTGTGCAGCTCATGCTCGGGTCGGAATGCCATCGTCACCAGCCTCCAAGGCCAAAGGGGCGCGCCATCGCTTCGATCAGGATCGCACCAAAGTGCGCGAAAAGATACCACAACGAGAGGCGAAAGACTCTTTTCTCGACCGCGTAGCTATCGGCCTCGGCTTGCGCCTCGTCTCGGCGCCAGATCTCTACGGCGCCCTTCAGGAAGAGGGCGTTCAGGACTACGGCAACGGCCAAATAGAGCGGCCCGCCGATGGCGCTGAACCCGGTGCCGACAGCAAGTGCCGCAAGCAGGACGGTATAGCCGAGGATGTGCAGCCGGGTCGCCTTGCGCCCGTGCGTGACGGTCAGCATCGGCACATCGGCATCGTCGTAGTCGGACTTCATGAAGAGGGCGAGCGCCCAGAAATGCGGCGGCGTCCACATGAAGATCAGCGCGAACATCAACCAGGCCTCGATGGAGAAGCTGCCGGTGGCGACGACCCAGCCGATCACCGGTGGGAAGGCGCCCGCAGCCCCGCCGATCACGATGTTCTGCGGCGTCGAGCGTTTCAGCCACATGGAGTAGATGACGGCGTAGAAGAAGATGGTGAAGGCGAGAAGGGCTGCCGCCAGCAGGTTGGCGGCGAGGCCCAGCATCATCACCGAAAGACCGGAGAGCGCGATGCCAAGCGACAGCGCCTCGCCCGCCGGCACCCGACCCGAGGGGATCGGGCGTTTCGCGGTCCGGCGCATCACCGCATCGATATCTGCGTCCCACCACATGTTCAGCGCACCCGAGGCCCCTGCCCCGATGGCAATGAAGAGGATAGAGCAGAATGCCACAACCGGGTTCACCGAGACAGGCGCGGCGAGCAGACCGACAAGCGCAGTGAACACCACAAGCGACATCACGCGCGGCTTCATCAGCGCGAAGTAATCGCCCAGCTGCGTGTCGTACTCCTGCGTGGTATAGCTAGCGTCCGCCATTCATGCGCCTTGCGTGCTGTGAGAGACAAGGGCGGCCTGAAAGCCCGCCCAACCGGTCAGTTCGAAGCGATCACACGGGTCCGGGGAATGCCCGCATACTCTTCGCGCGCCTCTTCGAGCCATTCCGCATAGGCCTCTTCCGAGACCACCTTCACGGTGATCGGCATATAGGCGTGCGCGATACCGCAAAGCTCGGAGCATTGACCGAAGTAGATGCCTTCCTGCTCCGCCTTGAACCACAGCTCGGCCAGACGACCGGGCACGGCGTCCTGCTTGACGCCGAAAGCCGGGATGGTCCAGGCATGGATCACATCGCCACCCGTGACCTGCATCACGATGGTCTTGTTCACCGGGATGACGACCGCGGTGTCGGTGGCCAGAAGGAATTCATCCTCCGAGTACCCCGCCTCTTCCAGCTGTGCGATCACTTCCGGTGTCTTCTTGTTCTGCCCGCCAGTGGCCGGCGCACCGATCATATAGCTGTCAAAGGCGAAGCCTTCGTCGACATACTCATACCCCCAGTACCACTGGTAGCCGGTCACCTTGATGGTGATGTCTGCCTCCGGGATCTCCTGCTGTTTGAACAGGACCGGCAGCGAAAACGCCCCGATAAAGACCAGAATGACAATGGGGACAACGGTCCAGGCCACCTCGACCGGGGTGTGGTGGGTAAAGGAGGCCGATGTGGGGTTGCGCTTGGCATTGTAGCGGATGATCACCCAGGCCATGAGCGCGGTCACGAACAGCGTGATGGCCGTGATGATCACGAGGATCATGCCGTCGAGCCACTGCAGGTCGCGCGCCAGCTCGGTCGCGGCGGGCTGGAAGCCCATCTTCCCGTCGACGGGCGCGCCGATGACTTCGAGGTTGTCCTGCGCCCGGGCCGTGCTCGCGGCCAGTCCCGCCATCAAACCTGAGAGAGTGAAGAAACGTTTCATGTGTCGTCCTGATCTTGGGATCATGTGTTGTCTTGCCCATGCGGGAAGGTCTGCGCACCCGTCCGCACATTGTAATCTGCGCTCTTACAATCATATTCTGATCACGAGATAAAGAGTTGAGCTTGCGTCATAGAGACGCTGACTCCATTTTTCACACCGTCCTGGAGGACCGATCCCATGTCCGATACCGCCTTCCGGCCTTTCCAAGAGACCCTGGACCGCGAGGCCGCGCTGCGCATCCTGCGCGCGGCGACTGACGGTGCGGACGATGGCGAGCTGTTTCTCGAACGACGCCGGTCCGAGGCGTTGGTCTTCGATGACGGGCGGCTGAAGACAGCAAGCTACGACGCCTCCGAAGGCTTCGGGCTGCGCGCGGTCTGCGGCGAGGTGGCGGGCTATGCCCATTCCACCGAGATTTCTGAAGCAGCGCTGATGCGCGCCTCCGAGACCGCACGCCTCGCGGTGGGCGATGGCGGCGGCACGCTTGCCGATGCGCCGCAGCCCACAAACACCCGGCTCTACACCGATGACGACCCGATTGCGGGTGCGGCCTTCCCGGTGAAGGTCGAGACCCTGCGCGCGATGGACGCCTACGCCCGCGATCTGGACAAGCGCGTGGTTCAGGTCTCGGCCACTATCGCCGCCAGCCTGCAGGAGGTCGAAATTCTACGGCCCGATGGGCAATCGGTGCGCGATGTGCGCCCGATGACACGGGTGAATGTCTCGGTGATTGTCGAACAGGACGGGCGCCGCGAAGCCGGCGGGGTCGGCGGCGGCGGGCGCGTCGGGCTCGACGGTCTGCTTGATCCCGCGGACTGGCAATCGAAGATTCGCGAGGCGCTGCGCATCGCTACCGTGAACCTCGAGGCCGTCCCCGCGCCGGCCGGTGTGATGGATGTGGTGCTGGGCCCCGGCTGGCCGGGCATCCTGCTGCATGAGGCCATCGGACACGGGCTCGAAGGGGATTTCAACCGCAAGGGATCTTCCGCCTTCGCGGGGCTCATGGGTCAGCGGATCGCAAGCCCGGGTGTCACCGTGCTCGACGATGGCACCATCCCTGACCGGCGCGGCTCGATCACCATCGACGACGAAGGCACGCCTTCGGGCAAGAACACCCTGATCGAAGACGGCATACTGGTAGGCTACATGCAGGACCGGCAGAATGCACGCCTCATGGGCGTGGCGCCCACGGGCAACGGGCGGCGCCAAAGCTATGCCCACGCGCCGATGCCGCGTATGACCAATACCTATATGCTGAGCGGCGATAGCGACCCCGGCGACATCGTCGCGGACCTCAAGGACGGCATCTACGCCGTGGGGTTCGGTGGCGGCCAGGTCGATATCACCAACGGCAAGTTCGTCTTTTCCTGTACCGAGGCGTATCGGGTCGAAAACGGAAAGGTCGGCGCGCCGGTCAAAGGCGCCACGCTCATCGGCGATGGGGCGACGGCGCTCAAGCACATCCGGGCCATCGGCAACGACATGGCGCTCGACCCCGGTATGGGCAACTGCGGCAAGGCGGGCCAGTGGGTGCCGGTGGGCGTCGGCCAGCCCACATTGATGATCGGCGGGCTGACCGTGGGAGGCTCGGCCTCATGATCCGGGGCGCCTCCCCAGAAATAGCGATAGCACAACCCTGCATTGATTCATGGGTTGTTAACCATCTCCGCGTAAATCTGATTCTCGTAAAGGACGGAGATGAGGATGACTGAAAAGGACCACAATCCTTCTTCCACTCACCCCCCACTCCCACCCACCTCGGAAGACGAACAGTTTTCCCGTCTCCGTCTTTTGCGATCCCGCCGGGTTGGCTTAACGACGTATAAACGACTGCTGACTGAACACGGCACGGCGCAGAACGCGTTGGCCGCGCTGCCTGAGGTAGCGCGTGCCGCCGGCGTTGAAGACTATGAAGTCTGCCCCGAAGGTGTCATTACGTCCGAACTGAAGGCAGCGCGGGCAGCCGGTGCGCGTCTGATCATGCAGGGCACGCCGGCCTACCCCCCCACGCTGGATGAAATCGAGGATGCACCGCCCTTTCTATGGGTCATCGGCGCAGCGGAGATGATTCTGCGACCGATGATTTCGCTTGTGGGCGCGCGGAACGCCTCGTCTCTGGGGACGCGCATGGCAAAAGCGCTGGCGCGCGATCTGGGCGAGGCGGGCTACATCGTGGTCTCGGGCCTCGCGCGCGGGGTCGATGCGGCGGCGCACAAAGCCGCCCTGCCCACCGGAACCGTCGCGGTGCTGGCCGGTGGGGTTGATGTGATCTACCCGGCGGAGAACGCCGAGTTGGCAGGGCAGATTGCCGAAACCGGCCTGCGGCTCTCCGAACAGCCGATGGGGCTGCAACCGACCGCCCGACACTTTCCCAGCCGCAACCGAATCATCTCTGGCCTCAGCCGCGCGACCGTTGTGGTCGAGGCCGCGGCAAAATCCGGCAGCCTGATCACCGCGCGCGATGCGCTTGATCAAGGCCGCGAGGTCCTTGCCGTGCCGGGCAGCCCGTTCGATGCGCGCGCGGCAGGCTGCAACCAGTTGATCCGCGATGGCGCAACGCTGGTCCGGTCGGCAGCGGACGTGCTCGAAGCGCTGACCCCGCTCAGCGGGGAGACGCCTGAACTGCCACTGGAACCGGCGGTCAAACCCGCGCCAAAGAAAAACCGGGCGCTGCGCGAGGTGGCCGCGCTGCACCGGCAGATCCTCTCGCGCCTGAGCCCTGCTCCACTCGCCGAAGACCAGCTGATCCGCGACCTGGCCGTCGCCCCCGCCGATGTCGCACCCGCCCTGCTCGATCTGGAGTTGGACGGCAAGATCGCACGCCGGTCCGGCGGTCTGCTCTCCAAGGTCTGAGCCTTCTCAACCCCCGGGCTGAAACGGGGCTGAAGCCCCTTCGAAGCAGGTGCGAATTCCTGCAGCAGACCGCCCTGCCGACTGTAACGTTTTTTTGCCACGATGTGGTCGATCAGATTGACAAACCCGGCCGCACAGCACATCTCGCTTCAACATGGACGTGCGGAATTCGACCCAGAGGTGCCCGAGTAAATGCCAGTAGTAGTTGTGGAGTCGCCGGCTAAAGCCAAGACAATTAACGCATATTTGGGTGACGACTACACGGTGCTCGCCTCTTATGGGCACGTG
Organism: Roseobacter sinensis; assembly: GCF_025755255.1. Classification (GTDB taxonomy): domain Bacteria; phylum Pseudomonadota; class Alphaproteobacteria; order Rhodobacterales; family Rhodobacteraceae; genus Roseobacter; species Roseobacter sinensis. The sequence continues at coordinate 2,718 of NZ_JALIEB010000009.1, read as the reverse complement.
CGCGACCTCCCCCCAAAGGATGGCTCCGTCGATCCGGAGAACGAGTTCGAGATGCTCTGGGAGGTCGCCTCCGACAGCAAGAAACACGTCAAGGCCATCGCTGACGCGCTGAAAGACGACAACGCGCTGATCCTCGCGACCGACCCCGACCGCGAAGGCGAGGCGATCAGCTGGCACCTGCAGGAAGCGCTGACCAAGCGCAAGTCGATCAGATCGGACACACCCGTCAGCCGCGTGGTGTTCAACCAGATCACGAAGAAGGCCGTGACCGAGGCGATGCAGAACCCGCGCCAGGTCGACATGCCACTGGTCGAGGCGTACCTCGCGCGCCGCGCGCTCGACTATCTGGTGGGCTTCAATCTGTCGCCGGTCCTCTGGCGCAAGCTGCCGGGCGCGAAATCCGCAGGTCGCGTGCAGTCGGTCACGCTGCGGCTCATCGTCGAGCGCGAGATGGAAATCGAGGCCTTCCGCGCGCGCGAATACTGGTCCGTCAAGGCGTTGCTTGCCACGCCGCGCGGGCAGGAGTTCGAAGCGCGCCTCACCGTGCTCGCAGGCAAGAAGCTCGACAAGTTCGACATCGCAAACGAAACCCAGGCCGAGATGGCGGTGCAGGCGATCACCTCCCGCGACCTCACGGTGCAATCGGTCGAGGCCAAGCCCGCCAACCGCAACCCCGCCGCCCCCTTCATGACCTCGACCCTGCAGCAGGAGGCCAGCCGCAAGTTCGGCATGGGCGCGCGGCAGTGCATGTCCACCGCGCAGCGGCTCTATGAGGCGGGCTACATCACCTATATGCGGACCGACGGCATCGATATGGCGCCGGAAGCCGTACAGGCCGCCCGCGACGCGATCGAGACGCTCTACGGCAAGGACTACGTGCCCAGCCAACCGCGCATGTACAAGAACAAGGCCAAGAACGCCCAGGAGGCGCATGAATGCGTGCGCCCCACCGACATGATGGTCAAGGCCGAGGATCTCAAGACCTCCGATGCCGACCAGCGCAAGCTCTATGATCTGATCTGGAAGCGCACGCTGGCCTGCCAGATGGAAGCCGCGCGCATGGAGCGCACCACCGTCGACGTGGGCAGCGCCGATGGCCAGGTGCAACTGCGCGCGACCGGTCAGGTGGTGCTCTTCGACGGCTTCCTGCGGGTCTATGAAGAAGGCCGCGACGATGTCGTGGATGAGGACGACAAGCGCCTGCCGCAGATCGACGAGGGCGACAAGATGGACAAACGCGCCGTCACGCCCGAGCAGCATTTCACCCAGCCCCCGCCCCGCTACACGGAGGCGACACTGGTCAAGAAGATGGAAGAGCTCGGTATCGGGCGCCCCTCGACCTATGCCTCCATCGTGACAACGATCCAGGACCGCGAATACGTCCGCAAGGACAAGAACCGCCTGATCCCCGAGGACAAGGGGCGCCTCGTCACGGCGTTTCTGGAGAATTACTTCCGCAAGTATGTGGGCTACGGCTTCACCGCCGATCTGGAAAACGAACTCGACGATGTCAGCGCGGGGGATGCCGAGTACAAAGAGGTGCTGCGCCGCTTCTGGCGCGATTTCTCTGCCGCCATCGCTGAAACAGCCGATTTGCGCATCACCGAAGTGCTGGAGAAGATCAACGAGGTGCTGGAGCCGCATCTCTTCCCGCCCAACGAGGACGGCACCGACCCGCGGCTCTGTCCCAATTGCGGCGCCGGGCGGCTCAGCATGCGCACGGCACGCTCGGGCGGCGCCTTCATCGGCTGCTCGAACTACCCCGAGTGCCGCTATACCCGCGCCTTCGGCCCGCCGGGCGAGGAGGACGACAGCGGCATCCCCCCCGAGGGCAAACTGCTCGGCGAGGACGCGGGCGACAAGATCTTTGCCTTCAAGGGCCGCTTCGGGCCTTATGTGCAGCGCGGCGAGGTGACTGAAGACAACAAAAAGCCGCCGCGCCAATCGATCCCGAAGGACTGGCCGCCCGAGAGCGTTGATCTTGAGCAGGCCTTGATGCTCTTGTCTCTGCCGCGCGAGATCGGCCCGCACCCAGAGGATGGCGTCACGGTCTGGGCCAACATCGGGCGCTACGGGCCGTACCTGAAACACGCGGCCTCGACCTCCGAACGCGGTGGGACGAACGCCAACCTCGAGAGCATCGACGAGGTCTGGACCGTGGGCATGAACCGCGCAGTGCAACTCCTGGCCGAGAAAATCGCAAGCCGCGGCGGGCGCGGTGCCACCGCCAAAACCCTGCGCGAGCTTGGCGAGCATCCGGATCAGGGCGGCCCTGTCGCAATCATGGAGGGCAAGTACGGCCCTTACGTGAAATGGGACAAGATCAACGCCACCCTCCCCAAGGGCACCGAGCCTGAAGACCTTACGCTTGAGGCGGCCGCGCTCCTGATCGAAGAAAAGGCCGCCAAGAAAGGCAAGGGCCGTCGCAAGACAGCTGCCAAGAAAACGGCGCCCACGAAGAAGGCTGCCGCCGCGAAGAAGGCCTGATCCAGCGCCGCACGGCATCCCGATGCAAGGGCTTCCGGTCGGCGCCAAAGCGGTTTGACCGATATCAAACTGGCGGTATACTCTCGCACACTTGGGGCGACTCTCCGGAGCGGAGCCGTTCCGTGCGGATATGTCCGGTCAGCCAGCCGGACCAGGGGAGCGAAATGAACAAGATCTTTGAGACGGCGTCTTCGGCGCTGGAGGGTGTTCTGCACGACGGGATGCTGATCG
>NZ_JALIEB010000072.1 GCF_025755255.1 Roseobacter sinensis | reverse complement strand
GCGCGCGTTCCTCTCTTCGACAATCCAATTGCTGTCGAAGGCCTTGTCCGCCAGCAGAGTGTCGAACGAAAGGCCTTGGATCAAGGGAGCAACGCCCACGGTATCATAGCGGTTCCCCGGCAGAAGGACGAACCGCACAAGGTTGCCGAGGGCATCTGTGAGCGCCAGTATCTTGGTCGTCCAACCGCCCTTGGACCTGCCTATAGCCTGACTGAGAGTCCCCCTTTCGCGCCCTGTCCGGCGCGATGAACCTTGACGATGGTTCCATCAATCATCGCCATCTCCATATCAGGCTGATCAGACAAATCATTGAACATGCGTTCAAAAACACCCAACCGCGCCCAATCCCGAAACCGGCGGTAAATCGTATTCCAGTTCCCGAAACCGGGTGGCAGATCGCGCCAGGGCGATCCAGTGCGCGCGATCCAGAAAACCGCCTCCATAAACAGGCGTGCATCACTGCCGGTGCGACCCGGATGCGTTTTGAGCCCAAGGCAATGTGGCTCCATCTTCGCCCATTGATGATCGCGGATGACAAACCTGCTCGTGTCCATTCAAACCTCCCTTTTGCGAGTTTGAAGCAGATCTTAGCTCAGATGGGAATCTTGAAGCTCAACAGACCTTAGAGCAGCG
>NZ_JALIEB010000071.1 GCF_025755255.1 Roseobacter sinensis | reverse complement strand
AAACCTCCCTTTTGCGAGTTTGAAGCAGATCTTAGCTCAGATGGGAATCTTGAAGCTCAACAGACCTTAGAGCAGCGGAGATTTATCGAAAGACCGGTAACCTCCGCGCGGTGCAGCTGCTTCTTGGTCACACCAAGATCGAAAGCACTGTGCGCTACCTCGGCGTTGAGTTGGAGGGTGCACTGAGTATCGCAGAGCGCATAGACATCTGACCTAACTTGGCGAGCGACACTGCCGTTCGCCAATCCTGAGCGGTCCTCCGTCTTTCATGCGGCTTCGAGCCGTAACCAACCCTGTGCGGACATTTGGTCGAATGACCTGGCGCGGCTCCCGTTCGTGCACAGATCGAATGCCCGCTCCAGTCCCGCGTCAAGCTTGTTTAAGCAGGCGACAGCGAAAGCGCGGTTTCAGTTTCAGGCAATCCGATGTCTGCCAATGACCGGTAAGGCGATATCCGCCGCGCAGCAACGATCAAGGTTCTGCATATGCGAGAAAATGCTGCGTCAGCAATAGCTGCTCACGCATAAGTCTGCTTCGTCCGGATAGTGTTGAAAAAGTCTTTTGATTGGTTGGCCTGGCGCTGGTTCACTCGGATAGAGAGTGGAGGTGCAGCGATGATGGGACCGAGACAAGTAGCGCAAGGCGCGCTGTTTTA
>NZ_JALIEB010000070.1 GCF_025755255.1 Roseobacter sinensis | reverse complement strand
CGCAACCGGATCGAGGCCATGTTCGGCAGGCTCAACGACTGGCGGCGCGTGGCAACCCGTTAAGACTGATGCCCGAAAGTCTTCCTCTCAGCCCTCGCACTCGCAGCAATCGTCACTGACTGGCTATCAGGCCTGAACTTAGAATACTTGGTAAGAACAGTTTCGTTAAACTGTCGATCTTGCTCTATCCATGGAGCCCGCTCACGAGATCTTCCAATTTGCCGAACCGCTCAGGCGTGAAGTGCTCTTGGACCTTCTCAACAAGAGCAATAGCAACGCTTTTTTGTTCCCCGTATCCAGAGGCAATGAGACGCGTCGCCAGTTCGATCTTTTGTTCTGTGTGCAGATCAGCGAATTCGGGCTTCAAACTTGCCAGAAAGCGTTTCATCTCAGGCGCTCTTACGCCGTACCCAAGGTACCGCGGATCAGGTTCATTCGCATCAGCAACGTAGGGCGTTCCGTCTCCGAGTGCTTTCAGCCTGGAAACGATTGCTATTTGTAGCGCATCGATGTCGGCTGCCGGTGGAAGATTCATGTTGATGCAAGTCTTGTTACGGACCTTCAAAGCAGACAAGTGACTGGCAACTCCGGCCGCTTTGCTGGAATCCAGCCAACTGCATTGTGTTTGATCCTTCGGAAGGCATAGTTGGCACTGAGATGAAAACTGC
>NZ_JALIEB010000069.1 GCF_025755255.1 Roseobacter sinensis | reverse complement strand
GGGGAGCGAAATGAACAAGATCTTTGAGACGGCGTCTTCGGCGCTGGAGGGTGTTCTGCACGACGGGATGCTGATCGCGGCGGGGGGCTTTGGGCTCTGCGGCATTCCGGAGGTGCTCCTGCAGGCGATCAAGGACGCAGGCACGCGCGACCTCACCTTTGCCTCCAACAACGCCGGTGTGGACGATTTCGGCATCGGGATCCTGCTGCAGACGCGGCAGGTGAAGAAGATGATCAGCTCTTACGTCGGCGAAAATGCCGAATTCATGCGCCAGTATCTCTGCGGCGAGCTGGAGCTCGAGTTCAACCCGCAGGGCACCCTGGCCGAGCGCATGCGCGCGGGCGGCTGCGGCATTCCCGGTTTCTACACCAAGACGGGTGTCGGCACGGTGATCGCCGAAGGCAAGGAGCACAAGGAGTTCCCCACCGGCCCGGATGGCGCGCCCGAGACCTACATCCTCGAGCCCGGGATCTTCGCGGATCTGTCCATCGTGAAGGCGTGGAAGGCGGATCCGTCGGGCAACCTGGTGTTCCGCAAGACGGCGCGGAACTTCAACCCGCCGGCGGCGATGTGCGGGCGGGTCTGCGTGGCCGAGGTGGAGGAGATCGTGCCGCTGGGGGCGCTGGATCCGGACGCGATCCACCTGCCCGGCATCTACGTGCACCGCATCGTGCAGGGCACGCACGAAAAACGAATCGAACAACGCACCGT
>NZ_JALIEB010000068.1 GCF_025755255.1 Roseobacter sinensis | reverse complement strand
TAGGGTCAGGACTCATAACCAATAGATGACTGTTGCTGCGAGAGCGATTGCGGAGAGGAAGACCTTCGGACATCGGTCGTAGCGGGTTGCGACGCGTCGCCAACCCTTGAGCCTGCCGAACATGATCTCGATGCGGTTGCGGCGTTTGTACTTGCGCTTGTCGTATCGCACAGGTTTGGAGCGGGACTTTCGGCAGGGGATGCATGGGCGTATGCCCTTGTCTTGCAGGGCTTCTCGAAACCAATCTGCATCATAGCCACGGTCTCCAAGTAGCCAGTCGACGTTTGGCAGGCTGCTCAGCAGCGCCCTTGCCCCGATGTAGTCGCTGACCTGCCCAGCGGTGACAAAGAAGTTGATCGGGCGTCCTTGGCTGTCACAGACCGCATGAAGCTTCGTGTTCATCCCACCCTTGGTGCGGCCAATCAGACGTCCAAGCCCCCCTTTTTGACGCCCATGCTGGTCGCGGTGCGGTGAGCCTTGAGATACGTGGCATCAATCATGACAGTCTTCTCTTCGCTGTGTTCAGCAGCAAGGCCCATCATGATCTGAGCAAAGACACCTTTCTCACTCCACCGCTTCCAGCGATTGTACAGGGTCTTGTGTGGCCCATATTCCTTGGGTGCATCTCGCCATCGTAAGCCATTGCGATTAATGAAGATAATGCCGCTCAGCACGCGTCTATCATCGACGCGCGGTTTGCCATGAGACTTCGGAAAGTAGGGTTCAAGACGCGCCATTTGCCCGTCATCCAGCCAATATAGATCGCTCATATCACCATTCGATTTTCGACCGATGAATCATGCCACTCAAAGGAAATCAATGGGTCCTGACCCTA
>NZ_JALIEB010000067.1 GCF_025755255.1 Roseobacter sinensis | reverse complement strand
ATCGACTGTTTTTGGCGCACAGGTATTGGCAGAGTGTTCATGTCCCTTGCCAAAGTCTATTCGCTCGGTTGGCCCATGACCCGCTCGATCTGAGAAAGCCCACGCGGGCCAGCATACCGATTAGGCATCTGGTAGAAGGGGTCCGAAAGCGCCTGCTCGACTGTAATGAACGCCCACCCCTCAGCTTCGTACCAGCCAAGTATATCCCCGAGATGATCTGCGTTGATCTGGTTCATGTGGAGCAGGAGGATATGGGGCACTTCGCGCCGCAGGCCTTCCTGGGCGAGTACCTCAAAATGCTCCGTGCGCTCTTGGATGTGAGCAACATAGGCCGCCACAATTTCTGCCGCAGCCGCATCGTTTCCGCGATCCAGGGCGTCGAGGTACTCAGCGTTATGGCGCCAGTCGTCCGTGTCGATGGTGACAGGTACGTTCACATATCCCAATTCTGACAGTATAGCCTCGGCAGCGGCTTTCGCAGCTTCTGTCTCACCCTCCCTCAAGAACGGGAAACGGTAAAAGCGGCTCGTTCCGATCCAATTGGAAAGTACTTCATCGGTGCGCCGTGTCTCCTCGCGGAACTGTTCCGCGGTGATCGTACCATAGTCCGGGTGAGACCAGCTGTGGTTGCCAATTGTGTGTCCGGCGTCGGCAAAGGCATTCAGCGCCGGGCGTGATCGCCATCCGATCTGTTCTCCTACCGCAAATCCTGTTGCGACAACGTCATGAGCTGCCAGCGCATCGTTCACAGCCTGGATCTGCGCCAAGCCCTCGGATGGTGTCGTGCGTGACGGAAGCACATAGGGCAGATCGTCGAGCGTGATCGCAATCTCTCGCGCTGCGACTGAGCTTGCACAGAACCCGGCAAGAAAAACGCCGACGATTGCCAAGAGGGGGTGGAACGCAGTTTTCATCTCAGTGCCAACTATGCCTTCCGAAGGATCAAACACAATGCAGTTGGCTGGATTCCAGCAAAGCGG
>NZ_JALIEB010000066.1 GCF_025755255.1 Roseobacter sinensis | reverse complement strand
GCGGGCGAGGTTCTGGTGGAGATCAAGGCCACCGGGCTCTGTCATACGGATGAGTTCACGCGCTCGGGCGACGACCCGGAAGGCATCTTTCCGGCGATCCTCGGCCATGAGGGCGCGGGCGTTGTGGTGGAGCTGGGCGAGGGGGTGACGAGCCTCGAGGTGGGCGACCACGTGATCCCGCTCTACACGCCGGAATGCCGCGAATGCGAGTACTGCCTGAACCCGAAAACCAACCTCTGCCAGAAGGTGCGCAGCACCCAAGGCCAGGGGCTGCTGCCGGATGGCTCGACGCGGTTCTCGATGCTGGATGGCACGCCGATCCATCATTACATGGGCTGCTCGACCTTCGCCAATCACACGGTGGTGCCGGAGATCGCGCTCGCGAAGGTCCGCAAGGACGCGCCCTTCGACAAGATCTGCTACATCGGCTGCGGGGTCACCACGGGCATCGGGGCGGTGATCAACACCGCGAAGGTCGAGATCGGGTCGCGCTGCGTGGTCTTCGGCCTGGGCGGCATCGGGCTCAACGTGATCCAGGGGTTGCGTCTGGCGGGGGCGGATCAGATCGTGGGCGTCGATCTGAACGATGACAAGGCGACCATGGGCAAACACTTCGGGATGACGGATTTTGTCAATCCGTCGAAGGTGGATGGGGATATGGTGGCCCATCTGGTTGAGATTACGAAAGGCGGGGCGGATTACACCTTTGACGCCACGGGCAATGTGAACGTGATGCGCACGGCCCTCGAGGCGGCGCACAAGGGGTGGGGCGAGAGCATCATCATCGGGGTGGCCCCCGCGGGGGCCGAGATCGCCACGCGGCCGTTCCAGCTGGTCACGGGCCGGGTCTGGCGCGGCACGGCGTTTGGCGGGGCCAAGGGGCGCACGGATGTGCCGAAGATCGTGGACTGGTACATGGACGGCAAGATCGAGATCGACCCGATGATCACCCACAAGCTCACGCTCGACGAGATCAACCACGGCTTCGAGCTGATGCACGAAGGCAAATCCATCCGCGCCGTCGTGGAGTTCTGAGG
>NZ_JALIEB010000008.1 GCF_025755255.1 Roseobacter sinensis | reverse complement strand
GGCGCGGGCTCAAGCCCGCGCCGCCCGGCGCCCCACGCGGATCGCATCAATTCTTGATGCGATACCAGTCTGCGATGTTCCACAACTCGGAATCCCAGTCGGACATCTTCACGCCGCCCAGGGTGTTGGAATGGGCGGACGGGTTACCGCGATGGACCAGCGGGATGATCGAGTAGCTCTGGATGATCATGTCGTTCATCTGCTTGGCCAGCTCACCCCGCTCTTCAAGATCGGAGGTGACGGACATTTTCTTGACCAGCGCGTCATATTCTGACTTGCAGAAGCGCTGGATGTTCGAGCCTTGCCACTGGGTCGCGGGCGTCGGGATGTCCGAGCAGAGCCAGTTCGCCATATAGGCCTCGGGGTCCACACCGGCGAAGTTGTTGGTGTACATCTCGATGTCGGCATAGAACTTCTGGAACGTATCGGGCGAGCCCGGATCCCCACCGAAGAAGACCGAGGCGTCGATGTTGCGCAATTCGGTTTCGACGCCGATCTGGCTCCACCAGTCCTTGATGAGCGCCTGCGTGTCCTGGCGCACGGCGTTGGTGGAGGTTTGATAGAGCACCGACAACTCGACCCCATCCTTGTCGCGGATGCCATTGCCGTTGGTGTCGACCCAGCCCGCCTCATCCAGCAGTGCGTTGGCCCCTTCGATGTCCTGTGTCAGGCAGTCATTGGCCTCGGACGCATAAAGTGCGGGCGCAGGCAGCACGTTGCAGGTGGGCTGGCCACCGGCGCCATAGCCGACCTCCACGATGAGCGCGCGGTCAATGGCCATCGACAGCGCCTGGCCCACTTTCGGGTCGGTCAGGAAGGGGTGCGCGTTCTCGCCGTTCATGAAGACCGACCGCTTGTCGGGGCCGAGCGCCGGGTCGGGATTGGTCTGGTTCAGGTGCAGACGCTCCACCGAGGTGCCGTAAGCGGCCACCACCGTGCCCTTGCCCACCGCTTCCATGCGATCCAGCACGTCGGGCGCAAGCTGCAGGTTCCACGCATAGTCGAATTCGCCGGTTTCCAGGACCGATCGGGCTGCCGCCGCGGCATCCCCACCGCCCTTGAATGTCACCGTGGCGAAGGCCGGTTTGCCCTCTTCGCGATAGTTCTCGTTGGCCACATAGGTGATCACGTCATTGGGGCGGAACTCGCTGACCACGAAGGGGCCGGTGCCGATTGGGCCGAAGTTGGCGTCGGTGCACTCAGGCGCGCGGGCGCCGAGGCAGTCTTGGAACTGCGCTTTCTGCAGGATTGGCGACTCGGCGCCCACGAAGGCCGTGTAGGGGAAGGGCTTGGGCGCCTCGAAGGTGATCTTCACGCCGCGTTCGCCCTCGGCTTCGACCGAGGCCACACCATCAAAGTAGCTGACACCGGCGCAGCCGCTCTCGGGGTGAGTGCAGTATTCATGGGTGAAGATCAGGTCTTCCGCGGTCAGCGGGGTGCCATCGGACCAGAGGACGCCTTCCTTCAGCGTCCATGTGATCGAGGTCAGATCCTCCGCGACACCACCGTTTTCGACCGTTGGGATCTCTTCGGCGAGCCAGGGTACCATTTCACCTGCTTCGTTGAAGCGTGCGAGTGACTCCAGAACAAGGCTGGCCGCTTCGTTTTCCTTCGTGCCGCCGGACAGGAACGGGTTCAGGGTCGAGGGCGCTTGCCAATAGATGATGTTGAGTTGACCATCGCGGCCGCGTTCGCCTTGATGGCCGTCCGCGAGCAGCGCGGGCGCATAGGCTGTTGTGGCGATGGCCCCCAGCAATAGGGTTCTGAGTTTCATGTTCTACTCCATGTTGGACACGTGAATGCCAGGATGAGCCGCGGTTCGAGCGCAGCCGTTTTTTGCCGTCGTTCGGGGAGATGCAGAATGCCGTGTAACGCCGTCTAATGACGCTGTTTTTCACCTGCCCCCTAGATGCATATGCCCATCGAAACAGCTTTTGCGGAAAAAGCAACCCTTCTGATGGCTGACGTCATGGAAAGCGGTGGGCTGCGGGTTTGACACTGCCGCCGGCTTGAGCATAGCGTCGAAAAACGACCAATATCAGGAGCGGCAATGCTGGATCAGGAACACGGTGGCGGCGGGCCGGAGCCGATCGCGCGGCTGAAAGGGCTGCGCGTGGAGTTCCAGACAAAGGATGGCCCCGTTGTCGGGGTCGAGGATGTGTCCTTCGATATCAACCCCGGCGAAACCGTCTGTGTGGTGGGCGAAAGCGGCTCTGGCAAATCGGTGTCTTCGCTGTCGCTCATGCGGTTGGTCGAGTTCGGCGGCGGCGCGATCACCGGCGGTCAGCTTTGGTTTGGCCGCTCGGGCCGTGCCGATATCGATCTGGCGAAAACCGATGGCGATGAGATGCGCCAAATCCGCGGCAACGAGATCGGGATGATCTTCCAGGAGCCCATGACGGCGCTGAACCCCGTCTTCACCGTTGGACGGCAGTTGACCGAAGGGCTGCGGCTGCACAAGAACATGGGCAAGTCGCAGGCGCGCGCCCGGGCGTTGGAGCTCTTGCGCGAGGTGCGGATCCCGGAGCCGGAGCGGCGGCTCGATCAGTATCCGCACGAGCTTTCGGGCGGCATGCGTCAGCGCGTGGTGATTGCCATGGCCCTGGCCTGCAAGCCACGCCTGCTGATCGCGGATGAGCCGACGACCGCGCTCGATGTCACGATCCAGGCCGAGATCCTCGCGCTCATGGACCGGCTCAAGCGCGAGACCGGCACGGCGGTGATGTTCATCACCCACGACATGGCGGTGGTGGCGCAGATGGCCGACCGTGTGGTCGTGATGTTCCGCGGCAACAAGGTCGAGGAGGGCCCGGTCGAGCAGATATTCGAAAGCCCGCAGCATCCCTATACCAAGGCGCTGCTGGCGGCGGTGCCGAAGCTCGGCGAGATGCGCGGCAAGGCCTGTCCCGAGCCCATGAAGCTCTTGGGCAAGCCGCAGGCCGAGATCAAACCGATCCCCGGCACCGATGAGGTGTTGTTGCGGGTGAAGAACCTGGCCACCCGGTTTCCGGTCAAGGGCGGGTTCTTTCGCCGTACGGTGGCGAATGTGCACGCGGTCGAGGATGTGTCCTTCACGCTGAACAAGGGCCAGACCCTCAGCCTCGTGGGTGAGAGCGGCTGCGGCAAGTCGACGGCGGGGCGCTCGATCTTGCGTCTGGTCGATCCGCTGTCGGGTGAGGTCAATCTTGACGGCACGGATATCATGGCGCTGGATCAGGCGCAGCTGCGGCGCGCGCGCCTCGACATGCAGATGATCTTTCAGGACCCCTTTGCGTCGTTGAACCCGCAGATGCAGCTCTCCGATCAGGTGGCCGAGCCAATCCACAACTACGGCACGCTGAAGGGCAGCGAGGTGCAGGACCGCGTTGCGATGCTCTTTGACCGGGTCGAACTGCCGCGCAGCTTCATGCGCCGCTATCCGCACGAGCTGTCGGGCGGGCAGCGCCAGCGGGTGGCGATTGCGCGGGCGCTGGCGCTGAACCCCAAGCTGATCATCGCGGATGAGGCGGTCTCGGCGCTTGACGTGTCCGTGCAGGCGCAGGTCCTGAACCTGATGATGGAACTGCAGGCCGAGCTGGAGCTGTCCTTCCTCTTCATCAGCCATGACATGGCCGTGGTGGAGCGGGTCAGCCACCACGTGGGCGTGATGTATCTGGGCCGTATCGTCGAGATGGGGCCGCGGGCGCGCGTGTTCGAGAACCCGCAGCATCCCTATACCCAGGCGCTGATGAAGGCGGTACCCATCGCCGATCCGCGCCAGCGCAAGTCCGAGAGCGAGCTCAATTTCAAGCCGATCCCCTCACCGATCCACCCGGCCGACTACCGACCGGAGCCCTCGATCTACAAGGAGGTTGCGCCGGGCCACCAGGTCCTCGTCACCGACAGCGGATATGACCGCAGTGAGGCCATTGTCGAGGTCGAAAACCGTCTGCGCGACGGGCAGGAAGAAGCGGAGGGAGCCGGCGGACGCCGCCTGTATGACTGACCGCCTCACGCCGCTGGAGATCATGCGGCAGCTGGTCTCCTTTCCGACCGTCAGCCGCGATACAAACCTGCCGCTGGTTGACTGGGTCGAAGCCTATCTGGCCGAGCACGGGATCACCGCCCATCGCTACACCGACCCCGATCAGCCCAAGGCGGCGCTCTTTGCCCATGTGGGGCCGTGGGAAGAGGGGGCGATCGTGCTCTCCGGCCATACGGATGTGGTGCCGGTCGACGGCCAGCCCTGGGACACGGACCCTTTTGAGTTGGTCGAGAAGGACGGGCGCTACTTCGGGCGCGGCACCTGTGACATGAAGGGCTTTGATGCGCTCGCGATCTGGGCGCTGGTCGAGGCGCATCACGCCGGCATCAAACGCCCCTTGCAGATCGCGCTGAGCTTTGATGAGGAGATCGGCTGTACCGGTGCGCCGCCGATGATCGAGGCAATGCAGCCCGTTCTGCCGAAGGGCAGCGCCGCGATCATTGGCGAGCCATCGGGCATGCGCGCGGTGTCCGGGCACAAGGGCGGCTGCGGCTTTGACACCCATGTGCAGGGGTTCGAGGTGCACAGTTCGATCATGGACCGCGGCGTAAATGCGGTGATGTTCGGGGCCAAGCTGGTGGACTGGGCCAATCAGATGAACGCGGCCAATCGGGACCGCACCCCGCCCGAGCTTGCAGCGCTCTTCGATCCGCCCTTCACAACGGTGCATGTGGGCATGATCGCGGGCGGAACCGCGCACAACATCACCGCGAAGGATTGTCGCTTCGCGATGGATTTCCGGGTGGTGCCGGGCGAGAACAAGAAGGCTTGGGAGGCGCGGTATCGCGCCCGGGTGGCCGAGGTCGAAGCCGAGATGCAGGCAATTGCGCCCGAGACGCGCATCGAGATCACACCGCGCTTCGACGTGCCCGCGCTCAAGCCCGAGACCAGCGGTGAGGCCGAGGCGCTCGTCCGGGGGCTCACCGGCGACAATGCAAGCCATGTAGTGAGCTACGGCACCGAGGCAGGCCAGTTCCAGCGGGCCGGCTACTCCGCGGTGATCTGCGGGCCAGGCGATATCGCCCAGGCGCACCAGCCGAACGAGTTCATCTCGGTGGCAGAGTTCGAGGCAGGACACGACTTCATGCGCCGCCTCGTGGCCCGGCTGGGGGCATGAGCCTGGGCCTGCCACAGCCGGGTCGGGTGGGCTTTCAGGCCACCCGCCACCGGTGCCGGAGATGACAGCCTTTCCGATTTCTCTTGAGACGCCCATCCGCTTTTCCGGGCCGTTGCCTGCAACTGCGGATGTGGCGGTGATCGGCGGCGGGGTTATCGGGGTCAGCACCGCGCTCTTTCTCGCGCGCGCGGGGCGCCGGGTGATTCTTCTGGAGAAGGGGCGGATCGCCGGAGAACAGTCCAGCCGCAACTGGGGCTGGATCCGCCAGCAAGGTCGAGACCCCGATGAGCTGCCGATCATGGTGGAGGCCAACGGCCACTGGCGCCAACTCGCGAGCGAGACCAACCGCGACATTGGCCTGGTGCAGGGCGGCGTGACCTATCTTGCCGAGACCGAAGCGCAGATGGCGCGCTATGCGGCCTGGGTACCGCATGCACAGACGCAGGGCGTCGACACGCGGGTGCTGAGCCGGGCGGAGACGGCCGCGCTGCTGCCCGGCGTCGCAAAGCCCTACGTCGGAGCGCTGCACACGGCCTCGGACATGCGCGCGGAACCGTGGGTCGCGGTCCCGGCGCTTGCGGAACTTGCCGTGCGCGCCGGGGCGCAGATCGTCGAGGGCTGTGCCGTGCGGTGCCTCGACCTTGCTGCTGGCCGGGTCTGCGGCGTTGTCACCGAGCAAGGCCGGATCGCTGTGCCTGAGGTGGTTCTGGCGGGCGGCGCTTGGTCGGCGCTCTTCCTGCGCAATCACGGCGTTGCCCTGCCGCAGCTGTCGGTGCGTGCGACCGTGGCCGCAACCACCGCGCTGCCGGAGGTCGCGGCTGGAGGGATGGCGGATGCAACCCTGGCCTTCCGACACCGGCAGGACGGCGGCTATACTCTGGCACCCGGCGGGTTTCACGAGCTCTTTCTCGGCTGGGACGCCTTGCGCGCACTGCCGAAGTTCCTTGCGCAATTGAAGGCCGAGCCCTTCGGCACGCGCTTTCTGCCGGCCGCCCCCCGGGGCTATCCCGATGGCTGGCTCACGCCGCGGCGCTGGAGCGGTGAGAGGCCCAGCCCCTTCGAACATATGCGCGTGCTGAACCCGGCCCCTAATGCGGCGAAGGCACGCCAGCTGAAAGAAGCCTTTGCCGAACGCTTCCCCGCGCTTCCCGCATTCGACATCGCGCGCAGCTGGGCCGGCATGATCGACACGATGCCCGATGTGGTGCCGGTCATCGACCGGATCGCCGCGCTGCCGGGGCTGACCATCGGCACCGGCATGAGCGGGCATGGCTTTGGCATCGGACCCGCCATGGGACGCATTCTGGCCGATCTGGTGCAGGGCAATGCGCCGGGACACGATCTCAGCCGCTTCCGCTTTGGCCGCTTCGCCGACGGCACACCCATGCGCATGGGTCCCGCGCTGTGACATCGGCGGGAGGCTGCCGAGCTTCGGCTTGAAGCTGCCGGAACGCGCGATAAGATGCGCCGCGCGGCCAAAGTTGCAACCCTTCTGCCCGCGGCGCGGCGTCCGGATCAGCCTGAGCAGGGCGCACCCGTGCCGAGCCCCCTCGCTACCCCAATGGCCTCACGCCATCTCAAGGAGAGATCGTCCATGCCCGTGAAGAACCGTTTCGCCGAATTGCACGAGGAAATCACCACGTGGCGACGGGATCTGCATGAGCACCCCGAACTGCTCTTCGACACGCACCGGACCTCGGCGCTAGTGGCGGAGAAGCTGGCGGCGTTCGGCTGCGACGAGGTGGTCACCGGCATCGGGCGCACGGGCGTCGTGGGTGTCATCAAGGGCAAATCCGACACCTCGGGCAAGGTGATCGGGCTGCGGGCCGACATGGATGCCCTGCCGATCGTCGAACAGACCGGCGTGCCCTATGCGTCCAAGACGCCGGGTGCGATGCACGCCTGCGGGCATGACGGGCACACGGCGATGCTGCTTGGGGCCGCGAAGTACCTTGCCGAGACGCGCAACTTCGACGGCACCGCCGTGGTGATCTTCCAGCCAGCGGAAGAGGGTGGCGCCGGAGGGCGCGAGATGTGCGAGGACGGCATGATGGAGCGCTTCGGCATTCAGGAGGTCTACGGCATGCACAACTGGCCGGGCCAGGCGCCGGGCAGTTTCTCGATCCGTCCGGGGGCCTTTTTCGCGGCCACCGATGTTTTCGAGATCGAGGTGGAGGGCAAGGGGGGCCACGCCGCCAAGCCGCATGAAACCATCGATACCACCGTCGTCGCCAGCCAGATCGTGGTTGCAGCCCAGACGATTGCCAGCCGCAACGCCGACCCGGTTGATCAGATCGTGGTCTCCGTCACCTCTTTCGAGACCTCGTCGAAAGCCTTTAACGTCATCCCGCAAAGGGCCACGCTGAAGGGAACGGTCCGCACGATGACGGATGAGATGCGTGATCTGGCCGAGACGCGGCTCAAGAGGCTCGCGCAAGGGGTTGCCGAGAGCTTCGGCGCAACGGCGCGGGTGGAGTACATCCGCAACTACCCGGTGATGGTCAACCACGAGGAACAGACGGCATTCGCCGCCAAGGTGGCGACGGATGTTTCGGGGGCCTGCGAGGAGGCGCCGCTGGTCATGGGGGGCGAAGATTTCGCCTTCATGCTCGAGGAACGCCCGGGGGCCTACATTCTGGTCGGCAACGGGCCTGGCGCGGCCGTGCATCACCCGGAATACAACTTCAACGACGATGCGATCCCGGCCGGATGCAGCTGGTGGGCCGAAATCGTCGAGCAGCGCTTACCGGCGGCCTAGGACTCTGAAAGCAGCCGCCGGTAGACAGCCACCAGCGCCGCGGCCTCTGTCTCGATGGAAAACCGCGCCTCGACGTGGCGGCGGGCGGCTGCGGACCAATCGCGCAGGCGCTCGGGGTCCATCAGGATGTGATGCGCGGCGGTGCGGATCGCCTCGGCATCGCCTGGTTCCACCAGCAGACCGGTTTCCCCATCGACGACCAGCGCCTCGAACGCACCGACGCGGGTGGCCACGACCGGGCAGCCGCAGGCCATTGCCTCGATCGGGGTGAGGCCGAACCCCTCCCAGCGTTGAGGTGCGATGTAAACGTCCAGGATGCGGTACCAATCCGCCATGGCCTCGGGGGGCACTTCGGGCATGAAGCGGATCCGGCCGGACAGCCCGGCATCGGCGATCTTCGCCCGCAAACCCTCTTCGAAGGCGCGATGCTCCGCCGTGGCCCGGCCCATGACAAGCGCGGTGGCCGTGGGGTGGTCCTCCAGCAGGCCGATCATCGCATCGACGTAGACATCCGTGCCCTTCTGCGCGCGGATGCGGCCGTAGCAGCCGATGACCGGGCCATCCTCGGCGATGCCGAGATCCCGGCGTAGTTTCGTGCGGTCGGAGGTGGGCGAAAACCCTGTTGTATCAATGCCGTGCATGATGACCTGCGACGGCCCTTCCAGGTAGCCCGCGGTTTTGTCCGATGTCGCCACCACAGCATCCATGCGCCGGATCAGCCAGCGGGTGAGCCCGGTCTGCCGACGCTGCGAGGCGGAGGTGAAGAGCAGCTTCAGCCGCTTGCCCAGCAGATACCGCAGGGCCAGGCCGCCGATCATCTCCACATTGCGCCGCGCGTGCCAGACCCGCCAGCCGCCCGGCCCCCGGCGCGACATCCAGGGCAGTGCGGAGAGCGGAACTTGCGGCACGTGATCGGGCAGCACGGGACCGGTGGCTGCAATCGCGATCTGACGCGACTGAATCGGCACCAAGCGGATGATGGTCGCCGTGACACCGGACAGGCGCCGCTTGAAGTTGGGCGCGATCACCTCGACGTCGCGCAGGGCTGTGCGGGTCATCGGGACGGCTCCGCCAGCTTCAGGATGTGAATCAGACGCCTGGCAAGGTCATCGAGGGCATTGGATCGGTCTTGGACAAAGCTCTCTGCCGCTTCGAGCGCTGCGCGTCGTGCGGCGGGCTTGTCGTAGAAGTCTGCGACCGCCTTGGCTAACCCGGCGGCATCTTCGACGAAACCGGCGGCACCTTTGGCCCGCATGTTGTCGTAGGTCTCGGCGAAGCTGGCGACGTGCGGTCCGGAGATCACGGCTGCGCCGGCCTGCACGACCTCGAATGGATTGTGCCCGCCGATGGGCCGGAGCGAGCCGCCCAGAAAGACCACATCGGTGAGCGCATACCAATTGCCCAGCTCGCCCAACGTGTCCGCGAGATAGACCGCCTCGTCGTCGCGGGGCAGCTCGTCCTTGGAGCGTGTCGCGAAGCTGAGGCCTGCGGCGGCGATCAGAGCTGCCACCTCAGCGCTGCGGTTGGGGTGACGCGGCACGAGAACCAGCGCAAGATCCGGGTGGCTTGCGCGCAGTCGTGCATGGGCTGCCAGCACGATCTCCTCCTCACCGGGATGGGTCGAGGCGGCCACCCAGAGACGGCGGCCCTTGAGGGCTGCGCGGATCTGCGCCAGCACTGCGGGATCGGTGGGCAGCGGCGCCGAGAGCGCCTTGAGGTTGGTGCCGCGCGCCACCCGATCGGCGGGGGCGTGCATGTCGACCATGGCCTGCGCCATCTCGTCGTTCTGCGTCAGGATCAGCACGAAGACGTCCAGCACATAGGCCGCCAGCGCCGGTTGACGCGCCCAGGCCGCGCGAGACTTGGCGCTGAGCCGCGCATTGACCAGCGCCATCGGCGTCTCCCGCTCATATGTCATCCGCAGCATACGCGGCCAGAGCTCGCTTTCCACGAAGATCGCGGCATCCGGACGCCAGTGATGCAGGAAGCGGCTGAGCGGTCCGCGGGCATCCAAGGGGGCGAATTGATGCACGGTCCGCGGCGGGATCCGCTCGGCCACCAGTTTGGCCGAGGTGGGGGTGCCGGAGGTAATGAGAAACTGCGCGCGCGGCAAGACCTCACCCATCTTCGCGATCAGGGCCAGCACCGACAGGCTCTCGCCCACAGAGGCCGCGTGAAACCAGATCAGCTGGCCACTGCCCGAGCGGGGCTGGCTGGCATGGCCCATCGTTTCGTGGGCGCGCAGGGCCGGGACGCCCTGTTTGCGCAGTTTCCGGATCTGTGCCCAGGCCGCGAAGGGCGCCAGCAGCACGGTGACCGCCACGTAGAGATGGTAGAGCGGCGGTGCGCGCATGGAGTGGGTCAGCCGCCCGTATGGCTCATATGGCGCGGCATCTGACCGTCGAGCCGCTGGCGGGAATAGTCGAAATCGTGCCCCTTGGGCTTCAGCGCAATCGCAGCGCGGATCGCGTCTTCGAGCGGGCCGTCGTCCTGCGGATGGGCGCGCAGCGGCGCGCGCAGGTCGGCGCGGTCTTCCTGGCCGAGGCACATATAGATCTCACCAGTGCAGGTCACACGCACCCGGTTGCAGCTTTCACAGAAGTTGTGGCTGAGCGGGGTGATGAAGCCGATCTTCTGTCCGGTTTCCTCCAGCCGGACATAGCGTGCCGGCCCGCCGGTGCGTTCGGCGAGATCGGTCACGGTATAGTGTTCGGCATAACGCGCGCGCACGTCTTTCAGTGACCAGTATTGGCCCAGACGATCTTCATTGCCGATGTCGCCCATGGGCATGACCTCGATCCAGGTCAGATCCATGTCGCGCGCGGCACACCATTCGGTGATCTGGGGCAATTCTTCTTCGTTGAAGCCCTTGAGCGCCACGGCGTTGAGTTTCACGCGCAACCCTGCGTCCTGCGCCGCATCGATGCCGCGCAGCACTTGGGGCAGGCGGCCCCAGCGGGTGATCTCGGCGAATTTGGTCTCGTCCAGGGTGTCGAGCGAGACGTTCACCCGCCGCACGCCCGCCGCGTGGAGATCCTTTGCAAAGCGCTCCAGCTGGCTGCCATTGGTCGTCAGCGTCAGCTCCTTCAAAGTGCCGGCGTCGAGATGACGCGACATGCTCTGGAAGAAGGTCAGGATCCCTTTGCGCACCAGCGGCTCGCCCCCGGTGATGCGAAGCTTCTGCACACCCAGACCCACGAAGGTCGAGCAGAGCCGGTCCAGCTCTTCGAGCGTCAGCAGCTCCTTCTTGGGCAGGAAGGTCATGTTTTCCGACATGCAGTAGACGCAGCGGAAATCGCAGCGGTCCGTCACCGAGACCCGAAGGTAGGTGATGGCGCGGGCAAAAGGATCGATCAAGGGCGCTGTCATAGCAGTATAGGTAAAGTGCTGCGCGGGGCGCAGCAAGAGGTTAACGGCATTGATGCTCTGCAGGTGCTGTGGTTTAGACGGGGCATGACAGTTGCCCGACCGCTTCGCCTGCTTGTGTTCAGCGCCGTTTCGGCCCTTGCGGCCTGTGCTGATCTTGAGCAAGGGATCAATCGTGCTCTGGGTGGCGGTGGCACGGCTGCGCCCGAGCAATCGGCCGCGCCGGCGCGGGGCTTGCCCACGGCCCGCGCAAACGATCCCGACGCCCTGGATCAGTCAACCGCCGAAGAGCGGGCTGCGGCGACGGCTGCCAGAGCGGGCGGGCGGTCGTTGGGTCAGACCGTCGCCTCGCTTGGCAGCCCGGCAGAACCCGGGTTCTGGCTGAAGACGCCGCTTGTCTCCGCCGAGACCGCCGGCCGGGTGCGCGATCGCCGAACGGGCGAGGCTGTGGCGGTCACGCTCCAGCCGATCAGCGGGCCGCCCACAGCGGGCAGCCGCCTGTCGCTCTCGGCCATGCGGGCGCTTGGCGTCAGCCTGACCGATCTGGTCACGCTTGAAGTGACGGGCTAGGCGGTCTCTTCCCGGCCGAGAATATGGGTCGGCAGCCCGTCAATGGTGCTCTGGTTGCGGGTTTCCCAATACTCCGCAATCCCGTCTTCCCCCTTGCCGTCGGCCCAGGTCTTCAGCACGTCGCGCTCGCCCGCGTAGTCCATGAACGGCACCGCAAAGCCGCAGCTTGACTGCACCAGGTCGATGGAGAGGTCATAGATCTGACGCGCGCCGGGCGAGGCCGGGAAAAGCCCGTTCAGCTCGGCGAAGCCAGTATCCCGCGGGTGCAACGTCCGCGCCGTGCCATAAGTGCGCAGGATCATCGGCTTGGCCGCGAATCCGCACCACATCAGCGTCATGCGGTTGATCTGCGCGAGATGTCCGGCGGTCTCGTTGCCAGAGCCGGTGAGGTTGCGCCACACGATCCGGGTTGGGGAGAACACGCGCAGGCTGTCCATTCCCTTTGGCGAGATGTTCACACGGCCCTCTGGTGCTGCGGTGCCGACAAAAAAGATGTGCTGCGCTTCGATGAAGCGGATCAGCACGTCGCTCAACTGATCGAATTGCTTGCCCATAGGTCACTCCACGGTCACGGATTTTGCGAGGTTGCGCGGCTGATCCACGTCCGTCCCCTTGGCGACGGCCGTATGATAGGCCAAGAGCTGCGCAGGGATCGCGTAGAGGATCGGGGTCAGAACGTCGGGCACGGTTGGCAGCGCGATGGTGGCGAAGGCGCCGTCACCCGCCTCGTCGAGCCCCTGGCGGTCAGAGACAAGGATCACCCGGCCCTTGCGCGCCATCACCTCCTGCATGTTGCTGACGGTCTTGTCAAAGAGCGCGTCGCGTGGCGCCATGACGACGACGGGCACGTTTTTGTCCACGAGCGCGATGGGGCCATGCTTGAGCTCGCCAGATGCATAAGCTTCGGCGTGTATATAGCTGATTTCCTTGAGCTTCAGCGCGCCTTCATGGGCAAGCGGATACATCAGGCCGCGGCCCAGAAAGAGCACGTCGCGCGCTTCGGCGAGTTTCAGGGCGGCCTTCTGCATCTCGGTGTTCGCTTCGAGCGCGGTGGCGATGACGCTGGGAATGCCGCGCAGGGCAGACAGGTGATCGGCCAGGCTCTCGTCGTCGATCTCGCCGCGGTCCTGGGCGGCTTTCAGTGCGAGGATGAACAGCACCGTGAGCTGGCAGGTGAAGGCCTTGGTCGAGGCCACGCCGATTTCCACGCCCGCGTGGATCGGCATGACAAGATCGCTTTGGCGCGCGATCGAGCTTTCGGGCACGTTCACCACCGACAGGATGCGGTCGGCCTTGCCCCCGCAATAGCGCAGCGCGGCAAGTGTATCCGCCGTCTCGCCCGACTGGCTGACAAAGAGCGCGGTGGTGCCCGCAGGGATGGGGGGCTCGCGATAGCGGAACTCGGAGGCCACATCCACATCGACCGGCAGCCGCGCGATCTGCTCGAACCAGTACTTCGCAGTGAGGCAGGCGAAATAGGCTGTGCCGCAGGCGACCATGGTCAGCCGCTCGATCTTGGAGAAATCCACGCCGGGGTCGGGCAGATGGATCTTGCCCTCATGGTCGAGATAGTTGCTCAGCGCCTGGCCGATCACCGTGGGCTGCTCGGCGATTTCCTTGGCCATGAAGTGCTTGTGCCCGCCCTTGTCGATCAGCGTATCGCCGATCTGCACCGTCTTCACCGGGCGGTTGGCGAGCCGGCCGTGGGCATCGCGGATTTCGACACCGGCGCGCGTGACCACAGCGCTGTCGCCTTCTTCGAGATAGCTGATCCGGTCGGTCAGCGGGGCAAGCGCGATCGCGTCGGAGCCCACGAACATCTCGCCGTCGCCGTGGCCAATGGCCAGCGGCGAGCCCTTGCGCGCGGCCACGATCAGGTCGTCCTCGCCGGAGAAGAGGAAGGCCAGCGCGAAGGCCCCGTGCAACCGCCCAAGCGCCTGTCGGGCCGCCTCTACCGGGGCCGCGCCCTGGCTCATGTAGTGCTCTGTCAGCAGGGCCACGGTCTCGGTGTCGGTCTGAGTGACGAAGCTCACGCCATGATCGGCGAGTTCGGCGCGCAGCTCACGGAAGTTCTCGATGATCCCGTTGTGCACGACCGCGACGCGCCCTGCCTGATGGGGGTGCGCATTCTTGACGGTCGGCGCGCCGTGCGTCGCCCAGCGGGTGTGGCCGATGCCGGACTTGCCGGTGAGCGGTTCGTGCACCAGAAGATCCGAGAGATTCACGAGCTTGCCGACCGCGCGGCGGCGGTCGAGGATGCCGTCCTCGACGGTGGCGATACCGGCGCTGTCATAGCCGCGGTATTCGAGGCGCTTGAGGGCCTCAACGAGAATCGGTGCCGCTTCGTGACTGCCCAGCACCCCTACAATTCCACACATTTTCAGCTGCCTCTTTGAAGTTTTGCCTTCTTGGCCTTTAGTATTGTCAACAATTTGGTGGCCATGCCCGGTTTCTCGACTTGGGGCGCGCGCGCGATGGCAAGCGCCTCGGGTTCGACGTCCGAGGTGATCACCGAACCGCTGCCGGTCATGGCCCGGTCACCGATGGTGACAGGCGCCACCAGCATGGTGTTCGACCCGATGAAGACCTCATCCCCGATTTCGGTGCGGTGTTTCATAACCCCATCGTAGTTGCAGGTGATCGTGCCCGCGCCGATGTTGGTGCGCGCGCCGAGCGTCGCATCTCCGATGTAGCTGAGATGGTTCACCTTGGTGCCTTCGCCGATCTGCGCGTTCTTGACCTCGACGAAGTTGCCGATCCGGGTGTCCTCGCTCAGCTCCGCACCGGGGCGCAGGCGCGCATAGGGCCCGACGATGGCGCCGCGGGCCACATGGCAACCTTCGAGATGCGAAAACGCGCGGATCGTGGCACCGGATTCGACGGTCACGCCGGGCCCGAACACAACGTTCGGTTCGACAATCGTGTCCCGCCCGATCACCGTGTCGAAGGCGAACTGCACCGTCTCGGGCGCAGGCAGGGTGACACCATCCTCAAACGCGCGGGCACGGGCGCGCGCCTGGAAGGCGGCTTCGGCGCTTGCCAGCTCTGCCCGGGTGTTGATGCCGAGGGTTTCGCTTTCGTCGCAGACCACGACCGTCGCGCTGTGCCCGCGCGCCCGGGCGAGGCCGACGATATCCGTCAGATAATACTCGCCCGCGGCGTTGTCGTTGCCGATGGCATCCACCAATTCGAAGAGCAGCTGGGACCGGCAGGCCACCACGCCGCTGTTGCAGAGCGTGATCGCGCGCTGCGTGTCGTCCGCATCCTTGAATTCGACAATACGCTCGAGTGTGTCGCCCTGCATCACCAGCCGCCCATAGCGCCCCGGATCCGCCGCCTCGAAGCCCAGGATGACCACGTCATGGGTTGCCTGGGCGTCGAGCATCGCCTGCAGGGTATCAGAGCTGATAAAGGGCGTATCGCCGAACAGCACGATGACCGTGCCGCTGAACCCCGCGAGCTCTTCGCGGGCCTGCGCGGCGGCATGGGCGGTGCCGAGCTGTTCAGCCTGCTCGACCACCTGGGCTTCGGGGTCATGCGCTAGTACTGCCGTGCGCACCTCGTCTGCGCCATGTCCGGCGACGATCACCGTGCGCTCGGGCGCGAGGCTTGCGCCGGCCTGCATGGCATGGATCAACAGCGGGGCACCGGCAAGCGGGTGGAGGACCTTGGGCAGATCCGAGTTCATCCGTGTGCCCTTGCCTGCGGCCAGGATGACCAAAGCGGTTGTCATGTCGTTTCTCTTTGTATTCTGCTGCACACCTCTTTATCCGTCTGGCGCAGCGGCGCAAGGCACAGGCCCATCAAAGAAGGTTGCGGCTTGCAATATGATTGGGCGGTGTTCTGCCCAGATTGAGACCGGGGAGCAGAGATGAAAACGGTGATCTTCGATCTCGACGGCACGCTGGCGGACACCAGCGGTGATCTCATCGCGGCGGCCAATCACTGTTTCCGCGACATGGGGGCGGGCGATGTGCTTGACCCCGTGCAGGACGCCGGCACCGCTCTGCGGGGCGGGCGGGCGATGCTGACCCTCGGCATGTCCCGGCTGGGGCGGGGGGACGAGGTGGCGACGATCGATCGTTACTATCCGATGCTGCTGGAGGCTTACGGCGCAGCCATCGACGTGCATACGCAAATGTATCCCCGCGCGATGGAGGCGGTCGAGGTGTTGAAGGCCGGAGGCTATGGCGTTGGCATTTGTACGAACAAGCCCGAGGGTCTGGCCGAGACGCTGTTGCAGCGGTTGGGCGTGCGAGAAGCCTTCGGCGCGCTGGTGGGTGCCGATACGCTGCCCGTCCGCAAGCCGGACCCCGAGCCGCTCTTCGAGGCTGCGCGCCGTGCGGGCGGCGATCCAGCCCGTTGCGTGCTCATTGGCGATTCCGATACCGACCGCAATACCGCGCGGGCCGCCGGCGCGCCCTGCGTGCTGGTCACCTTCGGGCCGGCGGGCGGCGACATGGCCGCGTTGGAGCCGGACGCACTGCTAGACGACTATGCGGCCTTGCCTGCGCTGGTGGACCGTCTGCTGGCTTGACCGGGGCGCCGCCCGCCTGCAAGGTCCCTGCGAGTGAGGGCATCAGATGACAGAGCGTTTCGAAGGCAGTTTCACCCAGCAGGAAGCGATCCCCGAAGCGGGCATCGAAGCGGCGCTGAAGGTCATGCGCAGCGGGCGGCTGCACCGCTATAACACCGCGCCGGGTGAGATCAGTGAAACGGCCCTGCTGGAGCAGGAGTTCGCAACCGCGGTGGGCGCGAAGTACTGTCTTGCCGTGGCCTCGGGCGGCTATGCGATGGCGACAGCCTTGCGTGCGGTCGGCGTGAAACCGGGTGATGCCGTGCTGTCCAATGCCTTCACGCTGGCGCCGGTGCCTGGGGCAATTGCGGCGGTGGGTGCAAAACCGGTTTTCGTCGGTGTGACCGAAGCGCTGACCATCGACCTCGACGATCTGCGCGCCAAGGCGGAGCAGGCGAAGGTGCTGCTCTTGAGCCACATGCGCGGGCATATCTGCGACATGGAGGCGCTGATGGAGATCTGCGACGGCGCTGGTATCAAGGTCATCGAGGATTGCGCCCACACCATGGGGGCCGCCTGGAACGGCGTGCCCTCCGGGCGTTACGGGGTCGCGGGCTGTTATTCCTGCCAGACCTACAAGCATGTGAACTCTGGCGAGGGCGGGTTCCTTGTGACCGATGACGTGGAGGTGGCGGCGCGGGCGGTGATGCTCTCGGGCTCCTACATGCTCTACGAGCGGCATCTGGCGGCGCCGCCGATGGAGGCGTTCGAGACGATCCGCTACGAGACGCCGAATATCTCGGGCCGCATGGACAACCTGCGCGCGGCGATCCTGCGCCCGCAGGTTGCCGACCTTCCCACGCAATGCGCGCGATGGAACGAGCGCTATCGGCGGCTGGAGG
This sequence comes from Roseobacter sinensis, assembly GCF_025755255.1. Classification (GTDB taxonomy): domain Bacteria; phylum Pseudomonadota; class Alphaproteobacteria; order Rhodobacterales; family Rhodobacteraceae; genus Roseobacter; species Roseobacter sinensis. The sequence continues at coordinate 185,658 of NZ_JALIEB010000008.1, read as the reverse complement.
CCGGGCTCCGCGGCACGCCGGGTCTGACCGTGATCGAGCGGCCCGAGGCGGAGACCATCGTGGGCTCATCCATTCAGGTGCTGCTCCTGGATTGGGCGGCAGCGGACGTGCAGGCCGTGGTGGCGCGCTGTGCTGCGCGCGGGGTCGAGTTGAAGTGGTTCGGCGGCGCGGAGCCTGTGGGCTTCACCAGCCGCTACGATAGCTGGCGCTACGCCGAGACACCCAGCCTGCCGGCCTCTGACCGGGTGTTGGCGGGCATCCTCGACATGCGCGTGCCGCTGACATTTTCGCTGGAGGACTGTGACCTGATTGCCCGCATCATCCGAGCCGAAGTCGGCGCGGTTTATCAGGAGCAGTCGACCGCCGCGGAGTAAGCCGCCCGCTTGACCGGTGCGGCCCGCTGTGACATTAATGAACGCATGTTCAATAAAATCTGAGGGGAGGTCCGCGCGATGTTCATGGCCACCATGGCATTCGATCTGGGCGAGGATGTGAACGCGCTGCGCGAGGTCGTGCACCGCTGGGCGCAGGACCGCGTCAAGCCCATGGCCGCCGAGATCGACGCCAAAAATGCCTTCCCTCCAGAGCTTTGGCCCGAGATGGGTGAGCTTGGGCTGCTGGGCATCACGGTCGAAGAGGAGTTCGGTGGCGCGGGCATGTCCTACCTCGCCCATACCGTCGCAATCGAGGAGATCGCGCGGGCGAGCGCCTCGGTCTCGCTGTCCTACGGCGCGCATTCGAACCTCTGCGTGAACCAGATCAAGCTCAACGGCACGCCCGAGCAGAAGGCAAAATACCTACCGGGGCTGATTTCTGGAGAGCATGTGGGCGCGCTCGCGATGTCCGAGGCGGGTGCGGGATCGGACGTCGTTTCGATGAAGCTGCGTGCCGAGAAGCGCAACGATCACTATCGGCTCAACGGCACGAAATACTGGATCACCAATGGCCCCGACGCGGACACGCTGGTGGTCTATGCCAAGACCGACCCGGAGGCGGGATCGAAGGGGATCACGGCGTTTCTGATCGAGAAGGAGATGACCGGGTTCTCGACCTCACCGCATTTCGACAAGCTGGGGATGCGCGGCTCGAACACGGCGGAGCTGGTCTTTGAGGACGTCGAGGTGCCCTTCGAGAACGTCCTCGGCGAAGAGGGCAAGGGCGTGCGCGTGTTGATGTCGGGCCTCGACTATGAGCGCGTCGTGCTGGCGGGCATCGGCACCGGCATCATGGCGGCCTGCCTCGATGCCATCATGCCGTATCTGAGCGAGCGCAAGCAGTTCGGCCAGCCGATCGGGAGCTTCCAGCTGATGCAGGGCAAGATTGCGGATATGTACACGGCGATGAACTCCGCCCGCGCCTATGTCTATGAGGTTGCCAAGGCTTGCGACCGGGGGGATGTGACGCGTCAGGATGCGGCGGCCTGCTGTCTCTATGCCTCGGAAGAAGCGATGAAACAGGCGCATCAGGCGGTGCAGGCGATGGGCGGCGCAGGGTTCCTGAATGACAGCCCCGTCGCGCGGATTTTCCGGGATGCAAAGCTGATGGAGATCGGCGCAGGCACCTCAGAGATCCGGCGGATGCTGGTGGGCCGTGAATTGATGGCGGCGATGGGCTGACCCGATGGGGAACATCGGATCAACCCACACCAGCCCTTTTCCTGCTTCAGAATTTGTGTACGTAGGCGACACCGAAGAGGAACGGATCGATCTCGGCAGTACCGATGTCCGCGCCGTCCAGGGTTGCTTCGGTGTCGATGTCGAACCAGCGCACATTGGCGCGCAGCCATCCGTTATCGCTGATCTTGTAGTCCACACCGACCTGCACGGAAATCCCGAAGGAATCATCCAGCTCAAGCGTGCCAAGGTTGGTCTCTTCCTCGAAGAAAGTGGTGTAGTTGATGCCCGCGCCCACATAGGGTTTCCACGGGCTCGCGTTGGTGAAGTGATAGTTCACCGAGAGGGTCGGCGGCAGGTGCTTGGTGCTGGCCTCGCCGACGTTGGCGATCGAGATGCCATGCTCGAACGGTGTGGCGGCCAGCAGTTCGATCCCGATGTTGTCGCGGATGAAGTACTCGAAGGTCAGGGTGAGGGCTTCATCGCTGGCGATATCCGCAGGGTTCCCCGCAAGCGGGCCGTTGTCGGATTTCGGATCGATGCTGCCGACACCGATCCCGAAGGTCCAATCGCCTTGGGATTGTGCGAGGGCAGGCAGAGCGCAGACCGCAAGGGCGCTGCTCAGAAGGAGGGTTTTGATGGCAACTCTCATTGGTTTTTTCCTTCCGGTATTGAGTTCGATCCGGTGATGCTCCCTGTGGATTGCTACTGCATTGATGCAGATCAAGAGGGCCTGCGAAGTGCCTGTGCAAAAACGCCGCAGCGCGGTTGGACCGGTGCGCGGGGCCGCCTGACGGAGGCGCAGGATGCGGGGGTTTGATGCCGCGCTGGATGTGGTTCGCGCCGCTCGCTCTTCTGATCCTGGCGGGTGCTGTCTGGGCGTTCCGCTGGGGCTGGATCGCGGCAACGATCACCGAGACCGACGTGATCACCAGCTATGCACAAAGGTACCTGAAGGAAGCGGGCGCAGATGCACAGCTGACCGATTGCGCGGCACGTCCGGGACGGCAGGCTGGCGTCTGGCTGGTGGTGCGCTGTCTCGGACCGGGTGGCCGGTACGACTACCCGGTCGACCGGTTTGGGCGGTTGCTCGCGGTGCCCGAGACGTCGCCGCCAGGCGTGCCGGAGACCTGAGCGCTGCCAAGACCTCACTGACACGCGACAAGAGGTTGTCATGAAGCTTACATCACAGGCGCTGCCCTCCTCTGAAAACTTCCAAGCCAACCGTGCGGCCCATCTTAAGGGGCTGGCGGACATCTCGGCCGCTGCCGAAGCTGCAGCGATGGGCGGCGGCGAGAAATCCCGCGCCCGGCACGTCAGCCGGGGCAAGATGCTGCCGCGCGAGCGGGTGGCGAACCTGCTCGACCCCGGCAGCCCGTTTCTGGAAGTGGGGGCGACGGCGGCCCACGGGCTCTACGATGGGGCGGCGCCTTGCGCCGGGGTGATTGCGGGCATTGGACATGTGCAGGGGCAGGAGGTCATGGTCGTCTGCAACGACGCGACCGTGAAGGGCGGCACCTACTACCCGATGACCGTGAAGAAGCACCTTCGCGCACAGGAGATCGCGCAGGAGAACCACCTGCCTTGCATTTACCTCGTCGACAGTGGCGGGGCGAACCTGCCCAATCAGGATGAGGTTTTCCCGGACCGCGACCACTTTGGGCGCATCTTCTACAATCAGGCGCGGATGTCGGCGCTCGGCATCCCTCAGATCGCGGTTGTCATGGGCTCCTGCACCGCTGGTGGCGCCTATGTGCCCGCGATGTCGGATGTGACGATTATCGTGCGAGATCAGGGGACGATCTTCCTCGCCGGGCCGCCACTGGTGAAGGCGGCGACAGGTGAGGTGGTGAGCGCCGAAGATCTCGGCGGCGGCGAGGTTCACACGCGACTCAGCGGGGTGGCGGATTATCTGGCCGAGGACGATGCGCATGCGCTGGCACTGGCCCGGCGTGCGGTCGGCGGCCTGAACCGCGCCAAGCCCGCGACGGTGCAGTGGGAGAACCCGGAGGAGCCCGCCTATGACCCTGAAGAGATTCTTGGGGTCGTGCCGGCAGATTTGCGCACGCCCTATGACATCCGCGAGGTGATCGCGCGGCTGGTCGACAGCTCGCGGTTCGACGAGTTCAAACCGCGCTTCGGTGAGACGCTGGTGACCGGTTTTGCGCATCTCAAGGGCTGCCCCATCGGGATCGTCGCAAACAACGGCGTGCTCTTTTCCGAGAGCGCGCAGAAGGGCGCGCATTTTGTCGAGCTGTGCTCGCAGCGCCGTATCCCGCTGGTTTTTCTTCAGAATATCACCGGCTTTATGGTCGGGCGGAAGTATGAAAACGAAGGCATCGCGCGGCACGGGGCCAAGATGGTCACCGCCGTCGCCTCGACCGAGGTGCCGAAGATCACGCTGCTGGTCGGGGGGTCCTTCGGGGCGGGCAACTATGGGATGGCCGGGCGCGCCTATAGCCCGCGCTTCCTCTGGACCTGGCCGAACAGCCGCATCTCGGTGATGGGCGGGCCGCAGGCGGCGGGGGTGCTGGCCACCGTGAAACGCGACGCGATGGAGCGCGCGGGCGAGACCTGGTCCGCCGAGGAAGAAGCGGCGTTCAAGCAGCCGACGATCGATATGTTCGAGCGGCAAAGCCACCCGCTCTATGCTTCGGCGCGGCTCTGGGATGATGGCGTGATCGATCCGCGCCGCAGCCGTGACGTGCTGTTCCTGTCGCTATCCGCTGCGCTCAATGCCCCGATCGAAGAGACGCGCTTCGGCGTCTTCCGGATGTGAGGGCAGCACCATGGTGACACTTGCAGAGGTCAAGGCGCGCTACCCCGATGCGGAAGTCTTTAGCTTTGGTGACACGCCAGAGCTGATCGCGGCGTTGACGGCGCTTGTGCGCTCGGGCGCGAAACGGGCCACATGCTCCGCCGTGGTCGATATCGAAGCGGGTCGTCAGGAGGCGCCTCAGGTCGGGCGGCGGGATATCGTCTTGGACGAAGGTGGGGCGCCCGCCTTTGTCATCGAGACGCTTGAGCTGCGCGAGACGACCTGGGAGACGATGCCTGAAGAGATGGCGCTGGCCGAGGGTGAGAACGAGACGCTGGAGGGCTGGCAGGCCGATCACAAGGACTACTTCACGCGCCACGGCATCTTTGCGCCGGACATGAAGCTGATCTGGGAGCGGTTCGAGGTCGTCGAGGATTTCGGAGCTGGCGGATGAAGGGCATCCGTGCCTTGGGTGACCGGATCGCCGAGACGGTGGGCGGGCTCAGCCTGCCGACCCTTGGGCGCGAGGTCGAGCTGTCTGTGTACCTTATCCACAATTCGCCGGATGCGGAGGACTACTTCTTCATCTTCGACTTCGAGGAGTTCGTCGAGCAGTCGCGTCAGGGTTGGTTCGTGCGGCCCAAGCTGCGGCTCTGGGCCGGGCGGTCGGACTTCAACCGCCGCGCCTTTGCGCGGCAGTTCCGCGAAAGCTTTGCGCAGGAATTCGAACTGGCGCGGGTCGAGCTTGCCCAGCAGAAGGACACCAAGCGCGGCTGGTTCGGCGGGCTGCCCGGGTTCTTTCGCGACATTGCAGCCCCGTCGATTCCGGGGATGCTGGCGAACCTGGTGCTGCTGGTTGCTGTCTCGGCGGGGACAAAGGTGCTGGGGCAGATCCTGCCCGGCAGTTGGACGCAGCCGAAGACCGATGCGCAGAAACTCGAAGACGGCATCACCGAGACCCGCAGCAAGGTCGACGAGGCACTCAGCGAAATCGAGATTTCGCTGCACATGGAACTCTACCGGCACGCCTGGCGTGGGCAGCCGCCGGGGCGCCTCACGGGCGTGGATTATGATGCCTGGCCGCTGCCGAACTACGTGCGGCAACATCTGGACGACGGGACCTCGGGGTCGTGGTGGTGAGATATGTTTGACCGAATTCTGATTGCAAACCGGGGCGAGATTGCTTGTCGCGTGATGGAAACGGCGCGGGCCATGGGCGTGGGCACGGTGGCCGTTTACTCCGATGCGGACACCGGTGCGAAACACGTGGCTATGGCGGATGTGGCTGTGCATATCGGCGGCTCGGCCCCGGCAGAGAGCTATCTGCGGGGCGATGTGATCATTCAGGCGGCGCTAGACACGGGGTGCCGCGCGATCCACCCCGGCTATGGGTTTCTCAGCGAGAACCCCGAGTTCGTCGAGGCGGTGGAGGCGGCGGGGCTCGTGTTCATTGGGCCCTCGGCGCAGGCGATCCGCGCGATGGGGTTGAAGGACGCGGCCAAGGCGCTGATGGTGGAGGCGGGCGTGCCGGTGGTGCCGGGCTATCACGGAACGGAGCAGGACGACGCGTTGTTGGCCGAGGAGGCCGGAGAAATCGGCTATCCGGTGCTGATCAAGGCCGTGGCGGGCGGCGGCGGCAAGGGGATGCGGCTGGTCGAGCGCGCAGGCGATTTCACAGCGGCCCTGGCCTCGGCACGCGGCGAGGCGCAGACCGCCTTCGGCAATGCGGATGTGCTCGTGGAGAAATTCGTGAGCCAGCCGCGGCACATCGAAGTGCAGGTCTTTGGCGACGGGACACGCGCGGTGCATCTCTTCGAGCGGGATTGTTCGCTGCAGCGCCGGCATCAGAAGGTGATCGAAGAGGCTCCCGCACCGGGCATGACGCAGGAGATGCGCGCGGCGATGGGCGCGGCGGCGGTGCGCGCGGCGGAGGCCATCGGCTATGCGGGGGCGGGTACTGTGGAGTTCATCGTCGATGGCGCGGGCGGGCTGTCGCCGGACGGGTTCTTCTTCATGGAGATGAACACGCGGCTGCAGGTAGAGCACCCGGTGACCGAGGCTATCACGGGCGTCGATCTGGTCGAGTGGCAGCTGCGCGTAGCCGCTGGAGAGGGGCTGCCGCTGACGCAGGAGCAGCTCACCATCACCGGCCACGCCTTCGAGGCGCGGCTTTACGCGGAGGACGTGCCGGCCGGATTTCTGCCCGCCACCGGAACGCTCAGCCATCTGCGCTTTCCGGACGGCGCGCGGGCCGACAGCGGCGTGCGCGCGGGCGACACGATCAGCCCCTTCTATGATCCGATGATCGCGAAGGTCATCGTGCATGGGCCGACGCGGGCGGTCGCGCTCAAGCGTCTGTCGGCGGCGCTCCGTGGCACGAAAGTGGGTGGCACGGTGACCAATCTGGCCTTTCTGGGCGCTTTGGCCGGGCACGCGGGCTTTGGGCGCGGAGACGTCGATACCGGGCTGATCGCGCGGGATCTCGAGGCATTGACTGAGGTGCCCGGTGTTGCGCCGCGGCATCTGGCGGTGGCCGGGATGGCGGCGCTGAATCTCTTTGAACTGAGCGACATGGCGGGGTTCACGCTCTGGCAGCCCTTGCGGCGCAGCGTGTCCCTGATCTCGCAGGACGAGAGGTATGATCTGACGGTGGAGGTGCTGTCGCCGGTCCGGCAGCGGTGGGATGTCGCCGGTCGTGAGGTGTGGGCCGAACGCCGGGGCGATCTCTGGCAGGTCGACGGTGTGCCGCAACCTTCGGTGGCCCTCGACAAGCGCGTTGTGACGGTCTTCGATCACTACGGGCTGACGTTCGAGGTGGTCGACCCGCTGGACCAGGCGGCGGGCGCGGCGGGCGATGGCAATCTGATCGAGGCGCCGATGCCGGGGCTGGTGAAGGCGATCGATGCGACACCGGGGCAGAGCGTGGCGCAAGGCGACCGGCTGGCCGTGTTGGAGGCGATGAAGATGGAACATGGGCTCCTGGCCGCGCGCGACGGTGTGGTGGCCGAGGTGCTGGCCAAGGCGGGCGATCAGGTGGAGGCGGGGGCGGCGCTCATCCGGCTGGAGGCGGAGGCGTGATCACCCTGCATCACTGTCCGCAGACGCGGTCGATGCGCACACTGTGGCTGTTGCACGAACTGGGCGTGGAGTTTCAACTGCGCAGCTACCCCTTCGATCGCACGCTGCGCAGCCCGAAGTTTCTGAGCCTCTCGCCCGCGGGTCGCGTGCCCGCACTGGAGATCGAGGGCGAGCGGATGTTCGAAACGGGGGCGATCACGCAGTATCTCTGCGAGCGGTTCAGCCCGGACGGGCTGGGCCGGAGCCCGGGCAGCCCTGACCGGATGAGCTGGCTCGTGTGGCTGCATTTCGCCGAGACCGTGAGCCAGCACACCGCGGCGCTGACCCAGCAGCATGTGGCCCTCTACGAGGACGCGATGCGCAGCCCGATCGTGATGAAGCTGGAAGCCGCGCGGGTGGGCAAGTGCTATGCGGCGATCGAGGCGCGGCTGTCGACGCCGATCGAAAGCCGCGACTACCTGCTGACCAGCGGGTTCTCCGCAGCCGATATCTCGGTGGGGCAGGCGGTCTATATGGCGCGGCATTTCGTGACGCTGGAGGGCTTTCCCGCTGTGGCGGCGTGGTATGACCGGATCACGGCGCGGGAGGGCTTTCGTACGGCTTTGCCGCAGGGCGATGGTATCTACGAGAGGGATTTCTACGTGCCCTGGCCGGTGGGCTAGCCGCCGCTGTCGGATCTGAGTATTTTTGGACGGGTGAAGGGGAGGGCTGTGCAGATGATCACGTGGGGCGCGAGAGGGCTGAAGCGGATGTCAGGAGGGATGTCATGAGCCTTGGGCCGTGCGAGATTTTCGAAGTCGGGCCGCGTGACGGGCTGCAGAACGAGGCACGCGACATTCCGGTCGCGGAGAAGATCGCCTTGGTCGATTGTCTCAGCCGCGCGGGGTTCTCGCGTATCGAGGTTGCGAGCTTCGTCTCGCCGAAGTGGGTGCCGCAGATGGCGGGCTCGGCCGAGGTGCTGACAGGGATCACCCGGACGGGCGGTGTGCGCTATGCCGCACTCACCCCGAACATGCGCGGCTATGAGGATGCGCGCGCCGCAGGCGCCGATGAGATTGCCGTCTTCGCCTCGGCCTCCGAAGGATTCTCGCGTGCGAATGTGAATGCCGGCATCACCGAAAGCCTGGAGCGGTTTGCGCCCATTCTCGAAGAGGCGCGGCACATCGACCTGCCGGTGCGCGGCTATGTCTCCTGCGTGGTCGAGTGTCCTTATGACGGGCCCGTGGCGCCTGCAGCAGTGGCCGAGGTGGCGGACAAGCTCTTTGCCATGGGCTGCTATGAGATCAGCCTCGGGGACACCATCGGGGCCGGCACGCCCGACAGTATCGCGCGGATGCTGCTGGCGGTGCGAGACGTGGTGCCCGCCGGGCGGTTGGCGGGCCACTACCACGACACGACAGGGCGCGCGCTGGAGAACATCGACACCTCCCTCAGCCTCGGGCTTCGGGTTTTCGATGCGGCGGTGGGCGGGCTCGGGGGCTGCCCCTACGCCCCGGGCGCGGTAGGCAATGTTGCCACCGAGGCCGTCGCGCGGCACCTTTCGGCGTTGGGTTATGAGACGGGGCTCGACCTCGATGTGATCGACGAGGCAGCCGCGACGGCCCAGGCGATGCGCCAGGAGGTGGCCGATGTTTGAGACGCTGAAGCTGGAGACTGATGCCCGCGGCGTAGTGACGCTGACGCTCAACCGCCCCGAGAAGCACAATGCCATGTCGGCGCAGATGCTGGCCGAGTTGACCGAAGCGGCGGCGTGTCTGGGCACGGATGCAAAAGTCCGCGCGGTGGTCCTGGCCGGCGCGGGCAAGAGTTTCTGCGCAGGCGGCGATCTGGCCTGGATGCAGGCGCAGCGCGAGATGGATGCAGAGACGCGATCGGCCGAGGCGCGCAAGCTCGCGACCATGCTCGGGGCGTTGAATGCGCTGCCCAAACCTCTGATCGGGGCGGTGCAGGGCAATGCCTTCGGCGGTGGCGTGGGGCTGGCCTGTGTCTGCGATGTGGCGATTGCCGTTGACGTCGCAAAGTTCGGCTTCACCGAGACGCGCCTTGGCATCATACCGGCCACCATCGGACCTTATGTGCTGGCCCGCATGGGCGAGGGGCGCGCGCGGCGGGTGTTCATGTCGGCGCGACTCTTCGATGCGGCCGAGGCGGTGCAGCTGGGTGTGATTGCGCGCGTCGTGCCTGACGAAGCTCTGGCGGAGGCGGTCGAAGCGGAAGTGGCGCCATATCTCGCCTGTGCGCCGGGGGCCGTGGCGGCGGCGAAACAGCTGGCGCGGGATCTGGGGCCGCGGATTGACGATGTCGTCGTGGACCGGACGATTGCAGCACTTGCTGCGCGCTGGGAGACGGAGGAGGCGGCTGAAGGCATCGGGGCCTTCTTCGAGAAGCGTAAGCCGGGCTGGGTGGTGCCCTAACGCATTGGGGGCGACCTCGTCATTCGGACCGCACGCGGGCCGGGCAGAAGGGCAGGTCGGCGCGCTCCCGCTCTGACATGCGTGCGATGTCGGGATGAGACAGCGGATCGCGGGCGTAGCGGAGGCTGTCGTCCTGAATGTCCGGGAGAAACCACGCCCAAAACGCGCGTCTCAGGTGCAAGGTAAGGCGGGATGTCATGCGGGCAGTCTGAGCCTTCAGGTGTCAGACGGGAATCGACTTCGCGAGCATCGCCGTTTAGATTTTCTAAATGCAGAACCTCAACACGATCCCGCTGTCTGCGCTGCGCACCATCGAAGTCATCGCCCGCCACGGAACCCTGCGCGCAGCGGCCAAGGACCTTGGCGTGACACCGGGCGCGCTCAGCCAGCGGCTGGCGAAGGCCGAAGCGGCCCTCGGCCAGCCACTCTTCATAAGATCGTCGAAGGGGCTTCTGCCGACCGAAGCCTGCGTGCGGATCAGATCGCGTCTGTCTGCGGCATTTACGGAGCTCTCGGCCGTGGTGGCGGAACTGGCGCCAGACCAGGGCAACCAGCTGACGGTTTCGGCCGCACCGCTTTTTGCAAGCCGTTGGCTCATATGGAGAATCAAGCGCTTCAGCGATCTGAACCCGGAGATCAGCCTGCGCGTTCTCCCGACGCTGGAGGTGGTCGACCTCGATCATTCCGAAGTGGATGTGGGGCTGCGCGTCGGGCCGGAGGCAGCACTGGGGCAGGGCGCGACGAAGCTGCTCGACCAGCGGGTGTTTCCGGTTTGCGCGCCCGAGCTCGCCGCACAGGTCACGACACCAGAGGATCTGTTCCGGCTCCCGGTCATCCGCGAGACCGAAGCGCTCCATGGATGGAAGGCTTGGCTGTCTGCCATGGGCCTTTCCGATCAGCGGCTGAGGCCCGGCCCGATCTATGCCGATGCCGCACTGTGTTTAGATGCGGCGATGACCGGACAGGGTGTGTTCATGGCCTGGGAGACATTGGCCTGCGACGCGCTGGAGCGGGGGCAGATCGCGGCGCCCTTCGATGTGAGAGCGCAAACAGGAGCCACCTACTGGTTTGCTGTGAGCCGGCTGGCCGCGCGCAAGCCCAGCGTGACCAAGTTCAAATCCTGGCTGCAGGCGGAGCTCGATCGTTCGACGCAGTGCTGGCGGGCGGGACCTGCTGCGGGGTCATGATGGGTTGAGTGGACGGGCCCGGCAGATGTACTGCCGCGCCCGCGGTTGAGCAGAGTCGGCCTTAGTTCGGCAGCAGCACCTTGTCGATCACGTGGATCACGCCATTGGTGGCGAGGATATCCGCGGCGGTCACATTGGCGTCATTCACACGAACGGCCGCAGCAAACTTGCCGCCGGTGCCATCGACGCGCACGGTCTGGCCCTGGACGGTCGCCACATTGGTCACCGAGCCCAGCACGTCACTGGATTGCACCGCGCCCGGCAGCACGTGATAGGTCAGGATACTTACCAGCTGATCGCGGTTCTCGGGCAGCAGCAGGCTCTCGACCGTGCCGGGAGGCAGGGCAGCGAAGGCCGTATCGGTCGGAGCGAAGACCGTGAATGGGCCCGGGCTGCGCAGCGTCTCTTCCAGCCCTGCGGCCTGCACCGCGGCTACAAGCGTCGTGAAATTGCCGTCTGCCGCGGCGATATCGACAATGTCGCTGCCTTGATCGGCGGGGGCGCAGGCGGTGAGTGCAGCGAGCGCGCTGGCGGTAAGAGCGGCCTTGAGGGCGGAACGTCGGTTCATGATCTGTCCTTCGTGTTCGGAGAAGTTGTGTGTGCAGGGCCAGAGTGGCCCTGCATCCCTGTCGTGAGCTGTCTATACGGTGCGGGTGTGACAACAGATCACATCTCTCTTGAATCGCTGGCTTTTTGAGCGGAAATACGCACAATGGCAGCGCTAACGCCGCGGCACGAATGGCTGTCAGATCAAGGGTTTTCCCGCCGCGCATCTGTTGACCCTGCGGGGTGAGCGGCGTAAACCCGGGTCAGCCCCTGTCGCCGCGGGGCAGCATAGCGCCTGCGCGCCAGTGCAACAACAAAGGAGCCAAGCCTTGGACGAGATGTTGCGGGAGTACCTTCCGATCCTCATGTTTCTGGCCGTGGCCATAGGGTTGGGGCTGGTTCTGATCCTTGCCGCGGTGGTTTTGGCGGTGCGCAACCCCGACCCCGAGAAGGTCTCGGCCTATGAATGCGGCTTCAACGCCTTTGACGACGCGCGCATGAAGTTCGATGTGCGGTTTTACCTCGTCTCGATCCTCTTCATCATCTTCGATCTGGAGATTGCCTTTCTCTTCCCCTGGGCCGTGGCCTTCCAGGACATCTCGATGGTGGGCTTCTGGTCGATGATGGTGTTCCTCGCGGTGCTGACGATCGGATTTGCCTACGAATGGAAAAAGGGAGCGCTGGAATGGCAGTAGCCGCCGGAGCCAATGTCGCGGGCGTGGACCGCGACGTCGCCACGCAGGATCTGAACCGTGAATTGCAGGACAAGGGCTTCCTGCTGACCTCGACCGAGGATATCATCAACTGGGCGCGCACAGGCTCGCTGCATTGGATGACTTTCGGTCTGGCCTGTTGCGCGGTGGAGATGATGCACACCTCCATGCCGCGTTATGATCTGGAACGCTTTGGCACCGCCCCGCGCGCCTCCCCGCGCCAATCCGACCTGATGATCGTGGCCGGAACCCTGACCAACAAGATGGCGCCCGCTCTGCGCAAGGTCTACGATCAGATGCCCGAGCCGCGCTATGTGATTTCCATGGGCTCCTGCGCCAATGGCGGCGGCTATTATCACTACAGCTATTCCGTCGTGCGCGGCTGTGACCGCATCGTACCGGTCGACGTCTATGTGCCCGGCTGCCCGCCCACGGCCGAGGCGCTGCTCTACGGCATCATGCAGCTGCAACGCAAGATCCGCCGCACCGGCACCATCATCCGCTGAGGAGGCCTCATGTCTGACGCATTGAACGAGCTGGGCGGCTATATCGAGGCGAAACGCACGGATTGCGTGTTGGCCTGGGATGTGACCCATGGTGAGCTGAACCTCGATGTCACGCCCTCGAACATCACCGGGCTGGTGGAGTTCCTGAAGGCGGATGCGACCTGCCAGTTCTCGACGCTCGTGGACATCACGGCGGTGGACTACACCGGGCGCGCCAAGCGCTTCGACGTGGTCTATCACCTGCTGTCGATGTACCAGAACCACCGTATCCGGCTGCGGGTGAGTATCCGCGAGGAGGCGATGGTGCCGTCGATCATCTCGGTGCACCCCTCGGCCAACTGGTTCGAGCGTGAGGTCTTCGACATGTTCGGCATCCTCTTCTCCGGCCACCCGGATTTGCGGCGCATCCTCACGGATTACGGCTTCCGCGGCTATCCGCTGCGCAAGGACTTCCCGACCACGGGCTACACCGAGGTGCGATATGACGAGGCGCAGAAGCGTGTGGTCTACGAGCCGGTGAGCCTGGTGCAGGAATACCGGCAGTTCGACTTCATGAGCCCCTGGGAGGGGGCGGAGTACATCCTGCCCGGCGATGACAAGGCGGACGAGAAAGCGGAGGCCAAGTAGATGGGTGGCTTCTGGTGGCTGGTCCTGTCGGCGCTCACGGCCATCCCGATGGTCAAGCTGCTGCCGTTCTTCGGCATCAACAAATACTGGGCCGCGGCCTGCCTGATCCCGCTGGGCACGATTGCCCTGCTGTGGTGGATGGGTCTGAAGCTGCAAGAACTGGAGAAGCGGTGATGGGATTTGACCTCGGGCTTCCTTCGGTAGTTCTAGTGTTCATAATGGCGGCAGTATTTGCGACGCCCATATGGATGCTGTTGCCGAAATTCGGAATGTCAAAGTGGTGGGCGATTCCGGCAGTCAATCCGGCTTTTGTTTTCATATTCTGTTGGATTTTTGCATTTCGTGATCCGGTTCAAACAACGGAGGAACGCGCATGATGGACGGCTCCAAATTCGACGACGCCCTCACGGGTGAACAGAAGATCCGCAACTTCAACATCAATTTCGGGCCGCAACACCCTGCGGCGCATGGAGTTTTGCGGCTGGTGCTGGAGCTGGACGGCGAGATCGTGGAGCGCTGTGACCCGCACATTGGCCTCCTGCATCGCGGCACTGAAAAGCTGATGGAGAGCCGGACCTACCTGCAGAACCTGCCCTATTTCGACCGGCTCGACTATGTGGCGCCGATGAACCAGGAGCATGCCTGGTGTCTGGCCATCGAGAAGCTCACCGGCGTGGAGGTGCCGCGCCGCGCCTCCCTCATCCGCGTGCTCTTCTGCGAGATCGGGCGGGTGCTCAACCACCTGCTGAACGTGACCACGCAGGCGATGGACGTGGGCGCGCTGACCCCGCCGCTCTGGGGGTTCGAAGAGCGCGAAAAGCTGATGATCTTCTATGAACGCGCCTGCGGCGCGCGGTTGCACGCGGCCTATTTCCGCCCCGGTGGGGTGCATCAGGACCTGACGCCCGAACTGCTCGACGATATCGAGACCTGGGCGCAGGAATTCCCGAAGGTGATGGCGGATATTGACGGGCTGCTCACCGAGAACCGCATCTTCAAGCAGCGCAACGCGGATATTGGGATCGTGACCGAAGAGGATATCCTCGAATACGGCTTCTCCGGCGTGATGGTGCGGGGCAGTGGCCTCGCCTGGGATCTGCGCCGCGCGCAGCCCTATGAGTGCTACGACGAGTTCGACTTCCAGATCCCCGTGGGCAAGAATGGCGATTGCTATGACCGCTACCTCGTGCGCATGGAGGAGATGCGCCAGTCGGTCAGCATCATCCTACAGGCCATCGAAAAGCTGCGCGCGCCGGAGGGGCAGGGCGACATCCTTGCCCGCGGCAAGATCACCCCGCCCAGCCGCAAGGATATGAAGCAGTCGATGGAAGCGCTGATCCACCACTTCAAGCTCTACACCGAAGGCTTCCACGTGCCCGAGGGCGAGGTCTATTGCGCGGTCGAAGCACCGAAGGGCGAGTTCGGCGTTTACCTCGTGGCCGATGGCACCAACCGGCCCTACCGCGCCAAGCTGCGCGCGCCGGGGTTCCTGCACCTGCAAGCGATGGACCATATCTCGAAGGGCCACCAACTGGCCGATGTGGCGGCCATCATCGGCACCATGGACGTGGTCTTCGGGGAGATTGACCGATGACGGGCCGGATGATTGCGCTTGGCCTCTGCGTGGCGCTGGCTCTGGTCCTGAAGTTTGCTGATGGCCCCGATGGGACCGCACCGCTCGAGACGCAGCAGGCAGAGCGGCCGGCCTGTGAAACGCCGAAGTATTGGACCAATCCGGGCCCGGGTGCGGAGTGCTATGAGGCGCCTGAGATCTGTCCGAACGGTGGACACTGCGATACGTCCCCGCGTCTTTGGACAAACGCCAAACCTCACGAAGCGGTTCACCGCCTCTGACGACATCGACGTGCCGTGAGGCACCCAAAGGACACTGACATGCTCCGCAGACTTCATCCCGACCAACCCGACAGTTTCGCGTTCACCGACGCCAACCTCGCTTGGGCCGAGGGGCAGATCACGAAATACCCCGAGGGGCGGCAAGCGTCGGCGATCATTCCGCTCCTGTGGCGCGCGCAAGAGCAGGAGGGGTGGCTCAGCAAACCGGCGATCGAAACGGTCGCGGATATGCTGGGGCTCAGCTATATCCGGGCGCTGGAGGTCGCGACATTCTACTTTATGTTTCAGCTGCAACCCGTTGGGAAAATTGCGCATATTCAGGTTTGTGGGACGACCTCCTGCATGATCTGCGGAGCGGAGGACCTTGTCGCCGTCTGCAAGGAGAAGATCGCGCCCGAGCCGCATGCGCTGTCGGCGGACGGGAATTTCTCCTGGGAGGAGGTCGAGTGCCTCGGCTCCTGCTCGAACGCGCCGATGGCTCAGATCGGCAAGGATTATTACGAGGATCTGACCGCCGAGCGGATGGGGGAGATCATCGACGAACTGGCGGCGGGCAAGGTGCCGGTCCCGGGCCCCCAGAACGGTCGCTACGCGGCCGAACCGCTCAAGGGGCTGACCTCGCTGACAGACTACGACAGCGGCAAGACCCAGTACAACGCGTCCGTGCAGCTTGCGGTCGACATTGGCGACACGGTCAAGCGGATCGACGGGACCGAGGTGCCGCTGGTCATGCCGTGGCAGGCCAAGGCGGCGAACACGCCGTCGCAGCCGTCGGCCAAGTCGGCCGAGACAGCGCCAACCGGCGAGAAGCCGGCGACCCTGACCGAGGCGCGCGCAGGCCGGCCGGACGATCTGAAGAAGATCAAGGGCGTCGGGCCGAAGCTCGAAAAGCTGCTTCATTCCATGGGGTTTTTCCACTTCGATCAGGTCGCGGCCTGGACCGAGGCGGAAGTGGCCTGGGTCGACGAGAACCTCGAAGGCTTCAAGGGCCGTGTCAGCCGGGACAACTGGGTGCAGCAGGCCCGTGATCTGGCCGAGGACAAGGCCACCTGAATTTCCAAAAGCGCAAAAGCTGGTTAGAATGAGAGTCTGAACGGACGACCAACAGGAAAAGAGGGACGGGATGGACAACAATCAAGGTATGATCGGGATGGCTCTGGGCAGCTGGCTCGTGGCTTTGGCAGGTGGTGTCTTGGCGGCAGTGCTGCTGATGGTGCTCGGCGACTGGGGCTTTATGCAAGGCGCCTTTGCGGGCTTTGTTGTTTGGATCGTGTTCGGGGCCATCATCAGCTGGATCATGACCCGGCCACTGCCCGGCCCGGCTGACATGGGCGCCGAGGTGGCCGCCGCTCCGAAGCCTGCCCCGGCTCCCGCGACGGCCTCGGCCCCGACGACTGCAAGCGAGGCGCCGAAGGTGCAGCCGTCGAAGCGGCTGGCCGGGGAAGAGGAACTGGCCGCTCGCAAAGGCGAGTGGACCTACGAGAAAGAGCCTGAGACCAAGGGCATCAAGAAAGTGGCGAAGAAGGTGGCGCCCGTTGTAACCTCCGACACCGACCGCCCCGGAACCTTCACCGACGGCCCGCGTGACGGCGGCGCAGATGATCTGAAGAAGATCAGCGGTGTCGGACCAAAGCTGGAGGAAACGCTGAACTCCCTGGGCATCTGGCACTTCGATCAAGTGGCAGCGCTGACCAAGGAGGATATCGCCTGGGTCGATGAACGGCTGCGCTTCAAGGGCCGGATCGAACGGGACGATTGGGTCGGACAGGCGAAGAAACTGGCGAGCGGCGGATAGGCCGCGGCCGCCACGGAAGAGACGGAAAGGCAGAACTGATCATGAGTGCGCAGGATCAGGACAGGCAGGCGCAAGAGCGCGCACTGGCCGCCAAGGGGCGGTTGGTGAGCCTTGTGATCGTGGGCACCATGGGGCTGTGGCTGCTGGCGCTCTGGCTGGGGCCGAAGCTGGGCATGCCCGGGCGCTACGCGTTTCTCTTCGATTTTGCGGCATTGGCGGGGCTCTTCTGGGCGCTGGTGGTGTCATTACAGATACGGCGCGCGCGCAAGGCCGCGCGCGGGCCCGAGTGAGAGGGGAAGCGGATGCTTCAGGACAAGGACCGGATCTTTACCAATCTCTACGGCATGCATGACCGCACGCTGAAGGGGGCGCAGGCGCGCGGCCATTGGGACGGCACGGCGGACATCATCAAGAAGGGCCGCGACTGGATCGTGGACCAGATGAAGGCCTCTGGTTTGCGCGGACGCGGCGGCGCGGGTTTCCCGACCGGGCTCAAGTGGTCCTTCATGCCGAAGGAGAGCGACGGGCGCCCGGCCTATCTGGTGGTGAACGCGGATGAATCCGAGCCCGGCACCTGCAAGGACCGCGAGATCATGCGGCACGACCCGCATACGCTGGTCGAAGGCTGCCTGATCGCATCTTTCGCCATGGGCGCGCATGCCTGCTACATCTACATCCGTGGCGAGTACATCCGTGAGAAGGAGGCGCTACAGGCCGCGATTGACGAGGCTTATGACGCGGGGCTTGTCGGCAAGAATGCGGCGGGCTCCGGCTGGGATTTCGATCTCTATCTGCACCACGGGGCGGGTGCCTATATCTGCGGTGAGGAAACCGCGCTGCTCGAAAGTCTTGAGGGCAAGAAGGGCATGCCGCGCATGAAGCCGCCCTTCCCGGCGGGCGCGGGGCTTTATGGCTGCCCGACCACGGTGAACAACGTGGAATCCATCGCCGTTGTGCCAACGATCCTGCGGCGGGGCCCGGAGTGGTTCGCGAGCTTTGGCCGGGCGAACAACGCAGGGACGAAACTCTTTGCGGTCTCTGGCCATGTGAACAACCCCTGTGTGGTCGAAGAGGCCATGTCGATCACCTTCGAGGAGCTGATCGAGACCCACTGCGGCGGCATTCGCGGCGGCTGGGACAACCTCAAGGCGGTGATCCCCGGCGGCTCCTCCGTGCCTTGCATTCCGGGCAAGGACATGCGCGAGGCGATCATGGATTTCGACTACCTGCGCGAACAGCGGTCAGGCCTCGGCACGGCGGCGGTGATCGTGATGGACAACTCGACCGATGTGATCAAGGCGATCTGGCGGTTGTCGAAGTTCTACAAGCACGAGTCCTGCGGCCAATGCACGCCCTGCCGCGAGGGCACCGGCTGGATGATGCGGGTGATGGACCGGCTGGTGACCGGCGAGGCGGAGGTCGAGGAGATCGATATGCTGCTCGACGTGACGAAGCAGGTGGAGGGCCACACGATCTGCGCCCTCGGCGACGCAGCGGCCTGGCCCATTCAGGGCCTCATCCGCCACTTCCGCGACGAGATCGAGGACCGCATCAAGCACAAGCGCACGGGCCGCGTGAGCGCGGTGGCGGCGGAGTGATTGAATGCTCGCTTGGCTGGCCCTCACCTATTTTTGTCTGACCTCCTGTGCGATTTGCTTTTGGAGATTGGGCATGAGGACGGGCGGCGGCTTTACATGGCGGATCATGTGTGTGCTCGCAGCATCGGGACCACTGCTGATCTTCCTGATGATGGTGTTCAACATAGTTGGGCTGGATGTCCGTTTTGTCGCTGACCTCGGCAGGACTGGCGGCAGCCTGTTGTTCTTTTGGGCAAACGTGCTTTCTCCCGTTCTTTTGACCGCGATGCTGTGGACGATCGCCCTTCGATATCAACCTCAGGTGTCTGGGGGGCAAAGATGACTCGTCGCAGCTCAAAGATGCACCTCGCTGAATCCAACATCGGCGCGCTCCAATTCAATTGGGAGGACCAGCTTCTGGTCGAGATCGTGACCGGTTCGGGCGTTTGGGCCAGGCGACCCTGCGGAGCGGCGGCATGAGGCAGCTGCGCCCATCCTGCCCCGGTTGGGCCGTGACGGGGGCCGCGACGCTGGCGCTGGCCGCTTGTGGGCCGGTGGGCGTGGCGCCGCAGGGGACGCCTGGAGACATCTTCGGCACCACGGAGGGCGGGGGGCCGTCGCTGAATTATATATATGACGAGATCGTGCCGCTCTCGGCAGCTGGCTACATCTCGGACAACTGCGACACCATCGCCTTCAGCCAGGTGGAGGAAGACCGGATGCTGCGCGATCTGAAGGAACGGGTGCTGGAGGACGGCATCACGCCGAACCAGATGGACGCGATCTTCAAGGGGCTGGATGAGAATGCCGAGTTCCAGCGGCGGCTCTCGGCGGATCAGAGCGCCTATATCCAGCGCTGGCTGCTGGACGAGGACAGGCCCGAGACCTTCTGCGCGGCTGGCAAGGCGGAGCTCGCCGCGAACAGCAAGGTCGCGCGGTTCCTGATCGACACAGAAAGGCAGGTCTGAAGAGATGGGCAGATATCACCTCGCAGAGCTCAACGTCGGCCGGTTGGTGGCCCCACTGGACGATCCGCGCGTGGCAGAGTTCATGGCGAACATCGACCGGATCAACGGCTTGGGCAAACGGATGCCCGGGTTTGTCTGGATGATGGAAGGCTCGGGCGCGCCGGGCACGGGCAATACCGAGAACGCGATTGGGGGCGACCCAAGGTTCGTGCCGAACCTGAGCGTCTGGGAGAGCGTCGAGCAGCTCGAGACATTCGTCTGGGGCACGATCCACAAGCAATTCTACCAGCGGCGCGCGGAGTGGTTCGAGGTGCTGGGAGAGATGCATTTCGTGATGTGGTGGGTGCCGGAAGACCACCGCCCGACGCTGGAGGAGGCCCTGGCGCGGCTCGAGCACCTCAAGACCCACGGAGACAGCGACCACGCGTTTGGCTGGGCGCACCTGAAGCAAGCAAGCCAGTGGCAGGGCAACCGGTGCGCACCTGTCGCGGCGGAGTAGAAAGATGAGACCAGTTTACACGATTTTGATGATGGCAGGACTGCTCACAGCCTGTGGCAGCGGGGCGGAGGACATCGCCTTTGACGGGCAATTCTATCGAACGGGCATCAGTGATCTCGATGAGCGGCACAAGTTCCAGGTGACGGCAGCGCCGGTCTCGGCCTCGCTGCTGGGTGCGCGGGAGGCGGCGCGCTATGAGGCGACTGTCTTCTGTGTGAACGAATACGGCAGCTCGGCCATCGAGTGGGTCGTGGGCCCCGATGATGCCGATGAGGTGCTGCCGATTGCCAATGACACGCTGACGCTGGAAGGGGCCTGTCCGCAGTGATCCGCCACCCGTCATATCCCTGCTATTGCATAGCGGCCGCCCCGGCCCCCATCTCTGAGGGGATGGGGTGCGCGGTGTGCCCTGCAGGAGGTTGGATATGAGGAAATTCGTTGTCTCACTGATGCTTGGGGCGCTTGTGGCTGCACCGCAGGTCGGGCTGGCCAAGCCGCCGCTACGCGAGGTAAAGCCCATTGACGATGGGCTGTTCGCAATCGGGCTGGCGGATCAGATCCGCAAGAACTGCCCGGAGATCTCGGCGCGCATTCTGCCGGCGCTTTCTGCATTGCAGAATTTGAGCCAACAAGCGAAGGACATGGGCTATACTCAGGCGGAGATCGACGCCCATGTGGACTCGGATGTCGAGAAGGACCGGCTGCGCGCCAGGGCCCAGCAATACATGGCGTCGAAGGATTTGACGATGGATCAGGCGGGCTATTGTGCGCTTGGCAAAGAGGAAATCGCACGCAACAGCACGGTGGGCGTGCTGCTGCGGGCAGAGGAATAGGGCGCGCCGCTGCAAGAGGCGGGCGGGCCGGAGCGAGAGGCGAGTGATATGAGCGACTTACGAAAGGTTGTCATCGACGGGACCGAGATCGAGGTGGACGGTGCGATGACGCTGATCCAGGCCTGCGAAGAAGCGGGCATCGAAATTCCGCGGTTCTGCTATCACGAGCGACTGACGATTGCGGGGAACTGCCGCATGTGTCTGGTCGAAGTGGTGGGCGGGCCACCCAAACCCGCCGCCTCCTGTGCGATGCAGGTGAAGGACTTGCGGCCGGGGCCGGAGGGTCAGCCGCCGGTGGTCAAGACCAACTCGCCCATGGTCAAGAAGGCGCGCGAGGGGGTGATGGAGTTCCTGCTCATCAACCACCCGCTCGATTGCCCGATCTGCGACCAGGGCGGCGAATGCGACCTGCAGGACCAGGCGATGGCCTATGGCGTGGATTTCTCGCGGTATCGCGAGCCGAAACGCGCTGTCGAAGATCTCGATCTGGGCCCGCTGGTCGAGACGCACATGACCCGCTGCATCTCCTGCACCCGCTGCGTGCGGTTCACCACCGAGGTGGCGGGCATTCACCAGATGGGCCAGACTGGCCGGGGCGAGGATGCGGAGATCACCTCCTATCTCGGGCAGACGCTCGACTCTAATTTGCAAGGCAATATCATTGACTTGTGCCCCGTTGGCGCATTGGTCTCAAAGCCCTATGCCTTCACCGCGCGGCCTTGGGAGCTGACCAAGACCGAGAGCATCGACATCATGGATGCGCTGGGGTCGAACATCCGCGTCGATACCAAGGGCCGCGAAGTGATGCGCTTTTTGCCGCGCAACCACGACGGCGTGAACGAAGAGTGGATCTCGGACAAGACGCGCTTTGTCTGGGACGGGCTGCGGCGGCAGCGGCTCGACAAGCCCTACATCCGCGAGAACGGCAAGCTGCGGCCTGCGACCTGGCCCGAGGCGCTGGAAGCGACGGCGAAGGCGCTGACCGGCGGCAAGGTGGCCGGTATGGTGGGCGATCTAGCGCCGGTGGAGGCTGCATTCGCGCTGAAGACGCTGATCGAGGGTCTCGGCGGGGTTGTGGAGTGCCGGACCGATGGGGCGAAGCTGCCCGCCGGCAACCGCTCGGCCTATGTCGGCACCGCGACCATTGAGGACCTTGAGTTTGCGGACAAAATCCTGCTTGTCGGGACAAATCCCGCGCTCGAAGCCCCGGTTCTGAATGCGCGCATCCGCAAGGCCTGGACCAAGGGAGCCGATGTGATCGTCGTCGGTGAAGCGGTCGATCTGACCTATGAGTACGAGCATATGGGCACGGATCGCGCGACGCTGGCGCATGTGGCCGGGCTCGACATGACCGAGTTGCACGACAAGAATTGCGTTGTGGTCGTGGGGCAGGGCGCGCTGACCGGTGAGGATGGTGCCGCCGTGCTCGCCGAGGTGCAGGGCATTTGCGAGAAATCCGGCGGCAAGCTTCTGGTGCTGCACAGCGCAGCCTCCCGCGTTGGCGCGATGGACGTGGATGCGACAAACCCCGACGGGATGGCGGCGGTCCAGCAGGCCGAGGTGATCTATAACCTCGGGGCTGATGAGATCGACATCGCCGAGGGCCCCTTCGTGATCTACCAGGGCAGCCACGGCGACCGGGGGGCGCATCGCGCCGACATCATCCTGCCGGGCGCGGCCTATACCGAAGAAGACGGGCTGTTCGTGAACACCGAAGGTCGCCCGCAATTGGCTGCGCGCGCGGGCTTCCCGCCGGGCGAAGCCAAGCCGAACTGGGCCATCCTCCGGGCGATTGCGGGACAGCTGCGGAACATTCCGATCCCGGGTGGGTTCGGCTTTCCCTTCGACAGCCTCGGCCAATTGCGCCAGGAACTGGTCAAACGGCATCCGCATCTGGGTGACATCGACGAGGTGCCGGAAAACGCGTGGCAGGCGCTCGAAAAGGGTGCTCTGGGGTCCGGCGACTTCCACAGTGCCGTCACGGACTTCTATCTGACCAATCCGATTGCCCGCGCGTCCGAGCTGATGGCGGAGCTTTCGGCCAATGCCAAGGCGCGCCGACAGGAGGCGCTTGCGGCGGAATGAGAGGGGCTGTGCTGACCTCGGCGGTTCTGCTGGCGGCCTGCACGGAACGGGCGCCGCTGGCCTCGGATTTCGTGCCCGACTATCTGGGCGCCGAGATCACGCAGCTCGCAGGTGATCTCGTACAAGTCGAGGCGCGCATGACCAAGGCGCGTACCGCGGCCACGGTCTTTGAATATGCGGATTGCGCCGTGGCGTCTTTCATGCAGGAAGATGCTGTGCCATATGCGCGATACGTGCGCTCGAATTTCGACAGAGAGGGTGGCGTCTGGGCGGCAGATGTTGTTTACATCACCTCGGTGGAGCGGCCGCGCGGTATCCGGGTGATCGACGCGGCGGCGGTCGCCGCGCACTGCAGGCAAAAACGCATTCCCACGGTGTGAGGACCTATGGCTGATTTCTTTACCACCCCGGGCGGCATTGCCGTGATCATACTGGCGCAAGTGCTTGCGGTTGTTGGCTTTGTGATGATCTCGCTGCTGTTCTTGGTTTACGGCGACCGCAAGATCTGGGCTGCAGTGCAGATGCGGCGCGGGCCGAATGTGGTCGGCACCTTCGGGCTGTTGCAGACCGTGGCGGACGCGCTCAAATATGTGGTGAAAGAGGTCGTGGTGCCCGCCGGCGCGGACAAGACCGTCTTCATGCTGGCGCCGATGACGTCTTTCGTGCTGGCGCTGATCGCCTGGGCGGTGATCCCCTTCAACGAGACGTGGGTTTTGTCCGACATCAACGTCGCCATCCTCTTCGTCTTCGCCGTCTCCTCGCTGGAGGTCTACGGCGTGATCATGGGCGGCTGGGCGTCGAACTCGAAGTATCCATTCCTCGGGAGCCTGCGGTCCGCCGCGCAGATGATTTCTTACGAGGTGTCGCTGGGGCTGATCATCATCGGGGTGATCATCTCGACCGGGTCGATGAACTTTGGCGGCATCGTGGCCGCACAGGACGGGCCCTATGGTTTCTTCAGCTGGTACTGGCTGCCGCATTTCCCGATGGTGTTCCTGTTCTTCATCAGCTGTCTGGCCGAGACCAATCGCCCACCGTTTGATCTGCCCGAGGCGGAGTCTGAGTTGGTGGCGGGCTATCAGGTGGAGTATTCCTCAACACCCTTCCTGCTCTTCATGGCTGGCGAATACATCGCGATCTTCCTGATGTGCGCGCTGACCTCGCTCTTGTTCTTCGGCGGTTGGCTCTCGCCCATTCCGGGGCTGCCCGATGGGGCGCTCTGGATGGTCGCGAAGATGGCGTTCTTCTTCTTCATCTTCGCGATGGTGAAGGCGATCACGCCCCGCTACCGCTATGACCAGCTCATGCGGCTGGGCTGGAAAGTCTTCCTGCCGTTCAGCCTCGTCTGGGTGGTCTTTGTGGCCTTTGCAGCCAAATTCGAGTGGTTCTGGGGCGCTTATGCGCGCTGGGGCATTGGGGGGTGAGGGTGACTGCTGCGATCCTCGGTTTCTCTTTTGCGATGCAAGGCTCTGGCGCTGTCGCGGACTGCGAAGCTGAATTTACGCGGTGGCTTGACGCGTTGCCCGACTGGCAGGCGGCGGGTGCGCAGGAAATGTACATGGATGCAAAGACCCATGCAGGCAAAGAACACGCCATGGCCATCTACAAGTACATCGACGAAATGGTTAAGGTTAAATACAATCTGGACCGAGACCGACCAGTAAGCTCCACAACCGCAACTCGATTCATACTGGTTGATGATTGGCTGACCTGCACGGAAGGGCTTGGGTATGAGCCTGACACACCGATAGCGATTGAGTTTTTCAGCGACTTTTACAAGACAATTGACAAAGACCGAAGCTCACTGAGGCAAACAGCGGAGGCTGCTCAATGACACAGATCGACTACACCCGTGCCGCCAAGTATTTCCTGCTGCAGGATTTCTGGGTCGGCATGAAACTGGGGCTGAAGTACTTTTTTGCCCCCAAGGCAACCGTGAACTACCCGCATGAGAAGGGGCCGCTTTCCCCGCGGTTCCGGGGCGAACACGCGCTGCGGCGGTATCCGAACGGCGAGGAACGCTGCATTGCCTGCAAGCTTTGCGAAGCGATCTGCCCCGCGCAGGCGATCACAATTGATGCAGAGGCGCGCGACGATGGCTCGCGCCGGACCACGCGGTATGACATCGACATGACCAAATGCATCTACTGCGGCTTCTGCCAGGAAGCCTGCCCGGTGGATGCGATTGTCGAAGGGCCGAACTTCGAATTTTCCACCGAGACCCGCGAGGAGCTCTACTACGACAAGGAGAAGCTGCTCGCCAATGGCGAGCGCTGGGAGGCCGAGATCGCCCGCAATCTGGAGCTGGATGCGCCCTACCGATGACCAACTCTGACGCATATCAACGCGGCAAGGCGATGGCGGAGGCGACCAACCCGGGGATCGAGGCGACGCTGGCAGAGCGCTATGATGCGATCCTGCCGGGCTTTTCGACCACCATGATGGAAGTGGCCTTCGGGCACTACTACACACGCGAAGGGCTAGACGATCGTACGCGGTATCTCGCGACCGTGGCAGCACTTGCGGCGCTTGGCGGTCAGACCGGGCCGCAGTTGAAGGTGCACATCCGAAACGCCCTGCGCGCAGGCGCGACCCAGCGCGAGGTGGCGGAGGTAATCAACCAGATGGCGCTCTACGGTGGCTTCCCGGCGATGATCAACGCGCTCAATTCCGCGCTCGAGGTCTTCGAGGAGGAGGCCGCATGAGCGAGCCGAAAAACCCCTTCGAAGGGGCCAATCCCTTCGCGGCAATGTTCACGCAGGCGCAGGAGATGGCCAAGGCCTTCCCGGCGATGGAGGCTTTCACGCCCAAGGGCTTCGAGAAGATGATGGGCACCATGCCCAAGGACCTGATGGAAATGATGTTCGGCAATGCGCTGAACGAAGGCGCGCTCGATGCGCGCACACGGATGCTGTTGACCTTGGCGGGGCTGACCATGCAGGGCGCGCAGAACGACATCGCGTTCCGGCAGGCGGTGCGCCACGCGCTGGAGGCCGGCGCCACCGAACAGCACATCGTCGAGACCATCGGCCAGATGTCGATGTTCGCGGGTTTGCCTGCGATGACCCGCGCGCTGGAACTGGCGCAGCAGGTGCTGGACGAAGGAAAGGACGAGGAATGACGGTTTTTGCCTTTTATCTCTTCGCGATCAGCGTGATCGCCGGCGGGCTCTTCACCGTGATCAGCCGCAACCCGGTGCATTCGGTGCTCTGGCTGATCCTCGCGTTTCTCAGCTCTGCCGGGCTCTTTGTGCTGCTGGGCGCGGAGTTCGTGGCGATGCTGCTGATCATCGTCTACGTGGGCGCGGTGGCGGTATTGTTCCTTTTCGTGGTGATGATGCTCGACGTGGATTTCGCCGAGCTCAAGGCCGAGATGGCGAAATACATGCCGCTGGCGCTGCTGATCGGGGTGGTGATCCTGATGCAGTTTGTCATAGCCTTTGGGTCCTGGGAGGCCAATGTCGCGGCTGAAGGCTTCCGCGCGCAGGTCACACCGGTGGACCGGCACAACACCGAGGCCTTGGGGATGATCCTCTATGATCAGTACTTCCTGCTGTTCCAACTGGCGGGGCTGATCCTGCTGGTGGCGATGATCGGGGCCATTGTGCTGACACTGCGCCACCGCTCGGATGTGAAGCGGCAGGATGTGGTCGCACAGATGATGCGCGACCCGGCTGTCGCGATGGAGCTGAAGGACGTGAAACCGGGGCAGGGCCTCTGATGGACGGTGATCAGATTGCTATTCTGGTGGCCATGGCGGTCGCGGTGCTCGCGGCCTTTGGATATTTCAACCGGCGCTGAAGCCGGCAAGGACGACACGATGGGGCAAGCTATCAATACGCCATGGGGAGCGCTGATTTCGACCAAACCCCCGGGTGTGCTTGGAAACGAGGGCAGCGGCCGACCGCGGGCGTCGCGCGAAGCGTCCGCCGTTTTGCCAAAGGCAAACCACAGGTTTGACGGAGGCGGTCGGGCGCTGCCCGGCGGTTCCCACCGGGCGTTGGCTTTGGGCTTTGCGCTTCTTGTCTCAACACCTCTTCACGCCCTCTCAGTCGAGGACTGCACCCGCGTCACGCATATCAGCCATGGCGGCGAGGCGGATCATATTGACCTCGGCGAGGGCCGCGTGATGTGGCGCGACTGGTGGTCTCAGGAAGGCTCGGCCACTGACATCACGGTGATGGATTGCGGGCCCGGAGCGGCGCTGACCTTTCGGGCGGCCGAAGAGAACATGAACGCGCGCTTCCCCTTCAATCGGGTCGAGGACGCGCTGAAGGTCATTGCAACGCATGAATCCGGCGCGCGGGTTTTTGCGACGCTGGAGCGGATGGCGGAAGAGCTAAAGGCGTTCACACGCGATGTGCGCATTGAGACACGCCACGGCGAAACATGCGCCTGCGCGGCCTTCTACCCGGAGACGCGCGGCGATAAGACGGAATTTGTGCTGGGCTGAAGCCCGGCATCAGGAAGACAAGCGGGATGCATCCCGGAGGGGCGACATGATCGGACTTGAACACTACCTTACAGTGGCGGCGACGCTCTTTGTCATCGGCATCTTTGGCCTCTTCCTGAACCGCAAGAACATCATCATCCTGCTGATGAGCATCGAACTGATGCTGTTGGCGGTGAACATCAATCTGGTGGCCTTCTCCAGCTTCCTCGACGATCTGGTTGGTCAGGTCTTCACGCTCTTCGTGCTGACCGTGGCCGCAGCGGAGGCGGCGATCGGGCTCGCGATCCTGGTCTGTTTCTTCCGCAACCGCGGCACCATCGCCGTGGAAGACGTCAACGTGATGAAGGGCTAAGACATCATGGAAACCATCATCCTCTTTGCCCCGCTGGTTGGCGCGCTGCTCTGCGGTTTCGGCTGGCGCATCTTTGGCGAGACGGCGGCGCTGTGGATTTCCACCTCGCTGCTCTTTGTCTCAGCGGTCCTGTCTTGGGTCGTGTTCCTGACCTTCGACGGCACCACCGAGCAGATCCAGATCTTGCGGTTTATCGAGAGTGGCACGCTCAGCACGGATTGGGCCATAAGGCTCGACCGGCTGACGGCGATCATGCTGATCGTGATCACCACGGTTTCCAGCCTCGTGCACCTCTATTCCTTTGGCTACATGGATCACGATCCGCAGTGGCGGGAAGGCGAGGTCTATAAGCCGCGCTTCTTTGCCTACCTGAGCTTCTTCACCTTCGCGATGCTGATGCTGGTCACCGCGGACAATCTGGTGCAGATGTTTTTCGGCTGGGAGGGCGTCGGCGTCGCCTCCTATCTGCTGATCGGCTTCTATTATCGCAAACCTTCCGCCAATGCCGCCGCGATCAAGGCTTTCGTGGTCAACCGCGTGGGCGATTTCGGCTTTGCGCTGGGGATCTTCGCGCTGTTCTTCCTGACCGACAGCATCAATTTCGACGATATCTTTGCCGCCGCCCCCGATCTGGCGGAGACGCAGCTCACCTTCCTCTGGGGCGAATGGAACGCGGCCAATCTCGTGGCCTTCCTGCTCTTCATCGGGGCAATGGGCAAATCGGCGCAGCTTCTGCTGCACACCTGGTTGCCGGACGCGATGGAGGGGCCGACGCCGGTCTCGGCACTTATCCACGCTGCGACCATGGTGACGGCGGGCGTTTTCCTGGTGTGCCGCATGTCGCCGGTGATGGAATTCGCGCCCGAGGCGATGGCCTTCGTGACGGTGCTCGGCGCGGCCACGGCCTTTTTTGCGGCGACCGTGGGGCTGGTGCAGACCGACATCAAACGCGTGATCGCCTATTCGACCTGCTCGCAGCTGGGCTATATGTTCGTGGCCGCAGGCGTGGGTGCCTATTCGGTGGCG
This sequence comes from Roseobacter sinensis, assembly GCF_025755255.1. GTDB lineage: Bacteria > Pseudomonadota > Alphaproteobacteria > Rhodobacterales > Rhodobacteraceae > Roseobacter > Roseobacter sinensis. The sequence continues at coordinate 156,775 of NZ_JALIEB010000008.1, read as the reverse complement.
ATGTTCCACCTTTTCACCCATGCGTTCTTCAAGGCGATGTTGTTTCTCGGCGCGGGCTCGGTCATCCACGGGATGCACCATGAGCAGGACATGATGAACTACGGCGGGCTGCGCAAGAAGCTGCCCTACACCTTCTGGGCCATGCTGATCGGCACGCTGGCGATCACCGGGGTGGGCATTCCGCTCACCGGGTGGATCGGGTTTGCCGGGTTTGCCTCGAAGGATGCGGTGATCGAGAGCGCCTATGCGGCGGGCCCCGGTGGCTTTGCCTTCTGGGCGCTGGTGATCGCAGCGCTGTTTACCTCCTTCTATTCCTGGCGGCTGATGTTCCTGACCTTCTGGGGGGAGCCGAGGGGCGACAAGCACACGCATGAGCACGCGCATGAAAGCCCAATGACCATGATCTTGCCCTTGGGCGTTCTGGCGCTCGGTTCGATCTTCGCCGGGGCGATCTGGTATTCGAGCTTCTTCGGCAAGCAGAACGAGGTGATCACCTTCTTCGGCGGCCACTACGAAGAGCCAAGCGACGAGATCAAGGCCGCGGTCGCGGAGCGCAGTCCCAAAGCCTCCGAGCTTCACTATGTGATGGAAGATCGACCCGGCGGCGCTGGCATTTACATCGCGCCCGAGAACACCGTGCTGCACGAGGCGCACTACGTGCCCACCTGGGTGAAGCTCTCGCCCTTCGTCGCGATGGTGCTGGGGCTCGTCGTGGCGATCTGGTTCTACCTCGTGAACCCGGAGTTGCCGAAGCGTCTGGCCGAGAACCAGCGGCCTCTCTACCTCTTCCTCAAGAACAAATGGTACTTCGATGAGCTTTACGACGCGATCTTCGTGGGCCCGGCGAAGGCCATCGGCCGTTTCTTCTGGCGGCGGGGCGACGGCGATGTGATTGACGGCAGCCTCAACGGTGTCGCCATGGGCATCATCCCCTTCTTCACCCGCCTCGCGGGCCGTGCGCAGTCCGGGTATATCTTCACCTACGCCTTTGCCATGGTGATCGGCATCGCGGTGCTGGTCACGTGGATGTCGCTCTCCGGGGGAGCCAATTGATGGATAACCTGCTTTCCATTGTGACCTTCATCCCGGCGGTTGCGGCGCTGATCCTGCTGATCTTCCTGCGCGGCGACGATGAGGCGGCCAACCGCAATGCCAAGTGGCTGGCGATGGCCGCGACGACGATGACCTTCCTCGTCTCGCTATTCATCCTGGCCGAGTTCGACCCGAACGATACCGGCTTCCAGTTCGTGGAAGAGGCGCCCTGGCTTTTGGGCCTGCAGTACAAGATGGGCGTCGATGGCATCTCGGTGCTCTTCGTGATGCTGACCACCTTCATGATGCCCCTGGTGATCGCCGCCTCATGGAATGTGACGGTGCGCGTGAAGGAGTACATGATCGCCTTCCTGATGCTGGAGACCCTGATGCTGGGCGTCTTCATGGCGCTGGATCTGGTGCTCTTTTACCTCTTCTTTGAGGCCGGCCTCATCCCGATGTTCCTGATCATCGGCATCTGGGGCGGCGCGAACCGCATCTATGCGAGCTTCAAGTTCTTCCTCTACACCTTCCTCGGCTCGGTGCTGATGCTGGTGGCGATGGTCGGCATGTTCGCTGAAGCGGGCACCACGGATATTGAACAGCTGCTGCGGCACCAGTTCGATTTCGAGACCTTCTCAATTGCGGGCGTGACCATCGTAGGCGGCTTGCAGACGCTTCTGTTCCTCGCTTTCTTTGCAAGTTTCGCCGTGAAAATGCCCATGTGGCCGGTGCACACGTGGTTGCCCGACGCGCATGTGCAGGCGCCGACGGCTGGCTCGGTTGTGCTGGCCGCGATCCTGTTGAAGATGGGCGGCTACGGCTTCCTGCGGTTTTCGATCCCGATGTTCCCGGTGGGGGCGGAGGTGCTGACGCCGCTGATCTTGTGGATGAGCGCCATTGCGATTGTCTACACCTCGCTGGTGGCGCTGGTGCAGGAGGACATGAAGAAGCTGATCGCCTATTCCTCGGTCGCGCATATGGGCTTTGTGACGATGGGGATCTTTGCGGCGAACCAGCAGGGGGTTGATGGCGCGATCTTCCAGATGATCAGCCACGGGTTCATCTCCGGCGCGCTCTTCCTCTGCGTGGGCGTGATCTACGACCGGATGCACACGCGGGAGATCGACGCTTACGGCGGGCTGGTGAACCGGATGCCCGCTTACGCGCTCATTTTCATGCTCTTCACCATGGCCAATGTGGGGCTGCCGGGCACCTCCGGGTTTGTTGGCGAATTCCTGACGCTGATGGCGACCTTCCAGGTCAACACCTGGGTGGCGGCGGTGGCGACCACGGGCGTGATTTTCTCGGCGGCCTATGCGCTCTGGCTTTACCGCCGGGTGGTCATGGGCGACCTGATCAAGGAGAGCCTGCGCTCGATCACCGATATGAGCCCGCGCGAGCGCTGGATCTTTGCGCCGCTGGTGGCGATGACGCTTCTGCTGGGTGTCTACCCGGCGCTGGTGCTGGATATCACCGGGCCCGCGGTGGCCAATCTGGTTGAGAATTACGAGACGGCGCTGGCCGCGGCAGAGACCGCGACGCAGCTGGCGTCGAACTAGAGGACGATGCGATGACTGCCGCTGATCTGACCCTTGTGTTGCCGGAAATCCTGCTCGCCTGCTATGCGATGCTGATGTTGCTGGTGGCGGTCTACACCACCAAGGACGGGCTCGCCTCCACGCTGGTGTGGATGACCGCGGGCGTCATGATCGCCATGGCCGCCTGGATCGGCACGACCGGCGAGGGCGCCAAGAGCGCCTTCAACGGGATGCTGATGATCGACGGCTTTGCGCGCTTTGCCAAGGTCACGATTCTGCTGGCCGCCGCCGTCGTACTGGTGATGTCGGAAGGCTACATGAAGGCGCGCGGGCTCTTGCGCTTCGAATACCCGCTGCTCGTCGCACTGAGTGCCGTCGGAATGATGGTGATGGTCTCGGCCGCGGACCTGATGGCGCTCTACATGGGGTTGGAGCTGCAATCTCTGGCACTCTACGTGGTGGCCTCGCTGCGCCGCGATTCCGTGAAATCGACCGAGGCGGGGCTGAAGTACTTTGTGCTCGGCGCGCTCTCGTCAGGCCTGCTGCTCTATGGCGCCTCGCTGGTCTATGGCTATGCGGGCACCACGCTGTTCTCTGGCATTATCGAGACGGCACAGGCGGGGGAGGTGTCGCTGGGGCTGCTCTTCGGGTTGGTGTTCCTGATGGCGGGGATGGCCTTCAAGGTCTCGGCCGTGCCCTTCCACATGTGGACACCGGATGTCTATGAAGGCTCGCCGACCCCCGTCACGGCATTCTTTGCGACTGCACCGAAAGTGGCCGCCATGGCGCTCTTTGCGCGCGTCCTGCATGATGCCTTTGGCAATGCGGTGAGCGACTGGAGCCAGATCGTGGCCCTTCTGTCGGTGTTGTCGATGTTTCTGGGTGCCGTGGCGGCGATCGGGCAAACCAATATCAAGCGGCTGATGGCGTTCTCCTCGATCGCCCATATGGGCTATGCGCTGATGGGCCTGGCAGGGGGCACGGTCTTGGGTGTGCAGGCGATGCTGATCTACATGGCCATCTATGTGACCATGAATGTCGGCACCTTCGCCTTCATCCTGATGATGGAGAAGGATGGCCAGCCGGTCACGGATATCGGCGCGCTCAACATGTATGCCAAGCGCGAGCCCGGCAAGGCGCTGGCGATGCTGGTGCTGCTCTTCAGCCTCGCCGGGGTGCCGCCGATGCTAGGCTTCTTCGCCAAGTTCTACGTGCTGCGGGCGGCCTATGAAGCCGGGCTCGCCTGGCTCGCCGTCGCGGGGGTGATCGCCTCGGTCATCGGGGCCTACTATTATCTGCGAATCGTCTTCTACATGTATTTCGGCGACGAGGCGGAAGAGGGTGTCGACGGGGGCGGTGCACCGCTTCTGTCAGGTCTGCTGATGGCCTCGGCGGCGATCATGGTGCTGGGTATCGCGAATATGTTTGGCGTCGAGGCGGCGGCCGCTGCGGCTGCGGCCATGCTCGTCAACTGATCCCGGTGCAGCGCATGGCGGAGCGACCCTCCGGGGGGGATATTTCCGGCCAGAAGAACCCGTGATGCCCTGGCCCGACGGATATGGGCGGGTGATCCTGCACGAGGCGGAATCGACTTTGGACGAGGCGCAGCAGCGGGCCGGGACAGAGCCTGTGCCGTTCTGGGTGCTCGCCCATCGGCAGACGGCGGCGCGGGGCCGCCGGGGGCGGGCCTGGGCGATGCCTGAGGGGAATTTCGCGGCGAGCTTGCTGCTGCAGCCAAAGGAGCCGCCGGGCGTAGCGGCCCTGCGGTCTTTCGTGATGGCATTGGCGCTGCACCGTGCATTCGTGGAGGTTTGCGGGCGTGCGGATCTCTTCGCGTTGAAATGGCCGAACGATGTGCTGTTGCGCGGCGGCAAGGTGGCCGGCATCCTTCTGGAAGGATCGGGGCAGGGCGGTGCGATGGGACCGCTGGCGATTGGGGTCGGCGTCAATCTCAAGGCAGCACCAGGGGCGAATGATGTTGAGGCCGGGGCAGTGCGGCCGGTGTCTCTGCGCGGTGAGACGGGTCTGACCGTGGCGCCCGAGGCCTTCCTCGATGCGCTGGCCAGCGCCTATGCCCCTCTTGAGCAGCAGTTCACCACCCATGGATTTGCGCCCATTCGCACGGCCTGGATGGCTCTGGCGGCGCGTCTGGGTGAGAGGATCGTGGCGCGCACGGGGCGCGACGAGGTTGCGGGCACCTTTGAGGATGTGGATGCGGATGGTAGCCTTGTCTTGCGCACGCCCGAGGGTGCGCGCACCATCGCCGCGGCGGATGTGTTTTTCTGAGAGGATCGGCCGATGCTTCTGGCGATTGATTGCGGCAACACCAACACCGTCTTCGCGATCTGGGACGGGGATCAGTTCGTCGCCCAGTGGCGCACCTCCACCGAATGGCAGCGCACGGCGGATCAGTATTATGTCTGGCTGAGCACGCTGATGCGGCTGCAGAACATCGATGTGACGATCACCGATATGATCATCTCCTCCACAGTCCCGCGCGTGGTGTTCAACCTGCGGGTCCTGGCGGACCGGTACTTCAACACGCGGCCCTTGGTGGTGGGCAAATCCGACTGCCTGTTGCCGGTGGATGTGCGGGTGGATGAAGGCACGCAGGTGGGCCCTGACCGGCTGGTGAACACCGTGGCCGGGCACAACCTTTATGGCGGCGACCTGATCGTGGTGGACTTTGGCACAGCGACCACCTTTGACGTGGTCGCCAGCGACGGGGCCTATGTGGGTGGGGTGATCGCGCCGGGCGTGAACCTGAGCCTCGAGGCGCTGCATCAGGCGGCGGCGGCCCTGCCGCATGTGGATATCTCCAAGCCGCAGGCCGTGGTGGGCACCAATACGGTCGCCTGCATGCAGTCGGGCGTCTTCTGGGGTTACATCGGGCTCGTGCGTGAGATATGTGCCCGCATCAAGGCTGAACGGTCCCGCGAGATGCGGGTGATTTCCACGGGGGGGCTGGCCCCGCTGTTCCAGCAGTCCGAAGCGCTCTTTGATGCCTTCGAGGATGATCTGACCATTCACGGGCTGACCGTGATCCACGAGTTTAACAAGGACGCCGCTTAACACATATGAGCAATGAGAGATTGATTTACCTCGCGCTGGGGGGCGCGGGTGAAATTGGTATGAACTGTTATGTCTACGGCTACGGCCGACCTGGCAAGGAGCGGTTGATCGTCGTCGACCTGGGTGTGGCCTTTCCGGATATGGAGACAAGCCCCGGTGTCGACCTGATCCTGCCGGATATCTCGTGGCTGGTGGAGCGGCGCGACCGGATCGAGGCGGTGTTCATCACCCATGCCCACGAGGACCACATCGGGGCCGTGGCCCATACCTACGATCAGCTGCGCGCGCCGATCTACGCGCGGCCTTTCACGGCCAACATCGCGCAGCGCAAGATGGAAGAGCAGGGCCATCCGGAGGATGCGGTGCAGGTGGTCTCGCCTTGGCCGCAGCAGCTGACGGCAGGGCCGTTCTCGGTGGGGTTTCTGCCGATTTCCCATTCGATCCCGGAAAGCTCGGCGATGGTGATCGACAGCCCCGATGGGCGGGTCATTCACTCGGGCGATTTCAAGCTGGATGAGACGCCGCTGGTGGGCGAGCCCTTCGATGCGGAGCTCTGGGCGGAGGTGAGCAAACCGGGCGTGAAGGCGTTGATTTGCGACAGCACCAATGTGTTTTCGCAGCATGCGGGGCGCTCGGAGGCGAGCGTCGGTCCTGAAATCACCAAGCTGGTGGAGCAGGCCAAGGGCATGGTGGTGGCGACAACCTTTGCCTCGAACGTGGCACGGGTGAAGACGCTGGCCGAGGCGGGCGAGCGAGCGGGCCGTTCCATCGTGCTGATGGGGCGGGCGATGAAGCGGATGGTCGAGGCCGCGGTGGAGAGCGGTGTGCTATCCGATTTCCCCCGGATCGTGCAGCCGGAGGACGCCAAGGATATCCCGCGCGAGAACCTGATGCTGCTGGTCACTGGCAGCCAGGGCGAGCGGCGGGCGGCTTCGGCGCAGCTGTCGCGCGGCAAGTATCAGGGGGTCGAGATGAAGGAGGGCGATCTCTTCCTCTTTTCCTCCAAGACCATCCCCGGCAACGAAAAAGGTGTGATCCGCATCATCAACGCCTTCTCCGAACAGGGTGTGGATGTGGTGGATGACAGCACCGGACTCTATCACGTCTCGGGCCATGCGAACCGCCCCGATCTGGAGCGTCTGACCGGGATCGTGAAGCCGCAGGTGGTGATCCCCATGCACGGCGAGCACCGGCATCTGCGCGAGCATGTGAAGCTGGCCGAGCGCAACGGCATGACCGGGGTGCTGGCGGTGAACGGGATGATGGTGGATCTGTCCGGCAACCAGCCGACGATTGCGGAATACATCGAGACGGGCCGCACCTATCTCGACGGGACGGTGCAGATCGGTGCGCTCGACGGGGTGGTGCGGGACCGAATCCGCATGGCGCTGAACGGCCATGTGGTGGTCACCGTGATCCTTGATGACGAAGATGAACCGCTGGGCGAGCCCTGGTGCGAGTTGATGGGGCTGCCGGAGACGGGCAGCAGCCGCGCATCATTGGCCGATGTGCTGGAGGCCGATCTCGGGCAATGGTTGGCGCGGGCGGGGGCGAAGACCCTGCGTGACGACGACAAGCTGCACGAGGGGTTGAAGCGCACGGTGCGGCAGACCGCGCTCGATGAGATCGGGCGCAAGCCTGAAGTCACGGTTGTGGTCAGCCGGCTGAGCTGAGGCGGGCGCGGCGCTGGTGGCAGCCCGGCCCTTCGGGGAGGATATTTTTGGCCAGAAGAAGCGGGGGTACCGCCAGATGGTCAGCCCGTCTTCGGGTCCTATCCGGCGCTGCGTTCCTTGAAGCTGAGGCCGATGAATTCGGGCGTGTGATCCCCAAGACCCACGACCTTGTTGCCACCCTTGTCCGACTTTTCGCCGGCACCACCTCCGCCGGAGCCGCGCCGCCCGCGGCTGCGTTTCGGGCCGTCGTTGGTTTTGCCCGGGGTTTCGGCCGCCGGGCGCTCGGTGGTCTGCGGTGTATCCGCATCCTTCTTGCGGCGCCCGCGTTTGGGCTTGGCCTCGCCTTCGGGTTTTGTCTCTTCGGCGGGGCTGCCGCTCTTCAGCGGGTTGTCGAGCCGCGGTATCTCGCGCTGGACAAGGCTTTCGATATCGGCCAGGTTTTTCTCGTCGCGCGGGATGCAGATCATCACGGCCTTGCCGTCTCGTCCGGCGCGACCTGTCCGGCCGATCCGGTGCACGTAGTCCTCCGCGTGGCTGGGCACGTCGAAGTTGAACACATGGCTGACCGAAGGCACATCGAGGCCGCGCGCGGCAACATCGGAGGCCACGAGAAAGCGCAAGGTGCCGTCGCGGAACCCGTCCAGGGTGCGGGTGCGTTGCGACTGATCGAGATCGCCGTGGATCGGCGCGGCATCATAGCCGTATTTCTTGAGCGATTTCGCGACGATATCCACATCGACCTTGCGGTTGCAGAAGACAATCGCGTTGGTACAGGCCTCGCCCTCCGCGTCGATGATCGCGCGCAGAAGCTTGCGTTTCTCCGAAGGCTCGCGATCCCTGCGTGAGCCTTTGAACATCACCACCCCTTGTTCGATGTTCTCGCCCGTGGTGGCCTGCCGTGCCACTTCGATGCGTTCGGGCGCCGAGAGGAAGGTGTTGGTGATCCGCTCGATCTCGGGCGCCATGGTGGCGGAGAAGAACAGCGTCTGCCGCGTGAACGGTGTGAGGCTGAAGATGCGCTCGATATCCGGGATGAAGCCCATATCGAGCATCCGGTCGGCCTCGTCCACCACCATGATCTGAACGCCGGTCAGCAGCAGCTTACCGCGCTCGAAGTGATCGAGCAGGCGACCCGGCGTGGCGATCAGCACGTCAACACCCTTGTCGATCAGCTTGTCCTGCTCCTTGAACGAGACGCCTCCGATGAGCAGCGCCTTGGTCAGCTTCAGATGCTTTGTATAGGTGTCGAAGTTCTCGGCCACCTGGGCCGCCAACTCCCGCGTGGGGCAGAGCACGAGGCTGCGAGGCATGCGCGCCCGGGCGCGGCCACGGGCCAGCAGGGTAATCATGGGCAGCGTGAAGCTCGCGGTCTTGCCCGTGCCGGTCTGCGCGATGCCGAGCACATCCTTGCCCTCGAGTGCAGGCGGGATCGCTCCGGCCTGGATCGGTGTAGGCGTTTCGTAGCCCGCCTCGGCAATGGCTTTCAGAACTTTTGGATTCAGATTCAGATCAGAGAATTTGGTCATATGTGTCCGATTTTGGCGGACACTGTCTTGGCCCGCAGCAGCGTTCATGTCGGCCCGTATGGCCCAAACTGGCGGCGCTGAGCCGCGACATGCGGGCCTGCATAGCAACATGTGTGCGCAGCGTCAAATCACCATACTATCTATTGGTGAATCCTTGAAAAAATAAGGCTGCGAAAGCGCCCAATTGCGCGGTTTTGTGGCGCCGCCGCTGTGTCTGCACTAGATCATCATTTCCTTGGTCGCGCTGAGCGTGACGTCGGGATAGTCGCGACCCACCCGATCGATGTCCCATTGCAGGCGTGTCAGGTAGACGATGTCGCCATCGTGGTCATGCGAGATGTGCTGCTTGTTGGCCTCGGTAAAGGCATCGACGGCCGGCTTTGGGCCGCTGACCCAGCGGGCGGAGGTGAATTGCGAGGCTTCAAAGCGCACCGGCAGCCCGTATTCCAGCTCGATCCGGCTGGCCAGCACTTCGAATTGCAGCTGGCCCACGACGCCAACGACGAAGCCGGAGCCAATGGCCGGTTTGAAAACCTTGGCGGCGCCTTCCTCGGCGAACTGCATCAGCGCCTTCTCCAGGTGCTTTGCCTTCATCGGGTCACCCGCGCGTACGCCCTGCAGAAGCTCTGGTGCGAAGGAGGGGATGCCGGTCACCCGGATCGCCTCGCCCTCGGTCAGCGTATCGCCGATGCGCAGCTGCCCGTGGTTCGGGATGCCGATGATGTCGCCCGCCCAGGCCTCCTCGGCCAACTCCCGGTCGGAGGCGAGGAACATCACCGGGTTGGTGATCGCCATCGGCTTTTTGGAGCGCACGTGGGTCAGTTTCATGCCGCGTTCGAAATGCCCCGAGGCGAGGCGGACAAAGGCCACCCGGTCGCGGTGCTTTGGGTCCATATTGGCCTGCACCTTGAAGACGAAGCCTGCGACCTTGCTCTCTTCGGGCAGGATCTGGCGCGGCTCGGCGGTCTGGATCTGGGGTTGCGGTCCGTAGGCGGCGATACCCTCCATCAGTTCCTTGACCCCGAAGGAGTTGATGGCCGAGCCGAACCAGATCGGCGTCAGCGAGCCTTCGTGCATCGCGGCCACGTCGAGCGGCGGCAGCAACTCGCGGGCCATCTCCAACTCCTCGCGCAGCTTCTCCAGAAGGGCGGCAGGCACGTGCTCGGCCAGTTTCGGATCGTCGAGCCCCGCTATCTCGATGCTTTCAGCGACACGGTTGCGGTCGGCGCGATCCATCAGTTCCAGCCGGTCGCGCAGGATGTCGTAGCAGCCCAGGAAGTCGCGGCCCATGCCGATGGGCCAGCTCGCCGGGGTGACATCGATGGCGAGGTTCTCCTGGATCTCGTCGATGATCTCGAACACGTCGCGGCTTTCGCGGTCCATCTTGTTGCAGAAGGTCAGGATCGGCAGGTCGCGCATCCGGCAGACCTCGAAGAGCTTCTGCGTCTGGCTCTCGACCCCCTTCGCCCCGTCGATCACCATGACGGCCGCATCGACAGCCGTGAGCGTGCGATAGGTGTCTTCGGAGAAATCCGAGTGGCCGGGCGTATCGACTAGGTTGAAGCGATACTCCTTGAAATCGAAGGACATGGCGGAGGCGGAGACAGAGATGCCGCGGTCCTTCTCCATCGCCATGAAGTCCGATCGCGTGCGCCGCGCCTCACCCTTGGCGCGGACCTGTCCGGCCATCTGTATCGCCCCGCCGAAGAGCAGGAACTTCTCGGTCAGGGTGGTCTTGCCCGCATCCGGGTGGCTGATGATCGCAAAGGTGCGGCGGCGTGCGATTTCCGGCGGCAGATCGGGGCGATTTCTGGGGCTGTCCAACATGTGCGAGCGTATAGCGACGCGCGCGTGCGGCGGCAAGCGCTGTGGGTGAGGCAGGCAGGTGGGGTGGGCTTTCAGGCCACCCGCGCGTCAGCGCAGCGAGGCGCGGCGCAGAATCTCGGCGGCATCGGCGCGCTTCAGCACCTCTTCCTGCACCTCGAGCCGCGTCATGTCGCTGCGGTGATGCGGCTCACCGTCCGCGGTCCGCAGGTCGGGCGGCAGCAGGGCCGCGGTCCGCCCGTCCAGCAGCATCGATTCGGCTGCAATGCCCTCTGCATAGATGATCTGATGGGTGTCGAAGAGCAGCTGAAAATAATCGACAAAGCCACCCTGATCGACTGTCACTGTCGTGCCGTTCACCAGATGGCGCGCCTTGACCAGCACCTCCGGACGGCCTGCGCCGAGGCGGTCCGTGCGTTGATAGATCAGCAGCCTGTGGTCCGGGCTGACGACCAGGTCCCGCGTGTTGTTGAGCGTGCCCGCCGTAATCCGGATCGGGGCGAATTCCCCGACCGCCCGCAGGGTGCTCTGACCGATCCAGCGGATCGGCTGCACGCCATCGTCCCGCGTCAGAACCTCGTCGCCGGGATGCAGGTCTTCGATGGGCATCTGACGACCCGAGCCGAGGGTGATTTGCGTGCTGCGGGTGAAGGACACACTGGCGATCTGCGCAAGCTTGTGCACAGCCTCGGTGCGGTCAATCCCGACGAGCTGGTACTCGGTCTTCGGCGCCAGCGGCGCGAGAGGCAGGGCAAAGACATCCTCGGCATGGCCCTGCGCATCGGTCTGCACAAGGATCAGCACCTCGGTCACAGGAGCGTTCTGCGCCATGAACGTCAGCAGGCTATCCACATGAACCGACGCGCCGGGCGGGCCAAGCTCGGTGTCGGGCGCGATGAGAAACGCACCGGTTGCATCGCAGTGCAGCGCCAGCTTGCTGCAGGCCGTGCCTTCTGTCAGCTCGTAGATGTCGTCCATGCTGAGGTCGGCGGCAAAGCTCAGGGCGTCTCCCTCGTTCGCGCCCGAAACAACGATCATGTCCGACGCCCGAAGCGCGGCGATCAATTGGTGGGATGCGGGGTCTGACACGGGGTTGGCGGGCTTTCGAAAGAGATATCTTGACCGGTAAACCTAGAATTGCGTCCCGGTCCGGTCAACTTTGGCGGTCTTTGGCTGGTCTTGTCCGGGACGGCGATGCTACGCATGCGTGAATCATATCAGGAGGATGCCATGGATTTGGGGATTAAAGGTAAACGCGCGGTCGTTTGTGCGTCGTCAAAAGGTCTTGGGCGGGGCTGTGCCGAGGCGCTGGCCGCTGCGGGCTGCGATCTTGTGCTCAATGCCCGGGGCGCCGAGGCGCTCGACAGCACGGCCGAGGCGATCCGTACGGCCCATGGCGTCTCGGTCGAGACGGTGCCCGCCGACATCACCACAGAAGAGGGTCGCGCGGCGGTGCTCGCAACGGCGGGCGACGCGGACATCCTGGTGAACAACGCCGGTGGTCCGCCGCCGGGCATGTGGCACGATTGGGACCGCGAGGATTTCATCAAGGCGCTCGATGCGAACATGCTGGCACCCATTGCCATGATCAAGGCGCTGGTCCCCGGCATGATGGAGCGCAGTTGGGGGCGGGTCGTCAATATCACCTCCCAGTCGGTGAAGGCGCCGATCCCGCAGCTGGGTCTCAGCAACGCCGCACGCACCGGGCTCACCGGCTATGTGGCGGGTACCAGCCGGCAGGTGGCGGGGTCAGGTGTGATCATCAACAACCTCCTGCCGGGCATTCACGCCACCGACCGCGCCCAGGCGCTCGACGGTCCGGTGGCTGAGCGCGAGGGCATCAGCATGGAAGAGGCGCGTGCGCGTCGCGCGGCGACGATCCCCGCAGGGCGCTATGGCACATCCGAGGAATTCGGCGCGACCTGCGCGTTTCTCTGCTCGCAACATGCAGGCTTCATCGTCGGACAGAACATCCTCTGCGATGGCGGCGCCACGAATGCCACGATCTGAGCGATGGCGGAGCGGTTTTCGTTAAAGGACGATCTCTTCAATGCACGAACCGTCGCACAGCTTGCCGGCGAGTTTGCCGCGGGCGTTCCGGGGTTCGATGCGGCGCGCTTCGAGCAGGAGGCCCTCGCAGGCTTTCCCGAGCGCGAGCTCATGGCGCGGATGGAGTGGCTGGCCGATTGCGCCGAGGCGCAACTGGCCACGGATTTCCCCACCATGGCGGATCAGCTTGAGGCGGCAATGCCCGCACGGCTCGACCCGACATTGCGGGATGACGACTTTGGCCAGTTCATCCATGCGGTGCCGGGTATCCTCGCCGTGCGCCACGGGCTGGAAGACCACCGGGTCCGGGCGATGGCGTTGCTTTACGAGGCAACGCAGCGCTTCTCGATGGAGTTCTACATTCGGCCCTTTCTGAACCGCTGGACCGAAGAAACCCTGGCTGACCTGACGCTCTGGGCCGAAGACGGCAATTACCATGTGCGGCGGCTGGTCAGCGAGGGCACGCGGCCCAAGCTGCCCTGGGCCAAGGCGGTGGTGCTGACCCCGGATCAGACGTTGCCGCTGCTGGACCGGCTGCACGACGATCCGACGCGCTTTGTCACCCGCTCGGTCGCCAATCACCTCAATGATCTGTCAAAGACCCATGACGATCTGGTGCTCGCGCAGCTCGCCGCCTGGCAGGCGCAGGGCAGCCAGGCCCCCAAGGAGCTCGACTGGATCACGCGCCACGCGCTGCGCACGCTGATCAAGCAGGGGCACAAGGGCGCCATGACCGCGCTCGGCTTCGATGCGGAGGTGCCCGTGACCGTCGCGCTGAACATCGAGACCGCGGAGGTCGCGATCGGCGAGGCGTTGGTCTTCAGCTGCACGGTCACCAGCGACCAGGCGCTGCCCGTCCTTGTGGACTATCGCATCACCTTCGCCCGCCCGGACGGCAAGGCGGGTGAGAAGGTCTTCAAGCTCAAGCAGGGAACGGCCACGGCCACCAAACCGTTCGCGGCCCGGAAGGTGCACAAGCTCAAAGGCGATGCGACCACCTTCCGGCTTTATCCCGGGGCCCATCGGGTCACGGTGCAGGTGAATGGTGTTGACCGGGCAGAGGCCGGGTTCGAGCTGATCTGATCGCGGTGCATCACATTCCCGACAGGCCGGTGGCGCTTGGCCCACGGCTCCGATAGCCCTTGCGTCCAGCACAGGACCAAAGGGCGAGATCCATGCAAACCACTGTTCTGATACTTCTTTTCGCGGCCGTCGTGGTGGTGAGCCTGCTCGCCGCACCCCGCCGCGCCACGGTTGACGGCTTCTTCGGCGGGCTGAGCGCGGAGGGCCGTGCGCCAGGGCTGTGGATGCTGGTGCTGAGCCAGGTCACCACCTGGATTTTCGCCCGCTCGCTGATGAATTCCGCCATCCTCGGCTACTACTACGGGATCGCCGGCACGCTGGCCTATGCAGCCTATTACGGCTCTTTCCTGACCGGCGGACTGATCGTGGCGCACCTGCGCCGCAACGGGGCAGGTTCGATGCAGGATTGGCTCGGCGCGCGCTTCGGGCCCGCCGGGCAGGGGACCTACAATCTGGTGATCGGCTTGCGGTTGCTCTCGGAGGTGTTCGCCAACCTTCTGGTGGTCGGGCTTATCTTCGATGCGCTGGCGGGAGGCAGCGGCACGCTGGCCATCCTCATCGTGTCGGTCCTGGGGCTCGCCTACTCGGCCTGGGGCGGCTTGAGTGCGGCTTTGCGCACCGATGTGGTGCAGATGACACTGTTTCTCGTGGTCCTCATGCTGGCTTTCGGTGCACTGGTGCTTTCGCCCGGATTCTCTCTCGGCGCGGTGCTGACGGCCTCGGGTGTGTCCGGCAGCCACAACGGCTGGATTCTGCTGGCCGTCGCGGCGCTGCAGGTCTTCTCCTATCCCGCCCACGACCCTGTCATGATGGATCGCGGGTTCCTCGCGGATGAGGCGACCACACGCCGCTCGTTCCTTCACGCGTTCTGGATTTCGACACTCTGCATCATCGCCTTTGGGTTTTTCGGCATCCACGCGGGCCTGATCGGAGCTGACTACGAAGGCGAACTCATCGGGACCTGGGCGGGCATGTTTCCGCCCTGGGTCTTCGTGCTGCTGGTTGTATCGCTGCTGGTCTCCGCGCTCAGCACATTGGACTCCGCCCTCGCCTCATCCGCCCGTCTGGGGGTCGAGGAGCTGGGCCTTGCCGCGCGCAGCTTGGCCGGCGGGCGCGGAGTCATGGTGGCTGTGATGGTGCTGGGGGCGGCACTGACACTGTGGGGCAATGCGACCCTCTTCGATGCGGTCGCTGTCAGCGGGACGGCCTCGATGTTCCTTGCGCCGGTGCTGCTGATTGGACTGATCCGCGGGCGCCACGTGCCGCTCTGGTCTTATCTGCTGGCTTACGGTGCTGCGATGCTCGGCGCGTTCGCTTACTTCGCGCGCAGCTGGCCGACCATAGCCGCGCTGCTGCCCGAGGGGCACAAATACGAACAGCTGCTGGCGATCTGCGTCGTGGTTCTGGGCGTCGGCTTCGCGGCAGTGCTTGCAGGGGCGCGGAAGGGCTGATAGCCCCTTATCCGATGAATTTGATCGGATTTGGGCCGACACGTGACCACGCCTCCCCCCCGGCTTGAAATCAGAAACCTGCGCCGCGCCTTTGACGGGCGCGCGGTCGTCGATGATGTGAGCTTTGCGATCCAGCCCGGGCAGGTCACCTGCCTGCTCGGCCCGTCGGGATGCGGGAAATCCACCACGCTGCGCATGATCGCGGGCGTGGAGATGCAGGACAGCGGCGAGATCTATGTGGACGGGCATCTCGTCTGCGACACGGTCTTCCGGCTGCCGCCCGAGCGGCGCGAGATCGGGCTGATGTTTCAGGACTTTGCGCTCTTCCCGCATCTGAGCGTCGCCGACAATGTGGCCTTTGGCCTCAAGAGGGCCCCGAAGGCCGAGAAGCGCGCGCGGGTTGAGGAACTGCTGGCCCGGGTGGATCTCATGCGGTTCATCGACGGCTATCCGCACCAGCTTTCGGGGGGCGAGCAGCAGCGCGTCGCCCTGGCGCGTGCCCTCGCGCCGCGGCCGAAGATCATGCTGATGGACGAGCCTTTTTCCGGCCTCGACAACCGGCTGCGCGACGGCATTCGGGACGAGACGCTGAACATCCTCAAGGAGGAGAACACCGCCGTGCTGCTGGTCACGCATGAGCCAGAAGAGGCGATGCGCATGGCCGATGAGATCGCGCTCATGCGCGACGGGCGGATCGTGCAGCACGGCGCGCCCTATAACGTCTATACCCGGCCTGTGGACCGCGCGGCGGTGGCGTTCTTCTCGGATACCAACGTGCTGAAGGCGCGCGTGCAGGGGGCGCTGGCCGAGACGCCGTTCGGGCAGTTCCTGGCGCCAGGAGTGCCCGATGGGACAGATGTGGATATCGTCTTTCGTCCGCAGCATGTGCGCATCGACTTCGACCGCAACGGCGTCGGCCCCAAGCCCACGGCCACGGACGGCACAGCGGCGCGCGGCGTGGTGCAGCGGGCGCGCTTCATGGGCAACGAAAGCCTCGTGGAGTTCGCCATGGATTACGGCGGTGCCGTCCTGCGGGCGACGGTGCCGAATGTGTTTCTGCCGAAACCGGGCACGGTCATGTGGCTGACGATCCGGCGGGACAGGTGTTTTGTTTTTCAAGCCTGAGGGCCAAGGAGGAGTGCTATGACGCGATTGCTGGTGGAGTTCGGAATGGGCACGTCGCTGCGGCGGGGCGACTATACGCAGGCGGCGATGCGGGGTGTGAAGGACGCGCTCTGGCACAATTCGATCAACCTGGCCGAGCTTTTCGGCTTCGAGAAAACCGACATGCAGATCCGCGTCGACATCGGCGTGCAACAGCCCGACCAGGTGGATGTGACGGAGGTTTTGAAGGTCTTTCCCTATGGCCATGCTGAGGTCGTGGTGCATCACGGCGGGCTCGACATCGCGCGGCCCGAGGGTGAGGGCAACCCGACCATCATGGCCAATGTGGCGCTGACCGTGGGCTTCGACATGGAGCGCGGCGGTGACTGAGCAGCGATTGATCATCGAGATGGGCATGGGCAACGACCTGCACGGGCAGGACTATACCAAGGCCGCCAAACGCGCGATCGAGGATGCGTTCCGCCATTCCTCGCTGCCGATCTTTGGCGCTGTGGGGCTGACCCATGAGGCGATGCGCGTGCAGGTGACCGTGGGTGTGCAAGAGCCCGAGGCGGTGGATGTGGACGCTCTGGTCGCAACGCTGCCGCGCGGGCGGGCCGAGGTGCGTGTGGTCAAGGGCGGGTTGAACGTGGGCACCGACACCGACGACCCCATCGTGATTGCGCAGGCGAGCGTCGAGGCTTTCCTGCCGCCCCAGACCGGCTGGCGGCTCAGATCCTGACAGCCGGCGTTGGCCTGTTGCCCTACGGACTCGCGCAGGCGTGTCTTGCGTGCGTCACCGTCTGGTTGTACATCCGGTGCAGCCCATGTCATCTCATGGGACAGGTAACAAGGATTGTGATATGAAGAAATCTGGTATTGTAGTGGCCGTCGCCGCAACCGCGCTGCTGACCGCCTGCGCGAACACACCGCAGCAACAAAGAGAAGTCGGGTGCGTCGGTGCAGGTGTTGCCGGTGCACTGGCCGGTGCGGCCGTTGGCAGCCAGCTGGGTGGCGGCACAGGTCGCGACATCCTGATGGCGGGTGGCGCCGTCGCGGGCGGTCTGGCCGGAAACAACGCCGCCGGCTGCTAAGGATGCCCTGGCGCGGAGACTGTCGCGCCAAGGTGGAGCCCACTGCTGTTTCGGCCCGAACCGAAACAGCAAATCTCCCCTCTCAACCAATCTGCATTCGTGCGGCGCGCTGCTGACGGCGCGTGCCGTCGTCATACCCTCTGCGATCAGGGCGTATAGTCGGCCAGCGTCTTGCCCGGTTCGTCCACGAAGAGCTCGGGCAGGGCCTCCGCGGTCTCGATCAGATCGACGCGAAAGACGCGAAACGCATCGCGCAGCTCACACCAGGCGGTGAGCGTCCAGATGCGGCCCCAATACTCCATATGCAGCGGCCGGATCGTGCGCGTGGTCATGCGCGCCTCCTTCGACGTATAGGTCAGCCGCAGCTTCTGCTTGGCGCGGATCGCGGCCCGCAGCGTGGGCATGTGGGCAAAGCCGCGGGCCGCATCCGCAAAGGGGTAGACGGCGAACTTCCATTGATCGGCCTCGGCGATGGTCTGGGTGGGCAGCACCGCGTCGACCTTGTCCGCAAGGCTGAGGGCGGCCGCCTTGAGATCGGGGTCAGCGGCTTCGGCGACGATGGCCATGCCGAGGTTCAGCGCCTCCAGTTCGGCCACCGTGAGGTTCAGCGGCGGCAGGCTGATCGCCTCGGTGATCATGTAGCCCACGCCGCGTTCGCCCTGCACCGGCACGCCCGAGGCCACCAGCGTGTCCATATCGCGGTAGATCGTGCGGGTGGAGACCTCCAGCCGCGCGGCAATGTCCTGCGCGCGGTGCAGTTTGCCGTCGCGCAGGATCTGGATGATGTCAAAGAGGCGGTCAGTGCGGCGCATGATCCTCCGGTGGCAGGTAAAGCGAAATCTCTGCATGGCGCATGGACATATCCGTCTGGTCGATCATTGCCATGAAAGGCCCGGCTTCGGGGCGGTCGAATATCGCCTTCGCGGCCGCCTCCGCGGCGTCGCGCGAGGTCCAGGTGATGAATTCGGTCCAGAGACCGTCCGCATCGGCGCTGAGCGTGCGCGAGATCATGGCCCCAGTGCTGCGCAGGAACGGAGTCATCGCCTCTGCGGCCTCCGCGAAGGCTTGCGGATCGCTGCCCGCCTTCAAGCGGAAGGTCACGATCTCGGCGACTGTGGGCGTGGTCATATGTCTGTCCTTTGCTGGTGTTCTTGACAGGCCCGGTCTAGCACTCTGCAACTGACATAAACCTGTCAGTTGAGTTTTGCGAGGCTTCATTTTCCGTGCATTTGTCCCAGATTCACGGGTGTCGGACCGGTTTCAGGCTTCTGTGACTCGGGCTGGCTGCGTATTGCTGTCTCAGACGGCGCTGCGGATGCGGCGCGTGACCTTATGGGAGACGTATCATGTTGAACAATATCGGCCTTCCTGGCCTTCTGTTGATCGCGGTCGTTGTGCTGGTGCTCTTCGGACGCGGCAAGATTTCCAGCCTGATGGGCGAAGTGGGCAAGGGCATCACCTCGTTCAAGAAAGGCATCAGCGAAGGCCAGGACGAAATCGCCAAGTCCGAAGAAGCCAAGGACGTGACCCCCGAGGCCGAAAAAGACAAGGTCTAGCGCATGTTCGATATTGGCTGGACGGAGATGCTGGTCATCGGCATCGTCGCGCTGATTGTTGTGGGCCCGAAGGATTTGCCGGTGCTGTTCCGCTCGCTGGGGCAGTTCGTGGGCAAGGCCAGGGGCATGGCGCGCGAGTTCAGCCGCGCGATGAACGACGCCGCCGACGAGGCGGGCGTGAAGGACGTGGCCAAGGGGCTGAAGGCGGCGACGAATCCGATCAACTCCGCCATGGACGGCGTGAAAAACGCGGCCGCCGATCTCGGCAAGTTCGATCCGGACAGCGAAACCGGCAAGCTGGCCGCGGAACGGGCTGAGAACGCCAAGAAGATCCAGGCGGCGACCGCCCGTGCCGCAGCGGACCGCAAGATGAAAGAGGCGCAAGAGGCGCAAGCCAAGGCCGCCGAGCTCGAAGCTGTGCGCGATGCCGAGCCTCCTGCCAAGAGTGAAACATGAGCTCATCCGACGATATCGACGACAGCGCCGCCCCGCTGATCGAGCATCTGGCCGAGCTGCGCACGCGGCTCATCCGCTCGGTGCTGGCGTTTCTGGTGGGCATGGTGATCTGCTTTACCGTCGCGACACCGATCTTCAACTTCCTGACCGATCCGCTCTGCGCCGTGCTCTCCGACCGCGGGCAGGACTGCGACCTGATCTTCATCAGCCCGCAGGAAGGCTTCTTCGTGGCGATCAAGGTCTCGTTGCTGGGCGGGTTTATCCTGGCGTTCCCGGTGATCGCGCATCAGATGTGGCGCTTCGTGGCGCCGGGGCTCTACAAGAACGAAAAGAATGCGTTCCTGCCGTTCCTCGTCGCCTCGCCGGTGATGTTCCTGCTTGGCGCGTCCTTTGCCTTCTACATCGTCACGCCACTGGCCTATGACTTTTTCCTTGGGTTCCAGCAGTTTGGCGAGGGCGGCGAGGCGGTGGTCGGCGATCCGGCGACCAATCCTGGCTTGAGCGTGGTGTTCCAGGGCTCGGCGCAGGAGTATCTGAACCTCACGATCAAGTTCATCGTGGCCTTTGGCATGTGTTTCCAGCTGCCGGTGCTGCTGACCCTGATGGGCAAGGCGGGGCTGGTGAGCGCCGAGGGGCTTGGCAATGTGCGCAAATATGCGGTGGTTGCGATCCTGGTGCTCGCGGCACTTGTGACGCCGCCCGACGTGATCACGCAGATCATTCTCTTCGTGGTGGTCTATGGGCTCTATGAGGTGTCGATCTTTCTTGTGAAACGGGTCGAGAAGAAACGCGAAGCCAAGCTGCGCGCGGAAGGTGTCTGGTTCGAGGACGATGAAGAGGCGGAAGACCTCGCGGAGGAGCGGACCAAGTGACCCACGACCCGATGGAGCGCATCGCGGCGGCGCTGGAGCGTCTGGCGCCCGCGCCGCTCGCCGCGCCCGATTTTTCCGCCGCGCCGGCCTTTGTCTGGCATGTGGAGCCGGACCGGCTGGAGCCTGTCCAGCAGGTGGCACGCGTCGATCTCTCGCTGTTGATCGGGGTGGATCGGGCGCGCGACACACTGCTTGCGAATACCGAGCAGTTTGCCCGTGGATTGCCGGCGAACAACGCGCTCCTCTGGGGCGCGCGCGGAATGGGAAAATCAAGCCTTGTCAAATCTATACATGGAGATGTTCACGCAAAGCATGAAGCCTTGCGGATCGTGGAGCTGCAGCGCGAAGATCTGCCCTCCGTCGGGCGGCTGCTGAACCTGCTGCGCGGCGCACCCTACCGCTTCATCCTGTTCTGCGATGATCTCTCTTTCGGTCATGACGATGCGCATTACAAGAGCCTGAAAGCGGTACTCGATGGGGGCATCGAGGGACGGCCGGAAAACGTGGTGCTTTATGCCACGTCGAACCGGCGGCACCTGATGCCGCGGGACATGATCGAGAATGAACGTGGCAGCGCGATCAACCCCTCCGAGGCCGTGGAGGAGAAGGTCTCGCTGTCGGACCGCTTCGGGCTGTGGCTCGGGTTCCACCCCTGCGACCAGGATCAGTATCTCGCCATGATCCGCGGCTATTGCGATGCCTATGGCATCCAGATCGGCGAGGATGACCTGCGCGCGGAAGCCATCGAATGGCAAGCCACGCGCGGAGCGCGCTCGGGCCGGGTCGCCTGGCAGTACGTCAACGATCTGGCGGGCCGCAAGGGCGTGACGCTGGGCGCCTGAGGCCGCCGCCTATTGCAGGTAGGGCATCGGGTCGACGCTGTCGAAGCCCTTGCGCACCTCGAAATGCACATAAGCATCGTTGCCGCTGCGCAGTTTCGCCATGGGCTGGCCCCGCGTGACCTGTGTGCCCTTCTCCACCGAGACATCGGTGACATTGGCATAGACGGTGAGCAGTTCCGGGTCGTGGCGCACCACGATGATCGGAATGCCATCGGCGCTCTTGGTGATCGCGGCGACGGTGCCTGCATCGGCAGCCTTCACAGGGGCGCCGTCCTCGGCCTTGATGTTGATGCCCTCGTTCTTGCCCTTGGCATACTCGCGGATGATTGAACCGCTGACCGGGAAGACCATCCGGGCGTCCGAGGCGGTTTGTGTCTGTTCGCCCACGTCCACGGGGGGCGGAGCCTCGACGGCAGGTGCGGGGTCGGTCTCGGGCAGCGGCTTTTCGGCGCTCGGCGGCGTGGGCGTGGGCGAGCCTGCACCGGGCCGGGTCACCGCGTCCGCCGGGGCGGGCGCGGCCTGCTTGGCAACGGGGATCAGCAGGAACTGACCTTCGCGGATCGCGAAATCGGGGCCGAGACCGTTCCACTCGGCCAACGACTTTACCGGCACGTCGTAAAGCCGCGCGATCGTATAGGCCGTCTCGCCGCGCTCGACCTTGTGGCGGGTGGGCTCGTCGCCGGTCTGCGGCTGCGGGGCCGCAGCCGTGGCGGGCGGCAGCGCCGCGGTGCGCACGCCCTCACTCTGAGGCGACCGGTTGATCGCATCGCCCGCCAGCGTGCCGATATCCACATTGCTGGGCTGGATCGGGCCGGTGGCGATGGCGCCCGTGGCAGGCGACGGCTCGGCCACGCGGCTGGGCAGCGCGATGACCTCGCCCTGGCGCAGCGGTACATCCGCTTCGATCCCGTTGAAGCGGGCGAGCTCCGGCGCGCTGACGCCGAGCCGGGTGGCGACGCTCTGGATGGTGTCGCCGCGCTCGGCCACGGCCACTTGATAGTTGGGGTAGGAAATCACGCCGCGGTCGTCGGGCCGGGGGCGGTCGGCGGTGACCACGCCCGTCGCAGCACTGGCCGTACTGAACTGACCGAGCCCGCCGCGCAAGTCGAAGTCGAGCGGATCGGAACAGCCCGCGAGCATCACAATCGCGGTTGCCGTCGTCAGCGAAAGGCGCGCGCGGGTGCGCGAGATCATCGGGGTCATCTGCTTGTCCTCAATCGGGCCACTGCCATGCATTGGTTTTGTCCAACACTTTGTTAACCCCTTTATAACAGCTTATGTGTCCTTTCCCAAGCCTTCCAATAGCGGGACGAAGCGGACTTGCCGCAATTCCTCGTATTCGACGCCGCTGGGCTTCTTGCGCACGACGATCAAATGCTGCACCGCATCCGATTGACCGACCGGAACGACCATGGTGCCGCCGGTCTTCAGTTGCTCCATCAGCGTGCCCGGCGGGTCTTCGGCGGCCGCTGTCACGATGATGCGATCAAAGGGCGCCTGGTCGGGGTAGCCGAAGCTGCCGTCGCCGGTGATCGCTGTGATGTTGGTGAGGCCTAACTCATCGAAAAGCTCGCGCGCCTCGCGGACCAGCCGGCTGTGCCTGTCGATGGTATAGACCCGCCGCGCGAGCCTGCTGAGGATCGCGGCCTGGTAGCCCGAGCCCGTACCCACCTCCAGCACCTTGTCGCGCGGGCTGATGTGCAGGGCTTGGGTCATCAAGCCCACGACCGAGGGCTGGCTGATGGTCTGGCCGCAGGCGATGGGCAGCGGCATGTCCTCGTAGGCCCGGTTCGAGAAGATACCGCGAATGAAGGGGCCCCGGTCGATCGCCTCCATCGCCGAGAGCACGCGGCTGTCGGTCACGCCCTTGGAGCGCAGCGCATAGAGGAACTGCATCTTGCGTTCCGCGTCGTCGCTCATGTGGCAATGCCTGTGAGCCGGTCCATCATCTCATGTGCTGTCAGGTCGGCCCGCATGGGCGTCACGGAGACATAGCCTTCCAGGTTGTCGGCGGCATCCGATCCTGGTGCCGTTGCGATCTGCTGGTTGCCGCCGCGGATCCAGAGGAAGCGGCGGCCCGAGGGCGAGGTGTGTGGCTCGGTCGAGAAGCCGGTTCCGGGGCGCATGCCTTGGGTGGAGAGGCGGATGCCCTTCACATCGCGCGCCAGCACGGGTGGGAAATTCACGTTGTAGAAGAGCCGGTAGCCGCCGTTTTCCTCCGGGGTGGAGGCGAGGATGCGGCGCACCACATCGGCGCCATGCTCTGCCGCGGCGTCGAAGGGGTTGTCGGCGCGCCCGTTTGCGGGGCCGTAGTATTGCGACAGTGCTATGGCAGGCAGCCCCTGCAAAGCCGCCTCCATCGCCCCGCCTATGGTGCCGGAGTAGAGCGTGTTCTCCGCCGAATTGTTGCCCCGGTTCACACCGGAGAGCACCAGATCGGGCGGCGCGTCCTTCATCACGTCATGCAGGCCGGCGAGCACGCAATCGGCCGGTGAGCCTTCGGCGGCAAAGCGGCGCGGGCCGAATTCGCTGATCATCATCGGGTGGGTGTAGCTGATGCAATGCCCGACGCCCGATTGTTCGAAGGCGGGCGCCACGGTCCAAACCTCACCTTTCGGCCCTGCGATGTCTTCGGCTATGGCGTGCAGAACCTCGAGCCCGGGAGCGTTGATGCCGTCGTCGTTGGTGATGAGAATACGCATGTGTGGGTCCCTTTGCGCCTTGATAGGCGAGGGCAGTGCAGGCGGCAAGGTGGGAGCCTCCGGCGGGGATATTTTTAGCCAGAAGAAGCGGCGAGCTCCGCGAGAATGCAGGCCGCCTGGCCATGCGGGTCGGCGAGGCTGCCGCGGTCCTCGCCGGGGTGGAACCGGGCGCGGGTGGCCGTCGGCATCGCGTCCGGGGTCATGATGTGGATGGTCGGACCGGTCTTGGCTGTCTCGGCCTGCCAGCTGCGCGCCAGGGCGATTTGGGCCGCCTTGGTGGCGCCGTAGCTGCCGAAGAACTTCTCGCCCGCGGTGGGGTGATCGAAGAAGACGGCCTGTCCGGCCTGACCGAGAAGCGGACCCACATAGGTGATCAGCGTGCTCGTGGCGGTGACGTTGGTGGCGATGGATTTGGAGAAATCCTTGGCATCGATGTGATCGGTCGGGGCCAGCGGGGCTGCATGGACCGCGGTGTGCAGCCATAGATCGAGATGGCCCCAGCGGTCGAAGATGCCGCGGCAGAGCGTCGCCATGGCTTCGGGCTTGGTGATGTCCATTGGAGCCAGCGTGGCGCTGCCGCCCTTGGCCTTGATGCGGTCGTCGAGCTCTTCCAGCGCGCCGGTGGTTTTGGCCACGGCAATGATATGGTGGGTTTCGCCAAGCGCTTCGGCGAGGGCGGCGCCGAGGCCGTGCGAGGCGCCGGTGATGAGGGCGGTCTGTGTCATGGGCGCGTGATGAGCGCGATTGGGCGCGGCGTCAAGCGGTCTTGCGGTGGTAGGTGAGCGTCAGAAAGGCGCAGTGGTCGACGGCATCGCCGGGTATCGGCTGAGCGAGCGGCATGTGGAGCGCGCGGCTGCCGTCGTAGGTGAAGGCCCGCGGGTAGAGCGTTCGCATCGTCTCGACAAGGGTGGTCTGGCAGTGCACGTAGAGGCTCAGTCGATCTGGCATGGTCTCATGCCAGTCACACCGCAGGGTGGAGCCGATGCGAGGCCGCGCGGGCAGCCAGGCGGGATGGCCCCATTTCAGCGTTTCGGTCAAGGCGCCGACCCCCGCGCGATCTGCCACACGATAGACGATCTCGCGCAGGGCGTCGAAGTGGGCCCGCGCCGGGGCCGGCCAGCGCAGGGTGCAGGAATGGACGTCGTCGGGCAGGGGCGGCATGCTGTCAGTCTGGCGCACTCTGCTGACAGGTTTCGGCACGAGGCGGCTACTCTGCCGCCTTCATCTCGAAGCCGCTTTCGATCTGATCCGCAGGCTCCACCGGGTATTCGCCGGAGAAACACGCATCGCAATACTGCGGCTGCGCGTTGTTGCGCCCCTCGACTTCGCCCACGGCACGATAGAGCCCGTCGAGCGAGATGAAGCGCAGGCTGTCGACCTGAAGATGATCGCGCATCTCTTCTTCCGACATGGTCGCAGCCAGCAGCTTTTCACGTTGCGGTGTGTCCACACCATAAAAACACGGCCAGGCGGTGGGCGGGGAGGCGATGCGGAAGTGCACCTCCTTGGCACCGGCATCAAGGATCATCTCCTTGATCTTGCGGCTGGTGGTGCCGCGCACCACGCTGTCATCCACGAGGATCACGCGTTTGCCTTCGATCAGCGCGCGGTTCACGTTGAGCTTGAGACGCACCCCCATGTTGCGGATCTGCTCGGTGGGTTCGATGAAGGTGCGGCCCATATATTGGTTGCGGATGATGCCCATGGCGTATGGAATGCCGGATTCGAGGGAATACCCGATGGCGGCCGGGGTGCCGCTGTCGGGCACCGGGCAGACGAGATCAGCCTCGACGGGCGCTTCCTTGGCCAACTCGCGACCAATCGCCTCGCGCGTTTCATAAACGGAGCGACCGCCCAGGATGCTGTCCGGGCGGCTGAAATAGACATGCTCGAAGATGCAGAACCGGGGCTTTTGCGGTCGGAAGGGGAACTGGCTGTCGACGCCGTCCTTCGTGATTACCACCATCTCGCCCGGTTTGATCTCGCGGATGAACTCGGCGCCGATGATGTCGAGCGCGCAGGTCTCGGAGCTGAGCGCCCAGCCATCGCCGACCTTGCCCAGAACAAGCGGCCGGACGCCCAGCGGATCGCGGACGCCGATGAGCTTGGTCCGGGTCATGGCCACCACGGAAAAGGCGCCCTCGACCCGGCGCAGCGCGTCTTCCATGCGTTCGGGGATGTTGCGTTGCAGCGACCGGGCCATCAGGTGGATGATGCACTCGCTGTCCGAAGAGCTTTGGAAGATCGAGCCGCGCTCGATCAACTCGCGCCGCAGCGCATTGGCGTTGGTGATGTTGCCGTTATGCGCGATCGCGGCACCCCCCATGGCGAATTCGCCGAAGAAGGGCTGCACGTCGCGGATCGCCGTTTGCCCCTTCGAACCGGCGGTGGAATAGCGTACATGGCCGATGGCAAGTGGGCCGGGCAGGGTCTCCATGACCGCCTGGCTGGTGAAGTTGTCGCGCACATAGCCGAAGCGGCGGGCGGACTGGAACCCCTGTTCGGGATCGTGGCTGACGATGCCGCCCGCTTCCTGTCCGCGGTGCTGCAGCGCATGCAGCCCCAGGGCCACGAAGCTCGAGGCGTCGCTCACACCGATCACGCCGAAGATGCCGCATTCCTCTTTGAGTTTGTCCCCATCCTCGACATCATCGAGACAGGAGGTGTCAAAAGGATGCGCGGGGGGCATGATCTTGGACAACGGGGCAGCTCCGAATCCGGTTCGTTGTGTCACTTCGTATGTAGGGCGTCCGACCCGGCCTGTCACGAAACTATCACGAGGCAAGGCCCGATTGTCGCCTCGAAGCCACGGTCCCGACACGCGGTGCGGGAACTGCCGAAAGATCAGGCGCCGCAGTTGCCGACGAGCGTTTCATATTGCTGGGTGACCCAGCCAAGCGCCTGCTCGGGCTCCGAGTTCTCGATGCGGTCCGAGACCTGACCGAACACCACGGCCGAGCGGCTCTCATCGACCACGGTATAGCTTTCGCCCGTCACGACGGTTTCGTAGACGAAGAAGGCGATGGCGACGAGCAGGATGCCCCGTGCGACGCCGAAGACGAAGCCGAAGCCCTGGTCGATGGCCCCGAGGGCCGAGCGCTGGACCACCGAGGCAAAGAGCGGCGTGAAAAGCGACACCACGATGAGGGCCACGGCGAAGACGAGGGCGAAGGCGCCGATGATCGACAGCTCGCAGCTGTCGGCGATGAACTCGCCCACCACCGGGATCTCGCGCACCAACGGTTCGACCTGCGGCGCGAAGAGAAAGCCCAGGATCGCCGCAGCGATCCACCCGACGATGGCCATGATCTCGCGCACGAACCCGCGCCCGTAGGCCAGCAGCGCCGAGACAACGATGACAAGCGCGACCACGCCGTCGATGATGGTAAAGCCTTCCATAGTCCCTCAACGCCTTTGTTTTCTGCGCTCAGCCGGCCCCGAACACGTCGCCCACGAAGCCGGTCAGATCGCCCATGGTTGTCAGGCTCAGGCCGTGTGCGCCGAGTGGTTTGCCTCCCGCAGGAGCGATGGCAGCGGTGAAACCAAGTTTTTGCGCCTCTTTCAACCTGTTTTCCGTCTGGCTGGCGGGTCTGAGCGCGCCGGAGAGGCTGATTTCGCCGAAAACCACCGTATCGGCCGGCAAGGCTGCGTCCTCCCGTGCCGAGAGGAGCGCGGCGGCAACGGCCAGGTCGGCAGCGGGTTCGGTCACCTTCATGCCGCCGGCCACGTTGAGGTAGACGTCGAGCCCCGCGAAGGGGATGCCACAGCGTGCTTCCAGCACTGCGAGGATCATCGCGAGCCGCCCGCCGTCCCAGCCGACGACGGTGCGGCGCGCCTGGGCGTGCGGCGAGGGAGCGACGAGGGCCTGGAACTCAACGAGAACCGGCCGCGTGCCTTCGACACCAGCGAAGACAACGGAGCCGGGCGACGGCTCGCCGCGTTCGCTCAGGAACAGTGCAGACGGATTAAGAACCTCCGCCAACCCTTTGCCAGTCATTTCGAAAACACCGATCTCGTCGGCGGGTCCGAAGCGGTTCTTGACGGCGCGGAGGATGCGGAAGTGATGCCCCCGCTCACCCTCGAAGTAGAGCACCGTGTCGACCATATGCTCAACGACACGGGGGCCGGCGATCTGGCCCTCCTTGGTGACATGACCCACGAGGATCACGCTGATGCCCTTGCGTTTGGCAAAATTCGTCAGCTCATGGGCGGCCGCGCGGACCTGGCTCACCGAGCCGGGGGCGCTCTCGACATTGTCGGCCCACATGGTCTGGATTGAGTCCACGATCGCCAGCTGCGGCTTCTCGGCTTCGAGCGTGGTCAGAATATCGCGCAGGTTGGTCTCGGCGGCGAGCTTGACCGGCGCGTCCGCAAGGCCAAGACGCTGGGCGCGCATACGCACCTGCGCCGAGGCTTCTTCGCCGGAAACATATATAGTTTTCAGACCACTGCGGGCGAAAGCTGATGCGGCTTGCAAAAGGATGGTCGACTTGCCTATCCCCGGATCGCCGCCCACGAGGATGGCCGAGGCGGGCACAAGGCCGCCGCCGAGCACGCGGTCAAGCTCCGCAATGCCCGAGGTCGTGCGCGGCGGTGGCGGCTCTTCGGTCGCGAGGTCGGTCAGAACGATGGCCGCGCCGCGCCTGGCGCCGAGCGATTTGGCGGGCCCGGTCGAGATGCCAGCGTCTTCGGAGATGGTGTTCCACTCGCCGCAGGCCTCGCAGCGCCCGGCCCATTTTGACGTGACATTGCCGCAGGCGGAGCAGGAGAACGACGGGGATTTTGCCATGCCTCGTTTTGACCCAGCGGGCAGATGCGCTCAACCCCTTTTCTCCGCCGTGCCGACTGATATTCGACCGCTTGCACTGACATCCTGGCGAGGCAATGGTATCGCGTTGAAATCATTTGGATCGAAATGCCGGGGTTTGGCCGTTCCTGCATCGTCGCGAAAGTTGTTTCCGGCCACATGGGTGCGTCGATATGGCAATCGTGGATATACGCTCCGTGGCGCCGGTTTCCTGGGGGGCGGGCTGCACAGCATGGCCTTTGACAGAAGGGCCAGAGCTCTCCGTCAAGCTTGAGGAGATGCCCCCCGGAACGGCAGAGCAGCGTCACCGGCACGCCCGCGCGCGACAGCTGTTTTTTGTCCTGAGCGGTCTGCTGGAGATGGAATTGGCAGGGACGGTCTTCGAGATCGGCGCCGAGCAGGCGCTTGAGGTGCCGCCGGGTGCGCCGCATCAGGCGCGCAACCCTGGCAGGGACCCGGTGCGCTTTCTCGTGATCTCCAGCCCGCCAACGTCTAGAGACCGGCAGGAGGTGACCGCCCCCTCCTCTCCGATGGATGACGAGAGCACCTGACCCGCCGGCAGTGCTTGGCCGAGACCGGGCGGCTGGTTTGATTCGCGGCACCGGACGATGTATACTCAGAGGCGACGCTGCCACGTGAATTCTGCCTCTGGTTGCAACGCAACCCCCGGGAGGAGGCGGGCTGCGGCAAAGCTCACAGGGCAGGACGTCAGTCACCGGCGCGGTGCGACCAAAACATTCCGACGCGTACCGTGCTGCACATGCGGAGGACACCATCAATGAACGTGATCAAGACAGCGGAAATCGCGCGTGCACTGTACCACGCGCATGGAGACAAGGCCGAGCTCGAGGCGGCGCAACGGGAGCGCACCTCCAAAGAGGCTGGGAATCATGACGAAGCGCAGCGTTGGCGCACCATTCGGGGAAGCATCCGCCAGCTGCGCGGCGCCAACCAGAGCTAGGACGCCCGTCTGAAATTCCACGCCAGTGGCGGCTGGTGATGCTGGCAGCGCCCGACCCGTGGGTGAGGGTGCGTCGGTGCCGCCGCGCCGCGCCTATTCGGCAGCGACGTTCGACAAGCGCACAACGCGGTCAGGCGCGGTGGGGCTGTTGGTCGACCGGCTGCTGGAGAGGTCCAGCTCTGGCAACAGTTCGTTCAGATCGGCGGCCATGCGATTGAGCTGGGCGCGTGCGATATCCTCATCGACTTCGAGCCGATTGGCCCATTGGCGTATGTCGTCGTGCAGCGCCTTGGCGTGGTCGAGACGCTCCTGAAAGCTGTCGATTTCCTGCTGGCGCTGGCGCAGGAAGTCATAGGCGCGCTCCATCCGCTCGTCGGAGTAGGTTTGCGCCAGATCTTCGCTGATCCGGCTCATTTGGGCGGCCACTTCCAGGATGTCGGGCTCCAGCCCGCCGAGGTCGGGGTGGTTGCGCAGATGGGTGATGCGCTCCTTCACAGCGTCGAACTCGGAGGGGGCCTGAAACGCTCCGGCACGGTCAGCGGCATGTACGGTGGCGTAGGCACGCGCGACATCCTCCATGCGCATCGAGAAGCTGTGATGCGCGCTTTCGAGCTGCATGACGCGGCGGTTCGTCGGCAAAAAGACGCAGAGGCAGAGCAGCAGGCCGGTCAGTGCCAATTGCAGGTAGAGCCCGCCGTCGGGCACCGCGGTTTCATTGATCATCAAGGGCAGTTCGAGCCAGGGCACGACACCCACCGCCGCAAGCCCACTCAGGGTCGTTGCAGCCAGCGTGGCAAGACAGATCAGCGTGAGGGCCGCGCCTTGCAGGGCGGTCCGGGTCGCAACGAGGGTCGGTCGCATCGTCTGCATGGATCAACTCTTCCGCATCATCGTTAACACCAGCGCCACCTGACCGCTCGAAAGCTGCCCGGTAAGCGATAGCAAGGTATCATAAAACATCGAAAAATTTTAGAAGAAACCAATTCTTAGTGAATCTTGCCACTTTGAGGCGAGGACTGTTTCCCTAGCGTCAACAGCGCGACTTCCTGGCGGGAATCGTTTCGAATTTTCCGGGAGTCACGCGGCGAAAACGGAGTACGACTCCGAACACTTGGTGACCCGGCAGCGCTGACGCCAACAGGCTGCACAGCGCCAGACACTATTCACCGGGTGATCTAACGCACCGCCTCGATAGGACCTTCAGCCTTGCCTTGGATGAATTGCTCCAGGTAAGGGTTGCCGCTCTGGTCCATTTCGCTCACCGGGCCGGTCCACTGGATCACGCCCTCGTGCAGCATGGCGATGTTGTCGGCGATGGCGCGCACCGAGGTCATGTCGTGGGTGATGGTCATGGCCGTCGCCCCCATTTCCACCACGATCTCGCGAATGAGTTCGTTGATCACGCCCGACATAATGGGGTCGAGCCCGGTGGTGGGCTCGTCGAAGAAGATGATCTCGGGTTCCGCGGCGATAGCGCGGGCGAGGCCAACCCGCTTTTGCATGCCGCCCGAGAGCTCAGCCGGCAAGCGGTCGGCGACATCCTCTTTCAGCCCCACGCGGCGGAGCTTTTCGATGGCGATGGCGCGCGCCTCCTCGTGCGGGCGCTTGAGCGAGCCGCGCAACAGGCGGAATGCGACGTTCTGCCAG
This sequence comes from Roseobacter sinensis, assembly GCF_025755255.1. GTDB lineage: Bacteria > Pseudomonadota > Alphaproteobacteria > Rhodobacterales > Rhodobacteraceae > Roseobacter > Roseobacter sinensis. The sequence continues at coordinate 125,483 of NZ_JALIEB010000008.1, read as the reverse complement.
ACCGGCAGGCTGTCAAAGAGTGCGCCGCCCTGGAAGAGCATCCCGAAGCGGGCAAGGAAGGCGTCGCGGTCGCCTTTGCTCGCGTCCTTGCCGTCGACGGTGATGGTGCCGCTGTCCTGATGCACAAGCCCGAGGATACATTTCAGCGCGATGGATTTGCCCGTGCCCGATCCGCCGATGATCACCATCGACGTCCCCTTGGGGATCGAGAGGTTGAGGCCCCGCAGCACGTGGTTCGATCCGAAGGATTTGCGGATGTCTTTCATCTCGATCATAGGGTGAAGAACACTCCGGTGAGGACGAAATTCGCGGCGAGGATGAGCACCGCGGCCCCTTCGACGGCGGTTTTTGTCGCACGGCCCACGCCCATCGCGCCGCGGCCCGAATGCATACCGTGGTAGCAGCCCATCAGGGTTGCGGCGAAGCCGAAGAAGGCCCCCTTGGTCAGCGAGGAGATCACGTCGAGCGGTTCGAGGAAGTCGACGGTGTTGCGGATGTAGGCCGCCGGGTTGAACCCCAGCGTGCCGGTGGCCACCGCATAACCGCCGAAAACGCCGATGATGTCGCCCACAGCCACAAGGCCGGGCACCACGATCAGGCCCGCGAGCACGCGCGGCACGGTGAGGTATTTCATCGGGTGGGTGGAGAGGGTGACCAGCGCGTCGATCTGCTCGGTCACTTTCATGGTGCCGATCTCGGCGGCGATCGAGGAGGTGACGCGGGCGGCGATCATCAGCCCGACCATCACCGGGCCCAGCTCGCGCACCACGCCCACGGCGACGATCTGCGGCACCACCGCTTCGGCGTTGAACCGCGAGCCGCCTGCGTAGATCTGCAAGGCGAGCGCACCGCCGGTGAAGACGGCGGTCAGGCCCACCACCGGCAGCGACAGCCAGCCGATGTTCATCAGCGCGGACAGAAACTCCCGGCCATAGAACGGCGGGCGCAGCATGTGGCTGACCGCATCCACGGCAAAGAGCGCGATGCGGCCGATCATGGCCAAGGCGGCCAGCACGGCGCGGCCAAGGAGGGCGAACGGTTTCATCAGACGTAGATGCGCTTGTAGCGCCCTCCAAGCGAGGTCAGGATTTCATAGCCGATGGTATCGGCAAACCCGGCGACCGTGTCCACCGATTGATGGCTGCCGATGAGCTCGAGCGTCTCCGGCTCCTCGGCGAGCCCGGTCACGTCGACGCCGATCATGTCCATCGAGATCCGCCCGACGACCGGCACCGCGGAGGCGCCGGTATGCAGCTGTGCTTTCGGACCCATGCCGCGGATGACCCCGTCGGCGTAGCCGGCCGAAATCGTGGCGATGCGCGAGGGGCTGCGGGCGACCCAGGTGTTGCCATAGCCAACCGTTTCACCCACCGCGACATCGCGGATCTGGATCACCGGGATATGCAGCTCCACCACCGGGCGCGCATCGACGAAGGGCAGGCCGCCGTAAAGCCCGATGCCGGGGCGCACCATGTCGAAGTGATAATCGGACCCGAGCAGGATGCCGCCCGTGGCGGCCAGCGAGCGGGGCACGTCGATGCCCTCGGTCATCTCGCGGAAGGTCTGAAGCTGGCGCGCGTTCATCTCGTGATCGGCCTCATCGGCGCAGGCGAGATGCGACATCACCAGTGTCGGGCTCTGATCGAGGGCCAGGTCGCGCAGCGCGCGCCACTCCGCATCCTCCATGCCGAGCCGGTTCATTCCGGTGTCCAGCTGCAGACCGAAGGGGTGGCCGGGCAGCGATTCCACATGCACCAGCATCTGGTCGACGGAGTTCAGCATCGGTGTGAGCTGTGCCTCCCGGATCAGCGCGGTGTCGCCGGGCATGTGACCGGAAAAGACGTTGATCTGCGGGCCCTCACCCAGGATCTTGCGCAGCTCGGCGCCTTCTTCGGCCATGGCGACAAAGAAGCTGCGGGCGCCCGCGCGGGCCAGCGCCGGGGCGACCTTGGCCAGCCCAAGCCCATAGGCGTCGGCCTTGACGACCGCACCCGTTTCCGCCTGCGCCATCGTGTTCAGGCTGTGCCAGTTCTCCACCAGCGCGGTCATGTCGATGGAAAGGATCGCGGTTGCCATTGTCGCGTTTTGACAGGGATCAGCCGAGGGTCAAGTGGAAATTGGCCACCGGGCAGGGGCTTGCGCAGCGATCATGGAATGTCGAAGTAGGCCCGGTTCTGCTCCCACATCTTTTCGCCGATCAGGCAATCATAGGCGGGCGGGGGGCTGTATTGCGCCGGTTGGACGCGTGCAGGCTGCCCTGCGATTTCCAGCACCAGCTTGCGCTTGACCGCACCCGCGAACTGGTCCCAGTCGAGCACCGGGATCACGAAGGCGCCGGGCCCGCCGATCACGCAATTCTTGTAGTAGATGTCGAGATCGGGAATGCCCCAGATCTCGCTCAACGCATCGGTGGTCATCAGCGGCAGGCCGTTGATGATGAACCCCGCTTCGAGGGCGGCATCGCGGGCACCGGTGACCGGACGGCCCTGGTTGTTCGGCCCGTCGCCAGAAACATCGATCACCCGCCGCAGGCCGTGAAAGCCGTTGTCCTCGAAATCGCCCGCCGCATAGAGCAGCGCGCCCGAGATCGACGTGCGGCGCAGCCCCGCATCAAAGCGCGCGGTGATCTGATGTGCGATCGCTTTGGCCTCTTCCTCGGTACTCAGCAGGGTCCAGGGCACGATGACCCGCTGCGAGTACTCCCCCGCCCATTCCACGTACGTCACCGCGATGCGACCCAGAAGGCCGTTCGCGATCGCGTCGAGCACCTGCGGGCTGGTGATGGCCTCGGCATAGCCGCGGCGCTGTATCTCCAACTCCGCCGGGGACATGGAGCGCGAGACATCGACAGCAAGGAAGAGCTCGACATCGACCTCAAGATCATCCGCCCGAAGCAGGGTCGGCCAGAGCAGCAGAAAAGCGAAAAGGAGACGCATGACCCCATAGCGCCAGACTTCGCGAAGGCTGTCCAATCACAATTGTTTCACGCGGTCTCTGGCGGCGTCGTATGTCCTCGCGCGCCGGTTCCAGGCTGCGTCCGACTGTTTTCGAGCGCAGCGTTCAGCGCCACATCTTTGACTGGCTTGCCCAGCCTCTGATCACATTTCGGTCTCCAAGCTGTGTCAAGCTAACTTTACACTTGTAGATGTCAATATCATGTGACACAGTTGACGCTACGGTGCGCGTTTTGGAGTGGGTCAGGCAGAGCTTGGGTCTGGCCAGTATTACGTACGCAAAACGGAGGACCCATTATGGCGGACGGAGAAGACAAGGTTTGGCCTACGGGGCTGACCCTGGAGGAGGCTGAGGAGGTCCATAGTTACCTCATCGACGGAACACGCGTCTTCGGCCTGATTGCGCTTCTGGCTCATATCCTGGTCGCGTTTTCGACCCCCTGGCTTGGATAAGGGAGAGACGACATGAACAATGCAAAGATGTGGCTGGTCGTGAAACCGACCGTAGGTGTGCCGATCTTCCTGAGTGCCGTGGCGATCGGATCGTTCGCGGTGCATGTGGCCGTGTTGAGCAATACGACCTGGGTGTCGGATTTCCTGTCAGGCAAGGAGCTGGGCTCGGGCGCTGAAACCGCCTCGGCCACGATGCTGCAGGATGGCGATACGGCGAAGGTGTCCTATGCGGCGCCAGCAGCAGATGGCACGCAGGAGGTAACCATCATCCTGTCGGATGGCACGCCGGTGAAGGCGATCCTACAGCCGCCGGAGGTGCATGCGGCCTCGAGTACCGGGGGCGCGACCGTCCTCAGGCAATAGCGCTTTGGGCCCGCTGATCTGATGCAGCGGGTCTGATTTTTCGCCGTTGGATGTGCGTGCGGCCGATGATGGGTCGCCTGGGGCGGAGAAGAAATATGTTGGACTATCGCGCCTTTGCGATGCGCAGGCTGGCGGCTCTGGGGCCGCGTTATCTGCCCTTTGCGGATGTGGCAACCGAGGAGGTGCCGTTGCGGCGCCTTCTTCGGCTGTCTCTCTTTCAGGTCACCGTCGGCATGGCGCTGGTGCTCATCGTGGGCACGCTGAACCGCGTGATGATCGTGGAGCTCGCTGTTCCGGCGACGCTGGTGGCCGTGATGCTGGCGCTGCCTCTGATGTTTGCGCCGCTGCGCACGCTCATCGGGTTCAAATCAGACGTGCATGTCTCTGCGCTGGGGCTCAGGCGCGCGCCATACATCTGGAAAGGGACGCTCTACCAGTTTGGTGGTTTTGCCATCATGCCCTTCGCGCTTTTGGTGCTGTCGGGATACGGTGAGGCCGTGGATGCGCCGCGCTGGGTCGGCTATAGCTCGGCGGCGCTGTCATTCCTTCTGGTCGGCGCAGGTGTGCATATGGTGCAGACCGTGGGGCTGGCCCTGGCCACGGACCTTGTGGCTGAGGAGGACCAGCCCAAGGTCGTCGGGCTCATGTATGTCATGCTGCTGCTGGGCATGGTGGTCAGCGCGCTGGTCTTCGGCGCGCTGCTCGAGGACTACACGCCGGGGCGGCTCATTCAGGTTATTCAAGGGGCTGCGGTGGTGACCGTCGCCCTCAACCTCGCAGCACTTTGGCAACAGGAGGCGCGGAACCGCACGCGCGCGCAGGCCATGAAGGCCGCCCCGCGCGTGCGCTTTGCCGACGCCTGGACCAAGCTGATGGCGCAGGACGGAATGCTGCGGCTGCTGGTGGTGATCGGTCTGGGAACCTTCGGCTTCGGCATGGCCGATGTGCTGATGGAGCCTTACGGCGGGCAGGTGCTTGGGCTGTCGGTCGCCAGCACCACGAAGCTGACGGCCCTTCTGGCGGCGGGCACGTTGGGAGGATTTGTGGTCGCCGCGTGTGGGCTGGGGCGCGGCGGTGCGCCAGCGCGCTATGCCATCATCGGGGCCGCCATTGGATTGCCGGGGTTTGCAGCGATCATCCTGTCTTCCTTTGGCGCGGGCGTCCCGGCCTTCTTGGCAGGTGTCTTTGCAACCGGCCTCGGCGCGGGGCTTTTTGGGCACGCGACCCTGACCGCGGCGATCCGCGCAGCACCGGCCGAGCGGATTGGCCTGTCACTGGGTGCCTGGGGCGCTGTTCAGGCGACCGCGGCCGGCCTGGGGATTGCAACAGCGGGCATCGTGCGTGATCTGGTCGTGGGCCTGACGCCCGTGGGCGACGCGCCGCAGGTGCCCTACAATACGGTGTTCCTGATCGAGACGCTGTTTCTGGTGCTGGCGATTGTCGTGGCCTGGCCAATCCTGCGAGATAGCGCGCGGGCGCGGCGGTCCGGCGCGGACGGGCGCGCAGTGGAGGCGTCCTGAGCGCTGCGCGCAGGGCGTTCTTTGGTAAGACAATCAGGCATGTGAAGTGCTGAGGGCATGCCCGACCCGGAGGGCGTCTGCACCAGATGTGCCTTTTGCGGGGTCTCCAGCACGGCCAGCGTGATGCTCTTTACGACCTCTACATCGCCTTCCGGCGGGAGGGGAGGTGTCGCCAGTGTCGCTCGGACCGTTGGCGCGACTATGACGACCGGTGCCCGGTCTATCGACCGGGCGGGACAGTTGAGATCTGCGTGCCCGAAGCGGCTTCTGCTGGTGATTGCGCTCTAGAAGTCGCGCTCGCTGCCTTGCTGCCAAGGCTGCACAAGGTTGCCGAAACGGGTGAAGCGGCCTTCGAAGCTGAGATCCACCGTGCCGATGGGGCCATGGCGCTGTTTACCGATGATCACCTCGGCGCGACCGTGCAGGCGTTCCATCTCCTCCTGCCATTTCGCCATGGCTTCGAGGTCGTGATCGCCGGGTTTTTCGCGCTCCTTGTAGTATTCCTCGCGGAAGACGAACATCACCACATCCGCATCCTGCTCGATGGAGCCGGATTCGCGCAGGTCACTGAGCTGTGGGCGTTTGTCCTCACGGTTCTCGACCTGCCGCGAGAGCTGCGACAGGCCGATCACCGGGATATCCAGCTCTTTGGCGATGGCTTTGAGCCCCATGGAGATCTCGCCAATTTCCTGCACCCGGTTGTCAGACGTCCCGCGGGCAAGCTGGATGTAATCGACGATCAGCAAATCAAGCCCATGGGTCCGCTTGAGCCGTCGTGCGCGGGCGGCGAGCTGGGCGATGGGGATCGAGGGGGTGTCGTCGATGTAGAGCGGGCAGGCCTCGAGCGCCTTGGCCGCTTCGACAAACCGCCGGAACTCGCCTTCCGTCATATCGCCGCGACGGATCTGTTCGCTGGGCACTTCTGCTGCCTCTGACAGGATCCGCGCGGCGAGCTGCTCGGCACTCATCTCAAGAGAAAAAAAGCCCACCACACCGCCCTGAACGGCGCCTTCGGTGCCATCGTGGCGCACGCCCTTCTTGTAGGCCTTCGCGATGTTGAAGGCGATATTGGTGGCCAACGAGGTTTTACCCATCGACGGGCGGCCCGCGAGGATCAGCAGGTCGGACCGGTGCAGCCCGCCGAGCTTCTTGTCCATGTCGATGAGCCCGGTGGAGACACCCGCGAGCCCTCCCTCGCGCTGATAGGCGGCGTTGGCGACATTAACAGCGTCCGTTACCGCTTTGAGAAAGCTTTGAAATCCGCCTTCTGTGTTGCCCTGTTCCGCGAGATTGTAGAGCGCTTGTTCGGCCTCGACGATCTGCTCTTTCGGCTCGGAGGCCACATCCACTTTCGCAGCTTTGTCGGAGATTTCGCGCCCGAGCTGAATGAGATCGCGCCGCACCGAGAGATCATAGATCATCTGCGCGTAGTCGCGCACGGCGAAGGCGGAGATCGCGGCCCCTGCGAGGCGTGCGAGGTAAGCGGGGCCACCGAGCTCCTTCAGCCCCTCGTCATCCTCCATGAAGGCCTTGAGGGTGACGGGCGAGGCGAGATTGTTCTTGGCAATGCGCGCTGCCGCGATCTCGAAGATGCGTGCATGCACCGGGTCATAAAAGTGTTGCGCATTGATGATAGAGGCCACGCGATCGTAGACGTCATTGTTGGTCAGGATCGCGCCGAGCAGCTGCTGTTCGGCCTCGATGGAGTGCGGCATCGTCTCGGGCGCCTGCACGTCCACGCCGGTTGGATTGAATGCCGTGATTTCGTTCATGCCTGCGCCCACCTTGACCCGCCACCGGTCTTACCTGCGCCGCTCTGTGACATGCAATCAGGATAAGACGGTATAACGTGTGGATATGTTTTTATCCTGAGAACATACCCTATGTGGTGGTGGATTGCACGCGAATATACAGGATCGAGTGGCCGCTCAGTCGCTTTTTCGGGCGGCCTGCCAAGCGCGTGGGTCGTTGAGGAAGGCCTCGACTTCCGCGAGGGTTGTGGCGTCGAACGCGCCTTCGACGCGGGCCTCGGCGAGCACATCCCACCAGGTGCACAAGGAGTGCAGGGCAACCCCATGATCGCCAAGGGTCTTTTCGGTTTCCGGGAAAATCCCGTAATAGAAGATGACCGCGGTATGCCCGCAGGTCGCCCCCGTCTCGCGAATCGCATCGACGAAGCTGAGCTTGGAGCCGCCGTCGGTGGTGAGGTCTTCGACCAACAGCACGCGCTGGCCTTCGGACATATCCCCTTCGATGCGGGCGCCGCGGCCGTAGCCCTTGGGCTTCTTGCGCACATAGGTCATGGGCAGCCCGAGGCGCTCGGCCACCATGGCGGCGAAGGGGATGCCCGCGGTTTCGCCGCCTGCGATGTTGTCGAAGGCCTCGAAGCCCGCGTTGCGCATGACGGTGACGGTGAGGAAGTCCATGAGCGTCGAGCGGATGCGCGGGTAGCTGATGAGCTTGCGGCAATCGATATAGGTCGGGCTGGGCAGGCCGGAGGCGAGGATGAAGGGCTGGGCCGCGTTGAAATGCACCGCCTTGATTTCCAGCAGCATGCGCGCGGTGAGGCGGGCGATTTCACTGGCGTCGGGGTAGCTGCTGGGGATCATCTCGGGGTCCTTTGTGGCAGAGGGCGGATGCCTCCGGCGGGAGTATTTGTCGACGGGTGAAGCTCAGGTCACCGCCCAGTCAAGCGGGAAGCCGGGGTCGAAGACGGTGACGGGGCCGTCGTCGGTGGCGATCTGGGTTGGGTAGGTGGCGCCGGTCTTGGTGAGGGTGACCGTGTCCTCGTTCGGCGGCAGGCCGTAGAAAGCGGGGCCGTTCAGAGAGGTAAAGGCTTCGAGGTGGTGGAGGGCGCCTTCCTCTTCGAAGACCTGCGCGAGGATCGAGAGGGTATTGGGTGCCGTGAAGCAGCCCGCGCAGCCGCAGGGCAGGAGCTTGTTCGCATCCGTGTGCGGGGCGCTGTCGGTGCCGAGAAAGACGCGCGCAGCACCCGAGGTGGCGGCCCGGCGCAGGGCGCGCCGGTGGGTTTCGCGCTTTGCCACTGGCAGGCAGTAATAATGTGGTTTGATGCCACCCGCGAGGATGTGGTTGCGGTTGATCACCAGGTGGTGCGTGGTGATCGTCGCGCCGAGGGTGTCGTCTTGCGCGCTGGCGTAGTCCACGGCGTTGGAGGTGGTGATGTGTTCCATCACCACGCGCAGGCCGGGGGTAGCGCGGCGAATGGGGTCGAGCACGCGGTCGATGAAAACGGCCTCGCGGTCGAAGATGTCGATGTCCGCGTCCGTGACCTCTCCGTGCACGCAGAGCGGCAGGCCGATCTCGGCCATCTTCTCCAGCACCGGGCGGACCTTGTCGAAGTTCCGCACCCCGCTCGCGGAATTGGTGGTGGCCCCCGCGGGATAGAGCTTGACCGCGTGCACGAGGCCCGAGGCCTGGGCGGCGGCGACATCCTCGGGGTCGGTGTCTTCGGTGAGGTAGAGCGTCATCAGCGGGGTGAAATCGGCGCCCTCGGGCAGCGCGGCCAGGATGCGGTCGCGGTAGGCGCGGGCATCGGCGGCGGTGACAACCGGCGGCACGAGGTTGGGCATGATGATCGCGCGGGCGAAGTGGCGGGTGGTTTCGGGCAGCACCGCGCGCAGCATGGACCCATCGCGCAGGTGCAGGTGCCAATCGTCGGGGCGTCGGAGGGTCAGGCTCTGGCTCATGGCCCTGCGCTAGCACAGCTTGCAAGTCAGGACCAGTATCAGGCGCTGGCTGGCTCGGCGAACTGGTCCAAGCGGCGGGCAAAGCGCGGCGCCGTGTGACGCCGGACGACGGAGCGGCAGAGCATTTCGATCCGGCGCGGGCGCGTGTCTCGGTCGAGTTGTCTGAGCAGGTGGCGCAAGTAGGGCATGTCATCGCGGCGCGCACGCAGCAGCCGCCCGAACTCCGCTCGTGTGAGACGGTCGCGGGCGGCGGCGACCATAAGCTGGTCGAGGATGCCCATGCGCAGAAAATCGGCGTGCAGCCTGCCGCCGAAGTGGCGAGCTCGCAGCATCGTCGCGTTCGGGCGGGTGAAGAGCGCGGCATGCATTGCGTCTTCGGTCTGACGGGGATCGAAGACAACGAAGGCGGCGGCGGCCGCATCCAGCATATCTGGGGCATAGCCGTAGCGGTCCGCAAAGCTGGTGCGGCGCATCTTCGCAAAGCGCGTGTCCCAGCCGGCGATCCCGGGGTCCAGCGTTGCCTGGGGCTGCAGGGCCAGCACGCGTGCGCCTGGTGCCGCGACGGAAAAGGCCGCCGCCGCATAGCCGCAGGGGCCGGCCCCGTAAAAGAGGATCGTATCGAAGGCGTCGAAAAAACCATCATCGGTCAGCCCGTCGAAATGGGCAAAGACCGCTTCGTCGCGGAACCACGTGTCGCCGTCGCTTGTCACACCCAGATGTGACCAACCGAAGCGGCGCATCAAATCGGGGCCCTCTGCGTGGCCGCTGGGCACAAGCGGCGGGCCGCTTTGCGCGCTTTCAAAGGAGACCAGAAGCGTTGGGCCGCGGTCGACAAATGTGGCGCGGTGACGGTCGCCAAGCTGGGTCACGGCCCCCCCGGTGTCGAGCGGATCCGCTGCTTCGTCTATCCACGCCCCCCAAGGCGTATGCCCCGGCGTCTGGTCAGAATCCACGCGTGCGTCTCATGTGATCTGCATCTCCCCCACCAAAACGTCATAGGCCGCCGGGCGCCGCCATGCAATCGACCGGCGGCTCAGAGGGCGAATTGGGAAACAATGAAGCTGATTGGCCCTAATTGTTTGGATTTTGGCGATCCTGCAGCGCGTATCGGGTCAAGTCCTTTGCGGCCTCGGGTGAGATCGGCTCTGAAGGCGGCGTCATGAGCAGCCGGGCGAAGAGGGCGCGCATGGGCTCTTGCTGCATCAGCGTCTCGAAGCGGGCCTTGCGCCAGGCGACGGCCTCCGTGTGCAAACGGGCCAGCGTTTGATCGGCTTTCAACTCGGCCAGCATCGCGTCCCGCCGCGGCTTCAGGGCGGCGATGGAGGTATCCTCATCGGTGTTGAAGTTCCGCTCCACCCAGTAGTCCATCGCCAGCGGCACATCCGCATGCACCGCCCGCCCACGATCGGCCTTCAGCACGAAGCTTTCCATCGCGCCCAGCGGATAGTGATTGAGCTGTACGAGGCCGTAGTTCGGCTGGCCGTAGTCCGAAAACACGCGCCGGGTCTTGAAGGGGGCACCGAGGGAGCGGCCCTCGCCGTCCCTCCACTGCGCGCCATCCAGCCGGTCGCGGTTGGGCGCCTTGGGGCGATGCACGCCCAGCTTTCCGTAGGTGCCGTCGTTTCGGTAAAGCGTCTTGAACATCACCGCGCGCCAGGGCCAGAAGATCACCTCCGGCGCGCAGCGGGTAAACTGGTCGGTCACAAGCTGGTCGCAATAGTGCGTGACGCCGGCATTGCCGAAGAGCCGCCAGGTGAGAGTGATCGCTGTGGCGTCCGGCAGGGCGGCGATGAGGGCGGGCAGGGTATTGTCGCCCGTCTTCACGGTCACGAATTCGTCGATGTCGAGCGGCACGAGCCAGTCGGCGTCCTTCACCAGCGGCTGTTCGTCGGCCAGTTTCAGCGCCGTGAACTGGATGCCGCGATTGCCGTAAGGCCCCGCGTTGCGCAGATGCGCGAGCCACCCGATCTGCTCCAGACGATCGAGCATGGCATCGGTGCCATCCGCACAGTCGTTGGAACAGACGACAAAATCGCTGACACCTGCCGCATGGTGATGCGCAAACCATTCCAGCAGGAAGGCGGCCTCGTTGCGCACGGTCAGAACGGCGGTGATTTTGGGGGCTGCGTCAGCCATCGGTGGCGCGGGCCTGCGGGGAAGTCATGGGGGACCCGGTCCTCGGTCAGCGGCGTGTCGGTGACCATGGCAGGTGGCGCGCATGCCGTCAACGTAGACCAAAAGGCCCCCCATCGGCGCTTGACCCGACCGGCTTTGGATGCAGGTATCAGAGCCAAAGAGGAGGACATATGTCCGGAGTTGAGACGATTGATGCCGTGCAGGAGATGCTGGCGGCAGAGGGCTATGTCTGTGACCGGGCGCTGGGCACGGTTGTGTTTCTGGCGCTGCGGCTGGGGCGGCCCCTGTTCCTTGAGGGCGAAGCCGGCGTTGGCAAGACCGAGATCGCCAAGGCGCTAGCGGCTGGGCTGAACCGGCGGCTCATCCGGTTGCAATGCTACGAAGGGCTGGATGCGGCCACGGCAGTCTACGAGTGGAACTTCCCGGCCCAGATGGTCGCCATTCGCACGGCCGAGGCAGCGGGCGGGGCCGAGCGCGCGGATCTGCAGGCGGAGCTCTTCAGCGATGACTACCTGATCGAGCGGCCCCTGCTGGAGGCGATGCGCCCCGATGAGCACGGCGCGCCGGTGCTGCTGATCGACGAGTTGGACCGGACGGATGAACCTTTCGAGGCATTTTTGCTGGAAGCCCTGAGCGATTTTCAGGTCACGATCCCGGAGCTGGGCACGATCAAGGCACCGGAGCCGCCGGTGGTGATCCTGACCTCGAACCGCACGCGCGAGGTGCATGACGCGCTGAAACGCCGCTGTCTCTATCACTGGGTGGACTACCCGGATTTCGACCGCGAAATGGAGATCCTCGCCGCCCGCGCGCCCGAGGCCGCAGAGGCGTTGAGCCGGGAAGTCGTGGCCTTCGTGCAGCAGTTGCGGACCGAGGATCTCTTCAAGAAGCCGGGCGTAGCGGAAACCATCGACTGGGCGAAATGCCTGCTGGCGCTGGATGTGATCAACCTCAGCCCCGAGGTCATCGCCGATACGCTGGGCGCGATCCTGAAGTATCAGGATGACATCCAGAAGCTGCAGGGCTCGGAGGCCAAACGAATCCTCGACCAGGCCAAGGCTACCCTGGAGGTGGCATGAGGCGTCTTCTGGCTCAAAATATCCCGGGGAGTCGCGCAGCGACGGGGCAGAGCCCCAATGAACGCAATGCCTGAATACCCCGCCCTTGAGCTTCCGGAGACCCCCCGGCTCGCCGGGAACATCACCCACTTCGCCCGCGCGCTGCGGCGCGCCGGACTGCCGATCGGGCCGGGCCGCGTCGTTGACGCGATCCGGGCGGTGGAGGCCGCGGGCTTCACCGACAAGCGGGATTTCTACTGGACGCTGCATGCGTGTTTCGTGAACCGGCCAGAGCATCGCCTCGTCTTCGGCCAGATCTTCCGGCTCTACTGGCGTGATCCGCGTTATCTGGAACACATGATGTCCTACATGATCCCGGCGGTCCGGGGCGTGCAGGAGGAGCGCCGCGCCCAATCGGCGGAGAAGCGGGCGGCGGAGGCGCTGCTCGACGGGGCCGAAGTGCCGGATTTTGGCGATAGCGATGCGGAAGACACGGGCGAGACGGAGATCGAGATCGACGCGAGCCTCACGATGTCGTCCGAAGAGCGGCTGCGCAGCCTCGATTTCGAACAGATGAGCACGGCCGAGATGGCGGCGGCCAAGCGGATGCTCGCAAAGCTGAACCTGCCGGTGCCGCCGATCCTGTCGCGCCGGGCGCAGGCCGATCCGCTGGGGCGCCGGGTGGATGCAGCGCGGACCTTGCGGGGCGCGATGCGGCAGGGCGGCGAGCTTCATCGGATCGCCCGCCGCGCGCCGCGCCCGCGCTGGCCGAACCTGGTGGTGCTCTGCGATATCTCCGGGTCCATGAGCCAGTACTCAAGGGTTGTGCTGCATTTCCTGCATGCGGTGGCGAACGCGAAGGGGGCAGGCTGGGCGAAGGTGCATGCCTTCACCTTCGGGACCCGGCTGACGAATATCACCCGGCATCTGAAGCACCGCGATGTGGATGCGGCGCTGGCGGCGGCGGGGGCGGAGGCGCAGGACTGGGAAGGGGGCACGCGGATCGGTGATTGCCTGACCGCCTTCAACCGCGACTGGTCGCGGCGGGTCATGGGGCAGGGCGCGGTGGTGCTCCTGATCACCGACGGGCTCGACCGGGACGATCCGGAGGCTCTGGAGCGGCAGATGGAGCGGTTGCATCTCTCATCGCGACGGCTCATATGGCTGAACCCTTTGCTGCGCTGGGAGGGGTTTGCGCCGAAAGCGCGTGGGATTGCGGCGATGCTGCCGCATGTGGACAGCTTTCGCGCCGGCCATTCGATTGCCTCGCTGGAGGATCTGGCGGTGTCGCTCTCGCGCCCGGATGACATGGGTGAGAAAGACCGGCTGATGCGGGCGTTGGCTGGTTAGGTTTGATCGGCGGAGCGCGCTGGCGCGCGCATTCCATTTTTTGTTCGGGGCTGCGGGCTCACCAAAAACCAGCCGGGTTGCGGCGCGGCCCTTGCTGTGCGTCGCGCCTGACAGACCCGGACGCTGCGATCAAGGACAATAGCCGTCTCCCCGCCCGGGGCGGGGCCCCTCGGCGATTCTCCTTGATCCCACCATCCGCGCCTATCCGGTCGAAGCTGCGCAAGGGCGGCTCCGAAAACCGGCCGGTCAGGCGACAGCTTTGGCAAAGGCGGTGCGGTAGAGTTCGGCGAGCTCGGCGAGGGGGGCGCTGCGGCTGCCGAGGGTGACGGCGTCGCCGCCGAATGTGCCGACCTCGGTCAGCGGGAGGCCCGCCTTGGTGGCAGCTGTCGTGAGAACTGCGGCCTGCTCGGGCGTGGCGGCGATCAGATAGCGGGCCTGGTCTTCACCGAAGAGCTGGGCGGTGTCGTCGGCGGTGAGGGTGATGCCGAGGCCGGCGGCCTCCGCCATCTCGAAGGCCGCGAGCGCCAGGCCGCCGTCGGAAAGATCGGTGCAGGCGGCGATGCTTGCGCGGTTCGCGCGGATGAAATCGCCATGGGCTTTTTCCTCGGCCAGATCGACCGGCGGGGCGTCGCCCTCCGACCGGCCGAGATGTTCGGCAAGCAGGGCGGATTGGCCGAGGTGTCCGGTGGTCGCGCCCAGCAGAAGGGCCAGGTGGCCGGGACGGATGTCGAAGCCAATGATGTCGTCGGTGTGGGCGATCAGGCCCACGGCACCGATGGTTGGGGTGGGCAGGATCGCCGCACCATCGGTTTCGTTGTAGAGCGAGACGTTGCCGGAGACGATGGGCATGTCGAGGGCCGCGACGGCTTCGCCGATACCCTTGATGGCGCCCACGAACTGGCCCATGATGCGCGGCTTTTCGGGGTTGCCGAAGTTCATGTTGTCGGTCGTGGCGAGCGGCGTGGCCCCAACGGCGGTGAGGTTGCGGTAGGCCTCGGCCACCGCCTGTTTGCCCCCCTCAACCGGGTTGGCCAGCACGTAGCGGGGCGTCACGTCGGAGGTGAAGGCGAGCGCCTTGTCTGTGCCGTGGACCCGGATGATCCCCGCGCCCAAGCCGGGCGTGCGCACCGTATCGGCCATGACCATCGTGTCGTATTGCTCGTAGACCCAGTGCTTGGCGGCGTAGTTGGGGCTGGAGAGGAGGGATTTCAGACCTGCGATAGGATCGATCTGCGGCACCTCTGCGAGTGGGGTCGGGCTGGGCGTTTCCTCCCACGGGCGGTCGTATTCGGGGGCGGTGGAGGCGAGCTTGGAGAGCGGCAGGTCGGCCTTCACCTCGCCGTTCAGCATGATGAGGAAACGGTCTTCTTCTATGGTCTCGCCGACGATGGCGAAATCGAGGTCCCACTTGTCGAAGACGGCCTTGGCTTCTGCTTCAAGTTCGGGGCGCAGGACCATGAGCATGCGTTCCTGGGATTCGGAGAGCATCATCTCGTAGGCGGTCATCGCCTCTTCGCGCACGGGCACGTTTTCCAGATCGAGCTGGACGCCAAGGCCGCCCTTGTCGCCCATCTCGACGGCGGAGCAGGTGAGGCCGGCTGCGCCCATGTCCTGGATCGAGATCACCGCGCCGGTGGCCATCAGCTCCAGCGTGGCCTCCATCAGGCGCTTTTCGGTGAAAGGGTCACCGACCTGCACGGTGGGGCGCTTTTCCTCGATGGTCTCGTCGAACTCGGCGGAGGCCATGGTGGCGCCGCCTACACCGTCGCGGCCGGTTTTGGCGCCAAGATACACCACCGGCATGCCGACACCGGAGGCCGCGGAGTAGAAGATCTTGTCGGCATCGGCGAGGCCCGCGGCGAAGGCGTTCACCAGGCAGTTGCCGTTGTAGGCGGGGTCGAACCGGACCTCGCCGCCCACCGTGGGCACCCCGAAGGCGTTGCCGTAGCCGCCGATGCCCTCGACCACACCGTTGACCAACTGACGGGTCTTCGGGTGCGACGGTTCTCCAAAACTCAGCGCATTCATCGCCGCGATGGGCCGCGCACCCATGGTGAAGACGTCACGCAGGATGCCGCCCACGCCCGTGGCCGCGCCCTGGTAGGGTTCGATGTAACTGGGGTGGTTGTGGCTCTCCATCTTGAAGACCACGGCCTGCCCATCGCCGATGTCGACCACGCCTGCATTCTCACCGGGACCGCAGATCACCTGCGGGCCTTCGGTGGGCAGCGTGCGCAGCCACTTCTTGGAGGATTTGTAGGAACAATGCTCGTTCCACATGGCCGAAAAAATGCCCAGCTCGGTGAATGTCGGCTCCCGGCCCACGATCTCGAGGATGCGCGCGTATTCATCGAGGCTGAGGCCATGATTTGCGATCAGATCTGGTGTGATGGCAGGTTCGGTCATCGCTCGATTTGGCCCCCCATGGCAGGTATTGCCAGTGTCTTTAGAGGAAGGGCGGCGCGGGGAAAAGGGCAAAGGCCGCGCCGGTCTTTTGCGCCATTTGATAGCCGCGAAAAAAGAGGCCGAGCACAAAGCTCGGCCAAGTCCAACAGGGAGGTATGAAGGAAGATGCAGCGCATCCGCTCCTTCAAGAGAGCAAATAAGAGGCGGACTGCACACGATCAAGGCTGATTCAAAATTGTTTCAGCATGTCTGATATGCGCTTGATGCATAGCTGACTATTTGGTCAAATTTTCTGCTTGTCTCTCAGTTGTTTGCGGTAGGCAATGATCTCGTCCTGCACGAAATCCTTGAAAGCGGCAACCCGCTGCGAATGACGCAGCTCTTCGGGGTAGGCCAGGAAGACGGGCACATCGGCGGATTCGACATCCGGAATGACCCGGACCAGATCGGGGAAATCCTCGGTCACGTAGTCGGGCAGCACGCCGATGCCGAGGTTGTTCAGCACGCCTTGCAACACCCCGAAATAGTTATTCACCGTGAGCGTTGAGCGGATGTCGTAGGTCATCAGGTGCTGCACCAGGTTCCGGCCCGCTCCAACCTGATCGCTGTTTGTGTTCTGACAGATGAGCCGGTGGCTTTCGATGTCTTCGATCTCGACGGGCGTGCCGTTCTCGGCAAGGTAGTCCGGCGTCGCGAAGAGGCACATGCGGATCATCATCAGCTTCTTGCGGATGAGATCGGCCTGGCTCGGTTCCTTCATGCGGATGGCCACATCGGCCTCGCGCATGGGCAGGTCGAGCACCCGTTCCTCCAGCATGAGGTCCACCTTAAGGTCCGGGTATTGCTCGTAAAGTTTCGGCAGGCGCGGGGCCAGCCAGAGCGTGCCGAAGCCGGTTGTGGTGGTCACCCGCAGCTCGCCGAAAACCTCCTCTTCGCTGTCTCGAATGCGGGCCGAGGCGGTGTCGAGCCGCTTGGTCATCGCGGAGGTCGCGTCGAACAGAAGCTCGCCCTGTTCGGTCAGAATGAGCCCGCGCGCGTGGCGGTGAAAGAGCGTGGTGTTCAGCATCTCTTCGAGCCCGCGCACCTGACGACTCACCGCCGATTGCGACAGGTTGAGCTTGTCGCCGGCGTGCGTCAGCGAGCCTGCATCAGCCACCGCGTGAAATATTCGAAGCTTATCCCAATCCATGAAACACCCTGTACCAACCTTCGCGCCTTCCCTAGCGACATATTGTTTCGAAATACAGCGGAGCCGCGCGCATTCAGGACGAAACGGCAAAAATTTCCTATACAGGTCAGCTTTCATGACCTATTATTGGGCTAAATCTATGCAAGACTGGGAAAGCTGGGAGGCGACCGATGAGCACTCAGAAGATCTCACTCAATGACCGCTATGACCTATCCAAAAGCCCGGTTCTGTTGAACGGAACGCAGGCGCTGGTGCGTCTGATGCTGATGCAAAAGGCCCGGGACACGGCCGCGGGGCTGAACACCGCCGGGCTGGTGACCGGCTATCGTGGCTCGCCGCTGGGGGCGGTGGATTTGCAGATGCAGCGGGCACTCAAACCACTGACGGAACATGACATTACCTTTCAGGCTGGCTTGAACGAGGATCTGGCCGCGACCGCACTCTGGGGCAGCCAGCAGGCGGAATTGCGGGGCGAGGGCAAATTCGATGGCGTCTTCGGGCTCTGGTACGGCAAGGGGCCGGGGGTCGACCGTTCGGGCGATGTGATGCGGCATGCGAATATGGCCGGATCTTCCACCCACGGCGGTGTTCTGATGGCCATGGGCGACGATCACACTGGCGAAAGTTCGACCGTACTGCACCAATCCGAATGGGCGATGGTCGATGCCTACATGCCGGTGGTCAGCCCCGCGGGCGTGCAGGAAATCCTCGACTACGGGCTTTATGGCTTTGCCTTGTCGCGGTTTTCCGGGCTCTGGGTCGGGCTGAAGACGATGAAGGATACGGTCGAGGCGACCTCGGTGGTCGATGCCGATCCGGCGCGGGTGCAATTCGTACTGCCGAACTTCGAAATGCCGGAGGGCGGGCTCAACATCCGCCTGATCGACACGCCGCACGCCCAGGAAGCGCGCATGATCGACTACAAGCGCTTTGCGGCAGAGGCCTTCTCGCATGCCAACGGGATGGACAAGCGCGTCTGGGGAAAGCCGGGTGCCAAGATCGGTTTTGTGGCGGCGGGCAAGAACTGGCTCGACCTCGAACATGCGCTGGCGCTGCTGAATATCGACGCGGGCGAGGCGGAGCGGCTCGGGATCACGACCTACAAGGTGGGGCAGACCTTCCCGTTGGATATGGAAGGGTTTCACGACTGGGCTGAGGGGCTCGATCTCATCGTGGTGGTCGAGGAAAAGCGCAAGCTCATCGAGGTCCAGATCAAGGAAGCCATTTTCGACGATCGGCGGGGGCGTCGCGTCTATGGCTGGTACAAAGGTGGCGCGGGGGCTATGCACCGCGAGGAGCTGTTCCCGACGCGCGGCGCACTGGACCCGATCATGATCGCCGAGAAGCTCGGCGGCATCCTGATCGATGAGGGGCGGGAGACCGATGGGATCAAGGCGGGCTTGCACCTGCTCGAAGAGGCGCGGCGCAATGACAATGCCGAGGATATCGCGGCGCGGTTGCCCTACTTCTGCTCGGGCTGTCCGCACAACTCTTCCACGAAGCTGCCCGAAGGGTCGCGGGCCTATGCCGGCATCGGCTGTCACTACATGGTGCAGTGGATGGACCGCGAGACCACCGGCTTTACCCATATGGGTGGCGAGGGGGCGAACTGGATCGGCGAGGCGCCGTTTTCGACCCGCGATCACGTGTTCCAGAACCTGGGCGACGGGACCTACAATCACTCCGGCGTACAGGCGATCCGTGCGGCGCTGAACGCGGGCACCAACATCACCTACAAGATCCTCTACAACGACGCGGTGGCCATGACCGGCGGGCAGCAGAACGAGGGCGATCTTGATGCGCCGCGGATCGTGAAGGAGTTGCAGGCGATGGGCGTTCCGCATATCGCGGTGGTCTATGACGAGAAAGAAGATGTTGATCCGAAAGCGTTTTCCGGTGTTGAGGTTCATGAACGGGCAGATTTGCAAACTGTTCAGGAGAAGTTTGCAAAGTTGTCGGGAGTCTCGGCGATTGTTTACATTCAGACCTGCGCGGCCGAGAAGCGGCGGCGGCGCAAGCGCGGGCTGTTCCCCGATCCGGACAAGCGCGTTTTCATCAATACGGATGTCTGCGAAGGCTGCGGCGACTGTGGGGTGCAGTCGAACTGCGTATCGATTGTGCCGAAAGAAACCGAACTGGGCCGCAAACGGGCCATCGATCAATCCTCCTGCAACAAGGATTTCAGCTGTCTCAAGGGCTTCTGCCCGTCCTTTGTGACACTTGAAGGTGCGACGGTCCGGAAAGACCCGACCGCGCGCCTCGATATCCCTGATTTGCCACAGCCAGAGCTCCCCGCCATCGACGGGACGTGGAACGTGGTCGTCACCGGGGTTGGCGGCACCGGTGTGGTGACCATCGGGGCCGTGATGGCGCAAGCCGCGCATATCGACGGGAAGGGTGCCGGCATGATGGAGATGGCCGGGCTGGCCCAAAAGGGCGGCGCCGTACACATCCACTGTCGCCTTGCTGAAAAGCCGAGTGATATCAGTGCAATCCGCGTTGCCACCGGCGAAGCGGACGCCCTGATTGGCGGCGATCTGGTGGTCTCGGCCGGGGCAAAGACGCTTGGGCTGACGCGTGCGGGGCGGACCGGGGCGGTGGTGAACAGCCATGAGATCATCACCGGCGACTTCACCCGCGATACCGAGTTTCAGCTGCCCAGCGAACGGCTGGCGCTGGCCCTCGAAGCGCGGCTGCAGGACCGGGTGGATCTGTTCGATGCCTCCGATCTGGCCAAGGCCACGCTGGGCGACTCTATTTTTTCGAACATGATGATCTTCGGCGCGGCCTGGCAGCGGGGTCTGGTGCCGCTGTCGCTGGAGGCGATTTCCGAAGCGATCACACTCAACGGCGCCGCGGTCGAGCGGAACCTGCGGGCCTTTGAAATCGGACGTTGGGCCGTTCTCTACCCCGAGGAGGCCGCGGCGCTGGTCCAGCCCAAGGTGGTTCGCCTGCCCAAGACCGTGGACGAGCAGATCGCGTTCCGCGCCGACCACCTGAAGGCGTACCAGAGCGCCCGGCTTGCCAAACGGTACCGGAGTTTCCTGGAGCAGATCACTGATCCAGAGGTCCGCGCGGCTGCTTTAAAAGGCTATCATAAACTGTTGTCTTACAAGGATGAATATGAAGTCGCGCGGCTCTTGCTGACCAGCCGCGAGAAGGCGGCGGAAGAGTTCCACGGCGACTTCAAGATGACCTTCCACCTCGCCCCGCCGCTGTTGTCGAAAACCGGGCCGGACGGGCGGCCGCAAAAGCGAACCTTTGGGCCCTGGCTGGAACGGCCCCTGCGGCTGTTGACCCGTCTGAAGGTTCTGCGCGGCACACCGCTTGATCCCTTCGGGTACAACACGGAACGCCGCATGGAACGGGCGCTGATCAAACAATACGAGCGCGACATGAAGGAGGTGCTGGGGCGGCTGGATGATTCCACCCGTCCCGCGATTGTCGCGCTGGCCGCCCTGCCGCTCGACATCCGTGGCTTCGGACCGGTCAAGCAGCAGAACGAAGCGAAGGCCGCCAAACGGCGCGAGGAATTGCTCTCGGTGATCCGGGCCGGTGGGGCCGAGACCGCGCGCGCTGCGGAGTGATCTTCACATATTTGACATATCTTCTGGGCATAGTGCGCCGCCAAAGCTAGAGTTGCGCCGCAGCGGCAAGAGGACATGCTCTGAATGGTACGCGCCAATATCACGCGGGATATCAGCTATTCGTATTCGGCGCAGACCAAGGGCGGGCGCGCGCTGATCCGCATGATGGAGAACAGCACGGGGCGGCTGCGCCTGATCAAACGCGCGCGCGGCTATGAGCATGAAGTGGCCGCCGGCCGCGGCTTCTTCGACGTCATGGTCGAACGGTACGGGCTGACCCTCGATGTGGTGGGCGGCGCTCTTGACAATATCCCGCGGGACGGCCCGCTGATCATGATCGCCAATCACCCCTACGGTATCCTCGACGGGCTGATGATGGGGCACATTCTGGGGCAGAGCCGGTGTGACTTCCGGATCATGGCGAATTCGGTCTTTCGCAAGGCTGAGGATCTGAACCGCTTCATCCTGCCCATCAGCTTCGAGGAGACGAAGGACGCGCTGGCGCTCAACATTGCAACGCGGAAGGCGGCGCTGGCCTATCTTGAGCAGGGCGGCGCCATCGGAGTGTTTCCGGGCGGGACGGTCAGCACTGCGGCCCGACCGTTTTCGCGGCCCATGGACCCGGGCTGGCGCAGCTTCACCGCGCGGATGATTGCAAAATCGCGTGCCCATGTGGTTCCGCTCTACTTCGATGGACACACCAGCCGGCTGTTCCAGATCGCGAGCCACATGCACTCCACCCTGCGCATGGGGCTGCTGATCAAGGAGTTCAAGACACGCGTCGATACGCCGGTGCGCATCGTTGTCGGCCAGCCGATCGGGCGCGACATTCTGGACCCGCTGGCCAAAGACGGCAAAGCGATGATGGATTTCCTCCGAAAAGCAACGTATGAGCTGTCAACGGACCCCGAGAAGCGGTTTGACCTGGGGTATGAATTCGAGGAGCGGCACCGATCCTGAACAGGTGCCCGAAAGAGGCGCCTGAGCATGGCAGTTGGGATTTTTGACAGCGGATTGGGCGGCTTGACCGTCTTGCAGGCGGCCGAAGCGCGGCTGCCGGAGTTGCCGTTTGTCTATCTCGCCGACAGTGCCCATGCGCCTTACGGGGTGCGCACGGCCGATGACATCTTCGATCTGACCTGTGCGGCGGTGACCCGGCTCTTCGAGGCGGGCTGCAATCTGGTCATTCTGGCCTGCAATACCGCCTCGGCGGCGGCGTTGCGGCGGATGCAGGAAAGCTGGGTGCCGTCCGACAAGCGTGTGCTGGGTGTCTTCGTGCCGCTCATCGAAGCGCTGACCGAACGGCAATGGGGCGACAATTCTCCGCCGCGGGAGGTCAACGTCAAACATGTGGCACTCTTTGCAACACCCGCCACAGTGGCCAGCCGCGCCTTCCAGCGCGAGCTGGCGTTTCGCGCGATTGGCGTGGATGTGGAGGCGCAGGCCTGCGGCGGGGTGGTGGATGCGATCGAGGATGGTGACATGATCCTGGCCGAGGCTTTGGTGCGCAGTCATGTCGAGGCCTTGCAGCGCAAGATGCCCGAGCCGGATGCTGCGATCCTCGGCTGCACACATTATCCGCTGATGCAGTCGAGCTTTCAGGCAGCGTTGGGCGAGGAGGTCCGTGTCTTCAGCCAGGCCGCGCTCGTGGCCGACAGCCTCGCCGATTATCTGGATCGGCATCCGGATATGCTGGGCACGGGCGAGCGGTGCTTCCTGACCACCGGTGATCCGCGGCGGGTGAGCGACCGCGCCACCCAGTTCTTGCGACGACAGATCGTGTTTCAATCCGCCTGAACCACCATCTTCTCTTTCGATACGGACGAACCATGACCTATTCCATCGCCATTCTTGGCGCTTCCGGCTACACCGGGGCTGAACTGATCCGGCTGATTGCCGAGCATCCCCAAATGACGCTCACCGCGCTTGGGGCCAACACGAAGGCGGGGCAGAGCATCGCCGAGGTGTTCCCGCATTTGCGGCATCTGGACTTGCCGGCGCTTTTGCAAATCGATGAGATTGACTTTGCAAAGATCGATCTGTGCTTTTGCGCGTTGCCGCATAAGACCAGCCAGGAGGTGATCGCGCGCCTGCCCGGCGATCTGAAGATCGTCGACCTGAGCGCGGACTTCCGGCTGCGCGACCCGCAGGCCTATCAGACATGGTACGGCAACGCTCATGCTGCGGTGGAGCAGCAGAAAGAGGCGGTCTATGGCCTCACCGAGTTCTATCGCGACGAGATTGCGCGAGCACGGCTTGTCGCGGGCACGGGCTGCAATGCGGCGACGGGGCAGTTCATGCTGCGGCCCCTGATCTCTGCTGGGGTGATCGATCTCGACGAGATTATCCTCGATCTGAAATGTGCCGTCTCCGGCGCCGGGCGCAGCCTCAAGGAGAACCTGCTGCACGCCGAGCTGTCCGAAGGCTATCACGCCTATGCGGTCGGTGGCACGCACCGGCATCTGGGCGAATTCGATCAGGAATTCAGCGCTCTGGCTGGCCGTGCGGTCAAGGTGCAGTTCACCCCGCATCTGCTTCCCGCGAACCGGGGCATTCTGGCGACCGGCTATGTCAAGGGCGCGCCGGAGGCCGTGCATGCCGCATTGGCCGCAGCCTATGCGGATGAGCCGTTCATCGTGGTCCTGCCCTTTGGCGAGATGCCGAGCACACGGCACGTGCGGGGCTCCAACTTCTGCCATATCGGGGTCGTCGGAGACCGTCTGCCGGGACGGACAATCGTGATTGGCGCACTGGATAATCTGACAAAAGGTAGCAGCGGCCAAGCGTTGCAAAACGCCAACCTGATGTTAGATATTGAAGAGACCACGGGGTTGATGATGGCCCCGCTGTTCCCGTGAGGACGCATGAAATCGCTCAAGAAACAGCGCCGGATACAGGTTATCGCCGTAGCTGCCGTGGCGCTTGTTCTGTCGACGGCGTTGATTGGCTATGCGATGCGCGACGGGATCAATTTCTTTCGTGCGCCCAGTCAGATCCTGGCCGAACCACCCGAGCCGACGGAGGTCTTCCGGATCGGCGGGCTGGTGGAAGAAGGCTCCATCGTGCGCGGACAGGGAGAGACCATTCGCTTCAGCGTGACCGATGGCGGTGCCGTTGTGCCGGTGACCTATACGGGCGTTCTGCCGGATCTCTTCGAGGAGAACCAGGGCATGGTCGGCACTGGACGCTACATTAACGGTGTCTTCGAAGCTCATGAAATTCTTGCGAAACACGATGAAACCTATATGCCTGCCGAGGTGGTTGACGCGCTGAAGGAACAAGGCGTCTACAAACCCTCCGACAGCTGACAGCGTACGCTCACATCAGCCTGAATTAACCATTCCTTGTCCATTTTTCCGCCCACGACGGCTGAAAAGGGGACAGGCATGCAGACGGTCAGAGAGATCGCCACCGAGATCGTGGCGCGGGAAGGCGGGTTCGTGAACGACCCGGACGACCCCGGTGGGGCCACGAAATACGGCGTTACGATTCACACCATGCGGGCTCTGGGCATCGACCTCGATCACGATGGAGCGGTGACCGTTGCCGACGTGCGGGCTCTGACGAAGGCGCATGCCATCGAGATCTTTGAGAAACACTACTTCGAAAAGCCGCTGATCGCGCTTCTTCCGCAGGTGCTGCATGCGACCGTCTTCGACATGTATGTGAACGCCGGCAGCAACGCGGTGAAGATCCTGCAGCGGTTGCTGCGCGACATGGGCCATCCGGTTGCGGTTGACGGCGTTCTGGGGCCACAGAGCATTGGCGCGGCGCAGGCCGCCTATCTGGAGGCACCGGACTTTCTGGCTGACGCCTACGGGATTGCACGCCGCAACTATTACTTCCGGATCGCCGATCGTCGGGCCGCCAGCCGAAAATACGCGCGCACGCGCGCCGGCGGCAAGGGCGGCTGGATCAAACGCGCCGAGGAGTTCATCTCGCCGCGCTACCATCTCACACGAGAGCAGTTTCAGCAGAGGGTTTCAGCATGGGTCTGATATCGGGGCTTCTCAACATCATCTTTGGCAATGATCGCAACGTGATCGCGCAGACTGCTGAAGTCTTTCGGGAGAACACGGAGGAGGGGGCGGCCCGTGCGCAGCAGCTGCGCCTTGGTGCGATGGCGCAATTCGCGCAGGAGTTCGAGGTGGCCCCTCAGGGGTGGTTCGACCGGATGATGGATGGCGTAAATCGGCTGCCGCGCCCTGCCTTGGCGCTGGGGACGCTGGGTCTCTTTCTGGCCGCGATGATCGACCCGGTGTGGTTTGCCGCACGCATGCAGGGCATCGCGCTGGTTCCGGAGCCGCTCTGGTGGCTTCTGGGGGTGATCGTGTCGTTCTACTTCGGTGCGCGGCACCAGATCAAAAGCCAGCAATTCCAGAAGTCGATCGCGCGCACCATGTCCTTTGCACCAAAGGTGGTCGACAACATCTCGGCGCTGGGTGCACTCAAGGCCACGTCGCCCGGCGTTGCGGATGCGGGCCATGATGCGCAGCTCGCGACACTCTCTGTGGCCCCGGATGAGAATTCGGCGCTGGCCGCGTGGCGGGCACAGAAAGGCGCGCCCGCGACAAAGTGAGCCGCTGACTGGCGCGTTTGTCATTGGACGCGCCAGTGCGGCAGTTTATACTGCTGCACATGATCACAGAGTTCGGACATTTCGCCCTGATCCTCGCCTTTCTGGTGGCGATCGTTCAGATGATCGTGCCGCTGATTGGGGCACACAAACGCTGGCCGGCCTGGATGGCTGTGGCCGAGCCCGCCGCCTCGGCGCAATTCCTGCTGACGGCGTTCTCGTTCGCAGCGCTGATGTACGCCTTTATCATCTCCGATTTCAGCCTGCGGCTGGTCACCCTGAACAGCCATTCCGCCAAGCCGATGATCTACAAGATCAGCGGGACCTGGGGCAATCATGAAGGCTCGATGCTGCTCTGGGTGCTGATTGTCACGCTCTTCGGCGCCATGGCAGCGTGGTTCGGCGGCAATCTGCCACCCACGCTGCGCGCCCGCGTCCTGGCCGTTCAGGCGGCCATCGGCGTGGCGTTTTTCGCTTTTATTCTATTCACTTCCAACCCGTTCTTGAGATTGGCAGTGCCACCCTTCGACGGCCAGGATCTGAACCCGCTGCTGCAGGACCCCGGTCTCGCGTTTCATCCGCCGTTTCTGTACCTCGGATATGTGGGTCTGAGCATGGCCTTCAGTTTCGCGGTCGCCGCGCTGATCGAGGGCCGGGTCGATGCGGCCTGGGGCCGCTGGGTGCGGCCCTGGACACTGGCGGCGTGGGTGTTCCTGACCATCGGCATCGCACTAGGGTCGTGGTGGGCATACTATGAACTCGGCTGGGGCGGCTTCTGGTTCTGGGATCCGGTAGAAAATGCCTCCTTCATGCCGTGGTTGCTCGCGGCGGCGCTGTTGCACTCGGCCATCGTCGTGGAGAAACGCGAGGCACTGAAGAGCTGGACGATCCTGCTCGCGATCCTCGCCTTCGGCTTCTCGCTCATCGGCACTTTCATCGTCCGCTCGGGCCTGCTGACAAGCGTCCATGCCTTCGCCAATGATCCGGAGC
Organism: Roseobacter sinensis; assembly: GCF_025755255.1. Classification (GTDB taxonomy): domain Bacteria; phylum Pseudomonadota; class Alphaproteobacteria; order Rhodobacterales; family Rhodobacteraceae; genus Roseobacter; species Roseobacter sinensis. The sequence continues at coordinate 99,194 of NZ_JALIEB010000008.1, read as the reverse complement.
GCGGCGTGTTCATCCTGATGATCATGGGCTTCTTCATGGGCGGCGCGCTTATCCTCTTTGCGCTGCGCGCGAGCGCCATGGAGGCCAAAGGGGTGTTTGGGCTCGTCAGCCGCGAGAGCGCGCTTGTGGCGAACAACCTGCTGCTTGCGGTGTCCTGCTTCGTGGTTTTCGTCGGCACCATGTGGCCGCTGGTGGCCGAGATGTTCTTTGACCGCAAGCTCAGCGTCGGCCCGCCCTTCTTCAACATGGCGTTCTCGCCCTTCATGCTGGTGCTGGGGCTGATCCTGCCCATCGGCTCGGCGATGCCCTGGAAACGCGCGCGGATCATGCGTGCCGTCCGGCCGCTGCGCTATGTCTTCGTTCTGGCGCTGGCCATCGGCGGGTTGGCTTATGCGATGCAGACCGGGCGGAGCCTGCTGGGGCCGATTGGCCTGTTTCTTGCAGCTTGGGTCGTCATGGGCACGCTGGTGGATTTTGCGCAGCGGACGGGCCGCGGACCCGGGCGCTGGGGCCGCCTGCTGCGCCTGCCGCGGGCCGATTGGGGCAAGATGGTTGCCCATACCGGCCTTGGCGTCACGATGATGGGGGTCTGCGGGCTCATGGCCTGGCAGCAGGAGGATATCCGCGTGGCGCAATTCGGCGAGCCCTATGAGGTCGGCGGCTACACGATCACCCTGGATGACGTCATCAACAAGGAAGGTCCGAATTTTATCTCGACCATGGGGTACATCACGCTGGCCAAAGACGGGCGCGAGATCGCACAGCTGCGGCCCGAGAAGCGGATTTATCCGGTGGCGCAGATGCCCACGACGGAAGCGGCCATCGACTATGACCTCGCACGTGACGTCTATGTGGTGATCGGCGACCGGCAGGAGACGGGCGGCTGGGCGGTGCGCACCTACATCAAGCCCTTCACCAACTGGATCTGGATCGGTTCGGGCCTGATGGCGCTTGGCGGTTTCCTCAGCCTGTCCGACCGGCGCTTCCGCGTGGCGGCGGGCGCTCGCAAAGCCCCGAGCCAAGCGGTGCCGGCCGAATGAAACGTTTGGCGCTGATCTTTCTGTTTCTGGCCAGCCCGCTCTGGGCGCTGGACCCGTCCGAGATGCTCGAGGATCCTGAGCTGGAGGCCCGCGCGCGGGCGCTCGATCACGAACTGCGCTGCGTCGTCTGCCAGTCCGAATCGGTGGCCTGGTCCAATGCGAACTGGGCCGAGGATGCGCGCCGCACCGTGCGTGAGCTCGTGTCCGAGGGCGCAAGTGACGAGGCGGTGATGGATTTCTTCGTGGCCCGCTACGGGGAATTCGTGCTCATGTCGCCGCGTGCGAGCGGCTCGACCTGGGCGCTCTGGGCCGCAGGGCCCGCGATGCTGATCCTCGCGCTGGGGATGGGTTTTGCCTATCTGCGTGGGCGATCGCGGACCGTTGCCCCGCAGGAGGCCGCGCTCTCGGAGGCCGAAGCGGCCCGGTTGCGCGAAATCCTGAAGGACTGACGCCTCGTTGCTCTTTTCTGAACCGGTCAGTTTGATATGACGGGGCACGCCTGACAAAAAGGACGCCCCATGGAATACCATACGCTGACCTATACGCTGCACGACGGTGTGGCCACGATCACCCTGAACCGGCCCGAGAAGATGAACGCGCTCAGCACCCAGATGCGGGCCGAGATTGCCTATGCGGTCTCGGAGGCCGGCAAAACGGCGCGGGTGGTGGTGATCACCGGCGCGGGCAAGGCCTTCTGTTCGGGGCAGGATCTGGGCGACCGGGTCAGCGCTGCGAACCTCGATCTGGAACGGACGCTGCGGGATGAGTACCAGCCGATGCTGCATGCCATAGTCGACTGCCCGGTCCCGACCATCGCCGCGGTCAACGGTCCGGCGGCGGGCGCGGGGGCCAATCTTGCGCTGGCGGCGGATGTGGTGATCGCGGCAGAGAGCGCCTATTTCCTGCAGGCCTTCGCGCGCATCGGTCTCATCCCGGATGCGGGTGGCACCTATGTATTGCCGCGCACCATGGGCACCGCAAAGGCCATGGGGGCCGCTCTGTTCGCCGACAAGATCACCGCCCGGCAGGCGGATGACTGGGGCATGATCTGGGAAGCGGTGCCGGACGCCGGTTTCGAGGCCCATTGGCAGGCCCGCGCCGCGCATCTGGCGCAAGGCCCCACGGCGGCCTATGCGGCGATCAAGAAGGTGATCCGCGGCAGCTGGGACAACTCCATGGACGAGCAGCTGACGCTCGAAGCCAAGCAGCAGGGTCAATGCGGCAAGTCGCGGGACTTCAAGGAAGGCGTGCTGGCTTTCACCGAAAAGCGGCCCGCGCAGTTCGAGGGGCGTTAGGGGCTCATGAGCAATCCGGCGGCGCGACCGGACCACACGCGATTTTGCTGGTCACGGGGGCGGACGTGCGGCTGAGGGGCAGTCAAACGAATAGGGAGCCGCATGGATTTTCCATACAGCTCCCTCGTAGACCTGAATCACTGTTTCCAATACCTTGCTGTGCACGGTCGATCCGAAGATCACCCAAACGCACTCACCTTCCCACTGACTAAGTGGCAGTATTCTTATACAGTGTGTGGGGGCTGGCCGGTCAAGCTTCCAAAATCTTGTGTTACGCTTTGAAACGATCCTGTGATTTTGCCACGGATTTCTGTCGGCCGTCCGGCGCAATTCGGGTAGGTTCCCGCATCGATGTCATGTGTTCCGACGTGATTGGCGTTCGAGGGGTCGGCAAGCGCGACCGTCGGACCTGCCGACTGTCGTCGATTCGACCACCCGACTGCCTCTGTCAGCGATTTTCGATGTCGATGTAGTCGCGCGCGGTTTCGCCGAGATAGAGCTGGCGCGGGCGGCCGATCTTGTTCTGCGGATCGGCGATCATCTCTTTCCATTGCGAGATCCAGCCCACGGTGCGGCTGAGCGCGAAGATCGGCGTGAACATCGACGTCGGGAACCCCATCGCCTCGAGGATGATGCCCGAGTAGAAATCGACGTTCGGGAACAGCTTCTTTTCGGCGAAATATGGGTCTTCGAGCGCCTGTTTTTCCAGCTCCATCGCCACCTGCAGCAGCGGGTTGTCCTCGACGCCCAGAAGGTCCAGCACCTCGTCGGCTGATTGCTTCATCACGGTCGCGCGGGGGTCGAAGTTCTTGTAGACCCGGTGACCGAACCCCATCAGGCGGTAGCTGTCGTTCTTGTCCTTGGCCCGCGCGATGAACTCGGGGATGCGGTCGGGCGTGCCGATCTCCTTGAGCATCTCCAGACAGGCCTGGTTGGCCCCACCATGCGCGGGCCCCCAGAGACAGGCGATGCCGGCGGCGATGCACGCGAAGGGGTTGGCGCCCGACGACGACGCCAGCCGCACCGTCGAGGTGGAGGCGTTCTGCTCGTGATCCGCATGCAGGGTAAAGATGCGGTCCATCGCGCGGCTGAGGATCGGGTTGACCTCATACTCCTCCGCCGGAACCGAGAAACACATCCGTAGGAAGTTCGACGCGTAATCCAGATCGTTGCGCGGGTACACAAAAGGCTGCCCGATGGAGTATTTGTAGGCCCAGGCCGCAATTGTCGGCATTTTCGCAATCAGCCTGTGGCTCGCGATTTCACGCTGGCGTTCGTCGGTGATGTCGGTGCTGTCGTGATAGAAGGCCGACATCGCCCCCACGACACCGACCATGATCGCCATCGGATGCGCGTCACGGCGGAATCCGCGGAAGAAGTTCACCATCTGCTCATGCAGCATGGTGTGATGGGTGATGTTCAGCTCGAATTCCTCAAGCTGCGCGGCGGAGGGCAACTCGCCATAGAGCAGCAGGTAGCACACCTCGAGGTAATGCGACATGCTGGCGAGCTGGTCGATGGGGTAGCCCCGGTGCAGCAGTTCGCCCTTGTCGCCATCAATGAAGGTGATGGTGCTGTCGCAGCTGGCCGTGGAGGTGAAGCCCGGATCGTAGGTGAAAACACCGGCCTGGCCATAGAGCTTGCGGATATCGACCACATCCGGCCCCGCGGTGGGGGAGAAGATCGGCAACTCGTACTCGTTCCCGTCAATGCTCAGCGTTGCGGATTTCGTGCTTTCAGCCATCAGAGGTCCTTCCTGTCTTGCTTGCGGGCGCACCCGCCGTCCGGCGCTTGACGCAAGGCGCGTCAGACCGATGGTTTGCGCGTGGGCTCACCCCGCGTCCTTGCTTGCATCTGTCAATCGGGCGAGGGTCTCATCTTGGCCCAGAACCAGCATCATGTCGAATACCGAAGGTGTGACCGCCCGCCCGGCGAGCGCGGCCCTGAGCGGGCCAGCCAGTTTCCCGAACTTGGTTCCTTTGCTTTCCGCGAAGTTGTTCAGGAGGTCCTCCAGATGTTCTCTGCTCCAGCTATCAGTTTGCAGCTGCGGCGTCAATTCTCTCAGTATACCACGGGATACCGAGTCCAGCGCCCTGGCGGCCTTCTCGTCCGGTTCTATCGGCCGGGACGTCAGCGAAAAATGAGCCTTATCAAGAAGCTCCGGCAGAGTCTTCGCGCGCTCTTTGACGCAATACATGGCGCGCGCAAGCATCTTTTCCTGGGCTTCGGTCAGGGCCTCTTGACCCGCTGCCTGCAGATATTCCGTGATTTCACGCTGCAATGCGGCATCATCTGCGAGTGCAATGTGCTGGCCCGAGAGGTTTTCGAGCTTCTTCAGATCGAACCGCGCGGGGCTCTTGCCGATCCCATCCAGATCGAACCACGCCCGCGCTTGGGCGTCGGTGAAGAACTCATCGTCCCCATGGCTCCAGCCGAGCCTGGCGAGGTAGTTGCGCATGCCCGCCGCCGGATAGCCCATCACCTGATACTCCTGCGCGCCAAGGGCTCCATGGCGCTTGCTGAGCTTCTTGCCATCAGGCCCGTGGATCAGTGGGATATGCGCCCAGACCGGCACCTCCCAGCCCATCGCCTCATAGATCATCATCTGACGCGCGGCGTTGTTGAGGTGGTCATCCCCCCGGATCACATGGGTCACGCCCATATCGTGGTCATCGACAACAACCGCCAGCATATAGACCGGCGTGCCATCGGAACGTAACAGCACCATGTCGTCGAGCTGATCGTTGCGAATGGTGACATCGCCCTGCACCCGGTCGCGGATCACCGTCTCGCCCGTCTGCGGCGCTTTGATGCGGATGACGTAGGGCGCATCGGGGTGCGTGCCGGGATCCGCATCGCGCCAGGGCGAGCGGTAGAGCGTGCTTTGCCCCGCTGCGCGCGCCGCTTCGCGGAAGGCGGTGATCTCGTCCTGTGTCGCGAAGCACTTGTAGGCTTTGCCCGCCGCCAGCAGCTCTTGTGCCACTGCGGCATGGCGGGGCGCGTTTTCGAACTGGCTCACGATCTCACCATCGTGGTCGAGCCCGAGCCACGCCAGGCCCTGCAGGATGGCTGCGGTCGCTTCGGGCGTCGAGCGCGCGCGGTCCGTGTCTTCGATCCGCAACAGGAATCGGCCACCACGGCCGCGCGCGTAAAGCCAGTTGAACAGCGCCGTGCGCGCGCCTCCGATGTGCAGAAACCCCGTGGGCGAGGGGGCAAACCGGGTGACGACAGGGGCTGACATGCGCGCGTTTACCTTTCAGTAACCAAGAACGGCCTAGACCTAGATCGCCTGTCTATCCAGTGCGGGGAACGGGGGCAAGGAGGTGTCAGGTGAGACGCATCAGCTCCGTTTTGCTGGAGCAGCGCGGGTCGCTCTTCGAATGGGTGCCCGTCTGTATGGCGATTGGAATCGGCATTTACTTTCTGCTGCGGTTCGAGCCCACGATGCCGCAGCTCTGGTCGGTTGCGGGTGGAGCGGTGGCCCTGCTTCTGGCCGCGCGCTGGCTTGGTGAGGCGTTTCGCCCCCTGGTCATCGGGCTGGTCATCGTCGCCTCGGGCTTCCTGCTGGCCGCACACCGTGCCCACGACGTGGCGAGCCCGGTGATGAGCTGGCGCTACTACGGGCCCGTCGAGGGCCGGGTGGTGAACCTCGACCGCAGCAGTTCGGATGCCTTGCGGATCACACTCGACCAGGTGGTGCTGGAACGTGTGCCGCCGCACCGCACGCCCGAGCGGGTGCGGATCTCGCTGCATGGCGATCAGAGCCTCAGCGTGCTGCCCGCGCCCGGGCTTCGGGTGATGACGACCGCCCATGTCTCGCCGCCCGGCGGCCCGGTCGAACCTGGCGGCTTTGACTTCCAGCGCCACGCCTGGTTTGGCCAGCTGGGCGGTGTTGGCTATTCGCGTGTCCCGCTTCTGGCCATCGCGCCTCCGGAGGAGGATCGCTGGGAGCTTGCGGTCTTCCGCATCCGTATGGCCATCGGCGCGCGGATGCTGCAGGTGCTGCCCGGCGATGTGGGCGGCTTTGCGGTGGCGGTGACGACGGGCGCGCGCTCCTCGATCAGCCAGCAGGCGCTCGACGATCTGCGCGCCAGCAACCTCGCGCATTTGCTGGCGATTTCGGGCCTGCACATGGGGCTGCTTACAGGCTTTGTGTTTGCGCTTCTTCGGGTGACCATCGCGCTGATCCCACCGCTGGCCCTGCGGGTGCCGGCGCGCAAACTGGCCGCGGGCGGTGCGCTGATCGTCGCGGCTGGCTATCTGGCGCTGTCGGGGGGCAACGTGGCGACCGAACGCGCTTTCATTATGGTCGCAGTCGCACTCTCGGCGGTGATGCTGAACCGGCGCGCCATCTCGCTGCGCGCCGTCGCCATCGCCGCGGTCATCGTCCTGCTGCTGAGACCCGAGGCGCTGCTGGGCCCGGGCTTCCAGATGTCCTTTGCGGCCACCACCGCACTTGTGGCCGTCTTCGGCTACATGCGCGATCATCGCATCGGCATGGGCCCCAATTGGGCGAAGCCGGTGGTGGCGGTGCTGATCTCGTCCGGCGTGGCCGGGCTCGCCACCGCGCCGATCGGGGCGGCGCATTTCAACGCCATTTCGCACTACGGGCTCATCGCCAATCTGACGTCGGTGCCGATGATGGGCACGGTGGTGATCCCGGCGGCGGTGCTCGCTCTGATCCTGGCGCCGCTGGGGCTCGACTGGATCGGGCTGTGGATCATGGGCGTGGGCCTGCGCTGGATTCTCGAAGTTGGCAGCTTCGTTGCGGGCCTCGACGGTGCGCGCTCTTTCGTGCACGGGCCGGGACTTGCGGTGTTGCCGATGATCGCGCTTGGATTCCTGTGGCTCTGTCTCTGGCAGGGGCGGACACGGCTGGTCGGGGGGCTTCCGCTGGTGGCGGCCTTCGGGCTCTGGGCCTTGGCCGAGCGGCCGGTGGGCCTGATCGCCGAGAACGGCACCCTGGTCGGTGTCATGACGCCGGAGGGCCGCGCGCTCAGCAAGGCGCGCGGGGCGGGTTTCATCGCGCAGAACTGGCTGGAAAACGACGGCGAAGCCACGGATCAGACGACGGCCGCCGCTCGGTGGCCCGAGACGCGCGCGGCACCGCTGCCGGGCGGTGTCGCGTTGACGCATCTTGCGGGGAAGGCGGCAGTCGCCGCGTTTGAGGGCTGCAGCGCGGGTCAGATCGTCGTGGCCAATCAGCCGTTGCCAGCGGTACCGTCAGAGTGCCTGCTGCTTGATCCGGATCGGCTGCGGGACATGGGCGCAGTCGCCATTCTCGCCCGGCGCGACGGGGTGCATCTGGTCTCGACCCGCGACCGCACGGGCGACCGGCTGTGGACGCCCTGGTACCAGCGCGCGCAGCTTCAGTAGGTGCGGATCAGACCCACCAGCTTGCCCTGCACCTTCACCTGATCTTCGGTGAAAATCCGCGTCTCATAGGCCGGGTTGGCCGCTTCCAAGGCGATGGTGCTGCCCTTGCGGATAAAGCGCTTCAGCGTCGCCTCGTGATCTTCCACCAAGGCCACGACGATATCGCCGTTGTCGGCCACGCTGGTTTCGCGGATCACCACCACGTCGCCATCATTGATACCGGCGTCGATCATGGAATCCCCGCGCACTTCCAGCGCGTAGTGCTCGCCCGAACCCGAGAGCATCTGCCCGGGCACGGCGACGCTGTGCGAGCGCTGATTGATCGCCTCGATGGGCACACCCGCAGCGATCCGGCCCATCACGGGCAGCTCGGTCGCAAAGGCGGTCGTGACAGGTTGGGCGTTTGCGGGCATCGGCGCATTGGGCTTGTCACCCTCGATCACCCGTGGCGAGAAGCCGCCCGTGGGTTCGCCGCCGAGGCTTTCGGGCAGCTTCACGATCTCGATGGCGCGGGCGCGATGGGCCAGCCGGCGAATGAATCCGCGCTCTTCCAAGGCGGTGATCAGACGGTGGATGCCCGATTTCGAGCGGAGATCCAGCGCTTCCTTCATTTCATCGAAACTCGGCGGAACACCGTCCCGCTGCATGCGCTTGTGAATGAACTCGAGCAAATCCAACTGCTTCTTGGTGAGCATCTTTGGTCCTCCGACGCCTGAATTTACCTTTGTTCTAGAGATGTTCCCGTTTTGTGTCAACGGTGTCAGAGCGGCAGGTAGGAGACGGTCTCGCCTGTCTCGCGTCCGGCGTCGTGGGGTGGGCGGACGATCAGCGCATTGGCACGCGACAGAATACCCAGCAGCGAGCTGTCCTGATTGTCGAAGGCGCGCAGGCCGTCCTCGGCGAGAACCGCGCGCATGTAGTGCTCACGCGGGCCATTGGGGGTGAGTGGTGCCGCGAGCTGCGCCTGCAGGGTCCGCGCGGGCTCGGCCCGCAGGCCCAGCAGCGCGCGCACGACGGGGGTGACGAAGATCTTGCCACAGACCATGGCCGAGACCGGGTTGCCGGGCAGCCCGATCATCGCCGCGTCGCGCAACCGCCCGGCCATCAGCGGTTTGCCGGGCCGCATCGCGACCTTGTAGAACGACTGTTGCATTCCCAGCGTGTCCGCCACCGGGGCGACCAGATCGTGATCGCCCACAGAGGCGCCCCCGATGGTGACGATCAGGTCCGCGCCGGCTGCGAGCCCGAAGGCGGTCGTCAGCGATGCGGTCGTGTCCCGCGCGATGGGGATCATCCGCGCCTCGGCACCCTCCGCCTCCAGCATGGCGGCCAGACCGAAGCTGTTGGAGGCGATGATCTGGTCGGGACCAGGCGTCTCGCCCGGCATGACAAGCTCATCGCCCGTTGCCATCACGGCCACCACCGGGCGGCGGGTCACCGGCACCTCGGGCACGTTCATGGCGGCCAGCAGCGCGATGTCGGTGGGGCTCAGCCGTCGCGGCGCGTCCATCACATCGCCAGCGCTGAAGTCCCCCCCGGCCGGACGAATATTGTCCTTCCCGTCCATGTCGCCGTTCAGCGTGATCAGATCGCCACGGCGGGTCACGTCCTCCTGGATCACCACATGATCCAGCCCCGCCGGGACGGGCGCACCGGTAAAGATGCGCACACATTGGCCAGGGCCGACGGTGCCGTGGAAGGCGTGCCCCGCTGCGGCTTCACCCACGAGTTTGAACATCGCATCGGGCTCGACCTCGGCGCTGCGCAGGGCATAGCCGTCCATGGAGGAGGCGTCGAACGGCGGCTGGGTCCGGGTCGCGGCCACATCCCGCGCCAGGACGCGGCCCGCAGCTTCGCGCAGCGGCACTGTCTCGGTCTCAAGCGGGCGGACCAGCGCAAAGAGATGCTCCAGCGCCTCGGCGACCGAGATCATGGCGCCTCGAACCGGCCGGACTTGCCTCCGTCTTTAAGAACAACGCGCAAATCTCTGATCTGCATGGATTTATCGACAGCCTTCGTCATGTCGTAGACGGTCAGCGCTGTGACGGAGGCGGCCGTGAGCGCCTCCATCTCCACGCCAGTTTGCCCGGTCGTCTTGACAGTCGCTTCGATCCGGTAGCCGGGCAGATCGGGATCCGCCTCGAAGTCGACGGAAACCTTGGTGATCGGCAGCGGATGGCAAAGCGGGATCAGATCCGAGGTGCGTTTCGCGGCCATGATGCCGGCGAGCCGGGCGGCCCCCAGCACGTCACCCTTCTTGGCATGCCCTTGCGCAATGATCTCGAAAGTCTCGGGCTGCATCGCGATGTGGCAGCGCGCCACGGCGATCCGGTCAGTGACCGGTTTGGCCCCCACATCGACCATATGCGCATCACCCTTGGCATCGAAATGCGACAGCTTGCCCGCCACCTCACATGCCCCCGGAGGTCACGGGATTGGCCAGCAGCTTGCGGGTCGCTGCCTCGACATCGTCCTCGCGCATGAGGCTCTCGCCGATCAGAAAGATCCGCGCACCATAGCGCGCGAGATCAGCCAGATCCTCGGGCGTCCTGAGACCGGATTCCGCCACGATCAGCCGGTCTTCAGGCACCTCGCGCGACAGCTCTCGTGTCGTTTCGAGCGTGGTCTCGAAGGTCTTGAGATCGCGGTTGTTGATGCCCACAAGGCGGCTCTTGAGCTGGCTCGCGCGCGCAAGCTCTTCCGCGTCATGGACTTCGAGCAGCGCATCCATGCCCCACTCCATCGCGGCCTCTTCGAGATCCTGCGCCTGCTCGTCGCTGACCGAGGCCATGATGATCAGGATGCAGTCGGCCCCCAGTGCGCGGGCTTCGGCCACCTGGTAGGGGTCATACATGAAATCCTTCCGCAGAACCGGCAAGTCGCAGGCAGCGCGGGCCTGCTGCAAGTAGGATTTGTCACCCTGAAAGCTTGGCGTGTCGGTCAGGACCGACAGGCAGGTGGCGCCGCCCTCGGCATAGGCTTCGGCGAGTGCCGCAGGCTCGAAATCGGCGCGGATCAGCCCTTTGGACGGGCTCGCCTTCTTGATTTCCGCGATCAGACCATACCCCTGGATCGTCGCCTGATGCAGCGCATCGGCAAAGGGCCGCACGGGCGGCGCTTCGCGCGCCTCGGCTTCGACCTCGGCAAGCGGCTTGGCGGCCTTGTCCGCGGCAATCTCTTCCAGCTTGTAAGTCTTGATCTTGTCGAGAATTGTGTCGGTCATGGGGTCTCCGGCGGGTTGGCCCAATTTATGGCGCGCTGGCCGCGGGCCTGCAACCACGCATTGGTGCGGCTGAACGGGCGCGAGCCGAAAAAGCCGCGCCGGGCGGAGAGCGGCGAGGGGTGGGCCGTCTCGATCTTGAGGTTGACCGCAGGATCGATGCCCGCGGCGGCCTTCTGTGCATTGGCGCCCCAGAGCAGATAGGCGCGAGGCCCATCGGCGAGCCGATCCAGCACCTGCTGGGTGAGCGCCTGCCAACCCAGGCCATCGTGGCCCTTGGCTTCGCCCGCAGGAACCGTCAGCACCGTGTTCAGCAAAAGCACGCCCTGATCGGCCCAGAATCCGAGGTCCGCGGACCGTGGATGCGCGCCGATATCTGCCTGCATTTCCTTGAATATATTGCCCAGCGACCGGGGCAGGGGCCGTACGCCAGCCGCGGCCGAGAAGGCCAGACCATGCGCATGGCCGGGTGTCGGGTAGGGGTCCTGTCCGAGGATCACCACACGCGCTTCGTCGGGCTGCACCCGCTCCAGCGCGCGGAACATCTGCGGCGCGGGCGGCAGGACCACTCGAGGGTCTTCCGCCAGCTTGGCTGCGAGGGCGGGCCAGGCGGTCTGGAAGAACGGCAGGTGCGCCCAGGCCCCCAGGGCGTGCAGCCCGGCCTCGGTCACGCCGCCTGCGTAATCTTCGCGACCGCTTCGATCTTGGCGCGCGCCGCCCCGCTGTCGATGGCAGCTGCAGCCTGTTCGACGCCCTCTTTCAGATCGGCCACCGCATCGGCCACAAGCAGGGCCGCGGCGGCGTTCAGCAGCACCGCGTCGCGATAGGCTGACGCGCGGCCATCCAGCAAGGCATTGAAATCGAGCGCATTCTCCTCTGGCGTGCCGCCCACGATCGCCTCGAAAGGATGGAGCGGCAGGCCCGCGTCCTCGGGGTGCACCTCGATCTCCGTCACGCTGCCGTCGGGCGCCAGCGCGCTGACCCAGGACAGGCCGGTGATCGTCAGCTCATCGGTGCCGTCGGAGCCATGCACGAGCCAGGCTTTCTCGGACCCCAGTGCGCCCAGCGTTTCCGCCATCGGGCGGATGAGATCGCGCGAAAACGCGCCCGTCAATTGCCGTTTGACGCCTGCGGGATTGGTCATCGGACCGAGGATGTTGAAGATGGTGCGTGTTCCCAGCTCGGCCCGCGTGGGCATCACATGGGCAATCGCCGGGTGGTGCATCGGCGCCATCATGAAGCCGATGCCCGCCTCGGAGAGCGCCCGTTCGACCACCTTGGGCCCCACCATCACATTGAGACCCATCTGCGTCAGCGCATCCGCCGCGCCGGACTTCGAGCTGAGGTTGCGGTTGCCGTGCTTCGCCACGACCACGCCCGCGCCTGCCACCACGAAGGCGGTGGCGGTGGAAATGTTGAGCGTGCCCTTGCCGTCGCCGCCGGTGCCGACGATGTCCATCGCGCCCTCCGGCGCTTGCACGGCATTGCACTTGGCCCGCATCACGGCGGCCGCTGCAGCGTATTCGTCGACCGTCTCGCCGCGGGTGCGCAGGGCCATCAGGAGGCCGCCGATCTGGCTGGGCGTGGCTTCGCCCTCAAAGAGGATCGAGAACGCCTGCTCGGCCTGGTCCTTGGTCAGCGGCCCCTCGGCGGCAGCGCCGATGAGCGGCTTGAGCGCCTCGCTCATGCGGGCACCTTCATCTCGTCGATGAAGTTCTGCAAAAGCGCGTGCCCATGTTCCGAGCGGATGGATTCGGGATGAAACTGCACCCCGTGGATCGGCAAGGTCCGATGCTGCACGCCCATGATCGTGCCATCATCGAGCTCTGCGGTGATCTCCAGATCGTCAGGCAGGCTGTCGCGGTCAACGACCAGCGAGTGATACCGTGTCGCGGCGAAGGGCGTCGGCAGGCCCGCGAACACGCCCCGTTGCCGATGCGCGATCCGGCCCAGCTTGCCGTGCACGATGTCCTTGGCCTGCACCACCTTGCCGCCGAAGACCTGACCGATGGTCTGATGTCCGAGGCAGACGCCCAGCAGCGGTGTGCCGGTTTCCGCCGCTGCATGGGTCAGGCTGAGGCAAATTCCCGCCTGATCGGGCGTGCTGGGCCCCGGCGAAAGCAGGATGCCCGCAGGCTTCAACGCCATCGCTTCCTGCACGTTCAGCGCATCGTTACGGTGCACAACCACATCCATACCGAGGCTGCCGACGTAGTGCAGCAGGTTGTAGGTAAAACTGTCGTAGTTGTCGATGAGAAGCAGCATGTCCAAAACTTTGAATTCAGGGCTGGAGACCGAGGCCCCGAGCGCGGTATACGTGGGGCTACATGTTCAGGCTTGCGGGCGTGCGTCAAGGGGCGCAAGCTCGGGTGTGCCCGGACAAGGTGCAAGGGCCGCGCCTCCGACGCAGCAGCGGAGTGCGGCACGTGACGACAAGAGGTGAGCAGAGCGTGGCACGAGGATTTCTGAGAGGAGCACTCTGGGGCAGCGCCGTCGGCCTGGGCGCCGTCGCGGTGCTCTCTGCCGTGACCGAGCCGCCGCGCCCGCCGGATGTCGAAGCCGCCGCGCCCGTGACCGAAACGGCACCCGAGCCCGCGGTGACCGATGCGGCCCAGCCGCGGGAAGACCGTGTCCCGGTGACGGGTCAGGAAGGGCCGAAAGCTCCGGCGCCCCAGCCCGATACGCTGGCCGCCGTCGGCGACGAGACCCTGCGCCCGGCCGCGCAACCGCAGACCGGCGAGGCACCGGGGCTCACCGATCCCGGACCGGCGGCCGATACCAGCGGCGTGACCCGTGGTGAGACCGAGACCCGGGAAACGCCCCGCCCGCAGGCGCTTGGCCTGACGGCGCCCAAGGTCGAGCCCGGCGTGGCAGTCTCGACCGAACCGGCGACACCGCCAGGGCAACCGCCCCAGCCCGCGCCCGACGGCGAGCAACTCGCCCTGACGGAGGATCCGCAACAGCCCACCGCACCCCTGCCGGATGCGGAAAGCATCGGGCTGGCCGAACCCGCGCCTCCGGCTGCGGCGGTAGAGGCGCCGGATGGCTCGATTTCGCAGGACCCCGAACAGCCGCCGCTGCCGGATGTGCCCGCCGAGACACAGGCCTTCGCGCCCGAGCCCGCGGTCGAGCCTGACCCGCAGCCCGCGCCCGATACGCCGGCGGCTGCCGATACACCGGCGCCCGCGGAGGATGCGGTGACCCCACAGATCGCCGCCGGTGGTCCCGGCACCGCGACATCGCCGTCCACGCCGCGTGCGCAAGAGCGCGGGAGCGCGCAGCCACCGGCCCAGACGCTGCCCGAGGAAACCACCGCGGTACCGGAGCTTGCGTCCGAAGACGTCCTTGCAGGCGTTGGGGCGCCGGTTGGCAGGGTGGGCAATCTGGCGCCCGACGTTCAGATCAACCGCCTGCCCAACCTGCGCGATGAAACACCCGCCGCGCTGGGGCCGCAAACGGCACCCGATCCGGAGGAGGCTGAGACCGCTCCTCCGGTCTTGGCTCGCCCCATCGAACGTTTCGCCGTTCCGGTGGAGAACCCCGAGGGCAAGCCGATGATGGCGATCGTGCTGATGGATGGTGGGGTGGATCTGAGCGCCGGCACCATCGGGCTGCCAGCCTTGCGCAGCTTCCCCTATCCGATCAGCTTTGCCGTGGACAGCAGCCTGCCGGACGCGGCCGAGCGCATGGCGGCCTATCGCGCCGAAGGCTTCGAAGTCCTGGCGATCGTGGATCTGCCCCAGGGCGCGCAGGCGCAGGATGCCGAAACCTCGCTGTCGGTGGCGCTCGATGCGGTGCCCGAAGCGGTCGGAGTGCTGGAGGGCGTGGGCGAGGGGCTGCAAGGCTCGCGAGAGGCGGCCATGCAGGTTGCTGAGATCCTCGCCCAAACCGGGCATGGGTTCGTCACCCAGAACAACGGGCTCAACACGGTGCAGAAACTCGCGGCGCGCTCCGGCGTACCCTCGGCGGTGGTGTTCCGCGATTTCGACGATGCGGATCAGTCGCCGACTGTGATCCGGCGGTTCCTGGATCAGGCCGCGTTCCGCGCCGGACGGGTTGGGACGGTGGTGATGCTGGGCCGTTTGCGTGAGGATACGATTTCGGCGCTGCTCATCTGGGGACTGCAAGATCGGGCAGCACAGGTTGCGCTGGTCCCGATTTCGGCCGCGTTGACCACAGAGCCTTAGGCGCGGCGCTCCTCGGCCGCCGCGAAACCGTCATACCAGAGCGCAAACGCCTCCGCATCCATGGGATGGCCGACCAGGAAGCCCTGGACGACATCGCAGCCATGCGCTTTCACGCGAGAGAATTGCTCTTCGGTTTCAACGCCTTCCGCGACGATCCTCATGTCAAGACTGCGCGACAGCGTGGTCAGCGCAGCGACAATGCTCTCGGCGCGGTCGTTCGGGATCGGTGCAATGAGAGAGCGGTCGAGCTTGATGCCGTCGAACAGCAGGCGCGACAGCGTCGACATGGAGGCATATCCGGTGCCGAAATCGTCCAACACCACGGAAAAACCGGCTTTCTTGAGCTGCTCGACACTGAGAATGGCATGGTCGTCCTCACTGCGGATCAGCGTCGTCTCCAGGATCTCCACCGTCAGGTCATGCGGTGTCATCCCGCGGGCCAAGACCTCCTGCAAGAGTCGGTCCGACAGGTTCGGGTCGCGGAGGGTCGCAGGGGAGACGTTCACCGAGATCGACGGGATCACATAGCCGCGATCCCGCAGAGATTCGAGCAGGTCGAGCCCCTTTTCCACCATGATCAGGTCAATCTGCCGGATCAGCCCGGCCTCTTCGGCAGCGGCAATGAACGTCGCGGGCGGCACGATGCCACGCTCGGGGTGGCGCCAGCGTGCGAGCACCTCGCAGCCGGAGAGCTTTCCGGTGCGGGTGCAGAGCTGGGGCTGGAAATGCGGCTCGAACTGATCGGCCGCCAACGCCGCGTCGATCTGCGCGAAAAGGATGCGCCGCCGCTCGAACTCTTCGCGCAGATCGCAGGAGTGGGCAAAAACCTGTCCGCGCCCGCTGCGTTTCGCCTCGTAGAGCGCGAGATCCGCCTCGATCAGCAACTGATCGGGCGTCGCTTCCGCCGAGGTGGCAATTGTAAACCCTATGCTGGCGCCGATTTCGCAGGCTGCATCCTCGATCATTATCGGTTGGCTGATCGCGGTCACAAGGCGATGGCCGAGTTGCTCGAGAGCCTCCACCGACTTCGGGGCTTTCATCACGATGACGAACTCGTCCCCGCCGATCCGCGCCACCAGATCGTCCGCGCGCGCCTGGTCCAGCAGCAGCCGGGCCACTTTGATCAGCACGTCGTCGCCAGCCTTGTGTCCGAGGCTGTCGTTGATCGCCTTGAACCGATCTAGATCGAGCTTCATGACCCCAACCGTGACTTCGCCGCCCGAGCCGTCCTCAAGGCGTGAAAGATAGTCGTAAAGCGCGCGGCGGTTGAGCAGGCCGGTCAGCGCATCGTGATTGGCTGCATGCGCGAGGTTGTTGCGGGCGGCCAAGAGTTCGGCGTTGCGCTGCCGCAGGGCGTTGAAGGACGAGGTCAGCTGCCGACCGCGCCGTTCGAGCCGCTTGATCGTGCGGTTGACGGACACCTGCGCTGGCAGGAAAATGAACAGCGCCTCCAGCAGGAGCACGATCACGGCACCAGCGAGGGCAATGGTTTCCAAGCTGTGCAACCATCGGTTCTGGGCATCGGCGCGGGTCTGGTGCAGCCGTGCCGCCGTGCTGAGGGCCACCAGAAGGTCCTGCTGCCCAAGCGAGACCAGCTGGTTCTGCATGTTCGTCTTGACCTGTCCGCTGGCTTGAAGCGAGTAGCGCGCGGTCTCGACGAAGCGGCGCGAGAAGTAATCGAGCGGGAACGCCTCATCCTCGAAATAGAGCGCGCGCAGCTCTGGCGAGAGGTTGGCCCGGTTGGTCAGCCAGTCGTGCGACGTCTCGAAGAGCTGAATGGCGGATGCGAGCCGGGCGTCGATCTCGGGCGATCCGCGGCGTTCGCTTTCCCGCATGAGAAACAGGATGCGCTGGCTCAGCATCACCTGACGCGTGCTGATGTGGCTGGCATCGGCATCGGCATCAGCGCCGCTGATTGCACCGATCGAGAAGTAATGCGCAGCCGAAATCGTCAGACACACGATCGCAAGGCCGAGCACATAGCGCCGCCAAAGCGATTGTGGCCGTGTAATGCAGACGAGGCGCATCGCGCGACGCCTGAAATGCTTGACGATCCCGAACAAAAGGGTCCCCGCGACTGTCTCCCTTGCAGGGCTGGCGGACACAACCCAAAGATGGCGCTGCGTACCCTGCTCCCGGACAAAGTCTCCCAGAGGCAGGTTTCAATACCGTCAAGAGCCGGGTGGATGCGCGCTGTGTAGACCGGGTTTTTACCAAGAATTTTCAGCTAAAGCATTTCGATTTATGCTTGAATCACAATTCGCTGCCTCTCCCAAACGGTCGAACGCGATGTGTGATGTTTGATGTCTCAAATTAAAATCGAAACGCAATAATTCGCGTCCATTCGGGGGGTAGAACTCAGATAATCTCGTCTTCATCAAAGAGCGGGTCGCGCTCCAGCTGCGCTGCGAGGTCCTCAACCGTGTCGTCCGCCGCACGCGGGTTGAGCGCGGCGAGGTGAAAGATCGCGTCGCCCTCGTTGACCACGGGCAGGATCGCCCGGCCGATCAGAATGCCGGGTGACGGCGCCTGCAGGTCGGTCTCGGCCCCGCCGAACGGGTCCGAGATCGTCGCCAGAAGATCACCGGGCTGCACCAGTTCGCCTTCCGCCCGGAAGGTGCGCAGCAGGCCACCGACCGGCGCGCGGAGCCAGGTGGAGCTTTCGCAGAGATACGGACGCGCCTTTGCCGGCGCAACGCTTCTGGCAGGAAGCATCGCGAGACCGCGCATCACCCGCAGGATGCCTGCGACGCCGGCCCGCACTGCCATTTCGTCAAAGCGCAGGCCTTCGCCCGCCTCATAGAGCAGGACGGAGGTCCCGTGCTGCGCCGCTTCGGCCCGCAGCGATCCATCGCGCAAAGGCGAGCTCAGCACCACGGGCGCGCCGAAGGTCATCGCCATCTCGCGGGTAGGACGGTCGCCGGGCGAGATCCGGATTTGCGGCAGGTTCGTGCGGTGGATGGCCGCCGAATGCAAGTCGATCCCCACTTCGCACCGCTGCACCACCTCGTTGAGGAAGATATGCGCCAGCCGTGCACCGAGCGAGCCCGAACGATGCCCCGGAAAGCAGCGGTTGAGGTCGCGCCGGTCGGGCAGGTAGCGCGAACGGTTGAGAAAGCCGAAACTGTTGACCACGGGCACGACCAGCAGCGTTCCGCGCAAGCTCTTGAGTTGCGGCGCGCGCAACAGCCGCCGCACGATCTCCACACCGATCACCTCGTCGCCATGCACGGCGGCCGAGACGAACATCACCGGACCCTCGCGGCGGCCGTGATGGACCTGCACAGAGAGGCTCACCGGTGTGTGGTCGGGCAGGCTGGAGACGGGCAGGTGCACTGTCTCGATACTGCCCGGCCGGATGGTTTGCCCGGCGATTTCAAAGGGCTGGCGCGGCATGGCTCAGGCGTTGCCCTGGCCGGAGAACCGCGCTGCATCCGCGGCTGCGCGTCGGATCGCGTTCGATTTATGCACCGTTTCCTGATACTCCAGCTCGGGGTCGCTGTCGTAGACCACGCCGCCACCCGCCTGGATATAGAGCGTCTGGTCCTGTACAACGGCGGTGCGCAGAGCGATGCACATATCCATGTCGCCGCCCGCGCTGAAATACCCCACGCCGCCGCCGTAGATGCCGCGTTTCTCAGGCTCCAACTCGTCGATGATCTCCATGGCGCGGACCTTGGGCGCGCCCGAGACGGTGCCCGCGGGCATGCCCGCGAAGAAGGCATCAAGCGCGTCCTTGCCCGCATCGAGCTCGCCCACGACGTTGGAGACGATGTGCATCACATGGCTGTAGCGCTCGACGATGAACTCTTCGGTCGGGCGCACGGTGCCGATCCTGGCAACGCGGCCCACATCATTGCGGCCCAGATCGAGCAGCATCAGATGCTCGGCCAGTTCTTTCTGGTCAGCCAAGAGGTCCGCTTCCAATGCCCGGTCCTCCTCGGGCGTCGCACCACGCGGGCGTGTGCCGGCGATGGGGCGGATGGTGACCTCATTACCGAAAACCCGCACGAGGATCTCGGGGCTTGCGCCGATGACCTGAAAGCCGCCGAAGTTGAAATAGAACATGAAAGGCGAGGGGTTCGTGCGCCGCAGCGAGCGGTAGAGCGCGAAGGGATCCTGCCGGAACTCCTGCCTCCAGCGTTGGGCGGGCACCACCTGGAAAATGTCGCCCTTGCGGATGTAGTCCTTCGCGGTCTTCACCGCTTGCTTGTAGCCCTCGTGGGTGAAGTTGCTCACCGGGTCGCCGGGGGGTTCCGCATCGCCGAGATCGCGTGTGGCCATGGGCATCGCGCGCTCCAGATCGCGCACCGCGTCCATCACCCGTTCGGCCGCCTGAGCGTAGGCCGCACGCGCAGATTGCCCGTCGCTGACCCAGGCAGGCGAGACCACGGTGACCTCGCCCTTCACACCATCCAGCACCGCCACAACCGAGGGGCGCAGCATCACCGCATCGGGCAGGCCCAGCGGGTCGGGGTTGATGTCGGGCAGATGCTCGACCAGCCGCACCATGTCGTAGCCGAGATAGCCGAAGAGACCAGCTGCGGCCTGCGGCAGGTCATCTGGCAGCTCGATCCGGCTTTCTTCAAGCAACGCGCGCAGCGTGTCGAGCGGATTGCCGTCTTGCGGCGCGAAGGCCTCTGCGTCATAGCGCGCGGCACGGTTGATCTCGCTCTGATCGCCATGGCAGCGCCAGATCAGGTCAGGCTTCATCCCGATGATCGAGTAGCGCCCGCGCACCTCGCCACCCGTCACCGATTCCAGCACAAACGCGTCTTTCTGGGCGCCGGTGAGCTTCAGCATCAATGACACCGGCGTGTCGAGATCCGCGGCCAGCCGCGTGTAGACGATCTGGTTGCGGCCCTCCGCATAGGCCGCCTCGAACCTGTCGAACTCGGGGGTCAGAGCCATTGTCAGGGGAAGTTCACGTGAACCGCTTGCAGTGCCTGCGGGTTGATCTGCGGATTGGCGCGCAGGACCACGTCTGCACCGTAGATCTCGAAGAGATCCTGCGCGAGCGCCTGATTGGCCTGCCCGGTCAGCTGGGTGCGCAGCGCGGTGGTGTCCTCATCCTCCTGCGGGGCTTCGATGGCATCGAGTCGCACCACCACGAGGGCGCCATCCTCCGGCAGCACGGAGACGTCACCCGCGGACATCGTGAAGACCTCTGCCATGAAGTTGGCCGGTGTGCCGCCCACGAAGTCGCTGCGCAGCAGCCCATCCTCGCGCATGGCATCCATGCCGACCTGCGCGAACTCGGCCCCGTCGGAGAGTTGCGGCAGCTGCGCCTCGACCTGTGCGGTCAGCCGCGCCTCGGTCTCCGCAGCGCGCCAATGCTCCAGCACCGCATCGCGCACGTCCTCGAAGGGGGCCGGCCGCGGCGGCAGGACGGCATCGAGCCGCAGGGCAAAGAGCCCGCCATCTTCCAGCTGTGCGATCTCGGGGAAGTCGTCCGCACTTACCGCCTGGGCCGCGCGCCGGAAGGCTTCATAGGCAGCGATGTTCTCGGTGCTCTCGCTGGTCCAGTCGACCTGGGCCAGCACCATGTCGGTGTCGGTGGCAAGCTCCTCCAGCGTCGCGCCGCCCGCCAGCAGGTCATCGAGCGACTCCGCCTGCGCCTCGACCAGGCGGCGTGCCCGGTCAGCGGCGACTTCAGGCCGCAGGATCGCCTCGGCCTCCTCGAAGGGGACGAATTGCGCCGGCAGTACCGCGTTCACGCGAAACAGGGCAGGCCCGAGTGAGCTCGGCAGCGGCCCC
This sequence comes from Roseobacter sinensis, assembly GCF_025755255.1. Taxonomy (GTDB): domain Bacteria; phylum Pseudomonadota; class Alphaproteobacteria; order Rhodobacterales; family Rhodobacteraceae; genus Roseobacter; species Roseobacter sinensis. The sequence continues at coordinate 78,319 of NZ_JALIEB010000008.1, read as the reverse complement.
ACCACATCGCCGACCGACGCCGCGAAGACCTCCGCACCCGCCTCGCCCAGATTGGCTTCGGTCACGTCGCCCAGATCGATATCCGCAAGGTCGAGGCCGCGCTCCGTCACCAGCGCCTCGAAGGCCTCGCCCTCGGCAATTCTGGCGGCGGCGGCAGCGGCGCTGTCCTCGTCGAGATAGGCGAGCCGCTCGACCAGACGCCGTTCGGGCTGGTTGAACTCCGCGTCGCGCAGCTCATAGGCTTCGCGCAGGTCGGTCTCGGAAATCTCGACCTGATCGACCATCGCATCGGGACTCAGCAGCGCATAGGTGATCTGCTTGGTCTCGGGCAGGGTGAAATCGTCGATATTCGCATCGTAATGGGCGCGCAGCGTCGCTGCGTCGGGCTCCGCGATGGGCTCCGCCAGATCCGCCTCGTCGAGCCGGGCCCAGGTGAAGCTGCGCCGCTCGGCGACATAGTTGATCAGCGTGTCGGCGTAGGCTTCAGGCATCACGACCCCGCTGATGATCGCGCCCTGCATCAGCGTGCGCGACACCTCCTCGCGCAGCTGTGTCTCGAACTGCGACTCCGAGATGCCATTCTGTTCGAGCGCGAACCGATAGCCTTCCCGGTCGAAGCTGCCGTCGACGCCGCGGAAGGCCGGAATCTCGAGTATGCGGTCGCGCAGGTTCTCGTCACCGATCGAAAGCCCGATCTGCGCGGCCTCGTGATCGAGCGCGCGCTGCGCCACGATGCGCTGCAGAACGGCCCGGTCGAGCCCGATGGCTTGCGCTTGTGCAAAGGGAAGGATCTGGCCGGTCTGTTGCTGTACCGCCTGGATTTCCTGCTGCAACTGGCGCGCGTAGTTGTCGACGGAGACGGGCATGTCACCCACCGTCCCGATGCTGCGGATGTTGCCCGTCAGATTGGTGGCCCCGAAGCCGCCCAAGGCGATGATGAGCAAGCCCAGCAGAACCCAGACAGCGGTTTTCGAGATGCTTGAAGAGCCTTTGGCCATGTCACTCCCTTGCGCGGTCGCACCTGTCACAGTCGCGGTTCTGTCTATGCGCAGCGGGCGCGGGGGGCAAGGGCCCTCACAGGCGGGGATCGAGCGCCTGAAGCCGGTCGAACAGCACGCCGATCCCGGCCCGGTCGAGGTTGGCGAAGGCGATGCGCAGTTGCGCCCCCCCGCTTGGATCATCGGCAGGGTAGAACATGGTCCCTGGCAGGCAGAGGACGCTCTGCTCCCGGACCAGATATTGGGCGAGCGCGTCGGATGCCATTTGGACCGGGTGTTGCATGTAGGCGAAATAGGCGCCAAGCCCCAGCAGGCGCCAGCCGCGCGCCTCCAGCGGCGCGAAGCCCTCGGAAATGGCGGCCCGGCGCGCGAGGATCTCGGCACGTTCGCCGGCCAGCCACTGGCGCAGGTTCTGCATGCCCCAGAGTGCTGCGTGCTGGCCGATCTGGCCGGGGCAGATCGCGACCGTGTCGAGGAACTTCTCCACCTCGGCAAGACGCGCTGCACTTGTGGCCAGAGCGCCGACCCGATGCCCGGTCAGGCGATAGGCCTTCGAGAAGGAGTAGAGGTGGATCAGCGTCTCGGGCCAATCGGGATCCTGAAAGAGATCATGCGGTGCACCATCCAGAGCGTGAAAGTCGCGGTAGGTCTCATCGAGGATCAGCGCGATCCCATGGCGCTGCGCCAGCGCAAAGAAGGATCGGATCAGCGCGGCAGGGTATTCGACGCCGGCGGGATTGTTGGGTGAGACCAGCGCAATCGCCCGGGTTCGCGGCGTGATCAGCGCTTCCGCTGCCGCCGGGTCGGGCAGCAACGCCGCGTTGGTCTTCAGCGGCACGCTCTGCACCCCGGACATGTCGAGCCACATCTTGTGATTGAAGTACCAGGGCGTCGGCAGGATCACCTCGTCCCCTTCGGCGCAAAGTGTCGCGACCGCGGCGGCAAAGGCCTGGTTGCAGCCGGATGTGATTGCGACCTGACGGTCCAGAACCTCACCACCATAGATCCGCACGGTTTCGGCTGCGAGCCCCGCGCGCAGCTCGGGCAGCCCGAGCACCGGACCATAAAGATGCGCGTCATCGCGCTTGAGCGCCACCTCGGCCATGGCCTGCCGCAGGGCGTCGGGGGGCGGATCGACCGGCGCCGCCTGGCTCACGTTGATCAGCGGACGCTCTGGCGGAAAGGACACGCCTTCGAGCCAGCGCCGGGCCTCCATGACGGGTGGGGCGAAGGTGGCGGCGGTGCGCGTCATGCTCATCGGTCAGGTCCTGTCGATAGGGCGGGTGCCTCCGGCGGGGATATTTTGGGCCAAGAGAAAGCGAACGCCCTCTGCTTCTTCTGGCCAGAAATATCCCCGCCGGAGGCAAGAAAACTCTTTTGCGGATCAGTCTGTGCCGCGATAGGGTTCGACATATTGCAGCGCCATGTCCCAGGGAAAGAAGATCCAGGTGTCCTGGCTGACCCCCGTGATGAAGGTGTCGACCTTCGGCTCGCCCTTGGGCTTGGCGTAGACGGTGGCAAAATGGGCGTGCGGATACATGCTCCGCACCACTTCCAGCGTCTTGCCGCTGTCCACCAGGTCGTCGACGATCAGAATGCCGGTGCCGTCCCCCATGAGCGTGTCGTCAGGCGCCTTCAAGACCTTCGCGTCCGACTGCTTCTGGTGGTCGTAGGACTTGATGGAGATCGTATCGACCGTGCGTATATCGAGCTCGCGCGCCACGATCATCGCGGGCGCCATCCCGCCGCGGGTGATCGCCACCACCGCCCGCCAGGCGCCGCTGTCGGGGCCCTGGCCGTCGAGCCGCCAGGCCAGCGCGCGGCTGTCGCGGTGGATCTGGTCCCAACTGATATGAAAGCCCTTCTCATGGGGCAGGCGGCTTGGGTCTTTTCTCATCGTCTTACCTTTCAGTCAGCAGCCGCACACCAAGAGCGCCGAGCAGCGTGGCTGCGATGCGGTCCAGAACCGGTTTTGCGCTCATGTACCCGCGTCGCGCCGGTGCGCTCGACAAGAAGAGCGCGATGAGGCCGTAAAAGACGACCTCCAGCACAAAGTGATTGATGACGATCAGCGCGATATCGGCGCCCGCGAGCCCCTGAGGAAAGACGACGACGATGACGGCCGCCGCAAAGAGCATCGACTTGGGATTGCCTGCATTGATCAGAAGGCCCGAAAGAAATGCACGCCCGGTTGGCCGCTGGGTCTCGCCCACGGGATCGCGGGCATGCCGCCAGGTCTGAACGGCGATCCAGATCAGATAGAGGGCGCCGCCGATCTTCAGGATGGTGTAGGTCCAGGGGAAGAGCCGGAAGATGGCTTCGAGCCCCAGAAGGGCCGCCAGTGTCCAGCAGGCGGCCATCAGTCCGAGACCCACGCCGGTGGCCATGCCGGCGGCGCGCCCGGCGGCCACGGTGGTCTTTATGGCATAGAGCAGGGCGGCGCCGGGGCTGGCCAAAGCGGCCAGCAGGACGAGATTGAAGGCGATGAGAGAGTCGATGGTCATAGCTTACCCCGCTGCGATGCGCGCTCCGAAAAGGCCGAGAATAGCGCCGAAACAGCGCTCTGCCCTTGTCTTGATCCGGGCGTAGAGGCGCCGCGGCCCGCTGCGTGAAAATACCAGCGCCAGGCAGGCGTACCAGCCTGTCTCGACCACAAAGATCACCGTGAGGATCATGGCCGCGTCCTGCCAGGTCATGCCCTGCGGAATGATCCCGGTGAAGACGGCGGCGAAGTACGCCAGCGCCTTGGGGTTCGCCAGATTGCACCACAGCCCGAGCCAGATAGCCTGTCGCCCGCTGCGGGGCGTGCTTGCGCCCGCTTCTGGCAAGGGTTCTGAGGCGTGGCGCCAGAGCGAGATCCCGATCCAGATCAGGAAAAGCCCACCAGCGACACGCAGCCCGGTCTGGACCCACGGCATGAGCTCAAAGACAAGCGACAGTCCGGCAAGCGCCGCCATTGCCCAGAGCAGCACGCCCGTCGTCAGGCCGAGGTTCAGAATGAGGGCCGGGCGCAGGCCTTCGCTCGCTGCGGTCCGGATCGTCAGAACCGCCGCGGGGCCTGGGCTCATCGCGAGCATGAGCTGCAAGACTGCCAGACCTGCAAGTGCCGCGAGCGTCATTCCTTGGCCATGTCCGGTGCGTCCACCGCCTTCATGCCGACCACGTGATATCCGGCGTCCACATGCAGGTTCTCACCGGTGGTGCCCGAGCCCAGATCCGACAGCAGGAAGAGTGCGGCCTTGCCGACATCTTCTGTCGTCACATTGCGGCGCAGGGGCGAGTTGTACTCGTTCCATTTCATGATGTAGCGGAAATCGCCGATGCCCGAGGCCGCCAGTGTCTTGATCGGCCCGGCGGAGATGGCGTTCACGCGGATGCCGTCCTTGCCCAGATCCTCGGCCAGATACTGTACCGAGGCCTCAAGTGCTGCCTTGGCCACTCCCATCACGTTGTAATGCGGCATCACCTTCTCGGCGCCGTAGTAGGTGAGCGTGAGGCAGGAGCCGCCATTGGTCATCAGCTTCTCGGCCCGCTGCACCACGGCGGTGAAGGAATAGACCGAGATGTCCATCGACAGCGCGAAATTGGCGCGGCTTGTGTCCACATAGCGCCCGCGCAGCTCATTCTTGTCGGAAAATCCTATGGCATGGACGATGAAATCCAGACGGCCCCAACGCTCCTTTAGCGCCTCGAACAGCGCGTCGATCGACGCCTCATCACCCACATCGCAGGGCAGCACGATGTCGCTGCCAAGCTGTGCCGCCAGCGGATCCACCCGCTTCTTCAGCGCCTCGCCCTGGTAGGAGAACGCAAGCTCCGCGCCCGCCTCCGCACATGTCTTCGCAATCCCCCAGGCAATGGACTTATCGTTCGCGAGCCCCATGATAAGGCCGCGCTTTCCCGCCAGAAGATTGTTTCCCATGGAAGTCCCTCGGAGTATGGTACGGTATTTATACTCATCGACCTTTAGGCGATTGCGCGAGCACCATCAAGGCGGCTCCAGGGATGCGGCAGGATGCCCCTTGACCTTTCGGCGTGTTCCACCACTTGCTGCATCGACCGATGAGTGAGGACGATATGGACAGCAGACGCGGCAAGTTCGATGGCGATGATCCGTTCGAGATCGCCCGGCGCTGGCTGGGCGAAGCGGAAGAGACTGAGCCGAATGATGCCAACGCCATTGCGCTCAGCACCGTCGATGTGGACGGGCTGCCCAATGTGCGTATGGTGCTGTTGAAGGAGATCGAGGCGTCGGGCTTCGTCTTCTACACCAATTACGAAAGTGCGAAGGCGGGCGAGCTGGACAGCGCTGGCAAGGCGGCCTTCGTGATGCACTGGAAGAGCCTGCGCCGCCAGATCCGGGTGCGCGGGCTGGTCGAGAAGGAAGACGGGCCGCAGGCCGATGCCTATTTCGCCACGCGGTCGCTGAAGAGCCGGCTTGGCGCCTGGGCCTCCAGGCAGTCGCAGCCGCTCGCCAGCCGGGCCGCGCTCATGGCGGAGGTTGCCAAGGTGACCGCCACGAAAGGGCCGAACCCGCCGCGTCCGCCGTTCTGGGGCGGCTTTCGGATCCGTCCGGTCGAGATCGAGTTCTGGGCCGACGGCGAGTTCCGTCTTCACGATCGCTTCGTCTGGCGACGCAAAACCGTGAACGACAGCTGGTCGGTGACCCGTCTGAACCCCTGAGACAGGAAAAAATCCGCGGTCTCAATAACTCACTGTTTGTCAGACCAAGGGAATCTGTGCATAGATCGGATGTGCCTTTCATTTTCAGGCATTTACGGGTGGTAATTCAACCTCAGCTAGAATGGCCGGAAAAATCCCGGCTGCCGGACACTTGTTCGGGATGCATTTCGACGTTAGGCGAGGAAATTCAGCCCGACTTTCTTGTTTCAACTTGAAACATGAAAGTTAATTCGCGCAAGACTGTGCTAGAAGGCCGTACGACGACTGAAAGAAGACGAGTGAGCGATAACGAAGACATATCTTCCCCGGTGACGGGTCTGGTTAAGTGGTTTGATCCGGTAAAGGGGTTTGGCTTCGTGGTTGCGGACGCGGGCGGTCCAGATATTCTTTTGCATGTGAACGTCTTGCGCAACTTCGGGCAAAGCTCCGTTGCGGACGGTGCTCGGGTTGAGCTGAAAGTGCAGAAAACCGAGCGCGGCGTGCAGGCGACCCAGGTTCTGGCGCTGATGCCGCCGCAGGCGGGTGAGTCGGTCGGGCTCTCCGATATCGCGGCCCTCGATCCTGCCATCGTCGCCGCTGCCCCGCTGGAGCCGGCCCGCGTGAAGTGGTTCGACAAGGGCAAGGGGTTCGGCTTTGCCAATGTGTTCGGACGGCGCGAGGATATCTTTCTGCATATGGAAGTGCTCCGCCGGTCCGGATTGTCGGACCTCGCACCGGGTGAGGCGCTGGCGTTGCGGGTGATCGAAGGCAAGCGCGGCCACATGGCGGCGGAAGTCTTTGCCTGGGAAGCAGCCCTCGACGCGCCAAGCGCATGAGGCTTTGGCTTGCGGCCTGGCTGTGCCTTGCTGCACAGGCCGTGGCCGCGCAAGAGTGCCGCACCGACACTGTCTATCTGAAAGGCGAATGGGGTGAGGCCCGCTTTGCGGTGGAAATCGCCGATGATGACGCCGAACGCGCCCAGGGTCTCATGCACCGCGAGCATTTGCCATCCTCCGCGGGCATGCTGTTCGTCTACGAGCAGCCACAGCGGCTGTCCTTCTGGATGCGCAACACGCTGATCCCACTCGATCTGATCTTCATCGACCAGACCGGCCGGGTAAAAACGGTGCATCATTCCGCACAGCCGCTCGATGAAACCCCGATCCCCGGTGGGCCCGACCCGCTGACCCACGTGCTCGAGATCAACGGCGGTCTGGCCAGGGCGATGGGCATCGCCGAGGGCACCTTGGTGCGCCATCCGACATTTTCTTCCGAGACATCGGAATGGCCCTGTTAGGGCTTTTCAAAACCGCACGCCCCGTCTAAAGAGAGCGGCGTCGGAGCGTGGCGCAGCCTGGTAGCGCACCTGTTTTGGGTACAGGGGGTCGGAGGTTCGAATCCTCTCGCTCCGACCATATCGGATTTCCTCATGGCCCGTTATCTGAGAAGCGCCTGCGCCTTGCGCAGGCGAACGGCAACGGCGCCTTTGGGCTCACGGCGCGCGGCCTGATCCAGCATCGCCCGCACCCGCGTTGCATAGACCGGATGCTGCCGGGCCAGTTGCGCCGCGCCATAGAGCGACCAGGCTTTGACAAGCAGCTTCGTCGCGGTGGCGCCCACCTCGACGCTGCGGAAGACCGCTTGCGCCGATGGCTCTGGAATGGGCAGATGATCGGTGCACTGAAGGAGGTGCAACTGCGCTTCCCACGAAGAGAATTCGGGCAGCTGCGCATAGAGTGTGCTCCGCAGCGGCTCGGGGAAATCGCTTTGCCCGCGCTCGCAATGGTGCTTGATCAGCCAGGTGCCGGCCGTCTCGGTTTCGGGATGCGCACAGGCCGCCACCAGATCGGTGACGAAATCAGGGGCCGCGCGATGGGCCTGGTAAATCGCCGCAAGCGCTGCTGCGGACTTTCCGTCCCAGCGCCGCATCGCCGCCTGCAAGGGCTGGGCGGTATCGGCAGGCACGGTCTGTGGATCGGTCGGCATGCGCAGAGTGTTCCGCGCGTCGCGCCATCTTGCAAATGGGAATCAGCGTCGAAAACCAGAATCAACCGACCCATACGTGAGCGAATAGGTCATCAGCGCAGGATACAATATCTGGTAGAAGTGTCGGGGCGGATTGGCCTTCCTCACCATATATGGGGAGGGCCGGAGATTGGAAATCCGCGCATCGTCGCAAAACTGTAACACTTCGTGAGCTGCTTGCCTTGCAATCTCATGGTGCGGCCTTTGCCTCGGACGTCCATTCCCCTTGCCGGGCTCCGATGTGGACAATTTCACCTGACGCCTCAGCCGCGCAGGCTAAGCGGTCCAATCCATTTGGAAAAAGACGTCCCGCTTGTTGCGGGCTCGGATGTCCGGTTCTGGGGATATTAACCCCCTGTTAATTTATTGAATCACGCCAGCGGGCGGTCTGACCAAAACGCCAGTTACGTCAAGTGAGGAAACTTCAAAAAAACTCCAAAAATTTCGTTGACCGAATAGGGCAAGATACGTCAGGTTGTGGAGGCCGAAGATGACGCCACAACATATAGTGGTCAACACGCAGAGGCGGATCGACGGGACAGGGGCTACAGACGACAGATTATCGATCTGATCCGCGGGCGGCGCGGGCGGTTGTGTCGCCGCCGCACATGAGAGCTGTGCGTCTGATCCGCGGCAAAGGGCTGGAGCGGGGCTGCAATGACGGCGCCGAACCGAGAGATAAACATGCTGAACATGAGGCAGCGATAAAATGAAGATCGAACGGAAATTCACAAAAGCCGGGCAGGACGCTTATGCAGAGCTCGATTTCGTCACCACATCCTCCGAAATCCGCAATCCGGACGGGACCGTCGTGTTCCGGCTTGATGAGGTCGAGGTCCCCGGAAGCTGGAGCCAGGTTGCCAGCGATGTGATCGCGCAGAAGTACTTTCGCAAGGCGGGCGTGCCCTCCAAGACCCGCAAGGTCAAAGAGAAAGGCGTGCCCGAGTTCCTGTGGCGGTCGGTCCCGGTCGACGGCGCGGAAATGGGCGGCGAGACCTCGTCCAAGCAGGTCTTCGACCGTCTCGCGGGAGCCTGGGCCTACTGGGGCTGGAAGGGCGGCTACTTCTCCTCCGAAGGCGATGCCCGCGCCTACTTCGACGAAATGCGCCATATGCTCGCCAGCCAGCGCGCAGCGCCCAATTCGCCGCAGTGGTTCAACACCGGTCTGCACTGGGCTTACGGCATCGACGGGCCTGCGCAGGGGCACCACTACGTCGACTACAAGACCGGCAAGCTGACCAAGTCCAAGTCCTCCTACGAGCACCCGCAGCCGCATGCCTGTTTCATCCAGTCGGTTGAAGACGACCTCGTGAACGACGGCGGGATCATGGACCTTTGGGTGCGCGAGGCGCGGCTTTTCAAATACGGCTCCGGCACCGGCACGAATTTTTCATCGCTCCGCGGAGAGGGCGAGAAACTGTCGGGCGGCGGCAAATCGTCCGGTTTGATGGGGTTCCTCAAGATCGGGGACCGCGCCGCCGGCGCCATCAAATCGGGCGGGACCACCCGGCGCGCCGCCAAGATGGTGATCGTCGATGCGGACCACCCCGACATCGAGGATTTTATCAACTGGAAGGTCATCGAAGAGCAGAAAGTGGCGAGCATCGTCGCCGGCTCCAAGATGCACGAGCAGAAGCTCAACGGTCTCTTCGAGGCGATCAAGACATGGGACGGGGCTGAGGCCGACGCTTACGACCCCACCAAAAACGACGCGCTGAAGACAGCCATTCGCGCGGCGAAAAATGTCTCAATCCCAGAGACTTACGTCAAGCGCGTGCTCGACTATGCCAAGCAGGGCCACACCTCCATCGAGTTCCCCACATACGATACCGACTGGGACTCGGAGGCCTACAACTCCGTCTCGGGCCAGAACTCGAACAATTCGATCCGGGTGACGAACGCTTTCCTCACCGCGGTCGAAAAGGACGCCGATTGGGAGCTGATCAACCGTGTCGACGGCACAGTTGCCAAGGTGGTCAAGGCCCGCGACCTTTGGGAGCAGATCGGCCACGCCGCCTGGGCCTGCGCCGATCCGGGCATCCAGTACCACGACACGGTGAACGACTGGCACACTTGCCCCGAGGACGGCGCGATCCGCGGCTCCAACCCCTGCTCGGAGTACATGTTCCTCGACGACACGGCCTGTAACCTTGCGTCGATGAATCTGCTGACGTTCCTGCAGGACGGCGTGTTCCAGGTCGAGGACTACATGCACGCCACGCGCCTCTGGACCGTGACGCTGGAAATCTCGGTGATGATGGCGCAGTTCCCGTCGAAAGAGATTGCGCAGCGCTCCTACGACTTCCGCACCTTGGGTCTGGGCTATGCGAACATCGGCGGTCTGCTGATGAACATGGGCTATTCCTACGACAGCGACGAGGGCCGCAGCCTCTGCGGTGCCCTGACCGCGATCATGACGGGCGTCAGCTATGCCACGTCCGCCGAGATGGCGGGCGAGTTGGGCGCCTTCCCGGGCTATGCGAAGAACGCGCAGCACATGCTGCGGGTGATCCGCAACCACCGCACCGCGGCGCACGGCAAGGTCGGCGGCTACGAAGAGCTGTCGGTCATGCCCGTGCCGCTCGACTACATCAACTGCCCCGATGCGCGGCTGATCGAAGTGGCGCGCGGCGCCTGGGATCAAGCGCTGGAGCTCGGCGAGACGCATGGCTATCGCAACGCGCAGGTCTCGGTGATCGCGCCCACGGGCACCATCGGTCTGGTGATGGATTGCGACACGACAGGCATCGAACCCGACTTCGCATTGGTCAAATTCAAGAAGCTCGCGGGCGGCGGCTACTTTAAGATTATCAACCAATCCGTGCCCGCAGCCCTCGAAAAACTGGGCTATGACTCGGCGCAAATTGAAGAAATCGTATCTTATGCGGTCGGGCACGGCACCATCGGCAATGCGCCGGGGATCAACCATACCTCGCTCGCCGGGCACGGCTTTGGTGCCAACGAGTTGGCCAAGGTGGATGCCGCACTGGCGCAGGCCTTCGACATCCGCTTTGTCTTCAACCAGTGGACGCTGGGCGAGGAGTTCTGCACGCAGGTGCTCGGCATCCCGGCGGCAAAGCTGAATGATCCGACCTTCGATCTGCTGCGGCATCTGGGCTTCTCGAAGGCCGAGATCGACGCGGCGAACGATCACGTCTGCGGGACCATGACGCTGGAGGGTGCGCCGCATCTGAAGGAGGAGCACCTGCCGATCTTCGACTGCGCCAACCCCTGCGGCAAGAAGGGCAAGCGCTTCCTGTCGGTGAACAGCCACATCACCATGATGGCCGCGGCGCAGAGCTTCATTTCCGGTGCGATCTCCAAGACGATCAACATGCCGAATGACGCGACCATCGAGGATTGTCAGGCCGCTTACGAGCTGTCGCACCGCCTTGGCGTGAAGGCCAACGCGCTCTACCGCGACGGCTCTAAACTCTCGCAGCCCTTGGCCGCCGCTCTCGTCGAGGATGACGAGGAGGCACAGGAGGCGCTCGAGACCGGCTCGATCCAGGAGAAGGCCACCGTGCTGGCCGAGAAGGTGGTCGAAAAAATCGTGGTCAAGGAGATCGTCCGCAGTCACCGCGAGAAGATGCCGCAGCGGCGCAAGGGCTACACTCAGAAAGCCATCGTCGGCGGGCATAAGGTTTACCTGCGCACCGGTGAGTATGAAGACGGTAATCTCGGCGAAATCTTCATCGACATGCACAAGGAAGGTGCTGGGTTCCGGGCGATGATGAACAACTTCGCTATCGCGGTTTCAGTGGGGCTCCAATATGGCGTGCCGCTGGAGGAGTTCGTCGACGCCTTCACCTTCACCAAGTTTGAGCCCGCGGGCATGGTGCAGGGCAACGAGACGATCAAGAACGCGACCTCGATCCTCGACTATGTGTTCCGGGAACTTGCCGTCAGCTACCTCGATCGTACAGATCTGGCGCATGTGGCGCCCGAAGGTCACAGCTTCGACGATCTGGGCCGCGGTGAAGAGGAAGGCGTGAGCAACGTCAAGGAGCTCTCCGAGACGGCGGCCACCAAGTCCTTGGAAGTGCTGAAACAAATCAGCTCGACCGGGTATCTGCGCAAGCGCCTGCCGCAAGAGCTGGTGGTGCTGCAAGGCGGCCAGCAGGGCTTCGCGGAGGAGGCAGTCTCCTTCGAGGGGCTCGCGCCTGTCTCCGAAGGCAGCGTTGCGGTCGCGATGGCCACCACGGCGGTCTCCAGCGGCTCGGTCAGCATGGACGCCCGCACGAAAGCCAAGATGCAAGGCTACGAAGGCGAAGCCTGCGGCGAATGCGGTAACTACACATTGGTGCGAAACGGCACCTGCATGAAATGCAACACCTGTGGTGCCACGTCCGGGTGTAGCTGAGGAAAACGCGCCCTCCGGGGGCGTGTAGGGGTGGCGGTTCTGCCAAAGGGCAGGCCGCACCCCGACGAATACCGGTAAGGGCAGGGTGGGACCTTGGCCTACCAGTTACCCAGCGGGGCAGGACTCCGCAGGTTTTCTTGAGAAAACCCGCTCTGTCCTGCTCCGTGAGAAATCCTTGGATTTCTCACGGGACAAGGGGCGGGTGCGCTCGCCTCCGACGACGTTCAGGCCGCAGGCAGAACAATACCGAGCGGTTAACATATTGAGCCTGAACGGCGAAACTCAAGTGGGGGGCCTCGGCCCCCCGTTTTTTTGGGAAAAGGTGGCCTGAAAGCCCACCTGACCTGCCGGTGTCTGACCTCGGGGTTGGCAGGTGGGGTGGGCTTTCAGGCCACCCCTGTCGCCTCAGAACAGCTCGGAGACAGGCGCTTTCTGGGGGATGCCCATCTCCGCCCGCAGCTTCGAGCGGGCGCGCGCAAGACGGGACATCACCGTGCCCAGCGGCAGGCCGGTGCGCTCTGCCAGAACGGCCGGGCTGCTTTCCCCCGCCGCAATCATGTGGATCAAATGCGCTTGCGCTTCGGGCAGCTTCTCGACCGCTGCGGCCAAGTCGGCGCAGGCCATGCGGGCGGGGGCGGTGGGTGGCACAGCGGCGTTCTCCTCTTCCAGGGGATCGGTTGGCCGGTCCGCACGCCAACGCTGCCGCGCGAGGTTGCGTAGGATGGTCATCGCGTAGCGGTCGATGTTGTCCACCTCCGCCCCTTTGCGCAGCGCCGCCCAAAGCTTCAGCGCGGTCTCCTGGGCCAGGTCGTCTGCATCGCTTTTGCTATCGCTCAACCGTCGCGCACGCCCTGCGAGACGGGACAGCAAGGCGTCCAGATCGTATGCAGTCTCGTATGTTGGGTCCATGTCGGGCTCCTTTGCGTGGGACCAACGCCAACATGGCAGCTCTGTTCCGGCGTACCAGACCGGGGCTTTTTGCCGATGGTCCATTTCGACCCTTTTTCGGCAACGCGCCGCCGCTGCCCGAGGCGGCAATCGGCGGGGAATGGCGCGCGCGGGAAATGCCGCGCTGCGGCGCGGACGGAACGGCGCTTTCGCGCATCTACTCCAGTGAGGCGCAGAGCAGCGCCTTGGACACTTATGTTCGAACCAAAAAATGGGAGTACCCAAATGAAACTGATCACCAAAACCACGGTCGCATCCATCGTTCTGTTGTCGGCCACAGCGGCCTTCGCACAGCTCGCAGCGGACGCGAATGGCGATGGCGTTCTGACAATCGATGAGGTCCAAGCAGTGTACCCTGACATTTCTGCCGAGTCCTTCACCACCATGGACCTGAACGCGGATGGTGCGCTGGACGAAGCCGAGGTCCAAGCCGCGCAGGAAGCCGGCCTGATGCCGGCCTAAGGAGCCAGCCGGCCTGAGCAGAGCCGGATTATATTTTTAGTCACAGGCGCTCAGGTCGCGGATGCCCGGTTTCTCCCCCAAGAGCCGGGCATCCTCTATTCAGGCGGGCAGGTGTATGGCGAACCGTGCCCGGATCGCGGCGTCAAGCGTCTCGTCGAACCGCGCCGCCGCGCGCTGGGCCAGGATCTCATGCTTGCGGGCCGTCGCCTTTTCCACGAGATCGGGCTTGCCCAATTCGTCCCATTCCTTGGGTGAGGTGCGGTCCCCAAAGGTGGGGTAGACGTGATCCTGCTGCATCCGTCCCAACGTTTGTTCCGTCCCCAGGTAGTGGCCCGGCCCGCCGAGGCAGACCTCGCGGATCTGGTCGACGGCCAGCGTCTCGTCATTGACCTCGATCCCCCGCACGCAGCGCAACGCCTGGCCGATCAGATCGTCACCGAGGATCAGCGACTCGTGGCAGAACCCCAAGAGAGAGGCATGCATGCCGGCAGCCTCATAGACCATGTTGAGCCCGGCGAGCCCCGCCATCACGTTCGAGCACATCTGCTCCCAGCCGGCCTGCATGTCCGGCAGTTTGCTGTCAGCGATGCCCGCCGCCGCACCGCCCGGCAGGTCGTAATACTTGTGCATCTGGGCGCAACCGGCCGTCAGCAAGGCCTGCTCGCCCGAGCCGCCCGTCATGGCTCCTGTGCGCAGGTCGAGCCCGAAGGGCCAAGTGCCGAAGACCGCCGGGTGGCCGGGGCGCACCGCGTTCACATAGACCAGCCCGGCGAGGCATTCGGCGACAGCCTGAACGATGGCGCCGGCCACGGTGGAGGGCGCGGTGGCACCCGCCATACCGGCCGAGAGCAGCAGCACCGGCATCCCGGCCTTGATGCAGGCCTCCATGACCTCGCAGGACTCCGTGGCGAACTTCATCGGCGGCACCACGAAGCAGTTCGTGTTGCTGACAAAGGGCCGGGCGCGCCAGGCGTCCTCGCCGCCGGCGATCATGTGCAGCAGCTCCACGCCGTGTTTGACGAAAGCCGGATCGCTGAAAGAGGTGCCAATGTGCTTGGTGGTGCCCGCACAGCAGGCGTAGATGGAGTTCACATCCATCTCCAGATTGTCGGTGATATCGCGGCAGACCATCGGGCGTTGCACGAAATGGATGTTCTGGAGCGTATCGGCAATTCGCGCGGCGTCGTGCAGATCCTGCACGCCGCATTCGCGATAGCTGCGGCCATCGACTTCGACCAGATGCACCGCCGCACCTGCGGTGCCATAATGCACCCGGGTTCCAGAGAGATCGAGGTCATGCTCAGGGTCGCGTCCGCAGAGGGTGATGGACCGGTTCGCACGGGCAATCGTGTCCTCCACCAGCGCGCGCGGGAAGCGGATGCGACCGTCGGCGCCTTGGGTGGCGCCCGCGCCGGTGAGATAGGCAACGCCGGAGGCAGGCGCATCGGCCAGACCGATCTCCTCCAGAGCTTGCAGCGCGGCCCCGTGGATATTGTCCATATCGGTGGCGGTCAGCGGAGCATAGGTGCCGCCCGAGAGGCCGGGGCGGATCGGACGCAGATGTGTGGCAAGCGGTGCGGCGCGGGCGGCGCGCCGGGCCGCCCGGCCACCGCTGCGGGACGTGGTACGTTGTATCATAAATATGTCCTGAATCGTGGGAGATGGGGCGGATGACGGCCTATCGCGCGACAGGCCGTCCCCGTGCCGCACGCCCGCGCTCTGCACCGATGGTGCGAACAACCAGTTTGATCTTGCTCAGATCGTCCTGCATGGGCAGCGGTCCTCTCCTCCGAAGTGAAACATGCCGTGACTTGGAAGAACCGGTCAATCGCATTTGCGACCCCGTGTCGTTTTCAGCACTTTCCGCACTTTTAAGTGCGGCAGAGGAACGCAGCAAAGACCTGCCGATCATTCCGCGGCGTGTCGGTCGATTTGAGCCTGTTTCCGCCACTTCACTTTTGATTGATCGCCCAGGCATTGAACCAAACCGCTTAGTTCACAGTTATGCCTGCAAGGACGGCCTGCGACGTCGTCCGGGATCCCAGAATAAGGACATGACAATGAAGACGTTTTTGAGTGCAGCAGCCGCGGTCGCCGCGACATCCCTTATGGCAGTCCCCGCTCTGGCCGGTTCGCTGGATGAACCGGTTGTCGAGCCCGTGACAACCGCACCTCCGCCCGCACCTGTTTACACGGGAGGCGACTGGACAGGCTTCTACGCCGGTGCGCAGTTCGGTAACCTTGACGTGGACGGCGAAAATGGTCTCGCCGGCGTTGGCGGGGACGACACCACCTACGGTTTGCACGCCGGTTACAATTATGACTTCGGCACATGGGTCGTCGGTGGCGAACTCGACTATGATGATGCCAGCGTCGATCTCGACCCAGGCGATGCCTCGGTCGACTCCGTCTGGCGCGCGAAGCTCCGCGGCGGCTATGATTTCGGCCGCACCCTGCTTTATGCGACTGCGGGCTGGGCTGATCTGGACACCTCTGTGGGCAGCGACACGGGCGAATTCTACGGCCTGGGTGTGTCCTACAAGGCGACCGAGCAGTTCATCGTGTCGGGCGAATATCTGATGCATGACTTTTCCGACATTGGTGCGCCCGGCGTCGACGCCGAAGCTGACACCTTCACAATCCGGGCATCCTGGCAGTTCTAACTGCCCACTCCTCCCCCCCGGATCGGAGCCCGGCACCTCTCCCGGTGCCGGGCTTTTCTTATGCCGCGCGCCGCTCCGCATGTCTGCAGAGCGTCTCGAGGGCTTGCCGGAAGGCGGCGTCTTCGATGGTCATCGCCACGCGGATGTGCCCTGCCGCCGAGGCACCGAAGCTCTCGCCGGGCATGACGGCGATGCGATGCGTGTCGAGCAGATCATAGGCAAAGGCCTCGCCGGTCATGCCGGTCGCGCGCACGTCCAGCATCAGATACATCGCCCCCTGCGCGGGGATCAGCCCGACGGTATTCTGCCGCGCGATCACCTCGCGCGCGATCTCTCGTCTCCGCCGGAAGGGGGCTGCGATCTCCGCCTCGAAACGCTCTCCTCGTGTCAGGGCAAATTCACTGGCGTCCTGGATGTAGCCGGGCACGCCGTAGGTTGTGTGGGTGGCCAGCGTGATCAGATCGGCGATGACCGCCTCGGGCCCGACGATCCAACCACAGCGTGACCCGGTCATGGCGTGCGATTTGGACATCGACCCCACGACCAGCGTGCGCTCGGCCATCCCGGGTAGCGCGCGGGGCGAGACGTGCCGCCCCTCCCAGACCTGCGTGTCATAGACCTCATCCGAGATCAGCCAGAGGTCATCCTCCCGGCAAATCTCTGCAACGACGTTCAGCGTCGCGTCGGAATAGACCACGCCGGTGGGGTTGTTCGGCGTGTTGATCAGCAATGAGACAGCGTTGGCCGAGTGCGCGCGCAAGGCCTCGGCGCGCGGCTGGAAGGCATCCTCGGCCCGCGTCCGGATCGCCTGCGGTACCGCGCCCGCCCCGCGCAGCGTGCCGGGATACGTGGCGTAGTAAGGGTCAATATAAAGCGCGGTGTCGCCCGGATCGCAGGCGGCCATATGCGCCGCAAAGAGTGCCGCTTGCCCGCCTGGTGTGATCACCACGTTGTCGCGCGTGGTCGGCACGCCCGTGCGCGCCTGCACGCGGGCCGCCACCGTATCGCGCAGGGACGCCGTGCCCGGCACTGCCGCATAGCCCGTGTGGCCGCCGATGGCGGTGCGGTGCATCTCCTGCAGGATCGGGGCCGCAGTGCGCACGTCATGCTCGCCGATCGTCAGCTCGGTCACGGCGATGCCTTGGGCGATCATCCGGCGGGCTTTCAGGAAGACATCCCAGCCGTCCGAGCCACCACCCGTCAGTCCCCTGATCCGCTCAGATTGCCGCATGGCTGCCTCCGTGTCGCTTGGGCGCAGGGGTGCAGAGGCCGTTTGATTCGTCAATCAGCCTTGACCGGGCCCGTCGCGTCGGGCTAGGGAAGGCGCATGACCCAGAACACGCTCATTTGCTGTCTCATTATTTGCTGATCGCACCCCGCGGGCAGTTTTCGGTCGTTTCCAACCCTCCACAAGATTGCTCAGCCCGCGTCACCTCCGCGCAAGGACGCCTGTCATGACGACACTCAAGCTCTACAATACGAAGTCCCGGTCGAAGGAGGTCTTCACGCCGATCGATCCCGAGAATGTGCGTATGTATGTCTGCGGGCCGACGGTCTATGACCGCGCGCATTTGGGCAACGCGCGGCCCGTGGTGGTCTTCGACGTGCTCTTCCGGCTGCTGCGGCACCTCTACGGCGCGGAGCATGTGACCTACGTGCGCAATTTCACGGATGTGGAAGACAAGATCAACGCCCGCGCCGCCGAGACCGGCCGGCCGATCGGCGAGATCACCGAAGAGACCATCGGATGGTATCTCGAGGACATGGCGGCGGTCGGTGCGCTTCCGCCCACCGAGATGCCGCGCGCGACGCAGTACATCCCCCAGATGGTCGCGATGATCGCCGATCTGGTGGCCAAGGGCCATGCTTATGAGGCCGAGGGCCACGTGCTCTTCGCCGTGGAAAGCTATGCCGAGTATGGTGCGCTCTCGGGCCGGACGGTCGAGGACATGATCGCCGGTGCCCGTGTGGAAGTCGCGCCCTACAAGCGCAACCCGATGGATTTCGTGCTGTGGAAGCCCTCGTCCGACGATCTGCCGGGCTGGGACAGCCCCTGGGGAAGGGGCCGCCCCGGCTGGCACATCGAGTGCTCCGCCATGGCGCATGACCTGCTGGGCGAGCGCTTCGACATCCACGGCGGCGGCATCGACCTGCAGTTCCCCCACCACGAGAACGAGATCGCACAGAGCCGCTGCGCGGGCCACGATTTCGCGAATGTCTGGATGCACAACGAAATGCTGCAGGTCGAGGGCAAGAAGATGTCCAAATCGCTGGGCAACTTCTTCACCGTGCGCGATCTGTTGGATCAAGGTGTCCCGGGCGAGGTGATCCGCTTCGTGATGCTCTCGACGCACTACCGCAAGCCGATGGACTGGACGGAGAAAAAGCGGGAGGAGGCGGAGAAGACGCTACGCAAGTGGCGAGGGCTCGTCACGGGCATCGAGCCCGCGCCGAGCCCGGCGCCCGAGGTGATCGCTGCGCTTTGTGACGATCTGAATGTGCCGGGCGCCATTGCCGCGTTGCACCGATTTGCGAACGACAATGATATAGAAGAATTAGCTGCATCGGCATCTATGCTTGGATTGTTAGGCAATGAGTTGGCCAGTTGGCCGACAATGGACCCGGTTAGTGACCAGATAAGAGACGCTGTTGGGGACATTATTGCAATTTGGTCAGACAAGCGTCGGAACAAGAATTGGAAAGAAGCGGACGCAATTCGGGATTGGCTTCTCGAAAAAGGTATCCGGCTGGTTTCACACAAAGGAAAAATGCATGAATGGCGGCATGAAAATCCTGACATGTCTGATCCGGATAACAGGCGTTTGAAAGCAAGCGAATTGGAAGCTTTTAAGGAGGCCCTGAAATGACCGCCCTCCAACCGCAGGACAGCCCCCGGCCGCGGGTGGGGGGGAAGCCCCCGCCCGGGGGGGCGGTCGGGGGCTGTCCAGGCCGTTGGCCCGGACGGGAAAAACCGGACTGGTTGGTCTCCACCCCGCACGGCTATTCAGCGTCTTTGACCGCCAACTCTCGCCGCCCAAGGAATGAAGGCTTTGTGACCCCACCGGGCGCCGCGCACCGACGTGATACCGACGTGATACCGACGCGATACCGATGCGGCACCGACGGTGGCCCAAGGCCCACCGGACCTGCCAGCCCTGAGGTTCGGCGGGCTTCAGGCCGCCGCTCGGGAAGACCATCATGACCCGCGAGCGTCTTTATCTCTACGACACCACGTTGCGCGATGGGCAGCAGACCCAAGGCGTGCAGTTCTCCACCGAGGAAAAGCGCGCCATCGCAGAGGCGCTCGATACGCTCGGCGTCGACTACATCGAAGGTGGCTGGCCGGGGGCCAATCCCACCGACAGCGCATTCTTCGAGGCGGCCCCCAAAACCCACGCCACCATGACGGCCTTTGGCATGACCAAACGGGCTGGGATGTCCGCCGAGAACGATGACGTGCTCGCCGCCGTGCTCAACGCGGGCACCTCCGCCGTCTGCCTCGTCGGCAAGACTCATGACTTTCACGTGCGCGCAGCCCTGGGCATCTCGCTGGCGGAAAACACTGAAAACATTTCGAAATCCGTCGCCCACCTCAAGGCGCAGAGCCGCGAGGCGCTGTTCGACGCGGAACACTTCTTCGATGGCTACCGCGCCAATCCGGACTACGCGCTGGAGGCCGTGACGGCCGCCTATGACGCCGGCGCCCGCTGGGTCGTGCTCTGTGACACCAACGGGGGCACGTTGCCCGATGAGGTCGGACGCATCACCGCCGAGGTCATCGCGTCCGGCATCCCCGGCGACTGCCTCGGCATCCACACCCACAACGACACGGAAAACGCGGTGGCCTGCACCCTCGCCGCCGTGGACGCGGGCGCGCGGCAGATCCAGGGCACGCTCAATGGCCTGGGCGAACGCTGCGGCAATGCGAACCTCACCGCGCTCATCCCGATCCTGCTGCTCAAAGACCCCTACGCCAGCCGCTTCGAGATCGGCGTGACGCGAGACGCGCTCAAGGGCCTCACACGCACCAGCCGCATGCTTGACGAGATCCTCAACCGGGTGCCCTTCCGGCAAGCGGCCTTCGTGGGCTCCTCGGCCTTTGCGCATAAAGCGGGGCTGCATGCCTCCGCCATCCTCAAGGACCCAACCACATACGAGCACATCGACCCCGCGGATGTCGGCAACGCCCGTATCATCCCCATGTCGAACCAGGCTGGGCAATCGAACCTGCGCAAACGGCTGGGCGATGCCGGCTTGACGGTCAAAAAGGGCGACCCGGCCCTTGGCCTGATCCTCGACCGGATCAAGGCGCGCGAGGCGGAAGGCTATTCCTACGATACGGCGCAGGCGAGTTTTGAGCTCTTGGCCCGCGACGCACTTGGTCAGATGCCCGACCTCTTCGAGGTCAAGCGCTACCGCGTGACGGTCGAGCGGCGCAAGAACAAGTACAATCAGATGATCAGCCTGTCTGAAGCGGTTGTGGTCGTGAAAGTGGGCGGCGAAAAGAAACTTTCGGTCTCGGAGTCAATGGATGAGAGCGGCTCGGATCGTGGACCGGTGAACGCGCTGGCGAAGGCGCTCGCCAAGGACCTCGGCCCCTATCAGGAGATCATTGACGACATGCGCCTTGTCGACTTCAAGGTTCGGATCACTCAAGGCGGCACCGAGGCGGTCACGCGCGTGATCATCGACAGCGAGGACGGGCAGGGGCGGCGCTGGTCCACCGTGGGGGTTTCGCCCAACATAGTCGATGCCTCCTTCGAGGCGCTGCTTGATGCCATCCGCTGGAAGATCCTGCGCGATGCGAAAGCCGCTGCATGACGGCTGATTGGGAGGCCTTCTTCACCCTGCACCGGGATTTGCCGCGAGAAGGGCCGGGCGAGCCCTCCGATGTCGCCTGGGCCGCGGCCACGGCAGCCACGCCGGCAACCGCGCGCATCTGCGACGCCGCCTGTGGCCCGGGCGCGGATCTTGCCGCGTTGCACGCGGCCGCTCCACAGGGCCATGTGACGGCGCTCGACAAGCACCCGCAGTTCGTGGATCAGGCCCGCGCGCTGCATCGTCAAGACCCGGCGATGACTCTGCACGTCGGCGACATGGCCGAGATCACCGGCCCCTATGACCTGATCTGGTGCGCAGGTGCCCTCTACTTCCTGGGGATCGCCGACGGGCTGAAGACCTGGCGCAGTGCGCTTGCGCCGGGGGGCGCCGTCGCCTTCTCCGAGCCCTGCTGGTTCACCGACGACCGCGCGCAAGAGGCCGCTGACTTCTGGGCCGGCGAATACCCCGCCATGACGGACGCGGCCGGTATCGATGCGCAGGTGCGGGCAGCAGGCTACCGCACGCTGGGCACCCGCAAGCTGTCGGACAGCGCGTGGGAGGCTTACTACGGCCCGCTTGAGCGTCGAGTTGCCAGCCTTTCGCCCGGTGACACGCCGCAGATGCAACAGGTGCTGGACGACGCGCGCCGCGAAGCCCAGATCTGGCGTACCTACCGCGACAGCTTCGGCTACCTGCTCAGCGTCGTTGTTCCGGATGACGTTTGACGCCGATCTCAACGCCTGCGCTGCCCTCGTGCGGCAGGGCGACCCGGATCGCTTCGCCGCCACCATGGCGAGCCCGGTCGACGCCCGAGGCATTCTCTTCCCGCTCTACGCCTTCAACGTCGAGGTTTCGCGTGCACCCTGGGTTACGCAGGAGCCGCTGATCGCCGAGATGCGCCTGCAATGGTGGCGCGACGCGCTGGACGAGATTGCCGGGGGCCGCGCGCCACGGCGCCACGAGGTCGTGACCCCGCTTGCGGACATCCTCACGCCGGATCAGGCGCGCGGGCTCGATGCTCTGATCGATGCGCGGCGCTGGGACATCGGATCGGATCCCTTCGATGACGAAGCGAGTCTCTGGACTTACCTCGATGCCACAACCGGCACCCTGCTCTGGACCGCGGCCGCCGCGCTTGGTGCACCCGCCGAAGAACAGGCCAGGCTACGCCAGATCGCCCGGGCCGTGGCGCTCGCCAACTGGCTGTCCGCCCTGCCGGAGTTGGAGGCCCGCGGAAAACGCCCCATGCACGACGGGCGGCCCGAGACGCTCGCGGCTCTTGCCAAGGGCGCGCTCAAGGACCTTGCCGCACAGCGTGGCCTCAGCCCCGCATCCCGGCTTGCGCTGCTGTCGGGCTGGCGCGCCCGCGGCATCCTGAAAACGGTCGCCCGGCAGCCGCAACGGGTCGCGCGCGGCGATCTCGTCACCCCTCAGATCGGACGCAGCCTCAGTCTGATCCGCGCGCGCATCTTGGGCAAAATCTGAATTCTTCTGGCCAGAAATATCCCGGGTGAGCCGCGGCAGCGGCGAGGGCAGCGCCCTCAGACGACCTGCGGTTTCGGCCGCATCACCAGCCAGATCAGCGCACAGCCCGCGAGCACCAGGAATGGGATCATCGCGATATTCACCGCGGCCCAGCCGTCTTCCGCAGAGCCGCCCGAGCAGTTCATCAACCCGCCCGAGGCCAGCGAGGCGAGCGTCACCCCGCCAAAGACCAGAAGATCGTTCACCCCCTGCATGCGCCCGCGCTCATGCGGCTCATGCGCGCCCGCCAGCATCGTCGTGGCGCCGATGAAGCCGAAGTTCCAGCCGAGGCCCAGCAGGATGAGTGCGACAAAGAAATGCCCCAGCTCCACGCCCGACAGCGCCACGGCCCCCGCGGCCCCGAGGATCAGGAGCCCCAGCCCCATGATCCGCTCGACCCCGAACTTCACGATCAGATGCCCGGTGAAGAACGAGGGCGCAAACATCGCCAGCACGTGGCCGGTGACCACATTGGAGGCATCCGCTACGGCAAAGCCGCAGCCCACGACGGCCAGGGGCGTCGAGGTCATCACCAGGTTCATCAGCGCGTAGGACACCATCGCGCAGATCACCGCCACGGCGATGCGCGGCGTCTTCAGGAGCTCCGCGACCGAGCGCCCGCGCGGCGACTCTTCAGTGGGCTTCGGCGGCGTCGGAATGTCGAGAAACGCAAAGAGCAGCATCCCCAGCACGTTCAGCGCCATCGCCGCCATATAGACCGGGAAGAACCGCATCACGGTCGCATCCGGGTTGGTGCTGGTCAGATACCCTACCAGCTGTGGCCCGATGATCGCCGACAAGAGCCCGCCTGCCATCACATAGGAGATTGCCTTGGGCCGAAAGGCATCCGATGCGGTGTCGGCGGCGGCAAATCGGAAAAAGCCCTGGCTCGACATATAGATGCCGGTCAGATAGCTGCCGACGAGGAAGATCCAGAAATTCGACAGCGTCAGCGCAAATGCGCAAATCGCCGCTCCGACCAGCCCGCCGAGCGCACCTACGATGAAGCCTGCGCGTCGTCCGAACCGCTGCATCAGGCTCGAGAGCCACGGCGCCGTGGTCATCGAGCCGAAGACGATCATCGAGATCGGCAGCGTCGCCAGACAGGCGTTCACCGCCATCTGCTGCCCCGCAAGCCCGCCGATCACGAAGATCATCGTGATCTGGCTGCCGAGGAAGGCCTGCGCCATCACGAGCACCATCACGTTGCGCTTGGCGCGGCTGTCATCGGGGGTCATCATGGGCATTGAGTATTGCTCTGGGCAGGCCGGGGCAAGCCCTCTTGCGTCGTCTGTCTCGTGGCCTAAAGTCGCGGCATGGGTGGCACCGGCACAATTCTCGTGATGGCAGGCGCGCGCGAGGCGCATGGGATCGTCGCCCGGCTGCTCGGACGCGGGCGCGATGTCATCGCAAGCCTGCCGGAGCCCGAACGCAGCTTTGGCCCGCTGCCGGTGCCAACGCGGATCGGCGCCTTCCCGCACCAGATGGCGTTCGACGCGTGGATGGCGCGCAAGAACGTTGTCTCGGTCATCGATGCCAGCCATGCCTTTGACGCGGACGTCTCGCATATGGCCGCCCTGATCTGCCGCGCACGGGACCTCAGGTACCTGCGGGTTCTGCGTCCGCCCTGGCGCGCATCGCGGCTCGATGTCTGGACCGCCTATCGCAGCGTGCGGCGCGCGGCCGAGGATATGCCGGAGGGCGCGCGGGTCTTCAGCAACACGGGCCGCGCCACCCAGGGCGCCTTCGAAGGCTTCCGCGGCGAGGCACTGTTTCTGCGTCAGACCCGGCCGCAGACCGAGCCGCCGCCGTTCGAGTTCCTCACCTATGTGGAAGGCACACCGCCATTCTCGCAGGGCGATGAAGAGGCGCTGTTTCGCGAATTGCGGATCAACCGGCTGATCTGCCGCAACGTGGGTGGCAGCGCCAGCATTTCCAAGCTGCTTGCGGCGCGGCGCCTTGAATTGCCGGTCGCGATGATCGAACGGCCCGCGCCACCGCCGTCGGCAACCGTGGTCGAGACTGTGGTCGATGCACTGGCCTGGGAAGCAAGCTTGTGAGCGTGGGGCGGCTCGTCGAGACCGAGGATGACGTCGCAGAAGGGGCCGCCTGGCTTGCGGCGCAGGATCCGCGGCTGGCCGCGGCGCTCACGGCTTGCGGGCCGCTGCCGCTGCGCCGCAAGCCCGACGGCTTTGCCGAACTGCTCAGCGCCATCGTAAGCCAGCAGGTCAGCGTCGCCTCCGCTCGCGCCCTCTGGTCGAACCTGGAGGAGGCGCAGGTGATCACGCCTGAGGCGGTGCTGCGCCAAAGCCCGGAGGCGCTGCGCGCCCTCGGCCTCAGCCGCCAGAAGGCGCGTTATGCCCATGCGCTTGCGGCGGCGGGGATAGACTACGACGCCCTGCGCCGCGCCCCCGACAGCGAGGTGATCGAGACGCTCACGGCAGTGACCGGTATCGGTGTCTGGACGGCCGAGATCTATGCCATGTTTTCCCTGGGCCGCGCCGATGTCTTTGCCCCGGGCGATCTTGCGCTTCAGGAGGCCGCGCGCGCGATCTACGCGCTGCCGGAGCGACCGACCGAACGCGCGCTGCGCGAGATGTCGCTGGCCTGGTCGCCCTGGCGTGCGGTTGCGGCGCGGCTGTTCTTTACCTACTACCGGCACATCAAGCAGAGGGACGGGATCACATGACACGGGTACTCAACGCAGGTCGACGCGATCCGGCCTCAGGCGACACGCGCTCGGTCGTCGTCTTTCTGCACGGTTACGGCGCGAACGGTGCCGACCTTCTGGGCCTCGCCGACCCGCTGGCCGAGCACCTGCCCGATACGCTCTTTGTCGCCCCCGATGCGCCCGAAGCCTGCGCCGGGGCGCCGATGGGGTTCCAGTGGTTTCCGATCCCCTGGATCGACGGATCGTCGGAGGAGGAGTCCATGCGCGGCATGATGCAGGCGGTCGACGACCTCAACGCCTTCCTCGACGCGCTGATGGTGGACGAGGATGTGCTGCCCGAACAGGTGGTGCTCTTCGGCTTTTCCCAGGGCACGATGATGGCGCTGCATGTGGCGCCGCGCCGCGAGGATGCCGTGGCCGGCATCGTCGCCTTCTCGGGCCGGTTGCTGAGCCCCGACACCCTCGCCGACGAGGTGGTGGTGCGCCCGCCGGTGCTGCTGGTGCATGGCGATGCCGATGACGTGGTGCCGCCGCAGTCGCTGCCGCAAGCCGCCGAGGCGCTCCAGGCCGCGGGCTGGCAGGATGTCTATGCGCATATCATGAAGGGGACAGGCCACGGCATCGCGCCCGATGGCCTCTCCGTGGCGTTGGCCTTCATGCGCGACAAGCTGGGGCTCTGAGCGAGGGCAGGGCGGTCAGACCGCGATCTCTGCTGCCATACCTGCGCGCACCAGCACCGCAAGATGGTTGCGCGCCGCCTGCGCGGTCAGCCCGCTGATCGTTTGCTTTGCCGCAAGCGTCGTCAGCCCGTGAACGGACGCCCAGAGCAGCGTCAGCCGCATCGCCTCGGGCCCGTCCGTCTCGGTCACGCCTGCTGCCCCGCGCAGCATCGCCAGAAGCGTGTCCTGCACCGCGAAAATCCGCCCGTCGGGGGGCGTCTGAACCGGGTAGTCGAAGAGCGCGCGCCAGCGTTGCGGCTGGGTGACGGCGAAATCGAAATAGGCCTCCGCCATTGCGATCAGCCGTGCTTCCAGCCCCGGTGGTGCCTGCTCCAGCGCCTCCGTCAGGACCCCCTGCAAGAGCTTCGCCGAGCGCAGGTTCACTTCGCGCACAACACCGTCGATATGTCCGAAGGCATTATAGAGCGCACCCACGGAACAGCCCGTCGCCTTCGCCAGACCGCGGGCGGAGAGGGCTTCGTAGCCCTGCTCCAGCAACAGACGCTCGGCCACTTCGCCACCTTTGCGGCGGATCTCGGCCAGATTGCGATCCCGGCGTGACGTAACGTTCTTTTCCTCCATTACGTGAACATGGTTCACAGAATTGACTTTGTCAAATATGAACAATGTTCATGAACGATGTTTTCAGTATTTGATAGAGGAGGGTCCACCATGCCGCGATTTGCAACCCCCCGGGCCTTCGCCCGCGATGTCCGAGAGCAGGGCCTCGCCTATCTGCGCCACCAGCCGGGCGGGCGCTGTGCCTCGCCGGGCCAGTGGGGCACGGCCGCGTTCTGGACCACGGCGTTCGGTCTGTCGGTCGCGCTTCTGCTCAGCACGACAGGCCCGCCGGGCTTTCTTTGGTGCGCTTTGGCTGGTCTTTTCGCCTTCTTCATGCTGGCCACGCTCTGCCATGACGCCGCGCATGGATCGCTGTCGCGGCACGCGGGCGTCAATCGGACGGTACTCACGCTTGGCTTCGGGCTCTTCGGCGTCTCGGGCGCGCTGTGGCGCTGGCGTCACATCCGGCTGCATCACATGTTCCCGAACGTCGAAGGCACCGACATCGACGGCGAAGGTTCGCTGCTGATCCGAGTCGCGCCCTATGGGCCCTGGCGCGTCTGGCATCGCGCGCAGGCCCTCTATGCGCCGCTTCTCTATGCGCTTTTGATGGCACATCTGGCCTGGATCGAAGACTGGAAGAACCGCGCGATGGCTCGCCGGATGGCGCCAGAGCTCTTCGCCACCCGGGCTGCGACCATCGAGTTCCTTTTGGTCAAGCTGCTGCATGCGGCCCTGGCGCTGGGTCTGCCTTGGCTGGTGCTGCAGCCGCCGCTCTGGGCGCTGGTGCTCGGCTATCTGATCTACACCGGGGTAGCCTCTGTCCTCTTCATCGTGATCGTCGCGGGCTCGCACCTGAGCGAGGAGGCGGAGTTCGTCTCGCCGCAAGACGGTCAGATCGCCCATGACTGGGCTGCGCACCAGCTGCGCACTTGCCTCGATTGGGCGCCACAGAGCCGGGCCGCCGCGCTCTTCTCCAGCGGATCAAACGCGCACACCGCGCATCACCTCTTTCCGCAGGTGGCCCATTGCCACAACGCAGCGCTGAGCGAAATCGTCTCGGATGCGGCGGCGCGGCACGGTCTCACCCACAACATCACCAGTTTTGCAGGGCTCATCCTTTCTCATGTCCAGCACCTGCACGCGCTTGGGCGCTGCCCGGCGTTGCCCGATCCTCAAACCAAGGAGACACACCCATGAGATCCCTTCCATCCCATATCCGTTGCATCGGCCTGATCGCCGGGCTTGCAATCACCCTCACCGCCTGCACCGCACCCTGGGGTGGCGGCGGGCCGCCTGTCCCGGTGCAGCCGAAGCTTGCGGGTGCGAAGGGGCTCGATGTCTACGCGGGGCTGCCCGCCGACACCCGCCCACGGTTCAGAGGCACCCGCTCCACGGAGGTCACAGCCTATCACAACGGCAGGGCGGTGCCGGACGCGGAATGCCAGATCAGCAACGACGCCTTCGGTCTGCGGTTCAAGAGCCTTCAGGTTCTCGACCTGCCCGACTATGGCCGCGCGTCACCGCCGGCAACCGTGACCTGCCGCAAGGGCGATCTTGGCGGCGAGGCGCGGCTGGAGGTCGTGAATGTGTCTGCGGAACTGCGCCAGCGCCGCTCGGGTCGCGGTGCACTGCCCGGCGCGCCGATGATCACACTTCGCGTTCCGCTCGGCCGTGATGACCGCCCTGACGATATCTGGGTCTATCCGCAAAAGGTGCGTGTACACTTGAGCTAGGTCTGGGCCGCCTTGCGGTAGGCGCCGGGGCTCTGCCCCATGACCCGGTTGAACTCGGCATAGAAGTTCGACCGGGTCAGAAACCCTGCAGCCTCGCCCACCGCGCCGACCGGGTCGCTGCTCTCCCGCAACAGCTGCGCGGCCTCGGCGACGCGAAACGCGTTGATGAATTGCGAGACATTCTTGTCCCGGGCCCGATTGACCGCTTCCGAGAGCGCCCGGTCCGTCACGCCCAACCGCCGCGCGAGCCGAGTGAGCGAGAGTTGCGGATCCACGAAGAGGCGGCTCTCCAGCAGGAATTTCTCGGCCCGATCTGCAAGCTGTGTATCCGCATGGCTGCGGTGGCTTTGCACCGCGTCTGCGGGACCCGTGCGCAGGCTGAAAACCGCGGCGACGGCCAGCACCGCGATCAGCAAGAGGCTCGCGAGCGACAGCAGCCAGCCCACATTCGCGCCTTCGTTGCGCGCAAAATCCACCGCGATCAGCGTGTCCATGATCAGCGTGATGCCGAGGAGCCCGGCGCCGACGAGGATCATCCGGCGCATGAAGCCGACGCGCGCGAGGCTGAGCTGCGACAGCCGGTCCGGCCCGCCGCGCCAGAGCCGGAGCAGCAGCACCGCATAGACCGCATAGCTGAGCCCGATCAGCAGATCGAGTGCGACGCGGACGGGCGGCACCGCCGCCACAAGCGCAGTCATCATCGCGGCGACGCCCAGATGCAGCGTCATCGCCCTCCGCAAACGCCCGACCCGGTCCGACAGTGCCAGGAACCCGAGGGCCAGCAACGGCCCGATCCAGAAGGGCAGCAGCCGCTGGATCACCAGTACGCCTTCGACCTGATAGGCGAAGCGCAAAGCCACGAGCAGCGTTTCTACCATGATCAGCCCGGCCAGCAGCGCAAAGAGGGCCTTGGCCCTGGTGGTCAACCATGGGCGCGTCAGCACCAGCGAGCCGAAGATTGCGGCCAGAGCGGTCAGAAACAGGGGCAAGGGGACGGAAATCACCGCGCGGTCTGTCCTCGATTGCGTCTCAGCTGTCCTGAAACGGCATTCAGGACAGCCAAGCCATTGCCCGAAAACGGCTCTTTGCTCAAGTCAGGACCATCGCAAACACACCCATGAGGTTCGACATGACCACTCCCCTTCGCCAAATCTGCCTCTCCGCCATGATCGCGATTGGCTTCGCTCTGCCCGGAGATGCGGGCGAGTTCGCCCCTGCCGTGGCCGAATTCGAGGCCGAACATCCCGATATGGCGCGCAGCCTGTCGGGGCACATCTGGTATCCGTCAGAGGCCGACGGCGCCGAAGCCCTGCTGCGCGGCAGCGCGGTCTGGCGCGACATCACCGGCCATCTGGACGCGCGGATCGCCCCCGGGGTCTTTCCGGTCGTCCTGATATCGCACGGGATGTACGGCAATTCGATGAACCAGGCCTGGCTTGCCAAACGTCTGGCCGCCAAGGGGATCATTGCGATCCAGCCGAACCATCCCGGCACCACCAGCTTTGGCCGCGATCCGGATCAGGCCCGCCAGCTCTGGCTGCGCGCGACCGACCTCAGCGTGGCGCTCGACGCAGCACTTGCGGACCCGCGCTTTGCCGACCACATCGACCCGACGCGCGTTGCGGCTGCGGGGCATTCGCTGGGTGGTCACACGGTGATGGCCGCCGCCGGCGCACGCCATGACGTGGCCGGTTTCGCGACCAGATGCGCAGACACGCCCGAGCGCCCGGACTGCGCGGCGCTGGCCATGTGGAATGTGGGCGCTGATCCGGCGGATCACGACGCGCTGCAGAGCGACCGGTCCGATCCGCGGATCCGTACGGTGATCGCGCTCGATCTCGGCGGGGCGCAGACCTTCGCGCCCGACAGCCTCGCAGCCATCGACATCCCGGTGCTGGTGCTTGGGGCGGGACGCGGCGACATGCTCGACCAAGAGATCGAGTCCCGCGCGCTGGCCGCGGCACTGCCAGACAGGATGGTCTCGCATATCGAGGTCGAGGATGCAGGGCATTTCGACTATATGGGCCTCTGCACGGAGACCGGCTATGAGGTGCTCAAGCGCGAAGAGCCGGGCGACGAGATCGTCTGCGTGAAGGGGCAGGCGGAGCGGCAGGCCCAGCACGAGCGCATCTTTGAGTTGATCGTGACCCATCTGACTGCAACCAGAGTGCTGCCGACCCCCTGACACCGTCCGCCGGCCCGCAAAACCGGGCCGGCGGCCTTGTGGATAACTGTCACGCGACCGTTACGGAATCATCTTAACCGTTCTGCGACATCTTGTGGTCATGCTGGGGCTTGTCAGCTTATGGCCACGATATATAGTCATAAAAAGACTCGTGCGCTGGTGGCGCGGCAGGCGCGAAAGGCAGAGGCAAATCGGCAAGGGGTGTGCCTGACCATGGACGGCGATTTCAGAACGGACTTCACGCGCAATCCGGCGAGTTTGCGACACCGACCCGCCTTGGTTCTGAACGCGGACTACCGGCCGCTGAGTTATTACCCGCTGTCGCTCTGGCCCTGGCAGGAGGCGGTCAAGGCGGCCTGGCTCGACAGGGTGGACATCGTGGCCGAGTACGACGATATCGTCCGAAGCCCAAGTACCGAAATCAGGATCCCGTCGGTCGTCGTCCTGAAAGACTATGTGAAACCTCAAAAGCGCGTGGCCTTCACGCGCTTTAATTTATTCTTGCGGGACGAATTCCGCTGCCAGTACTGCGGCGCCCGCGGTGAGCTGACATTCGATCACGTGGTGCCGCGCTCGGCCGGAGGG
Source organism: Roseobacter sinensis (assembly GCF_025755255.1). Lineage (GTDB taxonomy): Bacteria > Pseudomonadota > Alphaproteobacteria > Rhodobacterales > Rhodobacteraceae > Roseobacter > Roseobacter sinensis. The sequence continues at coordinate 47,396 of NZ_JALIEB010000008.1, read as the reverse complement.
GTGACAAGCTGGCAGAATGTGGTGGCCGCCTGTTCGCCTTGCAATCTGAAAAAGGGCTCCAAACCGCTGCATCGCACGGGGCTCTCCTTGCGCAAACCGCCGCGTCAGCCCGGCGCGGAAGAGCTGCGCAACATGGGCCGGAAATTCCCGCCCAACCACCTGCATGAAAGCTGGATGGACTTCCTCTATTGGGATGCCGAGCTCGAGGCCTGAGCCTGCCAGACCCGGCCCCTGCCTCCCGCGAGCGTTGAAATTTTTGAAAGGCCATGCTAGAAGGCTGATGCGACGGGCATTTTTCGCTCGACGCATTTTTTGTTTTTGAAGTTATTTTAATTATCTATTTCAAGGAGATGCATTGTGTCAGGTAGGCATCATGGGCTGTCTCGGCTCGACCAACTCACTAAAATCTGTCTGCAAGGTGGGGGGCCGTCGAAGCCTTTCGCCCAAACCCTGGGCCGCCTCATGCCGCCCAATCCGGTGCAGATCAAGAACATCACCCATGCCGATGTGATCCAGGCCTTGCATGACCTCTCCGAGACCATGCGCGCCACCCACAACGAAGACGGTCACGCCGATGCGGGCATGACCTTCCTCGGCCAGTTCGTCGATCACGACGTCACATTGGATGCCACCTCGGCGCTCGGCACCCGGATCGATCCGGCGACCATCCCGAATGTGCGTACACCCAGCCTGGATCTCGACTGCGTCTATGGCGCCGGCCCCGAAGCCTCGCCGCATCTCTATGGTGCCGGCGAGCAGGACCACATGCTGATGTTCGGACGCCACGACAACCCGCTGGATCTGGCGCGCACCTGCGCTGGCAAGGCGCTGATCGGCGACCCGCGCAACGATGAGAACGTGATCGTCGCGCAGGTGCAGGGCATCTTCATCGAGCTGCACAACATCCTGATGAGCAAGCGTGTCGAGGGCGGCGATGCGGCGAAGGACATCGAGGCCTGCGCCCATGACGGGATCGCCAAGCAAGTCTGGCACGATCACGTGGCGCCGAAGCTGACGAACTTCGAGGAGGTGCGGCGCTTCATCCGGCTGCACTATCAGTGGATCGTCTGGAACGAGATGCTACCCGCCTTCGTCGATCAGGCCCGCCTCGATCACGCGATGCAGCACCACCTCTTCGGCTGGGATGCACCGGTGATGCCGGTGGAGTTCACCGGCGCCTGCTACCGCTTTGGCCATGCGACCACGCAGCACGAATATGCGCTGAAGCACGGCGAGGCGGCGAAAGGTCTCTTTGCGACCGTCGGCTTCGGGCCGCGTCCCACGGATGCCAATATGGACATGGATCTCTTCTTCGAGATGTCCGGCGGCAATCCGGTGCAGAAAGCGCGCCCGGTGGGTCCGGGCCTCGGCTCGCCGCTCTTCGAGCTGCCATTTGTCAACAGCACCATCGAATTGGCAGAGATCGAGCATACGATGACGGTTGAACAGTCGCGCAACCTCGCTCTGCGCAACATGGTGCGCGACCGCTACACCTATCAGCTCGCCAGCGGCCAGCAGGCGGCGGCGCGCCTGGGCATCGACAAGCACTTGCATGTGCCCGACGTGCTCAAGGCCAAGGGCATCACCAAGACGCCGCTGTGGTTCTACGCCCTGCAGGAGGCGAAAGAGCATGGCGGCGGCAAGCTGACCGGGGTCGGCGGCACCATCGTGGCAGCGGTCTTCGCCAATCTGCTCAAGCGCGATTCCACGACGTATCTGCACATCCCGCACTTCAAGCCCTGGGGCGGGTTCGGCGGGCAGCCCTCCTGCATGGCGGGCATCGTCGCTTATGTGGAGAAACACCGCGGCCACATCAAAGATCCCAAATCGCTGATGTGCGGCTGAGGCCACCCCCGGCCCGGCGTGCAGATGCACGCCCGGCCCAGGGGCGGAGGCACGCTGCGGCAGGCGATGTCCGGGTTGTCGATCGTGGTTAACGCGCAATGAATGGGCGGGCGGTCTTTCGGGCCGCCCGTTAACCTTTTGAGGCAACGTCCGGTTGTGTCACGATTGCTTAAGGATTTACCGGAACCCGTCACCGTCCCGGCCGGGTCGGCGTCCGCACCGGCGCGACATCTACGTGACTTCGATCTTCGATTTGGCCGCCGATGCGGCCTTCGCTTAGCAGTTCGGGGGATGTCGCTTGACGGCAAGAGCGGCCTCGATCAGGCCGCCAGATCGACCCAGACCGGCACGTGATCCGACGGCTTGTCCCGTCCGCGAACATCCTTGTCGATCATGCAGCCCTGCAACATATCCGCCACCTGCGGGCAGAGCAGCAGGTGATCGATCCGGATGCCCAGATTTCGGTTCCACGCTCCGGCCTGGTAATCCCAGAAGCTGTAGTGGCCGGGTCCTTGTGTCCGCGCCCGGAACGCATCGGTCAGCCCGAGGTTGATCAGCGCCCGGAAGGCGGCGCGGCTCTCGAGGCGAAATAGCGCGTCCTCGCGCCAGCTGTCAGGGTTGGCGGCATCTTCCGCCTGCGGGATGATGTTGTAGTCTCCGGCCATCAAAAACGGGGTTTCTTCGGCCAAAAGGGTCTCTGCGCGTCGTTTCAGCCGCTCCATCCAGGACAGCTTGTAGTCGTATTTCGGTCCCGGCACCGGGTTGCCGTTCGGCAGATAGAGCCCGCAGATCCGCAGCGCATGGCTGTCTCCGACCACCGTGGCCTCGATATAGCGGGCCTGGTCATCCTCGGGGTCGCCGGGCAGGCCGCGTGTCACATCTTCCAGCGCCAGTTTCGACAGGATCGCAACCCCGTTGAAGCTCTTTTGCCCATGGGTCTCCACATTGTAGCCGCGCTCCTCGAAGAGTTCCGACGGGAAGGCGTCGTCGACCGACTTGATCTCCTGCAGCAGCACCACATCCGGCTGCGCCTCATCCAGCCAGTCGGGCAGCGCGGCGATGCGCGCCTTGATGCCATTGATGTTGAATGTTGCGACTTTCATCCCACGCGCTCCGACAGTCTGTGGTCAAGCTATCGCGCAGCCAGCCTGCGAGAGCAAGGGGCAGGTGCCGGATCTCGGCAACCCACGGGCGAGTGATTCTTGTTAACGCTTCGCCGGAATGGCGACAAAGCCGTTAATATCCCCAGAGTTATCCACTGTGGATAAAAAAAAATTAACCAAATTATCCACTGCAACTTTCAAGCTTCCGCCGACCCCTAGCACGGAACGCTCGTGTGGATAACCAAGGGTTAACACATTCTTAACGCGAAAAAATCTTGGAAACTCGCCTTAAACGAGCAAGCGTTGCCGGGCGAAAACTTCATTTGAAAGGGATATGCAATGAAGACGAACGCTTTACTGAAAACACCTGCGATTGAAGACACCTTTGACCGTGAATCGGACCTGCACTCTGGGAAGGGGACAGAACTGTTCACAACGAGCATGGGGCCAGTGGACGCCGACATGATGAGCGGCGCGGGCACAGGGCTCTTTACCACCTCGATGGCGCCCCCGGCCGACACTCTCAGCGGTGCCGAGACCGGCCAGTTCACCACCAGCATGGTGGCGGGCCGCGATGCGCTGCGCGGCGATGCAACCGGTCTGTTCACGACCTCAATGTAACCCAAGCGATTTGGCGCGGCCTTGCGACTACCCCTCGCGGACCGCGCCAGACGCAATGCGCGGCAGGCCTTCAGGACAAAGGAAGAACCCCCATGTCTAACGTCGTCTCTTTGGGCCTGCCGCGCAGACCGTCTCTGGCCGAACGGCAGGCGGTGCTATTGGGCAATTTCGCCCGCAATCGGCGGAAGCTCGACGATGTCTTCTGGCTGAAGGAGAATGCCGAGGTCCTGAATGTGCTGGCCAGCAGCGGTGCGATGCTGCCGGACGACGCGCTTGAGCCCTATCGGCGGATTTACGACGGGCTGGAGGAGCGGTTGCGCTTCTTTCCACAATACTACCGATTTTTGCTGTCGATCTGCCTCGACCTCGAAGACCTGGGCATCGGCAAGAGCAAGGGCGCGGCGCTGTGCCGCTGGGCGGTGAAGGCCGGGCTGGTGGAGGCGGAACTGTCCGATCTGCAGCGGGCCGAAGCGCAGCGGCTGCTCAACCGCCGTGGCGCCGGGATCGAGGACAAGCCGCTGCGGGCGCGGTTGCGCAGCTTCATGGACCGCTCCGAGACCTTCGCGCTTCCGAACAAGAAGGCGGCCTACGAACTCACGCATATCGTGTTCTACCTCTCAGACTACGGTCTGAACGATCCGCAGATCGGCGAGGATGCCATCGTCAGCCTCGAGTTTGCCGGCCTGCTGGCCTATCTGGATCAGGACGTCGACCTGCTGGCCGAAACATGTGTTGCCATGCGCTTCGCAGGCCGGCGGACCAGCCCGATCTGGGAGGACTGGATCGCCGCTCAGATGGGTGGATTCACGCTCAGCGCCCGGGCGTCGGGCCAGGCAGATGCTTATCACGAATACCTGGTGACGAGTTGGTGGGCGCTTTTTGCCGATCGCCCGAGCTTTCCCGGCACACCGCAGGCCGCGGGCTTGCATATTGCACGCAACGCCGCAGGGCGCAGCCCTTTGCGGGCGATGTCAGAATGCATGTTTCACCTTGGCCCCGCGCGCAGCAGCGATTGGGGCCGGATGCGTCAGGCGATGTCGGATGCCATTGGTGCAGAGGGCGAGGATATCCTCACCGGGGCCGAGCAGTCCTCGGAGCGGTTCGATGCCTTCTTTGAAGGATTCTCGCGCGCGGATATGTGAATAAAAACAAGGTCCTGTGTGATGAAGCTCATCTACATTGAGAAGGACGTCCCGCAGCCACAGGAGCTGGAGGCGTTGGGGTTGTCGATCACGAAGCGCGCACCGATCAGCTCTTCCGAGAAGTCGATGGTCGCACCGCCCAGGAACGGCAGGGAGACCGCATCGACGACCACCTTCTGGCCAGCGCCTTCCAGGATCAGATCGTCTTCGCGCGGCTCGTCCAGCGCGATTTCATACTGAAACCCCGAGCAGCCCCCTCCTTCCACCGCAACGCGCAGCGCCTTGCCTTCGGTCGCAGCGCCAATCTCGGCCAAACGGTCGAAGGCGCGGGGGGTCACTTTCGGTGGGACTTGCATCTCAAGGTCTCCGGCGGGCGGTTTCATTCAACACTCACCTGCAATATAGAAGCTGTCGGAACAGGCGACAAGGATCAGCCATGATGGCGATTTACGCCTCTGATCCGGTGCGCGCCAGGGGACGGCGCGTGCAGGAGGAGGAAAGCACGTTCCGGTCCTGCTTTCAGCGCGACCGGGATCGGATCATCCATGCCAGCGCCTTCCGCAGGCTCAAGCACAAGACGCAGGTGTTTATCGAGCATGAAGGCGACTATTACCGCACGCGGCTCACCCATTCGATCGAGGTGGCACAGGTGGCGCGCACGATCTCGGGCGCGCTGGGGCTGAACGCAGAGCTGACCGAGGCTGTGGCGCTGGCGCATGATCTGGGCCACACGCCCTTTGGGCATACTGGCGAGGATGCGCTCTCGGCCCTGATGGCGCCCTACGGCGGGTTCGATCACAACGCCCAGGCGATCCGCATAGTCACTCATCTGGAGCGGCACTATGCGCGCTTTGACGGGCTCAATCTCACGTGGGAGACGCTGGAGGGGCTGGCCAAGCACAACGGCCCCGTCACGGGCGAGATCCCCTGGGCGCTGCAGGCCTGCACCGATGAGTTGGACCTGGAGCTGCACACATTTGCCAGTGCAGAGGCGCAGGTCGCGGCCATTTCCGACGACGTGGCCTATAACCACCACGATCTGCACGACGGGCTGCGGGCCGAGTTGTTCTCGACCGATGAGCTGGCGGAGCTGCCGATCCTCGACGGCTGCTTCCGCGAAGTTGATGCCCTTTATCCCGATCTCAACTACTACCGGCGACGGCACGAGGCGCTGCGCCGGTTCTTCGGCGTTCTGGTGGAGGATGTCATCGGTTTTGCGCAGGCCCGGCTGGACCAGATCAAGCCGCAGTCGGTGGATGACATCCGCGCAGCCGGGCAGACGATCATCCGCTTTTCCGATCCGGTCTTTGCCGATCTCAAGGTGATCCGCGCGTTTCTCTTTGACCGGATGTACCGTGCGCCCAGCGTGGTGGAGATGCGCGCGCGCGTGACCCGTGTGGTGGAAGAGCTCTTTCCCTATTTCATGGCGCACACCGACCAGCTTCCCAAGCAGTGGCGCAAGGATGTGGAAGAGGCGCAAGGCCAGGTGGCGCTTGCCCGGATTGTCTCGGACTACATCGCCGGGATGACCGACCGCTTTGCGCTGCAGGAGCATGAGCGACTGATCGGCACCGGCTGAGCGCCGCCGCGGTTGACCCGCCGATCCTGCGTGATACACCGCGCCAATCTTTGCCAAAGGACGCCCGAGATGAACCTTTTTGCCGATATTCGTGCGCTTGTTCTGGACTGTTTGCAGGGCATGGCCGCAGACGGGCAACTGCCCCACGGCATGTCGTTTGACAATGTAACGGTCGAGCCGCCACGTGACGCGGCGCACGGCGATATGGCGACAAATGCGGCGATGGTTCTGGCAAAACCGGCCGGGCAAAAGCCGCGTGACATCGCAGAGGCGCTGGCCGAACGGTTACGCACCGATGCGCGGATCAACCGTGCCGAGGTGGCGGGGCCGGGCTTTCTGAACCTGCGGCTCCTACCCGGCGTGTGGCAGAGCATGATCGGCAATATCCTGACCGCGGGGACTGACTTCGGGCGCGCCACGCTGGGGCAGGGCAAGCGGATCAATGTGGAATATGTCTCCGCCAACCCGACTGGGCCGCTGCATGTCGGCCACACGCGCGGCGCGGTGTTCGGCGACGCCCTTGCCTCGCTGCTGGAGTTCGCGGGCTACGACGTGACGCGCGAATATTACATCAACGACGGCGGCGCGCAGGTCGATGTGCTCGCGCGGTCGGTCTACCTGCGGTATCTCGAAGCGCATGGGCAAAAGGTCGCCTTCCCCGATGGCACCTATCCGGGCGACTACCTGATTGCTGTGGGCGAGGCGCTGAAGGAGAAGGTGGGCGACAGCTTTGTCGACAAGGGAGAGCAGTTCTGGCTTGCCGACGTGCGTGACTTCGCCATGGACGCGATGATGACGATGATCCGCGAGGATCTCGCAGCACTTGGCGTCGAGATGGATGTGTTCTACTCCGAAAAATCGCTCTACGGCACCGGCCGGATCGAAGCGGCGATTGACGATCTGCGCGAAAAGGGCCTGATCTACGAAGGCGTGCTGGAGCCGCCCAAGGGCAAGACGCCCGAGGATTGGGAGCCGCGCGAGCAGACGCTTTTCAAGTCCACCGAACACGGCGACGATGTCGACCGGCCGGTGAAGAAATCCGACGGCTCCTGGACCTATTTCGCACCCGACATCGCCTATCACTATGACAAGGTGCAGCGCGGTTTCGACGCGCTGATCGACGTCTTTGGTGCCGATCATGGCGGCTATGTCAAACGGATGAAAGCGGCGGTCTCCGCGCTCTCCGAAGGCGCCGTGCCGCTGGACATCAAGCTCTGCCAGCTGGTGAAGCTCTTCAAAAACGGCGAGCCGTTCAAGATGTCCAAGCGGGCAGGGACGTTCGTGACCCTGCGTGATGTGGTCGATCAGGTCGGCCCGGATGTGACCCGCTTTGTGATGCTCACCCGCAAGAACGACGCGATGCTGGATTTCGACTTCGACAAGGTGATGGAGCAGAGCCGCGAGAACCCGGTGTTCTACGTGCAATACGCCCATGCGCGGGTGGCGAGCGCGATGCGCAAGGCGACCGAGGCCGGGATTCCCGTGGATGACGCAACGCTGCGGGCCGCCGATCTCAGCCTGCTGGATCACGAGGCGGAGCTGGGGCTGGCGGCCAAGCTCGCAGAATGGCCCCGGCTGGTGGAGGCGGCGGCCCAGAGCAACGAACCGCATCGGGTGGCCTTCTACCTCTATGAACTCGCGGGCACGTTCCATGCGCTCTGGAACAAGGGCAATGATGTGCCGTCCTTGCGTTTCGTACAGGATGACCCAAAAGTCACAGCGGCGAAAATCGCGCTCGCCCGGGCTACGAGCGTTGTAATTGCGGCCGGTCTTGGTATTCTTGGCGTTACACCGGCGCAGGAAATGCGGTAGCAAATCGCAGCCTTCGCCAGAGCAGGCAAATCGAACGAGAGACCGGCGGGGCACGCATCTTGTCGGCAGCGAGGCGACGATGGCGGATATCGAATTCTCCCATGGCATGGGGGCGTATGGGCGTGAGCCTGCGCCCGATCGGGCGGATGAGCCCACGCCCAACACCTTTGTCATGATGACCAATGTGGCTGGCGCGGTTGTGTCGCTTGCGCTGATCGCGGGCATTGGTGTCTGGGGCTACAAGCTGATGGTCCGGGATGTCTCTGGCATTCCCGTGGTCCGGGCGGCGGAAGGCGAGATGCGGGTGCGGCCCGAGAACCCGGGCGGGCAGCTCGCACGCCACCAGGGGCTTGCGGTGAATGCAGTAGCGGCCGAGGGCAGCGCCGCAGGTCCGGTCGATCAGGTGGTGCTTGCGCCGCGCGACACCGATCTCGCCGAGGAGGATCAGCCCATCACCGCCGAGACGGTTGCACCTGTCGCGCAACCCGAACCATTGGCACCCGCTGCCGAAAGCCTCGATGGGCCGAAACGGGTGCCGGCGCGCACCGACAGCACGGTGGCCGAAAACCTGCACGCCGGCGCCATTGACGCGGTGGTCGCAGAGCTGACCGCGGGCAGCACGCCGCTTGGGGATGCCGAGGCGGAAGAGAGCCAGCCGCCGGCAGCTTTTGCAGAGACAAGCGAGGATGAGGCGGCCGAAACACCGCCCGTCATTGGGCAAACCGTCAAACGCCCGCAACTTCGCCCGCGTGCCGTGGCGCGGATGCAACCGGCGGCCTTTGTCTCTGAAACGCCCACATCCGAAGTGGAGGCCGCCGCCATCCCCTCCGGGACCCGCCTCGTCCAGCTTGGCGCCTTTGACAGCGCGGATGTGGCGCGCAGCGAGTGGTCGCGGCTCGAAGGGCGGTTCGGCGAATACATGCAGGACAAATCGCGCGTCGTCCAACAGACCGAGTCAGGCGGGCGCACGTTCTACCGCCTTCGGGCCATGGGGTTCAGAGACCTCGCCGACGCCCGGCGCTTCTGTTCGGCGTTCAAGGCAGAAGGGGTGGATTGTATCCCGGTCGCCGCGAAGTGAGCCGCTTTGGCGCGACCATCCTCGATGCCGACGGGCTTGCGCTGAGCCGGGAAGAGGTTGCGGTCTTCAGGGAGGCGAACCCCTTCGGCTTTATCCTCTTCGCGCGCAACATCGACACGCCCGACCAGGTGCGCCGCCTCTGCGATCAGATGCGCGAGGCCGTGGGGCGCGCGGCACCGATCACCATTGATCAGGAAGGCGGGCGGGTGCAGCGGCTGCGAGGGCCGACCTGGACGGACTGGACACCACCACTGGATTTCGTGACCGCCGCCGGGGATCGGGCCGAGGAGGCGATGTACCTGCGGTACCGGCTGATCGCGGCGGAGCTTCACGCGCTTGGCATCGACAGCAACTGCGCGCCGATGGTCGATCTCGCCGGCCCGCAGACGCATGACTTCCTGCGCAACCGCTGCTACGGCGCGCGCCCCAAGGCCGTGGCTCGTCTGGGACGCGCGGCGGCTTCCGGGCTGCTGGCAGGCGGCGTGCTTCCGGTTCTCAAACACATCCCCGGCCATGGCCGCGCGACGCTCGACAGCCACTACGATCTGCCGGAGGTGGAGGCCGATGCCGCGACGCTGGCGGCCGAAGACTTTGCCCCGTTCAAGGCGCTGGCCGATCTGCCCATGGGCATGACCGCCCACCTGGTCTATCGCGCCTATGACACAGCACCCGCGACGCTGTCGCCAAGGCTCATGCAGGTGATCCGCGACGAGATCGGCTTCGACAACCTGATCATGACCGACGACATCAGCATGAAGGCGCTCTCCGGCACGCCCGAGGAGATCGCCACTGGCGCGCTCGCCGCGGGATGTGACGTGGTGCTGCAGTGCAACGCACCGCTTGAGGCGCGCAGACGGGTGGCGGAGGCGGCAGGCGAGATGACGGAGGCTGCGCAGATCCGGGCCGAGCGCGCACTCGCCTTCCGCAAACCGCCGGACGATATTGACATAGTCGCCGCACGCGCGCAGCTTGACACGCTGTTAGCGGAGCAAACGACGTCGTAGTCATGGCTGAAACACCTTTTGAGGAAGACACCCTATCGGTCGCGGATCGGCTGGCTGCGGAGGCGCTGATCGTCGATGTGGACGGTTTCGAAGGGCCGCTGGACCTGCTGCTGACGCTCAGCCGGACGCAAAAGGTCGACTTGCGCAAGATCTCCGTTCTTGCCCTCGCTCAGCAGTATCTCGCCTTCGTGGAGAGGGCAAAGGCGCTGCGGCTGGAGCTGGCGGCAGATTATCTCGTCATGGCGGCCTGGCTCGCCTTTCTGAAGTCCCGCCTGTTGTTGCCGCCGGACCCGACCGAGGAGGGGCCCACAGGCGAGGAACTCGCCGCGCATCTGGCCTTCCAGCTCGAACGGCTGCAGGCCATGCGCGATGCGGCAGCGCGGCTCATGGGCCGCGACCGGCTGGGCCGCGATTTCTTTGCGCGCGGCCAGACCCATGAGGTCACGCGCACCCGCAAGATCCGCTACACCGCGACGCTGCTTGATCTGATGCAGGGCTATGCCCGCATCCGCACCCGCGACGACTTCCGCCCCTTCACCATGGACCGCGATGCGGTCTTCACCATGGAGCAGGCGCTCGACCGGATGCGCGGGCTGATCGGATTTGCAGGCGACTGGACCGATATCTCCAGCTATCTGCCCGAAGGCTGGGAGATCGACCCGGCGCGCCGCCGATCCGCCACCGCAGCGACCTTTGCGGCCTCGCTCGAGCTTGTTAAAGAGGGCCATCTGGAAATCCGGCAGTCGGAGACCTTCGCGCCGATCCAGCTGCGGAAGAAGGACACGCCCAAGTGAGTGAAGATCAAGCGCCAGAGCCGGAAGAGAGCCTGTTCGAAGCGCCGCCTATGGGCGAACAGGAGCGGATGGTCGAAGCGATCCTCTTTGCGACGGCCGAGCCGGTGAGCCTGCGCGAGCTTGCCGCCCGCATGCCCCATGGCTCTGATCCGGCAGAGGCCCTGGTGTACCTGCGCAAGCGCTACGAGGGGCGGGGCGTGACCCTCTGCAAGATCGGCGATGCCTGGGCCATGCGCACCGCGCCCGATCTGGGCTTTCTGATGCAACGCGAAACGGTCGAGACCCGCAAGCTCAGCCGTGCGGCGATCGAAACGCTCGCCATCATCGCCTATCACCAGCCGGTCACCCGCGCCGAGATCGAGGAGATCCGCGGCGTCTCCGTCAGCCGCGGGACGGTGGATCAACTGCTCGAGATGGAGTGGATCCGCTTTGGCCGCCGAAAGATGACACCGGGACGGCCGGTGACCTTCGTGGTCACGCAAGGTTTCCTCGACCATTTCGGGCTGGAAAACGCACGCGATCTGCCGGGCCTGAAGGAGCTGCGCGCAGCAGGTTTGCTCGAAAACCGCCCGCCGCCCGGCACCGGACTGCCGGGCCCCGAGGAGGAGCCGGAGGACGAAAGCACAGAAGGGCAGAGCGAGCTTTTCGAGGATTGACCGCAGCCTGTCCTGAAAAAACCGCATTCCGCGCTATAATCACAAATGAAAAGCGCAAGGAGGCAGAGCCATGGACAGATTGATCAGCATGATCCTGCGCCAGATCACCCGGCGTCTGGTCAACAAGGGCATCAATGCGGGGTTCAGGAAAGCGGCGTCGATGAACAAGGGGCGACAGGACAGCAAGCGCCCTCTGCCAGAGCAAAACCCGCAGAGCAAAGAGCAAATCAGGCAGGCCATGCGCGCCCTGCGCCGCACGACACGCATGTAGCGGCGGCTAGCCCGCGCGGAAGTGCTTCGAAAGTTTCAGCCCTTGGCCCTGGTAGTTCGAGGCGATGCCCGCACCGTAGAGATGCGTGGGCACTTCGGCCATCCGTTCATAGATCAGCCGGCCCACCACCTGCCCGTGCTCCAGCACGAAGGGCGCCTCGTGGCAGCGCACCTCAAGCACGCCGCGCGAGCCTGTCCCGCCCGCTGCATGGTGACCAAAACCCGGATCGAAAAAGCCTGCGTAATGCACGCGGAACTCGCCCACCATGGCGAGATAGGGCGCCATCTCGGCGGCATATTCTGGCGGGATCGTGACCGCCTCGCGGCTCACCAGAATATAGAAGGCCCCCGGATCGAGGATGATCTGGCCGGTTTCGCTGTGGACGTTTTCCCAATAATCCCGCGGATCGTAATGGTTGATCAGGTCCAGGTCGATCACACCGGTATGCGGCTTGGCCCGGTAACCGACCAGCGTGGTCTCCGGCAGGCGCAGATCGACGGAGAACCCCAGGCCATCGTCAATCACCGCCGGGCCGTCCACCAGCGGTGTTTCGGTGTGCAGCGCGCGCAGCGCGTCATCGTCGAGCACGGCCTCGCCGTCCCCAAAGCGGATCTGATTGAGCCGCATGCCCGGACGCACCAGAACCGAAAACGACCGCGGGCAGATCTCGGCATAGAGCGGGCCGCAGTAGCCCGCGGCAATCCGGTCGAACTCGGTGCCGCCATCGGTGATGGTGCGCGTGAGCAGATCGAGCCGGCCGGTGGAACTCTTGGCGTTGGCAACGGCTCGGACGCCTGGCGGCAGCGCCAGGGACTCCATCAGTGGCACCACGTAGACGCAGCCTTTCTCCAGGACGGCGCCGCCCGAGAGGTCGACGCTGTGCATCTCGAACTCGCGCAACCGGTCGAGCACGCGCGCGCCTTGACCGGCCAGAAAGGAGGCGCGCACCCGGAAGGCGGTGGTGCCCAACCGCAGATCGAGGCTGGCGGGCTGAACCTGTGCTGGATTGATTTCCCGCGTCGCCGCGATCTGGCTGTCCGCAATCATCTTGCTGATCATTTGATTGGGCAGCACGCCGCTCATCGGATCGCTTCCTGACATGCCATGCGCCGCGCTGCAGCACGGGCTTTTCTCGTATGTCGGATGGTCGGGCTAGCAGGACTTGAACCTGCGACCTTCCGTCCCCCAGACGGACGCGCTACCAGGCTGCGCCATAGCCCGACATGAGGGGCTACATACCCGATCTGAGGGCCGAGGCAAGAGCGAATTGGCATCTTTCAGTCTTTGGCCGCGTCTTTGCTGGCGTTGGTCAGGCTGGCCCTCAATCGGATCAGTTGCGCCAGCAGCGGTTTGACCGCGTCGCGCTGCGCATCATTGAGCGACGGGCTGCTCGCCAGGGCGGAAAGTGCGGCCGGTTCGGCGGGCATGTCCGCTTCGTTGGGCAGAGGGCCCACCTCGATGATCCTTGGCGTGGGGGCCTGCTCGGCCTCGACCGGGACAGCGGAGACCTCTTCGTCCTGCTGTATCGACGCTGCACCCTCTTCCTGCGCCTCGGCAGGCTCTTCAGCAGGCGGAGCCTCGGCCTCGGGCGCCGGTTCCGGCACTGGCGCGGGATCGGCCCGCGGTCTGCGGATGAAACTTGGCAAGGCGTCGTCGGTGTCCTCCGCCGCATCTTGAGGCTCGGGCTCCGCGGGTTGGGTGGGCGGCTCGGCAGGCTCAGGGGGTGCGGGGTCGTCCGCCGCAGCGGCCTCGACAGGCGGCGGGGCCTCTTCGGCGGGCTCCTCGGGGGGCGCATCGCGCATCGGTTCCGGCTCGGGTGCGTCGGTCTCGTCAGGTGTTTCCGCCAGCTCGACAGCGGGCTCATCCTCCGCGACGGGATCTGCCTCTGCGCCCGGCTCGGGCGCTGCCGCCTGCGCAGCCGTCTCATCCTCCGCGACCGCCCCTTGTTCTGGTTGTTCTGGCTCTGGGCTCGCCGGTTCAGGCGCGGGCTCCGACTGATCTGGTTCTGCCGCGTCCAGCTCGAGTTCCAATTCCAACTCGGTTTCGAGATCAAGCTCCGGTTGTGCGGGCTCTGCCTCTGCCTCGGCTTGAGGTGGATCGGCCTCCTCCTCGAGGGCGGGTGCCACCTCCTCTGACGGCGCAGCTGCCACCTCTTCCACGGCCTCCGGCTCAGGAGCATCATCGATCTCCTCACCCTGCGCTGGCGTATCCTGGGGCGGCGTGTCCGCTGGTGGCGGAGGGGCGGCCGGCGGTGCGACCTCTGCCTCCTGCTCCGGGGTGGCGACATCGCTTTCGATGACCGCCATGGTCAGGTCGTCCAAGGGTTGCGACTGGTCTGCCACATGGCTGACCCCGTGCTCGCGCAGCAGTTTCTGCACGCCCTTGATCGTCAGCCCGTCATCATGCAGCAGCTTCTTGATGCCCCCCAGCAGGAGCATGTCGGCCGGGCGGTAGTAGCGGCGGCCCCCAGCGCGTTTGACCGGTTTGACTTGGGCAAACTTGCTTTCCCAGAACCGCAGCACATGCGCTTGCACGCCCAACCAGTCGGCAACCTCCGAGATCGTGCGAAAAGCGTCGGGGGATTTTGGCATCAGATCAGGACTTGTTCCCGTCGGCCACGCGGTCCTTCATCAGGTGCGACGGGCGAAAGGTCAGAACCCGGCGCGGGTTGATCGGCACCTCTTCACCCGTTTTCGGATTGCGTCCGATGCGGGCCGACTTGTCACGGACGGAGAAGGTGCCAAATGACGAGATTTTCACTTGTTCGCCGCGGACCAGCGCATCTGAGAGATGTTCCAGTACGGATTCGACCAGCTGCGCGCTTTCGTTGCGCGACAGGCCGACCTCCCGGAACACCGCCTCGCTTAAATCCATACGAGTCAATGTCTTTTCGGCCATGGCTGTCCCCCTGTGGTTTTCAGCAACCATAGGGGAGAGGGATTTTCAGAGTCAATATCAATGACTTGGCCGCTGGCGTTTGAGCAGGAATTTCCGCTCTACCAGCGCAGCACCACCGCGCCCCAGGCCAGACCGCCGCCGATGGCTTCGGTGACGATCAGATCGCCTTGCTGGATCTGGCCGCGGTCGCGGCCCACGGAGAGCGCCAGGGGAATCGATGCGGCCGACGTGTTGCCGTGGTCCTGCACGGTGACGACGACCTTTTCCATGGGCAGACCGAGCTTCTTCGCGGTGCCCTGGATGATGCGGATATTGGCCTGATGCGGCACGATCCAGTCCACGTCCTGCGGCGCCACCCCGGCGCGCTCCATCGCCTTGGTCGCTGTCGCGGCAAGCTTCTCCACCGCATGGCGGAACACCTGGTTGCCCTGCATCCGCAGATAGCCCGTCGTGCCCGTCGACACGCCGCCATCGACATAGAGCAGGTCCTTGTGCCGGCCGTCGGAGTGAAGGTCGGTCGACAGGATCCCGCGATCCGCGGCAGTGCCGGCACCCTCATCCGCCTCCAGCACCAACGCGCCGGCCCCGTCGCCGAAGAGCACGCAGGTCGAGCGGTCGGTCCAATCCATGATCCGGCTGAAGGTCTCGGCACCGATCACGAGCACGCGTTTGGCCTGGCCGGAAATGATCAGCGCATTGGCGTTGCTCAGCGCATAGATGAAGCCTGCACAGACGGCCTGCACGTCGAAGGCAAAGCCGCTGTCCATGCCGAGATCGGCCTGAACCATCGTGGCCGCTGAAGGGAAGGTGAGGTCGGCAGTCGAGGTCGCCAGCACAATGGCGTCAATGTCGGAGGGCTCAAGATCCGCGTCTTTCAATGCAGCCCGCGCAGCGGTGGTCGCCATTGTCGATGTCGTCTCGCCTTCGGCCGCAAAATGCCGCCGTTCGATGCCCGAGCGGGCGCGGATCCACTCGTCATTGGTGTCGA
Organism: Roseobacter sinensis; assembly: GCF_025755255.1. Classification (GTDB taxonomy): domain Bacteria; phylum Pseudomonadota; class Alphaproteobacteria; order Rhodobacterales; family Rhodobacteraceae; genus Roseobacter; species Roseobacter sinensis. The sequence goes on along the minus strand of NZ_JALIEB010000008.1, from coordinate 31,605 downwards.
GCGTCGCCTCGAACTCTGCGTTGGGCACGATGCGCTCGGGCAGGTAGTGGCCCACGCCCCTGACAACCGCGCGCAGGCTCATGATATGCTCTCCTCTCCGGGCAACCCGGCCACCCGTGCGGCCAGCTTGTCGGTGAATTTGATATCGGCAAGCTGCGCGGCCAGCTTGATGGCCGCCGAGACGCCGGTGGCATCCGCGGCACCATGCGACTTGACGACAGTGCCGTTCAGCCCCAGGAAGACGCCGCCGTTCACCCGGCGCGGGTCGATCTTCTTCTGCAACCGGCGCAGCGAGGTATAGGCCAGCACCGAGGCGAGCCGCGACAACGGCGAGAACTTGAAGGCCTCGCGCAGCCGGTCGCCGATCATGCTCGCGGTGCCTTCACCGGTCTTGATCGCCACGTTTCCGGTGAAGCCGTCCGTCACGATGACATCGCAGACATCGCCAGAGATATCCCCTCCCTCGACGAAGCCGACGAATTCGAACCCGGCGAGGTCGCGCTGGTCGCGAATGAGCTCATAGGCTTCCCGCAGCTCGGTGCGGCCCTTGTGCTCTTCGGTGCCAACATTCAGAAGACCCACGCGCGGTCGCGGCAGATCGAGGCCGTTGCGCGCATAGGACATGCCCATCAGCGCGTAGCGCAGCAGGTCATCGGCATCGGCCTTCACGTCGGCTCCCACATCCAGCATCACGTTGAACCCCTGCGGGTTCGACGAGGGGTAGAGCACGGCAATCGCAGGCCGGTTCACACCCGGCAGCTTGCGCAGGCGGATCATCGACAGGGCCATGAGCGCGCCGGTGTTCCCGCAGGAGACCGCGACGGTTGCAGTCCCATCGCGCACCGCCTCGATGGCCGACCACATCGAGGTTTCCTTGCCGTTGCGTACGATATGGCTGGGCTTGTCATCCATGCTTACCACGCCGGTGGCATCCCAGATCTCGACGCGGCCGCTGAGCGCCCGTTTGCGCGCAACAAGGCCGGACAGCTCGGCTTCCGGGCCGTGCAGGATAAACTGGATATCGGGGTTCTTGCGCGCCGAGACATCACAGCCCGCAACCACGGCGGCGGGGCCTTCGTCCCCGCCCATCGCATCTACGGAAATGGTGATGCGTCTGGCTTTTGCGGATGCCTGATCGGTCTGCGCCGTCATGGTGCGACTGCCCCCAAACCTTCTGCCCTTATTGTTTAAGGGAAAGGTTTAGGCCGCGTCGTCTTCCAGATCAATCTCTTCCGTGAGCGCGACCACTTCCTTGTCGTCATAATGGCCACAGGCGGCACAGACGTGGTGCGGGCGCTTCAGCTCGCCGCAGTTGGTGCATTCGTTCGGGTTTGCGGCAACCAGAGAATCATGCGCGCGACGATTGTTGCGGCGCGACTTGGAGACCTTGTTCTGTTGAACAGCCATTGTCTTGGGCCTTTTGTCGTTCGGGGCCGGGCGCGCAGGTGTGGCGCGGGGCCGGGTTTCTATTCCTGTCCCAGATGTCGGGTGTGACGTGCGTTTAGGCCCAAGCCCGGCGCTTGTCCAACCCTATTTGGGTGAGCGGCGCAAAATACTGTGATTGCGCTGCGGTGCAAGCGGTTTTTTAGTCTGGATGGCCCCGCTGGACCAGCGCGGGCAGATCGCCGGCCACATGCGCTTTGATGAACCGCGCAAAGAGTTGCGGGTCCTCGCCGGCCCATCCGTGACCCAGACCCGGTACAATCGCCGAGACGCTGCCCTCGAAGCGGCGTTCAAAGGTCGCAAGCCCCTCCCGGATCAGCGGATGTTCCCGCCCGCCCGCAATGAAGGCCAGCCGGGTCTGAGGTGGGGCGGCATCTGCCGGACATTCGAAGTCCACCACATCATTCGTCGCGCGTCGAAAGGCCGAAACCCGCGTTTGGGCCGCGGCCTCAACAAACCCGTCCACATCGACATCCGGGCCCATCATCCGGGCCGTGCGCCGGGCGAAGAAGGGGCGCGGAGCCAGCGGTGCCGTCAGCGCCGAGACGAGCTTCATGAGCGCCCGCTTCGGCATACCTCCGGGATGGATGCCGCTGAGAAGTGCGGACTGGCAGAGGGCGGGGTGGCGCAGGCAGAGATGCAGGCCCACGTAGGACCCCAGTGACAGGGCGGCGAGATGAAGCGGCGCGCTGCGGCCCGTGGCTGCGACCGCCTCGGCCACCTTGTCGGCGCTCTCTTCCAGGGATCGCCAGGGCAGGTCGCGGCTTTGACCGTGGCCCGGAAGATCGATCAGCAGCAGGCGGTACGCCGGCAAGGCCGCGGCGACATCGCGCCACATCCAGCTGCTGATGCCAACCGCATGCAGGAACAGGAGTTCCGGTGCGCCCTCCGGACCGGTCTGCGTTGTGTGAAGCACGGCATTCGCCTTCTTTGTGGGTCAGTCTTTCGCGTCTTTCGACATCTGCGCCTTGAGATCGGCCAGCCCCGCAAAGGGCTTTGTGTCTTCATCGCGCATCGGTGTGACGCCCGGCTCTGCAAAGACCTGTTCGCCCAGATCCGCGCCGGCGCTGCGCGGGTAGAGCGGCAGGGACAGCACGAGCGCTTCGACCATCACCGCATGGGGTTCGATCCAGCGCCCAAGAGGTTCGGTGCTGTCATCCTCCGGCATCTCGACTTCGGGGGCGGTGATCTCTTCATACTGGGCGAGGTAGTGACGCTCCACCGGGGTTTCGATGCGGGTGGTGACCGGCTCCAGTGTCACGCCACAGGGCTGCACAACGGTTGCGCCCAGCTGGCCGGTCAGCCTCCAATCACGGTCGCCCTGCGCGCTGACGTCACCGGTGAAGGTGAGCTTGCGCAGACCCAGCAGGTCGAGCTCGGCGGCCAGCGCCTGCAGCGTTCCGGCATCGGGGCTCAGGGCGAAAGGCGTCGGCCTGTTCTGGGTTAACTCGGCGACACGCAGGGCGCCGGGCGAGGGGGGAGGCTGCTGGGCCATAAGCACTTTCGTTTCTTGAACCTCGGGCGGTCCATGGTGTAAGCGAGATAAAAGCCGCAGTGCGTAAGGGCAAGAGGGCAGGTGGAATGGGTTTCGGAAATGCGGTGATGGGGATGATGCCGCCGAGCGTACGCAGATTGGTGCTGATTGCCGCCTGCATATCGTTGACGGCATGCGGCGGGATCTATCGGGATCACGGCTACTTCCCGCCGCCGGAAGATCTGGAGCAGATCGTCGTGGGCATCGACACGCGCGACAGCGTGGAAGAGACGCTGGGCTCGGCCGCATCGGGCTCGGTCCTTGGCGACGATGCGATGTATTTCGTGCGCAGCCGCATCCGCACGGTCGCCATGCTGGAGCCGCAGGTCATCGACCGGCAGGTCCTGGCGATCAGCTTCAATGAGGCCGGCGTGGTGACCAACCTGGAGACTTTCGGTCTGGAGCGCGGCCAGGTCGTGCCGCTGACGCGCCGTGTGACAAGCTCGGGTGTGCGCGATACGACCTTCCTGCGGCAGCTTCTCGGCAACATCGGCCGCTTCACACCCGGGGCGGCAGATATCGACAACTAAGAGTGTCACGCGACCGTCAAGAAGCCTGTGATAGAAGCGCGGAGACTGGCAGCGCTGCACCGGAGGCTGCGATGATCTCTTTTCGGAGGGGCCGCCATCTGGCGCGCACCGCATCGACGCCGCAGGATATCGACGCGGCACAGCGGTTGCGCGCGTGCTGCTTCGGCTTGCCGGTCGATCGCGACATCGACGCCTTTGATGAGCGGTGCACACATATTCTGATCGAAGAGGAAGCGACCGGGACGCTGGTCTGCACCTTCCGGATGCTCGAACTGACCGGCGCGGAGCTCTCGGCCAGCTACGCTGCGCAATACTACGAGTTGTCGGCGCTCGAGACGTTCGAGGGTCGGATGGTCGAAATGGGTCGCTTCTGCATCGACCCCGATCTGCGCGATCCGGATATCCTGCGGGTCGCCTGGGCGGCGATGACCGCTTACGTCGACGCGCATGACGTTCGGCTGCTCTTCGGCTGCTCGTCCTTCGCGGGGACGGAAACGGCCGACTACCTCGATGCCTTTGCGATGCTGAAGGCCCGTCACCTCGCGCCCAAGCACTGGCTGCCGCGGGTCAAGGCGCCGGACGTCTTCCGCTTTGCCGCGCGGCTGCGGCGCAAGCCGGATCTGAAGAAGGCCATGGCGCGGATGCCGCCGCTGCTGCGCACGTATCTCATGATGGGGGGGTGGGTCAGCGACCATGCCGTCGTGGATCGTCAGATGAACACGCTGCATGTCTTCACGGGCGTGGAGATCGGCGCGATTCCCGACGCCCGCAAACGCCTGTTGCGGGCGCTGGCCTGAGACTTCTTGCCTTCGGCGAGGATATTTTTGGCCAGAAGAAACAGCCCAAGTTGACCTTCGGTGCCGTGCGGCTTAGCTGGCGGTCATGGCCCGCGTTCCCCTTCTGCAACTCACCGAGATTTCGCTCACCTTCGGTGGCGATCCGGTGTTCGACGATCTCAGCCTCGTCATCCAGCCCGCAGACCGGGTGGCGCTGGTCGGACGCAACGGTTCCGGCAAATCGACCCTCATGAAGGTGATGGCCGGGCTTGTGGAGCCGGACCGGGGCGAGGTTGTGCCCGGGCCGGGTGTCTCTGTCGGCTATATGGAGCAGGATCCGGATCTGGCCGGCTTTGCGACGCTGGGTGATTTTGCGGCCGACGGGCTGGATCCGTCCGAGATGTACCTGGTCGAACGCGCGGGGGCAGGGCTCAAGTTCGACCCGGCGCGCCCGGTCGAGACCGCAAGTGGTGGCGAGCGGCGGCGCGCCGCGCTTGCGCGGCTGATGGCGGGCAGCCCGGACCTGATGCTGTTGGATGAACCGACCAACCATCTGGATATCGAGGCAATTGCCTGGCTCGAAGAGGAGCTGGCGCAAAGCCGCAAGGCCTGCGTGATCATCAGCCATGACCGCGCGTTTTTGCGTGCACTGACTCGTGCGACGCTCTGGGTGGACCGTGGTGTGGTGCGGCGCCAGGAGAAGGGCTTCGCCGCCTTCGAGGCGTGGCGCGATACGGTCTGGGAGGAGGAGGACACGCAGCGGCACAAGCTCAACCGCAAGATCAAGGCCGAGGCGCGCTGGGCGGTCGAGGGGATCTCGGCGCGGCGCAAGCGCAACCAGGGCCGGGTGCGTGCCTTGCAGGACCTGAGGGCGGAGCGCGCGGCCCAGATCAAGCGGCAGGGCACGGCGGCCATGGCGCTGGACGCGGGGCCAAAGTCGGGGCGCAAGGTGATCGAGGCGCAGGGCCTCTCCAAGGCCTTCGGCGACAGGATCATCCTGCGGCCCTTTTCGCTGACCGTGCAGCGCGGCGACCGCATCGCGCTGGTCGGGCCGAACGGTGTGGGCAAGACGACCCTGCTCAACATGTTGATCGGCCGGGAGCCGCCCGATGCCGGTACCGTCACGCTGGGCACCAACCTCGCGCTTGCGCTGTTCGATCAGGCGCGCGCGCAACTCAACCCCGATCTCAGCCTCTGGGAGAGCCTGACCGGTGATCCGGAAATGCGGGTCTCGGGCAAGGCCGATCAGATCATGGTGCGGGGGACGCCGAAACATGTGGTCGGCTATCTCAAGGAGTTCCTCTTTGACGAGGCGCAGGCCCGTGCGCCGGTGCGCGCGCTCTCGGGTGGTGAGAAGGCGCGGCTGCTGCTGGCCCGGATTATGGCCCGGCCCAGCAACCTTCTGGTGCTGGACGAGCCGACAAATGACCTCGATGTGGAAACGCTCGACCTCTTGCAGGAGCTGCTGGCGACCTACGATGGTACGGTGCTGCTGGTGAGCCACGATCGCGATTTTCTCGACCGCGTGGCCGCAACCACGATCGCGATGGAGGGGGACGGACGCGCGACGGTCTATGCGGGTGGATGGAGCGACTACCAGCGCCAGCGCAAGCCGCAGGACGCATCGCAGAGCGCGCCGAAAGCCAAACCTGCGGCTGTCGCCGAGAAGCCGAAAGCCGCCACCAAACCCGGCCTGAGCTTCACCGAACGGCATCGTCTCGAGGCCCTTCCGGACGAGATCGCGCGGCTGGAGGCGGAAATCGGCAAACTTGAAGAGTTGTTGAGCGACCCAGCGCTCTTTTCCGAGCAACCGGTGAAGTTTCAGAAGGCCAGCGAGGCGCTGATCGAACGCCAGCACAAGCTCGCGGCGGCGGAAGATGAATGGCTCCTGCTGGAGGAGAAGGCGGCTTCCTAAAGCGTTTCGCCCTTGACCTGAGACAACACATGTCACCAATTGCGTTGATTTCATTGAAATCAGGCAGCGACAGGGGATGCAAGTTCAACGCGAATTGCGTCAGCGCATCCGCAAGGCTCCGTCGATGCGGATGACCTCGCCGTTCAGATAGCCGCAGCTGACGATGAAGGCCGCGAGCCGTCCGAATTCCGCCGGATCGCCGAGACGTGGCGGGCAGGGGACGTCTGCAGCCAGCTCCGTCTGCACCTCTTCGCCCAGGCCCGCCAGCATCGGCGTGGCGAAGATGCCCGGCGCGATGGTCATCACCCGGATGCCGAGCTTTGCCAGATCCCGCGCCATCGGCAGCCCCAGCCCCACCACACCGCCTTTCGAGGCGGCATAGGCCGTCTGCCCCTTTTGCCCGTCGAAGGCGGCGATGGAGGCGGTGTTGATGATCACACCCCGCGCCCCCTCCGCATCCGGCGTGTTGTCCTGCATGGCTGCAGCCGCCAGCCGCGCCACGTTGAAGGTGCCCACGAGGTTGATGTCGATGGTGCGCTGAAAGAGCGGCAGGGGGTGCGGCCCTTCGCGCCCGATTGTCTTCGCTGCATCGGCGATCCCCGCGCAGTTTACCGCGACGGTAATGCGCCCCATCTGCGCACGCGCGTGCTCGAGTGCCGCGCTGACCGAGGGTTCGTCGGTCACGTCGGTCTCGGCGAAATGCCCCCCGATCTCCTCTGCGACTTGCCGCGCCCGCGTTGCGTCCCGGTCGAGCAGTGTCACCGTGGCGCCCTTCGCCGCGAAGTGACGCGCGGTGGCTTCCCCAAGGCCAGATGCGCCGCCGGTGATCACCGCGGCCGTGTCTTTCAGGTCCATCGCGCCCTCCCTGATCTGAACGCGCGTTCAGATCATCATGCCCGCAGCGCGCTGTCTAGTCGAGGCCCATCAGGCGGCGGTCGATCCTTGCGACGGGGCGGGCGAGGGTCGTCAGCGGCGGCCACCAGACCCAGGTGCCGCCCAAGGGTCGCGCGCGGGCGCCGGTGCCAAGCTTGAACCGCTCCAGCCCTTTCGCGTCCTCGCTGTTGATTGTTCCCAGATCAAGAAACTCCACACCTTTCGACTTGGCCCAGAGCATCACCGACCACATCAGCACCGTATGCGCGGACATCAGCCGCCCGGACGGTCGCGTGTGGCCGATGTGATAGGTGGCGCCGCGGCCATGCCGCAGGATCAGCATCGCGGCGACTGGCTCGCTGCCCCAATGAGCCACGAAAAGCTTCGATTTGCCGGGATTGGCGCGGCCAAATGCCAGTGTCAGTGGGGTGGGCCAGCCGCGATAGCCGCGCGCTGCCTGCTGCACCAGATCCGCCTGCACCAGCCAATGGCCGGGATCGGCCGGCATGTTCTGACGGGTGATGCGCAGGCCATGTGCCTGGCCGTGGCGCAGCCGGTTGCGCCACTTCGGGTGGAGGCCACCCATCAGCGTCTCCTCATCGGGTCGCAGGTCGAGCACAGCGACGGTCGCGGGGCTGATCAGAGGCAGCGCGCCGATCTCGTGCAACGGCAGGGGCCGGTCCGGAGAGAGGAGTCTCGGCCCCTTCACGGGCACAGCGCGGGCCAAGCCGGCGAGGCCCGAAGCGGTTGTGGTCAGCGGTCGCGTGATCATGCTGACGGGGAGCGGCCCGAACTGCCGTCGCAATACCAGCGTGCCATCGGGCAATTGCAGGGCGGGCGTCCCCGCCTCTTCAAGCGCGCGGGCGAATTCGGCGCTTTGCTGCAAGGCGGGCGGGGTGTCCTGGGGCGCGCTGTCAAACATGGCCACAGTTAACCGAACCGAAACCTAAATCGGCGTTAATGAGGTCATGAAAAAATCTGCAATGAGCATTGCTGCCCCCGCTCCGCGTCTGACCAAGACAGCTGCAACACTGATCGCCGTGGGGATGTCGATCCCCGTTTTCGGCATCCTGAGCCTGGTGGAGTTGCTCTGGTTCTAGAGCGCGTTGCGGCCGATCAGACGCGTCCGACAGTCAAACCCGTGGTTGCGCCACCGGCGGGACGCAGCGCGTTTGAAATCGTCTCAACGCGAGCCGCTCTAACCCAGTTGCACCAGAGCGTGGCGTTTCTTGCCAGCGCTCAGCTTGATCGGGTTTGAAAGCGCGCCTGCGTCGATCATAAGGCCTGCGTTGGTCAGCGGCTGGTCATCCATGCGGGCGCCGTTCTCGGCAATGAGACGCTTGGCCTCCTTGCCGGAGCCTGCAAGACCCGACCGCACGATCAGTTGTACGATTGAGATCCCGTCGCCCAGATCGTCCGCGCTCAAGGTGAGCGTCGGCAGATCGTCCCCCACACCGCCCTTCTCGAAGACCTCGCGTGCGGTGGATTCTGCGGCCGCCGCGGCCTCAGCGCCATGCAGAAGCGTGGTCACCTCATTGGCCAGCCGGATCTTCGCTTCGTTAATCTCAGAACCTTGCAACGATCCTAGCCGCTCACACTCGTCCACGGCAAGCTCGGTGTAAAGCTTGAGAAACCGGCCCACGTCCGCGTCCGTGGTGTTTCGCCAGAACTGCCAGAACTCATAGGGCGCCAGCATCTCTGCGTTCAGCCAGACGGCGCCCGACTGCGACTTGCCCATCTTCTTGCCGTCCGAGGTGGTCAGCAGCGGTGAGGTCAGCCCGTAGACTTCTCCATCGATCACCCGCCTGGTCAGATCAATCCCGTTCACAATATTGCCCCACTGATCCGAGCCGCCCATCTGCAGAATGCAGCCATAGCGGCGGTGCAGCTCCATGAAGTCATAGGCCTGCAGGATCATGTAGTTGAACTCGAGAAAACTCAGCGACTGCTCGCGGTCGAGCCGCGACTTCACGCTCTCAAACGACAGCATCCGGTTGATCGAGAAATGCCGCCCGATGTCGCGCAGGAAATCGAGGTAATTCAGATCATCGAGCCATTCGGCGTTGTTGATCATCATCGCGCCGGTCGGCCCGTCGCCATAGGTCAGATAAGCCGAAAACACCTGTTTGATGCCCGCGATGTTCTCGTCAATCTCGTCTGGGCTCAGGAGCGGGCGCTCGTCTGCGCGAAAGGACGGATCGCCTACCTTCGTGGTGCCGCCGCCCATGAGGGTAATCGGCTTGTTGCCTGTTTTCTGCAGCCAGCGCAGCATCATGATCTGGATGAGCGAGCCCACGTGCAGAGACTTTGCCGTGGCATCAAACCCGATGTAGCCGGGCTGCCCGCCCTTCAGCAGCGCCTCGTCCAGCCCTTGATAGTCGGTGCAATCCGCGAGGAACCCGCGCTCCATCATCACGGTCACAAAATCCGACTTCGGGTGGTAGGTCATCGTGCTTGCTCTCGGCTGGAATTGCGCACACTCTATAGGCGGTGCGCAGACAAAGGAAAAGGCTTTGAAAAGGGCCATTCGCAAATCCGGCGATGTGACGGCGTTGGGCGCCATGAGCGGCACCTCGCTCGATGGTGTGGATGCCGCGGTGGTGGTCACCGACGGGCACCGGATCGGCCGTTTCGGGCAGACGCTCTACCGCGCCTATAGCGAAGCCGAACAGACCGTGTTGCGCGCAGCCCTGGGCCTGTGGACTGGCCCGGCGGTCGAGGCGGCGCGCGAGGTTGTCGAGCAGGCGCATCTGGAGCTGCTGCAGGGCGTCGGAGGCGTTGATCTGATAGGATTTCACGGCCAGACACTCGCCCATGCGCCGCGGACCCACGGGACCTTGCAGGTGGGCGACGGCGCCTGGCTGGCCGAGGCGCTTGGCCGGCCCGTCGTCTGGGATTTCCGCAGCGCTGATGTGCAGCTTGGCGGCGAGGGCGCGCCACTTGCGCCCTTCTTCCATTTCGCCTGCGCGCATCACATCGGAGCAGAGGCGCCGCTTGCGTTTCTGAACCTCGGCGGCGTGGGCAATCTGACCTATGTGGATCCCTCGTTTGATCGCCCCGAGACGCCCGGCGCACTGCTCGCCTTCGACACCGGGCCAGCCAATGCACCGATCAACGATCTGTTGCTGACCCGGCAAGGCCTGCCCTTCGACGAAGGGGGCCGGATCGCACGCCAAGGATCGGTGGAAAGCGGTGCGTTGGAGCGGTTTCTCGCCGAGCCCTACTTCGCGCGCATTCCGCCCAAGTCTCTGGATCGCAACGATTTCGCCGAGATGATCGGCATGATCCGCGACCTGAGCGATGCGGATGCCACCGCGACGCTCACCGCCATGTGCGCCGCGGGCGTCGCCGAAGGCATGCATCATTGCCCGACACCGCCTGCCCGCGTTCTGGTGACGGGCGGTGGCCGTCACAACCCGGTCCTGATGCAGATGCTCGCGGTCTCGCTCGACTGTCCGGTGATGCCCGTCGAGGAGGTCGGGCTCGATGGCGATATGCTGGAGGCGCAGGCCTTCGCCTATCTGGCCGTGCGCGTGGCGCGCGGTTTGCCGACGAGCTGCCCGGGCACCACGGGCGTCCGCGCCGCGGTCGGTGGCGGAACCCTGAGCTGGCCGCAGGCGACCGGCGTCGCGGTCTAGCGCCCGGTATCGGTCGCCGTGGGAATGTCGAAGCCTGGTGCTGCGAGGGTGAACCCCTCGAACCGAAACCCCGGAGACACGGTACAGCTGACCAGCGTGTAATCGCCCGTGCTCCGCGCCGCCTGCCAGTGATCCTCGGGCACGATGATCTGCGGCGCCCCCCGGGTCAGATCCGGGGTCAGCAGATGCTCGGTTGCGGGTCCTGCCTCCGTCTCGCTGATCGACAGCACCAGAGGCGCTCCTGCGTGGTAGAGCCAGATTTCGGTCGCATCCACCCGGTGCCAGTGGCTGCGCTCGCCCTCTGCCAACAGGAAGTAGATGCAGGTGCCGCTCGGGCGTCCGGCGTTTTCCGCCACCCAGGTCTGGCGGAAGTGGCCACCTTCGGGATGCGGGCTCAGACCCAGATGCGCAATGATCTCTTGTGCTGTCATGGGCGCAGGCTAGTCTGGGCGCGCAGGCGGGCCAAGGGACTTTTGCATGAAGATCATCGTTGTCGGAGCGGGCATCATCGGCGCATTGACCGCGTACCGCCTTGCGCAGGCCGGTGCCGAGGTCACCGTGATCGAGGCGCGTCAGCCCGCGAGTGCGGCGTCCGGCGCCTCCTTCGGCTGGATCAATGCAAGCTTCTACCTCGATGAGGATCACTTCCGCCTGCGGTGCGCAGCGCTTGAGGCGCATCGCCGGGCGCAGGACGATCTGGGCACGACGGCGACGGTCTGGTCCGGGTGTCTCTGCTGGGAGGAAGCGGGCCCGGGCTTTGACGCGCAACTGGCCGCGCTGGAGCGGCTGGGATACCCCGTCCAGGTCGTGGAGCGCGCCGCTTTCGCAAAGCTGGAGCCCGCGGTGGCGCCACCCGAGCGCGCGCTGCTTTTCGAGGCGGAAGGTGCGGTGGATCTGCGACAGCTGGCCGCTGATGCGCTGGCCGCTGCGGCAGCGCGAGGTGCGCGGTTGATCACGGGCATCGAAGTTCTTGATATTCAAGAGAGATCGGGGCGCGTTACGGCGGTCGAAACAAGCTTGGGCGCACTCCCGGCGGACCATGTGGTTGTCGCGGCTGGCGTTGCCACACAGAGGCTGATGCAGCCCTTCGAGGTGCCCTTGCCGATGCTGCACCGGCCCGCGCTGATTCTCAGGTCAGAACCGATCGAGCCGGTTCTGGCCCATGTGCTGGTCGCGCCCGGGCAGGAGCTGCGGCAAACGCCGGACGGGCGGCTGCTGGCGCCCACCGTGGCCAGTCATCAGAGCGATGACAGCGCCCGGATCACCAGCCGGCCGGATGTGCTGGCAGAGGCCGCAATGGCGCGTGTGTCGGCGCTGCTGAACCGCCCGCTGACCTGGCAGGAGGTCACGCTGGCGGCCCGGCCGATGCCCGAGGATGGGCTGCCGGTGATTGGTGCCTGCGGGCCAGAGGGTCTTTACGTGAGCACTATGCATTCCGGCGCAACGCTGGCGCCTCTGGTCGCGGAACTGGCCGCCGCGGAGGTGATGGAGCGCGGACTGACCAACGCGCAAGCCGCGCTACTGGCGCCTTACCGTCCGCAGCGGTTCACAGCTTGAGCTCGTAGAACACAAGCTTGTCCGCCGTGTCGGGCGGCAGCTCCGCATAGGGCCCGCGGGCCTGAAACCCAAGCCGTTCGTAGAGCCGCTGTGCACCCTTGAAGTCGGCTGATGTGTCGAGAAAAACGCGGGCATACCCATCTGCCCGTGCCTGATCGACCAGCGCTTGTGACAGGGCCTGGCCCGCGCCGGTGCCACGGGCTTCGGCACGCACGAAAACGCGTTTGATTTCAGCGTCTTCGTCGTTCAGCGCATGGGTCATGCCACAGCCCACCGGGCGGTCATCGAGCTCGGCCAGCAGGATGATCCCGCGCGGGCGCGCATGTTTCTCCGCGATCCCGTGCATGAGACGGGCATAGCCCTCCTCGGGATAGAAGGTCTCCATCAGCGGGCGGTGCTCCGGGCTGAAGCTCACGAGGTAGTCGCGGTACTCCCAGCAGAGGGTGCGCACCGCATCCAGATCCGCCGGGCTGGTCGCCGGGCGTATGTGCAGCGCGCCCGTCACCGCAGGATGGCGCGCCCGGCATATTCTGCCGTCTCACCGAGCGCTTCCTCGATCCGGATCAGCTGGTTGTATTTCGCCAGCCGGTCAGAACGCGCGAGCGAGCCGGTCTTGATCTGGCCGCAGTTGGTTGCAACTGCGAGATCGGCGATGGTGGCGTCTTCGGTCTCGCCCGAGCGGTGCGACATCACGTTGGTGAAGCCCGCGCGATGCGCCATATCGACTGCTTTAAGTGTTTCCGTCAAGCTGCCGATTTGGTTGACTTTTACGAGCATAGAATTGGCCGATCCGCGCGTGATCCCCATGGCGAGGCGTGCCGGATTGGTCACGAAAAGATCGTCGCCCACCAGCTGCACCTTGCCGCCGAGCGCATCGGTCAGCGCCTTCCAGCCGTCCCAATCATCCTCTGACATGCCGTCTTCGATGGAGATGATGGGGTAATCGCCCACAAGCGCTTCAAGATAGGCGACATTTTCGTCGGAGCTCAGCGATTTGCCTTCGCCTTTCAGCTCATATCTGCCGTTCTTGTAGTATTCGGTCGCGGCGCAATCCATGGCCAAATAGATGTCGTCACCGGGCGCATAGCCCGCCTTCTCGATGGATTTCAAAATGAAATCAAGCGCGTCCCGCGTGGAGTTGATGTTGGGTGCAAAGCCGCCCTCATCGCCGATGCCGGTGGAAAGCCCCGCCGCCGAAAGTTCCTTCTTCAGTGTATGGAAGACCTCCGCCCCCATGCGCACGGCCTCGCGGATGTTGTCCGCGGCGACCGGCATGATCATGAATTCCTGGATGTCGATCGGGTTGTCCGCGTGCTCGCCGCCGTTGATGATGTTCATCATTGGAACCGGCAGAACCCGAGCCGAGGTTCCGCCCACATAGCGGTAGAGCGGCTGGGTGCAGAAATCTGCTGCGGCCTTGGCCGTGGCCAGCGAGACACCGAGGATCGCGTTGGCGCCGAGGCGGGATTTGTTTTCGGTCCCGTCGAGCTCGATCATCGCGCTGTCGATCTCGACCTGTTCGGTGGCGTCGATGCCGACCAGCGCCTCGGCAATCTCACCGTTCACGGCGGCGCAGGCTTCCAGCACGCCCTTGCCCATATAGCGGGCCCTGTCGCCGTCGCGCCGCTCGACAGCCTCATAGGCGCCGGTGGACGCGCCCGAGGGCACAGCGGCCCGTCCCATGGTGCCATCTTCGAGGATCACATCCACTTCCACGGTCGGGTTGCCCCGGCTGTCGAGTATTTCGCGCGCATGAATGTCGATGATGGTGCTCATGTCCGGCTCCTGTGAAATTTGTTGCCAGCGTCTTAACGGCGCAGCCCGCCGATGGAAAGCCTCAGCGCGCGTTAGCGCCAACATTCCGCTCGCGCCAAAGCGTGTAGAGGCCGGAGGCCACGACGATGGCAGCACCGAGCAGGGTCAGCCTGTCCGGGCGCTCGCCGAAGATGACGGTGCCGATGATCAGCGCAAAGAGGATGCGCGAGTAGCGGAACGGGGTGACGAAGCTCACTTCGCCGATGCGCATCGCGGCGATGATGCCGTAGTAGGCGACGATCCCGACCAGGAGTGCGATTGTGAAGTAAAGCCAGTGTATCGCTGGGGGCGAGGCAAGGTCGGTGCCATTGATCAGCACGAGGATTGCAGCGGCCGGGATCAGCACCAGGAAGGCGAGAAAGCTCAGTTGCAATGTGGAGGTCTGTGGCGGGACGCGGCGGGTGGCGAGGTCGCGCAGGCCGAGCCCGACAACGCCCTGTAGCGCGAAGAGCGACAGCCAGCTGAACCCCTCCAGACCCGGGCGGATGATCATCAGCACTCCGATGAAGCCGACCAGAATGGCCATCCAGCGGCGCCAACCAACCGCCTCTCCGAGAAACAGGGCAGCACCGAGCGTCACGAAGAGCGGCGTGGCCTGCAGGATCGCCGAGGCGGTCGAGAGCGGAATGAGCGCGATGGCGGTCACGAACCCCAGCGTGCCAATGAGCTCGCCCAAGGACCGGATGGCAATGACCGGGGTCAGCATGCTGCGCGAGAGCAGCGGCTGGCCCTGGATCGACAGAACGAGGCCCACGACCACCGCGCTACCAAGACCCAGCATGCCGACGATTTGCCCCACGGGCAGCACCGTCGCCATCAGCTTGATCAGCATGTCTTCGATGGCAAAACCCAGCATGGCCAGAACCATGAAGATTGCGCCGCGCAGGTTGTCCATGGGATATCCTTCAAGGGGTCCGGTGCCTCCTTTCAGAAATGACGGCCGGGGTCAATCTGGCCAGAAGTGGGCCGCGAGGGGACAAAGAATGGGAAAGTGCTGACCGAACCGCGTGCCGGCGGCGAGGCTTGCTCGAGCGAGGCGAACCGGTCCTTTGCGCCCAACCCGCGAAAGACCGGTTTGGGCGGCGCAGATCAGATGATGCGACGTGCGTTCAACACGAGACCTCATGCGCGGCTTGCTTTGCCCCGAGGTCCTGAGAGCTCAGGTTCACTGCGGTCTTGTTATCTTCGGGCAGCGCGAACAGGCCGCATGTGATCGACAGCGCCCCAAGCTTTGGATTGGTCGAGATCACGGCGATCGGAATGGAAAAGCAAAGAGCGAGCAGAATGGGTGCGCCGAAGGCAAGTGCCCATGGTGCCGTGGCCACAAGCCAGGCGGCCAAAGAGACGCCAAGCAGCGTTTGCGGCCACAGAACGCGGGCCGCCTCCGGCCAATGCAGCCGTTCTCTGGTGCGCTGTTGGGCATCCCATCCGACGCGCTTTCCGAAAGCCAGACCAATGAGGAAGATCGACAGCGCAACTGCCACGATGGGTGCCGTGAGCATCGAGAAGAGTATCTCGGTGACACCGCCCCAGATCACGCGGTCTCGCCCGCCGTAGGCGCGGGCCCGCGCCGGGTCCGCCAGGATCTGACCCAGACCCATGAGCTTTGGCATCAGGCTGAGGGTCATGATGACCCCGAAGAGGGCGATGCCGCTCCACACCGGCAGATCCGACAATTGGTCAGGCCGGGTCTGAACGAAGGCGCCCAAAACGATGAAGAGCATCCAGGCCGGGGCTGCGAGATACATCTGAATGGCCAGGAGCAACTGCATGCGGCTCACGGGCTTCAGCCCTGCCATGCCCAGCAGACGAAAATACTGCATGTTGCCATTGCACCATCGCAGCTCGCGGCGGATAAAATCGGCAATGCTCGGCGGGTTCTCTTCGTAGCTTTCGCTCTCCTCGGCCATGACGCGCACCTCATAGCCCGCCTTTCGCATCAGCGCGGCTTCCAGCTGGTCATGGCTCAGGATGTCGCCGGAAAGAGGCCCGGTACCCGGCAGGACCGGCAGCATGCAATGGGCTTTGAACGGTGCGGTCCGGATGATCTGGTTGTGCCCCCAGTTCGGCCCGCAATCGGCTTGCCACCAGGCGGACCCGAGCGTGTAGGAGCGCATGCCGTGCCGCATGCCGAACTGGAAGGCGCGCGTGAAGAACGTCTTCGACGGCAGGCCGGTCACCAGGGATTGCAGGATCCCGATCTCGGGCGACGCCTGCATGACCCGCACCATGCGCAGGATTGTCTCGGCGCCCATCACGCTGTCCGCGTCGAGCGCGATGAAGAGGTCGTAGTCCTCCGCGCGGCGGTCCAGGAATTCCGCGATATTGCCGGCCTTGAAGCCGGTATTGTCAGTGCGCAGACGGTAGCGAATGGTCGCGCCTGGCGATGACGCGGCCCAGGTGTCGAGGCCGATCTGCTCACGCGCGATGATGTCCGGACGATCGCTGTCGCTCAGCACGTGGTACTCGAACCTATCGGCCCAAGGGGTTTCGGCCAGGGCCTGCTGCACGCCCGCGAACCGATCCAGAGAGGTGACTGGGTCCTCGTTCCGAAGCGGCATGACAATGGCAATTCTTGTATGGATCGGCTCGTCGCCGGTGATCCGTGTGAGCGCTGGCAAGACAAAACCAGCGGCGGATGCGCCATGCCTGCGGTCCAGCGCAAATCCGATCACGCTGTTCCAGAGACCGATGGAGAGCCACGGCAGCGTGACCGCGTAGGCGGCCAGCATGAGCCACTCCACCATCAGGAAGCCACCGGACGCCAGAACGCCGGTCATGGCTGCGAGGAGCACCGCGACCGTGATGACATTCAAGGACAAGACCAGCAGCCTGCGGCGCGCGACGGTTGGCTGGGCTGTGGCCTCGATCCGCTCCGCAGGGTGATGCAGGGCGCGCGCCGGGGCCGGGCTGGGCTGCGCGGCCTCGATGCGGTCGGACGGAATTTTCAGATGGGCGTTCACGCTCGGGCTCCTAAGGTATTCTGATGTAGTTGCGCCGAGCGCGCTTGGCGTCCAGTTACATTTCCGTTGATTTTGTTACGGAATTCATCGCAGGCGGTTTCCAGCCGACCTGTTCGACTGCTTTAGGTTGTGTCGATGCCCAAGGGCGCTTTGTCCTGTGCAATACCTGAACGGCGCCTTCATGATCCCGTGTTACTCGGCCCTGATCGCTTCCGTTTCGATGTTGATCGCGACCTCATCGCCGACCAGGCCATTTGCCACGGCGTAGTCCATGCCAAAGTCGCTGCGGTTGATGGTCGTTTTCATCGACAGCCCGAGGACTTCCTTCTGGTGACCAAAAGGATAGTCGGCCACCTTATTGAGCGTCACGTCGAGGGTCACTGGGACCGTGACGCCGAGGATGGTCAGATCGCCGGTCACGGTCCCGGAGGTGTCATCGGTCGGCGTGCCGCCACTGGCGACAAAGGTGATTTGCGGGTGCTCCGATACATGCAGGAAGTCCTGGTTGCGCACATGGCCATCGCGCGCCTCGTTGAAGGTATTGACCGACGCGGACTGGATCGTGACCGCGACATCGCCCAGGTCTTGCGTATCGACATCGTAGGAAAAGCGCCCCTCGATCTCCGTGAAAATGCCCAGCGTCTTGGCAAAGCCGATATGATCGACGGTGAAGTAGACGGCCGTATGCGTTGGATCGAGCGTGTATTGCGCCATATCGGCCCGCGCGGCCGAGGATACGGCACCCAACATTGCCACGATTGCGAGAAATATGCGTATCATAGGTCCGTCCTGTGTCTGAGCAAACGTGCGGGGTGCATCATGTCGGCTGGCGCTGGCATGTCTCACCCCGCATTAGATTTAGGGCTGAAAAACAGAAAATCAGGGTTCAAAATGATCGTCACCTGCCGACCTGCAAAACAACGCCCAATTTCCGCTCGTTTGCGGCGGACCGCAGCGCGCGGAAACGGGCCTGTCCCTGCCGGCTTGTGCCGTCCGGCTCAATTGCCGCATTCCAGCGCCGCGATTAATCAG
Source organism: Roseobacter sinensis (assembly GCF_025755255.1). Taxonomy (GTDB): domain Bacteria; phylum Pseudomonadota; class Alphaproteobacteria; order Rhodobacterales; family Rhodobacteraceae; genus Roseobacter; species Roseobacter sinensis. The sequence continues at coordinate 13,529 of NZ_JALIEB010000008.1, read as the reverse complement.
AAACACTTCGGGCAAAGGGGTCGGCAGCGCGCGTCTGCGGACCCGGTCGCGAAAGGAGCCCAAATCTCTCGCTGCACATGAGGCCCACGCGCCGCCATACCCGAGCTTTTGCGTCACAGCTTCACTCCAACAAAGGACATGGTATTTCAATGACACAACCCAGGCATCTCACCCGACGTTTCTTTTTGCAGACCAGCGCGGTCGCCGCAGCTTCGGCGGGCGTCCCCGCCTTTGCGGCCAGTCCCACGGCGGTCAATTTTCAGCTGTCGTGGCTGCATTCGGTCCAGTTCGGCGGCAGCTACATCGCCAAGCAGCGAGGCTATTGGTCCGATCTGGGGCTCGATGTCTCGCTGAGCCAGGGGGGACCGAACGCGCCGGTCGAGCCGCCGGTGGTGTCCGGCGCTGCATTGGTCGGGATCTCGGCTGCGGACTACACAGCCGCTGCCGTCACCCAAGGGGCGCCGTTCAAGATCATTGCCGTGGCCATGCAGAAAAACCCCTTTGCCATCGCCTCGCTGGCGGGCAACCCGGTCAACGAACCCGCCGACCTCGTCGGCAAGAAGATCGGGATGGCAGTGGCCAACACGCCGGTTCTGCAGGCGCTCTGCACGCTCAACGACGTCGACATCGACGAGATCGAAATCGTGCCCACCCAATACGACCCGGCGCCGCTGGTCAGCGGGCAGGTGGACTGCCTTTTGTCCTGGGCCACGGATCTGCCGGTTGCGATGACCGTACAGGGGGTCGACAACACCACGATGCTGATGGCGGATTACGGCTACGCGTTGCATTCGCAAACATATATCGCCACCGATGACGCCATCGCGAACCGCCGCGCCGATCTCGTGGCGCTGCTCAAGGGTGAAGTGATGGGGTGGACCGACTATCTGGCAGACACCGATGCGGCCGCCGTTCTGACCGCCGAGATGTTCCCGGACGCCGGTCTCGATCTTGAAGCACAGAAGCTGCAAGCCGCGCGGCAGGTGCCGTTGATGTTCACCGATCTCACCGAGCAGCACGGGTTCGGCTGGTTCACCGACGAGACGGTCGCCGCCAATATCGAAACGCTTGTGCTGCTCGGCCAAGAGGTCTCGGCAGACCTGTGGGACCGGTCCTTGCTGGAAGAGGTGCACGGCTGAGCCTGCGCCCGCTGCCGCGATGATCAGCCCGGACATCATCTGCGATGCCGTCACCAAGAGCTTCGGCGCGACCCAGGCCGTCTCTGAGTTTTCCGCGACTCTGAAGGCCGGGCATACCACGGCCCTCGTGGGGCCGTCAGGCTGCGGGAAGTCGACGATCCTGCGCATGATCGCGGGGCTGGAGACCCCCGAACGCGGCGAGGTCTTGGTGGGCGACGAAGCGCCCGACGCCGTGGCGCGGCGCGGTGCGCTTGCGATGTCCTTTCAGGACCCGTCCCTTCTGCCTTGGCGCAGCGTGTCGGCCAACATCGCTCTTGGGGCAGAGCTTGCCCGCAAGCCGGCTGATCAGGTCGACCACTTGATCGATCTGGTCGGGCTGAGCGGTTTTGCAGACCACCGCCCCGCGGCGCTCTCGGGCGGTATGCGGCAGCGCGCAGCCATCGCCCGCAGCCTGATCTCCAAGCCGGAGGTGCTGCTGCTCGATGAGCCCTTTGGCGCGGTCGACGCCATCACCCGCCGACGGCTCAACGTCGATTTGCCGCCGCTCTGGCGCGCGCGGGGCACCACGGTCGTTCTGGTCACCCATTCGGTCGAAGAGGCGCTTTTGCTCTCGGACCGGGTGATCGTTTTGTCCTCAAGGCCGGCCTCTGTGGTCGCCGACATTGCGGTCGATGCGCCCGGCCCGCGAGACAGCGCATTTCTCGACACCCCTGCGGTTCAGGATCACGCCCGGGCGCTCTATTCCGCATTGGAGGGGCGATGATCGGCGTAAACCTTTGGCGCAAACTCCTCGCTGCGGGCGCGCTCTTGCTGTTGTGGGAGGGGGCGGTGGCGCTGTCCTCCGACGCGGTGCTGATCAGCAGCCCGTCGGACATCGCCGGCTACCTGAGCGAAAACTTCGCCCTCATCGCGCGCGCCAGCGTCGAGACCTCCCGAAACGCCTTCTGGGGTTTTCTGTGGGGGAATGCCGCGGCCATTGTGCTGAGCGCGACCATGCTCGTTCTGCCGCGGAGCGAGCGGTTTCTGCTGGCGCTCGCCCTTTTGGTCTTTTGCGTCCCGCTCATTGCCAGCGGGCCGATCCTGCGCGTGCTCTATGGGCCCGGCACCGGCCCGCAGGTGACGCTTGCTGCGCTGGCGGTCTACTACACCACACTTCTGGCGCTGCTGGTCGGTCTGCGCGCGGTGTCGCAGAACTGGATCGACCTCATGCGCGTCTACGGTCGCGGACCGCTTGCGACCCTGATGCGGGTGCGGGCGCGCGCCAGCCTGCCTTACCTCTTTGTTGGTCTCCAGATCAGCGCGCCGGCGGCTTTCCTCGGCGCGATGATCGGAGAGTTCACCGGGGCCGAGCGTGGGCTGGGTGTGCTGACCCTGCGCGCCATGCGCGGACTTGAGACCGACGCGACCTGGAGCCTTGCGCTGCTCTCCGCCGCGATTGCCATGACCGGCTATGGCGCCTTGGGATGGCTGGGCCGGCGCGCCGTGGGCTACGCGCCAGAGATCCTGCTGTCCGCGCCCAGGCAAGATGCCGATCAGACCTGGTGGCGCAGCCTGGGTCAGACCCTGCTGATCGTCGCTTGCGTGGTGGCGGTGTGGCAACTCACCATGGATGCGTTCGACCTCAATCGGTTCTTTGCCAAGCGTCCCGGCGATGTCTGGGGCTTCTTGATCGTCGCCGAAAACCGCGACACGCTTGTCGCGGCACTGGCACAGACACTGGGCTCGGCCTTGCCAGGATACTTGGCCGGTTTGAGCCTCGGCGCGGGGCTTGCGGCGCTGCTGATCCTGTGGCCCGGTCTGGCGCAAGCCACGCTGCCCTTCGCGGTCGCCTTGCGCGCCATCCCGATCATCACCACGGCGCCGCTGCTTGTCCTGGGCTTCGGACGCGGTCTTGCCGGGACAACGGTCGTGGTGGCGGTTATGATCTTCTTCCCGACCCTTGTCGCCTGCCAACAGGGCCTGCGGCAAACCCCCGGTCAGGTGGCGGATCTCTTCAGAAGCTACGGGGCGGGGCGGTTCGTGTTCCTGTGCAAAGCGCAGATCCCTGCGATGCTGCCCGCCTTCTTCGCCTCGGCCCGGATGGCTGTGCCCGCCGCCTTGCTCGCCGTGACCACCGTGGAATGGTTGGCCACGGGCAAGGGTGTCGGCGTTCTGATGGCCACCACATCCAGCACGTCGAATTACAACATGCTCTGGTCCTGCGTGGCCGCCCTCGCGGGTGTCGCCGCCGCGGCCTATGCGCTGGTTGCCGCGCTCGAGCGCGCGATACTGCGCGTCTATGCAAGTGAGCAGCTGACATGACCAAGGCCGTCTTTGCCATTCCCGGAGACAAGGAGCGTCGCACCGGCGGGTTCATCTACGAGGCCCGCGTCTTGGACGCGTTGAACGAGATCGGCTGCCCGACCGCACATCTGCAATTGCCCAACAGCTTTCCCGATCCCTCCGATGCCGATATGGAGGCGGCGCTCGCGGCGCTGAGCCGGGTTCCGCCAGACCAGCCGATCATCCTCGATGGGTTGGTTTTCGGGGCAATCGATCCAAGCGGCCTCGCGGAAGTTCCGGCCCCGGTGATCGCGATGATCCATCATCCGCTGGGCCTCGAGACCGGTTTGCCCCGCGACCGCGCGGCGTTTCTGTTGCAGAACGAAGCGGCCGCCTTGCGCCATGCGGATCATGTCATCGTGCCCAGTTCTGAAACGGCGCGCGTGCTCCGCTCTGACTTCGGCGCCCAGGGTGAGCGGATCACGATCGTGCCGCCCGGGTTCGATCGACCGCGCGTCCACCGCGGGCCCCTTGATCCGCCGCTCATTCTCTCGGTCGGTCTTCTGGCGCCGCGCAAGGGCCATGACGTCCTGCTCGACGCCCTGGCGCAGATCAGCGACCTGCCCTGGCAAGCCGAGATCGTCGGCAAGGCGCATGATCCCGGCTACGCGCTCGCACTCTCGGCGCAAACGCGCGATCTGGGGCTGCAGGGGCGTGTCCGGTTTTTGGGCGAGCTTGAGGCCGACGCCCTGACCGCGCGTTTCAACGCAGCGTCGATCTTCGCGCTTGCGACACGCTACGAGGGCTACGGCATGGTCCTGAGCGAGGCGATGATGTACGGGCTCCCGATTGTCTCCTGCGATGCGGGGGCGGTTGCGACCACCGTGGGCGATGCGGGGACCATCGTTCCCGTGGACGACGCCGCCGCTTTCGCGTCGGCCTTGTCCGACATCCTGACCAACCCCGGCACGGCGCGCGCACTGTCCCGGTCGGCGCAGGAAGCCTCTCTGCGGCTGCCGTCCTGGCACGCGACGGCGCGGAGCTTCGAAACCGTCATCGACACCCTGCGCGGTTGACGCGCCCGAGGTACCACGCGGGTACTGGATCCATGTCGGGATGGAGTCGTATTGCTGCATCTCTCTGCGAGGGCAAAATATGGGGCGTTCGAACGCTCGAAAAGCGGGACAGACCGGAAGTCGGTCTCGCCTAGGCGCACGACCCCCCGTGAGAATAGGTCAGAGAAGGGCATTGATGCGACCCGTCTTCTGCCAGACACTCTGGGAATAACCCAGGCTTATGGCTTTTCAGACAGTCTTGGCTATCTGCTCAGCCGCTGTGCGTCGCGCCTGGCCGCCCGATTTGAGACGGAGCTTGCGCCATATGACATCAGCTTGGCGCAGTGGGGCGCGCTCTTGGCGATCAACGAGACGGGTGAGGCGTCGCCATCCGTTGTCGCGGATCGCGTCGGGATTGATCGCGGGGCGACGATCCGGCTCTTGTCGCGCATGGAGGCAAAGGGGCTGGTCAAACGGCGGTCGCACCAGGAGGACGGACGATCTGTCGTCTTCGAATTGTCGCCAGAGACAAAGCAAAAATTGCCCGAGCTTCTTGCCCTGTCCAAATCCGTGAAGCGCTGCAGGCACTCCCGCACGCCGAGGCAGACGCGCTTCTGGCAACGCTTGCGACCCTCCTCGCGGCACTCAAGACATAGGTTCAGTTCGACCGCCATCCTCCTGACATTCGCTTCAGGCAAAATAATTGCCTAGGCAGCCGTGTTCCGGATGCCCGCATGGACTGCTAACCCCGACCGGGCGAGAGCGATCGCTGTCAACCGCCCGAACCCCGAACTGCAGCCCGTGACCAGAGCAGTCCGCCGCAGGTCTTGCTGTGCCTGCGCGGTATCGGCTGGCATCGATGCTGCGACCGCCGGTCCGGCCCCTGTCACAGCCATGGCATCGCGTCGTGTGAACGTATATTGTGTAATGATGATCTCCCGATGCTCAGATAAGGAGACGCGGAATGCGGACGCGGTCGCCACTCTGACGTTGCTGGCGGACACAGAAGACCTTGCCCTCGCCGTTCTCGACCTCGACATACGCGAAACAGACCGCGTGGAAAGAGCGGTCTAGATCGTTGGGCCGGTAGATGTGCTGGTGAACAATGCCGGTTACATCCTCGCGGGCTCCATCGAGTTGCACGAGGAGGAGGATGCCAGGGCTCAGTTCGATACGAATCTTCCTGGCTATCATCGCCTGATCTGTGCCGTTCTGCCACAGATGCGGGCCCGCGGCACCGGCCTGATCGTGCAGGTCAGCTCCGGTCTCGGCAGGCTCGTCTTCCCGACACAGGGTTGGTATGTCGCCACGAAATTCGTGATCGACGGCATGTCCGAAGCGCTTGCCTATGAGTTGGCCCCATTCGGTGTCGATGTCTGCATCGTGCAGCCGACACAATACCCCACGCAGTTCCTGCCGAACGAGTGCAGATACTTCGAAGAGCTTTTGGTGCGTCTCGACGATGAGCGCAGCGCGGCCTATGTGGATCAGATCCAGAAGACGCGTTTCGGTCTACAAGATGGATCGGGGCAGGATTCTACAGAGGTCGCCGGGGCCATTCGGGACTTGCCGGACATGGCATAAGGCGCGCGGCCGCTCCGCCGGATCGTTTCACCCTTCCCGGAAGGACTGCAACAGATCAATGCCGGGCTGTCGGCGGCGCAGGATGCCGTGTTCGAGGGAACACCTTTTGCGGAGTGGCGCAGCGCTGTCATGGAGTAGGGCGTGGGATCTTGGTGAAGGTTTCGGCACGGATCACTATATCTGAATGCGATGATGGTCGATTTCAGTTTTCTACCGCCCGTCCGGGCCGTTTTGTCCGACGAGCCGACAAAGCTGCGGCTGCCGGGCGGCCGCGATCTGGCATTCACCCAGTGGGGGGACGGCGCCGGCTTTCCCGTCTTCTATTTTCACGGCACACCGAGTTCGCGTCTGGAAGGGGCTTTCGCCGATGCGGCTGCACGTCGTCACCGGTTCCGCCTTGTCGCCGTAGATCGGCCCGGCTTCGGGCAGTCGACGTTTCAGCACCATCGCCGCTTCCTGGATTGGCCGGAAGATGTTCTGGCTTTGGCGGATCACCTGAAGATTGATCGCTTTGCTGTTGCGGGTCACTCCGGCGCCGGACCTCACCTTCTTGCCTGCGGCGTGTGCATCGATCCGAAGCGCCTGGCGTGCATCGGGGCGCTCGGTCCCTGGGGGCCGGTGGCGTCTGCGGATATCGCGAAAAGCCTCAATCGGCTCGATCACGCTTTCGCCAATGCGGCGCGCCAACGGCCTTGGCTTATGCGAATGGGTTTTGCGCCGATGGGATGGGCAGCGCGTTGGTGGCCAGACCTGTTCTTCGGGCTGATGAAAAGATCGGTGGCAACCGCGGATCGCAGAGCGTTGGAGGACCCTGGCTTTACTGCCATTTTCCGCTCTGCGCTGCGCGAGGCCTTTCGCCAAGGCAGTCGCGGCGCGGCTCATGAGGCCCATCTGGCCTATACCGATTGGGGCTTTGACATTGCGTCGGTCCGGGTTCCGACGCATATCTGGCTCGGTGATCAAGATGTCTTCGTGTCCAACACGATGGGCCGCTATCTCGAACAGCGCATTCCCGGCGTCGATTTCCACTGGGTGGCGGCGGCGGGTCATCTCAATGTCGAAGACTGGCACCAGATCTTCGCCGCGTGCCGCGAAAGCATCGGAAGGGCGGCCCCGTGACAGGCGCGTTTGCAGCGTGCATCATGGGCCCAAGATGTTCGCGTTCCGAAACGCGAGCATCCGACTGGCCACCCTCCGCGCGCTCGACCTAGAGCTTGTTGATCGACGTCCCACCGTCCGCGACCATCGCACTGCCTGTGACGAAAGACGCATGGTCGGACAACAGGAAAAGCGCCGCCTGCGCAATTTCGGACGGCTCTGCCATCCGCTTCAGCGCATGGAAGCCCCGAACGACCTCGTGGAAACCGGCATCATCGCCAGCCATCGGCGTCAGTGTACCTCCCGGAAGGAGCGCGTTGACACGGATGTTCTCGGACCCGTGCTCTGCCGCCAGAACCTGGGTCATGCCGATCAGACCGGCCTTTGCGGCCGCATAGGCCCCCATGCCGGGCAGACCGATTGTGTGGCCGACGAAAGAGGATGTGAAGACAATCGCGCCGCCCCCGCGTTTGCGCATTGCCGGTATCTGGGACCTGGCCGCATAGAACCCGCTGTTGAGATTTACCGCCATGACCTTGTGCCAGTTGGCCTCGTCCATATCGGGGATCGGCCCCATATCGCCGGTCGCGCCGGCATTGTTGAACGCCCCATCGAGGCCTCCGAAGCGCGCCTCAGCCCGTCTCACCAGCTCGTCTGCGTATCCGCTCCCTTCGACATCTCCCGCGACCACATCCGCTTCGCCACCATCGGCTGAGATCTCGTCGCTGATGTCTTCAAGCAACTCAATGCGGCGCGCACCCAGGACCAGTCTCGCGCCTTCCGCCGCGAAAATCTTTGCGGCAGCCGCTCCAATACCGCTGCTCGCGCCCGTAATGATGATCGTCTTTCCGTCGAGAATCATGCCCTTCTCCGTTTGTTGAGCTTTGGGAGATGCTTAATGAGATCGAGCTGGCCGACCGACCCGCTTCCTGCGGAAATGCCGATGCTGAGTGGTTCGTTCTCTCAGGGCAGGAGTATCGCTTTGTATCCGTCTCGATGTTCCTGCAGCCATCTGTGGCTCTGACGGGCGTTCTCCAGTGCAAAGGTTCTGGTGGGCGGCTGTTTCAGAAGCCCGTTGGAACAGGCCGCGAAGACGGCATCGGCCGCGTGTTGTCGTCGTACCGGCGTGTCCAGATAATCCCCGAGACTGGCCCATTGCACACGGAGCGAACCCGCGAAATCCTGATCCAGGAAACCCGACAAGGCGGCGACAGAGAACGGCGGCATCACGCCTGCAGCAAGACCGTAACTGATGTAGTGACCCCTGGGGGCCAGCGTCGTCAGGCTTGGGATGCAGATCGCGCCGCCAACGCCATCGAACACGGTCGTGACGGCCTTCGGAGCACCGAGCCGCTCTGCGACCCGCCTGGCCAGGTCCCGTGGATCGTCGACTTGAATCGCATGATCGACCCCGTCGGCCCGCATCATGTCGACGCCGGCGGACCGACGGCTCGTTCCGATGACAATTGCCCCTTTGGCTTTCAACCAATGGGCAAGGTGACGCCCAACACCGCTCGCGGCGGCGTGTACGACAACAATGTCCCCTGGACCACAATCGGTGACGAGGTGAGACAAGTAGTAGGCCGTCATGCCTTGCATGAGTACGGCTGCTGAACGCCGGGCCGGCATCGTTTCCGGGATCCGCACAAGATCATCCGCAGCAACAACGGCGTGGGATGCATAGGCTCCGGGCATGGGGCCTGCGTATCCGACATAGGCATCGGACCAGTCAGGCGCGACGTCCGGCCCAACAGCGATCACCCGGCCGACCGCCTCTATCCCCGGAACAAACGGGAGGGTCACAGGATAGGGAGCGCCAGCACGATGGTTCAGATCGACGAAGTTGACGCCGATGGCCTCTTGCGCGATCAGGACCTCGCGGGCGGCAGGCTTAGGCGTTGGGCGTTCAACGAGTGTAAGCACCTCTGGTCCTCCGAACTCGTCTGCCCTGATCTGCCGTATGGTCGTGGCCGCAATCATGCCGTCACCAAGCAAACTTGTTCGGTCGGAAATCCGCGAAGGCGTCATCGAGGTAGTAGGGCACGGTCACGCCGCCGAACGGCACTATCGCATCGATGGCGTTCAGTGTTTCATCCGCCAGATCCACATCGGTTGCAGCGAGTTGCTGCTCAAGCTGGGCCACGCTGCGCGCACCCAGAACAATCGAACTGACGCCCGGTTGCCGCAGGGTCCATGCAAGCGACATTTCGGTCAGCGTATGTCCTGAAGCGGTTGCGAGTTCGTTGAGCCTCTTTACCGTTTTGGTGGCGTGGTCGCTAAAGTGCTTCGCGCCCCAATCCGCATCGTCGGCGCTCAGTCGGTTGGCGTCGTCTACGTTCTTGAGATACTTGCCCGTCAGCAAACCTCCAGCGAGAGGCGACCAGACCGTCACACCCACCCCACAGGAGCGGGCGGCGGGTATCAGCTCCCGTTCCACGCGGCGGTCGAGTAGATGATAGGGGGTCTGCTCGGCTGTTGGGCGGGTCAGGTTGCGCAGATCGGCGCACCACTGCGCCTCGACCAATTGCCAGCTCGCGAAGCTTGATGCGCCAATGGCGCGCACTTTCCCGGCGCTGAGCAAGTCTTCGAGGGCACGAAGGGTCTCTTCTATCGGGGTCTCTGTGAAGGGGCGATGGATATAGAAGATGTCGATGTGATCTGTGCCGAGCCGGCGCAAGCTGGCCTCGCAGTTCGCGATGACGCTGTAGCGGCTTGTTCCGCCGGTGTTTGGCATGTCTTCTGCCACTGGGACGGAAAACTTCGACGCCAGAAGCATACGACCCCGATGCGGAGCGATCAGTCGTCCGACGATCTCTTCACTGCGGCCGGCTGTGTAGCAATTCGCGGTATCAACCATTGTGACGCCGCGATCGCGTGCGCAGGCAAAGACATTCGCGGCTTCAGCGTCGGAGACCTTGCCACCGAACTCCATGGTCCCAAGCGCAAAGGCCGAGACCGTTAGACCCGACCGTCCCAGTTGCCTGCTTTCCATCGAAACGCCCTTTTTTCTTCAGTGCGGACGTTGATCTAGCATACCGGAGCATCTCAATAATGATCTAAAAACGAAAGGTGGCTTTCAGTCGTGAAAGGCTTTCCGTTCGCGATGATCTGCACTGTTTCCGGGGTGGCAGAGGCGAGACGTCTGGCGAACGCCGCTGCCAAAACAGAACCAAGCCCGCCGACAATCGGTCGTAGTATGGGCCGGCTTGAACAGTCACAGGCGATGAAACCGGTCGAATGCCGAGGTCTGATCCCCATGATCTTTGCTGTGGACCGGCCTTGAACGAGAAACGTCGGACCAAACGCAATGCACAGTTCAGGACAGCAACGCTGCAACCCGCTTGGCTTCTGTCGAGGCGGCCTTTGAAAACATGAAGATCGCCCGGCTCTCGCTCGTGCCAAACGCTTCTGTTGGCGCACAACGGAGCGGGGTTCAAAAAAAGGAACGTGTCCCGTTTCCGTGAAGAACTTGTCAACACTTGGCCCTTAAGTGTCGCGCGGTCAGACGGAAAGAGGGGCATCTCTATGTCGATCATCACCCGGATTTACTTGGGCATGGGAGCCATGACGCTCCTGATCCTCGCTGTTGGAGGCTTCGCGGCCTTTCAGACCAACAGTCTGGCCAACACTTTCGAGGGGTATCGCGGAACGGCGAAAACCAGTCTTGTCGCAAACGAGATGACCGAGGACCTCCTCGAAGCGAAATTTGTGTCCCAGCGGTACTGGATGACGAAGAACGAAGACTATCTGGCCTCTATGGAAGAGAACCTCGCGGAGGTCCGTGAAGTAGCGAACCAGCTGTTTCAGAGCATGGCAGGATATGCCGAACAATCCGAAGTGGTCGCTGTCACCGAGCTGGTCACCCTCTTCGAGACCACGATGGCAGAAGCTTTGGGCTATCAGAAGGAGCGTGATGCGCTGCTGGAACAGAGCAAATCGTTTGGCGCGAAGGCGCGCGAACAGCTCGATAACCTCTCGGACATGGCCTTGCGCAGCTCCGACATGGACGCGATTTCAGCGACATCGACAGCCAGGTCCGCGCTTCAGGATGCGCTTGTCTTCGTAGAGAGGTTTTTGGTTACAAGCGACGCGATGGATGCCATTAGCGCGGCCGAGCAGATCGCGCTGGCGCGGGATGAGCTCTACTTCCTCGAAGAAGACACACAGGATGACGCACGCCTCAGCCTGATTGCGGCAACAATCGAAGATCTTGATGGCTTTGAGGGCGCGGCCATTGAATTGATTGCAGCAGAGGAAAGCCAGAACGATCTTTACAATCAATTGGACGAAATCGGCACGGACGCGCTCATCAGGATGGAGACCGCCCTCGATGCCGTCGTTGATCTCCAGAATACGCTTGGTCCTATCGGGCAGGACACCGCAAGAGCGTCCATCATGATTGTTCTTGGGATCATGGCCCTCGGGACGGTCGCCGGTGGATCGCTCGCGTTCTTCAGCGGATTCATGATCTCTCGCGAGTTGAAGGGTGTGACCGACAACATGGCAGAGTTGGCCGAGGGCAATCTCGACGTCGATATCGCGCCGAGCGATCAGACTCACGAGGTCGCGCAGATGAACAATGCGATGGTGGTCTTCCTGGAGAACGCGCGCAAGGCGCGAGCGCTCGATCTGGAGGTGAAAGAAAACGAGAAGCAAGAGCGCGAACGCGCTGAGGCCGAGCGGGCCCGCGAAGCCGAACTGGCCGCGCAGAAACGCGCCGATGAAGAGCGCGAGCGCGAGGTCGAGCGCAAACGCATGGCAACACTACAGAGCTTCCAGAAAGAGATGGAAGGTGTTTTGGCCGAGGCTGCGGCGGGAGACTTCTCGAACCGGATGTCGCTGTCCTTCGATGATCGGGGCCTTGTTGAATTGGCCGGCGTGATCAACACGCTTCTCGAAGCCACTGAATCGAATATTGGGGACATCGTGCGCAGTATTGGCGAACTCGCCACTGGGAATCTCGGCATCCGCATCGACGGCAAGCGCGAAGGGGCTTTCGAGCGTATGCAAAATGATTTCAACGACGCGCTCGAGACCCTTGCAAGCACAATGGCCAGGATCATGGAAACCGGGCAGGGGGTTTCGAACACCGCAGCGGATCTTGAAGCATCGTCGGTGGCCATGGCCAAACGCGCCGAAGACAGTGCCGCCGCCATCGAAGAAACTTCCGCGGCCGTCGAGGAAATCTCGGCCAGCGTGCGTCAGGTCGTGGAGAATGCCAAGATGGCCAATGAGGCGACCGAACGCGTGCGTCAGAGCGCGGATCGCTCCCGTCAAGTCTCGGACGAAACGGAGGCGTCGATCAGCGAGATGACCGAAGCGTCCGCGGAGATTCACCGTGTCATGAAGGTGATCGAAGACATCGCTTTCCAGATCAATCTTCTGGCACTGAATGCGGGCGTCGAGGCGGCTCGTGCGGGCGAGGCCGGCCGCGGATTCTCGGTGGTTGCGTCCGAAGTGCGCGCACTAGCGCGGCGGTCGCAGGACGCAGTTCAGGAGATAGGAACCGTGATCGACCGGAATACGCAGAGCGTTGAAGCCGGCGTCGAGAAAGTTGGCCAGTCACGTAAGGCGCTCGAAGACATTATCTCTGAAGTTGAGATCGCCTCTGGTCAGATCAGTGATATCACGACGGCCGTGGAACAACAGGCGCTCGGTGTGGATGAGGTCAATAGCGCCATTCAATCCATCGACAAGACGGCCCAGACCAACGCAGCGGCACTTGGAGAGATGACCGCGTCATGTGTGTCCCTGAACGGTGAATCGACGGCCTTGTCGGACGACCTGCGCCAGTTCCGTGGCGTCTCCTTGACCAGCAAAGCGACCAATGAGGTCAAGCCGCGCGCTCCCGAAGACGGGGCGACAGAAACCGCAAGGCCCCCTGCGAAAGTTGCTGCGGCTGCCGGCAGCGCTGCCGTCCTGGACGATGGGTGGGAGCAGTTTTGATCCGCAAAGTGTTTCATCTTGGATCCCGGGCGGATGCGCCGACGACCGTCTGGCTGTAGCGCCGCTTTGTCCGGGACCCGGTCTTCTTGGCGGTTCTGGAAACCGGGTTCGTCATCAGTGAGCCGGGGCAATCCGTCTATCAATAGGACGGCCATCCGCACCAAGACCTCGAATTCGAAGAGCTCACCCCGAGACAGTTGAAACGCCAGTTTCAAAACAACGAGGTCGGCAGCTGAGTTGCGCCCTTTGCTGGAAGCAAAAGGGTTCGGGCGAGGCTGCTTCGATCTGGACTGTTGGCGCCAAACCCCATGTTGACCACATACCTTGTCATAGGGCGCTACGTTGCCTCCGAGGTCCGGTTCCCGCCGATTCTGTTCTCTAATCTGTCAATGCGTGTTTTCTGAACTTCCTTCTTCTTGCGTCTGAGGTTGCCTTTGTTCTCTTC
>NZ_JALIEB010000065.1 GCF_025755255.1 Roseobacter sinensis | reverse complement strand
GGTGGATTCACATCCGAAGTGCAAATTCTGTATCAAAACAGAACGTTGCACGGAGGCTTATGAATGGGACGCTGTTACCCTCACCTGAGTTTGGAAGAACGTCGTAGGATCGACAAGTGGCGAGAAGCCAAAATGTCTGTTCCAGAGATTGCGGATCGGCTGGGTCGTGCGCCGTCCACAGTCTATCGCGAGCTGAAGCGGAACAGCTACGAGGATAAGGAACTTCCGGAGCTGAACGGTTACTACTGCATTACGGCCCAAGCCAACTACGAGCAGCGCCGCGCGATCCATCGTAAGATGATCGTGCATCCAGAACTTAAGACCGCCATCGAAGACCGGCTCAAGGCTGGTTGGTCCCCCGAACAGATCGCAGGTCGGATGCGGCTTGAACGTCACCCGATCCGTGTAAGCCACGAGACCATCTATCGGTTTGCCTATTCCAAAGACGGTCGCGATGAGCAGTTTTATCGTCATCTCCCTGAACATCGCAGACGCCGCAGACCGCGCGGCTATCGGAGGCATAGCCGTACCCACATATTTGACGTTCAAAGCCTGGCCCACAGGCCTGATCGCATCTCAGAACGCGCAGAATTCGGTCACTGGGAGTGCGATCTGATGATGTTCCGCAAAGAACATGGGAAAGTGAACGTCACATCGCTCGTTGAGCGGGTCAGCCGTTTCGCGGTTGTGATGCGCAACGAAGACCGCCAATCCAAGCCGATCATGGAGGCGCTGATCCAGGGCCTGGCTCCCCTGCCCGCCGATGCACGCCAGTCGATCACCTTCGACAGAGGCACCGAGTTCTCGGCCTGGAAGCATCTCAAGGCCGGGATCGGTGCGGATGCGTGGTTCTGCGATCCGCAAGCACCCTATCAGAAAGGCACCGTCGAGAACACGAACAACAGGCTGCGGAAGTATCTCCCCAGATCCACCGAACCGACGGCGCTGACAAATCGATATTTGAGGTCGATTTGCCATCGCCTCAATTCCACGCCACGCAAATGCCTCGGCTACCACACACCTGCCGAGATCTTCGAAGCCAAGCTGATGGAGATCCAGAACCGATTGGAATAAAAAGACATATCAGAAATTGCACTTCACCGTGAGTTCACA
>NZ_JALIEB010000064.1 GCF_025755255.1 Roseobacter sinensis | reverse complement strand
TGTCCTTCCCCCTTAGAACTGGGCCATTAAAGTGGTCACCGAAGGGGGACATTGAATGGCGAGGAAGCGACATTCAGACGAAGATATCTTGAAGCTGCTGCGTGAGATTGAGCTGAAGCTGACGGCTGGTGATGATGTGGCATCGGCGTGTCGCAGTGTCGGGATCAGCGATGCGACGTACTACAATTGGCGGAAACGGTTTGGCGGGATGGGCCGGTCGCAGCTGTCGGAGATGAAGAGCTTGGAGAAAGAGAACGCGCGGCTGAAGAAGATCGTCGCGGAGCTTGAACTGGATAAGCTCATTCTCAAGGAAAGCCTTAACCATCTAAAGCCCAGGGCCTGACCACAGCGGAGCTCCGTCAGGCCGTCATTCACACACGTCAGAAGCTCGCGACGTCTGAGCGGCGGACGTGCCGGGTGATTGGCCTTGCGCGGAGCTCCCTGCAATATCGCCCAGCATCCAAGAACGATGATGCGTTGCGGTTGGCAATCATCCGGCTGGCAAAGCAATACGGTCGATATGGCTATCGCAAGATCACCGAACTGCTCCACATCGAAGGCTGGAAGATCAATCACAAAAAGGTCGAGCGGCTCTGGCGTGAGGAGGGATTGCAGCTTCCACAGAGACACAAGAAGCGACGCCGGCTCTATCACAAGGACAGCTCGATCATCCGGTTGAGGCCCACCCATCCAAACCACATCTGGGCTATCGACTTCGTGCACGACAAGCTCAGCAATGGGTGCAGCTACAAGATGCTGACGGTTCTGGACGAGTTCACGCGGCAGGCACTGGCAGTGAAGGTTCGCACTAGGATGGGAGCCGACGATGTCCTCGAAGCGCTTTATCCGCTGCTCCTGAGCCACGGCACCCCAGAGTACATCCGGTCAGATAACGGACCAGAGTTCGCAGCGGAGGCGATGCAGGACTGGCTTACACGCGGTGGTATCAAGCCGATCCGTATTTACCCCGGATCGCCCTGGGAGAACGGATACAACGAGCGATTCAATGGGACGCTACGACGGGAGGTTCTCGACGCGGAGTGGTTCACGACGACCGAGCAGGCGCAGATCGTCATCAATCACTGGCTCAGACAGTACAACCACACTCGCCCGCATCAGGCACTCAACATGCGGCCACCGGTGCCAGAAACCCTATTAGAGAAACGGCTGATCAGTGGCCCAGCAACAGGGGGCTAGACA
>NZ_JALIEB010000063.1 GCF_025755255.1 Roseobacter sinensis | reverse complement strand
CGCGGCCATGCCGGTCGCTGTGCGGTGGTCCTCCAGGTCGGTGGCGTCAATCCTCACGGTCGTCTCTTCGCCGTGCCAGGCAGCCAGTCCGGCCATCATCCGGGCGAAGATGCCCTTGTCGCTTCACCGTTTCCAACGGGTGTACAATGTCTTGTGAGGGGTATCGGCTGACAGCGCATCGCGCCATCTTAAGCCATTGCGATTGATGGAGATAATCCCGCTCAACACCCGCCGGTCATCGACGCGCGGTTTCCCGTGGGACTTCGGGAAGAAGCGCTCAAGACGCGCCATCTGCGCGTCGCTCACCCAGAAAAAATCAGACATGTTCACCGCTCAGTCTTGAGCCGTGAATCATGCCTTCGGTCGAAAATCAATGCGTCCTCAGCCTAACACTTGTCAGAAGCAGACGTGTGTCTAGCCTGTTTGAGCGGCGCATGCGGCTGCTGGTAGCCGTCACTGGAAGGCTGAGTCGGAGAGGGGTCATCTGCGACCCCTCCAAGGAACCGCATCAGCCGTTCGACCAGAACCCCATCCTTGACACCGCCATGGTCCCTGACGTCGACGGCAATCTTGTTGAGTAGTTCTTCTGCCTCATGCTGGCTTGCTTGTGCTAGATTTGCATTTGTCATGATGTCTCCTCTGCTTTCAACGAGCGGGGTGTTGTGGCAGGTCGGGGGTGGTGAGAGACCCCCGGCCAACCAGGATTGGCCAGTCGCAATATGTTGCATCGTCTCGGTATACCTTGGTCAATCCCTGCGGACCCACCCCGAACCAGGACGGCGGTGGGTTCTTGCCGGGACGCGCCGAAGTAGGCAGGGGGCCGCTCATGGTCCCTTTCGAAGCGCTCAAGTTGTTCCTCCTTCTCTTTTCCGGTTTTGAAATTAGGCTGGCGCGGATGTGCAACCTCTATGCGATGACAGTCGCGCGAGGTGCGATCCGCCAGCTGTTCGACGGGCCGGCAGACATAGCGGGCAACCTCGCGCCCCTGCCGGGTATCTATCCCGACACAAATGGCTCGGGACGTTCTCAATGGCTCGGAAAGTCCTAAACTGTCCCATTGGCGCCGATGTCAGACACACAAGACGGTCGCGCGACGGGACCTTGTTCGCCATTGGTCCGAGGACAATGGTCGAGTGGCGTGAGGAAGGAGCACGGCTTGCACAGCGACCTAAGAAGCGGCGACGGCTCTGTCACACGGACAGTTCGATCATCAGAATGAGG
>NZ_JALIEB010000062.1 GCF_025755255.1 Roseobacter sinensis | reverse complement strand
GCGATCCACCTGCCCGGCATCTACGTGCACCGCATCGTGCAGGGCACGCACGAAAAACGAATCGAACAACGCACCGTGCGGCCGCGCCCGGACGGCGCCCCGCAGGCGGCTTGAGGGGCAGCCATGGCAGATACGGTAGACAAGGACCTCATCGAGGACACCTCCTTTGACGGATTTGGCCGCACGCAAGTCTCGATGGTCGTTACCAACCCGCATCTCGAAGACAACCCGATCGTCTATGTGAACCACGCCTTCACCCGGCAGACCGGGTATGCCCGCAGCGCGGCCATCGGGCGCAACTGCCGCTTCTTGCAGGGCGAAGAGACCGACAAGGCCGCGGTCGATCTCATCCGCCGCGGGGTCGAGGCGCGTGAACCCGTCAGCGCCGATATCCTGAACTATCGCGCCAGTGGCGAGCCCTTCCTCAACCGCCTTGTGATTGCGCCGATCTGCAATGAGGATGGCGAAGTGCAATACTTTGTCGGCATTCAGAAAGAGTTGCGTCAGGAGGAACGCGGGACGGCGCCCGATCGGATCAATGCGCAGTTGATGGAGATCCAGGATCGGGTCGAAACCGATATGTCGATGATCATCGGCGTGATCCGGCAGCAATCGAATTCCACCTCTGTACCCGCGGAATACGCCGCCCTCAGCCGCCGGATCGAGACGCTCCAGCTGCTCTACGAAGAGATGAAGCTGTCGGACCATCAGTCCAATCGCGATCACATCCAGATGGGCAGCTATATCTCGCGCCTCTGCTGCGCCATCGGCCATGTCTACGGCCGCTCCGGCATTCGGCTAAACGTGCAAATCGACCCGCTCGAGGTGCCGATCGAAACGGCCTCTCGCGTGGGCCTCGTGGTCTCGGAGATCCTGACAAACGCCTTCCTGCATGCCTTCGAACGCATCGACACCGGGCTCGTCGAAGTGCGCATGTCGCAGCTGAGCGCGGGCGGCCTGCGGCTGACGGTCTCAGATGACGGCGTGGGCATCCCCGCCGCAATGTCCTGGCCCAGCCCCTCCACCGTGGGCGGGCGTATCGTGAACGGGCTCATCGAAGGGCTCGAGGGCACCTTGCAGCTGGGCCGGGGTGCTGCGGGCAGCTTTGTTACCATCGACGTGCCCGCAGGCGCGGCCATCGCAGAGTAGGAGCGCCGATGCCCTGGGACCGCAATCAGATGGCCGCGCGGGCGGCGGAGGAGCTCGAGGACGGGATGTACGTCAATCTCGGGA
>NZ_JALIEB010000061.1 GCF_025755255.1 Roseobacter sinensis | reverse complement strand
TGAGGATTCAATGGGTGGTCGCAACACTTTAGTCTTTTTGGAAAGATGGAGTGTTGAAGATGAAGTATCGGACGAGGACGTTCTATACCGACCAGCAGAAGTCGGAGATGTGGGATCGGTGGCAGCGAGGAGAGTCACTGAGTTCCATTGGTCGCAGGTTTGACCGCGCATCTTCATCGATCTTTCCGCATCTGGCTTTGACGGGCGGCATTCGCCCTCCCGCGCGCAAGAGGTCTCGGCAGGCGTTGAGCCTCGAGGAGCGTGAAGAGATATCTCGTGGATTGGCATTGGATCGTTCTTTGCGTTCCATTACACACGATCTCAAGCGTGCCCCATCGACGGTTAGCCGGGAGGTCCGCAGAAACGGCGGGCGCAAGTCGTATCGCGCAGCCCAATCCGATCAACGCGCGTGGGACTGCGCAAAGCGACCAAAGGCCTGTAAGCTCTCTTTCAACGAGGCTTTGTGCCGGTTCATTGCTCGAAAGCTGCGATTGAAGTGGTCGTCTCAGCAGATCGCGGGATGGCTGATGCGCAGGCATCAGGAGGAGCAAGAGCGTGTGAGCCACGAAACGATCTATCGCAGCCTCTATGTGCAGACGCGGGGTGTTCTAAAGAAAGACCTTCAGCAATGCCTGCGCAGCCCACGCGCCATCCGCAGGTCCCGGCATGCAACGCAGAAGGGGCTGAAACTACGGAAGATCAAGGATGCAGTACCGATCAGTGAACGCCCGCCCGAAATCGAGGATCGCGCCGTGCCTGGCCACTGGGAAGGCGATTTGATCGTTGGCGCCAACAACAGCTACATTGCCACGCTGGTTGAGCGGCATTCTCGCTTCGTGATGCTGGCAAAGGTCGCAAACAAGGACACGCAGAGCGTCATCACCGCCCTGATCAAGCAAGCCCGCAAACTGCCCAAGGAGCTCTACCGCTCGCTGACATGGGATCGTGGCTCAGAAATGACGGGCCATCTGACCTTCACCATGGCCACCAAGATTGACGTCTATTTCTGCGATCCTCAATCGCCGTGGCACCGTGGTAGCAACGAAAATACCAATCGCCTCCTGCGCCAGTACTTTCCAAGAGGCCTCGACATATCAGCTTACAGCCAAGCCAAGCTCAGCGCCGTTGCGAGGCAACTCAACGAACGGCCACGAAAGACCTTACAATACGAAACACCGGCACAGAAGTTTGCTCAGTGTGTTGCGGCGACCCGTTGAATCCACATCTTGCAAAGCAGAC
>NZ_JALIEB010000007.1 GCF_025755255.1 Roseobacter sinensis | reverse complement strand
CAATATGCGCCCACACGTCCCAAAACCCCCATCAGAGAAACCCACCATCAGTGGCCAAGACAAAAAGGGCCGGGCAGATCGCACTTGTGTGTCTTGGGTCCGCAGCCATTGCTCAGGTGACCGCCGCCAAGCCGATACCGCCTGCCTCCTTGTTGGAAAAGAACGCCGCAAGAACCGGCCGGACACAGGGTGAGACCCAAACGATCAAGCGGGAACTTGACGCGATGGACCGGGGACGCGTGACTGCACCCAGACAGCTCTTTGCCTTTGAGAGCGACACCGCATGGGTCAGAGAGGTCGAGCCGAACACCTCGAAGCGGTCACACCGTTTTGGGACAGGTTTGGCACGTCTCCGGGGGTATCTGGCAAAACTGACCATAAGACCTCTGATGAACGGCTTGGGATCGATCCACGAGCAGCCCAATATGGCTGTCGAAAAGCGACCGAAAGCACCCGTGTTACCGGGACGTGCTTCGACAATTCGCGCTCTCGACGGCTTGTCCCAGCCCCATACATCCTGCGACACACATATTTGATCCTTGCAAAAATTTGCAGCAGTTGCAGTATGCCAGCACCATTGAGAAACGAAGTAGAAGGCTGAAGACAGGCATGGCACGGAAGATCAGGCAAAGCGAGATCGCGAGGATCAGCGGGGTTTCCGTCTCGACGGTGTCCCGAGTGATGAATGGCTTGCCGGGGATCAGTGCCGAAGTGCGTGAACACGTTCAACGTGCAGCCGAAAGCCTGGGCTTGAAGCTTGAAACTCCGCTTCGGACAATAGCGTCCTCCGTCCTGGTTCTTGCCCCGATGACGGTGCTGTCCTCGCACGCGGGACAGTTCCACACCGATATCCTGTCCGGTGTCAGTCGCGCGGCGGGCGCTGCTGGAGTGTCACTGACATGTATGCCCCTCGGCGACACCGTCGAGACGGAGAGCGCGCTTGCGCGCGCCGATGGTG
Organism: Roseobacter sinensis; assembly: GCF_025755255.1. Taxonomy (GTDB): domain Bacteria; phylum Pseudomonadota; class Alphaproteobacteria; order Rhodobacterales; family Rhodobacteraceae; genus Roseobacter; species Roseobacter sinensis. The sequence continues at coordinate 205,187 of NZ_JALIEB010000007.1, read as the reverse complement.
TGATACTCCTGTCGGTCGATACTCGGGAAACAATTGAGGCGGCGCAGAGGCTCGCAAAACCTGTAGTGCTGCTGAATGCCTTGGCCAACGCTGACGATGACGCGGTTGACGTTGTCCTGCCTGATAATTTTGGAGGCGGCGCAAAGGCTTGCAGATTTCTCACCGAGCTTGGGCATGATCGGATCGCGTGTCTGATGCATTCGGAACGGGAGACGATCAAGGAGCGTTTTGCGGGTGCCCGCAGCATACTGGGAGATGGGGCCCCATGCGAATACGTCCCACTGAGCCTGTCCGTCGATGATCTGTCTGGAAAGCTGAAAGCACTGCTGGACAGGACCGGTTTTACCGCTCTGCTCTGCTCGAACGACATCACCGCGATCGCAGCGATGCAGGCGCTCGGGCGGTTGGGACTATCTGTTCCCGGTGACGTTTCGATCGTTGGGTTTGACGATCTGCCACCGGCGGCGCTCTCACAGCCACCGCTCACGACAATCCGGATCGACCGCGAAGCGCTTGGCGGAGCGGCATTTCGCCAGCTTCTTGCGCGCATCGAAAACCACGCCGAACCGGCGATGCGCCAAATATTGTCCACCGAGCTTGTTGAACGTCACTCAACCGCGCCACCTGCACAAAAGGCGCAATCTTGAAAATTTTCTTGATTTTTTGCAAAAATTGCGTAAATTTGCGGTCAGTGCAATTATCGAGAGTGAGTTGTGGGACATCATTTTCACCATATGGAGGCGGGTAGCGGTCTGATCCCGTCGCAGGATCAGAGTTGTGCGCTGCTGAAGTTTTCGGTGATCAGGCTCGGTGCTGGCGAGCGGCTGGACGGTACGATGGAGGGCGCGCGCGAAGGTCTTCTTGTGATCCTGTCGGGTAAATGTCGCATGGAGGTCGCGGAAACCGACCTTGGTGTCATCGGGGAACGCGCAAATGTCTTCTCAGGACTGCCGCACAGTGTCTATCTGCCGCGCGGCACGACCTATTCGATCTGTGCCGAGACCGCCATGGAAGCGGCCTTGCCGACCGCACCTTCGGATCTGGACACAGAGCCCTACGTGATCGCACCCGAAGAGGTCAACACCGGTCGGTGGGGCACGCTGAACTATACAAGGCACTTCCGCGAAATCCTGGTTGCGCCTAACGGCCTGCCAGCGGCCAGCCTGATCGTGGGCGAGACGATCACGCCTTCGGGCAATTGGTCAACCTATCCTCCGCACAAACACGAGACCGACAATGGTGCCGAGAAGATGCATGAGGAAATCTACTACTTCCGCGTCTCCTCTCCCGACAGTTTCGGGATCATCCAGCATTACAGCCCGGTGCAGGGCTACGACCATATGCATCGGGTCGTCGACGACACCATGATCGCGATGCCGCATGGCTACCACACGTATGTCGGCGCTCCGGGGGCGCAAAGCTATTACCTCTGGGCCCTGGCGGGGCCGGACCGCGTGCAGGGGGCGAGCTTCGATCCGAAGCTCGGTTGGGTTCAGAAGACCGTCAGTATGATCTGATGGGGGCACTGGCGGGACGTGTTGCCTTGGTCACCGGCGGAGCGACGGGCATAGGCGCTGCAATCGCTATCGCCCTCGCCGATGCCGGCGCCGATGTGGCGGTGACCGCGAACGTCTCCGGCCCCGATCGGGTTCTGGACAGCATTCGAAGCGCCGGGCGACGCGGCACGGCGATCTCCGTTGATCTCGGTCGAATGGACGCCGCCGGAATGGACGGGCTCGTGCAGGCGACGGAGGCGGCGCTTGGGCCGGTGTCGATCCTGGTGAACAACGCCGGCATCATCCGGCGCGACGCTGCGGTCGACTACGGCGAGGCTGACTGGGACGATGTGCTGGATCTGAACCTGACATCGGTCTGGAAGCTAAGTCAGGCGGCGGGGCGGCGGATGGTGGCGCAGGGTCAGGGCGCGATCATCAACACCGCCTCGCTGCTGAGTTTTCAGGGTGGGGTCCGCGTGCCGGCCTATGCTGCCGCGAAGCACGGGGTCGCTGGGCTGACCCGCGCGCTGGCCAACGAATGGGCCGCGTCCGGGGTCAACGTGAATGCGATCGCGCCCGGCTACATCGAGACCGCAAATACCGAAGCTCTGCTGTCCGACGAGACGCGCAGCCGGCAGATACTCGAGCGGATTCCGGCGGGCCGATGGGGCCGGCCCGAAGATGTCGCGGGAACGGCAGTGTTTCTGGCCTCGCCGGCCGCAGCGTACCTTCACGGTCAGATCATAGCCGTGGACGGGGGGTGGATGGCGCGTTGAGCCGGGTCGAAACGGGATCATTCGAACCGGCGGGAGGGCCGGTGGCACAAGGGAGGAACACATGATGCAGTACGCAAAGTGGCTTGAAAGATCGCTGGCCTCAGCTGCGGTGCTGGCCGTGTCGGCGAGCCTCGCCGAAGCGGACTATGCAGAGGCCCCACAGTTGGCCGAACTTGTCGCCCAAGGCGAGTTGCCGCCGGTCGCGGAACGCCTGCCGGAAAATCCGCTGGTCGTCACGCCGCTCGAACGCATCGGGACCTACGGAGGCACCTGGAACGCGGTGCTGACCGGATCCGGCGACAAGGTATGGCTGACGCGGACGGTCGGTTACGAAAACCTGGTCCGTTGGAACCCGGAATGGACATCGGTCATCCCGAATGTCGCGGATTCCTGGGAGGTGTCCGAAGATGGCCGCGAATACACATTCAATCTCAGGAAGGGCATCCGCTGGTCGGACGGCGATCTCTTCGACACCGAAGACATCGCCTTTGCCTGGACCGATGTGCTGACCAACCCCGAACTGGCCTCACCGCCCTCGTTCCTGATGGACGGGGATCAGCCGCCGGCGCTGGAGATCATCGATGCGCATACCTTCAGGCTGATCTTCACCGAGCCGAAGGGGCTGCTTTTGGATCATCTGGCTCATGGCAACGCGGATATGTTCACGCGGTATCCATCGCACTACCTGAAACCGTTTCACAAATCCTACGCCGAGGATATCGACGCGAAGGTGGCCGAGGCGGGTGTGGGCACCTGGGTCGACCTTTTCAACCAGAAGGTTTCCGATATCTCGCCGTCCTTCGGGTGGAGAAACACAGAGCTGCCGACGCTGTTTCCCTGGCGCCAGCTGACCCCATACGACGGCTCCTCCGCGGTCGTCAGTTTCGAACGCAACCCGTGGTACTGGAAGGTCGACCCCGACGGCAATCAGCTTCCCTATATCGACGCGGTCAGGTTCCAGGTCACCCAGGACCGCGAAGTCACGCTGCTTAAGGCGATTTCCGGCGAGATCGATTTCCAGTGGAGGCGGATCAACGGCACCAAGGAGCGCCCGATCCTGTTCGAGAATGCCGAGAAGGCGGGCTACAACTTCCACGCGCGTCTCAACGCGAACATGAACACGGGCGTGTTCTTCCTGAACCTGACCAATCCCGATCCGGTCAAGCGCGAGATCTATCGCAACCGCGACTTCCGCATTGCGCTCAGCCACGCGATCAACCGGCAAGAGATCATCGACACGGTCTATGCGGGCCTCGGCGAGCCCTATCAGGTCGCTCCCCGTCCCGAGAGCGTCTATTACGACGAGGCCTTCGCAAAGCAGTACACCGAGCATGATCTCGAGAAAGCCAACGCGCTTCTCGACGGGCTGGGCTATGCCGATCGCGACAGCGGCGGCACCCGGCTGGGGCCCGACGGCAAGCCGATCCGCATCGTCTTCGAAGTCGCGTCCGGCAAGGATTTCGTGGATCTCGGCCCACTTCTGGAGCAACAGCTGGCGGCTGTTGGCATCGATCTGGAAGTGCGCGAGATCGAGCGTTCCCTCTACGAGACCAAGCTGACAGGCAATGAGTTGGATGCCGGTATGTGGGATGGCGATGGCGGACTGGGCATCGAGCTCGATCCGCGGTGGTACTTCCCCTACAACTTCGAAAGCTCCTTCGCGGATCTGTGGTCGGACTGGTACACCGCCGGTGGCCTGGAGGGAGAGGCGCCGCCCGCGCCGGCACAGCGCCAGATGGAGCTCTTCGACATGGTTCAGGCAGAGCCCGACCTGGACGCGCGCCGGGCGCTGATGCGCGAATTGCTCGAGATCTCGAAGGAAGAGTTCTGGGCGATCGGCATCGCCCTTCCGAGCGTTGCCTACGGCATCACCAGCAAGCGCCTCTACAACGTGCCGGCGGTCTTCCCGGGCTCCTTCGCCTATCCCGATCCCGCGCCGGTCAACCCGTTCACCTTCTTCTACGGCGAGCCGCGCGATATCATGCCGTATCAACCCTGACCTCCCGACCTGTCCCGGGTGGCGTCCTGCCACTCGGGGGCTTTTCCAGAAGGACGCAACGCCATGGGCGGTTACATCTTCAATAGGGTCCTGTGGGCAGTCCCGATCCTCTTCGGCGCCTCGGTGCTGTCCTTCGCGATCATCCAGTTGCCGCCGGGCGATTATCTGACCGCGGTGATGGCTTCGATGCGGTCGACCGGCGAAAGTGTGGAGCAATCGCAACTGGTCATGCTGCGGGAGCGCTACGGGCTGGATGATCCGATGATCGTCCAATACTGGAAATGGATTTCCGGCATCGTCCTGCGCGGGGATTTCGGCCAGAGCTTCATCTACAACCGTCCCGTGGACGAGTTGCTCTGGGAACGGCTTGGTCTGACCTTCGTTCTCGCCTTCGCGTCGATGATCTTCGTCTGGCTGGTCGCGTTTCCCATTGGGGTCTACTCGGCGATGCGGAAGTACTCCGTCGGCGACTATGTGATGACCTTCATCGGGTTTCTGGGGCTGGCCACGCCGAATTTTCTCATCGCGCTGATCCTGATGTATGTCTCCTTCACCGTCTTCGGCACCTCGGCGGGCGGTCTCTTCAGCCCGGAATTTGCCGATGCGCCGTGGTCCTGGGCCCGGTTCTGGGACATGATGGGCAAGATCTGGATCCCGGTCGTGGTGATCGGCACGGCAGGCACGGCCAGCCTCATTCGCATCGTGCGGGCCAACATGCTCGACGAACTGCCTCGACCCTATGTCGAGGCCGCCCGTGCGCGCGGTCTGAGTGAGACCCGTGCAACCGTGAAATACCCGTTGCGCGTCGCGCTGAACCCCTTCGTCTCCCGTCTCGGCTGGGAACTGCCTGATCTCGTCTCCGGCGCCACGATCACCGCCATCGTGCTGAGCCTTCCGACGACCGGACCGCTGCTGCTCGAAGCACTGCTGGCGCAGGACATGTATCTGGCCGGGTCGTTCATCTTCATGCTGTCGGTGCTGACCGTCATCGGCACGCTTCTGTCCGACTTGCTGCTGGCCTGGCTCGACCCCCGGGTCCGCCACGGTCTGATGTGAGGGGGCCATGAGCGACACAACGCACCCCCCTGCCGCCGAACGCCGCGTGGACGTGGCCGGTCAGTGGACGCTGATGTGGTGGAAGTTCCGCCGGCACAAGCTGGCGCTCTGGTCCGGCGTGTTTGTTCTGTTCATTTACGTCATTGCGCTTTTCGCGTCCTTCGTCGCGCCCAAGGATCCCAATGCCTACGCCGCGCGCTACGCCTATGTCCCGCCGATGAAGGTCGCGTTCATGGACCGGGATTCGGAGGGCAACCGGACCTTCGGCTTTCACACCCATGGCTGGAAGGTCGAGACCGACCCATTGACGCTGCAGAAGAACTTCGCGCCCGATCCCGACGTGCGGATCGATCTGCGCTTCTTCGCCCCGGCGCCGGAGCCCTATGTGCTTTGGGGTGTGTTGCCGATGAACCGCGTGCTCTTCGGTCCGGCGGATGCCACGCAGCCGTTTTATCCGCTCGGAGCGGACCGTCTCGGGCGCGATGTCTACTCGCGCGTCATTCATGGCAGCCAGGTGTCGATGACCGTCGGGCTTGTGGGGGTCGGCATCAGCCTCGTGCTCGGGATCGTGCTCGGCGGGATTTCTGGCTATTTCGGAGGCTGGGTCGACAATATCGTCCAGCGCAGCATCGAGTTTCTGAAATCGATCCCGCAGATCCCGCTCTGGATGGGGCTGGCCGCGGCGATCCCGGCCTACTGGTCGCCGATTGCGGTCTATTTCATGGTCACGGTGATCCTGTCGCTCATCGGTTGGACCGGGCTGGCGCGCGAGGTGCGCGGCCGCTTCCTCGCGCTCAAATCCGAGGATTTCGTGACCTCCGCGCGCCTCGACGGCTGTCCGGAGCTGCGGATCATCCTGCGCCACATGGTGCCGTCTTTCTCGTCCCACATCATCGCCACGCTGACCCTCGCGGTCCCAACGATGATCCTTGCCGAGACGGCGCTGTCGTTTCTCGGTATCGGCCTGCGCCCGCCGGTGGTCAGTTGGGGCGTGCTCATGCAGGAGGCGCAGAACGTACGCACCATCGCCACTGCGCCGTGGCTCTTTGCGCCGGGCGTCGCGGTCGTCGTGACGGTGCTGGCGCTCAACTTCTTCGGGGACGGTCTGCGCGATGCGGCCGACCCCTACGCGTGATGCCGATGCCTGACTCAGCCGACAACCTGATCGAAGTGCGCGATCTCTCCTGCCATTTCTTCACCGAGGAAGGGGTGGTGCGCAGCGTTGATCAGTCGTCCTTCGATCTGCCGCGCGGCAAGACCTTGTGCATCGTCGGCGAGTCCGGATCGGGCAAATCCGTCACCGCGCGCGCGCTCATGGGGCTGACCCGCGAGCCCGGCAAGATCGTCAGCGGGCAGATGCTCTATCGCCCCGCGCCGGGTGTGGTGCCGATCGACCTCGCGGCGGAACGCTCGGGCGGGCAGCTCTATCGCAGCCTGCGCGGGGCCGCATTCGGGATGATCTTTCAGGAACCCATGGCCGCGCTATCGCCCGTGCACACGATCGGGACGCAGCTGCTCGAGGGCGTTCTGACGCATGAGGCCTGTTCGCGGGCCGAAGCCCGCAATCGCGGGATCGACGCCTTGCAGCGCGTGGGTATTCCAGAACCCGAGCGCCGCTTCGACCAATACGGATTCGAGCTCTCGGGCGGCATGCGCCAGCGGGCGATGATCGCGATGGCACTGGCCTGCCGGCCGGCACTGCTGATCGCCGACGAACCGACCACTGCGCTCGATGTGACCACACAGGCCAACATTCTGGACCTGATCGCCGATCTGCAGGCCGAGACCGGAATGACGGTGATGTTCATCACCCATGACTTGGGCGTGGTGGCCGAAATCGCCGACGAGGTGGCGGTGATGTATCTGGGCCGCGTCGTCGAACGCGGCGATGTCGACACGATCTTTCATGCGCCGGCGCACCCCTATACCGAAGCGCTGCTGAACGCGATGCCATCGGTGCATGCGCGCAGGGGCACCCGTTTGCCGGCCATTCCGGGGATGGTGCCGCATCCTTTCGCGCGGCCATCGGGGTGCGGCTTTCATCCGCGCTGCCACCGCTTCGTCGATGGCCTTTGCAACCGGCGCGAACCCGAACCGGTCGATCTCGGCGCGGGGCACGTGGCGCGCTGCCTGCGGCTCGAGAACAGCAAGGATCAAAAGGAGGCTGCGGAATGACACCGATCCTCAGCGTACGGCACCTCAAGAAACACTATCATCTCAAGAAGCCCAGCCTGTTCAGCGCTGCACAGCCGTCGGTCAAGGCGGTGGACGATGTCTCGTTTGACATATTGGAAGGCGAGACGCTGAGCCTGGTGGGCGAATCCGGCTGCGGCAAGACCAGCCTCGGCCAGACGATCATGCGCGTGCACGCCGTCACCTCCGGCGAGGTGCTCTATCGCATGAGCGACGGCCGAGAGGTCGATCTGGCCGCGGCCTCCGGCAAGACGCTGAAGGCGATCCACCGCGAGGTGCGCATGATCTTCCAGGACCCGAACGGGTCGCTGAACCCGCGGATGAACGTGCGCGATATCGTCGGTGAGCCGATCCGCATGGCCGAGGGGCTGTCGGGGCGTGCGCTGGACGATCGCGTGTCCGACCTGCTCGGCAAGGTCGGTCTTCGGCCCGAATACCTGACCCGCTATCCACACGCGTTCTCCGGCGGAGAGCGTCAGCGCATCGGCATCGCCCGCGCCCTGGCGCTCAACCCCCGCCTTGTGGTCGCGGACGAGGCGGTCTCGGCGCTGGACGTGTCGATCCAGGCGCAGACGTTGAACCTTCTGGCCGATCTCAAGGAGGAGTTCGGCCTGACGTTTCTCTTCATCGCGCATGACCTGTCGGTCGTCCGGCACATCTCCGACCGCGTGGCGGTGATGTATGTGGGGCGGATGGTGGAGCTGACGGAGACCGAAGCGCTCTTCACCCGGCCGCGTCATCCTTACACCGAGGCGCTCCTGTCGGCGGTGCCGATCCCCGATCCGCGGATGCGCTCGAAACGGCGGCGCGTGCGCCTGCCGGGCGAAGTCGCAAGCCCCATCAACCCGCCCTCCGGATGCGCGTTTCATCCGCGCTGCCGGTTTGCGTCCGAGATCTGCAAGATTGAGGCGCCGCAGCTGAGGACCGTCGATGGCGGACTGGTCGCGTGCCACCACGCCGAAGACCTGACGCTCGACGGGGTCGACAGCCTGGGGGTCGCGGCGGAATGACGGCCATGTCCAGCCCCCGTTCCGCCGGTGAGATCGCACGGATCCTGCGCGAAACCAAGGGCAAGGCATCGCTGCCCGTGCATGCTGACCGTCAAGCCTGGGCCCGACTGGCCCGCCAGCACATCGCGAGCGAGGTCATCGCCAAGGCCGAGGCCGTCCGGACCAAAGCGATCCCGCCCTTGCCGCTGACGCTCTTTCTCGACTACCACCGCACGGGGCGCCGGGAGGGGTACGAGGCCCCCATGGACGCCCGCCGCGACCGGCTGACCTGGATGGCACTGGCGGAGGGGCTCGAAGGACAGGGGCGCTTCCTCGATCCCATTCACGACATGCTCGATGCGATCCTCACCGAGCCGACATGGGTCGTACCGGCCCATGGTGGCGAATTCACCGACGGCCTGCCGCTGCCGGAGCTTCAGGTCATCGATCTGTGGTCGGCGATGGCCTGCCTTCTGGTTGCTGAAGTGGATCACATGCTCGGCGACAGCCTGCACCCCGCCCCGCGCGCGCGCCTGCGCCGCGCGGTAGAGGCCCGCGGGGTCGCGCCGTTGCTGGCGCGCGACGACATGTTCTGGATGGGCGCGCGGGAGATGGGCCGATCCAGCCCCAACTGGGCGCCGGTCTGCGCCGGGCTGACCGCGGCCGCTGCGATCTACCTTGAGGCCGATTGCGACAGGCTTGCCGCTGTGCTGGCCAAAGCGCTTCGCGAGCTTGAGCATTATCTGGCCAGCTTCCCACCGGATGGCGGATGCGCCGAGGGCGTGGGCTACTGGGAAAAGGGCGTTTTCGCTTATGCGTGCTTTGCAGACCTGATCGCGGCCCGCACCGAAGGGCGCATCGACCCCTTGCTTGCCCCGCACATGCGCCAGGTCGCCCGTTTCCCGGCACGCATTCAGCTCGGACCGCAGCGCTATCCGCTGTTTTCGGACAATGTGTCCAACCGGATCGTCCAGACGGCCCTGCTGCGTCATCTCGGAACCCGACTGGAGCTGCCGGAGTTGCACGCGCTGGACCCCTGCACCGATGCGGAGCGGACGCACACGCTGCGCTACCCGGCCGAACAGATCCGCGATTTCCTCTGGTGGGAGGAGGCGGATACCACGTGCCAGCCGGCGCCGCGCGACTGGCTTCCCGACACGCAGATCTTCGTTGCGCGCCTGCACCCGGGCAAATCTGGGGCATTGGCGCTCGCTGCGAAGGGCGGCACGAACGGCGAGCCGCACAATCACAACGATGTGGGTTCATTCGTGATTTCACTCGGCACGCAAACGCCGGTCGCCGAGATCGGAGCGGGGCTCTACAGCCGGCAGGCCTTCGATCCCGCCCTGCGCTACGAGATGCCGAACTATGGCTCGCACGGACATTCGGTGCCCGAGGTGAACGGCCACCGGCAGGCGTTCGGACATGCGTTTGCCGCCCGCGATGTCACATGCGAGGGCGACCGGCTGCTCATGGATATCGCGGCCACCTATCCGCGGCAGGCGGGTGTGAAGCGCCTGATCCGGAGGCTTGTGCTCGACCGACCTGCGGGTGCCGTTCATTTGCGTGATCAGGCTGAGTTCGTCGCAACGGGAGAGCTGACATCGGTGCTCATCACGCAGGCCACGATCGAGGATCTCGGACCGGGCCACCTGGCGCTGGGGCCGCTCCTGGTGAGTTTCGATCCCGCCTTGGGTGTCGAGATCGAGGCGTTGCCTCCGATCACGACGCGCGACGGTCGAACCGAGCGCTTCCAGCGTATCTGCCTGTCGCCGTCCGGGCCGACGGGATCAACAGAGATCAACGTCACGTTCCTCCCACGGTATCAAGGAGACACACAATGAACCTCGCGCCTCGTGAGGTCGCGCCGCCCGATTGGGTGGCCACCGCTTACGGCGGCGCGCGCGCCAAGCTCGACCAGCTGGTCGCCAAGGCCGGTGCCGCGTTCCTGCACGCCACCGTCGACGGGCGGTATCCGATGGATCTCGCCTGGTGGTGGACGTCCGGGTTCTGGCCGGGCCTGATCCGGCTGAGGCTGAACGACGGCCCAGACGCGCGCCTTGCCGATCTCGCGCGTCAGGCCGAAGATCAGCTCTTTGCCCTCATCGATCATGCGTGGTTTCACGAGCTGCACCATGATGTCGGGTTCCAGTTTCAGCCCACGGCCGTGATGCGGTTCAAGCAGACCGGCGCGGAGGATGCGCGGCGGCGCGGGTTGGTGGCGGCCAATCTGCTGATGGGACGCTTCAACGTCGCCGGCGGGGTGATCGAGGCCTGGAACGCGGAAAACCGGCGTGGCTATTCAATCATCGACACCTTTATGAACCTGCCGCTGCTCTTCTGGGCGAGCGAGGTGACGGGCGAGCCGCGCTTTGCGAACCTGGCACGGGGGCATCTGTCCCGCGCGATCCCCGAATTCATTCGCGCGGACGACACAACGCACCACATCGTGGAGTTCGACCAGAGAAGTGGCGCGCGCGTTGCCGCACATGGCGGTCAGGGTTACGCGGCCGACAGCGCCTGGTCGCGGGGCCAGTCCTGGGCCGTCTACGGCCTGGCGATCGCTGCCCGGTATACTGGCCACGCCGGTTATCGGGAAAAGGCGCGAACGGTGGCGGACAGGTTTCTTGAGATGAATGCTCCGCACGGGGTCCCACCCTGGGATTTCCGGGCGCCTGACGCCGTGACGGCACCGCGCGACAGCTCAGCTGCCGCCGTGACCGCCTGCGGCCTTCTCGAACTTGCCCGCCTCGGCTGCCCGCGGGCCCGCGGTGAAGCCGAGGCCCTGATCCGGACCCTGACCGAGCGCTGCACGGCCTTCGACGATCCGGCGCAGGACGGCCTGCTGTTGCATGCGACCGGCAAGCTGCCGCAGGACCAGTGGATCGATGTAAGCCTGATCTACGGCGACTACTACTATTACGAGGCGCTGCAGCGCCTTGCCGGAACGGAGGAGACCTGCTGGTGAACACGCGCATGCTCCGGTGCCGGTCCACTGAACGCGTGCCGCGGCGCGATCATGCCGCAGCCATCCTGATGAGCAGACGCATCTGCTCCGCAGCGAGACGACCCATCGCGCTGGGAGCTTAACCGAGGGAGAAAGACATGAAGCCTTATCTATCGCTTGCCTTTGTGCTGGCGGCCGCTCCTGCTTTGGCCGGAGAGCTGCCTGCACCTGAACTCAAACTGCACCTGGACCTGTCGTCCTTCGCGCCCGAAGGCGCCTATTTCAGAGGATCATCCGCCCATTTCGGGGACCTCGACAACGATGGAGATCCGCGCGATTTCATTCGCCATGTGAACTCGAACCGCATGCAGGCGTTCCGGTTCACCGGTGACGGTGTGGAGTTGCTGTGGGACTATGAAGCAGGGTTCGATCTGCCCTTGCCCTCCAACCGGTACTTCTACAAATACGTGATCTGGGACCTCGACGGCGACGGTCTGTCGGAGGTTGCGGGCGCCTTTGCCACCGAGCGCGGGAGCATGGAAATGCGAGTGGTCGACGGCGCGACGGGCGCGGTCAAGCACCGAGCAGAGCTCGATATTGCGAATCCCAAATCGCACCACGCGAAACGCTCTCTTCGTGTGAAGACCATCGTCGCAGACCTGACTGGCGACGGCACCCCGTCCGAGCTGCTGCTGATCGACGAGCGCAATTCCGATGGCAGGCTCCGCGCTTTCTCAGCGGATCTGACGCTCCTGTGGGCGACGGCGGACGATGATGCGGGGATCATCCCAGCGCATTACCCCTGGGCCTACGATCTGAACGGGGACGGCGCGCAGGAGGTCATTGGCCGTCACCTCTTCGGTCCGGACGGCGCTCAGGGCATGCGGCTCACCCCCGAGGCCTGGCTTGGTGAGGGCCATTACTACGACCATCTCGACAAGGTGATCGTCGCGGATCTCATCCCGGATCGCGATGGTGAGGAACTCGCCCTGTCCTACGAGGGGCTCCACGCCAAAGTGCTCGACCCGGTCACCGGGGAAACGCTTTGGGAGAGCCCCGGCGTTCATGACGACGCCAAGCTTCTCGTCGCCGGTGAGTTCTTCCCCGACAGTCCCGGACTGGAGCTGACCGTGGAATGGGCGCTCGGCGACGACGAAAAGCAGATGGTGGTCCTCTCGGGCACAGGGGAGGAGTTGTTCCGGGGCGACAAGCACTTCAGCTCGGGCTATGCAATCGACTGGGATGGCGACCGCAGCGTGGACGAGGTCTTCGAGGGTGAGTACGGGATCATCGTCAACGTCGCCAGCAACGCCAAGCTCGAAATCCGCGAAAACTACAGGGCAGCCGTCTTCAGCCACCATGCGGAGGACATGCGGCTCTACATGCATGCCGTCGACCTGATCGGCGACTACCGCGAAGAAGTCGTGGTCTTCGACGAGAACGAGATGCTGGTCTACGGCGCCGCCGGTCCGGCACCGGCCGAGTTGCCCTCGCCGTGGGATGATCCGGCCTACCGGTTGTCGGTCGCCAACCAGATGTCGGACAATCACTCGGAACGCCCGTTCCTCGACATGCGCGGGTTGGGTGCGGCGCAGACCGCAGTAAGGTGACGGCGCATGGGCACGTCTGTTATCGATCGGATCGAGACATGGGCGCTTCCCGAATGCCTCGTCGTGAAAGTTACCGACCGCGACGGGGCGACGGGCTGGGGCCAGACGGCGGCTCTCGCCTCGGAGGTGACCGCCGTTGCGCTCGACCGGCTCGTCATTCCGCGCGTTCTGGGGCGTGCAGCAGATACCCGCGCGGTGTCGGAGCATGTCTGGAACAACGCCTACAAGTTTCGCGGATCGTTTCTGGCGCGCGCATTGGCGGGCGTCGACACCGCGCTCTGGGATCTTGCGGGCAAGCGGGCGGGCGCACCGGTCTGGGCCTTGTTGGGCGCGTCTGCCGCCCGCGACATTCCCGTCTACCTGTCGCGCCGGACGCGCAAGACCACTCCGGAGGAGGAAATCGAGGGCATCCGGGCCGAGGTCGCCGCCAACGGCTACACGGCGGTCAAGGTGCAGGTCGGCTGGCGCCTGGGCGGCACGGTGGAAGGACATGAAGAGCGGACCGAACAGCTGATCCCGGCGTTGCGCGCTGCGTTTCCGCAGATGCGCCTGTCAGGCGATGCCAACGGCGGATACGACCCGGACGCCGCTATCGTGACGGGCCGGCTGATGGAAGCCCATGACTTCTATCACTTCGAGGAACCATGCCCCTTCGATGATATGATCGGGACGGCGCGCGTGGCCAAGACCCTCTCCATGGCCGTGTCGGGTGGCGAGCAGGACAATGACATGGGGAAGTTCCGCGTCATGGCCCGCGACGGAGTGGTGGATATCCTGCAATGCGACTTGGCCTATATCGGTGGTCTGTCGCGCTGTCTTCAGGCGACCACGATCGCGCAAGAGGCAGGGCTGCCCCTGATGCCGCATTGCCCGACCATGTCGATGCTCCAGATCTTCACCCTTCACCTTCTGACGTCGCTGCCGGACCACACGGAAGCCCATGAATGGCGCGGGCGGCTCGATCGTCAGCCCTGGGCGGAAGAGATCTACACCCCGCTTCCCGAGGTGCATGGTGGGGTGACGCGGGCGCCCGATGGTCCCGGCTGGGGTGTCGAGCTGAACCACGATCTGCTCGAACGGTCTCCCTACAAGGACTATCGCCTATGAAGGCGCTTGCGATCACCAGCGTCCGGCTGATCCGCTTTCGGACCGAGACGGTCAAAGAAAAGGACAGCGACGGTCACGATCACCCCTGCGCCCCGCGCCCGACAACGCTGGCCCTGCTCTCGATCGACACCGATGCGGGTGTGACCGGTGAGGTTCTCTGCCCTCCGAGCGTGCTGCGCGCAGAGTTGCTTGAGGCGTACATCCGGCCGATTCTTCTTGACCAGAACCCGTTCGACCGGGAGCGGCTCTGGCAGGCAATGGCGCGCTGGCAGCGCGGCGCGGCCCAGCAACTCACGGACAAGGCCATCGGCTACGTGGACCATGCGCTTTGGGATCTTGCGGGCAAGGCGCTCGGCCTGCCGGTCTGGCGCCTGATCGGCGGTGCGCGCAACAAAGTGCCGGCCTATGGCAGCACGATGTGCGGTGATGAGCGAAAGGAGGGACTCGCGACGCCCGAGGATTATGGGCACTTTGCCGAGGCGCTTGTTGCGCGGGGGTATCAGGCGATCAAGTTGCATACCTGGATGCCGCCCGTCTCCTGGGCACCATCGGTCCGGATGGATATCGCCGCCTGCGCGGCTGTGCGCGAGGCCGTGGGATCCGACATTGCCCTCATGCTCGACGCCAACCATTGGTATTCGCGCACCGAGGCCCTGACCCTAGGGCGGGGGATCGAGGCGCTTGGCTACCTTTGGTACGAGGAACCGATGGAGGAGGCCTCGACATCTTCGTACCGCTGGCTGTCGCAGCAGTTGAGCATTCCCGTGATCGGACCGGAAAGTGCGCCGGGCAAGCATTTCACGCGGGCGGAATGGGCGGCGTCCGGCGCCTGCGATGTGCTGCGCACCGGCGTGAATGACGTCGGAGGCATCACGCCTGCGATCAAATGCGTCCATCTCGCGCAAAGCTTCAACATGGAGATCGAGGTGCATGGCGGCGGTGTCGGCAACCTCGCCCTGATTGGAGGCACAGGCGCGGGACGCTACTACGAGAGGGGGCTTCTGCACCCGTTTCTCGATCATGATGCGCCGCCCCCGCATCTGACGGCGATCCCGGATCCGATGGATGCGGATGGCCTCGTGCATCTCTCCGAGGCACCGGGTCTCGGAGACGCGCTCGATCGGGATTTCATCGCGGCCAATACCCTGCCGGATTGAAGTGGCGCCTCGTCAGGTTAGAGGGTCACGGCCAGCAATCGGCCCGACAGGGGCTCGTCGGGCATCCGGATGGATGTCACGAAAAGGCGGCCACTGGCCAAGGCGGGACGGGTGGGCTTGGACACCGGCAACGGAACGCGGCGCAGGATGTCGCCCGACGGCGACAAGCAGACCACCTCTCCAGCGTCCATACCTGCGAACCAGTAGTTCCCCGCTGTGTCGGTGGTCGCGCCGTCCGGCCGACCGGTATGGCCAGCGGTTTCGAAGAACGGCTGGCGGTCTGTGATGTCACCGGTGCGCGGGTCGTGGGCGAAACGCCAGATACCCTGGCGCTCGGCCCGGCTGTCGGACAGATAGAGCCATTGGCCATCTGGCGACAGCGCCAGGCCATTGGGTGTGCCCAGCCCGGTCACGAGATCGCGGCGCAGGTGCCACGCCTGTCCGTCCCGGCCCAGACGATGCAGCCGCCCGCCCTCCGGTCCGATGGTACTGATCCAGAACTGGCCGCCGATCCCGGCCGTCCCGTCGTTGAACCGTCCCGGCGGCCGTTGCGGGTTGGCTGCGAGGATGGTCCCGTCCGGACCAACGATCCCGCAGTCCCGCGCGACCAGCAGGCCGGAGCCGAGATCGGCAAGGGCCGTCGGCCGGTCCGGCAACTTGTTGATTTGCTCCTCTCCCGTTTCGACATCGGTCAGGATTGTGGCGCGCCCTTCGATGTCGACCCAGGCGATGCACTTGCGCTCGGGCAGCCAGAGTGTGCTTTCGCCCAGCACGGCCCGATAGCGGCCGACGGGAACCGCATCGCTCACCGCTCGAAACGATCCGCGAGGCCGCCGCCCTGCCACGGGCCCGTATCGCCCTCCGGCAGCCCGTCGAGGCGGGTCGTTGCGGCCGGTGCCCAGCCATCGGGCTGTCCTTCGGTCGTCCAGAAACACCCGTCACCGATTGGCGTCGCCCCGTAGAAGAGATCGAAGCGGGGCTCGGGTGTCGCGACCACCCATTGGATCAGGGTCACCAGATCGTCGGGCGCGAACCATGTATGGCGATGTCGCGGGGTTTCCGGGCTTTCGGTGACCGAACCGATCCGGACAACCGTGCTGCCGATGCCGTGGGCGTCGAAATAGAGCCGGGCCAGCCCCTCACACCAGAGCTTCGACAGCGCGTAAAGACTGTCCGGCCTCGGCAGCAACGAAGGGCCGACACGCTCGGACGCGGGATAGAAGCCCGAGACATGATTGGTCGATGCCAAGAGGATACGCCTGACACCAGCTTTGCGCGCCGCCTCGTAGAGCGCATAGGTAGCCCGGATGTTGGCATCGATCAGGGGATCGAACGCGTCTTCGGTTGCGATGCCGGCCAGATGGATGACGGTGTCGCACCCCTCGACCGCCTTATCAGCGATCGCGCAGAGATCGCCAACGATCTCCTCTTCCCAAGGACGCAGTGGAGCGGCGGACCGGAGATCGCACAGGCGTAGGGCACCGCCAAGCGCGCCAAGGCGAGGGCGGATCAACTGGCCGACCCGGCCAGCGCTGCCGGTCAAGAGTAGTTTTGGTTGCATCACTCGTTGCACGCGTCTTCGCAGATCGGGATACGGACAGTCGAACTCGGCCCTGAGAGAGGGCCGCACCCACTACAGCAGCGACAAAGACGTCGCTCCACCGTCGGGGGCATCCTTCAAGGTCAAACTGCGCTCAATTGTGGTTTCGCGGCTGGTCTGCCTATCGCCATGTTGAGACTTTCGTTGGCCTATGTCCATAGCCTGGGTTTGGCGTCGCTTATCGAGCGTCGACGGTCCAGAAGTGGCCAATCTGGCAGGCCCATGCGATGCATGACAGTGCTGATCCGGAGCGTCTTGGCCTCGTTTAGCTGTGGGAGATTCCGGCTTCTGCTTTCAACGCAAAACCTCATCTTCACCGCTCCTTCGCGAACAACTGTCCCATCCCGCTTTCGGGTCGCGGCCCTAACGATTGCCCTGGGCGGGGTCTTCTCCATCTCGATGCGTCAGCCTTCCATCGGGGTGCAAGACGAGATCAATGTCAGCGTAGAAACAGCGATCTTCCGCATCGCGGGTGCCGACGACCAGGAATGTGGCCGGTGCATTCGATCTGTTCGTAATGCAGTGTCCATTGGGATCGCCTGCCGGAAAAACGGCGACATCACCTGCGCCGAGATCAGTGCTGCCCGCGTCATCTTCGAGGACCAGATGACCATCGAGAACAACGACCAACTCGTCGGTGCGATCATGCCAATGACGATGAGAGGAAGATGCTCCCGGCATCAGCGTTTCAATATTCGCACCAAGATGGTTTAGCCCATGGTGTTTGGAAATCGCACGTCCAATGTAGTCACCTAATGGGCCGGCAAAAGCTGCAGCGGCGTCGGGCCCGTCGTATGTTGGGAGGTCATTGACGATCACTTTTGGCACTGAGCGCTCCTGCAGGTGGTTTTGAAGAAATGTACCGGCGCGGCAACTCCCGCGCAATTCCAAGTCGGGAAAGCAATCTTCGACGCGGTCGCCGTTTTCAGCAGCTTCACAACAGTATTGATGTTGCGTGAGGTGCCCTCCGCCCGTGCCGATCAGCCTTGCAACTTCAGCTTCGTTCGATCCATGCCAAATCGGTAGTGAATTTGGATGTCCGGCCTAAAGGGGGCAACTTACCCGTCGGCGTGCCCTACGCAGCGTCAGTCATGCAGCCCGCGCGCGCGGCCTTGTTGGATTTGGAGGCCACGCATCCTCCCGAAGCAGGACCGTTAAGGTGGTGATGATGGGGCTGAGCACGGGATGAGTTGCGGATCGCAGGTTATTTTGATGAACAGCTCATTGGAGCGCTCAAGCAGTTCAAGGCAGGGGTTGAAGATTGGACGCTCTGCGGCATGTCCGGGATCAGCGATGCCGGGCTCCACAAACACAAAGCAAAGCTGGGCGGCACGAGCGCGTCGGATGCAAAGAAGTCGTGCGCATTGGTAAACGAGAACACCCCTCGTAGCCGGACGGCCCGGTCGGAAACGCTGCGCTCGAGGCTTTCGCGACAAAAATGGCGAACGTCCGATGCCAGTCGGCGGGCTTGCACCGGTCAGCCCGTCGGCATCACACACACGATCAGGGGATGAGGGCTTGCGAAAGCGGCGACGTGGATTGGCCTACGCCCGCCCGCGGTTCGAGTATCACTGCTTCGGCATCCGTCCGGCCAGAGAGGGCTGGGAGGTGACCCACATGACATGGGTGCGGCATTATCGCGAAGAGGGGCTGGCAGGTTGCTGCGGGCGGCCAAACAAGCGCGCTTTGGACGCAGGTCCGCTCCCTTTGCACAATTCAGGCATATTTCGGAAAGGGCGGAGCCAGATTGCAACCGATCGCGAGGGCGTTGAGATCGGCGCGAAGCGCCGGATTGAGCGTCAAACCTTCGGTACGACGCGTCGCGGCAAGCGCAGATTTGCCGTCGCCCGGAAGCCTGACCGGGTCATGACCCGGCAGAGGGGGAGACGCACGCATCTCATCGAAGACGCGCGCCACTTCTTCGGCGAACTCGTCACCGACACCGAACGCTTTCGGGTCCAGAGCCATCACGACCTGACCTGTGTTCGTGGGCGAGATCGTGTCCTTCGTGAAATCGACCACGTCCGAGCCGAATGCCGCACCGTTCAGGACGCCGGCCATCAAGCCAATTGCCACAGACAACCCGAAACCTTTCGCGCCACCGATCGGCAGAAGGAAGCCCTCCGACTTTCGGGCCGGGTCGGTCAGCGGCTTCCCATCGCGGCCCACCATCCAGCCTTCCGGCATCGGTCTGCCCTGTTGCAGCAGTGTCTTGATCTTCCCCATCGCCGCTACAGTCGTGGCCATGTCGAAGACAAAAGGATCGTCGCCACCTGAGGGTGCCGAAAAGGCAATCGGGTTTGTGCCAAGAAGAAGATCGCTGCCGCCGTAGGGCGGCACGTGGTTCGCGCTGCCGACAGCCGCGGCCATCCCCAGAAGACCCGCCTCGGCTTGCGGGCGGACGTAGAGCGCCAAGGGTCCCGCATGATTGCCACGCCGCACGCCAACCCAGCCGATCCCCGCCGCCCCCGCCTTCTGGATGGCCAAATCGCGCGCGGTGGCCATGGCCAGGTGGCCCAAGCCGTTGTCGCCGTCAATCAGGGCGGTGGCGACGGTTTCCTGCGCGACGGAAATGTCCGGCCTGGGGTTGCATCCGCCTCCGGCCAGACGCGCCAGATACTGCCGAAGACGGAAGACACCGTGCGTTTCGTAGCCGTATATGTCGGCTTCGACCATGAGGGTTGCGACCTTGCCGGCGTCCGCCTCCGGGACGTCGTGAGACATGAGTGCGCAAGCCACGAATTCGCAGAGCGTCCCCACGTCGATGGTGCCGTCATCCGGCATCGTAGGATTCCACTGTTTCCTTCTGCCAGAACACGACCGTTCGTTGCGTTCGCTGCACAATCAAATAGAGCGCCAGCCCGACAAGGCTGAGATAGAGGATCAGAGAGAAAACACGCGGAGTGTTCAGCTGAGACGCAGCAACGCGGATCAACTCGCCGAAGCCCTTTCCGCCGCCGAGAAATTCGCCCGTGATCGCACCGGCCATGACACCGACAGCGCCGATCTTGAGGCCGGTGAAGATCTGCGGCAGGCCGCTTGGAAGCTTCATCTTGATCAGCGTCTGGATACGGCTCGCTCCCATGGTCTTGAACAGCATGCGGGCGTTTTCATCGGCGGCATGCAGCCCAGCGGCCGTGCCCACGACAATCGGGAAGGTTGCGATGAAGGCAGCGAGCGCCACCTTGGATTCAATGCCGAACCCCAACCAGGCCACGAAAAGCGGTGCGAAGGCCACTTTGGGCATCGTATCGATGGCGACGAGATAGGGCATGACGGCCTTTTCTCCGAAGGCTGTTTCGCCGACCAGCACGCCCAATGAGAACCCGATGGCGATGGCGAGTGCGAAGCCGTAGATCACCTCCTTGATGGTGATCCAAAGTGCTGCGAGCATATAGCCTCCGGTTGCGAGGTTCTGACCGACAAAAACCATATCGGCGAAGGTTTCCCAGGGGGTCGGCAGGATGATCGGCGAGACGAGACCCAGCCGGGTGACCAGATCCCAGGTACCGATGAAGACCACGAAGACGAAGGTCATCGCGATCCAGCGCGGCACCGAGTCAATGAAGGCCACTTCCTGTTCCCAGACGGTATCCTCGATCATTTCGGGAGCGTTTGCGTCATTGGTCCGGTCGTCGGTCACATGTCCTCTCCCTTATCCAGCATGCCGCGGATGTAGTCGACGATCTCGCCGAACTTCGGGGTCGTCATCATGTCGAGCGTGCGTGGGCGAGGAAGATCGACCGGGACGACCTCGGCGATCCGCCCGGGGCGTGGCTTCATCACAACGATTTCGTCAGAGAGGATCACCGCCTCCTGGATCGAATGGGTGACGAGAAAAGCCGTTGCCTGCTGCTCGCGGCAGATCCGTTGCAACTCCATGTTCATCATGTCGCGGGACAGTTCATCCAGCGCGCTGAACGGTTCATCCAGCAGAAGCACTGCCGGTTCGGTGATCAGCATCCGGCAGATCGAGGCGCGTTGCGCCATGCCCCCGGAAAGCTCATTGGGGTAGACGTTTTCAAAACCGGTGAGCCCAACAATGTCCAAAAGCGCGTGGGCCTTCTCCTTCGCCTTCTCGGCGGCGGGTTTGCCATCGCGAATTTCAATAGGAAGGACGATGTTCTCCACCGCTGTCTTCCAGGGAAAGAGGGTCGCCTGCTGGAACATCATGCCGATGTCCCTGCGCGGGCCGGTCACAGGCTCACCTTGCAGCATGACGCGTCCCTTGGAGGGCGGGATCAGGCCCGCCATAATCTTGAGCAGGGTCGACTTTCCGCATCCGCTGGACCCGATCACGGAGGTGAAGCTGCCCTTGCGCAGCGTCAGGGTGACATCCTCGAGCGCCACCACGAGGTTGCGCGCATAGGTCTTGCTGACACGGGTCAGCTCGTAGACCGGCGCGCCCACAGACGCGCCGGAAAAGCCCTGTTCGGCCGCTGCGATCATCCGCCTGCGGCCTCACTTCCCAGAGCTGCGAACTCATTTGTCCAAGCGGCATCGAGATCATCGAGCGGCCCGGAGATTTCGCCACCCGCAACCAGCGCGTCCTGCCATTCGGCCCAGACTTCGGCCGGATACCAGCCAAGGTAGGGGCTTCCTTCGGGCGGGATGGTCTTGGACCGGACGGCGTCAAACAAGGCCGACTGAAATTCCTTGTCTTCACCTTCTTGCGGATTGCCCTCGGCAAGATGACCCAGCACCGCCTCGCGGTTCGCATCATTCAGCGCGAAGGCATGGCCTCGGGCGAAGGCGCGGCTCCAGCCTTCGACGAGCGCGCGGTCGTTTTCGATGGTCTCTGCCATCGTCGCAATGCCGTTGCCGAAGAAGCGCCCGAACTCTGCGGGCGTGATGTCACGCACCTTCATGCCGCGCTGATTGAGGATCGCCGTGTCCGCGGTCGAGGCGGAATAGGCGTCGATCTCGCCGTTCAGGAAGGCTGCCGTCGCCGGTCCGCCATCGCCGACGGTCAGGAACTGGAAGTCTTCGCCTTCTGTCATCCCCGCACCCGTCAGCACGTTGCGGGCGAACCCCACCTCGGCGCCATCGGCGGTGCCGGTTCCGATCACCTTGCCGCGCAGATCCTCAATGGCCTGATACTCGGAGTCCTCCTGTACGGCGATCCCGAAGTTGCTGCGGGCCGCAACGTTGTAGATGTGCACGGCATCCACACCGCGTGACCGGGCCGCGATGAGCGGTCCCGGGCCGGGGCGTCCGAAATGCGCCTGGCCCGCGGAGAGGGCCTGCAGCACAGCGCCAGAGCCATTGATCGCCTCGACCGTCACATTCAGACCTTCCTCCTCGAAAAAGCCTTCGCCGATCGCCACGAAGACCGGGAACGAGTTGATCGCCGAGGGGCTCGGCTGAACAAATGTGATATCGCGCAAGCCCTGCGCAAAAGCCCGCGTTCCGATCAGGCTGGTGGCCGGCAGCGCTGACAGCAGCGATGCGGTAAACGTTCTTCTCTTCATCATGGTTCTTCTCCTCCCAATTGCGTTTGCCCCGTGCGCCGCGCGTCTCGGCGCTGGAGGGGCGTCATACGGTGCGCACAGTGTTGCTGAGCGTGCCGATCCCGGAAATTGCGCAGACGATCCTGTCGCCGTTCTTGAGGAACTGCGGCGGCTCCATCGCGTAGCCGACGCCCGATGGTGTACCGGTCGCGATGATGTCGCCGGGTTCCAGCGTCATGCCTTCAGAGAGCGACGCGATCAGCGTCGGAACATCGAAGATCATATCCTTCGTGGTTCCGTCCTGGCGCTGTTCGCCGTTCACTGTCAGGCCGATGTTAAGGTCATGCGGATCGCCGATCTCATCGGCCGTCACGATCCACGGGCCGATTGGACAGGAGCCATCAAGCCCCTTGCCTTTGAAGTACTGGCCGCCGTGGCGGCGTTGGATGTCGCGGGCGCTGATATCGTTGAGGATCGTGTAGCCAAAGACATGGGCCATGGCATCGGCCTTGGTGATGTTGCGCCCCGCGGTTCCGATGACAACAGCAAGCTCCACCTCGTAGTCGATGTTCGTCGAGACAGTTGGAAAAATCAGGATGTCGCCGCCCGGTGGCACAACTGCTGTCGGTGGCTTGGTGAAAAAAACGGGATACTCCGTCACACCGACGTTCTGTTTTTGCGCGCGGTCGCCTTCGGCAATGTGCTCCGCGTAGTTCCGCCCGACGCAGAGCACATTCTTGCGTGGTGCGGGAATGGGGGCGTTCAAGGCAGTATCCGCCGGCACGATGGCGTCAGCGTTTTGGCCCGCATCCGCCTCGGCCATCAGCGCCCGCACTGCCGCCAGCGCGTCCGGCCCACATTCGATGAGGTCCAGCATGGACCCTGTGCGAAGCGCGCTGGCACCGGGGTCCGAAAGATTTCGCGCCGCCTGAGCGATATTCAGTATGTTGCCATCTTCCAGAACTGCTCCGCAGAGGTTCCGACCGTCCACGGATATCGTTGCCAGTCGCACTCGGCTCTCCTCCCTCGTGCTGGGGGTTGCGGCGCCGGGACGCGTGACCTGCGACTCGCCGCCACACCTGCTATGGTTCAGTTTGACGAACTCGACTCGTCAATCAATCAACCAATCACCGAATTGGGTGGAGTGCGGCGATGGCAGTTGATCTCACACAGAGGCTTCGTGATCTGATCGACAGCGCGGGCTATCGGCACAATGATCGGATCCCGCCTGAACGCGAATTGTGCCAGCGTCTCGGAACGACGCGAAACCAGTTGCGCAAGGCTCTGTCGGAGCTCGAGGCCCAGGGCCGTATCTGGCGCCACGTGGGTCGGGGCACGTTTGTCGGCGCGCGACCCGTCCTCAATCTGCAGGACGTGACCTACCTGCGCGACCAGATCAAGCCGGAACAGGTCGTAACCGTTCGCTTCACGATCGAACCGGAGTTGTGCCGCCTCGCCGCGCAGCACGCGGGCAAATCCGACTGCGAACAAATGCGCCTTTGTGCGCAAAGGTGCCGGAGTGCCGAAGACTGGCGTACCTACGAGGCTTGGGATAATCACCTCCATCATGCCATAGCGCGTGCCGCGAGAAACCAGCTCTTTCTCTATTTCTTCGAAACGTTGAATTCGGTTCGGCGGTCAATCGTCTGGGGCCAGCCCCGCAAGACAACCGGCCCCGCCCCCGGCTATTCGAGCTTCTGGGAGCATGACGAGATCGTCGCGGCCATCTCACAAAAAGACGGGCAACGGGCCGCCGAGGCGATGCGGCGTCACCTGCGATCGGTCTATTCCCGGGTCCTTCCCGGCAGCCTCTCGGACACCGAGTGAAATCGCCCGCGGCCTGAACCAATTACGAAAATGGTTGGCGTCAAGCATGTCGCACCCCCTTGCCAATTGCGCGCAGACATTGCGAGTAAGCTAGCGGATGGGGTCGTTTTCCTACCGCCGCGCGCCGGTGAGGATGGGGCGCTGTCCAAGCAAGGTATTTGGCCCAGCCCAGGGGTCAGGAGGAGAGCAATGGCCGATCATGTTATTCCCGCGCCTCAGGTGCATGTCATTCCCACCGAGGGCGGCGGCACGTTCCCCGTCCGGCGTGTCTATTGCATCGGACGGAACTTCGCGGCCCATGCGGTGGAGATGGGGCACGACCCCGACCGCGAGCCTCCTTTCTTCTTTCAGAAGAACCCGAACAATCTCGATCCGTCGGGCGCGTTTCCTTACCCACCGCACACATCGGATGTCCATCACGAGGTGGAGCTGCTTGTCGCTCTGAAGTCGGGCGGCCGGAACATCCCAGTGGACCAGGCGCTCGATCACGTCTGGGGGTACGGCGTGTCCCTCGACATGACCCGGCGCGACCTGCAGGGCCAGATGAAGAAGATGGGCCGCCCCTGGGAGATCGGAAAGGCGTTCGAACGGTCCGGCCCGGTCGGCCCCTTGCGCCCGGTTGCCGACGTCGGTCACCCCGATCATGGGCACATAGCACTCGCCGTGAACGGTGAACCGCGCCAGGACGGCGATCTGAACCAGATGATCTGGAAAGTGCCGGAGATGATCTCGTACCTCTCGGAGTACTTCGAACTTGCCGCGGGCGATGTCATCATGGCGGGCACGCCGTCTGGGGTGAATGCGGTGCAGCGGGGCGACGTCATGGTTGCGTCCATCGAGGGTGTCGGTGAGTTGACCGTCACGGTTGTCTAAGCCTCCGATCAGCAACAGTCTTCGAAACAGCCTGCCAACCTCGAGTGCGAAAGCGGTGTCGACCCGGGGACAAGGACCGTGAGCAGTTGTTCAATGCGGCCGAGATCGGCGCAGTGGCAGGTTTGAGGCACACGTGAAATCCAGAGGGACTTCAGCGCCTGCCCGCTGTGAACCGGTAAGCAGGTCGGGGGAGCGTCAGTTGTAGAAGTAGTCCACCAGGAAGAGCGGGATGGACGGGATGTAGGTGCACATCAGCAGGACGGTCAGCAGGACCGCGATGAAATAGATGTTGACCTTGGTGACATCCCAGATGTTCGCGCGCGCCACGGCACAGGCGGTGATCAGAACGCTGGCCACGGGCGGCGTTTGCTGGCCGATGGCGAGGTTCAGCGTCACCACGAGGCCGAAGTGAATAGGGTTGATCCCTACCGCGTCGATCAGCGGGATGACAATCGGGACGACCAGAATGATTGCGGCGGCCGAATGCAGAAAAAAGCCGATGATCAGGAAGAAGAAGTTCAGGATGAGCAAGATCAGCCACTTGTTCTCGGTGATGCTGAGGATACCGGCCGCCAGCTCCTGAGGGTATTGCGCCCGGGTCAGGAAGCCGCCCATAACCACAGAGGCCGCCACAAGCAGCATGACGACAGCGGTCTGCATCCCGCCGTCCAGCATGGAGCGTTGCAGGTGCCGCAGATCGACCTGGCGATACCAGAGGCTGATGGCGATCGCGGCCAAGACTGCCAGCCCGGCCGCTTCGGTGGCGGTCACATACCCGCCGAAGATGCCACCGAGGATGATCACCGGAAGCGCGAAGGTGGGCAAAGCGTCGACAAAAGCCTCCCACAGCCTGCGGCCCGAGAACGCATCCTCCCGCGGCAGGTCGTAGCGCCGCGCGAAATAGTAGGCCACACCCATCAGGCCCGCGGCCCCCATCAGGCCCGGCACCACACCCGCCACGAAGAGCTGCTCGACCGAGACGTTGGCCGAGGTCGCATAGAGGATCATCGGGATCGACGGCGGAATGATGATCGCAAGCGAGGCCGAAGATGAGGTCACCGCCGCCGAAAAGGCGCCCGAATAGCCGCGCTTCTTCATCTGCGGGATCATGACAGACCCCATCGCCGCAACATCTGCGACGGCCGACCCGGAGATCTCGGCGAAGAACAGCGAAACGCCGATGTTCACATGGGCCAGCCCGCCCCGAATAAAGCCGATCAGCGCAGCGACAAAGTTGATCAGCCTATCCGTGATACCGCCTGCATTCATGATGGCACCGGCCAGAACGAACATCGGGATCGCGATCAGAGAGAATTTCGTCGCGCCGCCGTACATATCCAAAGCGACGTTCACCAGCGACCCGGTGCCTTCCAGAACCAGCAGGCCCCCGATAGCGGAAACAGCGAGTGCGACGCCGATCGGGACGTTCAGACAGATCATCGCGACCATGGCGATGAAGATCCCCAGCATCAGCATCAGGCGTTCCCCGCTTTCTTCATCTCGGTTTCGACCTCTTCCTCGATTTCAGCATGTTCCAGCGAGACACCCGCGGCGGTCTTGCGCCAGTAGTCCGGCAGGCTAAGGACCTGACAGATCAGGAAGAGCACTGCCCCGATTGGGATCACGGATTGTGTGAAGCTGATCGGCACCCAGGTGAGAGAGACCAGGGACATGCCGCCCAGGATCGCCATCACCGTGTATCCGGCCCAGGCCAGAAGGAGGAAGAAAGCGGCGGTGATACCCTCGGCCAGCGCGACAGCCCACATGCGCGTGGGCATGGGGATCGACAGCAGAACAGAGTCAAAACCGATATGTCGGCGCCGCAGCGCTGCCAAGGCCGAGCCGTAGTACGTAATCCACGCAAGCAGGATCGCAGCGATTTCATCGTACCAGGCGAGGCTTGATCCAACGAGCCGGTAGATTACAGCGACGACCACAACGGTTGTGAGGATCACCATGAGGAAGATCACGAAATACTCGAGAACGACCTCAAAGAAGTTGCGTAGCGTTTTGAGCATAAAAACCTCTGCCGGTGGTGTTGCACCGGTGATGTCCGAGGAACGTGCCGGAAAGAGCGGCGTCGCTGAAAGCAGGGGGACCAGCGGCCCCCCCACGTGGGTTAGATCAGGACCCGGATGCCAGGGTCTGAATCCGCTCGATCAATTCCGCGCCGCCGTCGACCGTGGTGGCAAACTCGTCGTAGATCGCAGCGGACGCGTCGATGAAGGCTTGATTGTCGGCTTCGTTGATTTCGACACCCGCCTCGCGGATCACATCCAGCAGTTCGGTTTCGAGCTTGGCCGCATGCTCATAGACGAAGTCCTGCGTCTCGGCACCACAGGCTTCGAGATCCGCGCGCACGTCTTCCGGCCACTTCTGCCACTGGCTTTCGGCCACGAGAACATATCCCGGTGTGTAGACGTGGCCCGTGATCGACAGGTA
Source organism: Roseobacter sinensis (assembly GCF_025755255.1). Lineage (GTDB taxonomy): Bacteria > Pseudomonadota > Alphaproteobacteria > Rhodobacterales > Rhodobacteraceae > Roseobacter > Roseobacter sinensis. Next base: position 177,665 of record NZ_JALIEB010000007.1, on the reverse strand, counting down.
CTTCTGAACCTCCTGGAACTTGGCAGACGCGATCTGGGCATAGGGGTTTTCCTGCCCGTCAATCACGTTGGTCTGAAGTGCGGTGAACACCTCGGAGAAGGCCATGGGCGTGGGGTTTGCACCGTACTGCTGGAACATCTTCACCCGCCACTCGCCGTTCGGAGTACGCAGCTTGATCCCTTGCAGGTCTTCGGGCGTGTTGATCGGACGGGTGTTGTTGGTGATATGGCGAAAGCCATTCTCGAAATAGCCGATGATCCGGTAGCCTTCGCGCAAGGCGGCCTCCTGGAACACATCGCCAAGTTCAGCCTGAATGCGGCGCATGTGGTCGCGGTCCTGCACGATGTAGGGCATCTCGAACACCCCGAACTCCGGTGCCACCGACGACATGACCGACGAGGGCAATGAGAAGTGCACTTGACCCAACTTCAGCTTCTGCAGCAGCTCGCGGTCCTTGCCGAGTTGGCTTGCGCCAAAGGTCTGCACTTCGGCGCGGTCGCCGAGCTTGCCATTCGCACATTCGGCGAAGGCGTTCACGGACGCCTCGAAGAGCGACCCCGGATTGCCGACATGGCCGAAGCGCAGTGTCAGGTCCGCAGCCGTCGCCGCCAGCGGCATCGCGATCGCCGCCACACTGGCCAGAATGGTTGCTTTGATTGTCATTTGTCTTCCTCCCTTGGTGCCCCGCGTGGGGCGTTATTCAGCGGCCACCCGCTCGTTCGTCGTTTCCTTCAGATACTCCATCGCGGCCTGCGCCCCACCGGCCTGATGCGGAACACCCGCTTTCGTCAGGCCCATCTCCACCCCCGACAGCGTCGCCATCAGCATCAGATCGTTGAAATCACCAAGATGTCCGATGCGGAACACCTTGTCGGCGACCTTGGACAGGCCGTTGCCGAGCGAGATATCGTAGTGCTCGAGCGTCGTTGCGCGAAAGGCGTCAGCCGAATGGCCCGCAGGCATCAGCACCGCGGTGAGCACACCGGATTCCTGACCTTGCCGCGCGCACAGGACCTCCAACTCCCAGGTGCGTACAGCCGCACGCGTCGCAGCCCCGTGACGGGCGTGGCGCGCAAACACATTGTCCAGCCCCTCTTCATGCAGCATGTCGATGGCTTCATTCAGCCCGTACAGCAGGTTGGTGCCCGGCGTGTAAGGGAAGTAGCCGCTCTTGTTGGGACCGACCATATCGTGCCAATCCCAATAGCTGCGGGGCATGGTGTTGGATTTGGCGTGCTGCAGCGCCTTCTCGCTCACGGCATTGAAGCTCAGACCCGGCGGCAGCATCAACCCTTTCTGCGACCCGGAGACACAGACATCGACGCCCCACTCGTCGAACCGGAAGTCGATCGAGGCCAGCCCGGAGATCGAGTCCACCATCAGCAACGCCGGGTGCCCCGCCGCATCAATAGCCTTGCGCACCTCCGCGATGGGGGACACCGAGCCGGTCGAAGTTTCATTGTGGACAACGCAGACCGCCTTGATCTCGTGCCCTGTGTCTTCGCGCAGCCGTGCTTCGATGCGATCGGGTTCGGCACCACCGCGCCAATCCCCCTCCAGAAGTTCGGGATCAATCCCGATCTTCCGCGCCATTTTGTTCCAAAGCGTCGCGAAATGGCCGGTCTCGAACATCAAGACTTTGTCGCCCGGCGACACGGTGTTCACCAGGGCCGCTTCCCATGCCCCCGTACCGGAGGACGGAAAAATGAAGACGTGCTGCTTGGTCTTGAAAATCGTCTTCATACCGTCAAGCGCCTTCAGGCCCACTTCGGCAAAATCCGGACCGCGGTGGTCGATCGTCTGTTGGCCGATGGCCTTGAGAATGCGGTCGGGCACAGCGCTCGGGCCCGGGATTTGCAGGAAATGTCTGCCAGCCTGGCGCATCTTGTTTCGTCCTCCCAGCGGCGCCATTGACTCGGCGCGATTAGTTGTTGCTAAAACGTAATTATGAATTCATAATTCAGTCAACCAAAAAGATCGGGCGCGGATCTCAGCTCCGACTTCGGGAGGAACAGGAAGGCTGATGCGCGAGAATACACGTCTTTTCAATCGCTTGTCTTCAGCCATTGAAGGTGAGGTCATGACGGATGCCGCCTCGCGCGGCCGATACGCGACTGACGCGTCCATCTACCAAATGGTCCCCGAAGCGGTTGTTATCCCACGCTCGACAGAGGACGTGGAAGCCGCAATGGAGGTAGCTCGAGAGCAGGAAACCCCGATCTTGCCACGTGGTGGCGGCACCTCACAGTGCGGTCAGACCGTCAACCGGGCGGTGGTTTTGGATAACACGCGCCACCTCAACCGCATTCTGGAAATCGACACCGAAAATCTGACCGCCCGGGTCGAGCCTGGCGTGGTTCTGGATGAGTTGAACCACGCTTTGAAGCCGCATGGTCTCTGGTTTCCGGTCGACCCCTCCACGGCATCCCGCTGCACGCTCGGTGGCATGGCGGCGAACAACTCATCGGGCGGCAGGTCTCTGCGCTACGGCATCATGCGGGACAATGTGCGGGCCATATCGGCGATCCTGCCGGACGGGACAAAGGCTCGCTTCAACGGCGTGGACCCAAAGCCCGGAACCTATGCGGATCTGGTCAATGACATGCGCGCTCTGGGTCGTCGCGAAGCTGACGAGATCGACAGGCGCTTCCCCAAGGTCCAACGGCGGGTGGGCGGCTACAACCTCGACGCGCTGACCGGGAACGATGTGAACATGGCGCATCTTCTCGTGGGATCAGAAGGCACGCTCGCCTATTTCACCGAGATCGACCTGAGCCTTGCAAACCTGCCCGGCGAAAAAGTCATCGGCGTCTGCCATTTCCCCACCTTCTATGCGGCGATGGATGCCGCACAGCATTTGGTGACGCTTGGCCCCCAAGCCGTCGAGCTGATCGACGACACGATGATCGCATTGGGCCGCGACATTCCGCTCTTTCGAAAGACAATCGACGCCTTTGTCGAAGGCGATCCAGCCGCCCTTCTGCTGGTGGAATTCGCAAACGGAAGTGCAGAGGCAAATGCAGCCAAGCTGGCTGAGCTTACGGAGTTGATGGGTGACCTTGGCTTTGCATTCTCCGAAAGCGGTGACCGCTGGGGGGGCGTCGTGCCTGTGATCAACACGGGTTTGCAGGGCGCAATCGCGGAATACCGCAAGTCGGGCCTCAACGTGATGATGTCGATGAAGCAGGCGGGCAAGCCGATTTCCTTTGTAGAGGACTGTGCCGTCGCCCTGCCGGATCTGGCCGAGTATACCCAGGGCCTGACAGACATCTTTGCACGCCATGGTACGAAGGGCACTTGGTATGCGCATGCTTCTGTGGGCTGCCTGCACGTCCGCCCCGTCCTGAACATGCGTCAGGACAAGGACGTCAAAACCATGCGGGCCATCGCCGAAGAGTGTTTTGATCTGGTCAAACACTACAAGGGCTCGCATTCCGGCGAACATGGGGACGGGATCGTCCGCTCCGAATTCCACGACAAGATGTTCGGTCCGCGTATCGTTTCGGCCTTCGAAGACGTGAAGGCCCGGTTCGATCCAAAGGGGCTGATGAACCCCGGCAAGATCGTACATGCGCCCGCCATGGATGATCGCCGGGTGTTCCGCTACGGGCCGAATTACTCGGTCCCGGAGTTTGACACCGCGCTTGATTGGTCCGCCTGGCCCGGGGCTGCCGGAGGGTTTCAGGGTGCGGTCGAGATGTGCAACAACAACGGCGCCTGCCGCAAACTCAAGGACGGGGTGATGTGCCCGTCCTTCCGCGCCACACGGAACGAACGGGACGCGACCCGCGGGCGGGCCAACACGCTGCGTTTTGCGATCAGCGGCCAGATGCCGGGCGGGCTGACCTCGGATGCGATGGCAGACACCATGAAGTATTGCGTCTCGTGCAAGGCCTGTCGCCGCGAATGCCCAACCGGCGTCGACATGGCCCGCATGAAGATCGAAGTGCTGGCCGCGCGGCGTAAAGCAAACGGTCTGTCCTTCAGCGACAAGCTCGTCGGCTACCTGCCACGCTATGCGCCGAAGGCCGCAAAGTTCGCCTGGCTCATGAACCTGCGCAACAAGATGGGTCCGGTGCGGAAGCTGACCGAAAGGCTCACCGGCGTCTCGCATCGGCGCGATCTGCCGGTCTGGTCGTCGACCCCGTTCCGCGACGATGAAGCACAGGACACGAACCCGGACGTTCTGCTCTTTGCCGATGTGTTCAACCGCTATTTCGAACCGGAAAATCTGCGCTCGGCCCTGCGCGTGTTGCGCGCCGCCGGCCTGCGCATCGCCGTCGCACAGGACGGCTCTGGAACGGCCCTGGATTGCGGGCGCACCCTTTTGGCCATCGGATGTGTCGATGAGGCCCGAGAGGAGGCCCAGCGGATCATCGATGCGACGAAAGAGGCAGTCAAAAAGGGGATCGCGGTGGTTGGGCTCGAACCCTCATCGATCCTGACGTTCCGCGACGAGTTTCTTGCCTTGTGCCCCGGAGAGGACGCGCAAGCGCTGGCACATGCGACACACACTTTTGAAGAGTTTCTTGCCGGGCGGCCGGACCTGCCGATGAAGCCGCTTGGCACGCCGATCTATGTGCACGGCCATTGCCACCAGAAATCCCATGCGGCCGTGAGCCCCATGCTCGACCTGCTCAACCGGATCCCGGATGCCGAGGTCAATATGATCGAAAGCAGCTGCTGCGGGATGGCCGGTGCATTCGGCTATGCGCCTGAGACGATTGACATATCGCTCAAGATGGCCAACCTCGACCTTTTCCCGGCCCTCGATGCGGCGCCCGATGATGCGATTGTGGTCGCGGACGGTACGTCCTGCCGTCATCAGATTGCCGACGGCACACCGCGTCGGGCTGTGCATGTCGCGCGTTTGCTGGATCAGGCGCTAGCTGAATAGGATAGAACCATGAACCTGACCGAGGCGATCAAACGTCCCACGCTGCACGAAGAACTCGTTGACAGGCTGCGCAACCTTGTCGTTGAAGATGCGCTCAAGCCGGGCGAAAAGGTACCCGAGAAAGAGCTCTGCGAGTCCTTCGGCGTGTCGCGCACACCTCTGCGCGAGGCGCTGAAAGTTCTTGCGTCCGAAGGCTTTGTGGTGCTCCAGGCCAACCGGGGCGCCCGTGTGGCCACGGTCACGCGTCAGGAGCTGGAAAACACGTTCCCCGTCATCGCCCGGCTGGAGCAACTCGCAGGTGAATTGGCCTGCGACCATATGGACGCAGCCGCGGTCGCCAAGGTCGAAGCGCGTCACCAAGAGATGGTGCAGGCCTATCAGGCACGCGATCGCCAGGCGTATTTTCAGGCCAATCAAGAGATCCATCAGGCCCTGATCCGTGGCGCAAACAATGACATTCTGGAAGGCCATCACAAGTTGCTGGCCGCACGTGTCCGCCGCGCCCGCTTCATGGTCAACCTCTCGGATGAAAGATGGGCCGAAGCCATCGACGAACATGAGCGCATGATGCAGAAGCTGCGCGCCCGCGACGCGGACGGCCTTGGACAGCTGATGAAATTGCACATGATGAACAAATTTGCGGCCCACATCAAAGCGATCGACGACAGGTCGGACAACCTCGGCGAAGGTTGAAAGGCCGTGCCTGCCCGCCCCTTGGCCAGATCTCTCCTGCGCCAACGCATCAATCCACCTCGTCCCAAGGAACTGGAGCAAATCGCGACATGACATCGGAAATCACGTCTCAGGTCACGGACCAAACGCTTTGGATCAGGTTCAACCGGCCTGATGCCCGCAATGCGCTGACCTTTTCGATGTACAAAGAGCTGGCGAGGCTCTGCGAGAACGTCCCCACGGATGGATCGGTCCGCGCGGTCGTGATGGCCGGTGCGGGCGGAAAGGCGTTTGCGGCAGGCACCGACATGACCCAGTTCCGGGCTTTCGAAACCGAACAGGACGCATTGGATTATGAAGACGAGATCTCCCGCGTTCTTTCGGCTGTGGACCGATGCCCGCTTCCGACGATTGCGGCCGTGCACGGTGCCTGCACGGGGGGCGGAGCCTCCATCGCCGCGGCCTGCGATATCCGCATCGCAAGCGCGCGGCTGAAGTTCGGATTTCCCATTGCCCGCACGCTCGGCAACTGCCTGAACGCGGGAAACCTCGCCCGTCTCAGCGAATTGCTCGGCGCGGGCCGTGTGCGCGAACTGATTTTCACGGCCCGTCTCATGGGCGCAGATGAGGCTGCTGCTGCGGGACTTGTGTCCGAGGTCTTGCCCGACGAGGACGGCCTGATGCGACGGGCTACGGCGTTGGCCAAGCACATGGGAGAGATGGCGCCGCTGACACTTCGCGCCACAAAGGAAGCGATGCGCCGCAATCGCGAGGCGATAGCCGTCGAAGACAGCGACCTGATCACGATGTGCTACATGAGCAACGACTTCAAACACGGCCTTGAGGCGTTTCTGGCGAAGGAAAAACCGGATTGGAGCGGAACATGACCTCCAAAGGCCCCCTCACCGGGATGAAGGTGATCGAGCTTGCGCATATCATGGCAGGCCCTGCCTGCGGCATGATGCTGGCCGATATGGGCGCGGATGTCATCAAGGTGGAAAAGCCCGACGGGGACGACAGCCGCCGCTTCCTGCCGCCGGACATCCATGGCGAGAGTGCCGCATTCATGATGATGAACCGCAACAAGCGCGGCATTTCCCTGAACCTCAAAGACCCAGCCGCCATAGAGGTCTTGCGCACGCTGCTCAACGACGTGGATGTCGTCATCGAAAACTACCGGCACGACACGATGGCACGCCTTGGGCTGGGCTATGAGACGCTGCGCAAGAGCAACCCGAAGCTGGTCTATTGCGCGATTTCGGGATTTGGCCGCACCGGTCCCTATACCGAAAAAGGGGGGTTTGACCTGATCGCGCAGGGAATGTCGGGGCTGATGTCGATCACCGGCGAGGGGCCGGGCCGCCCGCCGGTCAAACCCGGCGCGCCGATTGCAGATATCACGGCCGGGTTCCTTGCCGCCCTCGGTTGCGTCGCGGCCTACAGCCACGCACGGAAAACCGGTGAGGGCCAAATGGTGGACACATCACTTTTCGAAGCGGGCATATCTCTGACTTATTGGCAGTCCGCGATTGCCTTTGCCACCGGGCAGGCCCCCGGCGCGCTCGGGTCGGCGCATCCGCTGAATGCCCCCTATCAATCCTTTCGTACGCGGAATGGCTGGATCAACATCGGGGCCGCCAACCAGCGCAATTGGCTGCGACTTCTCGAGGTGATCGGCGTTCCCGAACTCGACGACGACCCCCGGTTCGGCACAAATCAGGATCGGATGACCAATCTTGCGGAACTCGTTCCGATCCTTGAAAGCCACCTCGAACAGCGCAACACCGAAGAGTGGATCACTCGGATGGAGAAGGCGGGTCTGCCAGCCGGTCCCGTCATGGACATCTGCGAAATGCACCGAGATCCGCAGGCCATCGCGCGCGACATGATCGTTGAAACCACTCATCCGCTGGCGGGTCAGGTCAAGGCGATTGGGCTGCCGATCAAATTCAGTGATACCCCCGGCGGTGTCGTGATCCCGGCTCCGACACTTGGGCAGCACGGACGCGAGATCCTATCCGAGCACAGCTACGGGCAAGAGCAGATAGACGACCTGCAAGCCCGAGGCGCATTGATCGTTGAGAGGGGCCAGTGCTCTCGGCCTGCCTGAATATGAAGTCAAACCAAGCACGATTTCTTGACCCTTCGGCTTTGGTCGAGTGATCAAGAAGAAACCAACTCGGTCACCGGGCAAAAAGTAGCCCAATCCACGCCAGAACCTGTCCAGTTATTGGAAAGTGGCCCACCCAGCTCTCTCGCCATATTGTCGATCCCGACTGAAGTTTCGATGTAGGTGCGCCGTGAATTTTGGCCGTTTCAATGGTCGCGCCTCAGCTTCGCCAAGCCGAACCATGTCGATAATGTGAGTTTCAGCGCTGTCTTGGCAATGCGATATTCAAACGCCGACAAACGGTTCCTCCAGAACGAGGATGGCCATAGCTAAGTAAAGAGACCGACCTCTCCTCGCACTCTTACAATCCGATTGACCGCATCAGCCAACGGACGACCGTTCGGTCAAGAGTCGTCTGGACGCGGTATGTCGCACCATCCGACTTGCTGGCTTCGAGGAGGAGTGTTGCGCGCATGGCGAACCCTTTCTCTTCGCGTACGGGTGCCATTGGTTTGGAAGTCACCGCCCGTCAGGCCAGTTGCCGATGTTTTGCTGAACGGGGCGCTAAGGAACCGGCAAGCCACTTCCCCCCAACTCTCAAGATAGGAGCGGCTTGTATCGGACGCAAGGGAAACCACAATATTTAGTGCTCCAAATGCCACTGGGACAAAACTTGAACCTGAGACAAAAACGAGACAACGGCCTTCTGGTCGTTTTGTCATTTTAAGAAAGTCGTTTATTTTAAGAGGCTTAGATGGTGCCCGGGGGCGGAATCGAACCACCGACACGAGGATTTTCAATCCACTGCTCTACCCCTGAGCTACCCGGGCACGGGACGCCTTTGCAGGCTGGGTGAGCGGTTTCTAGGTGTTTGCCGCAAAGGTGTCCAGAGGCTTTTTGACGATTCAGAGAGGCGCCCGTTAACACCAGCGCGCAGACAGTCGGCGGCACCGCGCGGGACGTCGGAGACCCGCCCGGCTTTGCCACGCCGCGCCATTTTGCAAGGGAGGGAAGGGTGCGGCACACCCGACCTAACCCGCTGAAAAAAGGGGCGGTTTCGACGAAATCGAGACGCTGACGCCGTCAAGCCAACCAATTGGTTGTGCGGCGATAGCTGTTCGGTATCATGACCGAATGACAAAAGGCCCGACGACTTACGACGAGATGATCCGATCTGACGGATCGATCAGCCCCCCCTACGAACGATACGATACGTGGTTCAAGTCCCAGGATCCCGGGCGCCTGGCCTCGAAGTCTCAGGAGGCCGAAGCCTTCTTTCGCCGCACCGGCATCACCTTCAACGTCTACGGTGACGCCGAGGCGCAGGAGCGACTGATCCCCTTCGACCTCGTCCCTCGCATCCTGTCACACCGGGAATGGACCCGCCTGTCCAAGGGTATCGAGCAACGCGTGCGCGCGATCAACGCCTTCATCTGGGACATCTACAACCGTCAGGAAATCCTCCGGGCCGGCCGTATCCCGAAAGAGCTGATCGCGCAGAACGATGCCTTCCTGCCGCAGATGATCGGTTTCACCCCACCCGGCAAGGTCTATACCCACATCGTCGGCACGGACATCGTGCGCACCGGTGAGGGGGATTTCTTCGTGCTGGAGGACAATGCCCGCACGCCGTCCGGTGTCTCCTACATGCTGGAGAACCGCGAGACGATGCTGCAGATGTTCCCCGAACTCTTCGCGCAGATCCGCGTCCAGCCGGTCAGCGACTATCCGAAGAACCTGCGCCACTCACTTGCAGCCTGTGCACCGGCGGCCTGTACCGGCAAGCCGCGCGTCGCCGTCCTGACACCGGGCATCCATAACTCGGCGTACTTCGAGCATTCCTTCCTCGCAGACCAGATGGGGGCCGAGCTTGTCGAAGGGCATGATCTGCGCGTCGTCGACGGCCGCATCGCCATGCGGACCACGCAAGGATACCATGTCGTCGACGTGCTCTACCGACGGATCGATGACGATTTCCTCGATCCGCTGAGCTTCAACCCCGAAAGCATGTTGGGCGTGCCGGGCATCATGGATATCTACCGCGCAGGCGGGATCACCATCGCCAATGCGCCCGGCGCCGGTATCGCCGATGACAAGGCGATCTACTCCTACATGCCTGAAATCGTGGAGTTCTATACTGGCGAGAAGGCGTTGCTGAAGAACGTCGAAACCTACCGCTGCGCTGAACCGGAGGCGCTGAAATACGTGCTCGACAATCTTTCCGAGCTCGTGGTGAAGGAGGTGCATGGCTCCGGCGGCTACGGAATGCTGGTCGGTCCGGCGGCGAGCAAGAAGGAGATTGCGGCCTTCCGCAAGAAGCTGGAGGCGCGGCCCGCGAACTACATCGCTCAGCCCACGCTGTCGTTGTCCACCGTGCCGATCTTCGTCGATCAGGGGCTGGCGCCGCGACACGTGGATCTGCGGCCCTTCGTGCTCGTCTCACCGCAGGGGGTGAACATCACGCCCGGCGGGCTCACTCGGGTGGCGCTCACCGAAGGCTCGCTGGTCGTGAACTCCAGCCAGGGTGGCGGAACCAAAGACACCTGGGTGCTGGAGGACTGACATGCTGGGAAAAACCGCAGGTGGCCTCTACTGGATGTTCCGGTTTCTCGAGCGCAGCGAAAACACCGCACGCCTGCTGGAGGCCGGCTTCCGCATGGCGCTCACCCGTTCCTCGGATGCCGAGTCCGAATGGCAATCGGTGGTTACGACCTCCGGTGCGGCCATGGGATATCAGGCCAAATACGACAGCTACAGCGACACGCTGGTGATGGACTGGCTGTTGCGCGACCCAGACAACCCCTCGAGCGTAATCTCGGTCACGAAATCCGCGCGCGACAATGCGCGGCTGGTTCGGACGGCACTGACGACCGAGGTATGGGAAGCGGTCAATGACAACTGGATGACCCTGCGTGATCTGCTGAAAGAACCTGTCACCACGGTCGATCTGCCAAGCGTGCTGGCGACGATCCGAAAGCAGAGCGCGCTGGTGCGCGGTGCGCTCTATGGCACGATGCTGCGCAATGACATCTATGATTTCGCCCGCATCGGCACCTTCATCGAGCGGGCGGACAACACCGCGCGGATCATCGACGTGAAATATTATACACTGTTGCCGTCGGCCTCTGCGGTGGGATCCTCGCTCGACAACGTGCAGTGGGAAATGATCCTGCGCTCGGTCTCGGCGCATCGCTGTTTCCGCTGGCTCGACGAAAAGGACATGACCGCGACGGCGATTGCCGAATTTCTGATCTTCGACAAGCGCCTGCCGCGCTCACTCGCCTTCTGCGTCAAGCAGACCACTGAGAACCTGCGGTATCTCGAACAAGAGTACGAGCAGCGCCACCCCTGCCACGATCTGGCCGACAGGCTGAAACGCTGGGTGCGCGAATCGGACATCAACACCGTCTTCGATCTTGGCCTGCACGAGGTGGTGACCGAGTTCATCCGCGACAACAACGCCCTCGGGTCGCAGATCGAACAGGACTACCGGTTCATGGCCTAGGAGGCGTCAGGTGCAGCTCACGATCAACCACACGACCCGCTACCACTATGACGCGCCGGTGGACTATGCCCTGCAGCAGGTCCGGCTGAGCCCGCCGAATACCGCTCAACAGCAGGTGCTGACATGGGAGATCACGGTCGAGGGTGGCAGGATCGAGACCAAGTACCGCGACCACAACGGCGGACAGGTCCATTTGGTTAGTGTGGACCGCGGTGCGACAGAAGTGGCGATCACCGCAACCGGTGAGGTCGAGACAACAGACACGTCAGGCGTTCTTGGCAAGGTCTACGGACCCGCCCCCCTGTGGTACTTCCAGCAGCCCACCCCGCTCACCGAAGCCGGCCCAGGCATTATGGCGCTGGCCAAGCATCTGGTAGGGAGCAGCGATCAGCTGGCCGCCCTGCATGCGCTATCAAGTTCGATCCTGATGGCCGCGCCCTATCAGATCGGTGAGACCTATGCTGCGACAACCGCCGAAGAGGCGCTCATGGGCGGCAGCGGTGTCTGCCAGGATCACGCGCAGATTTTCGTGGCCGCTGCCCGGGCGGCGGGACTTCCTGCGCGCTACGTCTCGGGCTATCTACTGATGGATGATCGCATCGATCAGGACGCCAGCCACGCCTGGGCCGAGGCGCATCTGGACGGTCTCGGCTGGGTCGGGTTCGACGTCTCGAACGGCATCAGCCCTGACGAACGCTACGTGCGGCTGGCCCATGGCCGCGACTACCGCCGAGCGGCGCCGATTTCCGGTCTGCGGCTGGGCGCTGCGAAAGAATCGATGATTGTGTCGCTGCAGATACAGCAGTAAGCCTCTGCAGCAAGACAGATGATGGACTGGATATCATGACCTATTGCGTGGGCCTGCGGCTCGACCGCGGCCTAGTGTTCATGTCCGACACCCGCACCAACGCGGGTGTCGACAACTTCGCCAAGACGCGCAAGATGTTTCAATGGGGCGTGCCGGGCGAGCGACTGATCACGCTGATGACGGCAGGGAACCTCGCGACCACGCAGGCCCTCGTGAGCATGATCGAAGAGCGCGTGAAGGCCGTGGGCGAGCGGGATCCCTCGATCCTGCATGCGCCCTCGATGTTTCAGGTGGCGCGCATGGTGGGGCGGACGCTGAAAGAGGTCATCGCGCAGAGCGCACCCGTCGGTCCGGTCGGAGACGGTGCGTTTCAGGCAACGGTCATTCTGGGCGGCCAGATCCAGGGCAGCGCACCCACCATGTTTCTGGTCTATCCCGAGGGCAATTTCATCGAGGTGACCGAAGAGACACCGTTTTTCCAGATCGGTGAGACGAAGTACGGCCGCCCAATCCTGGTGCGGGCCTATGACCCTGCGATGCGGTTCGAAGATGCGGTGAAGCTTCTGCTGGTCTCATTCGATTCCACGGTCCGCTCGAACCTCTCGGTGGCCCCGCCTTTCGACCTGATGGTCTATGAGAACGACGGTTTTGTCCCGCTGCTGGAACGGCGGATCGAGGCGGATGACGCCGTCTATCAGAGCATCTCGACCGGCTGGGGGGATGCACTGCGCACCGCCTTCGACCAACTGCCGGACTTCACACTTTAGGGCGGCGGCGGCCTGAAAGCCCGCCGGAGCTGCCTGCCCATCAGTGCGGTTTGTCCTGCCTCTCTTGCGCCTGCGCGGCGGCGTCGAGTGCCTCTTCCAGGGCGTCGATATCTTCCGGATCGCTCGACGGGACTGCGTACCTGCCGTTGAACCAGCGCGCCAGATCGCGATCGGCGCAGCGCTTCGAGCAGAAGGGGCGCATCTCGGGCAGGGTCTCGTCTCCACAGATCGGGCAGTTCATGTCAGGACCTCGGCGAGCGGTGGGCGCGCGCGTTTGCGCTGCAACTCAAAATGGCCCAGCGGCGTCCAGCCGACAAGGGCCGTTTCGATGTCATCGGCCCGGAAGGCCTGGCGCAGGGCGGTTTCGAAGGCACGCCGGTCTTTCTTGGGCATCGGCGCGAGGTCGATCACGATCTGCCCACCCAGGCCCCGCAGCCGCAGCGCGCGCGGCAGAGCCTTAGCGCAGGCCAGGTTGGCCTTGAGGCCCGCCGCAAGCGAGGTGTCGTGGCCTGTGTTTACATCCACCGCGACCAGCGCGCGCGTGGGCTCGATGTAGAGAGACCCACCGCCCTCAAGCAGCACCTCGGCGCGGCGGGCCCGGTCGATGACATCGAGGATGCCGTGGCTTTCGAAACCGCCCGGGTCGATCACGATCTCGGCAGGCGCGACCCATTCCCGCCACGCCAGAATGTGCGGCCCGTCGCCCTCGAGCAGTTCCTCGCAGTCCCGCCCCGCATCACCCAGAATTTGCGTCGCGAGAGTGGTCATCTGGGTGATGTCGCCGGTGATGTCGTCAGCTTCGGCCTCGGCGCACGACGACCGCAGGATCAGCCCGAGTGTCTCCTCCGAAACGATGTCATGCGCCATCTCCAGCAGCTGATCCCGCCGCGTCTCGTCCTTGATGGCCCGGCTGATGTTCAGCCCCGGCGCGCCGGGGGTCACGATGGCATAGCGGCTTTTGAAGAGCAGCTTCTGCGTGACCGGCAGCGCCTTGCCCGGCTCGGCGTAGCCCGTGACCTGCACCAGCAAGGGCTGACCGGGCGCAAGGCCCTTCACCTGCCGCAGGAAGGCCGGACCAGCCGGCGTTCTGAGGAACATGCCGCCCTGCCCCTTCACCGGCCGGTCAGCAATCGCCCGATACACCGTGCCCGGGCGCGGGGCGTCCGCTTCGATCAGCAGGTCTTCCAACTGTCCATCGACCATGAGCGCCGCCGCCTCACGGTCTCCGATCTGATCGAGAACGACTGTGCGCCCCTTCATGAGGCGTGCTGCCACATCGGCAGACCTGCCGCGGAGAGGAGGTTCGCCGTCTCGGCCAGCGGCAATCCCACGATGCCGGTGAAGGAGCCGCTGATCCAGGGGATCAGGCGGCCGGCCGGGCCTTGAATGCCGTAGGCACCCGCCTTGCCCTGCCAGTCGCCGGTGGCGAGATAGCCGCGCAGCTCTTCGTCAGACAGGCGTTTCATGCGAACGGTGCTCACGACATCAGCCTCCCAGACCCGCCCGCCACGGCGGACAGCCACCGCCGTGATGACACGGTGCCGGCGCCCTGAAAGCAGCTTTAGAAAGTTCTCCGCTTCTATCGTGTCCGCTGGCTTGCCGAGGATCCGGCGCCCCAAGGCGACGGTGGTGTCGGCACAAAGCACGATGTCGTCCGATCCTGCCTGTACCGCACCGACCTTCTCGCGCGTGATCCGCTGGCAATACGCGCGCGGCAACTCACCCTTCAAAGGGTCTTCGTCGATGTCCGGTGGGCGGATCGCGTCGGGCACAACGCCGATTTGCGCCAGCAATTCCTTGCGGCGCGGACTTCCAGACCCCAGAATAAACAAAGGCTTACTTGAAGCGGTAGTTGATCCGACCCTTGGTCAGATCGTAAGGCGTCATCTCGACTTGAACCTTGTCGCCTGCCAGAACGCGGATGCGATTCTTGCGCATCTTTCCTGCCGTATGTGCGATGATCTCATGGCCATTCTCAAGCTCGACCCGAAACGTCGCATTCGGCAGGAGTTCCTTCACGACACCGGGAAATTCGAGCGTATCTTCCTTGGCCATGGTTTCTCCTTCATTGCACGCCCACCCAACTGTGGACGCCGCTTAAATGCGCGCATTTCGGTGGTTTTTCAAGGGGAATTAACGCATTTGCAGGATTGGCGGGGACCCATCGCGCCCGATCTGCTCCGGCCAATGGGCGCGCCCGAGCACCACCCCATCGGCCCGCGCATGCGCGATCGCCGCCAGATCGACCTCTGCGTAGGTCCAGCCCGGCGCATTCAGTGTCCCCTCGGCAAGAACGCCTGTGGCGGGAAAGCCGGTATCGGGCGGCCCGAAGACGCCGCCAGTGCCCGTGCTCACATCCACCGCCTCCGACCAAGATGCCTCCCCGACCAGAGAGGCCATGACGGCCACACATTGGTTCTCCAGCGCCCGGGCCATCGCTCCGATCCGCACGCGCCAGTAGCCCGAAAGCGCCTCGGTGCAAGATGGCACGAGGATGAGGTCACAGTCCGACAGGGAGCGGCCAAGCAGGGGAAATTCGCTGTCATAGCAGATCAGAACGCCAATCTTGCCGAGGTTGGTCTCGAATACCTGCAAGGGCCCGCCGCCAATCACCCGCCAGACATCCCGCTCGAACCGGGTCATGATCTGCTTGTCCTGGGCGCCGCTCTGCCCGCCCGGCGCGAAGAGGCGCGCGCGGTTGACTGGCCGGGTGTCAGTGGCCGCCGGACCGGAGGCAGCGAGAATGTGCAGACCGTATTGCTGTGCGAGATGGCTGTGCAGCGCATCCGCATCCGCCAGCCGCTCCGATACGGCGAAGAGCGACGCCTCCAGATCCGCAGCCACTTCCAAACCCGCAAGCGTGGCAAGCTCCATCGCGCCATATTCCGGGAAGACCGCAAGATCGGCCCCCTGCCCTGCGGCCTCGGCGACCCAGGCGCTGATCTTGTCTTCATACTGGGCCCAGGAGGTCAGAGCATCGAGCGAATAGGCGGCGGTCGCGACTTTCATTGGCGGGGTCCCTCAATCTGCGCCACCACCGTCGCGGATTTGAACCTCTACTGCAAGCCGGCCTGCGTATTCTGATTTTTGACATTTGTCAGAGGCCAGGTCCCATATTTCTTGACCTTCACGCAAAACATCATCAAGAAATTGAAAACCTATCAGAAGGTGCGCACCCATGATGAAAGGCATCACCCTGCGCGGGCTCGAGGTCTTCGAAGCCTTGGCCAGCACCGGGTCGGTCGCACAGGCTGCGGCCAGAACCGGTCTCAGTCAACCGGCAGTGAGCCAGCAGCTGCGCAACCTTGAGACCGCCATCGGGGTCGAACTGGTCGACCACAGGCGCCGGCCCATGCGGCTCACACCTGCAGGCACGCTGTTTCTGCACCGCGCTGAGGCGGCGCTGACCGAATTGCGACTGGCCCGTAGCGAAATCACCGTGATGGACCTCGCCCACCTCAAGGCGCTCAGCATCGGCATCATCGACGATTTCGACGACAGTGTGACCCCGCGCCTTGCCACCATCCTTGCGGAGAGCCTGACCGGCTGCAAGTTCAAGATGATCACCGCCTCAAGCAACGATCTGGCCGCTGCCATGGCCGAAAAACGACTGCATCTGGCGATCTCGGCCAGCACCGGCCGCCCGATTGACGGCGTGGTCGAGCATGCGCTGGCGCGCGATCCGTTTATGCGCGTCGCGCCGCGCGGTGCCGGGCGCAGTGAAACCGAACTGCCGGATCCCGGCGGGCTGCCGTTTCTGCGCTATGACAACGACCAACTCATCCGCCAGCAGATCGAAGCGCATCTGGCCTCGGAGCTTGGCGCGCACCCCGAGCGTTTCGAGATTGGCAGCCACCTGGCGCTCATGGCGATGGTGGCCCGCGGGATCGGCTGGACGATCACGACGCCGCTCGGCTTCATGCGGGCGCACCGCTTTCACACCCAGATCGAGGCCTTCCCGTTGCCGGGGCCGCCCTTTGCCCGGCAGATCTCGCTCTTTGCCAGCGAGGACTGGGCCGATGACGTCCCGCTCAACATCGCCCAGACCATGCGCCGTCTGATCCAAACCCATATGATCGACCCCGCGCTTTCAGACCTGCCGTTCCTGTCGGGCGAACTTGAGATCCTGCCCCCTTGAGGGGCAAAGATTTTGACAGCCTGCGACGCGCGGGTCATCACTGTGCCGAGCAGCGGGGAGTATAGACATGCGGAAAATCGTGATCCTGACAGGCGCTGGCATCTCGGCCGAAAGCGGGCTTGGGACATTCCGGGCCGAAGGCGGGCTCTGGGCGCAGCACCGCATCGAGGATGTGGCCACGCCCGAAGGCTTCGCGCGCGATCCGAAACTGGTGATGGAGTTCTACAACGCCCGCCGCGCGCAAGCGGCCGAAGCTGCGCCCAATGAGGGGCACCGCGCGCTCGCCCGGCTCGAACAGGACTTTGACGGCGAGGTTGTGGTCGTCACGCAGAATGTTGACGATCTGCACGAGAAGGCGGGCAGCCGGAAGGTGATGCACATGCACGGCGCGCTGAAATCGGCACTCTGTGCCACCTGCGATCACCGTTGGCCCGCGCCTCTGGTGATGGCACCCGGTGATGCCTGCCCCGCCTGCGAGCGGCCAACCGCGCGGCCCGACATCGTGTGGTTCGGCGAAATGCCCTATGATATGGACGAAATCTTCGAGCATCTGGCAGGCGCGGATCTCTTCGCGAGCATCGGCACCTCGGGCAACGTCTACCCTGCGGCGGGGTTCGTTGCGGAAGCCCGGCGATCGGGCGCGCGGACCGTGGAGTTCAACATCGAACCCTCGCTGGTCGGCAGCCAGTTCGACGATATCCGCATCGGTTCCGCCAGCCAGACCCTACCGCGCTGGGTCGAGGAGCTTCTGGCCCGCTGACAAAAAACCCTGCCCAGGTCCGGGCAGGGTGCGACATTTCAGCGATGTGACAGACTTAGCTCAGCGCTTCCGCCGTGTCGGAGGCTTTCGCAATCGCCTTCTTCACCTTCAGCGCATTTGGCGACAGATCGCTATCCTTGGCTTTGGCCAGGAACTTGTCGAGCCCACCGCGATGATCCACGGTGCGCAGAGCAGCTGCCGAGATCCGGAACTTGAACGCGCGGCCAAGGGCTTCGGACTGCAAAGAGACGTCGTTCAGGTTCGGCAGAAAGCGCCGGCGTGTCTTGTTGTTGGCGTGGCTGACATTGTTGCCAGTCATCGGGCCTTTTCCGGTCAATTCGCAAACGCGCGACATGGGTCTATCCTCTAGCTAAGGTCGCCCCGGCGCTCCGTAAGACGACAAAAGGGAGCAGCCATCGGCTACGCCCCGGAAATTCGTTCGCAGGCTTTAGTGGGAATCGCCCGCCCGGTCAACCCAGCGGAGCGGGGAAATCAGGGTTTTGAGGCGCTGTGCCGAGGCAGGCTGGCGAGAAACTCCGCCGCTGCCGCTGTGGGCGCTTTGTCGCCCTGCGCAACGGCGGCGCCCAACTCGGCCAGGGCGGCCCGCGCCGCCGGGGTTTGCAGCTGTGACAGGAGCGTGGTCTTCACCTCCTCCTCGAACCAGTATCGCGCTTGCTCCGCGCGGGTCTTGTCCCAGAAACCCTGCGCGGTGCGCCAGTCGCGCAGATGCAGAAGATCCTGCCAAACGGCTTCAATTCCGGTGTTTTCCGCCGCCGAGACCATCATCGCCTTGGGGAAGCCGTCCGGATCCTGCGGCCGCTTGCGCAAGAGGCGTAGCGCGCCCGCGTAGTCCCCGCAGGTCCTTGTGGCGGCCGCTTTCAGGTCGCCATCGGCCTTGTTGATCAGGATGACATCGGCGATCTCCATGATACCGCGTTTCACGCCTTGCAGCTCATCTCCCCCGGCGGGCGCCAGAAGAAGCAGGAAGATATCGGCCATCTGCGCCACCACGGTCTCGGACTGCCCGACGCCAACCGTTTCGATCAGGACCACATCGAACCCGGCCCCCTCGCAGAGCGCCACCACCTCGCGCGACCGCCGCGCGACACCGCCTAGGTGGGTCTGGCTGGGCGACGGGCGGATGAAGGCGCCCTCCGCCCGCGACAGCCGGTCCATCCGGGTCTTGTCGCCAAGGATCGAGCCGCCCGAACGGGTCGAGGACGGGTCAACCGCCAGCACCGCGACCTTGAGGCCCTGCTCAACCAGCATCATGCCGAAGCTCTCGATGAAAGTGGACTTGCCCACACCCGGCGTCCCCGAAAGCCCGATGCGCAGCGCCTGCCGGTCTTTCGGCAGCGCCTCGAGGAGTGCGGCCGCTTGTGCCTTGTGATCGGCGCGGGCACTTTCGACCAGCGTGATCGCCCGCGCCAGGGCCCGACGTTCTCCCGCTGCCACGCGCTTTGCCAGATCGCCGATTTCCATTGCAGCCTGTCCCTCGTTGTTCCGCAGGTTTTCCGGCAGGCGTGGGGAAATGTCCAGTGCTTGGCGGCACCCTACGCATTCGCTACACCGGGCGCATGTCGGTCGCTCTGCCCATTGACGATATCCTCGCCGAAGTCACGGCGAGCCTGCGCCAAATGCCGCGCCTTGTGTTGCAGGCCCCGCCCGGCGCGGGCAAGACGACCCGCGTGCCCCTGGCGATCCTGGAGGCCGGGCTGACCGACGGCAGGATCCTGATGCTGGAGCCCCGTCGCCTTGCCGCCCGGGCCGCCGCTGAGCGTATGGCGGAAACTCTGGGCGAGCGGGTTGGACGCACCGTCGGCTACCGCATTCGCGGACAGGCCAAGGTTTCCGATGCGACCCGTATCGAGGTGGTGACCGAAGGCATCCTGACCCGGATGATCCAGTCCCAACCCGACCTGCCGGGCGTCGGCGTTGTGATTTTCGACGAGTTCCACGAGCGCTCGCTCAACGCGGATCTGGGGCTGGCGCTCTGCCTCGATGTGGCGGACGCGCTGCGCGAAGATCTGATCCTCGTGGCGATGTCCGCGACGCTCGATGCGGCGCCCATCGCAAAGTTGATGCAGGCCCCTGTTCTCACCTCGGACGGCCGCGCCTTCGAGGTCACCCCGCATTGGCTGCCAAAACCCCGGCCCAAGACCCAGCGGCTGGAGCACGCGGTCGCCGATCTGATCATGACAGCGCTCTCCGAGGCGGACGGCAGCGCGCTCGTCTTCCTGCCCGGCGAGGGTGAGATCCGCCGCACCGAAGCCGTCCTCCGCGCGCAGATTGGACCGGGCATCAGCCTGCGCCCGCTGTTTGGTGCCATGCCCTTCAAGGATCAACGCGCAGCCATTGCGCCGGTGGAGACGGGCCGCAAAGTGGTGCTTGCCACCTCCATCGCGGAAACCTCGCTGACCATCGAAGACATCCGCATCGTTGTCGACGCGGGGCTCTCGCGGAGGGCCGAATTCGACCCGGCCTCCGGAATGTCGCGGCTGATCACCACCCGCGTCACCCGCGCCGAGGCGACCCAGCGAATGGGCCGCGCGGGGCGCGTGGCGCCCGGGCACTGCTACAAGCTCTGGACCCGCGGCGAGGAGGGCGCGCTGCTGTCGCATCCGCCCGCCGAGATCGAGGCGGGGGATCTGACCGGTCTCGCGCTGGAGCTCGCCGCTTGGGGCAGCGCACCCGAGCAGATGCCCTTCGTGACACCCCCGCACGCCGGCCGCTACGACGAAGCCCGAACAGTGCTCGAGATGATTGGCGCGCTGGATGCTCAGGGTCGGATTACGCCACATGGCAAGGCGATCTCGACCATGCCTCTGCATCCTCGCCTCGCCCATATGGTGGCAAAAGGTGGCGGTGATGCACCCCTTTTGGCTGCGATCTTATCCGAACGCGACTTTTTGAAGGATCACTCCACAGATCTGAGCCTGCGCGTCGCCGCGCTCAGATCGCCGCGGCGTTTTCAGGCTGAGCACGGGGCCGACCTGCATCGCGGGACCGTGGCGCGCATCCGCGAGGAGGCACGACGGCTCGCCAAGACATCGCATGGGACCGGGCCGGATGCCCCCGGGATCCTCGCCGCACTTGCCTATCCGGATCGCATTGGGATGCGCCGTCCCGGAGAGGCCCCGCGCTATCTGCTCTCCGGCGGCAAGGGCGCTGCGGTGCCTGCGGGCGATCCGCTTGCCCAGACGCCCTTCCTCGTGGCCACGGACCTCGACGGTGATCCGCGGGAGGCGCGCATTCGGCTGGCCGCGCCCCTGTCCGCTGCGGAGCTGCGCGCCACGTTCTCAGACCAGATCGAATGGCATGACAGCTGTCTGTGGTCCCGCAGGACCGGCCGCGTCGAGACCCGCACGCAAGAGCGGTTCGGCGCGCTGGTCCTCGACGACCGGGTCTGGCACGACGCACCGGCGCATGAGATCGCCCGGGCCATGCTCGACGGCGTGCGCCAGCTTGGCCTGCTGCCCGATGCGAAGGCGCAGCGCTTCCTCGCGCGCGCAGCCCTCATGCGGCGGAGCGATCCCGACTGGCCCGATTTCTCCGAGGCGCATCTGATGGAGACGCTTGAGGATTGGCTGCTGCCGCATCTGACCGGCGTGAAGACCACCGCCGACTGGAAAGCCTTCGACCTCATGCCCGCGCTGCAGGCCCGGCTCAGCTGGGATCAGCAGCAGGCGCTTGACCGGGCCGTCCCGGCGCAGTTCGTCACCCCGCTGGGCCGCAAGGTGCCCATCACCTACGAGGAGGGTCAGCCGCGCATATCCGTTCGGCTGCAAGAGCTCTTCGGCGTCACAGACCACCCGAAGGTGGCGGGCGCCCCGGTGCAGCTCACCCTGCTCTCGCCTGCGCAACGCCCGCTTCAGGTCACGGAGGACCTGCCCGGGTTCTGGTCGAGCTCCTACGCGGATGTGCGCAAGGACATGCGCGGCCGCTATCCGCGTCACCCCTGGCCCGAAGACCCGACGCAGGCCGACCCGACCCTGCGCGCCAAACCGAGGACATGACACATGCCCCCAAGTTCCTATGAGCAGATGATCAGCGGCGACTGGTACGATGCGCTCACGCCCGAGCTCGACGATCTGCGCATGGCCGCGCGTAAGGCGGTCTTCGCCCACAACAGCTGCCCGCCCGAGCGGCGCGGCGGCATGGTGCCGGAGCTTGCAGCACTTTTCATGTCGGTTGGCGAGGATTGCCTGATCGAGACGCCGTTCCACACCGCCTACGGCTGCAACACGGTGCTCGGCGACGGCGTCTTTCTGAATGCCGGCGTCGCCATTCTGGACAGTGCGCGCGTGACTATCGGATCCCGCAGCATGCTTGGCCCCAATGTCCAGATCTACTGCGCCGATCATCACCGCGACATCGCAAAACGGCGCGCCGGGATCGAGCGCGCCCTGCCCGTCACGCTGGGAGACGACGTCTGGATCGGCGGCGGCGCCATCCTGATGCCGGGCGTCAGCATCGGTGCGGGGGCCATTGTCGGGGCCGGTGCCGTGGTCACCAAGGATGTGCCTCCGATGGGCCGCGTTGTCGGAAATCCGGCCCGCCCGATCTGACCGGGAAGCCGAATATCGGCCCTCTGTGATCTTGTTTACAGAAAATTCGAACTTTCCCGCTAGGGTGGAGCCGGATCGGTCGCAGATCTTATCCACATCCGCAGAGATTTGATATCTCTAAGGAAATCGGTATAGTGATCAAAAATACGGCAAAATGCCAATGGCAGGTATGATGATTGGGTACGTTAAATCTCATTTCGAAGGCGCCTTTCGCCTGATCTTTCCGCAGGCGCGGGCTCGTCAGGTTGCCGCCTTGTGCTATCGCAAGACGCGCGCGGGAAAGCGGGTGCTCCTGATCACAAGCCGCGGCACCGGGCGCTGGATCGTGCCGAAAGGCTGGCCGATGGACGGGCTGGAGAATTCCGAAGCCGCCCTGCAAGAAGCCTGGGAGGAAGCGGGCGTCAAATCCGCCGAGGTGGAGCCGCAACCCGTCGGACACTACCGGTACAACAAGTACCATGCCCGCGGCGGCAAGACACCGGTCGAGACCGAGGTCTACGCCGCCGAAGTGGAAGCGCTCGCCAACAGCTATCCCGAGGGCCATCAGCGCAGGCGCGAATGGTTCTCTCCCGCCGAAGCGGCGGAGAAGGTGCGTGAGCCTGAACTCAAGGCGATCTTGCGCGACTTCTGAGACCGCTCAGACCTCCAGACACCACCGCATGATCGCCTTCTGCGCGTGCAGCCGGTTCTCGGCCTCGTCAAAGATCACCGAATGGGGCCCGTCCATCACGTCGGAGGTTGCCTCCTCATCGCGATGCGCGGGCAGGCAATGCATGAAGAGCGCATCGGGCTTGGCCTTCGACATCAGCGCCGCGTTCACCTGATAGGGCCGCAACTGATTGTGCCGACGCTCGCGCGCCGATTGCGCATCATGCATAGACACCCAGGTGTCGGCGACCACCAGGTCCGCACCGTCGACGGCCTTGTCCGGGTCCCGTTCGATCACGATGTTCGAGCCTTTCGCCCGCGCCAGGTCAATGAACTCCTGTTCCGGGTCCAGAGTGGGGGGGCCGGTGAATGTCAGATCAAACCCGAACTGGCCAGCCGCGTGCAGGAAGGAGGCGCAGACGTTGTTGCCATCGCCCGACCAGACCACTTTCTTGCCCTTGATCGGCCCGCGATGCTCTTCGAAGGTCATCACATCAGCCATGATCTGGCAGGGGTGCGTCCGGTCGGTCAGCCCGTTGATCACCGGCACGGTGGCGAATTCCGCCATTTCGGTCAGCACCGCCTCATCGAAGGTGCGGATCATGATCAGATCCACGTAGCGGCTCAGCACGCGGGCGGTATCGGCGATGGTCTCGCCGTGTCCCAGCTGCATGTCGGATCCCGAGAGCACCATGGTCTGCCCGCCCATCTGCCGCACGCCCACATCGAAGGACACGCGCGTCCGGGTCGAAGGCTTCTCGAAGATCAGCGCGACCATGCGGTCCTTCAGCGGCTGGTCGTCGTCGAGCGCCCCGCGCGGGCGACCCTGACGGGCCGTCTTCATCTCCGCAGCGTGGTCAATGATCTTCCGCAGATCCTTGGTATCGGTCAGATGTATATCTAGAAAGTGATTCATGGCTCTGGTGTCCGGGGTCTCAAACTGGGTCAGGCCGCCGAGAGTGCACGGGCGGCGGCATCCAGCCGCTCGACGGCTTCCGCCATCTCGGGCTCTTCGATGGTCAGGGGCGGCAGCAGGCGGATCACATTGTCCGCCGCAGGCACGGTCAGCACCTGCTGGTCATAGCCCGCCTGCACGACATCGGCATTCGCGGCCTTGCACTTCAGTCCCAGCATCAGCCCCGAACCGCGCACGCTCTCAAAGATATCCGGATGTGCGGCCACGAGCCCCTCGAGCTTCTGCCGCAGGAAGCCTGCCTTGCGGTTCACAGCGGCGAGAAAGTCCGGCTCCGCCACATGATCCAGCACCGCACAGCCCACCGCACAGCCCAGCGGGTTGCCGCCATAAGTCGAGCCATGGGTGCCCAGCGTCATGCCGCTGGCCGCCTCTTCGGTGGCCAATACCGCACCGATCGGGAAGCCTCCGCCGATGCCCTTGGCCACCATCATGATGTCGGGCGTGATCCCAGCCCACTCATGGGCGAAGAGCTTGCCGGTCCGGCCGACGCCGCATTGCACCTCATCGAGGATCAAGAGCAGCCCATGCTCATCGCAGAGGTCGCGCAGCCCCTTGAGGCATTGATCCGGCACCGGGCGGATGCCGCCCTCGCCCTGCACCGGCTCGATCAGAATCGCCCCGGTGGTCTCGGTGATCGCCGCCGTCAGCACGTCATGGTCGCCGAAATCCAGATGCACGAACCCCGGCAGCAGCGGCCCGAACCCCTTGGTCATTTTCGCCGAGCCTGCAGCGGCAATCCCCGCAGACGAGCGCCCGTGGAATGAGCCGCTGAAGGTGAGGATGTCGGTCTTGCCGCGCTGGCCTTTCTCGTACCAGTATTTGCGCGCCATCTTCACCGCGAGCTCGCAGGCTTCGGTGCCGGAGTTCGTGAAGAAGACGGTATCGGCGAAGGTCAGCGCCGTCAGCTTGTCCGCCAGCTCCTGCTGTTTCGGGATCCGGTAGAGGTTCGAGGTGTGCCAGAGCGCACCCGCCTGCTCGGTCAGCGCAGCGACGAGCGCGGGGTGCGCGTGCCCAAGTGCATTCACCGCAATGCCGGCCGCAAGATCGAGGAAGCGTCGCCCGTCCGCCTCCACCAGCCAGGCGCCTTCACCTTTCACAAAGCTCAGGGGCGCACGTGCGTAGGTGGGAAGAAGGGTCGGGATCATCGGATCGTCCTCTTTCAAAGGTCCGCAGCAGGAGCACAAGAGGTGCAACAGCCGCTGAGACAGGTCAATGCTTTAATGGGTGGACTGGGACAGACGTGCGTGGCGCACAACAACGGGGCAGCGAAGATCGCTAGATCGCTGGGCGTCGTCGGATGATGATGTTTGGCGCGCTCGTCATGCCTCCGCAATACGCGAGCCTGCCGGAAATGCAATACCTGAATTCGCGCACACCGCAGGCTTGGGGAGACCCAGACAGCCTTTTCGCCAAAGCACGGCTCAGCGCTTGTAACTCCGCGCCCAGTGACTAAAATAGGGCTCTAGCGATACAGCAAGCGGCCCGCAGCCAGCAGGGCCGCTTTTGACTTGGGGAATGGACGATGTCCTGGACAGACGAACGCGTGGAACTGCTCAAGAAGATGTGGGGCGAAGGTCAATCCGCCAGCCAGATCGCCAAGGAACTGGGCGGTGTGACCCGGAACGCGGTGATCGGCAAGGTGCACCGGCTTGGCCTGTCGAACCGCGCGGCTGCGTCCGCCACCGCCAAGGCCGAACCCAAGGCGAAACCCGCGCCCAAGACAGAGGCCAAGCCGAAGCCTGCGCCCAAACCGGCCGAGCCCGCCAAGGCCGAGGCCGAGCCCGCAGCGCCCAGACCTCTGCCCGCGCGCAAGCAAATCATTCCGGCAGGACAGCCGCTGCCGCCGCAGCCGTCGGCCAATGAGATCAGCCCCGAAGCGCTCGCCAAAGTCTCGGAGATCGAGAAGAAGGCCAAGAAGATTACGCTGATGGAATTGACCGAGCGCACCTGCAAATGGCCCGTAGGCGACCCTGCCACCGAAGATTTCTGGTTCTGCGGCCTGCCGGTGCAACAGGGCAAACCCTATTGCGAGGCGCATGTGGGTGTGGCCTTCCAGCCAATGTCCTCGCGCCGGGACCGCCGCCGCTGAGACGGCGGTTTCTGAACCACGTCAAACGGAATGGTGAATTGCACGGCCGCCTGCATCGGTTATGACCAGACGGTGAACCGCAGCGGAGGGGTTTGAGTGGCCACATCATCATCGACAATCCGGGCCGCGGATGCGCTGGCGCGCCGCCTTTATCACGCAGGCTGCCGTTATGCCTTCGGGATGCCGGGCGGCGAGGTTCTGACGCTCGTCGATGCGCTGGAAGACGCGGGTATCCGGTTTGTGCTCGCCAAGCATGAGAATGCGGCGGCCTTCATGGCCGAAGGGACCTATCACCGCACGGGAGCGCCCGGCATCCTCGTCGCCACCGTCGGCCCCGGCGCGCTCAATGGTATCAATGCCGTCGCCAACGCGCATCAGGACCGGGTGCCGCTGATCGTGCTCGCAGGCTGTGTCGATGCGGATGAAGCACAGACCTACACCCACCAGGTGCTCGACCAGCAGGCCGTGTTCCGGCCCATAACAAAGGCCAGCTTCTCGCTGGTGCCCGGCGCGGCCCATGTCATCGCCGACAAGGCCGTGGGCATCGCCACCGAGGGTCGGCCTGGCCCCGTGCATATCGACGTGCCGATCAGCGTGGCTGACGCCGCCGTGCCTGCTGCTGCACCTCCACATCGGGCAAAGGCCGCGCCGACGGCCCCGTCAGGCCCCGATCTCGCAACAGCACGCCAGTGGCTCGCCGAAGCGCAGCGCCCTGTGATGGTCGTCGGGCTCGACGCGATGGTCGAAGAGGCAGGCCCCGCCCTGCAGAGCTTCGCCGAGACCTACAACGTCCCGGTGGTGACCACCTACAAGGCCAAGGGCCTGCTGCCCGAGGACCATACGCTCAGCCTCGGCGGTGCGGGCCTTTCCCCGCTCGCGGACACACACCTTCTGCCACTGCTGCAAGACGCCGACCTCATCCTCTGCCTCGGCTATGACCCGATCGAGATGCGCATCGGTTGGCGCGACATCTGGGACCCGACCCGCCAGCGCGTGATCGACATCACAGCCGAACCCAACCATCACTACATGCACCAGGCGAGCCTGAGTTTCATCGCCGATTGCGCCGCGAGCCTCGGGGCGCTGTCGGACGGCGTAACGCCCCGGAAAACCTGGGAAAACGGTAGGCTTCAGGCCACGAAAGATGCGCTGGCACAGGCCTTCCCCACGGCCGAAGACTGGGGGCCCGCGGCGATCATGGACACCTGTCGCAAGGTCCTGCCCCGAGATACGCTGGCAACCGTGGACAGCGGCGCACACCGCATCCTCCTTAGTCAGATGTGGGCGTGCTACGAGCCGCGCGGGCTCACGCAATCGACCGCGCTCTGCACCATGGGCTGCGCGATCCCGCTTGCGATGGGGACCAAGCTGGCCTCGCCCGAACGCCCCGTGGTCGGCTTCTGCGGCGACGCGGGCTTCCTGATGGTCGCAGGCGAGCTATCGACCGCCGCGGAGTTGGGGCTGACACCGATCATCGTCGTCTTCGTCGATGCCTCTCTCGCCTTGATCGAACTCAAGCAGCGCTCGCGCCAGATGAAGAACCGCGGCGTGGATTTCGCAAAGCACGACTTCGCTGCCATCGGGAAAGCCTTCGGCGGTGCGGGTCACACGGTGACCAGCCGCGCCGAGCTGGAGGCGGCGCTCAAGAGCGCGCTGACCGCCGACACCTTCACCGTCATCGCCGCCGTGATCGACAGGGGAGCCTACGATGGCCGCATCTGACACGCCGATGGCGCTTGGCGGCCTCGTGGTCCTTGACCTCAGCCGCATCCTCGCAGGCCCCACGGCCACGCAGATCCTCGGCGACTTCGGCGCCACGGTGGTCAAGGTGGAAAACCCAAAGACCAAGGGCGACGACACCCGCAGTTGGGGGCCAAACTACGCGCGAAACGAGGACGGTACGCCGACCGACCTCTCCGCCTACTTCATGGCCGCAAACCGCAACAAGCTGTCGATTTCGGTCGATCTCTCCACCGAAGAGGGTCAACGGACCGTGCGCAGCCTTGCAGCGCGCGCCGATGTGGTGATCGAGAACTACAAGCCCGGCGGGCTTGAGAAATATGGGCTGGACCACGCCACCCTGCTGGCCCGGCACCCGCAGCTCGTCTACTGCTCCATTTCCGGCTTCGGGCAGACCGGACCGAACCGCGACCAGCCCGGCTATGACCTCATGGCCCAGGGCTACGGCGGGATCATGTCGCTGACCGGCGACCCTGACGGCCCGCCCACCAAGGTTGGGGTGGGCATTGCCGATGTGATGTGCGGCATGTATGCGGCCATTGGCGTCCTCGCCGCCCTGCGCCACCGCGATGCGACAGGTGAAGGCCAGCACATCGATCTGGCGCTGGTGGATGCGCAGATGGCTTGGCTCATCAACGAGGGCACAAATTACCTCACCTCCGGCAAACTGCCGGAGCGGCGCGGCAACGCGCACCCTAATATCGTGCCCTATGACGCCTTCCCCTGTGCGGACGGGCACCTGCTGCTCGCTGTCGGCAATGACGCGCAATTCGCGCGGTTCTGCGATGCCTTCGGGATGCCGGAGGTCGCGGCCGATCCCGCCTACACCACCAACCTCGCCCGCATCGAGAACCGCGTGGCGCTGACCGAGATCATCACACAGACGCTCAAGGACACGCCCCGCGCGCAGGTGCTGGCCCGCTGCCACGCCGTGAAAGTCCCCGCGGGGCCGATCCATACGGTGGCGGAGGCGCTGACCTCCGATCAGGCGCGGGCCCGCGGGACCGTGGTCGATATCCCCGCCGAAGGCACCGACAAAGGTGCCGTGCAACTCCTTGCAAACCCGCTCAAGTTGTCCCGCACACCCGTCCAGTACCGCTATGCGCCACCACGCTTCGGACAGGACACTGCCGCAGTGCTGCGCGATTTGGAAAACGCGCCCAAGGAAGACTGAAACAAATCGCCCATATCGGCTTGTTTTCGCCGGTATTCAGGGCGTCAATCCTGAAACAGGGGCAGAATCCCAACACAGGGGTTCACGTTGACGTGTTTACGTGGAACAGAACCTTCGTCCCGGTCAATATTGAAGTAAAGACTTGCCCGGGTACGAAAAAAAAGGCGCACACTCAATGACGTTCGATATCTGTAACTGTCCCGTTTCCCTGACCGATAGGGAGGCGCTGGATGACTGGAACAGCATGATCCGCGCCTTTCTCGCCCATGGCGCCACGACGCCGACCCATCTGGGCGCTGTGTTGGGCCGCCAGCCGCACTTCGCCATGGGACACGCCGCCCGCGGGCTGTT
The DNA here is from genome assembly GCF_025755255.1 of Roseobacter sinensis. GTDB lineage: Bacteria > Pseudomonadota > Alphaproteobacteria > Rhodobacterales > Rhodobacteraceae > Roseobacter > Roseobacter sinensis. The sequence continues at coordinate 148,462 of NZ_JALIEB010000007.1, read as the reverse complement.
CTGCCTGATGCTGGGCCGCGCCGAGATGGTCGAGACCGCGCGCGAGGCCGCAAGCGCCGCGCGGCGCGCCAAATCCGAGACGCCCTGCAGCTTCCGCGAGGAGGCCTGGACCCGCGCGCTCGATCACTGGCTGGACGGCCACCCCTCGAAAGCGGTTGCCGCGATGGAAGGCGTTCTGAGCCGCCATCCTGAGGACACGCTCTCGGCCAAGGTCAGCCACGCGATCCGCTTCATCCTGGGCGATGCGGCCGGCATGCGCCGCTCCATCGAACGAGTGCTCGACGCGCATGGGCCCGATCATCCGCTCCGCGGCTTTCTGCTGGGGTGTCATGCCTTCGCGCTGGAGGAAACAGGCGACTACGATGCGGCCGAGGCGGCAGGTCGCGCGGGGCTTGTGCTGGCGCCGGACGACTCCTGGGGTCTGCACGCGGTCACGCATGTCTATGACATGACCGCGCGCCCCGATCTCGGCATCGAGCTCATTGAGCAGAACACCAGCGCCTGGAGCCATTGCAACAACTTCCGCTACCACGTGTGGTGGCACAAGGCGCTCTTGCAAATGGACCGCGGCGAACTGGATGTGGCGATGGGGCTCTACGATGCGCAGATCCGTGCGGACAAGACGGATGACTATCGCGACATCTCCAATGCCACATCCCTGCTGACCAGGCTCGAGCTTGAGGGTGTCGACGTCGGCCCCCGGTGGGAAGAACTGGCGGATCTGGCTCAAAGCCGGACCGATGACGGCTGTGTGGTCTTTGCCGATCTGCACTATATGCTGGCGCTGACCGGTGCGAACCGCCCCGAGGCGCAAACCGCGATGACCGCGCGCTTTGCCCGCGACGCGGCGAAAACCGGCGAAATGCCCAGCCGCTACGCCGATCCGGGCGTGGCCGCTCTTGCCGGTCTGAATGCCTTTGCCGAAGGCCGCTATGATGCAGCCTTCGCCGATCTTGTCGCTGCGCGGCCCGCCATGCAGACCATCGGCGGAAGTCATGCGCAGCGCGACGTCTTCGAGCGGCTCACCATCGACGCCGGGCTGCGCGCCGGGCGCTACGAGCAGACCGAGGCGGTTCTGGCCGATCGTCTGGCCCGCCGCGCCGGAAACGCCGACCGGTTCACCACCACACGCCAGGCCCAGATCGAGGAAGCCCGGCGGATCCCCGCACAATGACTTCGGCGTCCAGATGACAATTTGCCAATGACACCCTAATTACCCGCCATGACAGTTGCCGACCCCATAGCAATGGCACCCCGCAAGCCGCCCGCGGCTGCCCGGTCTGGGCTTGACGTCCGCCAGCGCGACGTGCGGCTGGACTTCTTTCGCGGCATCGCGATGTTCATCATCCTCTTCGCGCATACGCCGGGGAATTTCTTCACTTCCTGGATCCCGGCGCGCTGGGGCTTCTCGGACGCCACCGAGATCTTCGTTTTCTGCTCCGGCATGGCCTCGGCCATTGCCTTCGGCCGCGCCTATGACACCGTCGGCTGGCGGCTCGGAACGGCGCGCGTGAGTTTCCGGATCTGGCAGGTCTACTGGGCGCATATCGGGCTCTTCTTCGCCGTCGCCACCTTCCTTGCCGCCATCGACATGACGGGCGCCTACGAGACCGTCTATATCGGCACGCTCAATTTGTGGAGTTTCTTCCAAAATCCCGGGCCGCAACTGGTGGGGCTGCTGACGCTGACCTATGTGCCCAATTACTTCGACATCCTGCCGATGTATATGGTCGTGCTGATGATGATGCCGCTGATCATGGCGCTGTCGCGCATCCACCTGGGTCTCGTCGCCGCTTTCATCGGTCTCACTTGGCTCTTTGCGCAAGGCCGCCTGCTGGGCGCTGTCGGGCTGGAAGCGGCGCATCTTGCCCTGCCCGCTGATCCATCGTCCGAGCGCAGGTGGTACTTCAACCCCTTCGGCTGGCAGCTTGTCTTCTTCACCGGCTTCGCCTTCATGCGCGGCTGGCTGCCGAAGCCGCCCGTGCACCCCATGCTGATCGGGATCGCGCTGGCGCTGGTGCTGGCCAATATCCCCCTCTCGCACATCGGTATCCGCGAGCTTGGCTTCGACTGGGCCCGCGACTGGCGCTCCGCCAACAATTGGCTGATCAACAAATCCGATTTCGGCGTGTTGCGCTACGTGCATTTCCTCGCGCTCGCCTATCTCTGCTGGGTGGCAGCCGGCGACAAGGGCGCGCGGCTTGTCTCTGACGGGGTCACCGTGCTGGGCCGCATCTGGCAGCGCATTCTCGCAATCATCCTCAAGGTCGGCCAACAGTCCCTCGCCGTCTTCATCACCAGCATGTTTGTTGCGCGGGTCAGCGGCTTCGTCATGGACAACATCGGCCGCGACACCTGGACCGTGGTTGCGGTGAATTTCGCCGGCATGGGTATTCTGGTGCTCGTCGCCTATGGCGCGGGCTGGTACAAGTCGCAACCGTGGCGCAAGAAGGTGCAGGCCTGATGCTGCGGCGCGACGTTCTGAAATCCCTTGTGGCCCTGGCCGCAGTTCCCGGCGCCGGTCTTGCAGAAGAGCCAGGGCTGCAATTGGGCGATGCGCAGCCGTTCGATGCCATGACGGTGCGCAGCCGCGCCAAGGCGCTGGCCGAGGCAGAGTACACGCCGCGCCCGATGATCCCCGAAAGCTGGCGCAACCTGAGCTATGATCAGTACCGCAAGATCTGGTTCGACGGCCGCAACGCGCTTTGGAACGGCTCGGACAAGCCGCAGCGCGTCGATGTCTTGCCGCCGGGGCTCTATTACCCGCAGGCGGTCGAGATCAACGTGGTCGAGAACGGCACCACACGGCCGATCGCCTTCGACATGGGCGTTTTCGACAGCACCGACAAGTTTCCGCAGGTCGAGATCGACGCGACGCTCGGCTACTCGGGCCTGCGTCTGCGCGCCGAGTTGGAACAGCCCGGCATCTTTCAGGAATACGCGGTCTTTCAGGGCGCCAGCTACTTTCGCGGCATTGGCGCGGGTGAAATCTACGGCCTCTCCGCTCGCGGCCTGGCCCTCAAGACCGCCGATCCGATGGGCGAGGAGTTCCCCGATTTCACCGCCTTCTGGCTCGAAACGCCGCAGCCCGGTGCGGGATCGATGGTGCTGCACGCGCTTCTCGACAGCCCAAGCTGCACCGGGGCCTACCGCTTCGACGTTGCCCATGGCGATACGCTGCGCATGGCCGTCTCGGCCGAGATCTTTGCCCGTACCGATCTGGAACACATCGGCATCGCCCCGCTGACCTCCATGTTTCTCTTCGATGAAACCATGCGCCAGCGCTTTGACGACTTCCGCCCGGCGGTGCACGACAGCGACGGGCTCTTGATCTACAATGGCAATGGCGAAACCATCTGGCGCCCGCTCGCCAACCCCCTGACCCTTCAGATCAGCGCCTTTGTCGACGAGAACCCGCGCGGATTTGGTTTGATGCAACGCCCGCGCAACTTCCGCGATTTCGCCGATCTCGAGGCGCTCTATCACGAGCGCCCGGCGCTCTGGATCACGCCGCAGGAGGATTGGGGCAAGGGCGCGGTGACGCTGGTCGAGATCCCGGCCGATCTGGAAATCTACGACAATATCGTTGCCTACTGGCGCCCGGCAGAGCTCATCCCCGCAGGCGCCAGCCACAGCATGAGCTATCTGATGGATTGGGGGCACGACCCTGCCCCGCATGGCGGCCGGCCGTTGCGCGTGCTGAGCACCGCCATCGGCGGGCGGCCCGAAGGCGGCAAGGTCGTCACCATCGATTTCGAACGTGGCGCGCTGGTGCCTGAAGACCTGTCGCGCCTCGATATTGTCCTGCGCAGCAGCGGAGGATCGCTCACGCCCGGTCTTGTCCAGAGAAACCCGGAAACCAATGGCCCCCGTCTCGCGTTTACCTTTGAGCCCGACGAGGCGCGCGCCATCGAATTTCGGGCGCAGTTGCGTCTCGACGGCGCGCCGCTGAGCGAGGTGTGGCTATACAGGTGGACAACGGCTTGAACGATTTGACTGACATATCGCAGCCAGCATCGCATACGATGCCACCACGCGCCCCCTTGCGGATGCGCGTGCAGGATCTGTCCGCATCTCCCGAAGCCCCAACTGCGCCGACCCAAGGTCTGGCGCGCACCACCGCCTGGCGCGTAGCGCTCTTTCTGCCCGCGCTCATCGGAACCGGGCTTTTGGTCTCGGCCATGTACGGCTGGCTCTCGGAAACCGGTATGACTCATCTGGAATGGGTGCTGCTGGCGCTCATTGGCATGACCTTCGTCTGGGTCAGCCTTTCGGTCAGCACGGTGGGCGTGGCGGTCGCCGGGTTGCTCGCGCGCGAGACCGCTGATCGCCGCAGCCCCCGCGACGTGACACCCATGGACGTGGCCCTGCTGGTGCCGATCTACAACGAGGTGCCGAGCGACGTCTTCGGCAATGCCGCGGCAATGCTCGATGACCTCGCCCGCCGCTCCAGCCGGCACCGCTATACGCTGTTCATCCTCTCCGACACGCGCGATGCGCAGATCGCCGCAGATGAATTGCGCGCCTATGAAGACCTCACGGCGCAGGCGCCGGAGGGCTTTGCCGTGCACTACCGTCGCCGGGCAATGAACACCGACAAGAAGGTCGGCAACCTGATGGACTGGATCACCGGCTGGGGTGCTGCGCACGAGGCCATGGTGGTCCTTGATGCCGACAGCCTGATGACCGGCCGGGCCATCGACCGCATGGCCGACGAGCTCAGCGTCAATCCCAACACGGGGCTCATCCAGACCTTCCCGATGCTCATCGGCGCGCGAACCGTCTTTGCGCGGCTGCAACAATTCTCGAACATCGCTTACGGATGGCTGCTGGCCGAAGGGTTGGCGAAATGGGCTCGCACCGAGGCCAACTACTGGGGTCATAACGCCATCATCCGCACCCGCGCCTTCGCCGAGTCCGCGGGCCTGCCCTATCTGCAAGGCCGTCACGGCAAGACCGAGCTGATCCTCAGCCACGACTTTGTGGAGGCAGGTCTTCTGCGCCGCGCAGGCTGGCAGGTGCGCTTTCTGCCGCGGGTTGCGGGCAGCTTCGAGGAAACCCCCGGCACCTTGATCGACTATGTGCTGCGTGATCAGCGCTGGTGCCGTGGCAACCTGCAACACCTGCGGCTTCTGCGCACCAAAGGGCTGCATCCGGTGTCGCGCTATCACCTCTTTCATGGGGCCATGGCCTATCTGCTCTCGCCCGCGTGGTTCGTCCTGCTGGTGATCTGGGCGCTGCTCGGCGTCGATCCCGAGACCAACGTGGTGCGCTACTTTAATGAGGCCAATCCGCTCTTCCCCGATTGGCCGCCCGAGATGAGCCATATCGATTCCGCGGTCTTCCTGATCATCATGTACGCGATGCTGCTGACGCCCAAACTGGTCGGCGCCGGCATCATCGCCCTGCATCCCAAGGCCACGCGGGTCTATGGCGGACGAGCCGCCTTCCTGACCGCCTTTCTGGTCGAGATCCTGCTGTCGATCGCCTACGCGCCGATCCTGATGATCCAGCAGACCCGTGCCGTGCTGCGCGCTTTGCTCGGTCAATCCGACGCCTGGGCGGCACAGTGCCGTCACGCCCAAAGCTATCCGCTGAGCACGCTCATCCGCTTTCACTGGGCCGAAACCCTGCTGGGGCTTGTGCTCCTCACCGGGCTCGCGACAGGGATGGTCTCGCTCTGGCTGATCCCCATCGTTGCGAGCCTCTGCCTTGCCGTGCCGCTCTCGGCGCTGAGCGGCTGGACTCTGCCACAGGGCCTCCCGCGCGGCCTGCTGATGCACTGCCCGCAGACCATTCGCGAGCCTGCCATTGTCGGCCGTGCACGCTCCGAACGGCGGCGTTTGCGCAACTTGCTGGACGCTCCGAACGTTCCCGCGGAATAGGCGGCTCAGCCTCTTAACTCTTGTCATCACTTTTTCTTGTAGCGATCGCTACATTTCTGTATTCGTTTATGTAGCAACTGCTACAGGATTCGCACCATGACCGATCTGACCTCGACCTCCTCCACCCGAAACTGGCTGCCGATCACCACGCCGCAGGTTCTGAAACTGCTGGCCACAGGTGTCGCGCTCTGGCTGCTGGCCGCCGTGCTTTTGCGGTTGCTCGGCCCGCTGGGCATCTACGAGGGTTCAGCGCGGCTCTGGACCTACGTGCTGATCATCCCCGGCACGGTGCCCTTCATCTACCTGGTGCGCTGGATTGCCCGGTTGGGGCCGGAGCACACCGTCCTGGGCGTCGCCATCGTAACTGCCATGGCGATTGTCTGTGACGGCATCGCCCTGGCCTGGGCCCCCGAAATCTATGGCGAAGGCCTTGCGACCGCCGCCGGGGCCGGTGCCACGATTCTCTGGGGGGCCGGCGTTGGGATCTTCCTCGCCTGCCTGCTCAACCGACAGCCTGTGGGCTGATCAGAGACCGCCTCGGCTCACCTCTTCAAGCCCGATGCTCTTGAGCAGCACGGTGCCTTCGATCCAGACAAAGACCTGCGCGGCTGCACGGTCCTTGTCTGGCCCCTCGGGGCCGTCGAGCTGCGACGCCACCCAGGCAAGAAAGCCGCGGCCCAGGCCCTCGCCCACCTGCCGCAGCTCTGCATCGCCCTGGGCAGCGGCCGCCGCGATCTCCAGCCAGAGGCGCATGTAGGGCCAGACATCAGCGCCCAGCGCGACCTCAGTCAGTTGGGCGCGCAAAGCGTCGGCCGGTTGCGGCTCGGCGACGGCATTGGCCTCCAGGATCGCCACCAGCCGCTGCGACAGACGCTGCAGCACCGCTGCCATGATCTCGGGTTTGTCTTCGAAGTAATAGAGCAGCATCCGGTCGCTGACCTGCCCCGCAGCGGCCAAAGCGCGCAGACTAGAGCCTGCCATCCCCTGCGCCAGCACGTGATCCGCCAGCAGATCCAGCAGGGCGGCGCGGCGGTCGGCGGATTTGGACAAGGGGGCGGGCTCTCAAGGCAAATGAACGCCTCAGACATGGCACATCCGCCGCAGCGCTCACAACCCCTCGTACCAGTCCAGCATCATCTCGGCCCAACCCTCGGGCACCACATGCCCGCCGGGGAAGAGCGCGAATTCCAGCGCGGATCCTGTCGCGCAGTGATCCCACGACCGGCGCAGGAAGGGGCCATCTGTCACGAAGCGGTCGGCCCGCAGCTGGTGGCAGGCGTTGACCTCACGCCACAGGCGCAGGGTGTAGAAGATATCGCCCTGCATCAGAGCCTCGGGGTTGGTGGCATCGCCACCGCGCAACACACGACCCTCCAGCGGCACAGTGCCATCGGTCCAACCATGGGTGTGCAGGAGCCGCACAGGGCCGCTGCAGTTGGTCGGATGCGGCCGCCAGAACCCTCCGGCCACCGGCGCGTAGGCGGCAAAACTGCCCGGCGCCGCGCAGGCCATGTAGGATGTCATGGAGCCGCCGACCGAAAACCCGCTCAGGATCACCCGATCGGAGTCAAACCCGAAGCGCGCCGCCGCGTCATCGCGCACGGATGTCAGGAAGGTGTGCTCGTCGCGCCGCGCCGGTCGGCCCGGAATGAAGGACCAGCCGCGCCCGCGACCCTCGGCGTATGGCAGCCCATCCGGCGCGATCAGCACGTAGCCCCGCGCCAGCGCCGTCGTGACCCAGCCGCGGGGTCGCAAGGCCCCTTCGCCGGTCCCGCCAAAGCCATGCAGATATAGGATCGCACCCTTGATCTCGCCTTCAGGCAGCCGCGCGTGATAGCTTCCGAGATCCACCTCGCAGGCAGACACCTCGGCGCCACAGCCTGCCACCGCAGCCTGCGCGCAGATCAGCAGCACAAGGGACACCAGCAGCGCTCTCATCTCAGCTCTGCTTCACCACCGGCAGCCCGCGCTTGACCCAGCCGGGCCCCGCGCCGGAGCCCAGCATGCCTTCGGGGACGTCGATGATGCGGCTGAAGCCCGCTTCGACCAGCCGGGCACTTAGATGACGCGAGCGCACACCGCGGGCGCATATCAGCGCCACTGGACGCTTCGTGTCGTTCTCAACCTCCACCAGCAACGCTTCGATGAAATCCCCGCGCCGCATGTCGAGCGGCAGGGCCCCTTCGCCCACGCCGGTGCGTGCCCACTCGTCCGGCCGCCGGATATCGACGAGGAGGATATCCCCCGCCAAAGCCGCCGCATGGGCATCCGGCGCACTCAGCGCGCTCTCGCCGGTCTCTGCCCAGATGTTGAACCAGCGCGTGGCAAAGGCCCCTGCCGTCACCACACCGATGCCGCCCAAAGCCAAAAGACCCCGGCGCGTCATCCGCGCCGGAGCCTTGCGAGAAGGCAGATCCTTCTCAGCCATGATCAGTTGACCGGAGCCGGGCTCTCGAACTGCGGGATGGCGCGGTCAGAGGCGGCATCATCCTCGATGCTGACCCAGTTGTTCTCGGCCAAGTCGATGTTGCCCGGGATGTCCTCTTCCCAGAAGCCGACCACGTTCTCGGTGATGTTGAGATAGAGCTTGTCATCCACGATCCGCCACAGATGCGGGTTGCCCGGCACCTTGCCGCCCTTGGACACGCCGTAGGCACAGTGGCCATCGTATTGCGGCGCATATTTCGCAGGATCGGCATCGAACTTCGCCTTGTTTTCCTCAGTCGAGAACGCAAAGGTCGCGCCATTGTAGGTGGAGGTGATGTCCTTGTCACCCGGAACCGCCTGCGGCTGCGCGGAGCCCACGGGGGTCTGCTCCAGATCGAAATAGGCGACGACATCATAGCCGGACACGGCATAGCCGGTGGGGTCGACGTATTGGTCACCCGCGAAGGCCTGCGAGGCCATGGTCAGGGCAACGGCGATGCCGGCGATTTTCAGAGGGAAGCGGTTCATGATCAGTGGCTCCAATTCTTCAAGAGGATCTGTATGGCTGGGTTCGAACGCCTGCCCTGATTTAGACGTAGGATCTGCGCCTGTGCACCCCATGTGTCAGTGTCTCTCGCCCTTGTGAAAATCACGGGCCCGCGCGTGATGTGCCCGTGAGGCGTTCGCCCTGATTGTTTCAGCGCAGGCGCGGCGGCTTGTCCGGGTCGCGCCCCGGCATGATCACGGCGCCCCTTGTCGGCTCCTGCGGTTGCGGCAGATCGAACCGCAACCCCACGGCCTCCATTCGCCCGACCACCGGTTCGCCACCGGGGAAGAAGCCCACGTCCATCGCGCCTGCCTCGATTCCGGAGAAGGTCAGCGCCTCGGCGGCGGCGCGGGCCAAGGCGTCCTGCGCCTCAGGGACCGCGCCCACGAACGCCAGCAAGTGCCCCCGGGCGCCGGTGTCATAGGTAACGCCGACCAGATAGGCGCTCTGGGCCAGCCCCATGGCGGTGGCCAGCTTGCCATCAAGCGCCGTGATCAGCGCCTCGGGCAAGCCACTGGGCGGGTGCACCTGCGTGACCGCGGCCTCGACTTCATCCGGACTGTGGCCCAGCGTCTCGTTGAGCCAGGTCACCGCCGTCGCTGGCAACAGGATTGCCGACGGCGCCACTTCGAGGTTGACGCCCAGCCCGATCCGCTGCCCGGCGAGCATGCTCGCAATCGCCCGGCCGGAGAGCGCCACATAGGGCACCGCGCGCCCGGCAAAACCCGTGAGCCGCGCCTCGCGGTCAAAGACCAGCACATATTGATCCGCACCGACCTCGAAGATCTCCGGCGTGATCTGATCGCCGCCATCCGCATCCTTGGCCAGCATCAGGAAAAGCTCGCTCTGCGCCAGTTGGTCGTAGAACCGCAGCCGTGCGGTGTCGTCCTCGGGCGCGGCCTCCATCGCGCCATGCGCCTGATCCAGCGCGGTCACATCGGTCATGCCAGCACCTCGGCGACGCGTGCCCGCAGGCGCGGCAGCACCTCGCGTTCGAACCACGGGTTCTTTTTCAGCCAGCCGGTGTTGCGCCAGCTCGGGTGCGGCAGAACGAAGAGCTCCTCCCCATGGCTCCGCCACGCCTGCACGGCCTCGGTCACAGGCCGCTTGCGGCCAAGGTGATAACGCATCGCATATCCGCCGATCACAAGCGTGAGGTCCACTTTCTCCAGCATCCGCATCGCCGCATCGCGCCAGGTCTCTGCGCAAATGGGCGGCGGCGGCAGGTCCGATCCTTTGGCGTCATAGCCCGGGAAACAGAAGGCCATCGGCACAATCGCGACGCGGCGCCTGTCATAAAACGTGTCCTCATCGAGACCCAGCCAGTCACGCAGCCGGTCGCCCGACGGGTCGGTGAAAGGCCGGCCCGATTGATGCACCCGCATCCCCGGCGCCTGCCCTGCGATCAGGATGCGCGCGCCGGGCGCGAACCAGACCACCGGCCGCGGCGCATGGGCGGTTTCAGTGGCCGCAAACCTCTCGGCGCAGAGTGTGCAGGCAGCAATATCATTACGAATGTCTTTCATAGGTTTGCACCTAATCCATCTCGACCGCAGCGCAACAGATCCGAGTGAGCTGAAGGTTATTTCGATATCTCTCGAAATAAATCTTGCACCACATCCGTTTCTTCAATATTTCTAGAATCATGAAAATAAAATCGCAGACCCCCGATCTGGTTGTCGCAGCCGCGCAATTCGCCGCCCTCGGTTCCGAACAGCGGCTCAGCGTGCTGCGCGTGCTGGTCCGCGCGGGGCCTGAGGGACTCAGCATCGGCGAGCTGGGTGCGCGCAGCGGGGTCACCGGCTCGACGCTCACGCATCATATGAAAATCCTTGCCTCCGCCGGGCTTGTCACCCAAGCCAAGCAGGGGCGCAGCGTGATCTGCGCCGCAGTGGCCTACGACGATGTTCGGGCGCTGTCGGAGTTTCTGCTGAACGAATGCTGCGCTGACAGCGCACACCCCCACGGAGCACAGACCAATGGCTGACACCACGCAAAGCGCGCAACCCGCTCGCAAGCTGCCGCGGCCCGGCGCCTGGGGCGCGGCAGCGCTGCTCCTGCTGCTGATCGCTGTCTTCGACATGGAAGAACTGTCGCCCACGCTGGTCTTCGCCGCGACGGCGCTGCTGCACACGGCGCCCTTCATTCTCTTCGCTGTCGGCGCGGTCGCCTACCTCAAGGCATCGGGCGCCGAGACGCTGCTGGCGCAAGCCTTCGCCGGCAATCCGGCCCGCATGATCGTAATGGCAGCCCTTTTGGGCGGGCTCTCCCCTTTTTGCAGCTGCGAGGTCATCCCCTTCATCGCCGCCCTGCTCGCCGTCGGCGCACCGCTTGCCGCGGTGATGGCCTTTTGGCTGGCCTCGCCGCTGATGGACCCTGCGATGTTCGCGATTACCTCGGGCACGCTGGGGTGGGATTTCGCCATTGCCAAGACCCTCTCGGCCGTGGGCCTGGGTCTGCTCGGCGGCTTTGGCACGCTGCTCTTCGCCAACACCCCTGTCTTCGCCGACCCGCTGCGCGCGCGCCCGGCCGTGGGTGGCTGCTGTGGCTCGAAAAAACCGTTCTCCGGTCACCCGGTCTGGCGTTTCTGGCAAGAAAAGCCGCGCCGTCAGACCTTACGCAACACCGCGTTCGAGAACGGGCTCTTCCTGCTGAAATGGCTGACCCTGGCCTACATCATAGAGGCGATGATGCTCACCTACGTTCCGGCCGAGCTGATCGCAGGCCTGCTGGGCGGCACCGGTCTCAAGCCGATTTTCCTCGGCGCGCTGGTGGGCGCACCGGCCTATCTGAACGGATATGCCGCCGTACCGCTTGTCGATGCGCTGCTGGCGCAGGGCATGGCACCGGGTGCGGCGATGTCTTTCGTGATCGCAGGCGGTGTGAGCAGCATCCCCGCAGCCATCGCGGTCTGGGCGCTGGTGAAACCCCGAGTCTTTGCCGCCTATCTGTCCTATGCGCTGGTCGGCGCACTGCTTGCCGGTCTGGCCTGGCAGGCCATCGCCTGAACCCCGCGCGAGACGCATCATAACAGCCCCAGCGCGTCGGAAAACTGTGGCAAGAAGGCAATTTCCCGCCATGCGCTATCCTTGGCGGGCCCCGCGCTTATTGTGCTTTTGTTTCCACTTAAGACATAATTATGCCAAGCGTGGTAAGTAATCCGTTGATAAGCCCACAGAACAGCGGCCAGACAGACCGTCGAGGTCGGAGCAACCGGAGCACAGATGCTGTCGTTCGAGAACGTGTCGAAATCTTTTTGGACGGGATCGCAGCACAAGGTGATCCTCGACCGGGTTTCGTTCAAGGTGGAGCTCGGCAACTCGCTCGGCGTGCTTGCCTCCAACGGCACCGGCAAGACCACCCTGATCAATATGATCGCAGGCCTCGAAAAACCCGATGAGGGCGAGATCCGCCGCGGCTGCAACATCTCCTTCCCGCTGGGTTTCATGGGTGGCGTCGTCACCAAGGTCTCGGCGATGGAGAATGCGCGTTACATCGCGCGCCTCTACGGGCTCGATCCCGACTACGTGGAAAGCTTCTGCCGCTGGCTCTGCGGTTTGGGCGAGTACTTCGATCAACCCATCGGCACCTATAGCCAAGGCATGCGGGCGCGGTTTTCCTTCGCGCTGATGCTCGCACTCGACTTCGACATGTATCTGATCGACGAAGGCATGCCCGGCACCACGGATGTGGAGTTCAACCGCAAGGCGGGTGAGATCCTGCAAGAGCGCCTGCGCACCACAACCATCATCATCGTGTCGCATCAGGCCCGGACGCTGGAGAAATTCGCCCGGTCTGCCGCGGTTCTGCTGAACGGCAAGCTGCACATGTTCGACACCTTGGAAGAAGCGAAACGGCTTTATGACTACGAAACCGACAGCTAGACGCTTCCGCATCAGGCGCACGGTGCAGGACCCGGCTGCGCGGCCCGCAGCACCCGACGCCGCCGCCGGGCAGCACCAGCAGCCGCCGATCAAGCCGCCTGTACGCGACAAGGCCGACACGCAGCCGCCCGAAGCCGCGGCAACCGAGCTTGATGCGATCGGCCGCGAAGGTCTGACAGGCCGTCAGCTGCGCATGGCGCGGCGCGTGGCCCACAAGAACGGGCTTTCGCCAACGTCGGACGTTGACGCTGTGCGCCTGCTGCGCCAGCGCGGCATCGACCCGTTCCAGCGTTCGAACATGCTCGAGCTCGTCGTGCCGAAGGACGGCCGCGGCCAGCCGCAGGCCAGTGCTGCAGTCGGTGACGCTGGTGAGAAAGTCGGCCGCATTCAGCTGCCGCAGACCCGGCCCATGGGCGAGCAGACGCTGCCGGCGACAGAGCATCTCAGCCCAGCCGAGTTGCGCGACCGCCAGATCTCGGAGATCCAGCGCGACATCACGCGCCGCCGTCAGCGCAAGATGGCGATGCTGCTCACGCGGTTGAGCTTCTTTGTCTTTCTGCCCACGCTGATCGCCGGCTGGTATTTCTACGCGGTGGCAACACCGATGTATTCTACGAAGTCGGAGTTCCTGATCCTTCAGGCCGACGGGGCCGGCACGGGCAGCGGCCTGGGCGGCCTGCTCTCGGGCACGCAGTTCGCCACCTCGCAGGACAGCATCGCAGTGCAGTCCTATCTGCAATCGAAGGACGCGATGCTGCGGCTCGACGGCGATGTGGGCTTCAAATCGCACTTCACGCAAGAGATCATCGACCCGGTCCAGCGATTGGCTGCCGACCCCTCGAACGAGCAGGCCTACCGCACGTATCAGAGAAACGTGAAGGTCGGCTACGACCCGACCGAAGGCGTGCTGCGCATGGAGGTGATCGCCGCTGATCCGGGTGTGAGCGCGACTATCAGCCGGGCGCTGATCGCCTACGCCGAAGAGCGGGTCAATTCGCTCAGCGCCGAGAAACGCGACGACCAGATGGCAGATGCGCAGGAAAGCTTCGAAAAGGCCGCCGCTGAACGGCGCGAGGCTCAGGAGGCGCTGGTGACGCTGCAATTGCAAGGCGACACGCTCGACCCGGAAGCTGTCATCGCGGGCCTGCGGGCCCAGATCAACCAGGTGGAGCTTCTGCTGCTGGAGAAAGAGCTGGAGCTGGCGGCGCTGCTCGACAATGCACGACCGAACCAGAGCCGGGTCGACGGCGCCCGCGGCGATGTCCGCCGGCTCAACAACCAGCTTGACGAGTTGAACGCGCGCATGACAGACGCCAGCCAGGGCGAGAACTCGCTGGCACAGCTCAACGTCCGCATTCAGATGGCGCAGGCAGACCTTGTGACGCGCGACATGCTGCTCCAGTCGGCCCTGCAGCAGATGGAACAGACCCGGATGGAAGCGAACCGCCAGGTCCGCTACCTGACGGTCAGCGTGAAACCCGTTCCGTCGGAGGAGCCGAGCTATCCACGCAAATTCGAGAACACCCTGGTGGCGTTCTTTGTCTTTGCCGGTATATATCTGATGGTCTCTTTGACTGCCTCCATCCTCCGAGAACAGGTGACCTCCTGATATGACCCACGTGTCCGTCGGCGATCTGACGATCGGCAATGACCTCCCGCTTACGATCATCGCCGGCCCCTGCCAGCTGGAAAGCGAAGATCATGCCCAGATGATCGCAGGCAAGATGAAAGAGGCCTGCGCAGTCGCAGGTGCGCAATATGTCTTCAAGGCCTCCTACGACAAGGCCAACCGGACCTCGCTCGACGGCGCGCGCGGGCTTGGCATCGACGAGGGTTTGAAGGTGCTGCAATCCGTGGGCCGCGCCAACGGCGTCCCGGTCATCACCGACGTGCACTCCGAGGCGCAATGCGCGCTGGCGGCGGAGGCCGTCGACATCATCCAGATCCCCGCGTTTCTCTGCCGCCAGACCGACATGCTGCTGGCTGCCGGCAACACGGGCGCCGCGATCAACGTGAAAAAGGGGCAATTCCTGGCGCCCTGGGAGATGGAGAACATCGTCACCAAGATCGAATCCACAGGCAATCGCCGCATCCTGCTGACCGAGCGCGGCACCACCTTCGGCTACAACACGCTGGTGGTGGACATGCGGTCGCTGCCGCAGATGGCGCAGACGGGCTACCCGGTCGTGATGGATGCGACCCATTCGGTGCAGCAGCCCGGCGGGCGAGGTGGTTCCTCCGGCGGGCAGCGCGAGTTCGCCCCGGTGATGGCGCGCGCGGCGGCGGCCGTTGGTGTGGGCGCGGTCTTCATGGAAACCCATCAGGATCCGGACAACGCACCCTGCGACGGGCCGAACATGATCTACCTCGACCAGATGCCCCAGCTGATCGACACGCTGATGACCTTCGACCGGCTTGCGAAGGAGCGCCCGCTCACCTTCTGAAAAGATCAAGAGAGGTGGCCTGAAAGCCCACCTCACCTGCCGGTCCCGACCCCCTGTGCTGGCAGGTAGGGTGGGCTTTCAGGCCACCCTTGGTCGCGCAATGGCGCGCAGTTCCGGCTCAGTCGAAGAGCTTGCGCAGCAGCCGATCCTTCACGGCATCCTCGACCGACTGGCCCTCCTCACCGGAGATCCCCAGCCGCTCGCCGATCTTATCCTTTGCCTTCTGCTCCAGCTCGTCCACCTTCGCATCCGCCTCGGCCTTCAGCGCCGCCTCCACATCGGGCCGGATCGAGACATCCGACCACGGCCCGACAAAGCGCACCGGGATCGACACCCCCTGGCCGCTGTTCGCGCGCAGAGCCACGGGCGTGACGGTGTAGTCGACCGTCTGATTGCCCAGGCCCACGACCCCGTCGCCCGAGGCTCGGTAGTTCGCCAGTTGCAACAGAAGATCGCGGTTGCTCAGCACGCCGCCCGCGATGGTCCAGGTGCCACCCAGGCTGTCGAAGACCGTGGTCCCCGGTGAGGTATCGCCCGAGCGCATCAGCCTGTCGAGGTCGATCCCGAGGATCGTCCCCTGCCCGATCTGCACCGACCCATCGCCCGACAGCGACTTCATGATCGCATCGACCGAATTGCCCGAACCGAGGAACGACAGCCGCGCATCCCCCTGCCCGGTCAGCCGGTCGAGCGCTGCCGCGTCGGTCAGCAGAGGCTGCATCTGGATCGCACTCGCAGCCAGCTCCCCCCCCACGGACAGCCCGGATCGGTTGTTGATCACGACCTCGCCCGTCAGCCCGCCACCATAGGCCGCCACCTCGCGCAGTTCGAAGACCATCCGCGAATTCTCGTTGCGCAGCAGCGCGCGCGTGACGCCTAGGTTGAACTGCCCCAGGTCGATGCTGCGCGCGGTCAGCGCAATGTCGCCGTTGAAGGCCGCCAGCCCGCTGGCATCGATCGGGTCTTTCGGCCAGCCGCTGGTCGCCGTGCCGCCACCTCCGCCGCTGGACCCGTCAGAATTGGAAGCGTCGCCGCCTGAAAGATCCAGATCACCCACATCGAGCTGTGCATTGACATGCGGCACGCCGCCCAGAGCGATATCTGCCGCCCCGGTGATCCGGTTCGCACCAAGCCCCGCGACCAGATCGCGCAAGGCCAGTTGCCGGTCGGGCGTCAGTGTCAGCGCGGTTGAGAGATCAATACTGCGGCCCAGATCGGGCGGCAGATCGGCCCCGGGCAATCCAAGTGCCTGCAGGAACGCGCCCGTATCCGCCGTCTTGACCGTCAGATCACCGGCTACGGCCCCGGCCGTGCTCGCACGCCCGTCAAAGCCGATCGCGCCAGCCTGCGTGTCGATGGACGCCCGCAGCATCTGCGTCTCGCCGGTGATGAAGCCCGCAAACCCGTCAATGGTCGCCGCCACCTCCACCGGGTTCGCCGTCGGTCGCAGGGTCGCGGCAATCTCCGCCGGGCCCGACCGCGCGGGCCAGTCGAGGCTCAGATCGACGCCGGAGTAAGAGATCAGATCGCTTCCTTCCGCGTCATAGATCAGCGTCGCATCGGTCACCTGCAACCGCTCGATGCTGACCGAACGCGCCGGCTGATCGGGGGATGTCTCGGTCTCGATCTGCGCGGTGCCGCTTGCATCCGTGAACTGCCAGCTCGCGCGGCCATCGGCCTTCTGCTCCAACCGGATCGTCGGGCTTTCCGCTTCGATGTTCGTAATGCGGATGTCCCCGCCGAGCAGCGCCATCGCATCGACGCCGATCGCCGCATTGGCCGCCGTCAGCATCGGGCCTTCGCTGGCCCAATCCGCATTGCCGACTTCCAGCCCGTCCACACGCGCGCCCAAAACCGGCCAGAGCGTCAGCGAAACGTCGCCGGTGATCTGCACATCGCGCCCCGTGATCCCGCGCACCTGCTCGGCGGCGATCTTCGCCACCCGCTCCGCTGGGAGAAACAGCACCGAGACCGCCGCCGCCACAACCAGCAGCACAACAACGCCCAAAAGTCGGAGAACCCATTTCATCTGCGCACCTCACCCATGGCTCCTGGCCCCTTTTCCGGGCCTCTCAGTTCCACTATAGCGCAAGTCATGAGCACAAACCCACCCAATCTGCGCCCGGATCTCGCACCGGAGGTGCGGCTGGACCGTGCACCGGCGGCACGGCTTGACGGCGTCGCGCGTCCGGGCCAGCCCAGCATCGGTATGGTGAGCCTCGGCTGTCCCAAGGCGCTGGTCGACAGCGAGCGCATCCTCACCCGGCTGCGCGCCGAAGGCTATGGCATCTCGTCCGACTATGCGGGCGCGCAAGCGGTGATCGTGAACACCTGCGGTTTTCTCGACAGCGCCAAGGCCGAAAGCCTCGCCGCCATTGGTGAGGCGCTGCAGGAAAACGGGCGGGTGATCGTCACCGGCTGTCTCGGCGCCGAGCCCGAGTACATCACCGGCGCGCATCCGTCCGTGCTCGCCGTGACGGGCCCACATCAGTACGAACAGGTGCTCGACGCGGTGCATGCCGCGGTGCCGCCCGACCCGGACCCCTTCATCGATCTGCTGCCCGCGTCCGGCGTCTCGCTGACCCCACGGCACTACAGTTATCTGAAGATTTCAGAAGGTTGTAACCATAAGTGCAAGTTCTGCATCATTCCCGACATGCGCGGGCGGCTGCAGTCGCGCCCCGCGCAAGCGGTGCTGCGCGAGGCGGACAAGCTGGTGGAGAGTGGCGTGAAGGAGCTGTTGGTGATCAGCCAGGATACCTCCGCCTACGGGGTCGACATCAAGCACATCGAAGATCGCGGCCACCGGGCGCATATCACCGATCTGGCCCGTGATCTGGGCGCGCTGGGAGCTTGGGTGCGGCTGCATTACGTCTACCCCTACCCGCATGTGCGCCAGCTGATCCCGCTGATGGCCGAAGGTCTGGTCCTGCCCTATCTCGACATCCCGTTCCAGCACGCGCATCCGGATGTGCTGCGGCGTATGGCCCGCCCCGCCGCCGCAGCCAGGACGCTCGACGAAATCGCCGCTTGGCGCGATATCTGCCCAGATCTAACGCTGCGATCGACCTTCATCGTCGGTTATCCGGGAGAGACGGAAGCTGAGTTCCAGACCCTGCTGGACTGGATGGACGACGCCCAGCTCGACCGTGTCGGCTGTTTTCAATA
The DNA here is from genome assembly GCF_025755255.1 of Roseobacter sinensis. Lineage (GTDB taxonomy): Bacteria > Pseudomonadota > Alphaproteobacteria > Rhodobacterales > Rhodobacteraceae > Roseobacter > Roseobacter sinensis. The sequence continues at coordinate 130,107 of NZ_JALIEB010000007.1, read as the reverse complement.
TGAGAACGTCGCTGGCGCGCGCTCCAACGCGCTGCCCGATCACGTGCCTGAGGAAGTCAAGCAGGACCGCTGGGACCGGTTCATGGCAAAGGCGCAAGCGATTTCGGAGGCCAAGCTGGCCCGCAAGGTCGGGACCCGGCAAGAGGTGATCGTCGATGACATCGACGAAGACGGGATCGCGACCTGCCGCACCAAGGCGGACGCGCCCGAGATCGACGGAAATCTCTTCATTGACGAAGGCACCGAAGCCTTGCGCGTCGGCGACATCGTCACGGTCGAGGTCGACGAGGCAGGCGAATACGACCTCTGGGGGCGGTTGCCTCTGGGGCTCGGTTCGAGCCCCAGAGGCAACCGATGATAGGCCCGCGCGCCCGGACAGGCGCTTTTGGCCGGTCCGGGCGCGCGGGCCTGCCCAGCTCGACCCAAGGCGTTCCCGTCCCGCTCGCTGGTCAGCGGCCCCCTTCGGCCTAGGTCGCAAGTGGACCTCACGCGAGGTCGCTGACACCCAGCAAGACATCTCGCAACTCTGCCAGGAAAGACACGTCGCATGACCACCCCGCCCAAGATCGCCCAGAAAGCCCCCTATCCCGTCGAGGTGACAGCCGGAAAGACCTACTTCTGGTGCACCTGCGGCCAGTCTGCGAACCAGCCCTTCTGTGATGGATCACATAAGGAAACGCGCTTCACTCCGATGAAATACGAGGCCAGCGCCGACAAGACGCTCTTCTTCTGCGGATGCAAGGCAACCTCGAAGCCACCGCTTTGTGATGGCAGCCACAACAAGCTCTGACAGTGTGATCTTGAAAATGTTCCTCTTATGTTCTATATCTGGAGAACATTGGGGGGCACGATCATGTCCGTTGAACCACAGTTTCCGAGCTTCGATACCCCGGCGCGGGGAGTCCTGCCGCTGGCGCCGCCGCGACCGCCCAGCACGAAACAGCTGCACTATGCGCGTGCCATCGCGGCAAAGACCGGAACGGTGATCCCGCAGGAGGGAGCACGCGATGGTCGTGCCCTGTCGGCCTGGATTGATGCGCACAAGTCGCGCGCCACCACGGGCCGCTTTGCGAATTACCCGTCGTCGAAACAGGTCGCCTTTGCCGAGCGGATCGCGCGGATCAAACGGCGGGAGATCCCGCAGGAGTGCTTTCGCGACAAGCAGACGATGGCGCGCTGGATCGACGGCAACAAACCGCGCTGATCTGCGACACTCTGGCCCCTGTTCGCGCGACGTGCAGCGGCTAAATGCAGCTTATGGCAGATACAGATGTTCTCTATAATGCGGACTGCCCCGTGTGCAGCCGCGAAATCGATCACTACGCGAAGCTGAGCGCAGCACAGGCGCTGCCTTTGCGCTATGACGACCTGAACGATGCATCGGTGCTGCACAGTTGGGGCGTGACAGCGGATCAGGCGGCCCGTCGACTGCATGTGCGCCAGAACGGCACGCTCTACGTCGGGGTGCCTGCCTTTGTCGTACTATGGCAGAGCCTGCCGCGGTATCGCTGGCTGGCACGGCTTGTCAGCCTGCCTGGCATCTACAGGCTCGCGCACTGGACTTATGAAGGCGTTCTTGCGCCGCTGCTCTACCGCAGCCACCTGAGACGGCAGGCGCGGACAGCGCGCTAGAGCTGCGCGGCCGTCCGCCGTACGATCTCGATACGCTCCGCGTTTGGCGGATGCGTGCCGAGGAAGCGGTCACCCGGGTCGGGTATGCGCGTAAAGAACTCGGCCCCCCGCAGCGGATCGAAACCCGCCCTCGCGGTGATCACCGTACCGAGAGCATCTGCCTCCAGCTCGAAGGTCTTGGAAAAGGCGCGTGCGTTGAGCCGCGCGCCCTGCTCCTGCGCAGTCTGCACCGCATCGGCATTGCCACCCAGAAGCACGGCGCCCAGGCCACCGATCACCGCGCCGGCCACTGCATTCTGCTGCTGGCGAGGAATATGGCCGGCGATGTGATGGGCTGCCTCGTGGCCCAGCACGAAAGCAAGCTCATCCACATTGCGTGCATCGTCGATCAGCGTCTGTGTAAAGGCGATAATGGGGCGGCCCGCCCGATCAAGCGTCTGAAACGCATTGGGCGGCTGACCCGGCCGGTCATCGACAACAATCCTGAAATCGCAGTTCACGCCCGACGTGCGCGCGCGGCACTCCCGTTCGGCCACCGGTTCAACGATGCGCACCACCTGGCTGAAATTCGACGCCGAGGCGCGTGGGACGTTTCCGATCGGCTCGACGCTGAGCGGCGCGGACGGCGCGCTCACGTCACATCCCGCAAGAACAATCGCTGCAATCGCCGCAACGAGGGGTTTCCAGGACATAATGACGCCTCCGCACTGATATCAGCAGATATCTTAGCAGGTTCCCCGCCCGCGGCCACCCCGATCACTCGGCTTTGTCCCTCTTGCATCGCAAGACGGACCCCGTAAGGTGAGCGCATGTTTACGATCGAGCATGAATTCGACGCCACCGTCGTGACCCTCGTCGACGACGGGAAGACGCCGCTGCAGGAGGATGTGACGGTGCATGTCACGGAAAGCGCAATCCTGCTGAACCAGTATGACCCGCGCAGCGACCGCACTGTTTCGATCACCCTGTCTCCGGAGCAATGGCGCGACCTGACCGCGGCGCTTGATCTTCCGGAAGGCGTCTATCGTGTCCCCTAAAGCGCCCACGGCGGAGACCATCCCATGAGCTTGGGCACAGACATCCATACCTATTTCGACGGGCGCTGGCACAAAGGCGACCTCGCCGTGATCGGGGCGGCGGATCACGGTGCCTGGCTGGGCTCGTCTGTCTTTGACGGTGCACGGTACTTCGACGGCCGCGCGCCCGATCTCGTGCCGCATTGCGCGCGCGTCAACCGCTCGGCCGAGGCGTTGATGATCACACCCACCATCACCGTCGAGGAGATGGTCGAGATCATCCGCGAGGGGCTGAAGCACTACGGGCCGGAAGATGCCGTCTATATCCGCCCGATGTATTGGGCGATCCATGGCGACGCCACTGCGATCGTGCCGCGCCCCGATGCCACGGGTTTTGCCGTCAGCTTGGAGCAGGTTCCCATGGCGCCACCCGAAGCCACCGCCACGCTGGGGCGGACGCGCTTTCGGCGGCCGGTCATGGAAGATGCGGTGGTGAATGCGAAAGCCGGCTGCCTCTACCCGAACAATGCGCGGATGTTGGCCGAGGTGCGCGGACGCGGGTTTGGTAATGCGCTGGTGGCCGACGCCATGGGCAATGTGGCTGAAACCGCAACGGCCAATATCTTCATGACCCGCGACGGCGAAGTTTTCACGCCGGTGCCCAACGGCACGTTTCTCGCGGGGATCACCCGCGCGCGACATATGGCGAATATGGCCGCCGAGGGGATCGCGGTCCATGAAACGGTGCTCACCTTCGAGGATTTCGAGACCGCAGACGAAGTCTTCATGACCGGGAACATGTCCAAGATCACCCCGGTCACCGGCTTCGAGGACACCGCCTATCAGGTTGGTCCCGTCGCCCGGCGCCTGCGCGAGATGTATTGGGACTGGGCCGCAAGCCAGCCGCTATGACTCCGCCGATCTGACAAAGACTTCGCGGACTTCCAGTTTCGAAGCGGAATGCAACGCCCCCATGTGCACCTCGACCGGGGACCAAAGCCAAGACACCGCCGGATCGTGTTTCATCGCCCAGTCCGGAAAGAGCCTGTCAGGGGTCTCTTCGGCGATCAGCGGCGTGACTTCCACGTGCCGGTCGTCTTCGCAGATGCGCGCATAGGTCGCCTCCACCTTGGCCCGCGGCCCCTCCAGAAGTTGCAAGAAGACATCCGGGCGGCAGATCAACGCACCGGTGATGTCGTCCCGCGCATTGCGGTTGCGCGATGTGGCCAGGATATTGGCCAGCACGTTCAGATCATAGCCGAACGGCCGCGAGGTATAGATCAGTTGCCAGACACTCATGCGAGGGCCCTCTCTCACGACACCCTATCACAATCGCGCGGGAAAGTCGCGCTGTCCAGCCTGCGGAGATTGCGATTGCGCCGCTCCGCAACTGTCGTCATGATCCGCCCAAAGAGGGGGACATCGGAAGATGCGGAAGTTTCTTGTCATACTCGATGACAGTCGCGAATGCCTCAACGCCATGCGCTTTGCGGCGATGCGGGCGGCGAATACCGGCGGCGGGGTCGAGATCCTCTCGGTTGTTCCGCCGGAAGAATTCAACCATTGGATCGGCGTGGGCGAGGTCATGCGGGAAGAGGCGCGGGAACGGATCGAGGTGCATTACGAGGTCTTCGCCAAGTGGATGCGCGACCGGCAGGGCATCGACCCCGAACTGGTGATCCGTGAGGGCCGCCCCGTTGACGAGATCCTGGCGCAGATCCATGAAGACCCCGAGATCGGTGTGCTGGTGCTGGGGGCGGGCACGGACAAGAAGGGCCCCGGCCCGCTTGTCACGGAACTTACCAAGAGCGCGGGCAGCCTGCCGATTCCGATCACCATCGTCCCCGGGAATCTGAGCAGGGAAAAACTCGAAGCGATCACCTGAGGCACCCGCAGGTCGGGCAGGCCGTTTGGCCCGCGCCGACCAAGCGCGCGCCGTCCAGCGGCGTCCGCCCGCAAGCTCGAATTTTGGTTGTCAGCAGGGGGGGAGCACGGCTGAAAACCTGGCCCCAAAGTATGCAACCCCGCCGCAGGCCACCCAACTTAGAACGATTCCAAACCTTGACTTGTGCCGCCACGGTCCGCATATCTGAGGGACCCTCAGGAGAGAGCCCATGTTCATCCAGACAGAATCGACACCGAACCCCGCCACGCTGAAATTCCTGCCCGGTCAGACCGTGCTAGAAATGGGTACCGCCGACTTTCCTACGGCGGAAACGGCGGACAAATCCCCGCTTGCCACGCGGATCTTCGCGGTCGAGGGCGTGACAGGCGTCTTCTTCGGCACCGATTTTGTCACGGTCACCAAGGCCGATGCCGTCGATTGGGATCACATCAAGCCCGCTCTTCTGGGCGCGATCATGGAGCACTTCCAGTCGGGTCAGCCGGTCATGGCCGGCGATCACGCACCTGCCTCGGGGCATGCCGAGCACAGCGGTGAGGACGGCCCCATCGTGGATCAGATCAAGGAGTTGCTGGACAGCCGCGTGCGCCCTGCGGTGGCACAGGACGGCGGCGACATCACTTTCCACGGTTTCGACCGCGGCGTGGTCTATCTGCATATGCAGGGCGCCTGCGCGGGCTGCCCGTCTTCGACGCTCACGCTGAAAATGGGCATCGAGAACCTCCTGCGCCACTACATCCCTGAAGTGACCGAGGTGCGCCCGGTCGCCACCTGACCGCAACTTATGGCCAGCACAGAGCCGATCACCGGACGCTGCTATTGCGGCGGCATAACCCTATCGGCGGACAGCGCGCCGGAGGTCGTAAGCTATTGTCACTGCAGCGATTGCCGCCGCGTCTCGGGTGCGCCGGTCGCCGCGTTCGCGGGGTTCCGTGACGGTGCTGTCCGGTTCGATCCCGACCCGGGCCCGCCGGTATCGCACGCGCCGGGTGTGATGCGGTGGTTCTGTCGCAGCTGCGGCTCGCCGCTCGCCGCCACTTATGATTACCTGCCTGGTCAGGTTTACGTCCCGCTGGGGCTGATCGATCAGGCCGCGGCGCTGCCGCCCAGCCTGCATTCGCACGCCGAGTCCCGCCTGCCCTGGCTGCACCTTGACGATGATCTACCCCAACAGGCGCAGAGTGCGCGCGACGCTCTGCGCGGACGGTGATCGGGTTTGGCTGACACGTCTCCGATCGTTTTGGCCTTCGACACCTCCGCGCCGCGGTGCGCCGCTGCGGTACTAGTTGGCGACCGGATTGCGGCGCAGGCCGAAGAACCGATGCAGAAAGGCCAAGCCGAACGCCTCCTGGGTCTCTGCGAAGATGTGCTCGCCTCCGCCGGACTTAGCTTTCAGGATCTGGCGGCCATCGGCGTTGGCATCGGGCCGGGCAACTTCACGGGCATTCGCATCTCGGTTGCCGCGGCGCGCGGACTTGCGCTTGGCTTGCAGGTACCTGCCATCGGCCTCTCTGGCTTCGACGCGCTGCGGTTTGGCTACGCGGGGCCCTGCGCGACAGCCATCAGCGCGCGTCGCGATCATCTCTACGTGCAAGTCCATGACGGAAAGAGCGCGGGCGCGCCGTCGATGGTGGCGTCAGATGCCATACCAGCACATGACGGCCCGCTGATCGGTGTCGGGGGCGTTCAGCCCTTGGCTCCCACCGCCGAAGCCATCGCCCGCCTTGCCGCCCAGCGCCTCGGCACACCCCAGCCCCGGCCGGCCCCGCTCTATCTGCGGCCGGCGGATGCTGCACCGGCAAGAGACGCGGCGCCGGTGATCCTGCCATGACACCAGAGGGCCTGGCGGCGCTGCACGAGCGCAGTTTCACATCTGAAAGGCCGTGGTCCGCAAGCGAGTTCACCGATCTTCTTGCCGATGCGCATGTCCGACTTCTGCATCGCGACCATGGTTTCGCGCTGATCCGCACCGTTGCCGACGAAAGCGAGCTACTGACCCTCGCTGTCCACCCGGACCACCGACGCCAAAACATCGCCGACGCGCTTGTGACCGATTGGCTGAAGACGGTCAAAGCCAGCATAGCCTTCCTTGAAGTCGCCGCCGACAACGAGGCAGCCCGCGCCCTCTACAGCAAGCATGGATTCGCCGAGAGCGGCCGGCGACAGGCCTATTATCGGCGCGACGGCGCGGCTCCGGTCGATGCGGTGCTGATGACGGCGGCATTACCGCCGCGCCAGCTGGCTGAATCACCCGCCAAACCCTCAAAAACCGGTTGACCCGGCCTGCGCGGTGGGTCCTAATTTGTGCGTATTGGACGGCGCAGGGCGGCTTGCCGCAACCGCATGTCCCAAAATCACAATCTGGGAGACCCCTGAATGACCTTCATGCACAAACTTCTCGGCGGTGCGGCCGCGCTCGCCCTGTCCGCTGGTGCCGCTCTGGCCGAGCCGGCTGTGATCTTCGATCTGGGTGGCAAATTCGACAAGTCGTTCAACGAAGCGGCCCACAATGGCGCGCAACGCTGGGCCGAGGAGACAGGCCAGACCTACCGCGAGATCGAGCTTCAGTCCGAAGCGCAACGCGAACAGGCCCTGCGCCGCTTTGCCGAAGCCGGTGCGAACCCGATCATCACAATGGGCTTCGCCATGGCCGATCCGCTCTCGACCGTGGCACCCGATTATCCGGACACCAAATTCGTGGCCATCGACGTGACATGGCTCGACGCGCCGAACGTGCGCCAGATCGGCTTTGCCGAGCATGAAGGCTCCTATCTGGTTGGCATGATGGCGGGCATGGCCTCGGAAAGCGGCACTGTCGGCTTCATCGGCGGCATGGACATCCCACTGATCCGTCACTTCGCCTGCGGCTATGCGCAAGGTGTCAAAGCAGTAGACCCAGAGGCCACTGTCGTGGCCAACATGACCGGCACCACCCCTGCCGCCTGGAACGATCCGGTGAAAGGCTCTGAGCTGACCAAGGCGCAGATCAGCCAAGGCGCCGACGTGATCTATGCCGCGGCAGGCGGCACCGGTGTGGGTGTTCTGCAGACGGCGGCGGATGAGGACATCCTCTCCATCGGCGTCGACAGCAACCAGAACCACCTGCACCCGGGTAAGGTGCTGACCTCCATGCTCAAACGAGTGGATGTGGCCGTCTATGACGCGCTGAAGGCGGGTACCGATCTGGAAACTGGTGTTTTCACGTTTGGCCTGGCCGAAGAGGGTGTTGGCTACGCGCTGGACGACAACAACGCCCCGCTCGTCTCCGACGAGATGAAGGCCGCCGTGGATGCGGCGCGCGAGAAAATCATCGCCGGCGATCTTGAAGTTGCCTCCTACTACGCCACGGACAGCTGCCCCGCGCTGGACTTCTGAAGGCTGAAAATCCGCAGGCCGCACCCGTGGGAGGTGCGGCCTGTACAAGATCAAAGGGGGGTGCATGGTCGAACAAGCACCAGCGATTGAGCTCAAGGGCATCTCCAAGGCCTTCGGGCCGGTACAGGCGAACAAGAACATCTCCATCCGCGTGATGCCCGGCACGATCCACGGCATCATCGGCGAAAACGGGGCAGGCAAGTCGACGTTGATGTCGATCCTCTACGGCTTTTACAAGGCCGACGCGGGTGAGATCTTCATCAGCGGCAAGAAAACCGAAATCCCGGATAGTCAGGCCGCGATTGCCGCTGGCATCGGCATGGTGTTCCAGCACTTCAAGCTGGTCGAGAACTTCACGGTGCTGGAAAACATCATCCTCGGCGCAGAGGACGGCGGGCTGCTCACCCCCTCGCTCGCCAAGGCGCGCAAGACGCTGCTGGAGCTGGAGCATGAATACGGGCTGAACGTCGACCCCGACGCGGTGATCGAAGAGCTGGGCGTGGGCATGCAGCAGCGCGTCGAGATCCTCAAGGCGCTCTACCGGCAGGCGGACATCCTGATCCTGGACGAGCCGACCGGTGTGCTGACCCCGGCGGAAGCCGATCAGCTCTTCCGCATCCTCGACCGGCTGCGGCAGGAAGGCAAAACCATCATCCTGATCACCCACAAACTGCGCGAGATCATGGAGGCGACGGATACCGTCAGCGTGATGCGGCGCGGCGAGATGACCGCGACGGTGAAGACATCGGATACGTCACCGGCGGAACTGGCCGAGCTGATGGTGGGTCGTAAGGTCTTGCTGCGTGTGGATAAAACACCGGCACAGCCCGGTGATGTGGTGCTCGACATCAAGGGGCTGCGCGTCGTTGACGACAAGGGCGTGGAGCGCATCAAGGGCATCGACCTGCAAGTGCGCGCCGGCGAGATCGTGGGCATCGCCGGCGTCGCCGGCAATGGCCAGTCCGAGCTTTTGGAGGTGCTCGGCGGCTACGCAGAGGCCACCGGAGAGATCCGGGTGAATGGCCAGCCGCTGGATCTGAGCGGCAGATATGCCGATGGACGTTCGCGCCGGGCACGCGGCATCGCCCATGTGCCCGAGGACCGGCAGCGCGAAGGGCTGATCATGGATTTCTCCGCCTGGGAGAACACCGCCTTCGGCTATCACCGCGACCCCGGCTATCAGTCGGGCGTGCTGCTCAACAACGCCGCCATCCGGGCCGATACCGAAGCCAAGATGGGCCGCTTCGACGTGCGGCCGCCAAACCCGGCGCTTGCGGCAAAGAACTTCTCGGGCGGCAACCAGCAGAAGATCGTGCTGGCCCGCGAGATCGAGCGCAATCCGGATCTGCTGCTCGTCGGCCAACCCACACGTGGCGTAGACATCGGCGCCATCGAGTTCATCCACCAGCAAATCGTCGCGCTGCGCGACAAGGGCAAGGCGGTGCTGCTGGTTTCGGTGGAACTGGAAGAAATCCTCGCCCTCGCCGACCGCGTCGCGGTGATGTTCGACGGCCATATCATGGGCGAACGTCTTTCCGCCGAAACGGATGAGAAAGAACTTGGCCTGCTGATGGCCGGGGTCAGCGCATGACCCCCCTTTCACCCGTCCCGAAATACTCTGGGGGAGGCGCGGCAGCGCCGGGGGTGAAACCCCCTGAAACTTCGCGTCTGCGCAGCAGGCCTTCAACGAACGGAGCGTGCGCGTGGACGTGATGCCAAAATGGGCCGAGGTCATCCTCGTGCCGCTGATCTCGCTGGTGCTGGCCGCGGTCCTCTCGGCCATTGTCATTCTGGCCATCGGCGAGGACCCGGTGGAGGCCGTAAACCTGATGGTCACCGGCGCCTTGGGCAGCACCTATGGGTGGGGCTATACGCTCTATTACGCGACCAACTTCCTCTTCACCGGGCTGGCCGTATCGGTCGCTTTCCACGCCGGGCTGTTCAACATTGGCGGTGAAGGTCAGGCCATGCTGGGCGGGCTTGGCGTCGCGCTCGCCTGCCTGTTCATCCCCTGGCCGCATTGGACACTGGCGCTGCTGGGCGCCTCCGTGGCTGCCGCCCTCTTCGGTGCTGCCTGGGCGGCAATCCCGGCATTTCTGCAGGCCAAGCGCGGCAGTCACATCGTCATTACCACGATCATGTTCAACTTCATCGGCGCTGCGGTGCTGAACTATGTTCTCGTCAACCTGATGCGCCCACCCGGCAGTATGGATCCGGCCACCGCGCGCTTCCCCGAAGTGACACATCTGCCAACGCTACATGACATATTGCTGCCGCTGGGGATCAGTTTCTCCAGATCCGCCCCGGCCAACGTGACCTTTGTCATAGCGCTTCTGGCCTGCGTTCTGGTGTGGTTCCTGCTGTGGCGCACCTGGCTCGGATATGAAATCCGCAGCTATGGCAAATCGGAGCCCGGCGCCAAATACGCCGGCATCTCGCCCGTGGTCATCACAATGATCGCCATGCTGATCTCTGGGGCGCTGGCTGGCTTGATGGCGATCAACAACGTGATGGGCGAGGCGGAGCGCTTGGTCCTGAATGCGGTCGAAGGTGCCGGCTTCATCGGTATCGCCGTCGCACTCATGGGCCGCAGCCACCCGTTCGGCGTGCTGCTCGCGGCCATCCTCTTCGGCTTCCTCTATCAAGGCGGCGCGGAGCTGGCGCTGTGGACGTCGATCCCGCGTGAGCTGATCGTGGTGATCCAGGCGCTGGTCATCCTCTTTACAGGCGCGCTCGACAATATGGTGCGCATGCCGCTGGAGCGGTTGTTCCTGATGCTGCGGCGGAGAGAAGCCTGATGGACTTCCTGACCTTTGTCCAACTGCTCGACAGCACGGTCCGGCTGGCCACGCCCCTGTTGCTCGCCTGTCTCGCCGGGCTCTTCTCAGAGCGCGCCGGGATCTTTGACATCGGGCTCGAGGGCAAGATGCTGGCGGCCGCCTTCTTCTCGGCAGCCATTGCGGCGCTGAGCGGGTCGGTCTGGCTGGGTCTGCTCGCCGGGATCGCGTCGTCCATGGTGTTCAGCTTGCTGCACGGCGTCGCCTCAATCACCTTTCGCGGGAACCAGCTGATCTCGGGCGTGGCGATCAACTTCCTGGCCGCGGGGCTCACGGTGCTGATCGCGCAGGACTGGTTCAGCCAGGGCGGGCGCACGCCCTCGCTCATGGGTGGTGCGCGGTTTGAGCCGATCACCCTGCCCTTCGCCGAGAGCCTCGGAGCCATCCCGATCTTCGGCCCGATCTACCGCGAGCTGATTTCGGGCCATTCGATCCTGGTCTATGTCGCCTTCGCCATGGTGCCCCTGACCTGGTGGATCCTCTTCCGCACGCGCTTTGGCCTGCGCCTGCGGGCCGTGGGCGAGAACCCGGCCGCGGTCGACACCGCCGGCGTATCGGTTGTCGGCCTGCGTTATGCGGCGGTGATCATCTGCGGCGTGCTCTGCGGGCTGGCCGGGGCATATTTGTCGACAGCGCTGCAGGCCGGGTTCGTCAAGGACATGTCCGCCGGCCGTGGGTTCATCGCGCTGGCGGCACTGATCTTTGCGAAATGGCGGCCCTGGTACGCGCTCTACGCCACGCTTCTCTTCGGTCTGTTCGGCGCTTTGGAAACCCGCCCCGATGTGATCGAGGCCCTCTTTGGCATCCGAGTTCAGGGCGCCCTGCTCGGCGCGCTTCCCTATGTCATGACGGTGATTATCCTCGCGGGATTCGTGGGTAAGGCGATCCCACCTCGCGCGGGAGGCGAACCCTACGTGAAAGAACGCTAAAGGCATAAGGCCAGTTGCCGAGATTGTGTCGGTCCTGATTGCTGCACAGCAGCAACGGGCATTGATTTTGCAATACCCTTTGCTCTAACAGGGGACATGCAGATCTACCTTCCCATCGCCGAAGTTTCGGTCAATGCCTTCCTGTTGCTTGGCCTCGGTGGGATCGTGGGCGTTCTCTCGGGTATGTTCGGCGTTGGTGGCGGCTTCCTGATGACGCCGCTGTTGTTCTTCATCGGCATCCCCCCGGCTGTGGCCGTCGCAACCGAGGCGAACCAGATCGTTGCCTCCTCCTTTTCCGGCGTGCTGGCGCACCTGAAGCGAAAAACGGTCGACCTCAGGATGGGCACGGTGCTGCTCATAGGGGGTCTGGTCGGCGCGGCACTGGGGGTTGTGGTCTTTAACTACCTCAAGGCGCTCGGTCAGGTCGATCTGCTCGTCAAGCTCTGCTATGTCGTCTTCCTCGGCGTGATCGGCGGGTTGATGTTCATCGAAAGCCTGAACGCCATCCGCAAGACGAAATCCGGCAAGGCGCCCGCGCGCAAGAAGCACAATTGGGTGCACGGCCTGCCCTTCAAGATGCGGTTTCGCGTCTCGGGGCTCTATATCTCGGTCATCCCGCCGCTGCTCGTCGGCGTCAGCGTCGGTATCCTGGCGGCGATCATGGGTGTCGGCGGCGGCTTTATCATGGTGCCCGCCATGATCTATCTTCTGGGCATGCCGACAAAGGTGGTCGTCGGGACCTCGCTTTTCCAGATCATCTTCGTCACCGCCTTCACGACGCTGTTGCACGCCACCACGAACTTCACGGTGGATATCGTGCTCGCCGTGCTGCTGCTGATCGGTGGGGTCATCGGCGCGCAGGTCGGAACGCGCATCGGCGTGAAGCTGAAGGCTGAACAGCTGCGCATTCTGCTGGCAATCATGGTGCTCGCGGTCTGCGGAAAGCTCGCGCTTGATCTGCTTTTGATGCCGTCGGAGCTTTACTCCGTCGGTGCGGCGGACGGTCACTGATGCGCGCCCTGGCTTTTCTTTTCACCCTGCTCGTCGCACTCCCCGCCGCAGCGGAAGATATCGTGCTGGGCCTGAGCAAGGACACCGTCTCGATCGACACCAGCTTCGATGGGTCGGAAATCCTGATCTTCGGCGCCGTGAAACGCGAAGCTCCGATCCCGGATGATCCGCGGCTGCAGGTCATCGTGACCGTGGCGGGCCCTGACGAGACCTTCACCGTGCGGCGCAAGGAAAAGGTTCTGGGCATCTGGGTGAACACCGACGCGGTCGAAATCGACCGCGCCCCAAGCTTCTACGCCGTGTCGACCAGCACGCTGCTGGGCCTCTCGCTGAGCGAGACCGAAGACCTGCGCCACCGCGTGTCCATCCCTCGGGCGATCCGGTCGGTCGGGGCGCCGGACACGATCGAAGATGCCACCCGGTTCACTGAGGCGCTGATCCGGATCAAGTCACGCTCCAACCAGTACCAGCTGAATGAAGGGACGGTCAGCGTGGATGAGCAGACCCTCTTCCGCACCGCAATCGAGCTGCCCGCAGCCCTGACCGAGGGCGACTACCAGACCCGCATCTTCCTGACGCGCGGCGGCAAGGTCGTCTCGAAATACGAAACCAGCATCTATGTGCGCAAGGTCGGGTTGGAGCGCTGGCTCTTCAGGTTGTCGCGCGAAAACGCACTGCTGTACGGCATCATGTCGATCGCGATCGCCATCGCGGCAGGGTGGAGCGCCTCAGCCGTCTTCCGCCTGTTCAGGGCCTGACGAAGGGGTGGTCTGAAAGCCCACCTTACCTGCCAGCACTGGCGGGCGGGACAGGCAGGTAAGGTGGGCTTTCAGGCCACCTTTGGTCACCCCCGACCGATGTAGGGCATCGTGGTGGCCATCACCGTCATGAACTGCACGTTGGCCTCCGCCGGCATCTCCGCCATGTGCAGAACGGAGCGCGCCGCATTCTCGACCTGCATGGTGGCGGTGTCGGGCTGGGTCTTCTTCAGCTGCATCAGCAAGTCGGTTTCGGCGTTGCCGATGTCGATCTGCCCGCAGGCGATGCCAAAGGGCCGCCCGTCGAGCGAGAGCGTCTTCGTCAGCCCCGTCACGGCATGTTTCGTGGTGGTGTAGCAGACCGAGTTGGGGCGCGGCACATAGGCCGACAGAGAGCCGTTGTTTATGATTCGCCCGCCCTGCGGGTCCTGCGCGCGCATGGCAGCAAAGGCCAGCCGCGCTGCGATGAACATCCCGCCGATGTTGACCTGCATCACCTGCGCCCAATCGACGAGGTCGACCTCGTCAATCGTTGCGGCGGGACCAAAGAGACCCGCGTTGTTGAAGAGCACGTCGAGCTGGCCAAAGGCCTCGAAGGCGGCCTGCATCCCTCCCGGATCGGTCACATCGGCGGGCAGCGGCACGGCGCTGTCATACCGATCTGCAAGCGCCTCGAGGCGGTCGGCCCGCCGCGCGATCAAACCGACACGCCAACCGGCGTCCAGAAAAACCTCGGCTGTCGCGTGGCCGATGCCCGAGCTTGCGCCGGTGATGATGATCGATTTCATGACAGCTCCTCCGGCTGCGGTTGTTCCAGGGTCAAAGGTGCCGCCGGGCTGGCGCGCAGATCGTCCACACCCAAGGGTCCTGTCGGCATCGAGAGCCGGTTGCGCACCACCCAGATCAGGCGCTCCTGCGCACGGGTGATCGCCACATAGGCCAGGCGCTTCCAGAGCGGCTGACCGGCTTCGGAGCGGCCCATCCGGGCTGCAGCGTAGAGATCCGGCGCAAAGACCTGCACCGTGTTCCACTGGCTTCCTTGCGCCTTGTGGATGGTGACCGCCGCGCCGTGCAGAAACGTCGCCCCCATCCGGGCCGCGAAGGGGATGAACGGCTCTTCCTCGTCCGGTTTCTCGATCTTGACGATGGATGCGGCCGAGACCTGCGGCTCCTCCGCCCCCATCACATGCAAGCGGCTGAAGCCGGGTTTGCGACCCTCGCCCAGATAGATCACCTGCGCGCCCTTGATCAGCCCGCGCGCCTCGAGGTCGAGCCGTTTCTTGCGGTGCTTGAGCGGCAGCTCTAACCCGTCACAAATGAGCGGCTCGCCTTCCAGAAGCGCGTCAGGCGGCGCGCCATAGACCTGGCGAAAGGCATTGATGAGCCGGATGCGCGTGGCATTTCGCCAGACCAGCACCGGGCTGCGCGCCATGAGATCCACCTCGACGCGGTGCCCCCAGACGACGCGCCTGTCCCGCGCGGCGGCCTGTTCGACCATCCGCTCGAACTGTTCAAAACCGAGGTTGGGGTCGCCGAGCGCGTGGGCGAGGTCCAATATCGGGTTGTCCGCGTCTTGCCGGTGAATGCGGCTCAGCGAGAGCACCCGGCGCTCCGGCAGCTTGTCGAACACCATCGCGCCCGACTGGTTCACCGGCGCGAGCTGTGCCGGGTCACCGAAGAGCAGGAGTGTCGGAAAGATCTCGCGCAGATCCTCGTACTGCTTGTCATCGAGCATCGAGGATTCATCGACGAAGCCGATATCCAGCGGCTCCTCCCGGCGTTTCCACCCGGTGATGAAATCCGACCCACGCAGACCTGCCGCCGCCAAGGCGCCGGGGATCGAGGTGTTCGCTGCATAGAAGGCCGCGGCCCGGTCCAGCGCCTGTTCGGTGAGCCCCTCGATCTCCGGGCGTTCGCCGTTGGAGGCCAGCCATTCGGCGATTCGTTCGTATTCCGGATCGTAGACGGGCGTGTAGAGTATGCGGTGGATTGTGGTCGCGGGCACGCCGCGCAGCCTCAGAACACTCGCAGCCTTGTTGGTTGGCGCCAGTATGGCAAGGGTCCGCTTGTCACGGCGTTTGCGGGATTCGTAATCGCCCGAAACGACCTCGACGCCTGCGGCCTTCAGCGCCTTGTAAAGCTCGGCCAGAAGCAGCGTCTTGCCCGATCCGGCCTTGCCGGTGATGGCCATGACCGCCGTGGCGGCACTTTTGGGCGGGGTCAGGAGTTGATCGTCAAGATCGACACCGGCGCTGCGCAGCACCTCCGTGACGCTGTCATAAGCCCCGGCCTGGTCGTCGGAAAAAGTGAGCGTCGGAACGGACATGGCGCGACCCTACAGGGGCCGCGCCGCAGGTGCCAGATGTCACCTTGGCTGGTTTAGCCGGCGCAGGCCAGTTGGCGCGCAACGCCGCGGCCGAAAGCGCGGTCGAACCACAGGCGTGAGAGTTCCAGCGAAACACCCGCCCGCGCCGCGACCTTGGCCTGTGCCTCCGGCGCAAACTCCCAAAGACCGACGCTGATCGCATCACGCCCCTTGCCTTCGGTACCCAGAACCTCGGGCGAGGATCCGATCATGCGGTAGATGCGCACCATCCGCGCATCGAACACGCCGACGAAGTGCCTGACCCCGAAGCCGTTCATGATCTCGCCACCGCCCAGCATCAGCGCGGCTGCGACACGGCTCGGCGCTTCGCGGTTGAGGCAGAATCGCGTGCATTCCCAGATCAGCGGGCTGGTGATCGTGCCACCGCCGATCAGATGGGTGAAATGATCGTTGACCATGGTGCGCTCGGTCGTCGGCAGAAAGCGCATCGAACCGCCGTGGGTGCCGTCGGGAAGCTCCCAGATCACGTAGAGCGGGTTCATCGCGTCGTATTCATCCCGCTCCGCACCCGTATCGTCGACGCTCACCTCCCATCCCAACCGCGTCTTGAACTGATCCGCGCGGTCTTTGAACATGGAAGCCGCGAGTTTCGGATGACGGGCGAGTTGATCAGCGTAGATGTAACGAAGCATGTGTTTTCCTTTGATCAGTGCAAGGCGTGACCAAAGGAGTAGCTTGAGCTTGTTTAACGCCACCAAACCGAAACGCGCGTGGCGTTAACGGATCAGGGCGGGGACGAGGGCCGTTTCAAACGACGATCAATCCGCGGCTGAGGGCGCGTGCGACCGCGTGCGTGGTGTTCGACGCCCCCAGTTTGAACCGCGCGCTTTCGATGTAGACCCGCAGCGTATGCTCCGAAATCGAAAGCGTTTCAGCGACTTGGGCACGGCTGTACCCGATCGCAAGCAAGGTCATGGCGTCGATCTCGCGCGGCGAGAGCGGCTGCGATTCTTCCGGCGCCCGGTTCGGTTCGAACTCGAGCGCCTTTTGGTTAAAATAATGCGCGATCAGGATGAGTTCGCGCCGGTTCTTCTCCGTAAAGGCCTCCCATTCCTCGTCGTCGCAGGTGTGATTCACGGTAAACAGGGCGAACTGCCCATTAGGTCCACGAATCGGAATGGAGTAGCCCTGATTGCCTATGCCGTATTCAACTGCCTCTGCCTTGAACGCCCGGACCGCCTTGCCTGACCAGTCCAGTTTTTTCCAATCGACCGGGTGGAACCGCTTGTAGCAGCCCGCGATGACCGGATCGATCCGAATGTAGTTCTGCTCCTGATATCGTGCGGCCCAGTCCAGCGGGTAGGTGCCATAGCCGTACTGTTCGCCGGCACTGTCCACCCAGTGGTAGACCATGTTCTGAACCTGGAAGTGCTGTCTGAGCGTGAAGATGGCATCCTCGATGGATTCAAGCGTGTCCGCCCGCTCCAGCTCCGCCAAAACTTCCTCCACCGTCGTGTTCGCTACCATGTGCCGTGCCCTGCGTCCTCTCGTGAAGGGCGGCGATCTCGGCAAGAGCAACAATCGCGGTGTCATCCAACTGCTCGGCCAGCACCGGCAGGTCGTTTGCAGTCGCAAATGTCTTCAAGTCCGTGAGAACGTCCAAAATCCAATCACTTCGCATAGCAGACTCGCCTCTTAAAGGTTAACGAAAGATTAATACAACTCTAACATGTATGAACGTCTGCTGAAAATTCGCGGTTATGTACTCCCCAGAAATGGTGAGACCCAAAATCGTAAGTCGTTGATACTAAACAGCGTCACAACCATAACGGGAAACACTCGCGTAACACATACGTGATTCGCGAGCGCCTGTCTTCGGTAAACCATAGAGATCGCGGGTTAACGACCGGCCTCCAGCGCGTCTTCAAAGGTCCGCAGTCCCGTGGTCGGCGCCTGAACCAGAACCGACATGTTGCCGGGTTTATGCTCGTTGCGCATCATCTTCATATGCGCTTGCGGCAGATCGGCCCAGGTGAAGACCTCGGACATACAGGGGTCGAGTCGTCGCTCAAGCATCAGCTTGTTCGCGGCCGAGGCTTGCGCCAGATGCGCAAAGTGGCTGCCCTGCAGACGCTTCTGGTGCATCCACATGTAGCGCACATCGAACGTCAGGTTGAACCCCGTGGTCCCGGCGCAGATCACGACCATGCCGCCTTTCTTCACCACGAATGTGGAGACCGGGAAGGTCGCCTCACCCGGATGCTCGAACACCATGTCGACGTTCACACCCTTGCCGGTGATGTCCCAGATCGCCTTGCCGAACTTGCGCGCTTCCTTGAACCACTCGCCATATTCCGGTGTGTTCACGGTCGGCAGCTGCCCCCAGCAGTTGTAGTCTTTGCGGTTCAGCACGCCCTTGGCGCCCAGATCCATGACGAACTGCCGCTTGCTTTCGTCCGAGATCACACCGATGGCATTGGCCCCCGCTGTGTTGATCAGTTGGATCGCGTAAGAGCCAAGACCGCCCGAGGCGCCCCAGACCAGCACGTTCTGGCCCGGCTTGAGGTCATGCGGCTCATGACCAAAGAGCATGCGATAGGCCGTCGCCAGTGTCAGCGTATAGCAGGCCGCCTCTTCCCAGGTCAGATGCTTTGGGCGCGGCATGAGCTGCTGGCTCTGCACGCGGGTGAACTGCGAGAACGATCCATCCGGGGTCTCATATCCCCAGATCCGCTGGCTGGGCGAATACATCGGGTCGCCGCCGTTGCAGTGCTCGTCATCGCCATCATCCTGGTTGCAGTGGATCACGACCTCGTCGCCCACCTTCCAGCGGGTCACCCTGTCGCCCACCGCCCAGACAATCCCAGAGGCATCGGAGCCCGCGATGTGATAAGGCTGCTTGTGACCATCGAACGGGCTGATCGGCACGCCCAAAGCGGCCCAGACACCATTGTAGTTCACGCCCGCCGCCATCACGAGGACAAGCACATCCTGGCTGTCGAGTTCCGGCACGTCGACCACTTCTTGCAGCATTGCCGTATCAGGCTCGCCATGACGTTCGCGGCGGATGGCCCAAGCGTACATCTGCTTGGGCACGTAACCCATGGGAGGCATCTCTCCCATCTCATATAGGTCTTTCTCTGGCGCCTCGTAGTGCGCGATGGTGGTGTCCAGTGCCATATGAGCCTCCTGCTGAACGACATACTGATAACTATGCCGCGATGCAGAATCGCGGCGCCTGAGGCTTGGATATGCAGTGTTGCGCAACATTGCAACATCTGAAGCGTCATTTTTGTAATTTTATGACTTCGCGAACGCAGAATTTTATGCCGCAGTTGCGCTGTTCTCCAACTGATGCGCAACCGAATTGGCGTAGTACTGCACAACCGCATCCTGATCCGCTGACGCCTTCCAGCCTACCGCTGTCTCTTCCAGCACCCCGTGCTTGCGCAATTGCAGCAGCGCGTCGCGCACCGCCTCCGGCAACGTGTCGAGCGCGCCTTCGGGCATCCGCGAGGACAGCGGGCGGGCGAGATCACGAACAGCCTCGACCAGCGCAGCTTCCGGCACCGGCGCCTCCTGATCCCCGATGACGTGACAGACAAGTGGCACGACAAGGACCGGCATGACATCGGAGATCCGGTCCATCAGGCTCTCCGCCAGCTCCTCGACGGGTCTGTCCGCACCAAACTCCCGCAAGGAAAGTGGTGCACCGAAGACCACCGCTGCTGTGCCGAACCGCGTAACGCGCCCCCGCAAACCCTGCCAGAACTTGCTGAGGATGAATTTCAAGGCCACCGAAATCCGTGCCCCGAACCGCCGGTCCCCCCGCTTGCCCGCAGCGATCAGCACCCGGTCCTCCAGCACCCGGTCGTAGTTGATGGCGACGGGGACGAACACCACGTCCCGGCCCTCCGGATCATAGCCGTCGATCACATAGGACAGCAGCCCCAGCCGGGGTGGCATCAGGCGCCCGTTCAGGCTCAACCCGCCCTCCGGGAAGATCCCCTGCGCCACACCACCGGCAATGGCCATCTGCACATAGCGCGCCAGGATCTTGCGATAGAGTCCCCCCCGCGACTTACGCCGGATGAAATACGCCCCCATCATCCGAATAAGCTGGCTCAGCGGCCAGACCCGTGCCCATTCGCCAACTGCATAGGACAGTGCCGAGCTCTGCGCGGCCAGATAAGTGACCAGAACGTAATCCATATTGGACCGGTGGTTCATGATAAAGACCACCGTTGCGTCCTTCGGGATCTCGCCGATGACCACATCGTTGCGTGGCCCGGTCCAGACCGTATAGACCGACCGGACCAGCAGCCGCGCCATGCGCGTTCCGAGACTGAAGTAGGTAAAGGCGCTGAAGCTGGGGACGATTTCCCGCGCATAGGCGCGGGCCCGCTCGAAGGCCACATTCTCCGGGACGTTGTTCGTCCTTGCGTGGTTGGCAATCTCCCGGCTGACCTCGGGATCATAGATCAGCCGCTGGATCATGTCGTAGCGGCGGGCGAGCTTGAAAGGCTCGATCGGCCGGGTCAGCCGCTGGTTGAGGCGGGTGACGGCGCGCTCCAACCGGCGACGGAAGAACCAGCGCACCGAAGGAAAAAGAAAGTGCGACGCTAAGGTCACAGCCGCAAAGAGCACGATCAGCACAAAGAGCCAAAGCGGTATCTCAACGACCTGCGTCATGGCCAGACCCTTGCAGGAGCGGCCCGCGAGGACAATATCAAATCCATGGATGTCACCCTGAGCGATGGATTTGAACCGCACGAACGGCCGGTGGTCGCCGCGCTCTACTGGCAGGCCTTCGGCCACAAGTTGGGGCGATACCTGGGCCCCGAGGCGCGCGCCCTGACGTTCCTCGCGGCGGTGCTGGACCCGCGGTTCGCCCTCGTCGCACGGGATGCCGAAGGACGAATCCTCGGGATCGCCGGGTTCAAGACGGAAGACGGCGCGCTTGTAGGAGGCGATCTGCCCGACCTTCAACGCATATACGGCTATGTCGGCGGGCTCTGGCGCGGGCTCGTCCTGTCGGTGGTGGACCGCGATGTCAGCCCGGACATCCTGCTCATGGATGGCATCTGCGTGCGGAGCGATGCGCGCGGCCAGGGGATCGGTGGTGTTTTGCTCGATGCGATGAAGGCCAAGGTTCAGCGATTGGGCAAGCGCGCGCTTCGCCTCGATGTGATCGATACAAACCCGCGGGCAAAGGCGCTCTATGAACGAAAGGGCTTTCTGGCAACCGCTGTCGAAGAGACCGGGGTGTTCGAGGTGATGTTCCGGTTTCGGTCAGCGACGCAGATGCTCTGGCACGTGACGGCAGAATAGTCTCTCGCCGCAACGCAGCGAATTGACAACGCCATAATGTTCCAGATATCAACCTCTCAGCGTAATATAATTGCTTTGAGCGATTCATGAGGTTGCCATGTCCGACGTCCAGAAAGACCGCCCCTGGTTGATTCGTACCTATGCGGGGCACTCCACGGCGAAAGCGTCGAATGCGCTCTACCGCAGCAACCTCGCAAAGGGCCAGACGGGGCTCTCCGTGGCCTTCGATCTGCCGACCCAGACGGGCTATGACAGCGACCATGTGCTGGCCCGCGGAGAGGTCGGCAAGGTCGGCGTGCCGATCAGCCATCTGGGCGACATGCGCACGCTGTTTGACCAGATCCCGCTGGAACAGATGAACACCTCCATGACAATCAACGCGACGGCGCCCTGGCTGCTGGCGCTCTATATCGCGGTGGCCGAGGAACAGGGCGCCGATGTCTCCAAGCTGCAAGGCACGGTGCAGAACGATCTGATCAAGGAGTATCTCAGCCGCGGCACCTATATCTGCCCGCCCGCGCCCAGCCTCAAGATGATCGCGGATGTGGCCGAGTACTGCTATACCAACGTGCCCAAATGGAACCCGATGAACGTCTGCTCCTACCATCTGCAAGAGGCGGGGGCGACACCGGAACAGGAACTGGCCTTTGCACTGGCGACTGCCACGGCTGTGCTGGATGCGCTGAAACCGCGCGTCCCGGCAGAGGATTTCCCCGTGCTCGTGGGGCGTATTTCTTTCTTCGTGAACGCGGGCATCCGATTTGTCACCGAGATGTGCAAGATGCGCGCCTTTGTGGATCTCTGGGACGAGATCTGCCGCGAGCGCTATGGCGTGGAGGATCCGAAATTTCGCCGCTTCCGCTATGGGGTGCAGGTGAACTCGCTGGGTCTGACGGAGCAGCAGCCCGAGAACAACGTCTACCGGATCCTGATCGAGATGTTGGCCGTGACCCTGTCGAAAAAGGCGCGGGCGCGGGCGGTGCAGCTTCCGGCCTGGAACGAAGCGCTCGGCCTTCCGCGCCCGTGGGACCAGCAGTGGTCGATGCGGATGCAGCAGATCATGGCCTATGAAACCGATCTTCTGGAGTTCGATGACCTCTTTGACGGCAACCCGGCGGTGGACGCGAAGGTCGAAGCCTTGAAGGCGGGCGCGCGGCATGAGCTTGCCACGCTCGATGGCATGGGCGGCGCCATTGAGGCCATCGACTACATGAAGGCGCGTCTTGTGGACAGCAATTCGGACCGTCTGGGCCGGATCGAAGCTGGCGAGACCATCGTCGTTGGGGTGAACAAATGGCAGCAGGGCGAACCCTCGCCGCTGATGACGGGTGACGGCGGGATCATGGTGGTCGATCCGGCGGTCGAAGCCGATCAGATCGCGCGCCTCGACGCTTGGCGATCAGAACGCGATGCCGATGCCGTCCGCCGCGCCCTGGCCGATCTGCGGGCGGCGGCGGCGGAAGGCCGCAACGTCATGGCCCCCTCGATCGCCGCCGCCAAGGCCGGGGTGACCACCGGCGAATGGGCTGCCGAGATGCGCGCGGTGCACGGCGAGTATCGTGGACCGACGGGCGTCTCTGGTGCGCGTTCCAACAAGACCGAAGGGCTTGATGATCTGCGCGATGCCGTTGATGCGGTCAGCGACAGGCTCGGTCGCCGGCTCAAGTTCCTCGTCGGCAAGCCGGGCCTCGACGGGCACTCCAATGGTGCCGAGCAAATCGCTGTGCGCGCCCGCGATTGCGGCATGGACATCGCCTACGAAGGCATTCGCCTCACACCATCCGAGATCGTGGCAGCCGCGCAGGAAGACGAAGCCCATGTGGTCGGACTTTCGATCCTGTCGGGCAGCCATATTCCCCTGGTCGAGGATGTGATGACCCAAATGCGCGCTGCGGGCCTCGGTCACATTCCCGTTATTGTCGGCGGCATTATTCCGGATGACGATGCGGAGCGGCTCAAATCCATGGGCGTCGCCCGAGTCTATACGCCAAAGGATTTCGAGCTCAATACCATCATGATGGACATTGTGACCCTTGCAGATCCGCAGGCTGTCGCGGCGGAATAGACGCTAATTCGCCTAAACGAGTAGACACAAAATGCGACCTTTGCATCTCAAGCCTTTTGCTCTAAGCACGGCGGCATTCAATTCTCAAGAGAAACAGAATGCCCCAAGATCTGAAATCGATGACGAAAAAGCAGCTGGAGAAGCTGCAAAAGGACGTTGAGAAGGCGCTGGAAACCCTGCGCAACAAAGAAATGCGGGAGGCCCGCCGTGCGGCAGAGCAAGCGGCGCAGAAATTTGGATACTCTCTGTCCGAATTGACAGATGGCAAACCCCGCGCGACGCGTGTAAAAAGGAAATCTTCGCAACCGATCGGAGTTGCGAAATACGCCAATCCGGCTGATCGCACTCAGACCTGGACCGGCAAAGGCCGTCAGCCGAAATGGTTCAAAGAGGCGACAGCAGCAGGCAAAGACCCAAAATCCATGGAGCTCTGATCCAAGGAAGCCCCTATCGGATGAATTGCGTGCGACCCGGCGATGGTATCTCGCCGGGTCATATTGTTTTTCTGGCCGCTGGGTGACAGTACAGGCAAGGCCGCGAAGAAAGGGAGATCGCCATGACGACGCATATCGGAGCCTCGCCGGGAGATATCGCAGAAACGGTGCTGATGCCCGGCGATCCCAGTCGCGCGCAATGGGCCGCAGAGACCTTTCTCGAAGATGTCTCATGCATCAACAAGGTGCGCGGCATGCTGGGCTTCACCGGAACCTGGAAGGGGCATCGTGTCAGCATCCAGGGCTCCGGGATGGGAATGCCCTCTCTCTCGATTTACGCCAATGAGCTCATTCGCGACTTTGGCGCCAAAACGCTGATCCGAATTGGATCCTGTGGTGCGATGCAAGACACGGTTGCAATTCGGGATGTTATTCTCGCCATGACGGCGAGTACGATCTCCACTCCGTCCACGCATATCTTCCATCCGCTGAATTTCGCCCCCTGCGCGAATTTCGAATTGCTGCGCGCCGCCGCGGTGGCATCTGAAAAGAAGAACGTCACAACTCATATCGGCGGGATTTATTCGTCGGACGTCTTCTATTCCGAGCATCCGCGGCTCGACGAGGAAATGACCCGCCATGGTGTTCTCGCGGTCGAAATGGAAGCGGCGGAATTGTATGCCGTCGCAGCACGGTACGGCTGCCGCGCATTGGCGGTTCTGACGGTGTCGGATCATCTGAAAACGGGGGAGGCGCTTCCATCTGAAGACCGCGAACGCACCTTCGGGGATATGGTGGAAATCGCTCTTGAGGCGGCCTTTCCCTGACCCAGGCAAACCGCAAGGACCAGCCGCCGTTCTGCCGAGGCATCTGATGATCGCCTGAGGCGGGCTCGCAGCATCCAAGCCGTCTTGCAAGATAACGTCAGGGGCCGTGGCTTCTGTCGTAAGTATTGACTGACGGCGGCGACCAACCTGCGAGACTGTCCACAGCAGGCCGGAAGACTTCCACCAGCAGTGGCGCGCACGGTGCGAAATCACTTGAGTGTTCAGAACCGCAGTCGCCACCCGGACATGCGGAGAGATTGCCGAGAAGGTCGATCTCGGCAAAGAACTCTAGATAGTCCCCGGGCCTGACGGGACTGGCCTTCATGAAGTACTGCCCAGTGTCACGGGTGAAGCCGGTGCACATGAAGACATTCAGCACGTCATGCACAAGCGGCTCGGCGTCCGCGCGCGGGAGGCCGAGATGTGCCGCGAGCGACCGCGTCAGGTTCGAGTGGCAGCAGTGGTGATACTGCGCGCCGTCGGACAGCAGCGCATGCGTATAGGGGTCGCACCGCGTGCCGATCACGTCATGGACCGACCCACCGAAGTCGTCGATGCCATACCAGTCCAAGGTGTCGTGCGTGATCGTCGCGAGCGGGCGCAGATGCGGGAAGGAGGACCACATCCGGTCCCCGGTGCTCAGATGAGTGCCGTGCAGCGCGCGCGCCTTGCCGGAGTAGAAGCGCTCGGTCGGGTCGGCGGCGTTGTGCAGGTTCAGGTCACCCACCTGCGGCGCTTCGATGCTGGTGATGCGGAAGAAATGGCCCGCCGGCACCTCGAAACAGCGGGCCTCCCGCGGCGGGACTGTGACCTCGCCCACCTTTGTCAGCGTCTGTCGCGCCGCGGTCAGCAGCGCCATATCCGGCCCTGGCAAGGCCTCGGTCGGATAGCAGATGACGGGTGCGATGGCGCGGCGGGCGTCAGCGTCGGCAGGAGCGTTCATGGCGGGACCAATTCTGGTGAGCCCCGCCATTCAGCCAGTTTGTGCAAGCCGCTTCAAGATCAAATGACAACCACGTCCAGCGGCGGGAACCCGTTGAAACCGATGGTCGCGTATGTGGTGGTATAGGCACCGCAATTGCGGATCAGAATACGGTCGCCACCGGCCAGATCGAGCGGCAGGTCGACCATCTTCTTCTCGTAGAGCACGTCGGCACTGTCGCAGGACGGGCCCGCCATGATGCAGGGGCCGGTCTGGCCGTCGCCGCGGGCGGTCACGAACTGATAGCGGATCGCCTCGTCCATGGTCTCGGCCAGGCCCGAGAACTTCCCGATGTCGAGATACACCCAACGATGCAGGTCGCGATCCGACTTGCGCGAGACCAGAAGGACCTCCGCGGCGATCACCCCGGCTTCGGCGACAAGGCCGCGCCCCGGTTCCGCCATGACATGGGGCACATTGCCGAAGCGGGCGCGGATCTGGTCCATCACGGCGGCCGCATACACAGTTGGCTCGTCGATGGCCTCGCCATAGAACGCGGGAAACCCGCCGCCGATATTCAGCAGATCAAGCGCAAACCCGGCGGCTTGGGCATCAGACCAAAGCTGCGCGATGTGATCGAGGGTCGGGCCCCACATCGCCGCCTGCCGGGTCTGGCTGCCCACGTGAAAGCTGAAGCCACGCGGGTTCAGGCCGAGCGCCTTCGCGACACCCAGCAGGTCCAGCGCCTTGTCTTTGCTGCAGCCGAACTTGCGGCTGAGCGGCCAGTCGGCCTGCGAGGCCTCCACGATCAGCCGGATATAGACCTCCGCGCCCGGCGCATGCTTGGCGATCTTTTCAAGCTCTTCCTCCGCATCTGCCGCAAAGAGCCGGAGCCCCGCGCGATGAGCAAAGGCGATGTCGGACGGGCGTTTGACCGTGTTGCCAAAGGAGATCCTTGCAGGGTCGGCGCCATGATCCAGGCACAGCTCGATTTCCGCGCGGGAGGCCGCATCGAAATGCGAGCCCAGACGCACCAGACGGTTAATGATCTCGGCCTGCGGGTTTGCCTTGACGGCGTAGTGGATCCGCGCGTGCCCCAGGCCGGTCGCAAGCGCCCGATACTGCGCCTCGACAGCATCGACATCCAGCACAAGCGTGGGTCGGCCAAACGAGCGGGTTGCGATGTAGGCTTCGGCACGGGACACATGCGCAGGCATGCGCACCGCAAAATCGGTGACGTAGGCGTTCATGGTCATCTCCAGTAGACCCGGCTTCGAAAAGCCGCTGAGTTCCAAAAGGAGACGTTACCGTCGCTACGTAAACCGGTCGCCGGACAGAGGCGCGTGCGTTGGCGTCTGGCGGCGCATATGGAACGCTTTGCGCTTCAGCGCAAGACGGTTTGTTGATAAAATTGAACATCTTTCGGGCGCCCGACCGCCTGTGGCCGGGACGCCATCTTGCCGGTCGTCAGACGGCGCGCTCGACCATCATCTTCTTGATGTTCGCGATCGCTTCCGCCGGGTTCAGCCCCTTCGGGCAGGTCTTGGCGCAGTTCATGATCGTGTGACAGCGGTAGAGCTTGAACGGATCTTCCAGATCGTCCAGACGCTCGCCCGTCGCCTCGTCGCGGCTGTCGATGATCCAGCGATAGGCGTGCAGCAGGGCTGCTGGCCCGAGGTAACGGTCGCCGTTCCACCAGTAGCTGGGGCAGGAGGTGGAGCAGGAGGCACACATCACGCATTCATACAAGCCGTCGAGCTTCTTGCGGTCTTCGATGGATTGCTTCCACTCCTTCGCGGGGCGGTTTGTCTTGGTCTCCAACCACGGCATGATCGACGCGTGCTGCGCGTAGAAATGGGTGAGGTCGGGGATCAGGTCCTTGACCACGGGCATATGCGGCAGCGGATAGATGCGCACATCGCCTTTGACCTCGTCCATGCCGTAGATGCAGGCGAGCGTATTGATGCCGTCGATGTTCATCGCACAGGAGCCACAGATCCCCTCGCGGCAGGAGCGGCGGAAGGTGAGCGTGGGATCGATCTCGTTCTTGATCTTGATCAGCGCGTCCAGGATCATCGGGCCGCAACTGTCCAGATCGACAAAGTAGGTGTCGACCCGGGGGTTTTCGCCGTCATCGGGGTTCCAGCGGTAGATCTGGAACTTCTTGAGGTTGTTCGCACCTTCGGGCTTGGGCCAGGTTTTGCCCTTGGTCATGCGGGAGTTCTTGGGCAGGGTCAATTGAACCATGTCTCGGGTCTCCTGTTCGGTCTAGAACGTGCCAAGCGCGGCCGGAGCGGCAGCGCGTAGGCAGTTTTGGGTCTCGGGGCGCGCGATCACGGCGCGAACCGTGTCCGCTGTGCCCTGATCGACCCCGGTGATCGCGTCGGCGGCCAGCGCCTGGACCTCGGCGGCATCGGCATTATCCACCACGCAGTTTGTAAAGGGCGTAAACAGCGCCTTTGGCACCTGCGGGAAGTAGAGCGCGAGCGCCTCGGGCAGGATCGTCTTCGCCGTGTCGCGGCCGGCGCGGTCGGTGGCTTGCTGCACCTCGACGCAAGCGGTCAGCGCGAGGGTGACGCCAATGATGAGGGCAAAGCGCATCAGAAGGTCCGCTTCTTGGGCGCGATCTTCTTGGGGTCGATCCCGCCGTCGTTGTGGCTGGTGAGCGGCTGTTCGTGCACGCCGCGATAGCCCAAGGACGCCTTGTTGCCCTTGAACCAAATGAGCGAGTGCTTGCGCCAGTTCTGGTCGTCGCGCTCGGGGAAATCCTCATGGGCGTGCGCGCCGCGGCTTTCCTTGCGCGCCTCGGCGCCGACGATCGTGGCGACCGCGTTGGGAATGAGGTTCGCCAGCTCGAGCGTCTCCATCAGGTCGGAGTTCCACACCAGGCTGCGGTCGGTCACGCCCACATCCGACCATTTGTCGGCCACCTCTTCCATCGCCTTCTTGCCTTCGGCCAGCGTGTCATTGGCGCGGAAGACGGCGGCGTCTTTCTGCATGCACTGCTGCATCTCGAGCCGCAACTCGGCCGTTGGCGTGTGGCCCTTGGCGTGGCGGGTGTTGTCGAAGCGGTCGAGTGCCGCCTCCACCGAAGCCTTGTTGGGCGTCGGCACGGGCGCCTCGGGGTCGACCACCTTGCCCGCGCGGATCGCGGCGGCGCGGCCGAAGACCACGAGGTCGATGAGCGAATTGGAGCCCAGACGGTTGGCCCCATGCACTGAGGCGCAACCGGCCTCGCCGACGGCCATGAGGCCCGGCGACACGCGGTCGGGGTCGTCCTTCGTTGGGGCCAGCACCTCACCCCAGTAGTTCGTCGGGATGCCGCCCATGTTGTAATGCACGGTGGGCAGCACCGGGATCGGCTCCTTGTTGAGGTTCACGCCTGCGAAGATGCGGGCGGACTCGGAGATGCCGGGCAGGCGCAGTTTCAGCGTCTCGGGCGGCAGGTGGTTGAGGTTGAGGTGGATGTGGTCGCCGTTCTTGCCGACGCCCCGGCCCTCGCGGATCTCCATCGTCATGCAGCGGGAGACATAATCCCGCGGGGCGAGGTCCTTGTACTGCGGCGCATAGCGTTCCATGAAGCGCTCGCCTTCGGAATTGGTGAGATACCCGCCCTCACCGCGCGCACCTTCGGTGATGAGGCAGCCCGCGCCGTAGATGCCTGTGGGGTGGAACTGAACGAATTCCATGTCCTGTAGCGGGAGGCCGGCGCGCGCCGTCATACCGCCGCCGTCGCCCGTGCAGGTGTGCGCGGAAGTCGCGGAGAAATACGCGCGTCCATAACCGCCGGTCGCCAGCACCACCATTTTTGACGCAAAGAGGTGCAGCGTGCCGTCGTCGAGCTTCCAGCACAGCACGCCCTGGCAGATGCCGTCCTCGGACATGATGAGATCAATCGCGAAGTACTCGATGTAGAATTCCGCATTGTTCTTGAGGCTTTGACCATAGAGCGTGTGCAAGATCGCGTGGCCCGTCCGGTCGGCGGCCGCACAGGTGCGCTGCACAGCGGGACCTTCACCGAATTCCGTGGTGTGACCGCCAAAGGGCCGCTGGTAGATCTTGCCGTCCTCGGTACGCGAAAACGGCACGCCGTAATGTTCGAGCTCATAGACCGCCTTGGGTGCTTCGCGCGCGAGGTACTCCATGGCATCGGTGTCGCCGAGCCAGTCGGAGCCCTTCACCGTGTCATACATGTGCCACTGCCAGTGGTCCGGGCCCATGTTGCTCAGCGACGCCGCAATGCCGCCTTGGGCCGCCACTGTGTGCGAACGTGTGGGGAACACCTTGGTCACACAGGCGGTGCGCAGCCCCTGCTCGGCCATGCCCAGGGTCGCGCGCAGGCCCGCGCCGCCCGCGCCCACGACCACCACGTCATATTCATGTGTTTCATATTCGTATTCAGCCATGGATCAGTCTCCTGGATCTGAGCGGCGCACCGCCCGTCATTGGGGTCAGAGCGCGAGGCGCACAACGGCATAGAGGCCCACGGCCATGGCCGCGTAGGACAGGCATGTCATCGCCACGATACAGATCTTCTGCGCGAGCCCGTGCACATAGTCTTCGAGCAGCGCCTGCACACCGCCCGCGAAATGCTTGAAGCTCACGATGATCGTCAGGCCCGCCACAACCGCCGGGAACGGGCGGTTGAAATAGGCGGTGACCTCTTCGTAGGAGGCGCCTAGCATCGGGCCGAAGGTAAAGACAAAGAGCGGGATCAGGATCAGCAGCGCGCCGGAGCTGACGGTCATCGACCAGTGATGTTCAGTACCTGATTTGGCGGAGCCCATCCCCACGGCGCGCTTGCGGTCTGTCAGATAGCTCATGGCAGCCTCCTCAAACAATCGCGATGGTCAGAAGCGTCAACAGCACCGAGCCGCCGATCACCCCGTAGCCCAGCTTGTAGGCGGTCTCCAGATCGAGGCCGATGCCCTGATCCCAGATCAGATGCCGCACACCCGCGAGCGTGTGGTACCACAGCCCCCAGAGCGAGAGCGTCATCACCAGATCGCCGAACCAGCTGGTCAACACGCCATTGGCGATGGCGAAGTATTCTGGCGAGGTGGCCGCGGCAAGGAACCACCAAACCACGAGCAAAGCCGAAATCAGCAGTGCATTTCCGGTGATGCGGGTTAGAATCGAGGTAATTGAGGTCAGCTGGGGGCGATAGATCGTCAGATGTGGCGACAAGGGGCGATTGCCCCGATTGACATCGGCCATGGCAGATTCCTTTTGGTTCCCTGCCGCTCTTTTTACCGCTTATTACGGCTTTGTCACGTGCCGCAACGCCGCAAAGCCGCGGTTATTTGGCGCGGTTTGACCGAAAATCGTTAATCAACTGATAACTGTGATCACACGAGAAAGCGCCGTGATCACAAATTCTGTACCCGCTGAGCGGCCGGGTGATCTCGCGCTGCAACTTGCGCCGGATCTGCGCGGGATAGTCCTCGAACCCATTGGCGGTCATAACAAAAGCGCCCTCGCCACGGATCAGGTTTTCATAAAACCAGCCCGTCAGGTCTTCCTCGTCGGTCTCGATGGCGAGCCCATTCACCGTCACATCCATCTCGGCCAAGGCGGGATGACGGTCGCGCGGGTGGATGCCTTCGTTGGAGATGCCATCGCCCGAGACGTCGATGACCTTGCGCGCGCATTGCGGCACGGCGCGCAGGGCCTCCTCGGCGGCCACAAGCGCCTCGCCGATGGCGGTGGAGTAGTTGCGCCAGACGCGGCGGTTCCCACCAACAGCGTCCGCGAGCCGTGCCACATCCTCCGCCGTGCGGATGGCTGTCCAGGGGATGGTCTGGCGCTGGCGCGACGAGCCGGTCCATTGGATCAGGGCGACCTGCGCCTCCTGTTCGATCAGCGCGTCGATGATCACACCCTCGCGCAGCGCGGCGGCCAGCCCTTGCATCTGGATGTCATACTCCCGCGTATCGACCGAGCCCGAGACATCAACCGCAAGCACCAGCGCAAGCTGGCAGGCGAGCGCAGAGCGGCCTCCGGCCAGGCAGCACAGAAGAGGTAGGAGCAGGGGCAGGCGTATCATGAGGCCAGATTACGCAATCGGGCCCGATTTGATATGGCGAATTTCTACAACGGCGCACCGTGATTTGAGAGGCCCGCTTCGGGCCCTCCCCGTCACGCCAAAGGCGCGCGTTCGGCACGAGGAGCGCATTTCTCACCCAGCCAGGGTCGGGCGGGACCTCTGGTTCGATCCCCATGGTGTCAATTGGTCTAGAACCCTGCGAGGCTCCGCAGATAGGGGTCCAACTCGCTGCAGATGATGATCTCGCGGGTGCCGAGATCATAAAACCCGTTCGCCTCGCCGCAGGCCTCGACCCGGAAGGTCAGCGCCACCGGCAGGATGAAGTCCTCGTTCAGCGCCGCGACCTCATCGACCATCAGCACCCCGATCACATCGTCGCCCGCGCCTTCCAGCGTCATCGACGTGCCCGGCTCGTCCGCGGTGATCTCGTCGAGCACCGGCCCCCAGCTGTCATAAGCGAGCTGGAACTCCTCGGGGCAGGTCTCCGCGCGTTCGGCCGGCAACTCCAACTCGACTGCGAGGTCCTCCCGCGCGTCCGGGTTGGCGCCGTAAAAGAGGCAGATCATAGTGTAGTACCGCTGCAGGTCGAGGCCATGCACCCCCCAAGGCGCCGCTTCGTAGGAGTCGGCCTCCCCCAGAAAACCGAAGGCGGCGTCATAAATGATGCCCGCCGCGGCCTCTTCCTCGTAGAGATCATGGATCAGCAACACGCTAAGCACGTCGGCGGCGTCTTCTTCCTGTCCGAAAACCGGCAACTGCAGGATGTCGATCAGCGCATGGCCCATCTCGTGATAGAGAATGGCAAGCACGTTGGCCTCGACAAAGGTGTCCTCACGGCTCTGCGCCTGCAATGGGCTGACGAGGGAGGTACAGGCGAAAAAAAGGCTCAGAAAAATGATCCGCATACTCAAATCTTTCCTTCAGACGGGCACCAAGGCCCGCTGGTTTACATGGGCAACAACGCCCAGTAGTCCAGATCGAGCAGAACATTCGGCAAGTATTTGCCATCCCCCCCTTTCAGACGGAACGGGTCGCCCCCTTTCGTCGCGACCAGCCGCAGCCGCAGGGCACCGACGCCCGGCGCCGGTGTCTCGGCCTTGTCGAGCACTTCCGACCAGGCGCGGATGGTATCGCCTGAAAGGCAGGGGTTCGCGTGCGCGCCACCGTTCAGTCCCACGACCATCTGCGCGTTCGCAAGCCCGTTGAAGCTGAGCGCGCGGGCCATGGAGATCACGTGGCCGCCATAGATCAGGCGGGACCCATCGGGCCGCGCGGAGGTGTCGAAATGCACCTTTGCCGTGTTCTGCCAGAGCCGCGTGGCCATCATGTGCTCGGCCTCCTCGACGGTGACACCATCCACATGGTCGATCTGTTCGCCCACCGTATAGTCGCCCCAGCGGTGCGGCTCGCCCGCCAGCGTGACGTCGTAGTTCGTGAAATCGAGGCCCTTGGGGATCACCAGATCCTCCGCGGCCACCGCCTCGGGCAGATCCGGCACCACCGTCTCGGGCGCAGCGGCCCCGGGGTCGCGCTTGCGCACCATGACCCAGCGCACGTATTCGAGCACCGTCTCACCGTGCTGGTTGAGCCCCGTCGTGCGCACCCAAACGACGCCGGTCTTGCCGTTCGAGTTCTGCTTGAGCCCAATCACCTCGGAGACCGCGCGCAGCGTGTCGCCGGGCCACACGGGCGTGATCCAGCGCCCCTGCGCGTAGCCAAGGTTTGCCACGGCATTCAGCGAGACATCCGGGACGGTCTTGCCGAAGACCACGTGGAAGGCGACCATATCATCGAGCGGCGAGAACGGCAGCCCGCAGCCCTGTGCGAACTGATCCGACGAATAGAGCGCGTGGCGCGCCGGGTAGAGCATGTGGTAGAGTGCGCGCTCGCCCATCTTGACCGTGCGCGGGACGGCGTGGTGGATCACCTGCCCGAGCGAGTAGTCCTCGAAGAACCGGCCCACATTGGTCTTCACGCCCATCAGTGCTCTCCCAGCCTGGTGTCTGGCGTGTAGGTGCCCTCGACCTCTTTCGTCACCGCCTGCCCACAGCGCATCACGCCCGCTCCGTGATCCCAGGTCTGCGTCGGGCTGCCGTAAAGCGCCCAGCCCTTGTTGAGCGCATCCGTCACCTTGTGACAGAAGGCCGAGGTGTCCTCTTCGGAGAGGAAGCGGTAGAGGATCATGACAGTCTCCGGGTCTCAGACGGGGAAGGGCCAGACGCCCAGCCAGTTGTGAATGGCCGCCACAAGGCCGAAGAGCACGAGGCTGATGACCGCAAGGCGTACATAGGTGGCTGTGCCGGCAGGCTCGGGCGGCGTCCAGTGAGGCTCGGCGCGGTTGATCAGGATCACCTCGCCCACGGCCCAGCCCAGAAGCCCGCCGAAAAGCAGGATCGACGCGAGATCGCCATTCACCAGCAGGTGTGCGGCGGCCCAGATCTTGAAACCGGTGAGCTGCGGATGCCGGATCTTTGACGCAGGCCAGGCCTTGGCCGTCTTGGCCGCGCTGGAGCCATAGACCCAGAAGGCGATCAGCATCAGCGTGTTGTTCACATGCACCATGAAGGTGGGCGGCTGCCAGACATAGATGAACTCGGCGCCGCGATAGCCGAGGATCATCAGCACCAGCCCGGCAACAACGCCAACCGCCACCAGCCCCTTGCCCGGATCGCCCAGGGCCGCCCGGCGATCGGGCGCCAGGCGCTTGAAGTAGTGTGCAAGGGTCCAGAGGATCAATCCGGCAATGATGAGGGCCATGGGCTTACTCCGCGCTAAGAGCTGCTATCGCGTCCATCTTTGCCAGTGTTTCCCGCGCGGTTGCAACATGCAGGTTCTCGACGATCCGCCCGTCGACCACGGCCACGGCCTGCCCCGCGGCAATCGCCTCATCATAGGCTGCGATCTGCCGACGTGCGAGGTCGACCTCCTCCTCGGTGGGCGAGAAGGCGGCGTTGGCGACCTCGAGTTGTGCGGGGTGGATCAGCGTCTTGCCGTCAAAGCCCATGTCGCGGCCCTGCGCGCATTCCGCGGCAAGCCCGTCGGTGTCCTTGAAGGCGTTGAAGACCCCATCGACGATGGCCACCCCATGTGTCTTGGCCGCGAGCAGGCAGAGACCAAGGCCCGTCATCAGCGGCAGACGGTCGGCCCGGAACCGGGTGCCCATGTCCTTGGCCAGATCGTTTGTGCCCATCACCATGCCCTGACAGAGCGGATGGGCCGCGATCTCGGCGGCCGCGAGCATGCCTTGGGGAGTCTCCATCATGGCCCAGAGCGGGGTATCCCCTGTGATCTGCGCAAGCGCGTCGAGCTGTGCAGGGCCGTCGACTTTTGGCAACAGGACTGCATCCGCAGCCATCTCTGCAGCTGCCTGCGCGTCGTCCGCGCCCCAGTCGGTCTCGAGCCCGTTGATCCGCACAATTTTTAGGCGTTCTCCATAGCCCCCGGCCGCCAGCGCCTCGGCCAGAGTGGTGCGCGCGGCCGGCTTTTCGTCGGGCGCCACGGCATCTTCAAGATCAAAAATGATCGCATCGGTTTGTAATGTGCGGGCCTTTTCAAGCGCCCGCGACCTGGAGGCTGGAATGTAAAGAACAGAGCGCAACGGGCGCGGAAGCTGAGGCATCGGTGTGAATCCGGTTCATCGCTATGATCACAAAATTGCGCGGAATGGGGCATTTTTTGAAACAAACTGCAAGGGAAATTGTGCCGCAATGCAGCAAATTTCGAATTATCTGCATCCCCGGACGGCCGATTAACCATTACTTCAAACCTACGGCGGATGGTGACCGCGTCGAATATTCGGGAAAATACCGCGACAGCTCGGCCGCTGATCGCATCCAAGTTCGGGATAGGATCGACACAAAACTGAACCGGGGCCGCCCGGTCATCACCGGTAAAACCGGTTGGGCCAGATGACAGCGGGTGCCGCCTTTTGAATTGAAGGCAGACACGAGTATGACACGCACAACCAAGATCCTGCATTTGGGAGCACTCAGCGCGGCAGCCGCTCTCTATGTTGCATCGACCACCGACGCCGCGGCGCAAAACGCCCGCAACTGCGCACCGCGCGACGCCGTTATCGACCGGCTCGCCGAAGGGTACGGCGAAAGCCGTCAATCCATGGGGCTCGGCGCCAACAACGCCGTGGTGGAGGTCTTTGCCTCCGATGAGACCGGCACCTGGACCATCACGGTGACCACACCCAACGGTCTGACCTGCCTGGTGGCCTCTGGCCAGTCCTACGAGACCTTGGCAGAAGCCCTGCCGGCCAAAGGCAACGACGCCTGAGCGATCCAAGGTGGGCCATCGGCCCGCCTGATATTCAGGGCTCTTTAAGGCGCAGCCTACGCGGTCAGGTCAACCCGTCCCAGATCAGCTTCAGCCCCGTCAGGCTGAGCAGCACATAGGTCAGTCCGAAGAAGAGACCTTCGGGCACCAGTCGATGGGCGCGCACGCCCAACCAGGCCCCCAGAAGCGCGAAAGGGGCCAACACGAGATTGGCGAGCCCCGTTTCGTAGGTGAACATCCCCAGAAAGGCATAGGGGATGAATTTCGCGATATTGATCACCCAGAACACCAGAACCGTCGTGGCCTGATATTGCGTCTTGCTCAGAGCCTTCGACAGCAGATAGACGGCGGCAGGCGGCCCGCCTGCATGGCTGACAAAGCTGGTGAACCCGGCCGTCACCCCCGCCAGAAGCCCCGCCCATCGCGGCAAGTGCCGCGCGGGGCGCGCCACCACCCGCTTGGCAAAGACAAGCTGCCAAAGCACGAAAGCCAGGGAAATCCCGCCGATCAGCACCCGGAAGACATCGGGCTCGGCAACCTTGTAGAGAGCTGCGCCGAGCGCGACGCCCGGCAGCCCTCCGAGTATCAGCAGCACAACCCCCTGCCCGTCCCACTTGCGCCAGTACGGGCCAAGCGTCGCCACGTCGATGAGCATCAGAAGCGGCAGCATGACCCCGAGTGCCAACCCCGGTTCAACGACAAGCGCCAGCACGCTGGCCGAGGCAAAGGCCGCGCCAGAGCCGAACCCGCCTTTCGATATGCCAGCAAAGATCACGGCGGGGCCAGCGATCACAAAGAACATCCAGTCGAGGGTCAATTGTCCCGGCCTTTCCCGCCGCCATTGTCCGCAGGCTCTTGCCCCGCGATTCGGCTCGCACAGATCACGACACCCCGGCGGCGAAGACAACCGCCGGAGCAAACTTGCGCTATCTCGCGTGAATCGGTAGCAGAGAGCGCAATCTCAACCCAATTGCGGAGCATATTCCATGGCAAGACCCAAAATCGCGCTGATCGGCGCCGGTCAAATCGGCGGCACGCTCGCTCACCTGGCAGCGCTGAAAGAGTTGGGCGACGTTGTCCTGTTCGACATTGCCGAAGGCACGCCCGAGGGCAAGGCACTCGACATCGCGGAAAGCGGCCCTGCCGGCAAGTTCGATGCGGCCCTCTCCGGCACGCAGTCCTATGAGGATATCGCAGGTGCCGATGTCTGCATCGTGACCGCCGGTGTGCCGCGCAAGCCGGGGATGAGCCGTGACGACCTCCTGGGCATCAACCTCAAAGTCATGAAATCCGTGGGCGAAGGCATCCGCGACCATGCGCCCAACGCCTTCGTGATCTGCATCACCAACCCGCTCGACGCGATGGTCTGGGCGCTGCGCGAGTTCTCGGGCCTGCCGTATGAGAAGGTCTGCGGCATGGCGGGCGTGCTCGATTCCGCGCGCTTCCGCCACTTCCTCGCCACGGAATTCGATGTCTCGATGAAGGACGTGACTGCCTTCGTGCTGGGCGGACATGGCGATACGATGGTGCCGCTGGTGCGCTATTCGACCGTGGCCGGCATCCCGCTGCCCGATCTGGTCGAGATGGGCTGGACGACGCAAGAGAAACTGGATGCCATCGTGCAACGCACCCGCGACGGCGGTGCCGAGATCGTGGGCCTTCTGAAGACCGGCTCCGCCTTCTACGCCCCGGCGACCTCCGCCATCGAGATGGCGGAAAGCTATCTCAAGGATCAGAAACGCGTGCTGCCCTGCGCCGCCTATGTGGATGGCGCCTACGGGTTGAAGGGCTTCTACGTGGGCGTGCCCACCGTGATCGGCGCCGGCGGCGTGGAACGCATCGTCGAGATCTCCATGAACAAGGACGAGCAGGCGATGTTCGACAGTTCCGTGAGCGCCGTCAAAGGCCTGGTGGAGGCCTGCAAGGGGATCGACAGCGCACTGGCCTGACCACGCCGACGTCAGAAGCAAGGGCGGGCTCGGAGACCCGCCCCTTTGTGTCAGAACCGGAAGACCACACCCGCAAGCAGATCCAGCGTGTCGTAGTCGACCGCCAGCACCTGCCCGGCATCCGTTTCCAGATCGGGCGATCCGGCGGTGAAGTAACGCAGCTCGCCATAAAGAGACACCCGGTCCGAGACCGCATAGCGCGCGCCCGCCATGATCTGCGCTGCGAACACACCGCTGTCGGAATACTCACCGGCAGCACTTCCGCCTTCGATGTCGAAATCGATTTCCGTGGCCACGCCCAGCCCCGCGCCGACATAGGGCTGCCAGGCGGACCGGGTCGCGAACTGGTAGTACCCGTTGATCATCAGCGATGTGGACGCCAGATCGCCGCCGCTTCCCGCCCCGCCCGAAAAATCTGTGGCATCCCCCGTTCGGTAGGCGAATTCGATCTCGGAGCGCCACGGGCTGCCGCCGTAGTCATAGCCCAGCGACAGCCCTGCCATGGCACCGCTGTCGAAATTCAGCGTCGTCGTGCTGCCGCCGAGGGTGAAGTCATCCTCCTGCAAGGCCGAGAGGCCGCCGAAGAGCCCTCCGTAAAAGCCCGACACATCCTCCTGCGCCTCTGCGCCGAAGGCGGCGCAGGACAGAAGTACCGCTGCCCGGATCGTGTTGTAAGATGTCATAAGGTCCCGACCTCCATGTTGCCTCGTGGGATGCGGCAGAGCATGGCCGGGTCTATCGACGGGACCAGCGGTTTTGCACAAATGGGCTGCGGGATGCACGAGTGGTCAGGTGGCCCCCGCGGCTCTCTCCTCCATCGCACGGCGAAACCGTCGACTTATTGGCAGCCGCAGCCCGCCGGCGAGATGGCAGACGCCCTCGCGCCCCTCGCGCCCGATCCGTTCGACATGGGCGAGCGCCACCCAATGCGACCGGTGTATCTGCACCCCCTGATCCGCTTCGGCAATGGCCTTGCCGAAGCCGTAGAGGATGAGCGCCTCACCCCGCACAGTGTAGACGCGCAGGTAATGCAGCTCGGCACTGAGCGCGACAAGATCGCGCCCCAGATGCGGGGGGACCTTGGCCCAGAAGCCAGCGGCGGGGCGGGCCATCACAGCGGGGGCCGGAAGCCTGAGAAGCCGCGTCGCGTTCAGCGCCAGCCATGTGATCGTGACCACGGGCGTGAGAGCGGCCAGTTCTCCAACGAGCGCCGCCCCGAACGGCTCACGCGCGTCATCGGTCAGCACCGCGACCCCAAGCAGCCAATCGAGGCCGAGCGCCAGCGGGGCAAAGAGGATTGAGCCGGTCAGTCCTCCGACAAACACTTGCGGCACGGGCGGCCATCTCCGCACCCATGTGCTGCGCTGAAGCGCAAGCTGCGCGGCTTGCAGGCAGATGAGCGCCCCCACCACATGCGCCAGCCAGAACAGCACCACCTTCGCTTTCGGCAGACCTCGCGAGGGGCCGGGCTCCAGCAGGATGAAGACAACGGTCAGAACGGCACCGCTGGCCAGAAGAAACCCTGTCCAACTGGTGCGTGGGTCAAGCTTTTTGAGTTGGGCCAAGTCTGCCATGTTGTACGTCTGAAGAGTTGCAGTGAGGGTATGAGACTGTGTACGCAAACGCGACGGTTCCGGTTCATACGCACCCCGGTGGTGCCTGAGTCGGCGCGGGATGGAAAAATTTGTGATCACACCTAAAAATGCTGTGATCACAAAAAGCAGATTTCCCGCACCCATCTGCGATATCAGGCAAAAACCCTTTACCTCGATGTAATATCCTGTCGTATACCGGCTGGGACACCGATCCAACAGCACGGGACTCTTTTCCATGAACATCCACGAATATCAGGCAAAAGCATTGTTGCGCAGCTACGGCGCGCCGGTCTCCGATGGTCGGGTGGTCCTGCGGGCAGAAGAAGCCAAGACGGCTGCGGGTGCGCTGGATGGACCGATGTGGGTGGTCAAGGCACAGATCCACGCAGGCGGCCGCGGCAAGGGCTCGTTCAAGGAGGCCGACGCGGGCGAGAAGGGCGGCGTGCGCTTGACGAAATCTGTGGAAGAGGCCGCCGAAGAGGCGAAGAAGATGCTGGGCCGCACGCTGGTCACACATCAGACCGGTCCCGCGGGCAAACAGGTCAACCGGATCTATATCGAGGATGGCTCGGGGATCGAGACCGAACTCTACCTCGCCCTGCTGGTGGATCGTCAGACCAGCCGCATTTCTTTCGTCTGCTCCACCGAGGGCGGCATGGACATCGAGGAAGTCGCGGCAGAAACGCCGGAAAAGATCCTCAGCTTCTCCGTCGATCCGGCCACCGGCTACCAAGCCTATCACGGCCGCCGCATCGCCTTTGCGCTGGGGCTGGAGGGCAAGCAGATCAAGCAATGCGTGGCGCTGATGGGGCTGCTGTACAACGCTTTTCTGGAAAAGGACATGGAGATGCTCGAGATCAACCCGCTGATCGTGACCGACAGCGGCGATCTCAAGGTGCTCGATGCCAAGGTCAGCTTTGACGGCAACGCGATCTACCGCCACCCCGACATTGCCGAGTTGCGCGATGTAACCGAGGAGGACAGCAAGGAACTGGAGGCCAGCAAGTACGACCTCAACTACATCGCGCTCGACGGTGAGATCGGCTGCATGGTGAACGGCGCGGGCCTTGCGATGGCGACCATGGACATCATCAAGCTCTACGGGGCGGAGCCCGCC
Organism: Roseobacter sinensis; assembly: GCF_025755255.1. Classification (GTDB taxonomy): domain Bacteria; phylum Pseudomonadota; class Alphaproteobacteria; order Rhodobacterales; family Rhodobacteraceae; genus Roseobacter; species Roseobacter sinensis. The sequence goes on along the minus strand of NZ_JALIEB010000007.1, from coordinate 89,750 downwards.
AACTTCCTCGACGTGGGCGGTGGGGCGACCAAGGAGAAGGTGACGGAGGCCTTCAAGATCATCACCTCCGATCCCAACGTGAAGGGCATCCTGGTCAACATCTTCGGCGGCATCATGCGCTGCGACGTGATCGCCGAGGGCGTGGTGGCCGCCGTGAAAGAAGTGGGCCTGAAGGTGCCGCTTGTGGTGCGGCTCGAAGGCACCAACGTACAGCAGGGCAAAGACATCATCAACAATTCGGACGTGGACGTGATCGCCGCCGACGATCTGAAAGATGGCGCCCAGAAAATCGTGAAGGCCGTGAAGGGCTGAGCAGCGATGCGCGTGACCTTCCCTCTGGTCCTGGCGGGCCTCCTCGGCCTCGGTGCGTGCGGGCCTTCTGAGCAGCAGATTGCCGCGGCGACGTTCTCTGTCGCCGAAACCGCGACGCCGGCCGATCTGTTCTCGGAGACCTGTCTGCGGACCCTGCCGAGCTTCAGCGGGTACGAAGCAGCGGTCACGCGTCGTGGTCTTCAACTCGCGACACGAGAAAGCGTCGGCACGATCTACAGAGCGCCGGGCGACAAGCCTCTGACCTCCGTGCGTGCGTCGGACCGTTTCAAGAATGCGTGCGGCGTCGCTTTTCTGGGCTCGCCCGATGCGGCGGCGGTCGGCTCGCAGTTTCTGACCGAGGCCGTCCGCCGAACGGGCGGGCAGCCCCGGGAGAAACTCACAAGCTCCTTTTTTCACTCCGCCTATCATCTGAGGAACGGCAGCGTGTTCACGCATGATGTACGGCGCAGTGCCGGCCAGACGCGCCGTATCGTTCTGATTTCTCCACCCGTCCCAAAGGAAGACATCGCTGAGTTGATCTACAACTGAGCGGACCACGAAGCAGCTCATGAGAGACACTAAGACTACCGCCGGACTTCCCCGCACCGCTTCTGCAGTGTCAATCGGGATGCGCCCGACGGCCGTGAATAGGCCCTCGCCCGGCACGCTGACATATCGGCAGCACCATCCTGATGGCGCGCCACGGGGACGGCCTGCGCGCGATCTGCTGGCTCGCGGCCTTGGTGTGGCACGTCTTGTGATCGTTTCAGGCGCGCTGGCCATTGCGACACCCGCGCTGCCTCAGACCTTCGAGGAGGCGGTCTGGGCCAATACCGGTCTGGCGCTGCAATACTGCCTCACCGAAGGGGCCGCGGGGGCAACGCGCGCCGCGTGGTTCCGGCAGGCCGGCTTCAGCGAAAGGGTCGAGCGCAGCAGCGTGAACTCCGACACCACGCACATCTTCACCGCACCCGCCGATACCGTCGAAGTCGAGCTCTACTATGGCGAGATGCCGCAGCATTGCATTGTCACGACCCGACATATGGGCGTGACGCAAGGCAGCGCGCTTCTCGATGGTCTGGTACCGCAGATCTTCCCTGGTTTCGCGCGCCGCGTGATCCCCGGCGCTGGCGCCGATTGCGTGACCTACGAAGACCCGACCAACCCGATCGGCCTCGCCATCGGTGTGAATTCCGCGACCGACCAGGGCTGTGCCGAGAACGGGACAGCGGTCTTCTACAGCACGTATCGGGTATGATCCGCGCGCTGGCCGCCATATCGCTCTGCGCCGGTCTCGCGGCCTGCTCTGCCGAAGGCGTCTCGCCCGACACTGCCGAGTTGCGGAACACGTGGCGCGGCAATCTGGTGCCCAAGTCGAGCCCGGCGCTCATGGTCAATGCGTTTGATCGGTTTTGCACCACCGGCCCGCGTGACGATGCAGCGCTCCGCGCCGCGGGCTATGTGCCGCTGCCCGAACGCACGCCCGGGGCCCGCGCCTATGTGATCGACGACAGCCGCCCGGCGGTGGCGGTCTCCGACACCATGTGCCTCGTACAGGCGGAATCCCGCACTGGTCAGACGACACGGTTTCAGAACTATGTCGCCGCCACCTACCCCGGCGCCCGCGCGATCGACCCTGAACCGCTTGGCCGAAACATCGAACAAGCCTGGTCCATCCCCACCGATCCGCCGGCCATCATCGCCACCGAACGCACCGTCAGCGTTGGCTGGTACCGCTATGCGCTGATCCTCTTCCAGCCGGGGGCGACATGATCCGGGCGGCGCTCATACCCCTGGCCCTCGCCGGCGCGGCTTCAGCGAACTCGGTCGCAGAGAGTGCGATTGCCAGTTTCACCACGCTTTGCTTCACCGCCGGACAGACTGCGGAAGAAGTGCAGATGAACATGCAGGCGCGCGACGGCGCGCCGCTGCCCTACACGCTGATCTTCTGGGACAAGACGCTGGCGCCTGCGCCGGGTATGCCCGAGGAGATCGAGCGGCGCTGCGAAGTGGCCTTCGATGGCGATCACACCGAGGCCGCCATTGCCGCGCTGCGCGAAAAGATGTCCACGCCGCCGGTCTTCGGGTTTGCCATCGACCTGCCCGCGACCCATGAGGCGGAGCCGGGGACGGCACTGATCGAGGGCCGCGAACTGCTGCGCGGACGCGTCGCGGTCGTGCACGTCGGCACACGCGCGGGCCAGACCTTCATGGCCGTCGACCGGCTGCCCGCGGATTGGGAGGCGCTCTGAGAGATGGCACCCCGGCTGCATATCGAGATGATCAACCTCGCCCGCGCAGAGGAACGCCGGGCACGGATGCAGGCGGAGTTGGCGCAGGCCGGTGTCGAGGCCCAGTTCCACCCCGCCTTCGACATGGCGGAGCATCCGCGCGAGGAGATGCTGCGCCACTGTCGGCCCGACGGGCCGTGGGGCCTCTTCCACGACAGCAATATGGCGATCACCATCAGCCACGCGCAGGTCTGGGAGCGGTTTCTGGCCTCTGACGCCGTGCTTTGCCTGGTGATGGAGGACGATATCTTCATCGCGCCCGAGCTGGGCGCCTGGCTGGAGGATCTCAGCTGGTGGCCGGCGGATGCGGATATGGTCAAGCTCGAACGCTGGCGCGCCCGCAGCCTCAAGGTGCTCTTGGGCGCCGAGGGGCAAGGCTATCGCGGGCGGCGGATCACGCGGCTTTTGTCGCGGCACGTTGGGGCAGCGGGCTATATGCTGACCCGCGATGCGGCGGAACGCTTTCTGGCCGAACGGCCCTTCGACATCACCATCGACAACCTGCTCTTCAACTTCAATGCCTCGCCCGTGGCGCGCACGATGCGCGTCTATCAGGTACAGCCCGCACTCATCGAACAGGGCAATGAGCCCGAGGGCGTGGCACTCCAGACCGCGACCCGCTTCCGGCCCAAGGGGCTGGCGCTGGTGCGGCAAAAGCTCAAGCGCGCGTACTATGAGCTTGCGTACCCGATTCCGACCCTGCTCAGCGCGCTTACGGGCCGTGCCAAGCTGCACCAGATCACATTTCTCGCGCAACCCGCGGAGGTCAAGCAATGAGCCCTCGCACCCCAACGCCCGCCGCCTGCGGCGCCTCAAATTTGTAAGTCAAAAGGACACATCATGGCCGTACTCATCGATGAAACCACCAAAGTCATATGTCAGGGGCTGACCGGCAGCCAGGGCACGTTCCACACCGAACAGGCCATTGCGTACGGCACCCAGATGGTGGGCGGCGTGACCCCGGGCAAGGGCGGCCAGACGCACCTCGACCTGCCCGTCTTCAACTCGGTGCATGAGGCGAAGGCGAAGACGGAGGCGAATGCGAGCGTGATCTACGTGCCGCCGCCCTTTGCCGCGGATTCCATCCTCGAAGCCATCGACGCCGAGATGGAGCTGATCGTCTGCATCACCGAAGGCATACCGGTCTTGGACATGATGAAGGTGCAGCGGGCTTTGGAAGGCTCCGCCTCGCGGCTCGTCGGCCCCAACTGCCCCGGGGTGATCACGCCCGATGCCTGCAAGATCGGCATCATGCCCGGCCACATCCACAAGCGCGGCTCCTGCGGCGTCGTCTCGCGCTCGGGCACTTTGACCTATGAGGCGGTGAAACAGACCACCGATCTGGGTTATGGCCAGTCGACGGCGGTGGGCATCGGCGGTGACCCGATCAAGGGCACCGAGCACATTGACGTGTTGGAAATGTTTCTGGCCGATGATGAGACGCAAAGCATTATCATGATTGGAGAAATCGGCGGCAGCGCCGAAGAGGATGCAGCGCAGTTCCTGGCAGATGAAAAGAAGAAGGGCCGCTGGAAGCCCACAGCCGGCTTCATCGCGGGCCGCACAGCCCCTCCGGGTCGCCGCATGGGCCATGCGGGAGCCATCGTCGCCGGTGGCAAGGGCGGCGCCGAAGACAAGATCGAAGCCATGCGCGCCGCCGGAATTGTGGTGGCCGACAGCCCCGCGACGCTGGGCGAAGCCGTAAAAGAGGCGATTGAACGGGGGTGAGCCGCGATCCGAGCATAAGCGAGGCGAAAGCGCCAGTGGCGCTTTCGAGCGGCGAACGGGCGGAGCCCCGGCGCAGGTCCGATCCGAGCATACGCGAGGCAAACGCTCCAGTGGAGCGTTTGAGGTCCGAACGGGCGGAGCCCCGGCCTTGTCTCAGCATGCGTGCGGTAAAAGCCCGACGGCATAGTACGCCATCCCGACAAGCCGAGCCCCGGTCTGTGATCAACCGCTGGACCTATGAAATGAGGGCAGCCCCCGACCGCGGGCTCGGGGCTGAAAGCCCCCGCCCGGGGGGGCGGTCGGGGGCTGCCCGGCAGTGCCGCCGGGCGGGAGGTCGCGCAAGATGACCGCCCTTCAGCAAAATGCAAGGCAGTTGCTTGTTGATCTCTTTTCAAGACACGGGCGAATGCCTGCGCAGAGATTTAGAACAGGCTATCTTACCAGCTTGGCAACGATGATCGTGATCAATGCGCTTTCGTTGTTTGCTTCAGGCGCTCTTTCACTAATCATAGGCGCTTTTGGCGTCGCCATAGCTGTTTTTGTCGTAGCCAACGTGGCAGCAAAAAGGCATCGCGACACTAGCCCTTTGCACGTCCCGCCGATTAATCCATTCAGTATTTTCTCGTCCAATCCGTTTGCCAATCAGAATGGCCGGAGTGGTCTATGCGCCGCTGGACTGTTTTTTATGGCGATGTCGATACTCCATTTGGTCCATCTTGAACACAACAAGATTACCTTACAGTTCTTTGCCGCAACTTTTTTTGTCGGCAGTGTAGCCACCTTCGCAGCGCGATATCTCTGGGTGGCCCCGTCATATCCTGGCCCCAACCAATACGGTCCCAACCCACATGAGGTAACCCCATGACCGAACACACCCCCAACGACCAGTTCCATGCCTCCTCCTTCATGCAGGGGCACAACGCCGAGTACCTCGAACAGATGTACGCGCGATACGCCAGTGATCCCAATGCGGTGGATGATGCCTGGCGGGCCTTCTTCAAGGCGATGGGGGATGATGAGGTTGCGGTGAAACGCGAGGCCTCGGGCCCAAGCTGGGCGCGCAGCGACTGGCCGCCGCAACCGGGCGATGAGATGACGCAAGCGCTCACCGGTGAATGGGCGCCGGAGGCCGAAGTCAAGGGCGCGGGCGACAAGATCAAGGCGAAGGCCGCCGCTGCGGGTGTCGAGGTGACCGACGATCAGATCAAACGCGCTGTGCTCGACAGTATCCGCGCGCTGATGATCATCCGTGCCTACCGCATCCGGGGGCATCTGGTGGCGGATCTCGACCCGCTGGGCATGCGCGAGAATACGCCCCACCCGGAGCTTGACCCGAAATCCTACGGTTTTACCGAGGCCGATATGGACCGGCCCATCTTCATCGACAACGTGCTGGGACTGGAGACGGCCTCGATGCGCGAGATCCTGAGCATCGTGCAGCGCACCTACTGCGGCACCTTCGCGCTGCAGTACATGCACATCTCCAACCCCGAAGAGGCGGGCTGGCTGAAGGAACGGATCGAGGGTTTCGGCAAGGAGATTGCCTTCACCCGCGAAGGGCGTAAGGCGATCCTGTCGAAGCTGGTCGAGGCCGAGGGCTTTGAGAAGTTCCTGCATGTGAAATATATGGGCACCAAGCGCTTCGGCCTCGATGGCGGCGAAAGCCTGGTGCCGGCCATGGAGCAGATCATCAAGCGCGGCGGGGCCTTGGGCGCGCGGGACATCGTGATCGGCATGCCGCACCGCGGCAGGCTGAGCGTGCTGGCCAATGTGATGGCCAAGCCTTACCGCGCGATCTTCAACGAATTCCAGGGCGGCAGTTTCAAGCCCGAGGATGTGGACGGCTCGGGCGATGTGAAGTACCACCTCGGCGCCTCCTCGGACCGCGAGTTCGACGGCAATGAGGTGCACCTGAGCCTCACCGCGAACCCCAGCCACCTGGAGGCTGTGAACCCGGTGGTCCTGGGCAAGGCGCGCGCCAAGCAGGATCAGAACAACGATCCTGACCGCACCTCCTGTATCCCGATCCTGCTGCATGGCGACGCGGCGTTCGCAGGGCAAGGCGTGGTGGCCGAGTGCTTCGCTCTGTCTGGCCTGCGCGGCCACAAGACGGGCGGCACGATCCATATCGTGGTGAACAACCAGATCGGGTTCACCACAGCGCCGCACTTCAGCCGCTCCTCCCCCTATCCCACCGACAATGCGCTGGTGGTTGAGGCGCCCATCTTCCACGTGAACGGCGATGACCCGGAAGCGGTGGTGCATGCGGCCAAGGTCGCGACCGAGTTCCGCCAGAAGTTCCGCAAGGACGTGGTGATCGACATCTTCTGCTACCGGCGGTTCGGGCACAACGAAGGCGACGAGCCGATGTTCACCAACCCGATCATGTACAAGAAGATCAAGAGCCATAAGACGACGCTCAGCCTCTACACCGAGCGTCTGGTCAAGGACGGGCTGATTCCCGAAGGCGAGATCGAGGATATGAAGGCCGCCTTCCAAGCCTACCTCAGCGAGGAATTCGAGGCGGGCAAGGAGTACCGCCCAAACAAGGCGGACTGGCTCGACGGCAAGTGGTCGCATCTCGACAAGATGAAGGAGAAGCGATACCAGCGCGGCCGAACCGCGATCTCCAGGGCGGCGTTGATGGAGGTGGGCCGGGCGCTGAGCAGCGTGCCCGAGGGCTATCCGCTGCACAAGACGGTCGGGCGGCTGCTCGACGCGCGCAAGGAGATGTTCGAGACCGGCGAGGGCATCGACTGGGCGACCGCCGAGGCCCTGGCCTTCGGCTCGCTGCTGACCGAAGGCTATCCGGTGCGGCTGGCCGGGCAGGACAGCACGCGCGGCACCTTCAGCCAGCGCCACTCCGGTCTGGTGAACCAGGACACCGAAGAGCGGTTCTATCCGCTCAACAACATCAAGCCGGGGCAGGCCCATTACGAGGTGATCGACTCGATGCTGTCGGAATACGCCGTGCTGGGCTTCGAATACGGCTACTCGATGGCCGAGCCCAATGCGCTGACGCTCTGGGAGGCGCAGTTCGGCGATTTTGCCAACGGCGCGCAGATCATGTTCGACCAGTTCATCTCATCGGGTGAGTCGAAGTGGCTGCGCATGTCTGGCCTCGTGTGTCTCTTGCCGCATGGCTTTGAGGGTCAGGGCCCCGAGCATTCCTCGGCCCGGCTGGAACGGTTCCTGCAGATGTGTGGACAAGACAACTGGATCGTGGCCAACTGTACGACGCCGGCCAACTACTTCCACATTCTGCGCCGGCAGATCCACCGCTCTTTCCGCAAGCCGCTGATCCTGATGACGCCAAAATCGCTGCTGCGCCACAAGCTGGCGGTCAGCACGGTGAAGGAATTCACCACCGGGTCGAGCTTCCACCGGCTGATGTGGGACGACGCGCAGGAGGGCAACTCCGACACCAAGCTGGTGGCGGACAGCAAGATCAAGCGCGTCGTGATGTGCTCGGGCAAGGTCTACTACGATCTGCTGGAGGAGCGCGACGCCCGCGGGATCGACGACGTCTACCTGCTGCGGGTTGAGCAGTTCTATCCCTTCCCGGCGCAGTCGGCGGTCAAGGAGCTGGAGCGGTTCAAACAGGCCGAGGTCGTCTGGTGCCAGGAAGAGCCCAAGAACCAGGGCGCCTGGACCTTCATCGAACCCAATATCGAATGGGTGCTGGGCCGGATCAACGCCAAGCATCCGCGGCCCATCTATGTCGGCCGCGCCACCTCCGCCAGCCCCGCCACTGGGCTTGCAAGCCAGCACAAAGCACAACAGGCAGCGCTCGTGGACGAAGCGCTGACGCTCAAGTCATAAGCGCCGAAGGGAAAAAACACATGACCACCGAAGTTCGCGTCCCCACGCTGGGCGAATCTGTGACCGAGGCCACCGTGGCCACCTGGTTCAAGAAACCGGGCGACACGGTTGCCGTCGATGAAATGCTCTGCGAGCTTGAAACCGACAAGGTGACGGTCGAGGTGCCAAGCCCAGTCGCAGGCACGCTGGACGAGATCGTGGCCGCTGAAGGCGACACCGTCGGCGTCGACGCGCTGCTCGCCAATATCGCCGAAGGCGATGCGGGCTCGAAAGCGGCGCCCAAGGGCAAGGAAGCCGCCAAGGAGGAGGAGGCGCCCTCCTCCGCCGCACGCACGGCCTCCGGCGGCACCGGCGAGACGATCGACGTGATGGTGCCCACCCTGGGTGAGAGCGTGACCGAAGCGACGGTCAGCACGTGGTTCAAGGCCGTGGGCGACAGCGTCGCAGCCGACGAGATGCTCTGTGAGCTCGAGACCGACAAGGTCAGCGTCGAGGTCCCCGCGCCCGCCGCCGGCACGCTGACCGAGATCCTCGCCCCCGAGGGCACCACCGTGGATGCGAGCGCCAAGCTTGCGGTCATGACGCAAGGCGAAGGCGCGGCCCCCGCTGCCAGCGAGCCCGCCGCGCCCGAGGGTGACACGCAATACAGCACCCCCGCCGCCGGCAAGGACACCAGCATGGGCAAGGACGTGGAGGACGCCCCCTCCGCCAAGAAGGCGATGGCGGAAGCGGGCATCAGCCGCGATCAGGTCACTGGCACGGGCCGTGACGGCCGCGCGATGAAAGAGGACGTGGCCGCCGCCATCGCGGCCGCCGGGTCCGCCGCCAAGGGCGCCGACATACCCGCCCCGGCGCCGACACCGCGCGCCCCGGTGCCGGCGGACGACGCGGCCCGCGAGGAACGGGTGAAGATGACCCGCCTGCGGCAGACCATCGCCAAGCGCCTGAAGGACAGCCAGAACACGGCGGCGATGCTGACCACCTACAACGAGGTGGACATGACCGAAGTCATGGCCTTGCGCAGTGAGTACAAGGACCTCTTCCTGAAGAAACACGGGGTGAAGCTGGGCTTCATGTCCTTCTTCACCAAAGCCTGCTGCCACGCGCTGAAAGAGGTGCCCGAGGTCAATGCCGAGATCGACGGCACGGATATTGTCTACAAGAACTTCGTGCATATGGGCATCGCCGCGGGCACGCCCACGGGCCTCGTGGTGCCGGTCATCCGCGACGCGGATTCGATGAGCTTCCACGCCATCGAGCAGGCGATTGCAGAGAAAGGCGCGCGGGCGCGGGACGGCAAGCTCAGCATGGCCGAGATGCAGGGCGGCACCTTCACGATCTCCAACGGCGGCGTCTATGGCTCGCTGATGTCCTCACCGATCCTGAACCCGCCGCAATCGGGCATTCTCGGCATGCATAAGATCCAGGAGCGCCCGATGGTGGTCAACGGCGAGATCGTAATCCGCCCGATGATGTATCTCGCCCTCAGCTACGACCACCGGATCGTCGACGGCAAGGGCGCGGTGACGTTTTTGGTGCGCGTGAAAGAAGCGCTTGAAGATCCCCGGCGGCTGCTGATGGATTTGTGACGCATGGACGAGGTATATCTGCAGGGTGTTTCATCTAAGCTCGGTGAACTTGTGTCTCAAACAAGCAGACTTGCCGACGCGGCGCAATTCACAGGACCAATAGAAAGTTATTGGCTAGCGTATTTCACAGTTGCAATCGCCGGCCTCGGCGCGCTTTTCGCGGGAATACAACTTGGGGCACTACGAGCACAAGCCGAACGCGAAAGTGCCCGACAACAACGCGTTGCTGCGCTCAGTGTCTTAAGTGAGTTCAACAAGGGTATGCGCCCAGAATTTGACTCACTTGGCGACATTCTAAGCGGGCTGTGTGAGAAAGACTTCTGTCAGCTTTGGAAAGAAAAGAAGCTAACTGTTTCGCATGAGAAGATACCAGTCGTGACACTCGCATTGTCTCATCGGCTGGAAGCAGAGCAGAACACATTTTTTGATGAAGCAAGCGGAAAGTTGGGCGAAAAGCAAGCCGTCGCTCTGAAATCTATCATTAGTGATTTTGTCAACCATCTCGAAAACGCTCTTGCCCCTGTCTTCACTAGGGTCGCGGATGAAAGAACGGTGCTAGCACAACTCTCGCCTTATCTCACTGGAGAAATCCGCAAAGATTTTGAACCACTTTGGCGATACTTCGGAATGGCGTACTTGCCGTTCACAATTGAGATGCTCGATAGGGCCGTTCCAAGCGGACTGAGTTTGGACGCTCGCCGCGAGCTATTTTTGAGTAATGTTGAGAAACGTAGGGAGCTCAATCGAAAGCAGCTCGAAGCAAGACGGAGATAAGTAGTCGGACATGACCGAAATCACCATCCTCGCCCTCTACGGCCTTCTGGTCATCCTGACCCTGATCCTGCAGGCGACCGGCGGGCTCACACAGCTCGGAATGGGCTACCTGCTGGGCTCCCGCGATGAGGGGCGCACCGTCTCCGGCATCGCCGGGCGGCTGGAGCGGGCACTCAACAACTCAGTCACAGCCATGGTGCTCTTTGCCCCTGCCGTGCTGCTCATCCATGTCACCGAGAGCAGCACCAACGAAACCCTGCTCGCCGCCCAGGCCTTCCTGATCGCGCGCATTGTCTACCTGCCCTCCTATGCCTTCGGGATCGTCGGTCTGCGCAGCCTCGCCTGGACGGTGGGTATCGTCGCGACCGTCACGCTCTACCTGCTGGCGCTGTGACCACCGAACTCACGGTTCTGGCGCTCGCGGCGCTCTTGCAGGCGGTCCAGTTCGTTCTGATGGCCGTGCCCGCCAACATCGAGCTGGCACCCGGCGAAACGCTGAGCCCGCGAGATCGCGACAAGCTCGGCGGTGATCTGGTCGACAAGCTCTCGCCCCGAACGGCGCGGCTCTACCGGGCGCTCAGCAATCACTTCGAGGCGCTGATCCTCTTCACCATCGCCGTGCTGGTGGTCACCCTCGGCGATCAGTCCAGCACCCTGACGCGCGCGTGCGCCTGGGTCTATCTGGCGGCGCGTGTGCTCTATGTACCGGCTTACGCCTTTGGATGGGTGCCCTGGCGCTCGCTCATCTGGTTCGTGGGCTTCGGCGCAACCTTTCTGATGCTGCTTGCAGCTTTGGTCTGAGCGGGGCAACTATGGCGAGACATACCCAGCAGCCTGCCAGGCGACCCCAGGCACAACCGATCTTCCAATCTCAAAGGACCTGACCCATGGCAAACTACGACGTGATCATCATTGGCTCCGGCCCCGGCGGCTATGTCTGCGCGATCCGCTGCGCGCAGCTGGGGCTGAAGGTGGCCTGCGTCGAGGGCCGGGAAACCCTGGGCGGAACCTGCCTGAACGTCGGCTGTATCCCGTCGAAAGCCTTGCTGCATGCGAGCCATATGCTGCATGAGGCCGAACACAACTTCGCCGAGATGGGTCTGAAGGGCAAAAGCCCCTCGGTCGATTGGAAACAGATGCTGGCCTACAAGGAAAAGACCATCGGTCAGAACACCAGCGGCATCGAATTCCTGTTCAAGAAGAACAAGGTGGACTGGATCAAGGGCTGGGGATCGATCCCCGAGGCGGGCAAGGTCAAGGTGGGCGATGAGGTGCACGAGGCGAAGAATATCATCATCGCCTCGGGGTCGGAGCCCGCCTCGCTGCCCGGCGTCGAGGTCGACGAGAAGGTGGTCGTCACCTCCACCGGTGCGCTGGAGCTCGGCAAGGTGCCGAAGAAACTGGTGGTGATCGGTGCAGGTGTGATCGGGCTGGAACTGGGCTCGGTTTACGCACGGCTCGGCTCGGAGGTCACCGTGGTGGAGTACCTGGAGGTGATCACCCCCGGCATGGATGCGGAGATCCAGAAGACCTTCCAGAGAACGCTGAAGAAGCAAGGGCTTGAGTTCATCATGGGCGCCGCTGTCCAGAAGACTGAAGCCACGAAGACGAAGGCAAAAGTGCACTATACGCTGCGCAAGGACGACAGCGCGCATGTGCTGGAGGCCGATGTCGTTCTCGTGGCGACGGGGCGCAAGCCCTACACCGAGGGGCTGGGGCTCGACGCGCTCGGCGTCAAGATGACCGAGCGTGGGCAGATCGCGGTGAACGGGACATGGGAGACCAACCTGCCCGGGATCTATGCCATCGGCGATGTGATCGACGGACCAATGCTCGCCCACAAGGCCGAAGACGAAGGCATGGCGGCGGCGGAGCAGGTCGCGGGTAAGCACGGCCACGTGAACTATGGGGTGATCCCGGGCGTGATCTACACCCATCCGGAAGTCGCCAATGTCGGTGCCACCGAAGAGATGCTGAAAGATCAGGGCCGTCCCTACAAGGTTGGCAAGTTCAGCTTCATGGGCAACGGGCGCGCCAAAGCCAACTTCGCCGCCGACGGCTTCGTGAAGATCCTCGCGGACAAGGAAACGGATCGCATTCTGGGCGCCCATATCATGGGCCCAGCCGCGGGCGATCTGATCCACGAGATCTGTGTGGCGATGGAGTTTGGCGCCTCCGCCGAGGACCTGGCCATGACCTGCCATGCGCACCCGACCTACTCCGAAGCGGTGCGCGAGGCCGCGCTTGCCTGCGGAGACGGGCCGATCCATATGTGATCGACGCGGTGGGCTTTCAGGCCACCGCGGGTTCACCACATGGTTTTGGCGGCGCGGGCGCTCCAGGCGGCATCATAAGGCGCTCCGCCTTCTTCGCCGTCGGAGACCTCTGCGAGGATTTGGCCGACGGTCGGAACATCCGCGGCGCGCCCCACCCCGCGCCAAAGCTCGGCCCGCATCATGGCGCGGGCGCATTGGGTGTAGATCTCACCGATCTCGATGATGATCACGGTCGCGGGCAGCCGCTCGCCCTTTGCAAATCGGCGCCTGAGCTCGAGGTCTGCAGTCAGCCATGCCTGACCGTTCAACCGCACGACATTGTTGCTGCCGGGGACGACGAACATCAGGGAAACGCGCCCATCGGTCACGATATTGCGCAAGGAATCCAGCCGATTGTTGCCGCGCCAGTCGGGCATCGCGAGGGTGCCGGGATCCAGCTCAATAACGACCGGCCCGTCTTCGCCACGGGGGCTGGCGTCCGTGCCTTCGGCACCCACGGTGCTCAGCACGCAGAACCGCGAGGCCATGATCCATTTCCGGTACAAGGGTGTGAGGCGCTGCGCGACCTTCCGCAACGACGGCGCGCCCGGCGTGCCATAGAGCGCCAGCAGCGCCTTTAGACTCTCAATCGGCTGTGCTTTGACCGTCATACTGAAACCCCGCTTCCGCCATCAAGGCATCCGATGTCTCTTCCACCACAGTTTCCAAATGAACCATGAACCTCTCGCGCGGCACGCCCGGCTCGATCGGTGGCAGAAACTCAACCACGGCAACACCCGGTTTGCGCAAGAGCCCGCGCTTCGGCCAGAGCACGCCGACGTTTGTTGCGACGGGCACGCAGGGCTGGCCGAGCTGTTCATAGAGAATACCGGTTCCGATCTTGTAAGGCAGCTTGGCCCCGGGAGCCACCCGCGTCCCTTGCGAGTAGATGATAAGCTGTCCAGGCGCGGCGCCGCCAGCCTTGACGTCGGCCACCATCTTTTCGATTGCCGCACCACGTTTGCCGCGGTCGACGGGGACACATCCGAGCTTGCGCGCGTATTGCCCGATGATCGGCGTCATCAGGATCTCCTTCTTCATGATGAACTTCGCTGCCGGGAGCGCAGTGAAGATCATCATGATGTCGAGGAAAGACTGGTGCTTGGCGGCGATCAAGACCTCATCCTGGGGTACGGTGCCGCGCACCTCGCAGCGCATCCCGACCATCCAGCCCGCCGTCCAGAAGACGTAGCGCGAATAGGATTTGCAGGCGGCAAAGGCACCGCGTCGGCTGAAGAGCGCCCAGGGCGCAAAGACAAGGCCGAAGATCGGCATCGCCACATACATCTGCGAGATGAACAGCACCGAGCGGATGTGTTGGATCATCAGGCCAGCCTCTTCAAAGTGCGGTTCGCCGCGGCGCTGGTTGCCAGAAAAGCGACGACCGCCGAGAGGAGCGGGATCAGGAACGGCAGGAACCAGTGCCAGCCCTGAAAGCTCAGCCCCGTCAGGAACCCCGCACGCTCCGAGGCATCCGGTAGGAGCGCCACCATCGCCATGGCGACAACCGCGCCGACCATGGCACCGCCAAAGGCGCGCAAGGTGAAGCGCCGGATGAAGGCCTGCGCGATGTAGCGATCGGTCGCGCCCACCAGCCGCAGCACCGCGATCACCTGCGCATTTGCGGCCAGCGCGGCATGCGCAGCCAGCGTCACCATCGCAGCGACGCTCGCCCCCAGCAGCCCGGCCGAAATCCAGCCCAGAAGGCGCAAGCGGTTGGCGGCATCGACAAGTGGCGCGCGCCACTGGCTGTGATCGTCAAGGATCGCTCCGGGCACTTCCGCCGCCAGGCGCAACCGCAAGCCAGCCGCATCAAAGCCGCTGTCTTCCTCTATGATTTCAATGAGCTGCGGGACGGGCAACGCCCGCAAATCGAGCTCCGTGCCGAACCAGGGGGCTAGGAGTGCCTGCTGCTCGTCCTCTCCAAGGGCGCGCGCGAAGGCAACGCCCGCGGTGGTCTCCAGGATCCCAAGCGCCGCTTCCGTCTGCGCCGCGCGCTGATCCATCGGAGCGACGATGCGAATCGTCGAGGATTGCGCCAGCTCATCCCCCCAGCGCGCCGCGAGACGTCCGGACGCCAAAGACAGAGCCAGGGCAAAGACCGCAAGGAAAGCCATCGCGCCAGCCGCAAACACCGTGAGCTGCGCGGTGAACCCCGACGGCGGGACGACCTTGTCGGCTTGCCGGTCGCCGAAGACCAGTCGTTTGACATCAACCAGCCGCATCTTCACAGATCCGCTCCGGCCAATTGCACCTGCCGGTTGGCGATCCGAAGCACACGCGCCTGCACCTGGCTCTTCGCGGCGCGGATCAGGCTGAGATCATGGGTCGCAATCAGCACGGTCTTGCCCATCTTGTTCAACTCGACCAGCAAGCGCAGCAATCGTTGCGACATCTCCCAATCGACGTTCCCGGTCGGTTCATCGGCCAGGACCACGTCCGGCGACATGATGACAGCGCGCGCGAGCGCTGCGCGCTGACGTTCTCCGCCCGACAGCTCCGGGGGCATGGCCTCGGCCCGATGGGTCAGCCCGACCCAAGCCATCAGTTCCGTCAGATCCTCCTGCGCGGCCTTTGTCTGCCGCCCCGAGACCCGCAGCGGCAGCGCAATGTTCTCGGTGACGGTCAGGTGGTCGAGAAAGCTGCAATCCTGATGCACAACGCCCATCCGGCGACGCAAGGCCGCGATGCCATCCCGCTGCAGCCGCGAAACGTCGTCACCAAAGAGCGTGACAGCACCGGACGTCGGTTGCAGGGCGCCATAGCAGAGCTTCAGAAGGGTGGTTTTGCCCGCGCCGGAGGGGCCCGTCAGAAAGTAGAACGAACCGGGCGCCAGCTGGAGCGAAATCTCCGATAGCAATGCTCCGCCGCCGTAGCTGTAGGCGACATTTTCCAGCTCGATCACACAGCCCCCCTTTTTTGTTGCGCTTTTTTGCCTGAACGCCAGCCCGGTTTCAATCCATCACGTGCCGGCGCTGACCGCAGTTAACGCTTTTCGCACGACCATGATGCCAATATGGTGCGGGAAAACGATAATCTGGGGTAGCTATGAAGCAGGACCTGACATGCGCTTGATCTGTCCGAATTGTGACGCGCAATACGAAGTGCCCGATGACGTGATGCCGCCCGAAGGGCGAGATGTGCAGTGTTCGAACTGTGGACAGACCTGGTTCCAGGTGCACCCCGACACACAGCAGTCAGAGCCATCGGAGGCGGTGGAACAGGGCAGCGAGACGGTCAAGGCCGCTGAAGAAGGGCCGGCGGATACGGAGGAGGTCGAGGGCGAAACCGCTGCGGCGCCTGAAGATGACGGCGCCCCCGAGCCGGACGATGACACGGAAGACACCGACACCGACGCGGAGGTTGAGGCCGCGCCCCGTCGCGAGCTTGACCCCGCGGTTGTGGACGTGCTGCGCGAAGAGGCCGAGCTGGAGAAGAAGGCCCGGCAGAACGAGATCGCAGGCAGCGTCGAAAGTCAGCCCGACCTCGGCCTGGACGAGAACAGCGGCAACGATGAGACGCGCAGACGCGCGCGCGAAACGCTTGATCGCAAGGCGAAGGCGCGTGGGGAAAAGGCCGCTCTGCCGGTGGCGGAGGCGACGGCCGTCTCCGGCGCAAGCGGCGACATGCTTCCCGATATCCAGGAGATCAATTCGACCTTGAGATCGAACAACGACCGATCAGCCGCGGATGACCCCGGTCAGACGGCACAGATCGAAACGCGCGAGCGGCGGAGTTTCGGGCGCGGTTTCGTCACAACGCTTCTGCTGGTGGCGATCCTGGCCCTCGTCTACGTCTTTGCCCCGCAAGTGGCAGAGACACTGCCGCAGGCTGATCCCTGGTTGAGCGCCTATGTGGGGCTGGTCGACGGATGGCGCGTGTGGCTCGACGGACAGGTCAAGGATGTTTTGGTCTGGCTCGATGCCACGACGACCTCGGGCGGGCAGTAGGACCGATCAGAACCGGTCCAGCAGCCGCTTGAGGTAATTCCGCTCTTCCTCGGGTCGAGCTGTTTCACCAGACCGCCGCCGGATTTCATCGAGCAGCTCGCGCGCGCGCCCATAAGCGTCGTCGTTCAACGCCAGTGGCCCGGTATCGCCATCCGCGCCGGAATTCCCGGATTCGCGGCCAAGCGGATCGCGGTTTTCGGCCTGGCGATCTGCTGGCTGAGAGCCCTGCCCGGGCTGCTGGTTCTGCTGTTGTTGCGCCATCATCTCGCCAAGCGCCCGCATTCCCTCGCGCAGCGCTTCCATGGCTTGACCCTGCTCGTCGATCGCGCCCGCCAGATCGTCGTTGCGCAGAGCCTCTTCGGCGCCGTCCATCGCACGGCCTGCACGGTCCAGCGCGTCGCGCGCGGCATCTCCCTCGGGCGTGCCGGCTCCCGGCAAGTTGCCCTGTTGTCGGCGCAGCTCTTCGCGCAGGGCGCGCTGCCGGTCGGCAATCGAGTCGTCACCTGGCCGCGGATCCCCTGCGGAACCGTCACCCTGCTGCTCGCCCGGCCCGCCGCCCTGGCCCTCATGGTTTTCACCCCGGCCCTGACCTCCGTTGCGGCCCTCATTGTCCTGGCTTTCGCCCGCTTGCGCGCCGGGGTTGAACTGTTCCTGCAAATCGCGGAACGCCTGATCAGAAAGACCCTGCTGTTCGCGCAGCGTTTCGGACAGACCTTCCATCGCCTGCTCGCCTGGGCTTTGCCCGCCCTGGCCTTGCTGGCCCTGGGCCATCTGCATGTTTTCCATCAGCTCCTGAAGTTCCTGAAGCGCCTGCTGCGCTTCGGCCATGCGCCCCTGCTCCATCAGCTCCTGAATCCGGTCCATCATGCGTTGCAGGTCATCCTGCGTCATCGTCATGGAATCCTGGTTCGGCGCGCCGAGGTTGTTCTCGTCGCTGTCCTGGCGCTGGCGTTCCGCCTGACGCATCATCTGTTGCAGGTAGTCTTCCGTGGCGCGCCGCAGCTCGCGCATCAGCTCGGCGATCTCCTCGTCGGAGGCACCGTTTTCAATCGCCTCGTTCAGCCGTTCCTGCGCCCGGCGCAACCGCTCGGCCGCATCGGCCAGATCACCTTCCTCGAGAATAATCGCGAGATCCCACATCTCCTCGGCCAGCTCGTCCTGCATCTCGTCGCTGAGCCCGTATTTGGCGAAGGTCTCAAGCTGCCGGATCACCTTGCGCATCCGAAGCGCATCGACCTCCTTGCGGAAGAGCTCCTCCGGCAGGTACGCCGTGGCGCGCAAAATCTGGCTGATCCGGTCGCTGTTGGCCCGCGACCAGAGCAGATCCCGCCGCTGTTCGATCACCGCGGCGGCGACAGGGTCGAAGAACCGGCGTCCCGGAAGAACCATCGCGCGCGGGTCGGTTTCGAACTCCTGTTCCGCACCATCGAGCGCGGAGAGCCGCACCAGAACGGGCAAATTGGCCCAGGGATGCTCGGAGAAGTCTTCGATCAGGTTCTCCTCGAAGGCGCGGCGGTTCCCGGCGATGGGGGTCGGCAGCGGCACGACGAGATCGGGTCGCGTCTCGGGGGCGATTGTCAGACCATGCGCGCGGGTCACGGAGGCCAGATCGAGCACAAAGCGCGCTTCGCCGGCTTCGACCCCGTAGTCGTCGCTCGCCTCGAACGGCAGTGTCATCTCGCCGAAAGCCGAGGCCGACGGGTCATCGAGCACGGCAATCTGGGGCGGCGCGTCCGCGATCACTTCGATATCCCAGCTGCGCCCGCCCGGCCCGCTGATCGACACCGTTCCATCCTGCACCACAGTGAAATCCTGTGCCGGGTCCGAGGCGGGCGGCACATCCGTGCGCCCGGAGACCGTCTCGGACAGCGTCAGGGCGCCAATCTCTCCGTAGAGACGCAGAGTGATCAGGCTGCCCACCGGCACCCGCAACGTGCCTTCGGGAATGTCGTTCAGGTAGATCGTCGGGCGGCCTGTGTATCGGGGGCTTTCCGCCCAGCCTTCCCAGACGGGCCCAGCGGCAAGCCCGGCCCCGCCGGGGGCCATGTCTGCAACTGAGCCGACGCGCCAGACCGAGCCGAAGAGAAGTGCGATACCAAACGCCAGCGCGGCGATGTAGCGCAGCGCATAAGGATCGCGCGAGGACACGCGCAGGTCGGCCGGGACGGCCTCTGCTTCCGCGGCCCGTTCGGCCATGCGCGCCTGGTGAGCACGCCACACGGCGGTGGACGCTGCATCGTCGGCGCCGATGGTCTGCTCATCGAGCAGAGCCTGCAACGGCCGTCCGGGCAAGCTCGCGTCGAGACGCGCCAGCGCTTCCGCATGAGTCGGCAACCGGAAGCGCCGGATCGCGTAGACGAACGTGCCGATCAGCCCAAGCCCGAACGCAACCGTGACAGCCCAGACAAACTCGACCGAGATCGTATCCTGGAGCCCAAGCATGAGTGCTGCAAGAACGAGCAGACACACCGTAATAAGCGGCCAAAGACTTTGAACGAGCCGCTCAGCGAGCATCCCCAGCCACGTCAGGCGCAACGGCCAACGCACCGCCGAAAGGCCAGAACTCGCATCGTGCCGGGAAAATGACGCCATCGCTTCGTCTCCGATTGTCCATGACCCCGGGGATACGGGCTCAAAGCCATTCTGGAATGGTATCTCGATTTATCATTTCGTCAAAGGTCGGACGTCGGCGAATAACCGCAAATTGATCCCCATTCACCAGAACTTCGGGGATGAGCGGTCGAGAATTGTACTCGCTGCTCATAACCGCGCCATAAGCGCCAGCAGACCGGAAGGCAACGAGATCGCCCGCAGTTACTGCCGGCATCTGGCGCCCGCGCGCAAACGTATCGCCGGTTTCGCACACCGGGCCCACGATATCGAAGGTCGCCTGTTCGGCTCCGGGCGCCGGTTCGACGACGGGAACGATGTCGTGATAGGCCTCATACATGGCGGGGCGGATCAGATCGTTCATCGCCCCGTCGATGATGAGAAAATCGCGATCTTCGCCGGATTTCACATAGATCACTTCCGAGACCATGATGCCGGCGTTTCCGGCGATCAGCCGTCCGGGCTCGATCTCGATTTCGCAGCCCAGATGCCCCAGCGTGCGCTTGACCATCGCGCCGTAGTCAGACGGCAGCGGTGGCGCCTGATTGTCGCGCGCATAGGGGATGCCAAGCCCGCCACCAAGATCGAGGCGGCGAATGTCGTGCCCCTCGGCGCGGAGTTGCGTGGTGAGTTCGGCCACCTTCCGATAGGCCAGCTCGAACGGGACAAGATCGGTCAGCTGGCTGCCGATGTGCACATCGATCCCAACGACGTCGAGGCCCGGCATCGACGCGGCCAGCGCATAGACCTCTTTGGCCCGGGAGATGGGGATGCCGAATTTGTTCTCGGATTTGCCGGTGGCGATCTTCGCGTGAGTTCTGGCATCGACGTCCGGGTTCACCCGTATCGTGATCGGAGCCACCTGGCCCATGGCGCGGGCGGTGGCGTCGAGCACCTCCATCTCCGGTTCGGATTCGACGTTGAACTGGCGGATCCCGCCTTCGAGGGCCAGCCGGATTTCCGCCGCCGTCTTGCCCACGCCGGAGAAGACGATCTTGTCACCTGGAACGCCAACAGCCTTGGCCCGCATGTACTCGCCGCCCGAGACCACATCCATGCCCGCACCGGCCTTGGCGAGCGTCTTCAGGATGGCCTGGTTGCTCGCCGCTTTCATGGCATAGCAGACAAGATGGTCGAGCCCCTCAAGCGCCTCGTCAAAGAGCTGGAAGTGCCGCAAGAGAGTGGCGGTGGAATAGACGTAGAACGGCGTGCCGACTGCGGCCGCAATCTCTGCGACCGGAACATCTTCGGCGTGCAAAGCGCCGTTGCGGTAGAGAAAATGGTCCATGACCAGCCCTTGATTGATCGTGCTTGCCTATAGCAGACCGGCGCAGCGACGCAATCTGCCGAAGTGTCTGGTCATCTGCCACGAAAAAGGGCGGCCGGAGCCGCCCTTCAAATCCGGATGTCAGTTCTTATCAGCTTTTGCGTGTCTTGCGGCGGCGTGCCATCACGCCAAGGCCGCCCAGACCTGCCAGCATCAACGGCAGCGCCGCCGGAACCGGTACAGGCGTGAGACCATCGTCAAAGACCAGCGAGTCAATGGCACCGGAACCTTCGTATTCAATGGTGAAGAAGCTGCCAACGGTCATAAAGCTGGGCAAGAAGCTCACTGTGCCGGTTTCGCTCTCGCCGCCCAGGGTTAGCGTGCCGAGCGCACCAGCGAAGGATTCAGCGAAATTCCATGTGTCATCATCGATACCGGACGCGCCAATCAGCGCCAGGTCAGGACCACTCGCCAGAGTAAAGGTGATCGTGCCACCGCCAGCGCGGTCATTCGCGAGCGGGTTGCTGCCGTCTTCCCGGAGGATCAGCACATTGCCACCAACACCATTTTCGCCCTGAACGGCCGGAATGATGTCCGGGTCACCGACGTGATCGCTGGTTGTGTTGTCCAGCGTATCGAACAGGATCGCCTCGCTGACGGAAGTTGTGATGTTAAACGTAGTCGTCCCCACCGTCACCGACGTCAGCGCCTGGTTCGCGGTCAGACCTTCAAAATCCAACGTCAAGGTTGCGGCTGACGCAGCCTGCGCCCCTACAACTGTTGTCGCTGCGATCGCAGCGGCTTTCAAAAAGGTATTCATCCCCATCTCCTTCAAGAATTACTCGGTATCCCTTCGACCGAAATCGGCCACTCACCGTTCTCTCGATGTTTTTTGCCATGTTTCCGGAGCGAAAGACAGACTGAAAAGATCAAAAAACGCAAAAAATGGGGAGATTCGCACAAATTTTAGCGCAAATTTCATCGCTATGAGAGTGCCTATGCCGCAGGCTTCGACCGTAGGTAGAGATAAAGAGGCAGCCCGCAGCTGACGCCGATGCAGAACGTCGCGGGAATCGCCAACAGCCCGAGCCATGCCCGCTTCTGTGTGCATTCGACCAAAACCCAGACGGTCAGCGTCACCGCCGCGATGGTCAGATCCCAGACAAGGCCGCTGGTGGCGGGGTTGGCGTGCCAGGCATCGACCATCGCCATCAGGTCGTAGCTGTTCTCGTTAAACCATTGCAGGAAATAGCTCATCGGGTGGATTGCACCCCAAATCGCCAGCAGCAGCCATATCAGCCGGAGCCGTGCCACTCAGTGCCCCTTGATGTATCCGAAGGTGGCATAGCCGGAGACGCGCACGCCCGCGTCGGTCTCCGCGTCCTTTGCCACGGGCGTCTCCAACGCGCGCTGGCCCGACTGCCCCGTACACGCCCCAATCGCGGTCACGCAGACCAGCACGGCCACCCCCCGGATCATAGCCCCAGCCAGACCGAGAGCGGCCCCTTGCCCACGCCCACCGACGCGCGGGGATAGATGCCATTCTGGTTGATCGTCACTCCGCCGTTGATTTGTGGCGTGACGGGCTCACCATCCGCGCCGCATCCTGCCAGCAGAGCGAGGGCAGCCGCCCAAGCCAGATGTTTCATGCGATCATCTCCTTCCACCGAGCGATCTGGGCCCGGACCTGCACAGGCGCCGTTCCCCCGTAAGACGTACGACTGTTGACGGAGTTTTCCACCCCGAGCACGTCGAAGACCTCTGCGGTGATGCCGGCGTGCACCGATGTCATATCCTCCAGGCTGAGCTGAGGCAAATCACAGCCCTTGCGCTCGGCCAGGGCGACGAGGGTTCCGGTGATATGGTGCGCCTCCCGGAACGGCAGGCACAGCTCGCGCACCAGCCAGTCGGCCAGATCGGTTGCGGTTGAGAAGCCCGAGGAGGCGGCGGCGGCCAAAGCATCGCGATTGACGGTCATGTCGGCGACCATCCCCACCATTGCGGCCAGGGACAGCATCAGCGTGTCGGCCGCGTCAAACACCTGCTCCTTGTCCTCCTGCATGTCCTTGGAATAGGTCAGCGGCAGCCCTTTCATCACCATCGTGAGCGCGGCATTGGCGCCGAAGATGCGCCCCACCTTGGCGCGGATGAGTTCGGCGGCATCCGGGTTCTTCTTCTGCGGCATGATCGACGAGCCCGTGGAGAACCGGTCCGACAGGGTGACGAACCGGAATTGCGCCGAGGACCAGATCACCAGCTCTTCGGCGAAGCGGCTCAGGTGCACGCCACAGATGCTTGCAGCGCCAAGAAATTCGAGCGCAAAGTCACGATCGCTCACCGCATCGAGCGAATTGGCCGCGGGCGCGTCGAAGCCGAGCGCCTCGGCGGTCATCTGCCGATCGATCGGGAACGAGGTCCCGGCCAGTGCCGCGGCCCCGAGCGGTGAGGTGTTCATCCGGGCGCGTGCGTCCCGCATCCGGCTGAGATCGCGCCCGAACATCTCGACATAGGCCATCATGTGATGGCCCCAGGTGACCGGCTGTGCGGTCTGCAAATGGGTGAAGCCGGGCATGACCCAGTCCGCGCCGGCCTCGGCCTGCTCGAGCAGGGCCTGGATCAACGCGATCAACCCGCCCTCGGCGGCGTCCAACTGATCCCGCACCCAGAGCTTGAAGTCTGTTGCGACCTGGTCGTTGCGGCTCCGCGCCGTATGCAGACGGCCCGCCGGTTCGCCGATGATTTCCTTGAGCCGGGCCTCCACGTTCATGTGGATGTCTTCCAGCGCCGTCGAGAAAGCAAACCGCCCCTCGTCGATTTCTGACAAGACTGTGAGCAGGCCTTCCCGGATCGCTTCCACATCGCTAGGTTCCAAAATGCCGGTTGCGCCCAGCATCGCGGCATGAGCACGTGAGCCCGCGATATCCTGCGCCGCCATCCGTTTGTCGAAACCGATCGAAGCATTAATTGCTTCCATGATCGCATCCGGACCATCGGCGAAACGCCCCCCCCACATCTGGTTGGAGGCGGCGCCAGAGGAAGAACCGGGCGTGTCTGTCATCGGTCTGAACCCTTCGGAGGGAGAATGAAAAGAATACTTGCGGCGCTCGTTTACACGGCCCTCGGCGCAGGCGCAATCATGGCTCCGGCCGCGGCGCAAGCCGATCTCGCGGCAGCGGCGCTTCTGCGGGAAGGCGACATGAAGAAGCTTGTCTTCCATGAGGTGCCCGAGGCGACCTCGACCGCGGCGTTCGAGCTCGCCGATGGCGCGGGGCAACAGACGCTTGAAGCCTACCACGGCAAATACATCCTGTTGAATTTCTGGGCCACGTGGTGCGCGCCCTGCCGCAAGGAGATGCCGCAACTCTCTGAGCTGCAGGCGGAATTCGGCGGTGACAGTTTCGAGGTCGTCACCCTCGCGACAGGCCGAAATTCGCCCGAAGGCATCAAGAAGTTCTTCGCCGAAATCGGTGTCGACAACCTGCCGCGGCATCAGGATCCGAAACAGGCACTCGCCAGCCAGATGGGCATCTTCGGCCTTCCGATCACCGTCCTGATCGATCCCGAGGGGCGCGAGATTGCCCGGTTGCGGGGCGATGCGAACTGGTCGAGTGACAGCGCCAAGGCGGTGATCGCCGCCGTGATCGGAGCCGAGGGCTGAACGCGCTCAGGCCGCGTGGCGCAGCACGGCGGCTTCGGCTTTCGTGAGGTTGCGGCGGGCGTAGCCTCCGTAGCAGTCCGCACCGCCCGCCAGCCCAGGCAGGGCCGCCAAGAGCGCGGACCGGTCTTCGGCAGTCAGCAAGTGAAGCGATGCGCTGGCGGGATGGAAACTCTCCGTCGGCACGCCGTTGGCCCACAAAATATTGTGCCCCGGCAGCAGCACGTGGATATAGGTCACCTCCCGCACGGCGAGATCGACAGTGATCGCGCGGCCGTCGATGAGGTCCTTGGCCGCCACTAGCACATCCGTGGTATCGAACAGGTCGCGCGCGGCGTCGCTCGAAACCAGCATCCGGTGCTGCGGTGAGACGAGCAGCTCCTGATCCGGCCGGTCCACCCCAAGTGCCCCGGCGCGGATGCGCACGGGCCGGAACGCCGGTTCGGCGAAAAGCCGCGCTTCGCTCATGTGGCGCCGCCCGATCCACTGCACCGGTTGCGGCCCGTTGTCTTGCGTCAGCACCAGATCGCCGATGCGCAGCTGCTCGACCCGCCGCTGGCCCGAGAGGGTCGCAAGGCGGGTGCCCGGGGTGAAGCAGATGATGGCTTTGTCGCCCGAGTGCCGGACGTCGGTATGAGCCGCCTGCCCGCTTTGACGCATCACCCAAAGGTCGGTGCCCCGCGGCGGCAACTCATCCTGAAACATCAGGTACGGTGCAGAGGCTGAGCCCGTCTCCAGCAGCATCACGCTGTAGCTTTGCGCCCCATCGGTCACGACAAAACAGCCGTCACTTGGTGGATTGGGACAGGCTGGCGCCAGGCTCTGGCCAACATGCTCCGGCAGCGGGGATGAAAGAGACCCCCGCCTGGAGGTGCTAACCTGACACCGCGGGTTGCCTGGCCGGAAGTCCTGCTGACTTTGTGAACCGACTACCCGGCGGGCATCGCCGCGCCAGGACCATGCTGCCCCCACGCGCAGCGCGTCCAGCGGCGGGCTGTCCAGACCGTCGATCTCGGTTTGCGACCAGGAGATTACAAACGTGCCGTTCAAGCCCGCCTTCATATGCCCGTCAGACTGCCCTGTTTTACTGGTTCTTCCTCGGTAGCAATCCGGCGACGCCTTGAAAACATGGGATTTCAAACGGTGCGAGAGTGTTGCAGTTGCGACTCATGCGTCTCTGGTTCGGGACCGTCTGCGATGCCGTGCCGATGCCTGATCGCGGGTCAACCGCCCGAAGGAAGAAAGCCTTCGAGCACGTGAAAGGCCGCGCCGGATCTGACGCGGCCGTTCACGTGTCCCCAGGGATCAGCCGTTGATCCAGGAGTTCACGGTTTCCTTGTTGTCCGCGATCCAGTCCTCGGCCACCTCGCGCGGGTCGCGCTTGTTCTCGAACATCTCGACGATCCAGCCGTTGATCTCATCACCGGTGAACTGCACGTTCGACAGCATCTTGGCAACGGCCGGGTTCCGCTCTTCCAGCGACTTGGAGTAGGCGACGAAGATGTCGTTGGCCGCGATCACGCATTCAAAGCTGGACACTTCGAGCCAGTCTTCCGCATCAAGATCGACATCCTCGCAGCCATCAAAACGCTCCGGCTCTTCGAGAGCGGTCAGATCGTACTTCACGTGGATCGCCTCGGGCGTCCAGTAGTAGAAGAGCTGCGGTTTGCCCGCGGTATAGGCGGCCTCAAGACCAGCCTTGAACGTATCGGCAGAGACGATGTTCGGCTCCCAAAGCCCGTCGAGACCGTAGGATTTGAACTTGATCTGCCAGCGCTTGGTCGAGGCCCAGGTCACGTCCCCGGCCCAGTATTCCCCCTTGCCATTGCCGTCGGTGTCGAACATCGCGGCAATCTCGGGGTTGTTGAGGTCCTCGATGGAGGAAACCTTGTCGGCCATGTAGCTCGGCACATAGATGTTGGACGTGCCCTTGTAGGGCTTGTTGGTCAGAACCGTCTGGTTCCCGTCGATGTATTCGTCCCAAAGCGCCTGCTGGTTGGGCATCCAGAGGTCGGTGTAGACGTCGATCGAGCCGTCGCCCTTGTCCATGCCGGCCATGATCACGGCGGCCTGGTTCATACCAGAGACGATCTCGGCCTCGCCGCCCATTTCCCCTTCGATGATGGCGCTCAGCACATGGCCGATGGCCTGCGCCCCGTTCCAGCTGAGGTCCGAGAGTGTGATCTTTTCCTGCGCGATACCGGGTGCGGCGCTGAAGGCCAGCGCGGCGGCGATGGCGGTGGATGTCCAAAGTTTCATGTTGTGTCTCCCTGTTATGAACGTGTTCGAGGTGTTGGTGTCAGATCCGGCTGAACGAGTTCCGGATCCCTTTGAGGATGCGGTCGATCATCATCGCAACGAGCGCGATGGCGATGCCCGCCAAAAGCCCCTTGCCCGCCTGCGCGTCGCCGAGGGCAGAGGTCACGATGGCGCCGAGCCCTTCAGCGCCGATGAACGCCGAGATGGTGGCCATCGAGAGGGCCAGCATGATCGTCTGGTTCAACCCCGCCATGATCGAGGGGATCGCCATGGGCAGCTCGACCTTGCGCAAGAGCTGCTTTTCGGAGGCCCCGAAGGCCAGCGCCGCCTCCTTGGTGCTTTCGGGCACCTGCAGAATGCCAAGTGCGGTCAGCTTGATCATCGGCGGCATCGCGAAGATCACGGTGGCAAGTACCGCGGGTGGCTGCGAGATGCCAAAGAAAGCCACGGCAGGCACCAGATAGCTGAGCGAGGGGATGGTCTGCATCACATCGAGGATCGGCTCGGTGATCCATCGGAACCACTTGTTCTTGGCCATCCATATACCGATGGGCAGCCCGACGAGTACGCAGACAGCCGTCGAGACAACCACCAGCGCCATGGTCTGCATCGCAATCTGCCAGAGCTCGAAGAGCGCAAGGAAACCCAAGGAACTCGCTACGAAAATGGTCGTACCGAGCCCCGCGAAGGCCCAACTGAGCGCGATGAAGAGAAACGCGACCACCAGCCAGGGGGTCTGCATGAAGGCCACCTCGACCCGAATGAGCGACTGCCGCAGCACATTGGTCATTGCATCAAAGCCGCCCGCAAACTGGGCGCGGAGGTAGTTGATGGAGATGTCGATGCTTTCGGCCGAATAGGTGAAGATGGTGACCTTGCGGCCCTCGACCGGGTCCTTGATCTGCTCGATCACCTTGGTCGCCCCCTCCCGGCCCGCGGCAATCGCCTCTTCGTCCGGCACGCGACGATAGGTGATGTCCTCTGGCGGCTCCAGCCGGGCGAGCGTCGGGAAGTCGTCGATGAAATAGCAGTCGAACTTGTCCCGCGCGGTGATGTTGGTGAAATCCTCGGTCAGCTCAAGATCCCGGCCCAGATCGCGCGCTTCTTTACGCAGCGCGGCCCGCTCCGATTTTTGTTCATCACTCAGCGTCTCGATCGCGTTCAGCGCCTCCATGCGGGTTTCCCGCTGCGTGATCTCGCCCGAGAGGATGGACATCAGATCCGTCACATCGCTGGCATCATAGCGGGCGAGAAGCGCCTCCACGCCTTCCGCGGCGCGGATGTGATTGAAGCAGGCTCGCTCATCCAGCCGCAGCTGGGTGGCGCGATAGGTGGTGAGCGGTGCGACGATCAGGATGACCATGACGCCCAGCACCAGCCGCTGCATGCTGACGCCGCTCGGCACCGCACTGTTGATCCGCCATCGGGCGTATTGGGCGTAATAGAGGCGGTTGGCCGAACTCGCCATCCACAGCCGCCCACCGATCAGCAGCAGCACGCCGATCCAGCTGTAGATGTTGATCCAATGCGAATAGCGCGCGATCAGCGTGGCGTTGGCCTCCGGGTTAAGTTGCGCCTCGGCCAGGAGCGGGCTGAACTTCACCACCTGCATCAGGCAGACGATTGCGGTCACGTCAATCGCCAGCGCGATCCAGAACAGAACCCAGACACCGCGGTACGCCGACCACAGCCAGGGCACAAGCAGCGCCCAGATGTTCAGGTGCCAGCGTGGCAGGGTCGCACGTTGCACCTTCTCGAAGACCGGCGCGTAGTAGGGCACCTTCTCCTGCAAGAAGGTGCCGACAGAGACGTCCCGATCATCAATCTCGCGTTGCTCCGCACCGCCGCCTATGACAGCTCCGCTCATGCCTCTGCCCCTCCTTGCAACCCTTTGAGAAGGGTGTCTTTCGTCACGATCCCCACAATCGAGTCGTCATGTTTGATCAGAACCGGAAGATCCGCACCGGTGCTGAGGCCCACGAGCGAATCCAGATCATCCTCGGGGCTGGCCACGGGGTAGCTCTTTGCCGGATCAATGGGCCCGTGCGCCGCGGCATGGGCGTCGGGGTTGACCATGATCTTGGAGGCCGACACCAGTTTGAGCCGCGAGATCCCCGCGACGAAGTCGGCCACATAGTCATCGGCGGGCGCGGTCACGATGTCCTCTGCCGTGCCGATCTGCACGATCTCGCCGTCTTTCATGATCCCGATCCTGTCTCCCATGCGGATTGCTTCATCGAGATCGTGAGTGATGAAGACAGTGGTCTTCTTCAGGTTCTGGCTGAGGCCCAGGAACTCATCCTGAAGGTTGCGCCGGATCAGCGGATCGAGCGCGGAAAAGGGCTCGTCCATCAGCAGGATTTCCGGATCCGCCGCCAGAGCCCGCGCGAGGCCGACGCGTTGCTGCATGCCGCCTGACAACTCCGATGGCAGTCGGTCGCCATAGCCATGCAGCGACACCGTCTCGAGCGCGCGGTCCGCGGCCTGCGCCCGGCTGTAGCCGTCGATCCCCCGCAGTTCGAGCGCGAAGCCGATGTTGTCGCGCACGGACCGGTGCGGCAGCAGCGCCATGTTCTGGAAGACCATGCCGATCTTGTCGGCCCGGGTCGCCCGAAGCTGCTCCGACTTCATCGCACCGATGTCTTCGCCCATGATCCGGATGGTGCCGGAGGTTGGCTCGATCAGCCGGTTGATGTGGCGCACAAGCGTCGATTTGCCGGAACCCGACAGGCCCATGAGACAGAAAATCTCGCCCTCCTCGACCGAGAAGGAGGCATCTTTCACGCCCACCACGGCCTCGAAACGCTCCAGCACTTCCGCCTTGCCAAGCCCTTCGGCCCTGATTGCCGCCATGGCTTCCGATGCCCGGCTGCCAAAGACCTTCCAGACGTTCTCCAGTTCGACGACACTCACGCCCGCGCCCTTTCTCTTTTGGGGTCGACGAAGGGGATGTCCGTAACCGTTGCCGACAGACGCTTCATGCGACCATCCATCTGCCCGACCTGCACTGCCGTTCCGTTGCCTGCGTGTTCGATATTGAGCCGCGCCATCGCGATCGACCGCTCCAGCATCGGTGAATGGGTGGCGGATGTGACCGTGCCGATCTGACGCTCGGTACAGAACACCGGCGCGCCATGCGGCGGCACGTCGGTACAATCAAACAGCAACCCTTTCAGCTGATGCCGCTGGGCGGTCGCGTTGCGCTCCAGCGCGGGCTTGCCCACGAAGTCGCTCTTCTTGAGATTGACGGCAAAGCCGAGCCCCGCCTCGAAGGCATCGACACCTGCGGTGAACTCCGCTCCGGCCGCGGCCAGCCCTGCCTCGATCCGAATGATGTTCAGCGCCGCAGATCCCATGGGCTTCAGCCCGAACTCCGCGCCTGCCTCCATCACGGAATCCCACAGCTCGACGGCATCTTCCTTCGAACAGAAAAGCTCGTATCCAAGCTCGCCCGTGTAGCCGCTGCGCGTCAGGAAGAACGGTGCCCCTTCCCGGTGGGCGACCCGCGCGACGGTGGCACCGAACCAGTTCAGCTGGTCGAGGTTGGGGACGTGCGGTTGCGTAAAGACGAGCTTCCTCAGGATCTCGCGCGATTTCGGGCCCTGCAGCGCAAGGTTGGGCAGCGCACCGCCCAAGTCGTGAATGCGCACCTGAAGCCCTTCGCGCTCGGCAAGTGCGGTCAGCGCCCGGCCGCTTTCCTCGGACCCGCAGCACCAGCGAAAGAGATGCGGCGCCAGACGGAACAGCGTCCCGTCGTCGATCACCTGCCCGGTGTCATCGCACATGACCGCATAGCTGCCCCGCCAAACCGCAAGGCGCGCGATGTCGCGGGTCAATGCGCGCTGCAACAGCCGCTCGGCATCCGGGCCCATCACGTCATACTTGCGCAACCCGCTCATGTCCTGAAGGGTGGCCGCCTCCCGGCAGGCCCAGTACTCGCCCAGCGTTCCGTGAGACGGGAACGAGACCGGCAACCACAAATCGCGCGCCGGGGCAAAATGGTCGGTGAGAGGCGCGAGCCGCTCGTGAAAGGCAGATTCCTGACTGATCTGCATGGGCGCATCCTCTTTGCTGCGATAAGCGACCGACCGCGTGATCCGCGTCTCGGGCCGATAGATGCGGACGTGAACATCGGTGGGGTTCCACCCGTTGATGGGGTCGATGTCGTCCGGGCAGGCGGTGCTCACACAGGTCAGATCGTCGAGCGCCTCCATCGCCACATAGTCTCCGGGCCGCGAGTAGCTCTCTTCGGTCTGCAGGTGATGATGCGCGTCGATCCAAGTGTTCCAGAAGAAATTGATCGCCGGCCACGCCGTACGGGGTGCAACGCCAAATGGCGCAACCGCGCGAGAGATATTGTCCGAGCAATTCACATGCCCCGGAAAACCACGCTCTTCATATCCGCGCGCGGTGCAGGCCAGACCAAAGGTATCGTGGCGCCCGCAGGTGTCTCGGAGAACCCGCAGCATCGGTGTCATCTCCGCATCGAAGAACTTGTCGAAGAGCCCCGGCCCCGGAAAGGAGCGACGCACCATGCTGCGCGTCGCGGTGCCGTCGATCATCCGCTCCTGCGCGCGGTCCAGGGCTGCCAGTCCAAACGCCTGGAAATCCGAACACTGCTGCCCCTCGACATCGATGATCTGAAGCACTTCGCCCCGCTGCAGCTGATAGGCCTGCGCCGTGCCCCGCGCGACAGTGAATTCATCACGCACATCACCCAGAGGCTCCGGCAGATCGAGTTGGCCTGCCTGCTTCGTGTGCTCGACGCGTGCAACACCGCGCCCCGTCCCGTTGACAAGATCGACCGGGGCCGCGGGGTTGACGATCCAGAGCGTCAGTGCAGAAGGCACCCGCAGCACGACCCCATCGGCCTGATAGGAGACCGCACTGGCCTCAAGGCTCAGCTCGCCCGTCACGCCATGCGCACCGAGCCATCCGGTCAACGGAGCAGCAGCGAAATCGCCGGCCGAGAGGGCCTTGGGCGGTGAGATCCCCAGATCGGCCTCGCGGCGCGCACCGCTGGGATCAAAGGCCAGGATAGCGATCTCCGCCCCGGGCCCTTCAAGGCTGATCCGGATGAGATCGCCTTTGACGGCCTTGACCAACAGGCTGCCACGCGGGTCGATCCGATGGGAGACAGTTGTCCTCTGCGGGAAGCCGGCAAAATAGCGACCATGAGCCATATGTCCGATGTTTGAGAAACTGCGCAAGGGGAGTAAGTCTTGCATATTGGGCCTGTACTGGCAGCATGTAACTAGTTTCATGATGTTTGAAACTAGTTACATCTGTCAATAGGCCTCGCGCAAAGGCGATGATCGGGAGGGGCGCTTGCCCAAAAAAGTATCGAAGAAGCGGCACAATATGCGTGACGTCGCGCGTCGCGCCGGTGTGTCCGTCGCCACGGTGTCCCGCGTGATGAGCGGTTCTTCGGCGGTGTCGCACACGACTCACGCGCGCGTCCGCAGCGCCATCGAAGCCCTCGATTTCGTGCCAAGCGCCGCGGCGCGCGCAATCAACTCCGGCCGGACGCATATGGTCGGCGCGCTGGTGCCGACGCTGGACAATGCCATTTTTTCCAGCTTTCTCGACGCGCTGGAGCTCGCGCTGGCCGAGCACGGGTTTTCGTTGGTCGTGGCGACGACGAACAGCGACCCCGAAAAAGAGGCCCAGCGGGCGCAGGACCTCCTCAATCTCGGTGTTGAGGGGTTCATCGTCTCCGGGATCACGCACAGCGACACGTTCGATGCCTTGATCCGGCGCTACAGGACGCCGGTGATCGCGACCTCCTACTTCGACCCCGAAAGCCCTCTCGTGACGGTCGGATATGACAACGGCGAAGCTGCCTTGCGCGCGCTCGATCACCTTCTGGAGATGGGCCACACGGCGATTGCGGTGCTGTCCGGGCCCACAGCCACGAACGACCGGACGCGTGTGCGTGTCGACGCTCTGCGCAGCCGGCGCGATCTGGCCCTGACGTTTCACGAGGTGCCGATCGACTTTGTGGCGGCGGCCCGCGCCGTCGATGGGCTGGTCGCACAGGCATCCGGGACCACGGCACTTCTGTGTCTGTCGGATGTCATTGCACAGGGCGTGTTGGCCGGGTTGCAAAGGCTGGGCCTGCGCGTGCCGGAGCAGATATCGATTGTCGGCGTCGATGATCTGCCGAGCTCGCAAAGCACCTGGCCGCCGCTGAGCAGCGTGCACCTGCCGGTCAAGCGGATGGGAACATGTGCCGCGGCCAAGCTCGCCAGGTGGATCGAGACCGGAGAGGCCGCGGCCCCGCTGAAGCTCGAGACCGAGATGGCCGCGCGGCGTTCGGTGCGGCGCCTCCCCTAGGCCCGCGCGAAGATCAAACCGTTTCAAGCAAACCGATGTACCGAAAACGGTGCGAGATCGACGTTGAGCGGCCTGTTCCCGACCACATCCGCCAGGATCTCACCGGACTTCGGCGCCATCATCAGACCATAGTGCGAGTGGCCGAAATTGGCGTAGAGGCCGTCGAGGCCGGCGATGGCCCCAAGCGCCGGACGGCTGTCCGGGAAGGAGGGCCGCCGCCCCATCCACAGCTGGGCGGGTGTGGTGTTCAACTCGGGGAACATCGCCCGGCCCAACCGCTCCAGCAGGCGCTGCTTTCGTGGATCGACCGGCGCGTCAATCGGCGCGAATTCCGCCTGACCCGCAAGCCGCAGACCGCCGGTCATGCTGCTTGCAACAAGCTTTGCATCGACATCGAGCACCGAGTTGTTGACCTCGACGCCCGGCTCGGAAAACTCCAGATGATATCCCCGTTCCGCCATCAGAGGCAGCCGCAGACCAAGCGGCGTCAGCAGCGATGCGCTCCAGACGCCGAGCGCCACGACGACCTTTTCACTGGTGTAACGCCCGGTCCGACCGATGACCGACCAGCCCTGCCCATCCCGTTCGATCCGTTGGGCGCTGTCGGTGACAAACTCGACACCCAGGCCCTTTGCCTTTTCGGCGAGCAAGTCACAGATCTGCCCCGGGGAGCGCGCACGAGCCTGCCCGCCCACGAGGATCGCCGCCGCGAAGTCCCGAGTGAGCGCGGGCTCGATCCGCCGCAGGTGATCAGCGCCGATCAGCTCGATCTCGGCGCCCTTTTCGCGGCGAATGGCATAGTCCAAGCTGTCCAGGGTCGCGCGGCTGCCATCCCGGAAGGCGTGCACGTAGAGACTATCGGTGATCAGATGCGCGCCCTTCGTGCCGGCCAGATGCCGCCTGTAAAGCTCGATCGAAGGGCCGCAGAGCAGCTCCATCGCGTCCGCACTCGCCCTGACCCGCGCCTCGCTGCCTTGCCACAGAAACCTCAGCCCCCAGGGGATCATGCGGGGCCAGACCTTCGGGTGGACTGAAAGCGGTCGGGCTGCGCCGAACATCAAATGCGGTATCTGCCGCCAGATGCCGGGCATGGCTTGCGGGATCACCGACCAGGGCGAGATCACTCCCGCATTTCCGTAGGATGTCTCTCTGCCCGGCGCGCGGCGGTCGATCACGCGCGTGGCGATGCCACGTTCGGCCAGAGACAGCGCCGTGCAAAGACCGACAATGCCAGCGCCCAGTATGGTGACCTTGTGCGTCATCGCTTAGACCGCAGGTTGGGCCCCTCGGCGCTTGGCGAGGACCTGCGAGGCAATTGCGGGTGATGCGATGATCAGCGCCGCAAGGTCGGCCTGGAGTGACGGCGCGATGAACACGAGCCCCGCGATGGCCATGAGCCAGCGGAAGACGACGCCCATCGGCACAAGCCAATACCCCACGACCGCAGCCGACAGGGCAATGACCCCGGCGATGCAGCTCGCCGCCGTATAGGTGAACTCCCAAAGATCGAAGCCCGTCGAGGAGACGAAGAGCAGCACCGGCGCATAGACGAAGGCCATGGGTGCCACCACCTTGCCCAGCCCAAGGGTGAAGGCGGATATCCCGGTGCGGAAGGGGTTCGAATTCGCAATCGCTGCGGCTGCGTAGGCAGAGGTGCAGACCGGTGGCGTGATCTCGGCCACGACACCGTAGTAGAGCACGAACATATGGCTGGCGATGGGCGGAATGCCGAGTTGCGCCAGCGCGGGCTGCGCAACCGAGACCAGCATGATGTAAAGTGCTGTCGTCGGGACGCCCGCGCCC
This sequence comes from Roseobacter sinensis, assembly GCF_025755255.1. Lineage (GTDB taxonomy): Bacteria > Pseudomonadota > Alphaproteobacteria > Rhodobacterales > Rhodobacteraceae > Roseobacter > Roseobacter sinensis. Next base: position 55,039 of record NZ_JALIEB010000007.1, on the reverse strand, counting down.
ATCAGAATGCAGGCCAGGGCAATGAACACCAGGCTGATGAACAATGTGAGATCTTCGACGGTAAACAAGGTCCAACTGCCGAAGGTGAACAGCCACGCCAGATCGCTGCCCAGGTTCGAGGCGGCCTGCGTGACCATGAAGCCGATGCGGAAGCCGACGCCGGTGGTGTTGATCACCCCGATGACAATCCCCACCGCCGCCGAAGCAGCGCCGACGGCGAGGGCGTATTTCACGCCGGTCTCGAAGGTATCTCCCATCTCGGAGATCGAGATGCGCCGCTGGGGGTTCAGGGTCGCCAGCACGGCACCGCCGATGAGGATCGCTGACATCGTCAGGTCGAACCCGCCTCCTGTGTACTTCCAGACGACGAAGGCGATGAAGGCGGCCGCATAGATCAGCGTCACGGGCTCCCGCGCCCGGCTCATCCCCGCGATGATGGCCAGCGAGATGCCGCAGAAGGCGGACATGTACGGCGTGTATCCCGAGAAAAGCACGACCAGAAGGCCCACGAGCGGCACGATGTTCGCCCAACCATCCCGCCAGACAGCACCGAGGCGCGGCAGCGCATCCTTCGCAAGCCCTTTCAGACCCAGCTTGCGGGCCATCAGGTGCACCACGGCAAAGACACCAACGTAGTGCAGGAGTGCCGGAAAGATCGCCGCGATCACGATCGTGGTGTAGGGCAGCTCGAGGAACTCGGCCATGATGAAGGCGGCCGCCCCCATGATCGGCGGGGTGATCTGTCCGCCTGCGGAGGCTGCCGCCTCGACACCACCGGCGAAATGTCCCGGATAGCCCAGCCGCTTCATGTTGGGGATCGTCAGCGCGCCGGTCGAGACGGTGTTCGCCACCGACGACCCCGAGATCGTCCCGAAGAAGGCCGAGGACACGACCGACACCTTGGCCGGGCCCCCGGTATAGCGCCCCGCAAGGATCGTTGCGTTGTCGATAAAGAGCTGCCCCAACCCGGTGCGCTGCGCGATCACCCCGAAGAGCACGAAGTGGAACACGATGGTCGAAACCACCCAGAGCGTCACGCCAAAGATCCCCTCCTGCGGGAAGTACATCGACGAGACGAAGGTGTTGAACTTCACGCCGGGATGCTGAAGCAGCCCCGGAAAATAGGGGCCGAACAGGGCGTAACAGATGAAGACGGAGATGATCAGCGGCAGGATCCAGCCCAGCGTCCGGCGTGCGATATCCAGCACCAGCACGATCAGGATGCAGCCGAAGAGCATGTCATAGCCGTTTGGGTTGCCCATTCGGAAGGTCATCTCCTCGACGCCCAGCCACTCGATCCCGCGCCAGGCGAGACCAAGGTAGAGGGCCGAGGCGACACCGAGCACCATGAGGATCAGGTCGAGAAAGGGCACACCCCCCAGTCGCAAGGCCCCGGTGTTCAGATCGAAAGATGTAGGTGTCTTCACCAATGGGTAGAGCGCATAGGTCAGGATGAAGAGACCGCTGAGGTGCCACCCCATGTGCCAGTAATCGGGCGGCAGCGCGAAGCCGGCCGTCAGATAGTGATACACGGCGAAGGTCAGCGCCACATATCTGAGGAACTTGCCGAACCCGGGCGTGACGGCGCGTGTGGCGGCACCCTCGTCGTATTTCTTTTCGATGGCGGCAAGCTCCTGCTCGCTCAACTCGCGCACGGGATCTGTTTGGTGGCGGCTCATCGCGCATCCCCATCGTCATGTGATGTGACTAAAAAGCGGAGCGGCGCGCGGATTACGCCCGCCGCTCCTGGCCGGTAAGGCAGAAAGAGAGGCCTTACTCCAGCAACCCGGCTTCCTTGTAGAACTTCTCGGCACCCGCATGGAGCGGCACGCCCAGCGCGGCAATCCCGTCGAGCGCCGTATCGGGCGTGATCTGTTTCCCCTTCGCATGACCGTTGTCGAGCAGCTTGCGGGTGTTGTCGTTCCACAGCGCCTTGGTGATGCCATAGACCAGCTCTTCCGAGAGGTCGGAGGAGACGACCAGCAAGGCCGACACCGCCGGCGTTTTCACTTCGTAGTCGACACCCTCGTAGACACCGGCCGGAATCGACGACGGGATGTAGGCCGGGATGATCTCGTTGATCTTGGCCAGATCCTCGTCACTGAAGCTGTGCAGGTCCATACCCTTGGTGGTGGCGAGTTGCACCATCGCAGAGACAGGCCAGCCCGCGGCGTAGAAGTACGCGTCAAGCTGGCCATCCGCGAGCCGTTCGGCGGATTGGCTGTTGTTCAACTCCGCCTCGTCCATATTGTCACGGGTCACACCCCACTCGGCGAGCATCTGCTCCACAGCCACCTGCGTGCCCGAGCCGGCCTGCGCGATACCAACCCGCTTGCCCGCAAGATCCGCGAGACTGGAGATCTGAGTGCCCTTCGGCATCACCAAATGCAGATCCTCCGGAAAGAGGTTCGCGACGATGCGCAGCTTCGGGTGCGGCTTGCCCTCGAACTTGCCCTCGCCCAGATACATCGAGCGTGTCACATCCGCGGCGGCAAGCCCCGCTTCCAGCTCGCCGTTTTCCACGGCCGTATTGTTGAAGACCGACGCGGTGGTGGATTGAGCAATGGCGATCAGGCCGGGCACACCGCATTGGCCACCCTCTTCGCAGGGCCGCGAGCCCGGAGGCGCGGAAATGCCGTTCGCGATGGTTCCGCCGATCGGAAAGTACGTGCCGCCGGCGCTACCGGTTCCGATACGGAAGAACGTGGGGTCTTGCGCAGCGGCCGTTCCGGCGACCAGCACGGCAGCCACGGCAGCTCCGGACAGTCTCGAAAATAACTTCATGAATTGTCTCCCAATTGACCGACTTCCGTTGGGTGAGTCGTGCGAAAATCGTACTCAACCAAAAAATAAATACAAATTTTAATATCTTTTTATTTGATAGATTTTTCTTATGCTTTGCGTGATGAATATCTCGCAGATCAGAGCCTTTCAGGCGGTCATGACCTCCGCATCGCTGTCGGACGCCGCGCGCAAGCTCGGGCGGACTCAACCCGCCGTAAGCGCCGCCATCAAGACGCTGGAAGACCAGTTGGGCCTGCAACTCTTCCTGCGTGATGGGCGCAAACTGGTTCCGGTTCCGGAGGCGCAATATCTGCTCACCGAAGCCGAGGCCATCCTCGGCCAGCTGTCGCGGGTGCAGCAGACCATGCGCAGCCTCAGCGACGGCAGCGCCGGCGCGCTCAACATCGCGGCAATGCCGGGGCCGGTCTCGATGCTGTTTCCGCGGTTTGTCGCGGAACAGATCGCGGGCAATCGTGATATCACGGTGTCGATGATGGCGCGCAGCTCGGCTCAGATTCTCGAGCTGGCCCGCGCGCAGAGCATCGATTTCGGCTTTGCGGATGCGCCTCAAGACACCGAGACGCAGACGCTCTATACCGCCGACGTGATCCACGGCGACTGTTTTCTCGCGCTTCCGGCCGATCATCCCCTGACCGCCAACACGGCGGTGTCGATCACCCAACTGGACGGCGTCGCCATGGGTTCGCTGCAGAGCACCCATGCGCATCAGCAGGATGTGCAGGCTCATTTCAAGGCGCAGGATCTCGCCTTCTCCAGCATGGTAGAGAGCCAGACCTTCCTGCCGATCCTGCAGTTCGTCTCGGCCGGTCAGTGCTGCGCGATCCTCGACCCGCTTACGGTGGTGCATGTCGAAGCAACTGCGGCCTCCGGCAAGACAATTGCATTTCGGCCCCTGCGCGAGGCAATCAGGTACCGCTACGCGGTTTTCGCGCCTCGATACCGGCCGATCTCGATCCTCGCGCAAACCCTGCGCGATGCCTGGGTTGCGGAGGTTCTGACGCTGCTCGAGACAATCGGTGCAAATCCAAAGCGCGACTGCGCTGTCGAGAGCGTTTGAGTCCATTCAGATCCAGTCTGGCGCGCGGGATCGCTGCGTCGTTGTTGACCGTTGCGGGACCGGGCAGGCGTGCTAGGCTGTTGCAAACGGGAGACGCTGGAATGACACTGCCCCAGGTTCACATGGACAAGCACCCCATCGTGCAGTCCTTCTTCGATGCGCAATCCAACACCATCAGCTACGTGGTCCGCGACCCAGACAGCACCGCTTGCGCGGTGATCGATGCGGTCATGAATTTCGACTATGCCGCCGGCCGGCTGAGCCATGACAGTGCTGACGAGATCATCGCCTACATCGAGGCCAACGGCCTTCAGCTTGACTGGATCATCGAGACCCATGTGCACGCCGATCACCTGTCGGGCGCGCCCTATATCCAACAGAAGCTCGGCGGCAAGATCGGGATCGGAGAGCATATCCAGACGGTCCAGGACACCTTCGGGAAGATCTTCAACGAAGGGACCGAGTTCCAGCGGGACGGCTCCCAGTTCGATGCGCTTTTCAAGGATGGCGACAGCTATCACGTCGGCACGCTGGAGTGTTTCGCCCTGCACACACCCGGTCACACACCCGCCTGCATGGTCCATATCTTCGGCGACGCGGCCTTTGCAGGCGACACCCTCTTCATGCCCGATGGCGGATCGGCACGCGCGGATTTTCCCGGCGGAGACGCGGGGCAGCTCTACGATTCAATTCAGCGCATTCTCACGCTACCGGACGCCATGCGTCTGTTCGTCTGTCACGACTACGGACCGGGCGGGCGCGCCATTGCATGGGAAACGACCATCGGCGAACAGAAGGCGGCCAACATCCATGTGGGCGGCGAGACCACGCGGGAAGCCTTTGTGAAGATGCGCACCGAACGCGATGCACAGCTGGCGATGCCAAGCCTGATCATCCCGTCCTTGCAGGTGAACATCCGCGCCGGCGCAGTACCGCGCGACAAGGATGGCAACATGTCCCTGAAGGTGCCCGTCAACAAGCTCTGATCGCTGGCGGTCGTTTAGGCAGCCAGGGACCCACGGCCTGCGTGTGAAAGACCTGCTCAGCCGCGGATCGGCTCACGCAATGGCCATCTGCGCCGACACGCGATGCTCTGGCAGCATTACATCTTCCGAGGCGGCAGCGCCCAGCGGCCAGCTCACCAGAATGACAGCGCATCCGATGACACCCTGCTCAGCGATGACGGTATCGAGACCATCGATGCGGCCACTCAGGATCCGCTCGGTCGGCTTGGAGACATCGACCGCCAGCGTGAAGGTCGATGAGGGAGGAAGTCCCCGATCGAGCAAAGCCGTCTTGATCGTTTCAGCTTGGCGGGTTGCCATGTAGAAGACAGTGCTGGTGCCCGGCCCGCTGAGGCGGACAGAGTCCGGCAACGCGCCGCCCTCCGCCCCCGTCCCGGTCGCAAGCACGAGCGCATTGGTCTGGCCCCGTTCGGTCAGGCTTCTTCCCGCGCTCGCCGCTGCAGCGCAGGCGGCTGTGATACCGGGCACGATTTCGACATCGATCCCACGCGCCTCCGCCGCCGCGATCTCTTCGCCGGCGCGGCCGAAAATGCCGGGGTCGCCGGATTTCAGGCGCACCACGCGTTTGCCCTTGAGCGCCTCCGCCACGATCAGGGCGTTGATCCGGTCCTGGGGCCAGGCGCTGGCCCCCACGACCTTCCCGACATAGACGCGCTCGGCATCGCGCCGCGCAAGTTCGAGCACATCGGGGTCGACCAGGCGGTCGTAAAAGATGACATCGGCTTCCTGCAGCCGGGCCACGGCGCGCAACGTCAGCAGATCCCGCGCGCCCGGCCCCGCCCCGATCAGACAGATCATACCCTTGCCCGAGACGTCGGGTGCACCGCCTGCCGCGATGGCACGCTTGATTTTTTCAATCGCGTCGCGCTCCTGTCCTCGCACCCAGGCCGCGCGCGGCGCATCTGCAAAGACCCAGCGCCAGAAGGCGCGACGTTGCGAGCGGGCCACTTGCTGCGCGACCGCGGCGCGCAACCGCCCCGCTGCTGCGGCCAACCCGCCGAGGGTCGGCGGCAGCAGCTCTTCCACGCTGGTCTTGATCTGCCGGGCCAGAACAGGCGCCGTGCCTTCGGACCCGATGGCCACAACCACCGGATCCCGATCGACGATCGAGGGGGTTGTCAGATCGCAGAGGTCCGGTTGATCGACCACGTTGACAGGGCACCCCGCCGCCTGCGCAATCGCCTGCAGGCTGGCATCGAGACCGGGGCATCCGGTCGCGATGAACCCCATCGCAGCACCTTCGAAGCAAGCTGCAGTGATATCGCCCTGGTGCCATCTGGCCCGCCCATCCTTGACAACGCCCAGCAGTTCGGGGTCGAGCGACATCGCCGCGATGTCGATCTTGGCATCCGTCTTGAGGATCAGCCGCATCTTCTGGGCCGCCTGCTCTCCGCCGCCCACAATCACGACCCGACGGCCGGTGGTGCGGATGAACATGGGAAAACTCTTCATGGCAATCGTCTCCTTCAGGCGGCCGCCGCGTGATCGCGCTCGGCCCAGATCCGCTCGGCCGTCCGGCGGGGCGCGTCGACCCCAAGCGTGTCGAGCGCGAGTTCCGCGGTGCCGATGATGATGTCTTCCGCAAAGGGGTCGCGCAGCCGACCGGCCCACATCTCGCCCAATCGGTCTGCCCCGCGCTGCCCGTCGTCGAGACGCCGCAAAGTGGAGCACTGGGCCGGCAAATCGCACGTCCAGGCGCTGCCGTCGCGCAAGCCAAAACCAAGTGTCGGCTTTGAGGGGTGACGCTCGAACTCGCCGCCGCCACCCTTGATCACGGTGAGGGATTGCCACCCCAGCAGGGCGGCCGCATCCGCCTGCAACAGCCTATAGGACGGGTGGAACACGCCCTGGACACTGGCCGGAGCACTCGCCGGGTTCAGCATGCGCGCAACCGTATTGATGCAGGAGCGCAGGCCCAGAACAACCCGAAGATTGAGCAGCGCGAAGAGGTTTGGCGCGAGCTGCTCGAGCGGCAGATAGGCGATGCCGTCCCGGGCGATGAGCCTCTGCGCCTCTTCGGCTGTGTCCGCAACGCCGATGCCCGCGGATCCGAGCCCGTCCCGAACGGCCGCGTCGGCTCCGTTCCAGCCATGCAGCACCACGCGGTGCCCCGCCGAGGCAACCAGCTTTGCCGACAGCAGAAACCAGGGCAGCCCCCTTGTCCGACCGGCCGCATAGCTCGGCCAGTCCAGATCGACAGCGGGGAGCGCCGCCGCATCCTCCTGCGCGGCGCGGGCGAAACCTGCAATCTCGTCGGCGGTTTCACCCTTCATTCGCAACAGCATGAGCAGCGCGCCCACCGCTTCTGGTGCTGCATCCCCCGACAGCATGAGCTGCATCGCCGCATGAGCTTCGGAGTCAGTCAGCCCGCGGGATCGCCCAGGCCCTCTGCCAAGGATGCGGACGTAATCTGCCAAAGTCATTCTGCCGCCTCCCGCATGGATCGGGCGGCAAGAAGTGTCGCGATTTCAGGACGGCAGGAGCCGCAGTTCGTCCCCGCGCCCAGAGCGGCCCCGATCTGATCGACCGAGATCAGGCCCTGCGACTCGATGGCGGTGAGGATCGTGTTCAGCCCCACGTTCAGGCAGGCACAAATAACAGGCCCGGGATCGGGACGGTCTGCCGCCGTGCGACCGGTCAGAACCTCGCGGCCGGGCTCGCCGATCTGCCCTGTGAGATACGCGCGCATCACTGCAATGGGCTCTGGCGCCACGAAGAGAGCGGCACGCAGGCGGCCGCCGTCGTGAAAGGCCAAGCGCGCCGTCCCACGGGCCGCATCTTCGACCATTTGCAAGCTCGCATCCGGCAGGTCGAACATCTCCCGCGCCTCCGCTTCCCAATTGGCCACCGGCGCAGTGCAGGCCAACTCGGCCCGCCAGCCCGTTGCCGTACGCGCCCGCGCCCAGTAGGACGCCCGCGGCGCCAGCTGGTTGGCGGAAACGGCGAAGGCGTACCATGCCGCATCGAACCGCGCGGCGGCGACCACCGCCGCTTTGCTTTCGGGTTGCCCCGACACCGGGTCGGTGGCCCCCGCCACAAGCGCATCGACGCGACCCTTCGGTGCATATTCGGCGGTCCAGTGCATCGGCGCGAAAAGCTGCCCCGGGGTCTGGGCATCGGTGATCCGGGCGCGCAGAATGGCGCTGCCGTGCGCGCTGGTCAGAGTGACGAGGTCCGCGGCTGCGACATCGAGGCGTGCGGCATCTTCAGGATGCAGATCGACAAAGGGTTCGGCCAGATGCGCCGACAGGCGTGGCGACAACGCTGTGCGGGTCATCGTGTGCCATTGGTCACGGATGCGCCCGGTGTTCAACCGGAAGGGATAGCGTCGATCAGTCCGTGCTGCCGGTTCGCGCCAGCGAAGCGGCAGCATCCGCGCCTTTCCGTCACGATGGAAAAATCCGCCATCACCGAAAAACCGTCCACCCCGTTTCGTTTGCGAGACCGGCCAGCGGGTTGGCGGCAGGGCGTCATAGGCGTTGTCGTCCAGATCCGAGAGGCCCGAGATATCGAAATCGCGGCCAAATCGGCCCGCAATAGCTGAGAGGGCTGCATGTTCGCGAAAGATCTCGGCAGGGCTGGTATAGTCGAATGCCGCTGCCCAGCCCATGCGCCGGCCGACATCGGCCAGGATCGCCCAATCATCGCGCGGGCCCTCCGGCGCGGGCAGGACGGGGCGCTGACGGCTGATGGTGCGGTCGGAATTGGTGACCGTGCCGCTCTTTTCCGCCCAAGCCGTCGCGGGCAGCAGCACGTCTGCCAACCGCGCTGTGTCGGTCGAAGCCGTGATGTCGCTGACCACGGTAAAGTCGCAATTCGCAATGGCGCGCGCGACGCGATCCGCATCCGGCATCGACACCGCGGGGTTGGTGTGGATGATCCAGAGCGCCTTGATCCGCCCCTCTTCAGCGGCGCGGAACATGTCGACCGCCTTCCGCCCCGGCGCCATGGGCAGCGGCCCGCTGCCCCAGAACCCGCGCACGGCAGCGCGGTGATCGGCGTTTTCCAGATCGAGATGGCAGGCGAGCATATTGGCCAGGCCGCCGACCTCACGCCCGCCCATGGCATTGGGCTGGCCGGTGACCGACAGCGGCCCCAAGCCCGGCTTGCCGATCCGACCAGTGGCCAGATGGCAGTTCAGGATCGCATTGACCTTGTCCGACCCCGAGGTCGATTGGTTCACGCCCTGGCTGTACACGGTCACGACCCGTTCCGATCTGATCCACTCGGCACAGAACTGCGCGACGGCAGCGGGCTCCAACCCGGTCACCGCGATGTCATCGGCATAGGCGGCGTGCAACGCATCATCGAAGCCGGACACATGTCGCAGGTAGGATTTGTCGAGCGCACCGCCCTCGTAAATCCTGGTGAGCAGGTGATTGAAGAGCGCCACATCGCTGCCCGGCTCCAGCGCAAGATGCAGATCGGCCTGATCACAGCTTGCGGTGCGGCGTGGGTCGATCACGATGATCCGCGTGCCCCGCTGCCGACGCGCCTCCAAGAGCCGCTGGTACAGGACCGGGTGACACCACGCCAGATTGGAGCCGACGAGCACGACCAGATCGGCCTCATCCAGATCCTCATAGGTGCCGGGCACCGTGTCGGTGCCAAAGGCGCGCTTGTGCCCGGCGACCGAGGAGGCCATGCAGAGCCGCGAATTTGTGTCGATATTGGCCGAGCCGATGAAACCCTTCATGAGCTTGTTGGCGACGTAATAGTCTTCGGTCAGCAATTGGCCTGAGACATAGAAGGCCACGCTGTCGGGGCCGTGCTGGGCGATGGTCTTCGAGAACCGCGCGGCCACCTGCCCTAGTGCGTGATCCCATGTAACCTGCTGCCCCGCGATCTGCGGGGCCAGCAGCCGCTCGCCCAGCCCCACGGTCTCGCCCAGTGCCGCGCCCTTTGAGCAGAGCTTGCCCCAGTTGGCCGGGTGATCAGGGTCGCCCCGCACCGCAAGGCCGCCCTGCCCGTCCGGGCGCAGCAGCACGCCACAGCCGACCCCGCAATAGGGGCAGGTCGAGCGCGTCTCGGGCAGGCCGCTGCCGTCCATCAGGCCGCGCTCCGCTTGCCCACGGCAGCTCCGTCCAGCAGGATGCGCCCGGCCTCGAGGCGCACCGGGTAAGTCGCGATCCGCGCGTCTTCCCCGATTGCCTCACCGGAGTTCAGATCGAACACCCAGTTGTGCAGCGGGCAGGTTATCTTTTGCCCATGCACGATCCCCTCGGCCAGCGGTCCGCCCTTGTGCGGGCAGCTGTTGGAAGCGGCAAAGACCTCCGCCTCTCCTGTGCGGAAGAGACCCACGCAGCCCACCGGGGTCTTGACCACGCGGGCGCCGCGCAGGGGGATGTCATCGATATGTCCAATGTCGATCCAGCTCATTCCGCGGCCTCCAGTTCCAGATTTGCAAGCGGCGCGAAGGGCGCGGGCTTGGCCGCGTGTTCGGCCCAGGGGTCCTTGCGATAGATGCTCTGGGAAAGCTCGAAGGCCGCGATCAGGCGTGCACGTTCTTCCAGATCATCGACGACGCGTGCCTTGACCCAATCGAGGCCGACTTTCGCGACCCATTTGTATGGGCGGTCGAGGTACTTCGCGTTCTCGCGGTAGAGCTGAATGAAAGCGACGGTGAGGTCGATGGCCTCCTGTTCGGTCGGCACATCAGCCAGCCGCTCGGTCTCCTTCACGTCCATGCCCGCAGCACCGGCGACGCCCACCTGATAGCCGCTGTCCACGCAGACGACACCCACGTCCTTGCAGGTGGCTTCCGCACAATTTCGCGGGCAGCCCGAGACAGCCAGCTTGACCTTGTGCGGCGTCCAGGAGCCCCACAGCGCCCGTTCGAGCTTGATCCCGAGGCCGGTGCTGTCCTGCGTGCCAAAGCGGCAGTGATCTGTGCCGACGCAGGTTTTCACCGTGCGCAGGCCTTTGGAATAGGCATGGCCCGAGACCAGCCCGGCCTTGTTCAGATCGGCCCAGATATAGGGCAGATCCTCGCCCTTCACGCCCAGCAGATCGATGCGCTGCCCGCCGGTGACCTTGACGGTCGGGACGTCGTATTTCTCGGCCGCATCCGCGATAGCCCGCAACTCGGTGGGGTTGGTGATCCCGCCCCACATGCGCGGGACGACGCTGAAGGTGCCGTCCTTCTGGATGTTCGCGTGCTTGCGTTCGTTCACGAAGCGGCTCTGCGGGTCATCGCGGTATTCCAGCGGCCAGTCGGCGAGCAGGTAGAAGTTCACCGCCGGGCGACAGACATGGCAACCGTTGGGGGTGGTCCAGCCCAGCTCCTGCCAGACGGCGGGCTGGGATTTGAGTTCCTGCGATTTGATCAGGCGCCGCACGTCCTCATGGGTAAGATCGGTGCAGCCGCACATGGGTTGCGCCGCTGGCATCTGGAAGTCATCGCCCAGCGTGACCTGCAGAAGCTGTTCGACCAACCCCGTGCAGGTGCCGCAGGAGGCGCTGGCCTTTGTGGTCGCGCGCACGGCGCCGAGGTCGGTTGCGCCGCCCGCAATGGCATCGGTGATGGTGGATTTGCAAATGCCGTTACAGCCACAGATTTCCGCCTCAGGCGGCAAGGCTGCAACGGCTGACAGGGGGTCCACGGGGGACCCTCCCTGATAGGCCGGGCCGAAGATCAGCGTCTCGCGCATCTCCGAGATGTCGGTGCCGTCCTTGATCAGCCCGAAGAACCAGCTGCCGTCAGCGGTGTCGCCATACATGACGGCTCCGACAAGCTTGTCGTCTTCGATCACCAGCCGCTTGTAGATACCACGGCCCGGATCGCGGAAGACGATGTCTTCCCGCCCCTCGCCTTCGGCGAAGTCACCCGCGGAGAAGAGGTCGCAGCCCGTCACCTTCAACTTGGTTGAGAGGCTCTTTTGCACGAAGGCCGCCTGCTGCCCCAACAGGGTTGCCGCCGCCACCTTGGCCTGATCGTAGAGCGGCGCCACGAGACCGAAGACGGCGCCGTCGTGTTCCACGCATTCGCCCACGGCGAGCACGTCCTCTACGGAGGTCAGCATCTGGTCGTCCACATGAATGCCGCGCCCCACCGCAAGCCCGGCCTCCTGCGCCAAGGCGACGTTGGGGCGGATGCCCACTGCCATGACCAGCAGATCGCACGCCAGTTCGGTGCCATCCTCGAGCAGCAGCGCCCGCACGCGACCGTTCTCCCCAAGGATTTCCTTGGAGTTCGCGCCGCAGAGGATCGTGATGCCCTTCGCTTCCAAGGACTTGCGCAGCAGGTACCCCGCCGCTTCGTCCAGCTGACGCTCCATCAGGTGGCCCATGATATGCACCACGGTCACATCCACACCGCGGGCCGCCATGCCCGCCGCCGCTTCCAGGCCCAGAAGACCGCCGCCGATGACAACAACCTTGTTGTCAGGTCCCATGGCCATCATGCGCTCGGTGTCTTCCAGATCGCGATAGGCGATCACACCGTCGAGGTCATGCCCGGGCAATGGGATCATGAACGGGTTGGAGCCTGTGCCGAAGAGCAGCTTGTCATAGGGCAGCACCTCGCCCGTCTCTGCCGTGACGGTCTTTGCAGCGGTATCAATCGCCACCACGCGCTCGCCGAAGCGGCAGGTGACGCCTGCCGCCGCGTACCAGGCGTCATCGTGGGTCACGATCTCCTGATAGGTCTTCTCGCCCGACAGAACCGGCGACAGCATGATCCGGTTGTAGTTGCCGCGCGGCTCCGCGTTGAAGAGGGTGATGTCATAGGCGCCCGGGTCGGCATCGGTGAGGTGCTCCAGCACCCGGCCCGACGCCATGCCCGCTCCGATGACGATGAGTTTCTGTGTCATTGAAGGCCTCCGAAGATCGCACCTTGCGTATCAAATGCACCGCCTTTGATACCCATGTCCCGCCCGGCGGAAACGCGGGGCAGCCCTTGCGTCCATGTGAAACGGATCGGCCACTTGCTGTTTTGTTCAAGCATTGCCAATCACTCCGCCGCAATGGCCTTGGGCGCGGTCTTCTGCGCCGCCTTTGGGGTGTTGCCGTGCTCATATTCCTCAAGGAAATCGAGCACCTCCTGCCGATAGGTGTAGTAGTCGGGATGCTCCAACAGCGCCTTGCGGGTCCGCGGACGCGGGAGATCAACCTTCGTAATCTTGCCGATGGTCGCCTGCGGGCCGTTGGTCATCATCACCACGCGGTCCGCCAGCAGGATCGCCTCGTCCACATCATGCGTGACGCAGATCGCCGTGACCTTAGTGCGCGACCAGACCTCCATCAGCACCTCCTGCAGCTCCCAGCGGGTGAGGCTGTCGAGCATGCCGAAGGGCTCATCGAGCAACAGCAACTTGGGGCTGAGCGCGAAGGCCCGCGCGATGCCCACGCGCTGTTTCATTCCGTTGGAAAGATCGGCTGCGGATTTGTCCATCGCATCGGCCAGGCCCACCCGCTCGAGGTAGTATTCGACAACCTCCTGACGCTCGACCTGGCTGGCGCTCGGGTAGACCTTGTCGACCCCAATCGCCACGTTCTGTTTGGCCGTAAGCCAGGGGAAGAGGTTGGGCGACTGGAACACGACCGCGCGCTCCGGGTCCGCGCCCTCCACGTGGCGGCCGTCGAGCTTGATCGCCCCTTTGGAGATCTCGTTCAACCCGGCCGCCATGGTCAGAACGGTGGATTTGCCGCAACCCGAATGGCCGATGAGCGAGATGAACTCACCCCGGTCGATCTTGAGGTCGAAATCCTCGACCACCGTGAGCGGCCCCTTGGGTGTCGGGTAGACCTTGTGCAGCAGACTGAAGTCGAGAAAACGGTTCTCGATCAGGCCTTTCTGCGCATCGGCAACAGCCGTGGGTACGCCGTGAATCGGGGTTACCTCGGGCAACACGCGGGTGCCCTCCACCTTGGCCTCGATGCCCACGTCCATGAGGTATCCTGTGACCTCCGCCCGCAGCGCCTTGAAGGTGGCGTCGTTGTTCATCGCCGAGCGGTCGCGCGGACGCGGGATGCTCACGTTGAACTCGGCACCCAGCGTGCCCTCAGGCGTCAGCGCGATGATCCGGTCGGCGAGCACGATGGCCTCGTCCACATCATTGGTGATGAGGACACAGGTCTTGCGGTCCGCCTCCCAGATATGCTCGATTTCGTCTGCGAGGTTCGCACGCGTCAGCGCGTCGAGCGCCGACAGCGGCTCGTCCAGCAGCAGTACGTCGGGGTTCATCGCCAAAGCACGCGCCACGTTGACCCGCTGGCGCATGCCGCCCGACAGCTCCGCCGGGCGGCGCGTGGCCGCGTGGCCAAGTCCGACCATGTCGACGTAATGGGCCACCTTGTCGGCCTTCTCGGCAGCGGTCAGGTCAGGAAAGACCGTATCCACCGCCAGCCGCACATTTCCGGTGACCGTCAGCCAGGGCATGAGCGAGTAGTTCTGAAAGATAACGCCCCGCTCGGGTCCGGGCTCGGTGATGGGCTTGCCGCGGAAGGTCACACTGCCCTGGGACGGCGTGTCGAGACCGGCCATCATGTTGATCAGCGTGGTCTTTCCGGTGCCGGAGAACCCGAGGATCACGAGGAACTCGCCTTCTGCAACGGTCAGGTTGATGTCCTTCAGAACAGCCGTGTCGCCGTAGGATTTGGAAACGCTGTCGAATGTCAGGATACCCATGGGTGACTCCTTGTTGCGCTATCGCTTCGGTGCTTGAGCGCAGGCTAGCGGTTGTTCGTGAAGGTGAAGAGCGACTGCAGCGCGTACATCACCCGGTCGAGCAGGAAGCCGATGATCCCGATGGTGAAGACCGCCACCATGATCTTGGCGAGCGAACTGGAGGAGCCGTTCTGGAACTCATCCCAGACGAATTTTCCAAGTCCTGGGTTCTGCGCCAGCATCTCTGCGGCGATCAAGACCATCCAGCCGACACCAAGGCTGAGGCGCAGACCGGTGAAGATCAGCGGCAGCGCAGAGGGCAGCACCAGTTTCGTGATCTTGGTGTAGGTGTTCATCTTCAACACCTTGGAGACGTTCACCAAATCCTTGTCGATGCTCGCCACGCCAAGCGCCGTGTTGATCAGCGTCGGCCACAGCGAGCAGAGCGTCACGGTGATGGCCGAGATCAGGAAGGATTTGGCGAACCAGCCGTCCTGCGTTACGTAGACGGCCGAAACCACCATGGTCACAATCGGCAGCCAGGCCAGCGGCGAGACCGGCTTGAAGATCTGGATCAAGGGGTTGAGGGCTGCATTCGCAGTCGGCGAGAGGCCCGCCGCGATCCCCAGCGGGACAGCCACAACCGTCGCGATCATGAAGCCGAAGAACACTGTTTTGATCGAGGTCCAGATCTGCGTGTAGTAGCTCGGCGCACCTGTGTAGGCGACCTGCTTGACCTGATCGGCCTTGCCCGCATCGATCAGCTTCTGGTTCCGCTTCTCGACCATCTCGTTGAATTTGGCCTCTTTCGCGGCCTTGGCCTGGGCGTCTTCGTGCAGGTTGACCACTTCAGCCCAGACCTGCGCGGGTCCGGGCACGGCGCCCAGCGATGTCTGAACTTTCGGCGCCAGTGTGCCCCACATCAGCAGGAAGGCGCAGATGGCCAAAAGCGGCACGCCGGCGAGGCGCCAGAGGTCCTTCATCTGGGCGCGCGGATTGTCCCCGGCGGCGGCCTTTACGATCGGGGTGATCCAGGCGATCCCCAGAACCTGAAACCAGGTATCGGCTTTGTTGATGCGGGTGAAGAGCCGGGCGCGGCGCGCCTCGCGAGCCTCTTCGGCGGCGAAATCCGGGTCCACTGTGGTCATCTGGGGTCTCCTGGATGGGGATCTAAGGGGTGTTGGCGTGCTGGGCGAATGTGTCGGTGCGGAGCGCGCGGCGGGGCAAGGTGGTGTTCACGCCACCTTGCACCGCCGCCCCTGTCACCCGCGGACCTCGGAGCCCACCACCGTCTGGCCGCCCTTCAGGCCGATCGGCAGGCTTTCGAGGTAGGCGTTGGGGCTGCGGCCGTCGTAGGGAATGCCGTCAATGATATCCTCAGCGGGGGTTGCCGCCTTGTAGCCATCGCTGTCCCAGGGAAAGTCCGCTTCGTTGGCGAGGCCCTCATCCACCAGCAGGCGCGCGGCGGCGAGATAGATCTCGGGCTTGTACACGTCCTTGGCCACGTCGTGATACCACTGGTCGTCCTTCGCCTCGTCGATCTGCCCCCAGCGGCGCATCTGCGTCAGGTACCAGATCGCATCGGAGTAGAAGGGATAGGTCGCATTGTAGCGGAAGAAGACGTTGAAGTCGGGGATGTCGCGCTTGTCGCCCTTCTCGAACTCGAAGAAGCCGGTCATGGAATTGGCGATCACGTCATAGTCCGCGCCCACGTACTCCGGTTGGCTCAGGATTTCCACGGCGGCCGGACGATTGGCGTTGTCGTTCTCATCGAGCCAGATCGCCGCGCGAATTAGCGCCTTGGTGATGGCCAGCGTCGTGTTCGGATACTGCTCGGCGAACTCGGCGGTGATGCCAAAAACCTTCTCGGGGTTGTTCTTCCAGAGCTGGTAGTCAGTGATCACCGGCACGCCGATGCCTTTGAAGACGGCCTGCTGGTTCCAGGGCTCGCCCACGCAGTAGCCGTGGATCGTGCCCGCCTCCAAGGTTGCCGGCATCTGCGGCGGCGGCGTTACGGAGAGGAAGACATCCGCGCCAATCTGGCCGGAGATATTCTCGGGGCTGTAGTAGCCGGGGTGCAGACCACCTGCCGCAAGCCAGTAGCGCAGCTCGTAGTTGTGCGTCGAGACCGGGAACACCATGCCCATGTTGAAGGGCTCGCCCTTGTCTTTGAATGACTGCACGACCGGCGCCAGCGCCTCTGCGCTGATCGGGTGCTGCGGGCGGCCGTCATCCATCTTCGGGATGTTCGGCTTCATCATTTCCCAAACCTCGTTGGAGACGGTAATGCCGTTGCCGTTGAGGTCCATCGAGAAAGGCGTGATGATATGCGCCTCCGTCCCGAAGCCGATGGTGGCGGCGAGCGGCTGTCCCGCGAGCATGTGCGCGCCATCGAGCTGGCCGTCGATCACGCCGTCGAGCAGCACCTTCCAGTTGGCCTGCGCCTCCAGCGTGACGAAGAGCCCCTCGTCGAGGAAGTAGCCATTCTCATAGGCAACCGCGAGCGGCGCCATGTCTGTCAGTTTGATGAAGCCGAAGGTCAGCTCGTCCTTTTCCAATTCCAAGGACTGCGCCAGGGCCGGTCCCGTGGTCAAGGCAGCCGCTGCCAGACCGAGGAGAATGTGTTTCATATCAAAGCCTTTCGCTCTCGCGCCCGGCTGTCCGGGCAAGAAAAAAAGCCGCCGACCTGAACCGCCGGGGAGGAGAGAGGCGGTGAAGGTCGAGCGGCTTTGCTCAGTGTAACCCCGATCGAGGGGCATATTTCGAGGACGCGCATCTTTGCGTGTCTGTATCGGAGTTATGCAGACCGGCACCTCAAGCGATCAAGCGGCTTGCTTCGATTTTCGGAAAACTTTCTGCATCGCAGCAGCAGAGGCGCCGCATGTGCACAAAATTCGTGCACAATCAGCCCGTCGGCTCAAATGTGCGCCCATCGAAGAACCGATCACGGCACAGAATCACGCGGCCTGCGGCGGAGGCCACGGCGGTGTCCGCGTCCAGAGCGCCTTCGATTTTCGACGACGCACCGGGCAAATCGGCGCTGGTTCCCTTCAAAGCCGCCCGGAACAGATCGGTCCGATAGACCTGTGCGGCAGCCTCGCGAGCGGCGGCCGGGTCATGGCCGGTGCGCAAGGCCATCTGGTGGCCGATCCACTCCGCCTGGCTGCGCCAAGGAAAGTTGGCCGCCCCGCGCGCGAACTCAACAAATTGCGGCGTGTCGCGCTCTTCTCCAGTGGCATTGATCGTGAGCCGCCCGGTCAGCGCACGCTCGATAAGCTCGGGCGCAAGGTCGAGGTAGGCGGGCCTACTTAGCAGCTCGGTCGCGAGCAGGATCGATCCCGGCTCCGCCAACCACCGCCCTGCCCGCCACACCGTGCGGATCAGACGAAAGAGCAAGGAGCGCTCTGTCTCGGCCCAGTCCTGCCGCACGGCCAGCACCTTCTCCGGGGCGAAATTCCAGATCGCGGCCCCGGGCAGCAGGAGCGCGCCAACCCCTTTCTCGACAGTGCGGGACCCCCAGGGTTCGCCCACGCAGAAGGCGTCGATCTCGCCCGCCTCGATGGCCTCTGCCATCAGCGGTGGCGGCACGGTCTTGATCTCGATCTGCCCCTCGGCGACGGGGCCGAGGCTCGCCAACCAGTAGAAGACCAGTTCAGCATGCATGGAGAAGGGGAAGGGCACACCCACGCGCAGCGGCGTGTCGCTGACCTGAGACAGCGCCACTCCCGCGGCGCGGGCATCGAAGAAATCGAACCCAAAGCCGGCGCCACGCAGCCGCTCTTCCAGTACGCGGTTGACGCCAACCACATTGCCGTTCACCGACATCACCGAGACCGCCGCGAGTGGCGTGCCGCCGCCACCGAGCCCCATGGCCACAGCCACCGGCACGGTGGAGAGCATATGCGCGGCATCCACCTGCCCGAAGCTCAGCATGTCGCGCAGGCTTGACCACGAGGGTGCGCGGCGCAGCTCGAGCGCGATGCCTTCCTGTGCGGCAAAGCCCATCTCCTGCGCGACGATCAGCGGCGCTGCGTCCACCAGGGGGATGAACCCGACCGAAAGCGCTGCGGTTCTCATGACAGAAGCCCGGCGGCAGTGACCAGCGCCGAGGCCACGTCGGCCACCCGCTTGCCCTGATCCATCGCGGCTTTCCGCAAGATAGCGTAGGCCTCCTCCTCCTCGACACCGCGCGCCTTCATGATCATGCCCTTGGCACGGTCGATCAGCTTGCGCTCTTCGAGGGCCCGCTTGGTCTCGGCCAGTTCCACCCGCATCCGCTGGAACATGCGGAACCTCGCAATCGCCGCATCGAGCACCGGTTTCACGCGCGCCGGGTGCAGCCCGTCGACCACATAGGCCGAGACGCCGGCCTCGATCGCGGCGTCCGACAGCCCCGCCTCGGAGCGATCCACGAACATTGCAACCGGCCGGTCCATCGGGCCGGACGCCAAGGCCAGTTCCTCGAGCGTGTCCCGAGACGGATTGGCGATGTCGATCAGAACGATATCAGGCTGCCGGGCGGCGATTTCCTGCGCGAGGTGCGTCAGCTCCGATATCACCTGAACATCGAACTCGCCGGCCTGTTGCAGCCCCTCGGCGATCTGCATCCCGCGATCCCGATCCGCCTCCACCACGATTATGGACATCTTCCCCGTCATTGGCCCCTAGATCGCGCCGCGCATCGTGCTTTGTAAACGGGCGACGCTGCTCTGCAGCATTTCGGAGTACGACGGGAGGGCGATATGACTATTTTTTGAGCGCATTTTCCCAAGGGTGCCAAGAGGTCGCAGGGCGCTAGGCTTGCCATGGCGAGCAATGGAACATATCAAGAACATATGGCAAAGCGATCCCTGAAAGAAAAACTGGCGATCCTCAGTGATGCGGCCAAATACGATGCCTCCTGCGCGTCCTCCGGCTCGACCCGCCGCGACAGCCGGGACGGCAAGGGGTTGGGCTCGAACGAAGGCTCGGGCATCTGCCACGCCTACGCCCCGGACGGGCGCTGCATCAGCCTGCTGAAGATCCTGATGACGAATTTCTGCATCTACGACTGCGCCTATTGCATAAACCGCGTGTCCTCGAATGTGCAGCGTGCGCGCTTCTCGGTGGAGGAGGTTGTGTCGCTCACCATCGAATTCTACCGGCGCAACTATATCGAAGGGCTGTTTCTGTCGTCCGGCATCATCCGCTCTCCCGATGCAACCATGGCCGATATGGTGCGGATCGCGCGCAAGCTGCGGGAGGAAGAGAATTTCAGAGGATATATTCATCTGAAGACCATTCCCGACGCCGCACCAGAGCTTATTGACGAGGCCGGGCGGCTGGCGGATCGGCTATCGATCAATGTGGAGCTGCCCACCGATGCCTCGGTCAGGCAACACGCGCCGGAGAAGAGCCCGGACCAGATCCGCCGCGCGATGGCGGATGTGCGGCTCCGGCGGCAGGCGGCGAAGGAGCGCAGCCACACGGGCAAGCGCCCGCCGCGGTTTGCGCCCGCCGGGCAATCGACGCAGGTGATCGTCGGAGCAGATGGGGCCAATGACGCAACCATTCTGGGCCAGTCCACGCGGCTTTATGGTTCTTATGGATTGAAGCGCGTCTATTACTCGGCATTTTCACCGATCCCGGATGCGTCCGCACGGCTGCCGCTGGTCAGCCCACCCTTGCAACGCGAGCATCGGCTCTACCAGGCGGATTGGCTGCTGCGGTTCTATGATTTTCAACTGGATGAGATCACCGGCGTGGCACCGAACGGCAACCTCGATCTGGAGGTGGACCCCAAGCTCGCCTGGGCGCTCGCCAACCGCGCGCAGTTCCCGGTGGATGTGAACCGCGCCTCGCGCGAGATGCTGCTGCGCGTGCCCGGGTTTGGCGTGAAGACGGTCAATCGCATCCTCGGCACGCGGCGGCACCGGCGGCTGCGCTATGACGATCTGCTGCGCATCGGCGCGTCGATGAAGAAAGCACAGCCCTTCGTCACGGCGCAGGGGTGGACCCCCGGCGCGCTGACCGACAGAGCTGATCTGCGCGCGCGCTTCACCCCACCGCCGGAACAGCTGAGCCTGTTTTGACCAAGCGTGTCACCCTGCCCCGGATCGGAACCGAGGCCGCGTGGCGCCGCGCCGCGCGGGGGGTCTTGAGTGCGGGCGTGCCACCGGAAGACTTGCGCTGGACAGACAGCGATGCACCGCAGGGGCTGTTCGATGCCGAGGCGCAGGTGCCGCCTGCAACCCGCGAGATCCGCGTGCCGCGCGCCTTTGCGGCCATGAGCAACGCGGTGATCTGGCACAGCGATGCCGACCGGTTCGACCGGCTCTACGCATTTCTCTGGCGGCTGCAAAAGGAGCCCCGGCTTATCGCTGACCGGGGCGACCCGGCCTTGGCTCACCTGCGGCGGATGGAGAAGGCGGTGCACCGCTGTAAACACAAGATGAAGGCCTTCGTGCGGTTCCGCGAGATCGGAGACCCGGGCGCCACGCGCCGCAGTTTCGCCGCCTGGTTCGAACCCACGCACCACACGGTGGAGTTCACCGCCACCTTCTTCGCGCGGCGTTTTGCGGATATGGACTGGCGGATTTTCACGCCGGATGTTTCGGCGATCTTCGAGGACGGGCGCTTGCGCTTTGCGCTGGATGTGCCGCGCCCGGAGTTGCCCGAGGATGCCAGTGAGGGGCTTTGGGTGACCTACTTCCGCAACATCTTCAACCCCGCGCGGTTGAAGGTGCAAGCGATGACCTCCGAGATGCCCAAGAAGTACTGGCACAACATGCCCGAGGCTGCGAGCATTCCGGAGCTCATCGCCGGGGCCCCGGCCCGCGCCCGGGCCATGGCGGCGGCCGCCCCCACCTTGCCGCCTGCACGCACCACACGTGTGCAGGCGGCAGCGCAGGCCGAAGCGCCGGATCACTGGAGCGCGCCGAAGGCGGGGTTTGCAGCGGCCCTAGCAGGATGCACACGTTGCCCACTTCACAGCGGTGCGACGCAGGCGGTGCAGGGCGAAGGGCCAGAGACCGCCGAATTGATGATCGTGGGCGAGCAGCCGGGAGATCAGGAGGATCTGCAGGGCCGCCCTTTTGTCGGACCCGCTGGCCAGGCGCTGGACGCAGCTTTGCAGGCGGCGGGCGTGTCCCGGGCCGAGGTTTACCTTACGAATGCGGTCAAGCACTTCAAATATGTCACCCGCGGCAAGCGCCGTCTTCACCAGCGGCCGAACAGCAGCGAGATCGCGCACTGCCGCTGGTGGCTCGACGCGGAGCTTGCCCGCCTGCACCCCCGGATTGTGCTCGCTCTGGGGGCTGTCGCGGCGCAGGCGCTCACCGGAGATGGCGCGCGCATCATGGCGCGTCGGGGCCAGATCGAGCAGGGGCGACATGGCGGACCGGTGCTGATCTCGCTGCATCCCGCGCATATTCTGCGCACGCCGGATCGGAACGCGCAGATGCGGCTGCATCAGGCGCTGCGCGACGACATCGCGACAGCACACGCCATCACCAGCGTCGGTTCGAATGTCAGTCGAGCGGGATCTTGACCGGCTGCCCGCTCGCCCAGGACCGGGTCGCGGCGTCGGCAAGCACCTGTGCGCGAAGCCCATCGACGATTCCCGGCGACGGCGGGTTGCCCGTGCGCAGCGCCTCTACGAAATGCTCCATCTCGGCGAGATAGGCGCTCTCATAGCGTTCGAGGAAGAAGTGCTGCGCAGGCGCTGTCGCGAAACCTGCGGCGGTTGCGACTTCGATGGTGTGCTCCTGCACGTTGGCCGCGCGCAGCATGCCCGCAGCCCCGTGCACCTCGATCCGCTGGTCATAGCCATAGGTGGCGCGGCGCGAGTTGCTGATCTGGCAGATCTTGCCGCTGGCGGTGGTGAGCGTCACGGCGGCGGTGTCCGCATCGCCGGCCGCACCGATCTCCGCATCGACCAGCGCGCTGCCGACGGCGAAGACGGTGACGGGCTCCTCGCCCAGCAGGAACCGCGCCATATCCAGATCGTGGATCATCATGTCGCGAAAGATGCCGCCGGAGCTTTTGATGTAGCTGACCGGCGGCGGTGACGGGTCGCGCGAGAGGATCGTGACGATCTCGGCCGCGCCGATGTCACCGGCAGTCAGGCGGGTGTGCAGATGCGCGAAATTCGGATCGAAGCGGCGGTTGAAGGCGGTCATGAAGGGCACGCCCGCCGCCGCGACCGCCGACATGCAGTCGCGGATGCGATCGGCGGACATGTCGATGGGCTTTTCGCAGAAGATCGCCTTGCCCGCTTTGGCCGCTGCGTGGATCAGACCGTAGTGGGTGTCTGTTGGGGTGCCGATCACGACTGCGTCGACCTCGGCGCTATCGATCAGGGCGGCGCTGTCGCGCACCGGGGCACCGGTCTTCTCGGCCAGCGTTTGCGCCGCGGCCGGGATAGCGTCGGAAACAGCGCTGACGCGCGCGCCGTCAATCCGGGAGATGGATCCCGCGTGCACTGCACCGATCCGACCACAGCCAAGAATCCCGATGTTCAGCATTGCACCTCTCCTTTCAGCCCGCGCAGCACCGCACGGGTGGCCGCGACGAGCGGATCGTGGGTGTCCTTGAGGATATCCACGCGGTCGAAGCGGGTGGGGACGCTGTTGACCGCGTCACGCAGAGCGGCGCCGAAGGCCATGCGCAGCTCGGTCCCGATGTTGTATTTGCAGACGTGGGACGTGCGCGCGAGGTGCTGGCGTTGCGCGAGCGGTACGCCGGAGCCGCCGTGGATCACCAGCGGGACATCCGTCAGAGCTTCGATGGCGCGGATGCGCGGCTCGTCGAGCCCGCCCTCCTTGTTCTCCTGGAGGTGGACGTTGCCAACGGAGATGGCCATGGCATCGACGTGCGTCTCGCGGGCGAATTGTGCAGCTTCATCGGGGTCGGTGCCTTGCGACGCGGCGCCTTGGGCGTATCCCACGAAGCCGATCTCGCCCTCGCAAGAGATGCCAGCACTATGCGCGATCTCTGCAATGGCCGCGGTTTCGTCGATGTTCTGCTGCAGCGGCAGGCGCGAGCCGTCGAACATGAGAGATGTGAAGCCCGAGTCCAGTGCCTCGCGGCACTCCTCTGCGGTGTAACCGTGGTCAAGGTGCGCGACGACCGGAACGGAGGCGCTTTCGGCGAGGTGACGGAACATCTTGCCGAGGATTGGCAGCGGTGTGTGGGCCCGGCAGGAGGGGCCGGCCTGCAGGATCAGCGGTACGTCTTCGGCTTCGGCGGCGGCCACATAGGCGCGCATGTCTTCCCAGCCGAGCGTAACGAGGCCGGCAACGGCGTAGCCGTCCTTGAGAGCGGGTTGCAGGACGTCGGCGAGGGTGACGAGGGGCATGGGCTATGTCCCGTCGCAGGTCGTCGAATTGAGAGACATCGCCCGGCGGCACCGCCGGGCAGCCCCCGACCGCCCCCCCGGGCGGGGGCTTTCAGCCCCGTGCCCGCGGCCGGGGGTTGCCCTCCGTGCATCTTGCGACGTTGCAAACTGCGTCACTTGAACTTCGCCACCATGTCCTTGATCCCCGGGATCGTCTCGATTTGATAGGCGTGGGTCGGTTGGAAATACTGCACCAGGCTGCGCTGGCTGAGCCCGCCAAGGATGGTGAAATAATACATCTCATAGCCCGGCATCACCGCGCAGGGGTGATAGCCCTTGTCGATGCAGATAGTGGAGCCGTCCATCAGCTGATAGGCATCGCCGGGCTTGTCCTCCTCGCGCTGCAAGATCTGCACGCCCGAGCCGTGCTTGGGCCGGAAGCGGAAGTTGTAGGTCTCGTCGTGCCGCGTCTCGATAATATCCCCCCCGGGCCCGTCCCGCCTATCGGTGTCGTGTTTGTGCGCTGGGAACCCCGACCAGCCGCCCTGCCCCACCGTGAAAAGCTCCGAGACCAGCAGCCGCCCGACCTTGCCGTGCTGTTTCTGGCCGAGGATGTGCTTGATCTTGCGGTGGGTCTTGGTGTCGTCGGAGCCGTATTGCACTTTGTCGAGCTCGGGCACGCGCACGTCGAAGGGCTCCAGCACCTTGTCATACTTGGCTCCGGCGATGAAAGTCTCGGTGGCGTCCGAGGTGCAGGTCATGCGGACCTTCGCGCCGACGGGCACATAGACGCCTTCGGGCTCGCCGTCCCAGACGTCTTCGCCGCGATTGCCAAGTCTGTCGAAGGTGACGCCCGCGACCTCAACATCCACGGTGCCGGTGGCGGGCACGATGCAGGTCTCGTAGCCCGGCACCTGATACTCGAAACTCTGGCCCTGGGTCAGCTTGACGATGTTGAAGTAATTCAGCGGAACCGTAGGGTCCTCCGCGCCCACGATGGGCTTGTTCTGATTGTCGTGCGGGGCGATGTGCATGATGTCTCCTTCCTAGGCCGGGGTCGGGCCGGGGTGCGCGGCGAGGAAGGCCGCGAGTTGCTCAGTGTCGGGCATGGCGGGCGCGCAGCCGGGGCGGGCCACCACATGGGAGGCGCAGGCGGAGCCGCGCAGCACCGCCTCTTTCAGCGGGCGGCCTGTCGCAAGGCTGGCGAGCAGGCCCGCCATGAAGCTGTCGCCCGCGCCGGTGGGTTTCACGGCCTCGACCGGGTAGATGCCCGTGCGGGTCTCGGTGCCATCCGCGAAGGTGATCGCGCCGTCCGGGCCCATCTTGTAGATCACGATCTCCGCGGTGCTCTCGGCCAGTGCACGGGCCTTGGCGAGGCCCTTGTCGATGTGACCGGCCATGAAGCCGAATTCTTCGTCATTGCCGACGATCACATCGGCCATATCGCCCGCGCGCGTCAGCACCTCGGCGGCTTCTTCCGCCGAGGGCCAGCTGTAGGGGCGATAATCAATGTCAAAGAGGATCGGAAGGCCTGCGGCCTTGGCCTTGTCGAAGGCGCGGAAGGCCGCAGCGCGCGAAGGCTCGGCGGCAAAGACCGTGCCTGCGGTGAGCACGGCTCCGTAGGCCGCGACGTCGATGGCGTCGATGTCGGCGGTGTTCATCTGGAAATCCGCCGCGTTGTTGCGGTAGATGACCGACTGGTGCTCTTCGATGCGCGTCTCGTAGACGGCAAGCGAGGTGCGATACTCGCCGCGCACGCGTTTCACATGGGTGCGGTCGACCCCGTAGTGATCGAGCTGGCCTTCGCAGTACCAGCCCACGGCGTCATCCGAGACCGCCGTGACCAGCGCCGCCTTGCAGCCCAGTTTCACCAGCCCCGCCGCCGTGTTCGCCGCCGAGCCGCCCATGCTCACATGCATGGTGGTGGCCTGCCGCGTGCGGGTGCCCGGCGGGTCGGGGTAGAAATCCATCCCCACCCGACCGATTACGAGGAAGTTGCCGGTGGCGAGGGCCTCTTTGAGCATCAGACACCCTTCCGCTGGCGGGGGCGCGCGCTTTCCCACTCTGCATGAGCGGCCCGCACTTTCTCGGACGCGGAGACCTGCGGCGTGCCGCATTCCCACCAGGTGTGGCCCTGCGTCGTCCAACCCTCGTAGGCATCGACCTTCATGACGATCACGCTGGTCTTGTCGGCGGCTTGGGCGCGTTTGAAGGCCTCGGCAAGCTCGGCGGGGTTTTCGACGGTTTCGGCGTTCGCCCCCATGGAGGCGGCGTGCGCTTCGAAGTCCACCGCGAAGGGCGCGGCCACCGTGGGGCAGTCGACGATCAGGTTGTTGAAGCTCTCATTCCCGGTGTTGGTCTGCAGCTTGTTGATCACCGCAAAGCCACCGTTGTCGAGCACGAGGATGATCAGCTTCTTGCCCGTGAGCACCGAGGAGTAGATGTCGGAGTTCAGCATCAGGTAGGAGCCATCGCCGCAGAACGTGATGGTGTCGCGCTCGGGCTCGCGCTGGGATTGCGCGATGCGCGCGCCCCAGGCCCCGGAGATCTCGTAGCCCATGCAGGAGTAGCCGAACTCCACATCCACGGTGCCGGGATCGAGCGTGCGCCAGTTGGCCGTGACCTCGGCGGGCAGGCCCCCGGCGGCGGCGACCACCCGGTCGCACGGGTCGCAGAGCGCGTTCACCACGCCGATGGCCTGGGCGTAGGAATTGGGGCGGTTGTCGCCGTAGGACACGTTGTCGGCGACATAAGCCACCCAATCAGCTCGGTGGGCTTGGGCGGACTCCACCCAAGGTTCGGGTGCGTTATACGGACCGAGCGCCGCGTCAAGCGCCACAAGCCCCAGTTTCGCGTCGCCAACGACGGGCAGGGAGCGGTGTTTGCCCGCGTCGTGTCGGCCCGCATTCAGAGAGATGAACCGCGCGTCCTTGGCAAAGGCCGTCCAGGAGCCGGTGGTGAAATCCTGCAGACGTGTGCCCACGGCCAAGATCACATCGGCCTCTTCGGCGATGGCATTGGCGCTGTCGGACCCGGTCACGCCGATGGGCCCGATGTTGAGCGGGTGGGTGTCGATCAGGTTCGCGCGGCCCGCAATGGTCTCGACCACGGGGATCTGGTGCGCCTCGGCGAAGGCGGTCAGCTCGGCAACCGCGCGAGAATACTGAACCCCACCGCCCGCGATGATCATCGGGCGTTTCGCGGTTTTCAGGAGCGCCGCGGCATCGGTGATTTCAGCCGCATCCGGTGTCTGACGGCGGATGCGGTGCACGCGCTTCTCGAAGAACTCCCCCGGGTAGTCGTAAGCCCAGCCCTGTACATCTTGCGGCAGGCCGATGAAGGCTGGGCCGCAATCGGCTGGGTCGAGCATCGTCGCCAGCGCCGCGGGCAGCGACTGGATGATCTGCGCGGGATGCGTGATCCGGTCCCAGTAGCGGCTGACCGGCTTGAACGCATCATTCACGCCGAGGGTCGGGTCGTGAAAATGCTCCATCTGCTGCAGTACCGGGT
This sequence comes from Roseobacter sinensis, assembly GCF_025755255.1. Classification (GTDB taxonomy): domain Bacteria; phylum Pseudomonadota; class Alphaproteobacteria; order Rhodobacterales; family Rhodobacteraceae; genus Roseobacter; species Roseobacter sinensis. Next base: position 27,719 of record NZ_JALIEB010000007.1, on the reverse strand, counting down.
CCGGCAAGCGGGTGACATAGGCATCGCCACAGAGCAGCAGCATCGGCAGGCGGTTCGCATGGGCGAGCGCCGCGGAGGTGACGAGGTTCGAGGTGCCCGGCCCGGCGGATGCGGTGCAGAACATAAACCGCTGGCGCAACCATTGCTTGGCGTAGCCCGCGGCGGCGAAGCCCATGCTTTGCTCGTTCTGGCCGCGGTAGAGCGGCAGCGTCTCCTGCACACCGTAAAGCGCCTCGCCCAGACAGGGGACATTTCCATGGCCGAATATGCCGAAGCCGCCGCCGCAGACGCGCATCTCGGCCCCGTCCACTTCGATGAACTGATTGTCCAGCCATTTCACGATGGCCTGCGCAGTGGTCAGGGTGTGAGAGGTCATCGAAACAGGGGTCCTTCAGGCGTTTGTTGCGGCCTTATCAATTCGCGTCTTGAACAGCTCCGACTCTCACGATACAAATTTTGCAACCGGTTGCAACCGGAGTCTCGCAAAAGGAACGCCGATGGCTGAGATCGGGATAGGCATTGTCGGCGGCGGGTACATGGGCAAGGCCCATGCGGTGGCGATGTCGGCGGTGGGGGCGGTGTTCAACACAGGCTTGCGGCCCCGGCTGGAGATGATTTGCGCCACCTCTCCCGAAAGCGCAGAGCGATACCGGGCGGCCTACGGCTTTGCCCGGGCAACGGATGATTGGCGGGTCCTGGTCGAGGACGCGCGGGTCGAGGCGGTTGTGATTGCAAGCCCGCAGGAGACCCATCGCGGGATTGCAGAGGCTGCGTTTGCGCTTGGCAAAGCTGTCTTTTGTGAGAAACCCTTGGGCGCTTCGCTGCAGGACAGCCAGGCGATGGTTGCCGCCGCCGACGCGGCCGGCGTCGCGAACATGACCGGCTTCAACTATATCCGCACCCCGGCCAGCCAATATGCCCGCGCGCTCATCGCCGATGGCGTGATCGGCGATGTCACATGGTTTCGCGGCGAGCACACAGAGGATTTTCTGGCCGATCCCGAGACACCCGCAAGCTGGCGCACGGTGGGCGACGCCAACGGCACCATGGGCGACCTCGCGCCCCATATGATCAACGCAGCGTTGGCGCTGCTTGGTCCAATCGACCGGCTGATCGCCGAGGTCGAGACCGTGCATAAGGCGCGGCCCGGCGGTACCGTGACCAACGATGACCATGGCCAGATGATGTGCCGCTTTGTCCGCGGCGCGATGGGTCAACTCTACTTCTCGCGCATCTCAACCGGGCGCAAGATGGGCTATGCGTATGAGGTCACCGGCACCAAGGGGGCTATTCGTTTTGATCAGGAGGACCAGAACGCGCTCTGGCTCTACCGCGCTGAGGGGCCGGAGGCGACGCGCGGCTTCACCAAGATCCTGACCGGTCCGGCGCACCCTGACTATGAGCCTTTCTGCCAGGGGCCAGGGCATGGCACCGGCTACCAGGATCAGATCATAATCGAAGCGCGCGATTTCCTGCGGGCCATCGAGACGGGCGATCCGATCTGGCCCACATTCCGCGATGGCCTGGAGGTCAACCGCGTGATCGCGGCGGCCATGGTGTCGTCGACCGACAAGACATGGAAGGCGATTTCCGATTTCTGACCCGGGAAAGGGCACTCATGACGATACGGATTGGCAATGCGCCCTGCTCCTGGGGCGTGGAGTTTGCAGAGGATGCGCGCAACCCGACCTGGCAGTCGGTGCTGAAGGATTGCGCGGCGGCGGGGTACAAAGGCATCGAGCTGGGGCCGGTGGGCTTCATGCCGGAGGACCCTGCGCAGCTGGGCGCGGCGCTGGCGCAGCACGATCTGGAGCTGATCGGCGGGGTGGTGTTCCGGCCGTTCCACGACCCGGACGCCTGGGACGACGTGATGGATGGATCGGTGCGCACCTGCAAGGCGCTTGTGGCCCATGGCGCGCAGCATATGGTGCTGATCGATTCCATTTCGCCGCGCCGTGCGCCGACGGCCGGCCGCGCGGCGGAGGCCGAGCAGATGGACAGCGCGGAGTGGAACGCCTATCGCGACCGCATCGGGACCATCGCGAAAATGGGCGCCGAGGAGTACGGGCTTACCGTCGGCATTCACGCCCACGCGGCGGGCTTCATGGACTTTGAGCCGGAGCTGGAGCGGCTGCTGGACGAGATCGATGACAGCGTTCTGAAGGTCTGTTTCGACACGGGGCATCACTCCTACGCGGGGTTCGATCCGGTGGCCTTCATGAAGCGGCACATCGGGCGCATTTCCTACATGCATTTCAAGGATATCGATCCGGCGGTGAAGGCGGACGTGATCGCCAAGCGCACCGGATTCTATGACGCCTGCGGGCAGGGGATTTTCTGCAATCTCGGGCAAGGCGACGTGGACTTCCCGGCAGTGCGGCAGGTGCTGCTGGACGCAGGCTTCGAGGGGTGGTGCACGGTGGAACAGGACTGCGACCCGCTTTTGGACCCGGACCCGCTGGGCGATGCGCGGGCGAACCGGGAATATCTTGAATCGATCGGCTTTCGGTAAGGGGTGCGGAGCATGGCAAAGCTGAACTGGGGCATGATCGGTGGCGGCGAAGGCAGCCAGATCGGGCCAGCGCATCGTCTGGGCGCGCAGGCGGATGGCAACTTTGTGCTGGCGGCGGGGGCGCTCGACGTGGATGCGGAGAAGGGCCGCGCCTATGCGGAGTCGCTGGGGGTCGCGGCGGATCGCGCCTATGCGAATTGGCAAGAGATGCTGGAGGGCGAGCGCGGGCGTGAAGATCGCGTGGATCTGGTCACGGTGGCCACGCCCAACAGCACGCATTTCGAGATCACCAAGGCGTTCCTGGAGGCGGGCTTCAACGTGCTCTGCGAAAAGCCGATGACCATGACCGTCGAAGAAGGCGAGGAGATCGTGCGCGTGGCCGAGGCGTCCGGGAAAATCTGCGCGGTAAACTACTGCTATTCCGCCTACCCGATGGTGCGTGAGATGCGGCAGATGGTGAAGACCGCACAGATCGGCAAGGTCCGCCTCGTGGTTGCCAACTTCAGCCACGGGCACCACGGGGATGCAGGCGATGCAGACAATCCGCGCGTGCGATGGCGCTATGATCCGGCGATGGCGGGCGTGTCGGGGCAGTTCGCGGACTGTGGCATCCACGCGCTGCATATGGCGAGTTTCATTGCGGGCGACGAGGTGCGCAGCCTGTCCGCCGATTTTGCCTCGACCATACCGTCACGTACGCTAGAGGATGACGCGATGGTGAACTTCCGCATGGAAGGCGGCACGGTCGGGCGGCTCTGGACCTCGTCAGTCGCCATCGGGCGGCAACACGGGTTCGACATTCAGGTCTTTGGTGAGACCGGCGGGATGCGGTGGGCCTCGGAACAGCCGAACCAGGTGTTCTACACGCCGGTCGGTGGGCGCACCCAGATCATGGAGAAGGGTGAGGCTGGGTTGTCCGATGAGGCGGCGCGGCTCTCCCGCGTGGCGATTGCGCATCCCGAAGGCTTCCCGCTGGCAGTGGCGAATATCTACGTCGATCTGGCTGCCGCGATCCGAGGCGAAACCCGCAACGCCCTGCCCTCCGCGATGGATGGTCTACGATCCATGGCGGCGGTCTATGCAGCGGTAGACTCGGCAAAGGCAGACGGCGCCTGGGTGGATGCGCGACCGCAGATACTGCGGTGATCGGTACGACTTAATGGACATTATAGCGAGACAAAGCGAACTTTGAGTCGACCCGCCGATTCGGCTACGCGGTTTGTGAGGCGAGGTCTTTCGCTAGCTGGGTATGGCAAACTAGGAAGCCGTAAAGGTGCCGGACTTCAGCACGTCATCAAACTGTCTCGAGAACTCCAAAAACTTGGCTTGGCTTTCGAAGTACATACTCCTGTATGCGATAGTTTCTGATCTTGTCACCAAGACTAACGCTGGACCATTGTCTTGATAGTCATTGACAACTTCCAGGCTTCGCACATCGGAGAAAAAAACGAAATCATCATCTCTATCACCTTTGGTCATCGGACGCTGAACTTTTGTCCCCTCGAGAACAACTTCTTTGGATGAGCGATGATCGCGCCTTATCCAATGCGAAAGGATGAAAAACATACCAAAACAGACGATCGCACCAATCGCCCTTTCTGCTGTCGCAGTGGCCCCAATTATCATTGTAGCCAAGGCTAAGTATAATCCAGAAAACCCAGCCAAAACGGCAACAAAAAGGGTAAACAACAAATTGAGTTCGCCGATTTTGTACTTGTAGATGCTTCTTGCAACCGTTCCTTCGTCCATGGCCAAGGCCGCTTTCCTGGTCTGTGATTGCGACAACCCTCGAGCCGCCAAGCGAGCATCTTCAACACTCCGAAGCCTGTCAATAGAGCGCTCCGAGAGGGCACGCAAATTAGAACTAGCACAAAGGCCTGAGCGTGCCGCGCTCAACAATCGAACAGGGAAAGATACGCGCCTCGGGGTAGCGGTCGGGTTCGTCGAGCATGGCGACCATCAGCTCAATCGAAGACGTCACTATCTGGCGGATGGGTTGGTGGATCGTCGTGAGGTTGATGTTCTCCCAGCGGGCCATTTCCATGTCATTGAGGCCGATGATCCCGATGTCCTCGGGTACGCTGAGCCCGCTGTCGGCGATAGCGGAGAGCGCGCCGATGGACAGCACGTCGTCACCGCAGAAATAGGCCTCGGCCGGGGCCGCGCGTAGCAATCGCAGCATCTCGCGGCGGCCGGCGTCAAAGGAATAGGCATCCGCAAAGCTGTAGCTTGTCGTGAGGCCGCGATGCGCGCCAAGTTCGGAGAAGAAGCCGGAGTAGCGGTCCTGCGTGGAGGTGGCGCTTTCGGGGCCGCCGAGGAACGCGATCTTGCGGTAGCCGCGGGCAACCAGCGTGCGCGCGGCCATGCGCCCGCACTCCACATTGTCGATGCCCACCACATGCACCTGGGGCGTGCTGGAATAGCGCCCGAAGCTGTGCACCACCGGCACACCCGCATCGCGGAACGCCTTGGAGAAGCCCGGCGGCAGGGTCGAGGAGGCGACCACCGCGCCATCGACGGAATACTGCCGCAGCATCCGCACGGAGGCTTGCGGATCGGTCTCGTCCGAGAGGTTCACAAGCAGCGGTCGCAAGCCGCGGTCCTGTAGCGCGCGGGTGAAAAGGTCGAAGACTTCCAGGAAAATCGGGTTGTGAAAGTTGTTGGAGATCAGCCCGATCAGCTTGGTGCGGCCTGTGGTCAGCGAGGACGCCAGCGCGTTGGGGCTGTAACCCAAATCGCGCGCGGCTTTCTCGACCTTGCGGCGCATCTTGTCCGAGACCGAGGCGCCATCGGTGAAGGTGCGTGAGACGGCGGAGCGGGAGACGCCCGCGCGTTCTGCGACCTCTTTCAGTGTGACGGGCATGGTGTCTGGTCCGGTGGAATGGCGTCCGATCTCTTGTATCCGATGGGTCGGTGTCTTGCAGCATGGAATAGCTTACCTCTTTTTGCAACCGGTTGCAAAAAATCGGACCCCGTGCTTTAGTCAGATTCGGAGAGGTGACGAAGTTCACCCGCGCGCCTCGAAAACGGTGAACCCTTGGGAGGAAAACATGACATCACTGATGAAGAACCTGATGCTGGCCACGGCAGTGGCTGCCGCGTCCTTTACGGTTGCGCAGACCGCGGCAGCCGAGGGCGAGAAATACATTCTCGTTAGCCACGCGCCGGACAGCGACACCTGGTGGAACACGATCAAGAACGGCATTGCGCTGGCTGGCGAGCAAGTGGGCGCCGAGGTCGAGTACCGCAACCCGCCCACGGGTGACATCGCCGATATGGCGCGGATCATCGAGCAGGCGACAGCGTCCGGCCCCGATGGCATCATTACCACTCTGGCGGATTTCGACGTGCTGAAAGGGCCGATTTCAGCGGCCGTGGATCAGGGCATTGACGTGATCATCATGAACACCGGCACGCCGGAGCAGGCGCGCGAAGTGGGCGCGCTGATGTATGTCGGCCAGCCGGAGTATGACGCAGGCTATGCTGCGGGGCTGCGCGCCAAGGATGAGGGCGTGACCAACTTCCTCTGCGTGAACCACGCGATCCAGCAGCCCACCGTGGGCGAGCGCTGCCGCGGCTATGCGGATGGTCTGGGCATCGACCTTGGCGATTCAATGATGGACAGCGGCACCGACCCCTCGGAGATCAAGAACAAGGTGCTGGCGTATCTGTCGGCCAACCCGGATGTGGACGGCATCCTGACACTGGGCCCGGTCTCGGCCGACCCGACCATCGCGGCGCTGCAGGAAAACGGCATGGCCGGTGCGATCCATTTCGGCACGTTCGATCTGGGCGAAGAGATCGTGAAGGCAATCCAGGACGGCACCATCAACTGGGGCATCGACCAGCAGCCCTTCCTGCAAGCCTATATGCCCGTCGTGATTCTGGCGAACTGGGACCGCTATGGCGTGCTGCCGGGCAACAACATCAACTCCGGCCCGGGCTTCGTGACCAAGGACGCGCTGGCCAAGGTCGAAGAGTTTGCGGGCGAATACCGCTGATCTTCTGACACAACTCAGGGCGGCCCTCGGACGGATGGAGGCCGCCCTCTTTCTCACTTTCTGCATGCATCGGGGGATGAGGCCGTGGCAGACACCACCGACACCGACGAGCGAATAAAAGAGATATCACCGCTCCGCCGCGCGCTGATCCGGCCCGAGCTGGGCGGGATGGTCGGCACGGTGGCGGTCTTCACGCTGTTTGCGCTTTTCGCCTTCGACAGCGGCATGTTCAACAGCCAGGGCGTGATGAACTGGTCGATTGTCTCGGCGCAATTCATGATCATCGCCGTGGGCGCTTGCCTTCTGATGATCGCAGGAGAGTTTGACCTCTCGGTCGGCTCGATGATCGGCTTTGCGGGCATGATGATCGCCGTCTTCGGCGTGGTGCTGGCCTGGCCCATGTGGATGGCGATCCTCATCACCTTCGTGATTTGCTGTGGGCTCGGAGCGCTCAACGGCTGGATCGTGGTGCGCACCGGCCTGCCGAGCTTCATCGTGACGCTGGCCTTCCTCTTCATCCTGCGCGGCTTCACGATCTACATCCCGCAAACGGTCGAGCGGAAGACGATCATCGGTGGCATTCGCGACGCAGCCGAGGGCGACTGGCTCGCCCCGATCTTCGGCGGCAAGATCGGCCAGCCGATCTTTCAGTGGCTGGGCGACATGGGTGTGATCGGTGTCTTCGAACGCGGCACGCGCGCCGGGCAACCGGTCGTTGATGGCATCCCGATGCTGATCGTCTGGGCCATTGCTTTGATCATCTTCGGGCATATCCTGCTGACCCGCACACGCTTCGGCAATTGGATTTTCGCCGCGGGCGGCGATGCTGAGGCCGCGCGCAACTCGGGCGTGCCGGTGAACAAGGTGAAAATCCTGATGTTCATGTTCACCGCCTTCTGCGCCACGGTCTTTGCGGTGTGCCAGGTCATGGAATTCGGCTCGGCGGGCGCCGACCGGGGGCTGCTCAAGGAGTTCGAAGCGATCATCGCGGTGGTGATCGGCGGCGCGCTTCTCACAGGCGGTTACGGCTCGGTCATCGGGGCCGCGCTTGGGGCGCTGATCTTCGGCGTTGTGCAGCAGGGGCTGTTCTTCGCAGGTGTTGAGTCCAGCCTTTTCCGGGTGTTCCTGGGCGTCATTCTGCTCTTTGCGGTGATCCTGAACACCTATATCCGCCGCATCATCACGGGAGAGCGCTGATGTCCGATCCGATCATTCAGATGAAGAACATCGAAAAGCACTTCGGCTCGGTGATCGCGCTCGCGGGCGTGTCGGTCGATGTGTTTCCGGGCGAGTGTCACTGCCTGCTGGGCGACAACGGTGCGGGCAAATCCACCTTCATCAAGACCATGTCCGGCGTGCATAAACCCACGGCCGGCGAGATCATCTTCGAGGGCAAGCCGCTCGATTTCGCGGACCCGCGGGATGCGATGGCCGCCGGGATCGCGACCGTACACCAGCACCTGTCGATGATCCCTCTGATGTCCGTGAGCCGGAATTTCTTCATGGGCAACGAACCAATGAAGAAGATCGCCGGGATCAGCTTTTTCGACCATGATTTTGCCAACCGTGTGACCATGGAGGAAATGCGCAAGATGGGCATCAACCTGCGCGGGCCGGATCAGGCGGTGGGCACGCTTTCGGGCGGCGAGCGGCAGACGGTGGCAATTGCGCGCGCGGTCTACTTCGGCGCCAAGGTGCTGATCCTGGATGAGCCGACCTCAGCGCTCGGCGTGCGGCAGACGGCGAACGTGCTGGCAACCATCGACAAGGTCCGCAAGCAGGGCATCGCGGTGGTCTTCATCACCCACAATGTGCGTCACGCGATGGCGGTGGGCGACCGCTTCACGGTGCTCAATCGCGGCCAGACGCTTGGGACGGCCGTGCGGGGCGAGATCACGCCCGAAGAGTTGCAAGACATGATGGCCGGTGGCCAGGAGATGGTGCAGCTCGAGGGTAGCCTCGGGGGAACTGTCTAGGGTCAGACCAGGCGGAAGCCGACGGTGTTCCAGAGCCGGTCCCAGACGTGGAAATCGGTGAAGTAGCCCGTGTGCCCGCCCGCCGGCACCGCCCAGTTGCCAGCCAGCCCCTCCACCCCGTCGATTGTGGTACCAACGAAGTCATCGGCGCGGTGGATGTTATGCCAAACCATGCCGTCGGGCATGTTCTCCAGCGGAACCTGGAAGAACTGCTTAAAGTACCGCCGATAAATGTGGGTCACGGGTGAACCCATGGTCACCAGCGTGACCTCGGGCGGCCGTCCGCTCGGCAGAACATCGGCGAGTTCGGCAATCCGGCGCTTGACCCATGCGTTCTGCAGCATCTGGGTGGCGATCACAGTGCCCTGCGAGTGCGCGATGATCGTGATCCGATCCGGCGTCAGCGCCTCGATGCCGTAGTAAAGCACGCGGCGAAAGCGTGCGTCGATGGCATTGCGCTCGTGGAAATTGGGGCGGCGCTCCTCGACAGAGCTCAGCCATTTGCAGTTCCGGACAACCGCGTAGGTCACGATGTCCCGCACAACGCCCAAGCCGCCGGCCACAATGTCCGAGAAATTGTAGATCAGAACAAAGAGGCCCAGAAGGGCTGTCGTTACATAAGGTGTGGCGGCTTGCAGACAGGCCGCCGCCTGATCGAAAGATCGCGTCGCCTGGGCGGGCACACACTCCGCCGGGACGGTATCAGCGGGCGTGCCATGGAGCACATCATAGGCGATAAATCCGGCAATCATCACCAGTACCACGAAGAACCCCCATTGCAGCCCAAGGTTCAGGATGACGCGCGAGGCAAGCTCGCTTTGCTTGTAGAGCAACTCCTTGTTCATCACCCGCACCACAACGAGCGCCACACCGATGATCACGATCAGTATGAGACCTGCAAAGGTGATCGACAGGGTGCCCATCGCATCGTTCATGGGCCCTGCGAAATAGTCGTCCAGCAGGGTCAGCCCGGTGGTTGTGGTGTTCTCTGCCGTGGTCTCGACCAACTCGACAAAGCCCATCCAGATCGCGCTCGAGATCACCATCCAGAAGACAATCATGGCGGTGCAGATGCTGGGATAGATGTTGCGGTGCCCTCTGTCTTCACGTGGCTCAGGGGCATTCCGCCGAAACAGCAGGCTTGCATAGCTTGCGAGCGCCAGCACCACTACCCCAGCCCAGGCCACGCCAAGGGCCGCGACACTGTAGCGGACAAAGGCCGTGAGGTTGGCAAAGCCGCTCTCTGTCTGGAAGTCGCAGCTGACATGGGTACAGAAGTCACCGCCGAAGACACCGTACTCCCACAAGAACAGCATCACCACGCCGAGGGCCGTCATCCCACGCCCGAAAATCCGCACCAGATAGGTCCTGGCCCGCGCCGCTGTCACGGCCCCCACCCCGAGGGTCAGCGCGCCATGCAGGAAGAACATCGTAATCAGCGGCACATCCGTCCAGCTTCGGTCAGCCGGTGCCGTGTCGCTGGGCACGATGTCAAGCGGCGTGACATCGACCAAGAGCAACGCCGCACCGACAGCCAGCATCGCGTTGAGCGGTGCAACGAGACCATAGAACACCCAAGTAAAGAAGTGCACGATCCCGATGGGGACCCAGCCGCGGTTGTTCTCCACGTTATCCATGGCGAGGTAGCCAAGCCCAAGAACCACCTTCAGCAGATCGAAGAGGGTGCGGAAGGGCCCGGTGGGGGCGGGCGAACGGTCGGCCCAGTAGACCTCTGCGAAGAGCGCTTCATCGTCGCCGCCCACGGGACGCACCCGGCGCAGGTGCATCGGAAACAGCTGCGCGTGGCGTTCTGTTCCGTCAAACGGAGCCTCGCCGAGCGGGATGAAATCACGTTCGACGGTCACGGGCGTACGGTCGACACCAGGAAACCGGGTCGTCGCGGTGCCGACGACCGCATCGACCGTCTCGCCGGGTTTCTGTTCACCAATACCGTGAACCGTCAGTACTAAATGCCGCCCCATCGAAAAATCCAGGACATCTCGTTAACCAATACCGCGTGTTTACCACAATTCCCGTTCTTCGCCTATGAGGCGGCGCGGTTTCAGGTGTCCTACCGAACATGCTGCGCGCCAGCGGCACCAGCCCCGCGTGACATGCGCGAAACACGGACGGCTTGGGGCGGCGCGCAGCCGCCCCGAAAGATGACGCATTGTCCCTTGCTCAACGCATCTTGTGGCGGCGGAGGGCAAGCAGCCCCCCGAGGCCCGCAGCGAGCAAGGGCAAAGAGGCTGGAGCCGGAATCGGCGTCAGATCCGAAAAGACTTGCGCATTCACCGGCGCGTAGAGGCCGTCCTGCTCTGTCTCTTCGAAGAAGGAGAAAACCACCGTCGCCACATCGCCGAACAACCCGGTGTCATCCCCCGACAGGTTGCCGAAGACGATGGTGAAAAAGTCTTCGCTCGGGGAGCCATCGTCGTTCGGATCGTTGATCGTCAGGCTGCTGCTGACAACGGTAGTGCTCTCCAACAGCGTCGCGCCGCTCAAGGTCGAGACCAGCAGCGAGGCGTCCAGATCACCGGTTGTCGTGTCGGCACTGGCGGCAATGTCGATGTCATCGGCGTCGAGATCGAAGAAATCACCGAAAAAGCCCGTAGTGGCGCCATCGGTCACGACCCCTTCGCCATCGGCCTCGTACACCAGAATGGTGGCCGCTTGGACCGACAACGGGGCCAACAGCAGAAGTCCCGCCACAAGAGCATGCAATAGTTTCATTTTCAAATCCTTCAGGGGTAGAGGGCGCGGCGAGGTCCGCCGAGCCGGTAACGCTATGCGATGTCGAGGACACCTTCGTTGATGATGGTGATGTCGTCCAGATCGTCGATGCCACGCAGGAAAATGCTGTCGCGATCCTCGTCGAGCTGCAGCAGCAGGTTGTCGCGGCCCAGCGTGCGCACTGCGGCGATCACAGCGCCGTCGAGATCCAGCGTGTCGAGTCCCGCCTCGAAGTCGAGGATGCGCAGGCTGTCGCGGCGGTCGTCGGTGTCGGTGAAGACGAAGGTGTCGGCCTCGCCGCCGCCCGACATCACGTCGAGCCTGCCACCCCCCGAAACGATGCGTTCCGCCGAATCGGTTCCGAACAGGCGGTCGTTTTTCTCCGTTCCTGCAATGAGCAGCGGGCTGTCGCGGTCAAGATCGAGGCCGACGACCACCGGATCATGGTCCGAGCCACGCAGCGGGCTCGACCCATCGAAGAGCCCCTGATCGATCGGGCGCTGGGTGTTCGGATCGGTGAACGTGTCGTCGAGATTGTAATCGAAGAAGACCGGCGTGTCGGCATTCACATTCCACGTGGTCGCGCCCGTGACTTGATCCTTCAGCGCGTCGTTCGCCAATACGTAGTCCAGCGTGCCGATCTGGCCGCTGAAGCGGTAGGAATAGACATCATCCCCTTCGAGTTCCCGCGCGAGATCTGTGTAGCCCGCCGCTTCCAGCACCTGGATCGGGGTTTCGCGCGCGTAGGCGTTGAGATCGCCGAGGATCATGACATCCTCGTCATCGACGCCGGTGGGATCGGTCTCGAGCCAGGCAGCAAGTTCCTGCGCCGCCAACTCGCGGGTGGCGTTGTTCCGCCCTGCCCCGTCGCCCTGATCCTGATCCTCGACAGCGCCCGTGGGGGACCCTTTCGATTTGAGATGGTTGACGGATGCCGTGAAGACCCCACCGGTCTCGATTTGCTCGAAACTCTGAGCCAGAGCGGCGCGGTTGAACGCGTCGCCGCCCTGCCCCGCGCCCAGCGGATCGAGGAAGGCATCGGTGTCCAGCACCGCCGCATCGCCGACCAGCTTGGTGGTTGTGGTGTCGTAGATGAACGCCACTGCGATGGCATCATCACCGACAAACTCGCGACCCGGGTCGACAAAGCTCCAGACCTCCGAGCCGACCGCCGCGTTCAACTCACCGACCAGCGTTTTGATGGCAAACTCGTCGCCGGCAAAATCGTTCTCGATTTCAATGAGGCCGATCACGTCGCTGTCCATCCCGAGGATCGTCTGCACCAGCTTTTCGGTCTGGCGGGCAAGCTCTTCGGGGTTCTCGGCCCCGCGCGCATTTTCACCGTTGTCGATCTGGCCACCAAGCGTGGTGAAGTAATTCAGCACATTCAGCGAACCGACCTTGTAGTCGCTGCCCACATCTTCGGGCTCGGTCGGGACCGGGTTGGTGTCTTCATCGAGATCGAACTCCTCGCCCTCGGGCAGACGCAACCGGAACTCGCCGAAGTCGAAATCCATGATCGCGGTCAGGCCGTCGACGGACTGGCCCATGCGCACACCGTCGACCGGCCCTTCGACAAGCGAGCCGTCAGGCAGCGTGATCGGGTCGAAATCGCCCCGCTGCGTGTTGGTGCCATCGTCGATCGCGATGGTGCGGTTGGCGACCTCTTCCAGGTACGCCGCGTTGCCCGCCACATCGGGTGTGTTGAGCTGGCTGTATTGGTAGACGGGACCGTCCGATGTCAGGACCGCGCGGCCGAAATCCTCGTAGTCGAAGCTTTCCGAGAAGGTCAGCGCCTCGTCAACGGTGACCAACATGCTCTCGTAGGCCTCGCGGTCATCGAGATCCGGCAGTTCAATCGACTGCGCGAGCGAGAGTGGATCGACCGCGCCGGCCTCTTCCACCCGGATCTCGCGCACTTCAATCGTGGTTTTGCCGAACCGTTCGATCACCGTGCCGAGCACGCGGACCTTGTCGCCATCTTCCACGTCGCTCAGCAGATCGCCGCCGCCCTCGAACGCAAAGATGCCTTCTGAGGTGGCCGTGCTGTCGTCCTGATCGTCGGTTTCCTCCATCAGGAAGAAGCCGCCCAGGTCGCGGAAGCTGTCGCCGTCGCCGTTCTGGAAGTCGCCGGTCACAATGGCTTCGACCACGACAGTCTGGCCGACGAGATCGCTGGCCGCGCCGCTGCCCTGGATGTCACTGATCAGCGTCGGCGCATCGTCGATGCTGCCACCGCCGCCACCACCGCCCCCAAGGCCTGTGCCCGCCGTGGGGGTGTTCACCTCTGGGTCGTTGCCAAAGCTCAAGATCTCGAAATCCGCCGCCGTGTCGGTATCCACCCCGTCCTCGATGCGGCCGAGACCCGCGGGCAAAAACGTTCCGTCGGGGCCGACGGCGGGTGCGCCCAGATCGGCGGTGTCACCATCCGCATCGAGCGTGGCGACGGAATCGATCACCACTTCCGACCCGGTGAGGGCGTCGCCCGAAAGGCTGGCCGTTTCCACCAGAGCAAAGGTCGAAGAGCCATTCTCCAGCGCATTTGCCGGGATGGCGATATTGGCTGTCACACCATAGGTGGCCTCGGCCGTCTGGTTGGCCAACAGCAGAAACCCGTTGTCGCCCAGAACCGTGCCGGCATCGAAGTCGAGCCGGAAGTCAATGGTACCTTTCGATGTGCCGGCATCGCTTTCGACCGCAATGAGGCTGAGCCCGTCGAGCGAAGCGCCGGGCGTGCCGAAGAGCTCGATATATTCGGAATCGGTGCCCGCAGTGCTCGAGAGGACCTCGTTGATCACCACGCTCTCCTCACCGCCGCCACCCTCAAAGACCGTGTCGTCGCGGAAGTTCAGGTTCTGGATCCGTGCATCGCCGGACGGGTCCGTATCGGCCTCTGCGAAGGGGGTGTCGAGATCGGCAAGAAATTCTGCCAGCGCATCCTGTTCGGAGCCATCATCCGCAAATGTCGCCTCGCCCGTACGCGGCCCGCCATCCTCGGCCAGATCCACGCGGTTGGCGCTGTCACCCTCCGGAAAGGGGAAGCCGTCGCCACCGCCGGCGAGGAAGTTCAGCGTCACAATGCGAAACTCCTGGCTCGCGTCACCGCTGATCGCGCCATCTCGGACCAGCTCGGCGATCTGGCCGCCGGTCTCATCGACGATTTCCGCATTCACGATACGGCCGCCCGCAGGCAGGTCGGGGTCGAAGGAAAACTCGACGCCTGACACCTGCGGGAAGCGGCCTGCGACCCCCGGCAACCCGCCCACACCATGCTCCAGCACGGCGACCAGTTCGGCCTTTGTCAGGGTCAGCAAGGTCAAGCCATTGTTGAAGGCGAGCGTCGTCTGGATATCGTTCTGGCTGATCCCGCCCTCGGGCTTGATCACATTGCCGTCGCCGTCGACCAACTCACCATTGGGCAGGCGCGTGGCGACCGTATCGCCCGGCAGCACAACGCTTTCACCGATCGAGGCGCGAATGCCGCCGCCGTTCTTGATCGAGACGACCACCGTATCGTCGATCTCTTTCGCCGCGGCAAGATTGGCATCCGCGGTCAGATTTCCAAGGTTGGTCTCTTGCGTGCGCACCCCGTCCGGGTCGCCCTCCGCGCCCGAGCGGTTCCCGTTCAGGAAGACCTCGGAGGCGCCGAAGACATTGGATTCGGTTGCGATGATCTGCGCCTCGATCGCATCGGCGATGGCCTGGATCTCCGGATCGACCAACCCTTCGGCATTCAGATCGGCGACGCCCTGTGCATCTGTGGCATAGGCACCCGAGATGTCGGGATCGTAGGAGCCGGGGATGATGTTGCCGTCCTCATCGAAGTCGATCACCAGGCGGCCGACATATTTGTAGCTTCCATCGGTGTTCACGACCGCGGTCTGCGTCCCACTCGCATTCTCGATGAAGATCGGGTACTCGCCCTGCACGCTGTCGCCGTCGCGCGGACGGTCGGTCTCATCAAAGAGCCGCGTGTTGGAGCCGCCCGCGACAATCACGTCGACATGTTCGAGACGCGCGGCCAATTCCTGCTCGATAGACAGCCGCTGCATATGCGACAGCAGGATGATCTTGTTCATGCTCGGATCAGCCGCCAGCAGCGCATCCACTTCCGTCTGGATCTGCGCGGCGAGGGCATCCAGCTGCGCCGGTGTGGGCGTGTCGTCGAAGTCGCCGGGCAGAATGGCCAGATCGCCGGGGCTGGAGATGCGGCCAAGTGTCGGGGTCGTCGCTCCGATCACACCGATTGTCTCGCCACCCGACTCCAGCACCACCGAGGAGGTCACCGTATTGCCCATCGGTGCCGCGCCGCCCGCCACTTCGAGCGGTGCGAGGTTGGCGTCGGTCGAGAAGTCGAGGTTGGCGGAGAGATAGGCGAACTCCGTGCCGCCAAAATCAGTGCCGAAGACATCGCCCGGCGCATCTCCCGAGATCAGCTCGGCGAGCGCCTCAGTGCCGAAGTCGAACTCGTGGTTGCCCAAGGCAATGGCCTGAATGCCCAGCTCGTTCTGGATCTGGATATCGGCGATGCCCGCCGACCCGAAAATCGCCTCGGAGGCATCGAAGAAGACGCCCGGGATGATCGCATCACCCGAGGAGAGGGTCAGGGTGTTGTCGGCAATCCCATCGTCACCCAGATCCTGGTCGCGCAGCGCGTTCAGCACGGCGGACAGGTTCGGCGCATCGACCACGGCGGATGACGAGGCTTCCTGGTCGGCGATATGCAGCAACTCCAGCGTAAAGACACCGCCTTCGCCGTCGGTAGCCTCAAGACCGTCGACAAGCAGGTTGTCGAGCCCGAATTCGTCGCGCGCGCCGCTGCCTGCAACATCATCACCGCTCCAGCGCAGATAGACGGTGGAATTGGCGGGCAGGTCGGGCAACGGCACCGCGACGGTCGAGGCAGCCACCCCGTTGACATCTGGCGCGCCACCGCTCGCAAAGGTATCGAGCGGAGAGAAGGTCACACCGTCCAGCGAAAACGACAGATCGAAGGAGTTGCTGCGCGCCTGATCGTTGTTGACGAGACGCTCAAAGCTGACCACCACATCCGAAAGATCGGTGTCGCCGCTGTCCAGGGCCAGGGTCAGGCTGCCGGGCGTGAAATCACTGCCGCCCGGCTGCAGGTAGAGTGCGTTGTCACCATCGGCGCGGTTCAGAGCGTAGAAGCCCCCCGTCGATACGCCACCGTCGGTTTCGCCACGCGACAGATCCGACAGGGTGCTGAACCCTTCGACTGTCCACAGCGCGCCGTCCAATTCGCCTGCAATCGGGGTCTCACTCACCCCTAGCCCCAGAAAGTCGTTGAAATCATTCGCGTATATTTGGCGGCGCATGTCAAATCCCATTGTTGAAACCAAGACAGTGGGATCACAGCGGCCACCCCGGCCCGCCCGTTCAGACCCCCACTTCTACCTTCGGTAGAGATGTTTTGTAACGGGTTGTTAACGATTGGCCTACAGTTTTCGAACCGTTTTTTGACCATCGGCAGCCGTTTGCTCGAAACCGCGGCACTTCCCCAAGACAGCTTGCGATGCCGTCTCAGAAAGTGACGCTACATCTGGACACGAGCAGGGTGATCGCGGGGGCGCGTCCGAAGCCCGACGTGCGGTCGCGGTCAGGCGTCGCTCAACTGGACGCTGTCCTCCGAGGTCAAATCGAGCCCATAGGCCGTGCGCATCTGTTCGATGAAAGCGAGCGTTTCGGCCTCGAAGGGTGAGGTGCCTTCGAAGCTGTGAAGCAGTATGTTTTCGAGCAGATCTCCAAGAGACATCTCGTGCTGAGCGGCGATTGCCTTGAGAACCTTCAAGATGCGCTTTTCGATGCGAACACCGGTTTGCACGCGCTCCAATTTTCTATTCGCCATTCAACCCTAACCGTACGCAGCTCTTCTGTTACACGCCCAAAATTTAACGCCTCCGTCACAAGCTGGAAAGGGTTGCGTGGCGTCCGAATGCGCGCAAATGGCTTTTTTTAAAGGAAGATTCGCGTATCGCGATGCATCGCCATACGATAGGTTGTAATTGTGCACGGCTGGGTTGATGCACTGAACGGTGTGCCAGATCCACGCTTCCCGTCGCGACACAGCGAGTCGCGCCACATCCTCTCGGGAATTCGTCCAGCGCAGGCGCTCCGGACGGGCGGCTACGTCTCCGCTGACGGGCACACGGGTTTGGCTGGGGCCATCTGAAGGCGACAACACCTTCATCTGATCCTCCACGCTGGCCGAGGCGAGGCAGCTCTGACCGGGCCACTGCCCACAGGGCCTGCCATCGCGCGTTAATCAGACATCTGCACGGCCGACCCGAATCAAGCCTGTCATTTCTCCTCTCGCTTGGGTTGTATGGCCCACCGTTTCCGTGCACAACACAACATCGCCGAGAGATAACGGGAAAAACCGAACGTGTCCTTTGTCAAACACGCCATCATCGGCGCCGTCGCGAGCCTGATGCTGAGCATGCCCCCACTTCTCGCGCAGGAGAGGCTCACTGTCGTCGCGGATGAATGGCCGCCGTTCTCCGGAGAGAGCCTGCCGGGGATGGGCATCTCGATCGACGTGACGCGTGCCGTGCTGACGCGCGCAGGCTTCGAGGTCGACACTGCGATCTTGCCCTGGTCACGGGTGGTCAGCGGAGCCCGGGCCGGCGATTACGATGTGGTGACCAGCCTCTTTCTCGATGACGAGATGCAGAAGGCGCTCACCTATTCCGAACCGTTCTTCCGGACAGAGGTCAAATTCGTTCGCAAGAAGGGGGCAGCGATCACCTATGACGGGTTGCAGAGCCTCGCACCCTACACTATCGCGGTCGGCACCGGGTTTCTCTATGAGCCGGAATTCGACAGGGCGGAGTTCTTGACCAAGTTCGAAGTCACAACGACGCTGCAAGGCGTGCAGATGGTGGCGGCGGGCCGGGTGGATCTGACGCTCGACAGCACACATGTGGTGACGCATTCCATTCTCGAAGAAGACCCCGAGCTGCTGGCGCAGATCGAGTTTCTGGACCCCTCGCTCGCGAACCAGGAAATCCATATGGCGGTCTCCAAGCGCCGGCCCGATCACGAACAGATCGTCGCGTCTTTCAATGCCGCGCTCTCAGAGATGAGGGCAGACGGGTCCCTCGCCGTTCTGTTGCAAAAACACGCTGTGGACTGACCCCGTGCCGCGGCGGTGGAACAATCGGCTGGCGCTCAGGCTTCTGCTGCTGGTGCTGGCGATCAATGCGCTCCTTTCGCTGCTGGCCACCTCGCTGCAGCTCTACCTGACCTTTCAACGCCAGGACGAGGCGCTGCAGCGAGTAACTTCGCAAATCGAACAGGGCTTTGGTCAAAGCCTCAGCTCGGCGCTGTGGTCCTTCGACAAGCAGCAAGTCGGCGAGATCATCGACGGGATCTTCGCAAACGCCGACATCGGGGCACTGAACCTTTATGCCGAGCAATTGCCCACCTGGACCCGCGGACCCAAGGACCCGGACGAACAGCTCCAGATCACTGTCATCGATCTGGTGCACAGCGATCCCGTCCGCGGCGTCACAACTGTGGGAACACTGGAGATCGGGCTGAGCCGCGCGGGCATCTGGTCCAACCTCTACCAGCAGGTGGTGGTGCTCTTCCTGTCGAACATGGCCAAGACCGGGATCGCGTCCATCGCGATCCTGATCATCTTTTTCAGACTGGTGAGCCGCCATCTCAGGCAAGTCTCGGACTATGTCTCGAGGCCCGACTGGCTGACCGTCGAGGCGCCTTTGCAGCTCGACCGGCCGAGCACCGCCCCCGAAGACGATCTCGACGCGGTTGCGGCGGCGATCAACAGCACGCGCAAGCGCTTTCAGGACGTCAACCGGGATCTCGCGGCGACCTCCGAGCAGCTGCGCCTGGTGCTTGACACGACGATGAACGGGATCATCGGCCTGAATGCCCAAGGCGTCGTCGAGGTGATCAACCCCGCCGCCCGCCACATGCTGCACGGCATCTCCGACCCGACCCCCTTTAACTGGCCTGAAGAGATCAGGTTTCTCGACGTGATCGACCTGCACCCGCTCGACGCCTCCAACGATCCGATCAACCGTGCGCTGATCGGGCAGTCCCTTTTCGGCGAGACCCACGCGATGACACGGAAAGGCCAGATCGAAAAGCGCTATGTCCGCGTCTCTGGCGCGGTGGTGAAAGACCCCAAGAGCGATCTGCGCTGTGTCATCGTGCTGGACGATGTCTCGCAACTCGAGAAGAACCGCCAACAGATCGAGCGCAAGGGGCGGCTGGATGCCCTCGGCCAGCTGACGGGCGGCATCGCCCACGACTTCAACAATCTGCTTGCGACCATCCTCTATGCGATGCAACTGACGCGCGCAGACAACCTGTCGGAGAGATCGGACCGGGTGCTGGAGACCGCCTTGGGTGCCGTCGAGCGCGGGCGCGAGCTGACGGGGCGGTTGCTCGCCTTTGCCAAACAGCAGCCAGGTGTGGCAAGATCGCGCCCGGTCTCCGAGGTATTCGCCGAGTTCGAGGCGCTGGTCCGTCCCTCCATCGAAGCCGATGTCGCTATCACCTTCGTGCCGCCCGATCCGGACATGCTGATCTACTGCGATCACGGCCAGCTCGACAACGCCTTGCTGAACCTCGTCCTGAACAGCCGTGATGCGATCAAGCGCGGCGGTAAAGGTGGGCGCATCACCGTAAAGGCACGCCCGCTCGATGAAATCGATGCGGATGTCTCGCTGCGCCGACAGGATCCTTACGCATACATCGCCGACGGTATGAAAGAGGCGCACGCCGAGGATATCGCACGGCACGATGCACGCGCCTATCGGTACGTCGAGATCTCGGTCACCGACGATGGCCCCGGCATGTCGGAGGAGGTGAAAGACCGCGCACTCGATCCGTTCTTCACAACGAAGGACGCGAGCTCCGGCAGTGGCCTCGGCCTCTCCATGGTCTACGGGTTCATCCAGAAGTCCGATGGCGAGCTGCGCATCTACTCCGAGCTCGGTTTCGGCAGTACCATCCGCATAGTTCTGCCCCGCGGCACCTCCGAAAATGCGCGCGAGGAGCCAATGACGCGGCTGCCGATGCGTCGCGGCGATGGACAAACGATCTTGCTGGTCGAAGACGAAGAGAGCTTGCTTGGGGTCATGGAGGATCTCGTGCAGGAGCTCGGGTTTCGGTTCCGATCTGCCAGTTCTGGCCAGGCCGCGCTGGATCTCATCGAAAGTGGCGCCGCGGTGGACCTGATGCTGACCGATATCGTGATGCCGAATGGCATGAGCGGCTTTGAACTGGCTCGCCGCGCCCGTGATCTGCGCCCGGAGCTGCCGGTTGTCTATATGTCCGGCTACACCGGCTTTACCTCCACCGAAATGGGGGATGTCGTGGGCCCGATGCTGCAAAAGCCCTGCCCGCCTGCGCAACTTGCCGAAGTCCTTACAGAGGCGCTCGCCGCGGGGATCGCAGGACGAAAAAGCTGAAAGGGGCCTTCCCTGTCACGCGCCACACTCCTATAGTGGCAGGCCAAACGATTTCGGCAGATACCTGTTGCCGCCGCCCGCACCGGGCCAACCTGCTGGAGCGACACTTGGCCAAAATACTTCTCATGGACGACGACGAGCTTTTCGCCTCCGTTTTGAGCGAGGTACTGGCCTCGAGTGGCCACGCGGTTCGCACCGCGACGACGGCATCGCAAGCGATGGACATGATTACCAATGGCCGCTTCGATCTGCTCATCACCGATATCATTGTCCGCCGTGAAGACCAGACGATTCCAGACGGCGGCATCTCCTTGATCTCGCGGCTGCGCGGCGCGCTGAGCTGGAACCTTCAGCCCTGGATGAAAGAGATGCCGATCATCGCGATCTCCGGCGCCATCCGCAACCAGGGGCTGTCGGACCTTCTGCGGATCACCAAGGATCTGGGGGCCGACATGGCACTGCCGAAACCCTGCGATACCGGCGAGCTTCTGGATGCCATCAACCTGCTGACGCGCCGCCGGAAGTAGACAAGGCTGCGGCCGCAAACAGTTGCTCACGAATGCCCAAGTTCGGCCGGCCAGGGATGCAGCATCCGCAAACGCGTTCTCAGTCGCCGGACGACAAGCCGCCCGCTCGACCGCGGACCGCTGAGAGGACCGTTCAAGTCCCGCGCTTTTCCGTCAGTCGCGTGCGACAGCATCCGATCTTACCGGGCGCCCAGGTCTCCAGTTCGTAGTCGAAGCCGGCGGCCTGCCAGACGCCGTCATCGAACCCGGTTGCGCAGCTGAGAAGTGTGCAAACCTCGTCGTCGCTGCATCCCATTTCGCGCCAGCCATCCTTGAGCGGGCAGGTCATGTACTGCACCTCAAGGCATGTCGCACTGAGCTCCCTGACGTCGGGCGAGTAGGTCTCGCTGCCCGGCCCAAGGAAATAGCTGTCGAGCATGCCACTGAAGTCCCGCGGCGCCAGATGCGCGAGACGGGCACCAACCTCAAGCCCATGGGCCCGGCTGGCAGCCCTGAGAGCGCTGATCGCGGCCGGCTGCCCGTAGCGGGCAGACACTTCGCGAAAGATGGCCAGGTAGATACGCGCCCGGTCACGCACGGCACCATAGTGAAGCGACCGGCTGATCTCGGGCATCATTCCACCGCCACCGCTTCGATCTCCAGAAGCCAGGCCGGATCGAATATCCCCGCGATGATCACGGTGAGCGCGGGGTCGTGGCTACCCAGAACCCGACGGCGCACGGCGCTGTTTTCGGCGGTATGGGCCCGATCCGCGAGATAGGTCGTATGCCTGACGATGTTTTGGAGCCCAAGCCCGGCAGCCCTGAGTTGTGCCGCGACATTGGCCCACGCCTGCTCCGCCTGACCCGTGAAGGTGTCCGGCACCGACCCATCGGGACGCACCGGGATCTGTCCGCTGACATAGACCGTCCGGCGCACGTCCGAGGCGGCAACGCATTGCGCATACCCGGTCTTGAGATCATGCGCATCCGGCGCTGATATGTGTTCAAGTGTGATCGCCACCATCATCTCCTCTGCAAGCACAGGCCTAAGCTAGGGCGTCAAAGCGGCGCGCCTCAAACCAGAATGCCTCTCGCGCAGGCCTAGAAATACTGAGTCTGCAAAGCCCTCTTTTCGTGGCAGTCTGCTGTGAGGAGATCCGCCATGACCTACCGACTTCCCTCTTTGAACACGCTTCGGGCCTTTGAAGCCGCTGGCCGGCACCTGAGCTTCAAGGGCGCGGCCGATGAGCTCGGCCTGACGCCGGGTGCCGTGAGCCAGCAAGTCAAGAAACTCGAAGGCTCCTTGGGTGTCGCGCTCTTCAGACGCTTGCCGCAGGGGCTTCTGATGACGCGCGAGGGCGAGGACTATCTGCCTCAGATCACCCAGGTGTTCGAGGACCTGACACGCGCGACCGAAGCGATTGCACCCGACATCAACAGCAAGAAGTTCAGGGTAGGCTTGTCTCCCAAGGTGCGGTCCCTGCTGCCGGCGAACTGGCCCCATCACGACCGCACGCTGCAGCATCACATTCGCGATCTTGTCGAAACCAACGACGTCGATCTGGTGCGCACCAACGAGGTCGACTGTCTGATCCGGCCCGGCGGCGGGCCATACGGCAGGCTGACGCTCGTGATCATCCAGAGTGCCACAGCCGCTCAGGAGGTGCATTTCGTCTGCAAGCCGGGGCTGTCCGATTGCAGACAATCCAAAGCGATCTTGCAGGACATGGCACAGCACATCGCCGCGCGCGCCTGAGATCAGCCTCTCGGGGCTGGTTGGAGGCCCGACTGAACGCCTGGGTCAACACGCGGGCTGGCCAGCACCGCATTTTGCCACACATCTGTCGCGCGGGAGTAGACAGATGACCGATACCGACACCGAAGAGTTCGCCAGAGAGTCCGCCGCGCGGCTTAAACGTGCCGAGGAGCAGGGGTTACGGCTGGCCATCGCCTGCCGCACGCTCGTGACGGGGGCGGCCTTCATCTGGTACGTCGGCACCCCGATCCTCTTTGCCGGGTTCGAGCCGCGCATCGCTGCTATCGTTGTGCTTCTCATCTTCACCGCAATCGGGATCACACATCTGTCGCTGATCGGCACTCGGCATGACCGCTGGTGGATGAAATACGCGGTCTATGCGCTGGACACGGCCGCGATCTGCGCAACCTTCGCGCTTGTTCCGATCAGTCGGGCCGACGACGTGCCGCAGATCATCGCGTTTCGCGCCTATGGGATCTACTACCTCTTTCCGATCATCGCGGTCGCCTGCCTCAGCCTGTCCTGGCGGCTGGTGATCTGGACCGGTGCGGTCTGCGTCATCTGCTGGTGGGGCGCCTTTCTCTGGGTCGCCGGCGGCATGGAAAACATCCTGTCCTGGTCAGATATCCCGCCCGACGCGACCCGAAGCGACTATGAAGAGGTGTTCCTGTCGATAGACTTCATCGGCCGCGGCAATCGGATCGAGGAAACCGCAATGATCTTCTTCGCCGCCCTCAGCCTTGCCCTGGCCGTCTATCGGGCGCGCGCGGTCTTCTTTGCGCAGGTGGCCTCCGATGTGCAATGGCGCAGAGAGCGCGCAACGCGCCGCCGGGTCAGCACCCTCTTCGGGAAATACGTCCCGGCCGAAATTGCCCGGCGGCTCATCGCAGACGACAGCCCCTTGGCGCCGCAACAAACGGTTGGGACCACCCTGGTGATGGATATCGCCGGTTTCACAAGCTTCTCCTCGCAACGCAGCCCGACGGCCGTGATCGAGATCCTCGATCATTTCTTCGCCGACGCCACCCGCGCAGTCTCCGAAGAACGCGGCGTCGTGATCACCTATCTCGGCGATGGCTTTCTGGTCACCTTCAATGCGCCGCTCGGGATCCCCGACCATCCGACAGCTGCGATGAGGACAGCCGAACGGCTGCACCAGGTCGCCGCGGCGCATGGCTTCAAGATCAGGATCGGCCTGGCGACGGGCGAACTGGTCTCCGGCACGGTGGGCTCCGACGACCGCCAGTCCTTCACCGTATACGGCAGTTCGGTAAACCTCGCGGCGCGGCTCGAGGCGCTGAGCAAGAGGTTGAAGGAACCGATCCTGATGGATCGCGCCACCGCCGATGGGCTGGAGCCGGGTTGGCACACCGCGCATGCGGGCGATCATGCGCTCAGCGGCTTCGAGGGGCCGCAACCGGTCTACAAGCTCGCAAGGCCCCCGGCCGCCCCCGTATCATAATCATCCGCCGCCAGCGTCCTGTCGGGTACGGTGTGGCGGCCAATCGCTCAGCCGGCGATTCATTTCCCCCTGCCTCTGTTCAAAACACCGTGGCGTCTCTAGGTTCAGCCGACATCGGACGAAAAGGGTTGAGAGCGTGGCGGATTCGATCATCGAAGAGGACATGACCATCGAGGGCAATGTGGTGTCCAAGAAGGGCAGTGTCGAGGTCAAAGGCATCGTCGTGGGCGACGTCACCGCCGAGGCGCTTGTCGTGCAGCAAAGCGGTTCAATCGATGGTGCGCTATCCGCCAAGACGATCTCGATCGAAGGCAAGCACAAGGGCAGCCTCAAGTGCGAGGACCTCACCTTCGCGGCCTCGTCTCATGTGCAGGCGGATGTGACAGCCCAGACCATGACGACCGAAAGCGGTGCCAAGGTCGTCGGCAAGGTGAACATCACCGGCGGCGCCTGAGCGCGCCAGTGATGTGTTTTTGCGGCCGGATACGGCGGCCACAGGCGGCTTCTACTCCCAGAATTCCGCCTGCCAATCCGGATTGGGCAGCTCTTCCACAACCTCGAAGGCATAGCTCCGGGTGAAGGTCCGTCCGTGGCGGTCCGTCGTCGACACCTCCAGCATGTGCACCCCGACGGGCAGGTCCTCAGGCAGGTCAGCACGCCAGAGATGCTGGCTGTTGTCGGTCAGCATCCAGCGCTGATAAGGCCCGGCCTTGCCGTACCACTCGGTGCCCTGCCATGTCGTGTAGCCCTGCGTATCGGAGCCGCCGTCGACGGATCGCGCCGAAACAGAGCTGATCGTCGACTGCTGCCAGATCGCGAGCGGGTCGGCGTAATCCAGACCTGTCAGCTTCTCTTCGCCTTCACCAGCCTGGGTCCGCGTGCCGGCAATCGGCGTGGCCTCGTTGATCGAGACAGCGACTGTCGAGCTCTTGGAGCCGTTCCAGACGTTGACCGCAACCCAGGTGCCCTCGGCAAGATCGGCCTTGGTCAGCATGTAGAGATCGCCAAGATCGCGATTGATCACCGGCGGCTCCTGATCGAAGGTGCGCGGGTAGAGATCGCGATAGGCAATCAGCCGCGCCGCCCACTCCCGGAACCGCGGTGAGTTGAAGCTGGCGTGCAGCTGTGCGCCCGCCTCGCCAAAGACGTGATAGGTATCGACGTATTCATTGCCATCGAAGGACAGCTGATAGTAACCGCGCGGGCTGCCGAGACGCTGCGTGCTGCGCGGCACGCCCTGATCGTTGAGATCACCCGCCCACCACGAGCCCGAGACCGCACCCGTTATGATCTGGTGGAAGGGCGCGCCCGCGACGTTGGTGTTCTCCTCCCAGCCATGGAAATGCTCGCCCTCTTCGATGTTTTCGGTGGTATGCGTATGTCCCGCCAAGGCCAGGACGCGCCGACCCTCCAGAAGATCGGCGAGCTCGTCAAGATTGTCCGTCTGGTGTTTGGCGGCAGTGTTGTCCGTGAAGGTCTGGAACGGAATATGCGCCGTCATCACGATCAGACGGTCCTCGGGCACATTTGGTAGGAAGTTCGCCAGCCATTCGAGCTGTCGTTCGCTGATCACGCCATTGTAGGTGTGGGTCTTGTCGGTCGAGCAGAAGGGATGTGGATCGACGCCATTGCAGGGGTAACGGACGTTGTCGAGACCGAGGAACATCACTTCGCCGATCTCTGCGGCCCAATACTCCGGCCCCCATTCGCGGCGGAAGGTGTCAAAGCTGTCCGCATCGGACGCCGCATCGAAATCGACGTCGTGGTTGCCACCCACGAAGTACTGCGGCGTCTGGCCCACGGCGATGATCTGCTTGAACCGATCATAGAGCGAGAGGTCGTCGCCCATCACGTCGCCCGCGAAGATGAGGCACTCGGTGTCGCTCATATCCCGCTGCGCCAGCATGGTGCCCAGGGTGTCGCGCACATAGCCGACCTCGCGGTTGGTATAGGGCTGGGTATCGCCGAAGACGAGGCAGTCGAAGACGCCGTCCTGGGCATCCTCGATCAGCGGAAAGTTGATCGCCGCAGGCAGCGGACCGGTGGGTTCAAGCCCGCCAAAGCGCAGATCAGGGGATCCAGTCTCCTTATGGACATAGGCGAACTGGGGCACCATCTGGGCATTCACCGGCGTGACATATCCCGCCGGCTTGGTGATGAAGACGTTCATGTCGCCGTAGGCCGGGAGCGCATAGGTCCCATCGTCCGAGGTGACGACAACCTCACGCCCGTTCGAGACGATCACTCCGGCGATGCCGGTCTCATCCGCGTCGAGCACCGAATTGCGATTGGTATCGAGAAACACCGTTCCGCGCGCCTGCCCATCCGCTTCGCCGGCGATGGTTTCGACGGCACCGATATAGCTGGTGTCTTTGGCCAAAGCGGCGCCGGCCAAGGCCATCGCGGTCGGTGTGATGAGAAAACGCAGCATTCAGATCTCCTTCGGTTGATTGCCGTCGAGCCTCGCACGGGTCTGTGACACCAGTCGGCATCTGGCATGAAGTATTGCTGACGCTTCGATGACCGTCCTATGACAGCGGTCTGGAACAGCTGCGCGCGGCGGTTCTGCGCCGATCGTCCGCTCGCGCAACGTCCCCGTGGCTCACCCCCAATGCCGCGGCGGCGGCTTGGTCGCATCCCTGAGCCGGCAGATTTGGGACAATGGGCGAGTGCGCTCTAGCCCCTGCCGGAGACCGCAGACCGACCCCTGCAGCACGCGCGTGATGGGCGGTTGATCAAGAAGATCGATTCGCCAAAAACGGGAAGCGTCAACTCCGATTGACAGTTTGTCGCAGGTCGTGGCATGCGAATGCCTGGACCAGATCGTATACAATTGCATACCGATAGAGCCTGGCAGGCTAGGAAGTGAAAAAGTTACTGAAAGGTAAACATTGGAAAATTTTGCAATTTGAGAATGTATTTACAAGCTCGGCGCAAAATCGAAAATGAGTTTACAAAAAATGTCAATCAAACCAGCTAGAAAGCGCATCTATTTACAATTTCAGCTATGATCCTTCTGCAAGCTCTAGAAATCTCCATGGGTTGGGATCGCTCTGGGCGCAGCATGAGGAGGACATCATGACGACAGAAGAGTTGCTAGATGCAGTAGACGTTTCACCCGCTGCGGAGGCCCCTCGCCGGCCCCATGTGACAGCGGAAGATTACACAAGAATGTACGCCCAGTCGATTGAGGACCCTGATGGTTTTTGGGGTGTTCATGGTTGTCGTTTGGAGTGGATGAAGCCGTTCAGCCGGGTGCGGGACGTGGATTTCAGCCTGGGCGGCGTGTCGATCAACTGGTTTGCCGATG
>NZ_JALIEB010000060.1 GCF_025755255.1 Roseobacter sinensis | reverse complement strand
CGCAACCGGATCGAGGCCATGTTCGGCAGGCTCAACGACTGGCGGCGCGTGGCAACCCGTTAAGACTGATGCCCGAAGTCTTCCTCTCAGCCCTCGCACTCGCAGCACTCGTCACTGACTGGCTGTCAGGCCTGAACTTAGGTGAGCTCTGAAATTTGCGCTGAGCGCGCACGCAACACAAGAAATGCACGAATGGGAAGCAGCACCTTCTGCGATGCCGCGAGAAGAGCGGCCGGTCTTGCTGGACACAGCCTGTTTGGTCAGGCAAATTCGTACGTCGCCGGAAGAACGTCAGCTTAAACGGCACGGAACTGACCAGTATCGCCGTGCGTATGCAGTATCCGAAAACCTGCCGCCCAGCGACTTCGCTGCGAAAACCAAAATGGACAGACTGACCGAGTAGGACTTCACGGAGGCTAAGGGCTCTCCGTTATGTGGAGGAAACTTGTGGCTCAGGTCTGCTGGTATGATGTGAAAGAAGGCAACGACGTTAACCATGTCTACAGGTCAAAATTGAAGTCGGTAATTCAAGTCAATTACCACACTTCTCAAATTGAGACGAGCTTGTGAGATCCAAGATGACCAACTCTAATCGCGGCCTTGCTACTCTGGGCCTCGTCTTTGCGTGCGCTATACCGACAACACTCTTAGGAGATGATCGGCAAATTCTGGTTGACGCCATTGAACGTTCTTACACTTCGACCAGGTTCGATCGTATCGAAGTCGAATTCTCTTCTTGTGAGGTTCGAGTACGTGTCGAGGACCTGCAAGCATGCTCGGTCGATACCAATAGCAACGTATTGGAGTACTATGTCGATCTGAAAGACAACGTTCCGCTTACTGACTCGGCGGCGACGAGGCCACTTGGCGATACTCTAAGAACCTGGTTCAGGTTTGAAGCATCAGGCTCGTGGGCCTCTAGAAGTGGTTTGTTGATCAATAAGTATGATCAACTTCTTTCTAAAGCTAGACAAGAGGTGGGGTGGGGATCACTGGCCGCAGATCTGGCCTTCGATCGCTTTAGCGCGCAGCATCCCATAAGCACACTGAGAGCCTACCAGGTTTTCGAGTACTGTGATGGGGGACGCAGTATAAGTCCAAAAGTCGAGCGCCTCCGCTTTCATAGTCAAGATCCCGACCTTATCTTGTCTACTTTTTCTCGTGTGGCTGAGCAATGCCTCAACCCTTCTTGAATTCGAACCGTTAGCAATTCGTGAGTGGGACTTTCTAATGAGGACTTGTCCCTGTGTCCTTCCCCCTTAGAACTGGGCCATTAAAGTGGTCACCGAAGGGGGACATTGAATGGCGAGGAAGCGACATTCA
>NZ_JALIEB010000059.1 GCF_025755255.1 Roseobacter sinensis | reverse complement strand
ATTCTGTTCTCTAATCTGTCAATGCGTGTTTTCTGAACTTCCTTCTTCTTGCGTCTGAGGTTGCCTTTGTTCTCTTCGAACTCTGTGGTTCATAATGGGGTTGGCTAGGTGTGTGGCGGCAAGGTGGAAACCGCAATCGGCCGGTTTTCTGGCTGTTGCTACAGAATCGTCGCCGTGTCTCACGCCCTCCCTCGGACGTCCCTGATGGGAGCTCTAAATTTGGTATCCTCGGTTTTGTCGCTGCCGTCAGGCCGCCTGGAATTCAGTCTCATCGCGCATCATCGCGTGCATGATGATGGCAAGACGCCTGGCCAGCGCCACCCTGGCTTTCCTCATGGTAGATCGTGCACCGATTGCCTTGGCCCAGTCTTTGAGTTCCAGCGATGCCGCAGATCTGGTCAGCATCACATTCGCTGCTTCGTACAGAAGCGTCCGCACTCTGACATCGCCGCGCTTTGAGATGCTGCCGGTATAGTCGATCTCGCCGGATTGGTACCGTCGAGGCACCAGCCCAAGATATGCGCCGACATCACGCGATCGTTTGAAGCGCGCTGGATCGTCGATTGCCGCAGCAAACGCCAAGGATGTGATCGGGCCGACACCAGGGACTGTCATAAGTCGAGAACAGACTTTGGATGCGCGTGCCATCTTCTTCATGTCCGCATTGATCGCCGCAATCGCGCCAAGCATGGCTTTACGGGCTGCGAAGAGGCCGGACAGAGCTGCATGTAGACCCGGAACGCCATCGCTGACTTTCAGCGCTGCGGCTTCGAATGCCGGTGATAGAGCTCTGGGCAGCCGCACGCCGAACACGACCACCAGGCCTCGGATCTGATTGTCGATGGTCACGCGCTGCCCAACCAGCTTCTTGCGGGCCGCGATCAACGAACGGACTGCGTGAGCAGACAATGACTTGACGTGCGTTGGTTTGAAGAACCCCGTGCGAGCGAGATGTGCCAAGCCACGCGCATCGTTGCGATCTGTCTTGTGCCCAGCCAGCGACTTCAGCGCTTGATATGCCTGCCTGCTTTCGATGCACACAACCCGAACGCCAAGTTCAACAAGCCCGTGATAAAGCATCGGTGCCATTCTCCCCGTCTCGAAGACGACCTGTTCGCATGGCGGACCATCCGCCAGAAAGGCCGCAATCGCTGCAGGTGATGAGCGCGTTTTCCCTTCTCGAATGAGCGTGCCCTCACGATCAAGGACACAAATATGCGTCTCTTCCATTGAGACGTCCAAGCCAGCAAAATGTTCCATCTGTCAGTTCCTCTCTGAATGTGACCCGCCCAGTGTACCGGGTGCTGTGCGAAGACAGATCGGGATTACTCCATGT
>NZ_JALIEB010000058.1 GCF_025755255.1 Roseobacter sinensis | reverse complement strand
AACCCGATGGGGTGGATAGCTCCTGCTCCCCCGGCGTCGCAATGCGCCATAATGCAGTTGTCTATCACTGCTAGGAAAGGAGCTACCCAATGCAGGTTACAACAGTTGGCATCGATTTGGCCAAGAACGTGTTTCAGGTGCACGGGATTGCCGAGAACGGACCGGTCGTTTTCAATCGTGCGATCCGGCGCGCGCAGCTTTTGGCTTTCTTCAAGGATCTTCCACAATGCCTTGTTGGCATGGAGGCGTGCGGCTCCAGCCATTTTTGGGCGCGCCAAATTTCTGCCCTAGGCCACGATGTGCGATTGATACCCGCCAACTATGTGAAGCCATACGTGAAACGCGGCAAATCCGATGCTGCCGATGCTGAGGCAATCTGCGAGGCAGTGACGCGCCCCACGATGCGTTTCGTTGCGATCAAGTCGGAAGAGCAGCAGGCAGTCCTCTTCTTACACCGCGCGCGTGATCTGATTGTTCGCCAACGCACTCAACTCGGGAACATGCTGCGCGGCCTGTTGGCCGAGTTCGGTATTGTGATCTCCCAAGGAATTGGAAGCGCGGTGAAGTTCGCCAAAGGCGTGTTGGACGGCGACCGTCCGACAATTCCCGAGGTAGCGGTCGACGTATTGGCCAACCTCAGCAATCAGCTCGTTGCACTCCATCTGCGGGTTCGATGGTACGAGATGCGCATGCGACTTCAAGCAAAACAGGATTCGCGCGTGGCACTACTTCGAACAATACCGGGCGTC
Organism: Roseobacter sinensis; assembly: GCF_025755255.1. GTDB lineage: Bacteria > Pseudomonadota > Alphaproteobacteria > Rhodobacterales > Rhodobacteraceae > Roseobacter > Roseobacter sinensis. The sequence continues at coordinate 614 of NZ_JALIEB010000058.1, read as the reverse complement.
GGCCCAGTCACAGCGTCAGCGATCGCAGCGACCATTGGAGACGCGCAGCAGTTCAGAAATGGCCGCGAACTGGCGGCGTGGCTCGGGTTGACGCCACTCAATCGATCTAGCGGCGGCAAGGAGCGGCTGGGACGAATCTCAAAGATGGGCGATCGCTACCTGAGGCGCCTACTCGTCACAGGTATGACCGCACGATTGAGGCAAATGAAGGTCAATCCAGACCGGGTCGATCCGTGGGCAATTGGACTGCTCGAGCGCAAACCAACCCGACTGGCCACCGTTGCAATGGCCAATAAGACGGCAAGGATCATTTGGGCTGTGTTGACCAGGAACGAATACTACCGCCCACACTACGCTTGAACAAAAGGAATAAAACTACGGAGACAGCAAGACCCGCGAGATGATGGAGCACAGTCAGCCCGCCAGCCAAGACACCCTGTCGAATGTCAGGGACACCAGGTTGTCCGAAAAACCCGTATGGGACTTGGCCTGCGGAAACCATCAGGGCCAGCGGCCGCGTGCGCCGCGCAAACAGGCCGGACACACGTCTGCATCTGACAAGTGCCAATCAGCCTCAAAAAAACGTCTTGCTATGCAGGAGCTTTCCACACACG
>NZ_JALIEB010000057.1 GCF_025755255.1 Roseobacter sinensis | reverse complement strand
TGGGTAATCGGGCTGACCGGATAGTTGGGTCAGGTTCTTGATAGGGTTGCAGGGTGTTTCTGCAATTTGAGGAGAACGAAATGGATTACTATGTTGGTTTGGACGTGTCGCTTAGGTCTGTGGCTGTCTGTGTGGTTGACGCTGATGGCAAACACATCTTCGAGCGCTCTGTCGCTTGCGAGATTGAGGATATCGCGGCCTGCCTGCGGGATGTGCCCGCCGGTCGATTTAGGGTTGGATTTGAGTCCGGCGCGATGAGCCAGCATCTTTACTATGGCCTGCGGGCCTCCGGTTTTGATGTTGTCTGCATGGAAGCGCGCCAGGTGAATGCCGCGCTATCAGCAATGCGTAACAAGACCGACAAGACGGACGCTCGCGGTATCGCCCAAGTCTTGCGGTCCGGATGGTTTGGCAGGGTCTTCATCAAAAGCCGGGCAGCCCATGCTCATAGGGCGCTTCTGAGCAGCAGAAAGGCAGTTCAGAAGAAATGCATCGACTTAGCCAATGAAGTCCGCGGCCTGTTCAGGATCTTTGGATTGCGTTTGCCCTCCCGCGTAGATCAGGGATCTTTCGATGATCGCGTCCGACCACTGGTCGAGGCTGATCCTGATTTGTCTCATGCACTTTTGCCACTGCTGGATGCGCGGGCTGTGCTGTACAGAACCTACCGTGAACTAGATCGCCGTGTGAAGCAGGCGGCAAGTCATGACGAGATATGTCTGCGCTTTATGGAGATCCCCGGCGTTGGCCCTATTGCGGCCCTGACATTCCGCACGGCAGTCGATGATCCAGCGCGGTTCACCAGTTCTCGAACAGTGGCTGCACATTTTGGGTTAACACCTCGACGATACCAGTCTGGAGAGATGGACAGTCCAGGCCGCATCTCGAAGGCTGGTGACAGCGACGTCCGTGCCACGCTGTATGCCGCAGCAAATGCGATGATGATGCGCGCCGTTGCGAGTTCGGAGATCAAGAGCTGGGGCCTGCGCTTGATGCGTCGAAAAGGTCGTCGTCGTGCGGTCGTCGCCGTTGCCAGAAAACTGGCCGTCATCATGCATCGCATGTGGGCCGACAACACCGAGTTCCGTCATGGGAAAGTGGAGGGCACCGTATGATCTGACCCGACCAAAAACCAATGACGGGATCGTCCCTCACCGGACGAGGTCTGTGGATGACGCCGAAAAAGCTCACTGCGCAACTTGAAGCGCGAGACTAAGCGGGGCGCTCCACGTCCATTTCGGACACATGCATGCAGCGGCTCAACCGAACCGGGCAACCAGTGACTGCGAAAAGAAGTGTGACCCGGATGAGAGACAACGATCCCTACAAGACGGAAAACAAATGATGAAATGAACTTGACCCCAACGCCCGATTAGAG
>NZ_JALIEB010000056.1 GCF_025755255.1 Roseobacter sinensis | reverse complement strand
CGTTCAGGCATTCGGTCTTAGGTAGCAAATGCACCAAGCGATTGACTATGCCCATGAATGAGAACAATATATGAACAATCTTGATCGAAGAGGTTCACATGGCGCAACATTTTCTCCTATCGGCGGCCGCGCGAACCCTCTCTCTGAAGTCGATCTTTTCGGAAGGCGAGGAGGCGGCATACTATCGTTTCTGCCGGCTACGCTGGCCGGAGACGGATGGTGAGCCGGTCTGCCCGACCTGCGGCTGCATCGACATCTACGATGTGACCACCAGGCGCCGGTTCAAGTGTGCGGCATGCCATCGTCAGTTCAGCGTGACATCGGGCACGGTCTTCGCGTCCCGGAAGCTTTCTTTTGTCGATCTGCTTGGCGCGATCTGTCTCTTCGTGAACGCATCGAAGGGGCTCTCCGCGGTCCAGCTCTCACGCGACCTGGATGTCCAGCACAAGACGGCGTTCGTGCTCATGCACAAGCTGAGGGAAGCGATGATGGCTGAGACCCGGGACATTGGCCTCGACGGTGAGGTCGAGGTGGATGGCGCTGCCTTCGGCGGTCACGTTCGACCCGCCAATCTGCGCGAAGACCGCGTCGATCGCCGACGCCTCGCCAATCGGAGCGGGAAGCGGCGCGTAGTCGTCGTGCTCCGTCAGCGGGGTGGTCGTATCCTGACTAGGACTTTCCTCCGGGAGGCGCAGGGTGTCGAATTCGCGCGAGAGCGGATTGCTCGCGGTGCCATGGTCGCAGCTGACGAAGTAACGCACTGGGATCTGCTTGAGACCGACTTCGACATGCAAAGAATAAACCATTCAGAGGGTTACAGTGTGGCAGGCGTTCATACGAACCTCGCCGAGAGCTTCTTCTCGCGCCTCCGGCGGATGATCGGGGGACAGCATCTGAAGGTCGAAGGGCGGTACCTTGATGCGTATGCCGCCCACGCGGCCTGGCTCGAGGATCATCGGGAGGAGAGCAATGGTCGGCTGGCAGATCGCCTGATCGGCGGCGCGCTCGCCTCCCCGGTCAGCCGGTCGTGGAAGGGGTATTGGCAACGACGCGCAGCGTGACGGCATCACCGGCGCCCCAGACGCACATGCCCTTCCGCTTCTCGATCATCCGGACGAGCTTCCGCCGCTTGGCGTGACGAAGCGCCTGGACGACCTTGAAGACGACCGAGTTCCGGAGCGCGGTATCCGAGGTATCCAGATCACGTTCCGTCATGACGCGCTCCGCAAGCTCGCGCGTCGTCAATTCGGCGTCCACCCCGAGGTGACGGACGCAAATATCCGCGATCTCGCCCTTCTTGAAGAACCCGTGGCTCACAATGTATCTCGCGCGCTGACGTTCCGGTGCAGCGAAGAGTTCGATCGTCGCGCTCACATGCGCCAGATCATGCTTGGCATGCGCGATTTGGGCCTCGTACGCCTTGATCTGCCCGAGGATCTCGGCGCGCTTCTCCGTCAGCGTCTGAATGATCAATGGCTCCGGCATGCCGCCATTTCACCCGACATCGCCGAAACCATCCAGATGGAAACTTGGTGCATTTGCTACCTAAGACCGCAGGCATTCGTCGCG
>NZ_JALIEB010000006.1 GCF_025755255.1 Roseobacter sinensis | reverse complement strand
AAGCCAAGCTGATGGAGATCCAGAACCGATTGGAATAAAAAGACATATCAGAAATTGCACTTCACCGTGAGTTCACAGCACTGCACATTCTAAACGGGGTTGCGACAAATCCCCTATCTTGCTGGAAAGCAACGAGAACCGATACGGTCTTTGCAGAAGAATCGGCAGTTCCATCTGAGCAGCTGTCGCGGAACGATGCTCAGAGATATCATCCGCCCGTCGAGCGCATCGACCCCAATTCACCCGCTTGGATGATCTACGCATGTGATCCACCGGCTGACCGATGATTGGACAGCCAATTAGACTGCCGACCGCCTTGGCTATGACGGTCACCTGATCCGCGTCAGTCACAAAGCGATACAGGATAGTTCTAATCATAACTAAACCACCTGTATCCGATAGGCGTTTGTTAAGCCATTGAACGGCAAGGTCGGCAGGCTTTTCCACAGCCAGGTGCGCCACAATGAGATTGAGGCATTTTTTGTTGCTGATTTTCCTCCTTGTGGCGCTTGGACCGTTGTTGCTGTTCCGGGCCTGGCCGCATTCCGAGGTTCTGCAGGGTGAACTCGATGAGGTCCATGAGCGGCATCTGCTGCTCGCCCGGAATCTCGCCGCCGCCTTGGAGAGATACCATCGGGATCTGGTGACAACCTTTGACCTGTTTGCGGCGTCCCAAAATGACTGGATGTACACAGAGTCAACGAAACGTGTCCTCGAGAACCTCAGTTTCAGGCACTTGTGTCTGGCAGATCCTAGCACCGGCCAGGTTGTCGATGCCTTGGCGCCCATCACCGCACCCTGCCCCGAGGTCGTCCCTGCCGAGCTTCTCTCCCGCCTGACTTCCATCGCCGAACCCGGAGTCGTCTCCTTTGGCTCCGTTGTCGAGGCGCCAAATGGCGAGAACGTCATCCATCTTGTCACGCAAAAGGGCGAACACCTCGTCATCGGGGCGATCAGGACGACCTACTTTCGGCAATTGGGCGAGGCGATCTCCTTTGGGGTGATGGGACATGCAGCCATTGTCGATCACACGGGCCGTGCCTTGTCGCACCCGTTGCCGGACTGGGTAAGGACGCGAAAGGACATGTCCAAGATTTCAGCCGTCCAGAGAATGCTGAACCGCGAAACCGGTGTCGAAACCTTCTACTCCCCGGCTCTTGACGGCGATATGATCGCAGGCTTCACCTTTGTTGATCCGGTTGGCTGGGGCGTCATGATACCCCAACCGATTTCCGAGCTGTATCAACGGGCTGAGGACGCGCGCCGCTCCAGCCTCATTGTGCTGGCCATCGGAACAGCGACCGCGCTCTTGCTTGCCTATTTCGTTGCGTTGCGCGTGGTCCGCCCGCTTGAGCAGGTCTCGCGCGCCTCAACCGCGATTGCAAAGGGCAATTTCCAGGAGCTGCGGCCGCCAAAGGCCTCACGGCTCCTGCCTATCGAGTTGTCGGACCTTCAGGAGCAGTTCCACCACATGGTCGAGCGGCTGCGCGAGAACATGACGACCATCAACGGACTGGCCTACGTGGACGCGATCACTGGCCTTGCCAACAGAACGTTTCTGCAGAAATGCCTCGACAAGGCCGTTGCGCAACACATCGAAGGCACGCTCTTCCTCATCGACCTCGATGGGTTCAAATCCATCAACGACGTCTATGGGCATGATGCCGGCGACAAGGTGCTCGGGTCTGTCGCGCAGCGATTGTCTGACATCCTCGGCGTCGACCGGCTGGCCGACGGCAAGCTCGAAGACCTTGGAAGCGCGCGCAGCTTCGATGGATCCTCGGTGCAAGTCGCCCGAATGGGCGGCGATGAATTTGCAATCTGGCTGCCCCATGCGGACCAGACCGCAGTGGACCGCATTGCACATGACATCGTGACCGGTTTGCGCGAACCGATGTCCGTTGATGGGGCAAAACCAACCATTGGCGCCAGCGTTGGCACCGCGGGATATCCAAGGGATGCATCAGACCGCACTGGCTTGACCAAGGCGGCCGATCTCGCGCTCTACGATGCCAAGAAAACAGGTAAGAACCGCTATTCCCTCTTCACACCAGCATTGAGACAGGCGCTGGAAGAACAGCATCAGCTCGCCACCGAAATCAAGGAAGGGTTGGAAAACCAGGAGTTTGTCCCATTCTTCCAACCGCAATTCAGCCTTCCAGATCGAAGGTTTTCGGGGCTTGAAGCCCTCGCGCGGTGGCAACACCCCCGTCGCGGTCTTCTGGAGCCCGCCAATTTCATCACATCTGCGGAAGACGTCGGCCTGCTCGAAAAGATCGACGAGGTCATTTTCGAACAGTCGATCGAGATGCTCCTGGACCTCGAGCGATCCGGCGTGCCCGTCGGCTCCCTGGCGGTCAATGTCTCGTCAGACCGTCTCGTCTCGCAAGACTTCCACACCAAGCTCGACAGACTGCCCAAGCTGCCATTCGAGTTGCGCTTCGAACTCGTCGAAACCATGCTCCTCGATCAGATCGAGGGCCGATTGGCCTGGACCCTCGATCGCATCAGGGAAGATGGGCACAGGCTCGACCTTGACGATTTCGGCTCGGCCAACGCCTCCGTTCTCGGTCTTATGAACGTCGAACCGGCTCACCTCAAGGTGGACAAGAAACTGATCGTCGGCGTTGGCCAGGAATGTGTCGCCGAACGTCTGGTGCGGTCGATCATCGAGATGTCCCATTCTCTTGATGTCCCTGTCATCGCAGAAGGCGCCGAAGATCTGGCCGCCGTTGAGCGGCTCGAAGAGATGAACTGCGACTTTGTTCAAGGCTATGCGCTGGCGATGCCGATGAGCCTCGTTCAACTGAGGGCGTTTCTGCAAGACTATCATCAGGATCGACCCGCTGCGCAGGACCGCCTGAGCAGTTGAGCAAATCTGGCCATCTCATCCCATGGCGATTGGTCTTGCCTTCGTGCATCCCCCAAGATCGACACCCCATTTACAACCGCCAATGTCTTGGCCTGGCCCATAGACATCGGCGCCCGGTGCCAAACACCGGGTAGCCGAGGCTCAGGTAAGTCAGAGGCCACTTCCACAGAACAGAGCATCAATTCGCTGCGCCTACTCCAATGGTCGCTGCGCGACTTTTCAACTGTAAGAACACCCCTCGGCGCACAGGCTTGCGACCGTGAGACTTTGCACCCGCAGGCCCCCGCGGAAACCCTACCCGGGAGGCGTCGCCCTGCAGCTCAGGCCGCACTCCCCTTCACGACGTCGGGCATGCCATCGGTGCCCCCAACCGCCGCAAGCGCCACGACAGGATTCCAGTAGTCGCGGTAGTCGACAATCTTGCCGTTTCGGACCCAGATGACGTTGATGTATCTCTGATCATACGGCAGCCCGGTTTTTCGACCAGTACTGTTGCGCGCCTCGAACTCGAGGATCACGACCTCCGGATCGGTGGTTCGATAAAGTGCAGTCTCGGCCAACTCCCGAATGTCATAGTGCTCACGAACCACCGGGAGGTAGTTGGCCACAGCGGCCCGGCCCTTCAGGACATTCGACCCGGCCGGAGCGTATGGCGCCTCGAAGGCGACATCCTCAGCGCACATCTCCAGGAAACTGTCCGCCGGGTCGAGAAGATCACCCAGGCTCTCTCGCAGCAATGTCGTCAGCGCAGGCAGTGGATCGGTGTTCGGCATCGGAACGCTCCTTCCTTGAGGGTCCTTCAAAGCACAAGATGGGGATTTTTCATCGGAACGCAACCGTATCGACGATTCTATTGAGGTGCTGGACGGACGCACCGGACAGGCTCGCATTTTGCGAGACGATTGATTCCGCCTTTGGCCGCCATTTCCGGTTCCTCTCCCATGAGTGGAACGCTAACGTGCCGACGCAGCATAGGCAGGATGCGAATGAAGCACAACAACCCGGATCAGAAGCCGCGACGATTGTCCGGCGCAGCGCTGCAAAGGCCTGAGCTGACACAGGCCCTCTATCGCGCTTTCTTCGAAGAATGGGCCGAGCGGGGCTACGCTGCATTGAGCCTCGAGCGTGTCGCAAAGAAAGCGGGGGCAGGTAAAGCGGCGATCTACCGCCGCTGGTCATCGAAGCGTGCGTTTGCCAACGAAGCCGTAAGGGATGTCGCACTGGCGGTCACACCCATCTCGGATGAAGGCAGCCTCGAAGCGGATATCGCGGCCTTCCTGCGGTCGCTTCGAACCGTCCTCCGTCACCCCACAGTCCGGCGCATCCTCCCCGACCTTCTGGCCGAGCGGGCGCGATCAGACGAATTGGCACCGTTGCTCGAGATGGTCGCGATGGCGCGTCGCGGGCGGGCCGAGGACCTGCTCGACCGGGCCATCGCGCGCGGAGACCTTCCCGTCAGCCTCGACCGCAAGCTTGCGCTGGACCTGCTTCCATCGCCGCTCTACTGGCGCATGATCGTGAACCAAAGGCGGATATCCGTCGCCGAGTTGCACCGGCAGGCCCATGTCCTGGCCGTCGCGCTGAAAGCTGCTGGATAGTACGGAACGGCTCTGAGGCACGTCCGTGACAGAGCCCGACCATTCCATTGAGGCGATGACATTATGACAAAAACACCTCGCTCACATTCCGTTCAGCATTGGTAGCCTCCTCGCGGGTGCAAACGCGCGCGCTGCGGCGCGCTCGCCGAAGTCCAGCGCGGCCCTGCCGGCAGTCCGCCGGTAGCCACCCTGTCCCAAAGGTTTTACAGGCATGTCACGCATCTGTAACCTTCGCCAGTTTCAAGTTTTGGCATGAAAGAGCGCCTTGATCCGCTGATTGCAGAACGCGCCCCCTGGCTGTTCCGGCCCGGCACGGTGAGCCGGGTGTCGCGGCGCACATGTATGGCTTTGCTTGGCTATCACGAGACAGTCAGTCTTGCGGTCACCCTCAAGAACGAACCTGCCGCGGATCTGATGCACCACATGGGCCATCTGCTTGCCCAGGATGTACGCGTCGGCGGGCTGCACCACGTGCCGCGGACAGGCCCAGCAATCGTTGTGGCAAATCACCCGACGGGCATCGCGGATGGCATCATGTTGCACCACCTGCTCTCCCCCATCCGCCCCGACCTGTTCTTTTATGCAAATGCGGACATCCTGCGCGTGCTCCCACAGCTCTCGGAAATGATTGCCCCTGTCGAGTGGCGTAATGAAAAGCGGTGCCACGGCAAGGCCAGAGAAACCATGGCCTATACCCGAGACGCGGTGGCGCAACAACGACTCGGCGTGATCTTCCCCTCAGGCCGTCTGGCGAAGCGGCGTGGTCTGCGACTCTATGAACGGCCGTGGATGGCCTCGGCTGCGATGATCGCCCGGAAATACGACCTGCCCGTGATCCCGATCCACATCGAGGCACATAACTCCGCGCTCTTCTACATTCTCGACCTGCTCCATCCGACGCTGCGCGACATCACCTTGTTTCACGAGACCCTCAACAAGGAGCGTCAGCCCTTCCGGATCCGGGTCGGTGCGCCGATCGCAGCGGCTGACCTGCCGAAGAGTTCCGACGCGGGAATAGCCATGCTCCGCAATGCGACCCTGGCCTTGGGCGCGGGTCCGGCAGGCAGTGTGCGCATGCTCGCGCCCCGCTACGGGCATTTGACTGCGGCCAACGGCGTCTGAGGTCGATCCCCTGCAGCCGGACGAACTCACCCCGCAAACCAGCCAAAGCCCCCTTCCCTTTCCCCGCGCGCCCTGCCCCGACGCTGGACAGGCCGTACATCCAAGGTCTATGCAGGGGAAATCCTTCTGCGCGAGAGACTTATGACCTCAATCCTTGTCCTGAACGGACCCAATCTCAACCTCCTTGGCACCCGTCAGCCTGAGGTCTACGGGCACACCACGTTGGCAGACGTTGAAGCCATGTGCGCAGACTGGGCCGCCAGCGCCGGCTGTGCCGTCACCTGCGAACAGTCCAATCACGAGGGCAGTTTGATCGACACGATCCACGCAGCCCGAGGTGTGCATGACGGGATCGTTCTGAACGCCGGCGCCTACACGCACACCTCGATTGCGCTGATGGACGCCATCGCCTCCGTCGCGCTGCCCACAATCGAGCTGCATCTCAGCAATGTGCATGCGCGAGAGGAGTTCAGGCATCGCTCGTTTATCGCCAAGATCGCCGTGGGCCTGATCTGCGGGTTCGGCGCAAAGGGATACGTGCTCGCGCTCGATGCGATGAAAGCTCATCTAGAAGATTAAGATCGTAACACAAACCATTGGAAAAACGCGATGATTTACCATCGCCCTTTTCTCGTTTCCACCTGGAAGGCTCAGCCTCTGGCTGCTTTCGCAACCTCCGCGGCGAAGTCTTCCTTGACGACTTCAATGCCTTCGCCGACTTCCAGGCGAACAAAGCCCGTCACGGTCGCGCCCGCGTCTTTCGCGGCCTCGGCAACAGTCAGATCGGGGTTCACAACGAACGACTGGTTCAGCAGCGTGACCTCGGACATGTATTTCTTCATGCGGCCGACGATCATCTTCTCGATCACCTGCTCGGGCTTGCCGCTTTCGCGCGCAATCTCGATCTGGACCTGCTTTTCCTTCTCGACCACCGCCGGGTCGAGGTCATCTTCCGAGAGCGCCGCTGGGTTCACGGCGGCAATGTGCATCGCAACCTGCTTGCCGAACGCCTCGTCGCCCCCCGTCAGCGCGACCAGAACCCCGATCTTGCCCATACCTGGGGCCGCGGCGTTGTGCACGTAGGAAACCACCGTCTCGCCGTCGATGGACGACATGCGGCGCACGGACATGTTCTCACCGATGGTGGCGATCTTGTCGGTCACCACGGTGGCCACGGGCTTGCCGCCCATATCCGCCTCTTTCAGCGCGTCCACGTCAGACACGGTCAGCGCCACATCTGCGATGCCGGCCACCATCTCCTGAAACTCGGCATTCTTGCCGACGAAATCGGTTTCGGAGTTGACCTCAACCGCAACACCATGGCTGCCGTCGACCTTGACGGCGACGAGGCCTTCAGCAGCGGTACGCCCAGACTTCTTGGCCGCCTTGGCCAGACCCTTCGTGCGCAGCCAGTCTTGCGCTGCTTCCATGTCGCCACCGGTTTCGGTCAGCGCCTTCTTCGCGTCCATCATGCCCGCGCCGGTCGTCTCGCGCAGTTCCTTGACCATAGATGCTGTGATCGCCATCTCAGGTTCTCCTCTTGGTGGAATCATCTTGTTTTGGGGCAGGTCATCTCTGCCCCATATGTCATGCGTGTGACGCGGCTCAGCTTGTTGCCTTCTCCACCGTCTCTTCCTTGGACTCGATATCGAGCGGCGCATCGCTTGCAATGGCGTCATCCGATACCGTCTCCGACGACGGCTCACCGGTTTCTGCGGCCGCGGGTTCGGCAATCGCCTCTTCGACCGGAGCCTCTTCCATCTCACCCAGATCGACACCCGCCGCACCCAGTTGCGCCGACATACCGTCAAGTGCTGCGCGGGCCGCCAGATCGCAATAAAGCGCGATGGCTCGCGCGGCGTCGTCATTGCCCGGGATGATGTAATCGATGCCATCGGGCGCGCAGTTGGTGTCGACCACGGCGACCACCGGGATGCCCAGCTTGTTGGCTTCCGCCACCGCCAGCGCTTCTTTCTTCACGTCGATCACGAAGAGCAGATCGGGGCGGCCGCCCATTTCGCGGATCCCGCCCAGCGAGGCTTGCAGTTTGCCCTGGTCGCGCTCCATGCCGAGGCGCTCTTTCTTGGTCAGCCCGGCAAAGCCCTGCTCGGCCTGCTCGTCAATCGCCTTCAGACGGTTGATCGACTGCGAGACGGTCTGCCAGTTGGTCAGCGTGCCGCCGAGCCAGCGGTGGTTCATGTAATATTGCGCGCATTTCTCGGCGGCTTCGGCGATCGGCTGTTGCGCCTGACGCTTGGTTCCGACGAAGAGGATGCTGCCGCCCTTTGCGACGGTCTCGCGGATCACGTTGAGTGCCGCATCCAGCATCGGCACGGTCTGCGTGAGGTCCATGATGTGGATGCCGTTGCGCGCGCCATAGATGAATGGACCCATACGGGGGTTCCAGCGCTGCGTCTGGTGGCCGAAGTGTACGCCTGCTTCAAGCAATTGGCGCATGGAGAACTCTGGAAGAGCCATGTCGTATCTACCTTTCCGGTTTTATCCTCGACGGGGGTCTGACAGATCTCTGCCAACCGGCGGACCCTTGAGGATGTCTCCCCCAAAAGGCCCAAACCCCGCCTGCGGGTTTCAGTGCGCGCCGTATAAGTCAGGCCACGTCAGATCGCAAGAGGCGAAATCGCCGGCGTGCGCAAGACGTGATCGCACGTGCCCCATTGCATTCTTGTCACCGGCTGCGGCTGCGCTCTAGTATCACCGCAACCGGATCCGCAGAGGTTCGGGTGATCCAAAGATCAACAACCGGGAGTGACCATGACAATTTTCCTCAAGACCGCCGTCGCGGCGGCCCTCTTTGCTGTTCCGGTGCTCGCAGCCGCGGAAGCGGTGCAACTGAGCCCCGCCGATCCGCAGCCCGCCGCCTCCAGCCTCAGCCCCGGCCTCGCGGTCGTTTATGCCTTTCCAGGCGATGTCCGCACCGTGAAAGATGCGCGCAACGCGCTGAAGCGCAAAACCGTGCAAGGCCCGCCTCTCGCCGGGCTGTCCTATGATGACACCACGGAAGGCGATGAGACGCTGACCTCGGGCAAGGCGATGAAAATCGCCGCAGACATCTCGGGATTTATCAAGTTTGACGCGCCCGGCACCTACGTCCTCGACTTTCTGAACAACGACGGTCTGGAAATCAGCATCGGCGGCGAGATCGTGGGGGACTACGATGAAGTGCACACCTGTGGCTATGCGGGTGAGATCGAGGTGGAAGTTCCCGTGGCCGGATACTACCCGCTGCAGGCCACCTACTTTCAGCGCAAGGGAACGGCCTGCCTGATGATGGAGTGGGGCCCTGACAGCGACGGGCTGGAGCTTGTCCCGGATTCAGTCTTCTTTCACTGAGGGGTCTCCGCCCCGCCTGATCGTTCGAACCCGGCCCGCACCTGTGCTTCGCACGCAGCCGCCAGCGCCTTGCGGTCCGCGAAATCCGCGACTTTGAGCGGCGGGTGATAGGTCACCCGCACCTCGCCGTGGCGGGGCCGGGCCAGCATCGCGAGAAGGTGGCTGCCGAAGTCCATGTCGCCCCACCAGCCGTAGACCCGCGGGTCGGCCCCCGCGGGCGCCGCGTAGACCACGGAGACCGGCTGGACATTAAGGCTCTCGCGCAGCTCCGGCGCCAGGAAGGCGGCGAAAAGACTGGTCTTGAAGGGCAGCACGCGCTGCCCATCACTGCTTGTGCCTTCAGGAAAGAAGAGCAGCCGATGCCCGGCGCGCAGCCGCGCCCTGAACAGCTCCGCCTGGGCGCTGGCCTGCGCACGTGCGCGGGTGATGAAGACGGTGCCGGTGGCGCGCGCCAGCCAGCCGATGCCGGGCCAGGCCGCCACTTCGGACTTCGAGACGAAATAGATGCGCTTGGAGGCGTTGAGTACGAAGATGTCGAGCCAGCTGGAGTGGTTGGCCACCGCCGCCCCCTGCCCGCTTTGCGGCGCGCCGGTCACCCTCAGTCCCAGCCCCATGATCCGCAGCGCATTGCGACAGACGAACACCGTGATTAAGGGTGTGATCGGCCGCGCCATACCGTAGAACGGGCGCTCGACCAGGCGGACCAGCAGCAGCAGCGCAAGCCCGCCGAAGACGAGCAGAGCGAGCGGCACCCCGCGCAGGACGATCAGCAGGCCGCCCAAGGGGCTCAAGGGCGGGACCGGCGGTGGCGGCGACCCGTACCAGGTGGCGCTCACGCAGCGCCTCCGCGATAGAGCCGGGCCTGGCGCGGGTTCATACGCGCGGTGTCGAGGATAAGGCACACGTCTGTGGTGTTGAACGCATGGTCGATCACAGCACCCTCACCGACAAACCCGCCGAGGCGCAGATAGGCCTTGATCAAGGCCGGAATGGCCAGCATGGCGGATTTGCCGTCAAGCCGATCCGGGGGGAGCAGATCCATGGGCAGGAAGGCCTGTGGCAGCGCCCGAACGCGCAAGTCCTCCGGCGCCAGATGACGGTGATGCAGAAGCGCCAGCGGCTCGGCCAGCTGTGCAACCTCCGTGCCGTGAAAACTGGCGACACCGAAAAGCACCTCGATCTGGTGCCGGTCAATATACGCCGCAACCCCGGTCCACAGATGATACATCGCCATCCCGCCCCGATAGTCCCGGTGCACGCAGGACCGCCCCAGTTCGAGCAGCCGCCGGCCGGAGTTCAGCAGGACGGACAGGTCGTATTCATCTGCGGAGTAGAACTGCCCCGCCGCGCGCGCCTGATCCGCGCGCATCACGCGATAGACACCGACGACCGCATCGCGGCTCTGATCCCAAAGCAGCATGTGATCGAAAAACGGATCAAAGCGGTCCCGTTCAAGCCGCGCCGCGTGATCGACCAGATCGCCACCGCCCCCCAATTCCTCGACGAAGACCTCGTATCGCAGACGCTGCGCCGCCTTCAGGTCGTCTTCGGTCTCGGCAAGCCGAACCGCGAAGGAAGTCTGCAATTGCGCGTCCATGTCAGTGAGGGTGATCCTGCTGCTCAGAAGTCTGGGATGGTCTTAGTGAATCGGCACTGCGCTTGCAACGCAACACCGATGCAGAGTTTACAATCCAGAGGTGTGCGTTAACCTTTTGGCAAGGTTCTTCAGCCATCAAACACCGGGACCAACGCAACGCGTGTGCTATCAATGACGATCTTTCCCTCGTTCCGGAAATTCACGGTGACACGGGCATTTACGTTGCTTTGCACTTGCCCGGTGCCCCAGTCGGGACGGTCTGGATGCCGAACGAGCATGCCAGGTGACAGGATCGCGTTCAAATCTTCCATGGCACCCTTTTCGCGCAGGAGACAGTAGATGGGCCAGAGCAACATTAACCTTGCCGCACTGATCGGCAGCCGCATCTGCCACGATCTGATATCGCCAATCGGTGCGATCAACAACGGGTTGGAACTGCTTGGCATGTCGGGCGGCACCCCCGGGCCCGAAATCGATCTGATCCAGGAAAGCGTGGGCAATGCCAGCGCGCGCATCCGGTTCTTCCGCATTGCCTTCGGCGCGGCCGGAGAACAGATGATGGGCCGGGCCGAGGTGGTCTCCATTCTCGACGATCTGATGGACGGCGGGCGGCTCACCGTTGCCTGGGGGCCACTCGATCCGCAGCCTCGAGGCGAGGTGCGGATGGCGTTTCTCGCGCTGCAATGTCTCGAAAACGCCATGCCCTACGGCGGGCGCATCGAGGTGAGCCATGAAGACAATATGTGGCTTCTGCATGGCGAGGCGGACAAGCTGAACATCGATGAACCGCTCTGGACCATCCTGACGACCAAAGACGCGCCCACCGACCTGCGCCCGGCGCAGGTTCAGTTCGCGCTGCTGCCCATGCTCACCGAGGATGCCGGGCGGCGGCTGGCCACCGAGATGTCCGAAACACAGGTGAAACTGCGCTTCTAGAGCGTTTCGCCTTTAAACCGAGGCAGAGTACATCACCTATTGCGTTGATTTCATTGAAATCAGGTAGCGATTGGGGTTGCGGGTTCAAGGCGAATTTCCTTAGCCGCGCACCGTTCCTTTCCCGGTCACCAGATATTTGAAACTCGTCAGCTGCGTCGCCCCGACGGGGCCGCGCGCGTGCATCTTGCCGGTTGCGATGCCGATCTCGGCCCCCATGCCGAACTCACCGCCGTCGGCGAATTGGGTCGAAGCATTGTGCATCAGGATGGCCGAGTCGAGCTCGGTCAGGAAGCGCCGCGCAATCTCGGCATCTTCGGTCAGCACGCAATCGGTATGCTGCGAGCCGTACTCGCGGATGTGCTCCATCGCGGCATCGAGGCCCGACACCGTGCGCGCGGCGATGATCATGTCGAGATACTCCCGCCCCCAGTCCTCGGCCGTCGCCGCCACGGTCCCGTCGATCCTCGACAAGGTCGGGTCACAGCGGACCTCGACACCGGCATCGATCAGTGCACGGATTACGCCGCGCCCGATGGTCATCGCGACATCCTCATGGATCAGCAGACACTCGGCTGCGCCGCAAATGCCCGTGCGCCGCGTCTTTGCATTCAGCACCACCTTCAGCACCGTCTCGGGGTCGGCGGCCTTGTCGATGTAGATGTGCACGATCCCTTCGAGATGGGCAAAGACCGGCACGCGCGCCTCACGCTGGACAAGACCCACAAGGCCCTTGCCGCCGCGCGGCACGATCACGTCAATCGTATCGGTCATGGTCAGCATCTCGCTTACCGCCGCGCGATCACGGGTCGGCACCAGCTGAATCGCGTCTTCAGGCAGACCGGCATCGCGCAACCCTTCCACAAGGCAGGCATGCAGGGCAGAGGACGAATGAAAGCTCTCCGACCCGCCGCGCAGAATGACCGCGTTGCCGGCCTTGAGACACAGCGCGCCGGCATCTGCCGTCACATTCGGCCGGCTCTCGTAGATCACGCCCACGACCCCAAGCGGAGTCCGGACCCGCTGGATATGCAGCCCCGAGGGCTGGTCCCATTCGTCCATCACCTCGCCCACCGGATCAGTCTGCTCGGCCACGGCGCGCAGCCCGTCGACAATC
This sequence comes from Roseobacter sinensis, assembly GCF_025755255.1. Classification (GTDB taxonomy): domain Bacteria; phylum Pseudomonadota; class Alphaproteobacteria; order Rhodobacterales; family Rhodobacteraceae; genus Roseobacter; species Roseobacter sinensis. The sequence goes on along the minus strand of NZ_JALIEB010000006.1, from coordinate 225,030 downwards.
CCCCGGATGCGGCCTTCGTCGAGCATCAGGCGGTCCATCATGGCCGCGCTCAGCCCTTTCTCCCGACCGAAGTCGAGGTCCTTGGCATTGGCTTCGATGATCTCCGCACGCCTGCGCCACACGGCCTCGGCAGCGGAGATCAGCGCGGCATGCTTGCGCTCGGCACTTGCAAAGGCAAGCTGCGTGGCCGCCGCGCGTGCGGCGCGGCCCATGTCCCGCATCCGTCCGGGGATGTCCGTGTCATCCAGCATCGTGAAGCCTCCTCCGACAAGCCTATGCAACCGATACGGGATCAGCCTCACAGGTACAACAAAAAGCGCGATCAGGTCGCTGATGTCAGAGCGCCATGTCATCCCTGTGGATCAAGGCAGCACGGCCAGGGTAGCCCAGAATGGCCTCGATGTCGCCGGACCGATGCCCCTTGATGGCCCCGGCCTCTTCGGCTGTATAACGGCTCAATCCAAGGCCGATCTGATGGCCGGCGGCATCCTGGATCGCGATCGGATCGCCGCGCCCGAATGTGCCCGTGACGGCCTTGACCCCCGCCGGCAGCAGGCTGTTTCCGTTGTGCAAGGCCGAGACAGCGCCCGCGTCGAGCTGCACCGCACCACGAGGTTTCATGCCGCCGATCCAGCGCTTGCGGGCGGCATGCGGGTCGAGACCGGCGGTAAACCAGGTTGCGGGCGCGTCCTGCTCCAATGCCCGCAAGGGGTTCTCGACCGACCCTTTGGCAATCACCATCGCACAGCCGCCGGCCGTTGCCGTCTTGGCCGCCATGAGCTTTGTCTTCATGCCGCCCTTCGAAAGGCCCGAGCCCGCATCTCCGGCCATGGCCTCGATCTCCGGGGTGATCTTCTCGATCACGTCGTAGCGTTTCGCCGCAGGGTCTTCGGCAGGGTTCGCGGAGTAAAACCCATCCACATCGGACAGCAGCACCAGCACATCCGCCCCGACGGTGACCGCGATCTGCGCGGCCAGGCGATCGTTGTCGCCAAAGCGGATCTCATCCGTGGCGATGGTGTCGTTTTCGTTCACGATCGCCACCACGCCGAGCGATAGCAACTGCTCCAGTGTCGCGCGGCTGTTGAGATAGCGCCGCCGGTCGGCGCTGTCTTCGAGCGTGACGAGAACCTGCGCCGTGGTGATCTGATGCGGGGCCAGCACTTCTTCATAGGCGCGGGCAAGCCGGATCTGGCCGACCGCTGCAGCCGCCTGCGATTGCTCCAGCGGCAGATCCACCTGCGCCAGCCCCAGAACGCCGCGCCCCAGGGCAATCGACCCCGAGGAAACAAGCACAACGTCCATGCCCTGCCCTTTCAACCAGGCGACATCCGCGGCCAGCGTAGCCAGCCAATCGGCGCGCAAACGCCCGGTGGCGCGGTCGACCAGCAAGGCCGAGCCGATCTTCACCACGATCCGGCGGGCAGTGGTCAGGGATGCCACGGCGCGTCCTCCGCCTGCGGCTTGTGGCGCAGGCGGTCCTCGTCGATCTGCGCGCGCAGGGCCCGGAGCACCTCGGTCACACCGTCACCGGCGACACCGGACATCAGGAGGACCGGCCCGCCGCTTGCTTCTTCGAGACCCTGCCGGGCCGCCGCACGCTCTTCGGCGTCGAGCACGTCGATCTTGTTCAGGGCCGTCACGCGGGGCTTGTCGGCCAAGTCCCCACCATAGGCTTCGAGTTCGGCGAGGATGGTTGCGTAGTCATCCGCGAGCGTCTCGGAGGTGCCGTCAACGAGGTGCAGCAGCACGGCGCATCGCTCGACATGTCCAAGAAAGAGGTCGCCCAGCCCCCTCCCCTCGGACGCACCTGCAATCAGGCCCGGGATATCGGCCACCACGAACTCCGTCTGATCCACGCCGACGACGCCAAGATTGGGATGCAGCGTGGTAAAGGGGTAATCGGCAATCTTGGGCCGCGCATTGGAGGTGGCCGCAAGGAAGGTGGACTTGCCCGCATTCGGCAGCCCCAGCAGCCCCACATCGGCAATCAGTTTCAGCCGCAGCCAGAGCGTGCGCTCGACGCCGTCCTGACCCGGGTTAGCGCGGCGCGGCGCCTGGTTCGTGGCGGATTTGAAATGCAGATTGCCAAAGCCGCCGTTGCCGCCGCGCGCCAGTTGCACCCGCTGGCCCACCTCCGTCAGATCCGCGATCACGGTCTCCTGATCCTCGTCCAGGATCTCGGTGCCCACCGGCACGCGCAGCGTGATGTCATCGCCATCCTTGCCGGTGCGCTGACGCCCCATGCCGGGCTGGCCGTTCTTGGCGAAGAAGTGCTGCTGATAGCGGAAGTCGATGAGCGTATTGAGCCCCTCGACCGCCTCGGCCCAGACCGAACCGCCGGTGCCCCCGTCGCCCCCGTCGGGCCCACCGTATTCGATATACTTCTCCCGCCGGAAGCTGACACAGCCACCGCCACCCGCGCCCGAGCGGACATAGACCTTGCAGAGATCGAGAAACTTCATGGACGGTGTCCTAGCCCGGCGCGCGCGCGCCCTCAATCAGAGTTTTCGCAAGTAGGTCCAGGTGGGCACGGTTGTATCGCGCGCCAGGCTGAAGCTTTCTGCATCGCCCAGATACTCGAACCCGCAGTGGGTCAGCACCCGTGCCGAGGCCGGATTGTCCTGAAAGACACTGGCGAACATGGTCTTGTTGCGCAGCGGGTTCGCCTCGACCAGCGCCTGCACCGCATCCGACGCGAGGCCGGTGTTCCAATAGGGAGGCGCCACCCAGTAGCCGACTTCGGACTGATCGCGATCCATGCGCGCCAGCGAAATGATGCCCATCACCTCGGAGCCACCCGACAGGGTGCCATCCATCGCCCACACATCCTCGTCGCGATCATCCGCCAGGGCGCGGTCAACGAAGGCCTGGGTCCAGCCCGGCGGGACGGGATGCGGAAGGGAGGTCGTCATGCGCGCAACGCGAACGTCGCCGCTGTGAAGCTCGATCAGCCCCATGTCGGATTTGCGCAAGGGGCGCAGCACGAAGCGATCGGTTTCAACCGCAGGTTGGACCGTGATCTTTTCCATTTCCATCGTCATGTCCCTCCTCCGAACAGTACAAATACCACCGACGCGACGGTCAACGCCGCCAACGTCCACATAAGATAAGGTTCCATCGCCGTTCCTGCTATGGTCCGGGCGATCGCATCACCTGCAAGTGTCCAGAGCGGATGCAGAAACGCCTGGCAGCCCAGCAATACAGCAGCAATGGTTGCCGTTGCCTCAACAGCTGGCGTGCCCGGGGCAACAAATGCCGTGAACCCGCCGATAATCATGGCCCAAGCCTTCGGGTTGAGCGGGTGAACGACGAGGCCCGCCACGAAGCCGGGCGCCCTCTTCGTCGCGCCAACCGTACCCAACCGCATGTTTGCGACGCGCCACGCAAGCCAGATGATATAGGCCGCTGAAGCATACTTGAGGGCCTCGAAGACCCAAGGCGCCCGCGCCGCGAGCTCCATCAGGCCAAAGCCCACCGGCCAGATCACCAGCTGTTTGCCAAGCGCCACACCCGCCACAAAGGGCAGCGCCGCACGAAAGCCGTAGCGCGCACCGGTTGTCATCAGCGCCATATTCGCTGGCCCCGGCGTGCCGACCTGGCTGGCCGCAAAGATCGCAAAACTGGTCACTGCGACGCTCATGCTCTGCCCTGCCAGGTCTCGCGCGACAGCGTCACTTTTTGCAACTTGACGGGGGTGCCCGTCGCCTGGCAGGCCGCCATATCGATCCGCGTGGGTGCAAAGCCCAGCTTGGACAGGACCCGCGCCGAGGCGGCATTGCCCAACATGTACCCCGACTGGAGTGGGGCGCGATGCGTCGCGAAGTACGCTCCGACCAAGGCACTTGCCGCCTCGAACGCGTAGCCCAAGCCCCAATAGGGCTGCCCCAGCCAATACCCAAGTTCGTCCCTGATCGAACAGCAGCCGATCACAACGTCTGACTGCGTCACGGCCAGAACCAGCTTGTCACCGGCATGCCGGCCAAAAAAGCCAAGCGCGTCATCCACGCCGTAGGGATGCGGAACTCGGGTCAGCCAGCGCGCCACGTCCAGATTGCCAACCAGTTCCGCCACGCGCCTAGCGTCCGCGTCCCGGAAGGGGCGCAGAACGAGGCGTCGGGTCTGGATGTGCTCTGACATCGATTTGGCCTAACATTCTGGTGTGGCGAAAATGAGAAAGGGGACCGGCGGTGTCGCCGATCCCCCTGAATGTGTCATGTCCTTGAGGAAAGGCTTATTCAGCGGCCTCCGCCACCGGCAGGACCGAAATAAACGTGCGGTTCTTGAGACCCTTGTGGAAGGTCACGGCGCCACCGACTGTCGCAAAGATCGTGTGATCCTTGCCCATGCCAACGCCCTGGCCGGGCCAGAACTTGGTGCCGCGCTGACGCACGATGATGTTGCCCGGAACAGCGACCTGGCCACCGTAGAGCTTTACGCCAAGGCGACGGCCCGCGGAGTCGCGGCCGTTGCGGGATGAACCACCTGCTTTTTTATGTGCCATCTGGTCTCTCCTTAGCCTTTGCTGAGTTCTTTGGCCTGTTTGATCCAGCCTTCACGCTCGATCCGGCCTTTGAACGACAGTTTCTCGTCCATAGCAGCAACGTCCTCGTCGGTCCATGCTGCGATTTGGGCAAATGTGGTCACACCGGCCTCGAGAAGCTTCTTCTCAAGCGCAGGGCCCACGCCGCTGAGCTTCTTCAGATCGTCCGCTGCGGCCTCCGCCTTGGGTGCGGCTTTGGCCTTCGGGGCCTCGGCCTTCGCTTCAGCTTTCTTGGGGGCTGCTTTCTTGGCCGGGGCTGCGGCCTCGACCGCCTTGGCTGAGACGGAGCCTGCGCCAATAGCGGCTTTCACGCCGGATTTGTCGGCCCCCGAGGCGAGGATGTCCGTCACCTTGATCAGCGTCAGCTTCTGACGGTGGCCCTTGGTGCGCTTGGACGAATGCTTCCGGCGGCGCTTGACGAAGTTGATGACCTTCTCGCCTTTGACCTGGTCGACGACCTCGGCCTGCACGCCCGCGTCCTTGACGAAGGGCGCGCCAACGACAATCTTGTCGCCACCCAGCATCAGAATCTCATTGAATTGAATGGTTTCACCTGCGTCGGCAGCCAGTTTTTCAACGCGGAGCATGTCGCCCGATTGAACCTTGTACTGCTTGCCGCCGGTCTTCAGGACCGCAAACATAGCATTTCCTTTGCTCTTACCCGCGTCCTGTGGTCCCCGGCGATCGGGCGTTTTGGCCTCGCGGCCACCTCGAACAGCGCACTCCGGTCAGAGTGATCATTGAAAACAACAAAGCCCGGCGCGCCGGACCTCATCTGTGAAGCCGCCATGTGCATCAGAGCGCGGCACATGTCAAGCACGATTGCGCTCAGATATCGTTGCCCGCGGCGTTCATCGCGACGGCCCGCCCCAGGCCATAGGCGATATCGGTGAAAATCGCCTCGTAGCCAGCGAAGAGCGCCGCATTAAGATCGGCGCCTGCGGGGCTGTCGGCGAAGGCCACATAGGCCTCCAGATCCGCGATGTCGAGCGGCTGCTGCGCCAGATAGAAATACCCGCGCAGCCAGGTCTCGGCGTCTTCGCGCAGGCCCTGCTCCGACTCCCAGACCTGTGCCAGGATCTGGTCATCCGTCATCTCGAGCAAGCCCCCATCCGCCAGACCGCGCGAGAACTGATAGCTCGAACTCATGGTCAGCGCGACATTCAGCTCCAGCAGATCATTAAGCGCGATGAACCGAGAGACCAACTCGGCATAGGGGTTATCGGCTGCGAGCGCATCATAGGCAGCCGCGGCGGTCTCTTCGACCGACGGCTCCCGCATCGCATCACGCGCCGCGATCTCCAGCTCGGTGATGCGTTGACCCCGCGCGCTGTCGAAAAACTGAAGCGCGACGTCGAGCGCTGTATCGTCGAGCCCGTCTGCCAAGGCGCGATAAAACGTATCCTCCATGGGGCCTGTGTCGTAAAGCCGGGACACCTGCTGGCTCCAGAAGGCCCCGCCCTGCCCGTTCAGCATATCGGCGTTCAGATCATCCGCATCCGCCATGCCTTCGGCACGCAACGATTGCACCAGTTGCGGCAAGCGCAGCGCGTCCATCAGCACGGTCACCCGGGCGTCAGCCCAGACCGGCACCGCGATCACGCAGAACAGTGCAGCAAGGACAGCGCCGCGCATGGCCTCAAAGGTCCTGGCTGGGACGCAGGTCGCTCATCCGCTGTGCAACCGCTTCATAGCGGTTTGCCATGATCTCGAACTGAACCGCGTTCATCAGCTCGTAAACCTGTTTCATCTTCGGATGTTCAAGAGCGTCCGCATAAGCTGTGATGTCCTCATCCGAAAACGACTGATATGTGTAGGCCGAGCCGGACAGCGCCGATATCTGCATGTTGCGCCGCATCTCGCCCTCCTGAGCCTTCAGGCTCTCGCGCAGATCCGCCTCTTCCATCTGCAACTCGATGACACCGGCCGCGGCGGCGGCCATCAGGAACCGGACCTGCACCTCCTGGATCGCCCGGATCGACGCATCCTCGGACCCGGTGGCATTGTTCAGCCGCTTCAACTCCTCAAGCCGCGGCGAGCCGAGCCGCACGAGCCCTGCGACGATCGCCTCGCCCGCTTCGGTTTTCAGCGCGTCGTCCTCGGCCATATGCGAGGCGTTTTCCGCCACCACGAGACGCTGCCCCAGATCCGAGGCATAGAAATCCACCGCATGGGTCAGCAGGTCATCCTCGAGCGTCTGCGACAGGATATCGAGCGCCATGCCGTGCATCTGTTCCACATCGAAGACATCCTCGACCAGCCGCGTCCACTCCGCCCCGAAGTCATCCGCTTCGAGCCCGATCATATTGGGCGCCGTCTCGGCCGTCAGCTTGATGCTTTCGAGTGCGACGTCAAAGCCTGTGACCTCGAGAAAGGCTTCGAGCCGGTCGAGATCGGCGGCCCGGGCCGGCACAAGGGCGACAGCCATATAGAACGCGGCGAGCATCACCGGCACGCAGGATCTCAACAGAGCGGTCATAGGGGCCTCCTTCGCGTCCACTTGCTTTTTACGTAGTGCCGAAGCTTAGAGTTTTCACCTTTACGAGCAATGAAATTTCCCGTGTGGAGCGGCTGCGCGCCAATCGCCTCTTGTCACACGGCACAAAGGTGACTAAACGGCCATGCACCAGACCCCCGCGGAGAGGTGCCGGAGTGGTCGAACGGGGCGGTCTCGAAAACCGTTGTGGGTGCAAGCCTACCCAGGGTTCGAATCCCTGTCTCTCCGCCACAAAACTGGCGTCACGAGCCAAGCCGACCCCGAAAACCTCAATGATTTCAAATATCCTGCGGCGCGTTCACGCGCTGGAACGGGCGCTCCCCTCATAAAATCCAACATGATTTCCCGCATAGTGGCCGGTTTGGTGATGGAGGGTTTTGCATGGGGCTGACGTAGGGTCGGGGTCGGTATTACGTCGTGATGAATGTGCCAAAGCATCTTTTCGGGAAGGTTTTGAGCAAGGCCGGGCGGCAGGTGCGGCACGCGTTGCGGACGGCGGATCTGAGCTTGGCCGCTCTGCGCTCTCGCCGCGCGTTGGTCCGCCGACCGCCGGCCCATGCAGGACAATCTATCGGTCGCAAAGGGCGACGCCGATGCGTCAAGGAAACAGGTCTTGAGGCTAAATCAATCGTCTAGGCCCCCAAAAAAACTTTGCAATCAAGCCAATGAGGCGCTTTGAGCAGCTTGCGATCTGGAATACCGCAACTGACTACTGAACGTTTCTCAAAGTACCGATTGACTGGCTCGGAGTTTCACCGAACTGCTGCCGGTAGAGCTTGGCGAAATTGCTGGCACTTGAGAACCCCGCAGCGTGGGCGATCTCGGCGACAGTGTTGTATTGATCCAGCAGGATGAGGTTACGCGCGTAGTTGAGACGCACTGATCTGATGAAGGACGCCGGCGATTGGCCATTGGCCTGTTTCAGTCGGCGACCCAGTGTTTTCTGGCTCACAGCCAGCGCGGCGGCGAGCTTTTCGACTCCAAAGCTCTGATCGCCTATGTTGTCCAGCACGCCCTCTGTCGCGCGGTCGAGGAATTGATGCCGGATCGGCAGGTGCTGCTTGCTCTGGGGATTATCCGCCAGGACAGCTTCAAGGGCCTCCAGCCGGGCCCGAGTGGTTTTCTCGGCGTTACCTTGCAGTTGCTCGATGTCTTTTACCCGCTGACCCAGTGCGGCAAGTTCCACCACAGCGGACCGCCGCTCAACCTGCGCTGCGCGCACCATAGTCGAGATCGCCAGCATCATGAACAGCGTCTCGCCCACGATCGCTGCGATGTAGCCCAGCGACAGCGGCCGGGCCAGCACGACATCCAGGGCGGAACTCGCCTCGGTGATGCTGACCGGCACCAGGAAGGAATAGACCGCGACGAAGAGCCCGCCGCTGAAGGTCAGAAGGGAGGCTGCGACGGGCCAGGCCTGGGGAAGCCTCGCCCGGATTTTCCGGATCGCCACGACCAGAAGGATCAGCGGGCTGACAAAGTAGATCAGGTGCAGCGGCATCGCCAAGTGCCAAGGGTCGAGCACCGCCAACCCCGTCACCGCGATGATCACCACCGACAGAAACTGGAAAAGCCGTCGCCACGGCTGCGCGTCTGCGTCGACGTTCAACAGAATCCGGCAGTACTGCACATTTGCCAGCATACCCAACCCGGCGAAGCCTTCCGTCACGGGGGTGAGCGTTGTCGCCGGCAGCGTCACCTCGAAGAGTTGATTCAGCCAGCCATCGTAGATGAAGCTGAACATGAACAGGCAGACCAGATAGAGCGTGTAGTACTGGTAAAAGCGCCGGTCGACCTGGCGAAACACGATCACACTCAAGAGCGCAAATGTGGCAACATAGGCCAGAAACAACGCGGTCATGAGCAGCGTCGCCGTGGTCCAATCTGAGAAGAGCTCTGCCGACATGATCACGGCAGTGATGGTCGGCTCGAAGGTGCCTATGATGCGCAGATAGAACACCCGATCATCGTCGGGCTGCATCACAATCGGAAACCCGGTCCGGAGTGCCGTGCTGTCCTTCGCCTCGGGCCTGATCGTGCGCCCCGCGCGCGAGAGTTCGACGAGCGTTCCGTCCCGATCTTCGAACAGGACCACCTCGTCAAAGATCTTCTCGATGAAACTGATGACCCACTCACGCTCCGCCGTATGCGCGTTGGCGACGGCAAACCGCAGCCACAGAGCCTGGGAGGGCACAGGCGCCGTGAACACACCGCCGCAGCTGCGCGGATGAAAGCTCTGGTCTGCAATGCGATCCCGGTCGATCCCACCCGTGTGGTCCAGAAAGTATTCAGCGCGCAGCGCGCGCAGAAGGTCGTCGGGCGCATCGGACAGCGTGTGGGCCACCGGCGGAGCATCACCCGGGTGTACACATGCGGGCTGTGGGCCCGCGGTGTCTGCCGCCTCCGCCGGGACGACACCGAGCGCCGTCACCAGCAGAGACCAGACGATAGCGTATATCCTGAACATACGCCCTCAATCGACGTTGTGCTTTGTTGGTTCTATGCGAATTCGCCGCCATCGGCTGCGCTGATTTGGGACAAATGTGAGCGCGTTTCGGTCAAATCGGCCGCGCCCCGTTTTCTTCGCACTCCAAAGCTGGCTTGGATGATGCCTGTAACCCACGTGCATTTCAACTCTCGCGAGAAACTTCCCGAGGCAGGCACAGGCCGTGTGCCGCCGGCGCTCCCGTGTCTTGCTGCGCGCGAAACGTCCCAGGGCCTGTCGAGCAGAACCATTTACACGGAGACATAGATATGAAGATGAAGATACTGGCACTGGCTGCCGCCCTCGCCACTCTAACCGCAACGTCCGGTCTTGCGGCCACCGTCAAATTGAAGGTCATCGGAGGGCAGTTGCATGGTGCCTCCAATGTACCCGTGGCGGGCAAGCTCTATGATGTCGAGTTTATCGACGGAAGCTGCGTGTCGGTCTTCAACGGCTGTGATAGTGTCGCGAATTTTGTGTTCTCGACATCCGCACAGGCACAGGCCGCCGCCCGGAGTCTTCTCGATGTCGTGTTTGTCGATGGGCCTTTTGGAAATTTTGACAGCGACCCCACTTTGACCGCTGGTCTTGAGGCAGATGGGTTCGCTGTGATCCCATATGGTCTCACTCCTAGCAAACGGGCGGTTTATGCCGCACACGCCTTTAACAGCTTTTTTTCCGATTTTACGACGCCCATGATAGTCACTTCAACGCAGGATTTCTCAACCGATTTGTCGAGGACTCTGGCCCGTTTCACCCCATCGCCGGTAGCCGCGGTTCCGCTGCCCGCCGGAGCGGTGCTGCTGCTCACCGGTCTCGCCGGGCTGGGCACGCTGCGCGCCCGGCGCAAAGCCGCAACGGCAAGCTGATCCATGCAGTTCTCCGAAGGAATAGAGACATGACAATCAAGAACGTGACCCTCGCAGCCGCGCTGGCCGTCTTCACCGCAACGTCGGGCCTTGCGGCGACGCTCGACTTTACCTTTTCGTTCGCTTCCGGGGACAAAGCCGTCACCGGTCGCGTCGAAGGTTTGATTGACAACGCGACAAGCGAGGCCACCCGGGTCACAATTGAATCCAACCTGTTTGCGTCCTCAATTGGCGCACCGGATTTGGGGCTGGGAGAGTACATCGCCGACGGCACCAGCGTCTATGATGCCAATAGCTTCACCGTAGCCAACGGTGAGATCATTTTTGCGACATTTGGCGGTGTCGGCACGGGGTTCAACGAACTCGCTTTCGCATTTGACCCGCCAAACAGCAATACAGGAGGCATCTGGGAGTCGTTTTGGCTGGGCGTCGGGCCCATCGGTATTCTCAGCGTGCGGATCGAGTTCAGCCCCGTCTCAGGTGATAATCCACCCGTCTCTGCGATTCCTCTGCCTGCAGGAGGCTTTCTGTTGATTGCCGGCCTCGCCGGGCTCGGAGCCGTGCGAGCGCGCCGCAGAACAGCGGCGGCTGGTTGACTGAGTTCCCCCACCCCGGAGGACGGCATCGGTGATGCCGCATCACACCTCATGGATGACTATGCTCAAGCAGAGGCTTTCGGGCCAGAACCAGGCGGCCAACGCACCGCTGACGCGACACACGCGCCCGCAGACCAGGAGTTCCCCACCCCAGAGGCCCAAACGCATTGGCTGAGAAACCTGCCGGCCATCCTCTCGGCCGGGCTGATCTGCGGCGTGCTGACCGCGATGTTCGCCATCTCGGCCGCGGCGCTGCTGTTCTCCACGGTGCTGAGCACGCATATCACGCTGGCCATCGGCATCTGCCTGTTCGGAACGATCGTGCTGAGCGCGGCCATCGCGCTTTTCAGCTCTTACCCAGGGATGGTGTCGGTGACTCAAGAGGTCACGGTGGTGACACTGGCCGTCATTGCGGCCTCGATCTACGGCCGCATGTCTGGCACACACAGCGAAGCGGAGATTATCGCCACGGTCATCGTCATGATCGGGATGGCCACCACACTCACTGGCGTGGCCCTCTTCGCAATGGGCAAACTGCGGCTGGGGCGGCTGATCCGTTTCATCCCCTACCCGGTCTTGGCCGGGTTCCTTGCGGGGATGGGATGGCTCATCGTTGCGGGTGCCCTGGCTGTCACCCTGTCCGGCCCTCTCACCTTGCCGGATCTGCCGAAGCTGCTGGAGGCCGACGCCATGGTCAAATGGGTCCCAGCTGTTCTGTTTGCGCTTTTTGTGGACGTGGCGACCCGCCGCAGCGGGAACCCGTTCGTCCTACCCGCGGCGATCGCCGCATGCCTCATTCTGTTTCATACCGGCGTTTGGTGGTTCGAGCTGACCGTGCCCGAATTGCAGCACCACGGATGGCTCTTCGCTCCGCCACAGACTGGTAACATCCACCTTCCATTCGAGGGCAACCCGCTGGCCCAAGCAGACTGGTCGATGATCTGGCCCGAGCTGCCGAAGATCTGCGTATTGCTGGCGATCAGCACAGCCGCTCTGCTGTTCGCCTCCAGCGGGATTGAACTGTCGGTGCGCCGCGACATTGATCTCGACCGAGAGCTACAGGCCGCCGGCCTTGCGAACCTGCTGGCGGGTGCCGGCGGGGGTGCCGCCGGATTTCAAGGCTTGGGGCTCACCCTGTTGGCACATCACATGGGTGCCGCCTATCGCATCACGGGTGTTCTGGTCGCGGGCGTTTGCGGTGTCATCTTGATGTTCGGCGCAACCTTGCTGAGTGTCATCCCGATCCCGCTCTTTGGGGGCCTGCTGCTCTGGATCGGTGGCGGCCTCCTCTATCAGTGGCTGATCGCGATTTTTGCCAAAGTGTCCTTGAGTGAATATCTGATCATTGTGATCATCGTTTTCTTGATGATCACGAGCGGGTTGCTGGAGGGGATCGTGTTTGGCGTCGTCGCTACGGCGGCGCTCTTCTCTCTGGAATACGCGCGCGTGCGCGTTGTGAAGTACAGCGTGACCGGTGAAACCTATCACGGCCGTGTCGAACAAAACCCCGACGATCATGCCTACCTGCGCAGAAATGGCAGTCAGATCCACCTTCTGCGTCTCCAAGGCTTCATCTTTTTTGGCAGCGTTCACCAAGTGTGTCGACAGGCTCGCGGCTGTTTCGCGGCGAGCAGTGTCGCGGGGAGCCGATTTCTTGTCCTGGATTGCAAGGACGTCACCGGCTTTGACTCATCGGCCCTCCAGGGGCTGATCAAGATCTGTAGACTTGTCCAGGAGTATGAGGGCCAGCTGATCCTCAGCGCGCTAAGACCTGCCATTTCGAAACGGTTGAACAAACTCTCCCCAAACGCCACGCAGGGGCCGCCGATACTCTACTTCGATGACGTGGACACGGCGGTCGCATGGTGTGAAGATCGCCTCTTGAGCGCGTGGGGCCACCGCCCGAGCACATCGCCCATGTATCGCATTGCCGGTCAACTTGCATTCGGTCTGCAGGATGCTGATGCCTTTGACCGTTTGAAACCCTATCTCAGCGAGATCACGCTACAGGCTCAGGACGCTCTGATCAGACAAGGCGACCCGGGTACCGATATCTATTTCATCGAGAGCGGCACCGTGAAGGTGCAGCTTGAGAGCGCCACCAACCCACCCGTTCACTTGCGGACCCTGCGACCGGGCACGGTGGTCGGCGAGATGTCCTTCTTTCTGCAGCGTGTGCGAACGGCCTCTGTGATCGCCGAAACGACTGCCACGGTTTGGCGGCTCAGTCAGGACGATATTGAGCGGATGACCCGGTCACAACCTGCGCTCGCAGCGAAGCTCCACGAATACTTCCTGAGAACGATGGCCGAGCGCCTCGATCAGTCAAACCTGCTGGTGCGGTCCCTAACCGAGTGAGATCACCCCTACAGCAGACCCGCGCAAGTTTCTTGCGGGATCGCAGAGCATCCCACGATGACCAGGCCGATAGAAGATATGTGCCCGGGATGCGCGCAGTCTGCATATCGAGGACGCCGCGTGGCGCCGGGCCTATGGCGGAAGGGGTGCAGATCAGCGTGGCGATCAAGCGTTTCAGTCCGCGCTGCCCTCTTCTGTTGGGTCAACATTGGCTGTTGTGTTTGGCGACACGCTTCCGGCGCCGCAGGAACGCCACGGCGCCAAATCCCGCCAGCAGGAGCGGCAGGGAGGCGGGCAGCGGTATCACTGCGGGCGGCGGGCTGGAGAGTTCCAGACCGCTGAGCAGGGCGAATTGGCGGAACCCGCTGACGGTGTGCGTCAGACTGTAGGTTTCACCGGCCAGAAAGACCGGGATCGTGCCCATGTCGAACTGGGATGTCCCGCGTGAACCGAAGCTGTTGGCGCCCGAGGTGCCATTGACCCCGCTGATCTGGAACGTCTCGTTTCCTGTATTCTCGACATACCCCATGCTGTAGGTCTCGATGACGGTGTCGATGTTGAAGACCAGATCGAGCGTTATGATTGTGTTGGAGTAGTAGCTGCTGAAGTGCATTCCGGAGCGGCTCACCGAGCCGGTGCTCGTCGAGTCGATTACGACGTTCCGGAAGGTCAGCACAAAACCCCCGGCGCTGACGCTGTCGCCGCTGTTGACGTAGCGGTCCCCGAAATCCGCAACGGAGTCGCGTCGGAGATCGAGCGTGACCGTGGCGGCTTGGGCGGGCAGTGTGAGGGCGGCAACGGCGCAGACCAACGCGATTTTTAAGAGTTTCATAATGTCCCCAATTCTCTAAAATATAACTCTGGCTCGTTTCAGCACCCCGGGGGGCGCGGGGGAAAGCGCGGCCGCGTATTTTGTCCTGAATGCGTCGAGATTTGTCCGAAACCGCGTGGATACCTATGGATTTAATGTCGCAATGTTCTTCAAGTCGGGGGCGCGAACGGCCCTTCCCTCTCCCAGACAAACGTGTCCTTCGGCCGTCATTGTAAGTATGCGAAGCAACGTGCAGCGATTGAGGCAGCGATGCGAAATTGCATCCGGCAATCTCATGATCGAAATCTGTCGCCATGAGGCTCTGCCCCTATAGCCCGCACAACGCATCCCTGCAGCGACACATCTTCAGCGGTCTTCTCGTCTCTGGCTCCGATTGACGGCGCGGGACAGCTGATCGAGAGGCATCGATCCGCCAAGGCAAGGCACGCGCGCGATCATGATCGACGGCTGCTTTGCGCCTGGGCCTCGTCTGACCCGCTGCCTCGGTCGTGAGTTCGGAAACCGTACCGCTTGTTGTGCTGTCGCGCCGGGTCTGCGGCGGTCAAAGTGCAAACTTTCAGCGCCTGGTGGATATCGGCACTGTGGGATGCTGGAATCATACATCAAGTCGGCCGACCCAAAGATACGGCCCCGTTTTCAAACGTGTCACGAACGCTCGTTTCACGACCCGACAAACAAATTGCTTTAGTCAACTTCAGATGGAATAAACGCCTTCTCTGCAAGCCATTGATCGAGTCCTACATTGTCGGAACTGCACTACCTTGAAAGCGAGCTCGAGCAGCTTATTCAGGCTGATCCAGCAATATGGAAGTTCATCCGAGAAGCGTCTTTGGATGGTGTCTGGTACTGGGATCTGGACCACCCCGAACATGAATACATGAGTCCGGAGTTTTGGCGGCTCTTCGGCTTTGATCCGGACGACAAAGATCACCTAGCCTCCGAGTGGCAGGATTTGATCTATCCAGAGGACTTGGAGCTCGCCAAAACGAATCTTGCGGCACATTTGGCCGATCCGGATCATCCCTATGACCAAGTCGTGCGATACAAATGCGCGAACGGCGAAACGGCCTGGGTCCGGTGCCGCGGGATCGCCGTGCGCGACAAAGACGGTCAGGCCATCCGACTGCTCGGCGCCCACAATGACATCACTGCGCTCAAAAGGGAGGAGCGCGCCGCCAAGAACAACAGCGAATTCCTGTCACAGATTATGAACACTGCGCGCAGCGCGATCATTGGTCTGAGTGCGCACGGTCAGGTGACGTCGATCAATTCGGCAGGTCGCCATTTTCTGGGGGGTATCAGCGATGACGTCCCGTTTGACTGGCCGGACGAAATCGGCTTTCTGGAAACAGCGTCGTTGCAACCCCTCGAAAACTCCCACAACCCGATCTTGCGGATCTTGGCTGGGGCCACGTTAAAGGAAGAAGTCTTCTTGTTGACGCGCAACGACAGCAAAGACCCACGGTACGTGCGTGTCTCCAGCTCCCCTGTCGAGATATCCGGCGAAAGCCTGCTGAGCGTCATCATTCTCGATGACGTCTCAGAGCAGGAACGGAACCGCCAGCAAATCGAAAGAACGAGCCGCCTTGACGCCTTGGGGCAGCTAACAGGTGGTATTGCACATGATTTCAACAATTTGCTGGCGACCGTCCAATACGCTTTGCAACTCGCACAAGATGCCGGCAGCGAGATGCGCAGGACGCATTACCTCGATACCGCGCTGTCCTCCATTTCCCGTGGGTCGGACCTGACAAAAAGGCTGCTCGCCTTTGCAAAACAACAGCCGGGCAAGGCGGTTTCTCAAGCCGTCTCCGAAATCATGGACGACTTTCGGAGGCTGGCAAACCCTCTTATCGAGCGCAATGTCGCACTGGACTTTCAAGTCTCCGATGCGGATCTTTGGGTGTATTGCGACACCGCACAGCTCTCCAACGCATTGCTCAACCTGTTGCTCAACGCGCGTGACGCCATTCAGAGGAGCGCAAGGGGAAATCGTATCACAATACGGGCGCGGGGCATCGACGAGATCGACGCCGACGTCACCCTACGCCGCGAACATCCCGGCACATACATTGCAAAAGGACTGTACGAAGAGCACTCCCAGGATCGTGAACGCAAGGACAACGCTGCCTACCGCTACATCGAGTTTGCGGTCACCGACAATGGCCCGGGCATGCCAGATGAAGTGAAGCGCCGAGCCATCGACCCGTTCTTCACCACCAAGGATACGAATTCAGGCACCGGCTTGGGTCTGTCGATGGTCTATGGATTTGTCCAGCAGGCCAATGGCGAGTTGAGGATCTATTCTGAACCTGACCAGGGCACGACGGTTCGACTGCTGGTACCGCGCGGCACGTCGCAGGGCCAAAGAGAAGAGCCGGTCGAACGATTGCCCGAGACCCATGGGAGCGGTGAACGCATCTTGGTGGTCGAAGACGAGTTCAGCCTGCGTATGATGATGGAGGATTTGATCACATCCTTGGGCTATTCCATTGAGACGGCACAATCCGGCAGCAATGCCTTGGCCATGATCGAACGGGGAGAAACGTTTGATCTGGTGTTGACTGACATCGTGATGCCCGGAGACATCGGTGGCTTCGTTCTGGCGAAGAAAGTCCGGGAGCTCCTGCCTGAGATACCGATCATATACATGTCGGGCTACACTGGGTATTCGGAAGACGACATGATCGATGTGGTTGCGCCGATCCTGCAAAAACCTTGCCCTCCGGCAGAACTTGCAAAGACAATCTCGGACGCACTGAGAGCGCAAAAGTAACACCCTGCCAAATCCTGGATGCGGCCCCTCTGGCCCACGTTCTGCTACTCGAAGACGACGAGACATCTGGATCTTCGCTGGAAGATGCCGGTCATTCTGTCCACATCTGTCACCACGCGACGTCTGCGTTCTTTGCTTGTCGCGAGGAGTTATCCGATGTCGTTGTCGCAGATCTCATCATTCTGGAAGACGCGCGACCGGGTCCAGATGGTGGTTTGTCGCTCATCTCACGCATCGAGCACCGCGGAAACGCAGAACACCGGTCTGTACCCAGCGTCGCGATTTCCGGTATTCACAAGATGAAGGGGCTGGAAACCGCTCTCGATGCAGCGCGGCAAATCAGTGCGGATGTCTCGCTGCAGAAACCTTTTTCGCCCGCAGATCCGTTGGGTGTGATCGACAGACTTTTGCTCCAAAGGCCTTGTCGCACCCCGCCTGAACGCCTTGACCAGCCGCACAATTGATCTTCGGTCCGAGACGCGCGATCCTGTCGAGGACGTCACGCTCTTGGGCCAGGCAATGCGGTCGCACGCCGCATGAGCGGCCAAGGAGCGCATCGCCGCTCCGGCAGATGGAGTGCGGCCAGATGAGGCAGGGGCAGTCAGGTCGCACTCGATTGGTCCGCGAGCACACGGCGACCGCGTGAGCGGTGAGTACAGTCCCTGATGACGCTCTGAGCGCGACACATCGGATTCACGAGATTTTAGCGAGCACCAGCTTAAAGAAGCAGGATTGTTAAGTCTTTTGGAGCACAAATGTCAGAGGTCAGCGAACTTTGGATCCTCCTGTGCGGACTTATTGTGCTGGATCTGCAATGTGGGTTCCTGTGCCTGGAAGCGGGCACGGTGCGCGCCAAAAACGCCGGGAACGTTGCGCTGAAGAACATCAGCGACATCTGCTGTGTCGCAACTGTCTACTGGGTGTTCGGCTTTGGCCTCATGTTCGGTGCGAGCTATGCAGGGCTCTTCGGTACCACGGGCTTTCTCCCCTCTCTCGACAACTCAACCGGCGAGCTTGCCGCACTTTTCTTCTTTCAGCTGGCCTTCGCCGCGACCGCGGCGACGATTGTCTCCGGCGCGGTGGCCGAACGCGAACGCTATGTCGGCTACGTGCTGTTTTCCTTGATCCTCGGTGGGTTGGTCTACCCGGTGATCGGGCACTGGGTCTGGGGCGGCGGCGTGTTTTCAGGCGACCTCGGCTGGCTGCAGCAGGCCGGGTTTCACGACTTCGCGGGGGCGACTGTCGTGCACGGTGTCGGCGGATGGGCCGCGCTGGTCGCCATTTGCGTGATCGGCCCCAGATTGGGGCGGTTCACGCACCTGAAGCGACGGTTTGAAGGCAGTTCCACCGCGCTGAAGGCCCTTGGCGCGGTCTTCCTGTGGATCGGATGGGGTGCCTTCAATGGCGGAAGCGCGCTCTACTTCGGAGACGCCGTGGGCCCCATCGTCGCGCGCACCACGATCGGCGCCGCTGGCGGTGGTATCGCCGCAATTGCAATCTGTCTCCTGGTGTATGGCTATGCGCGGGTAGACACGATCATCAACGGCGTTCTGGCCGGGCTTGTCGCTGGCACGGCCGGGATCGACATCTACACCGCTGCAGATGCCTTTGTGATCGGAGCGCTTGGGGCATGCGCCATGGTGCTGGCGGTGGAAGTCCTTGAACTGCTGCGCATCGATGACGTCGTCGCCGCCGTGCCGGTGCATCTCGCCGCCGGGGTCTGGGGGACTCTGGCGGTCGCTCTGTTTGGTGATCTCGATGCCCTCCCGGCAGGATCGAGAAGCGCGCAGCTCCTGGTGCAGGTGCAGGGAATCCTCGCAATCGGTCTCTGGGTGGTCCTTGTTCTGACGCCCGCAGCCATTCTGCTCAATCGCGCGGGGCTGTTCCGCGCCACCCGGCGGGACGAGGTCAGAGGACTCAATTACGCCGAAAACCGAGAGCGCAACGCGTTCGCGGATTTCGTGCGCCAGATCAGAACACATCAGCGCAAAGGCAACATCAGTCACCGATTGGCGGTGGAGCGATCCACCGAAAACGGCGCGCTGTCGGCGAGCTTCAACGGCGTGCTGGACCGGATCGAAGAGGAAATCGCATTGCAGCTCTCGCGCCTCAACAAGGAGCGTGAGATGCGGATGCAAGTGGAGAAGTCGTTCTCCGCCTTGCGAAAGGTGCAGGAGGAAAGCGCATGGGCCGCGCGCCATGACGCATTGACCGGGCTGGGGAACCGCATCCTCTTGGAAGAAGTGGCAGGGTCCGAGGTGAGCTCGGATGGCGCCCAAATCCTCTGCATCGCGATCGATCTGGACCGTTTCAAGGACGTGAATGACAGTTTCGGCCATGATGCGGGAGACCGTGTGCTTGTCGCGACAGCCGACCGGATCCGGGCAAAACTGCGCAAGGGTCGCGACTTCGCCTTCCGGGTCGGGGGCGACGAATTCATCGTTCTTGTGGAATTCGAGGGCAACCAGACCGAAGCACAGGTGTTCTGCGACACACTCGTGAGTGATCTGTGCGAGCCTGTGGCGTTTGGTCTCTCGATGCTGCGCGGCGGTGCATCGGTCGGATTTGCGATTGCCGAGCAGGGAGAACGGAGCGCCGAAACCCGGCGGCGGGCCGACCTGGCGCTTTACGAAGCCAAGGCCCAGGGCCGCAATTGTGCTGTCGCATATTCGTCGACCATGGGGGCCCTGCATGAAGAGCGGCTGGACATGCTCCGTGATTTCAAGACCGCGCTGGGGAATGACGAAATCGGTGTTTACCTCCAGCCACAGGTCACCGCTGTAGGGCGCGACCTGGTCGGTTGCGAGGTCCTCGCGCGGTGGGAGCATCCCACGCGGGGGCGTCTTGCGCCGGATGTGTTTCTACCTCTTGCAGAGGAGTTGGGCCTGACCGCAGCGCTCGACGCCAAGGTGTTTGATCTGGCGATAAACGCGTGGTCGGACGTGGCGCGCGCCGGTATCGATCTGCCCGCCCTTTCGGTGAACGTGTCGGCGGAACGGCTCACAGATCCAGCCATCGTGTCCGACATCCGCGACGCCGGGCCCTTCCCCGGGCGCCTGTCCGTCGAAATCCTCGAGACAGCCTTTCTCGACAACATCAGTGAAGCGTTGCGCGACAGGCTTTGGGAGTTGAAAAACTTAGGCGTTCGGATCGAAATCGACGATTTCGGCACCGGACATGCCAGTATCGCCGGGGTGCTCGAACTGCGGCCCGACTGCCTGAAGATCGACCGCGTGTTCGTTCCCGGTATCGATCAGGTGGCGGAACGCAGCAGCCTCGTCAAAGGCATGATCGAGATGGCGCAGAGTGTCGGGACACTGGTGACGGTCGAGGGTGTCGAGACGGAATCGGAAGCAGCCGCACTGGTCGCCGCGGGTGCCGACCAGCTTCAAGGGTACTTGTTCGGGCGGCCCATGCCGGTGGACAGCTTTATCGAATGGGCTGAAAGACGCGCCCCTTCTGAATCAACTGCTGCTGGCTGAACAAAACCGGGCCTTCCATGAAGACCACCGGGGATGATGCGGTAGGCTCAACCACAATTGGGTTTTGCTCAGGTCGTCATCCTCCGATGGCGGTCGGCGCGGCAAAAGCTCCGGTCGAACCGCGCATTGACGCAGGATGCGCGAGCGTGACAATCAGATGTGAGCCAACAAGCGACACGGGCCCATCGCTCCAACCAGCTCAGGTGGGCAAGGGCGCCGTCTCCCGATCTCGCGCAAGCGCTATGTCAGCGGACCACATCTCGCAGGGTGGCCACGGGGTTTGGCGCGCCCGTGGTCAAGCGCTTGCGTCAAGCCCGTCGCGGAAGTCATTCCAGCCACCATCCACTGACGAGGGGGCGTCATGCCACTGATGCAGGACTTCTCCCGTGGCCGGATCGCGGTCGGGAATTGGCAGCATCATGATCCGCTTGCAGGCCTGGTAATAGAGCTCAGATGTCAGAAACGCCTCTTGAATGTTGTCCCAGTCCCGGCCGCCGGCATAGCCGCCGCACATCATGATATCCTCGGAATGGTCCGTCATCTCATGGCTGACACCGGCCGGCATCACGATGACATCCCCCACCTCGAGCCGGAGCTTGGTCCAGCCTTCGACCGAGAGGTTGAATTCCATCCATCCGGCCGCGCAGCCGAGGCACTCATGCGAGGTCGAATGAAAGTGGGCATATTCATAGATGCCCGGATACTCCCAGTTGTTGCCCCAGCCGTTTTCGCGGAACCGCGCCTTGACCGCATCGACACCACCGCCGGGAATGGCGCCGCGGTGTACCAGAAGAGGAAATCGGCTGTTCGGGATTTTGCCTGTCGGTTTCGACGTATAGCTTTCCGTTTTCATCTGTTGCGCCTCCCTGCTTGCGCATGATCAAGGTCTCTGTGCAGCCCGCGTGTTCAAGTAGACGGCCCGCAGCGTCGTCGTGGCACAGATGAACAGCCGATTGCGCTTGATGCCACCAAACTCGACATTGGCGACGACCTCGCCAGTGAGGATCTTGCCAATCAGATCGCCCTCGGGCGTGTAGCAGTGCACCCCGTCCCCCGCCGAGGTCCAGATGTTGCCGTGGAGATCAACCCGGAACCCGTCGAAAAGCCCGGTGTCGCTGGTCGCAAAGATCTCGCCGCCGGACAGGCTGTCACCAGCGCCAACGGCAAAGCGACGGATATGTCGAGGACCATCCTCCACATGGGTGGCTCCGGTGTCCGCCACGTAGAGCAAGCTTTCATCTGGAGAAAACGCCAGACCGTTCGGCTTGACCATATCGGTGATCACCGCGGAGACGGCACCGCTGACCGGATCAATACGGTAGACGTAAGAGCCGTCGATCTCCGCCTCGGCCTTGTCGCCCTCATACTCGCTGTCGATCCCGTATGTGGGGTCGGTGAACCAGATCGAGCCATCCGATTTCACGACCACATCATTGGGCGAATTGAGGCGCTTGCCCTCGAACCGATCCGCAAGAATGGTGGTGGAGCCATCAACTTCGATCCGGCTGACACACCGCCCGCGATGCTCGCAGGAGACGAGCCGCCCGTCCCGATCCACCGTATGGCCGTTGTGATTGCGGCAGGGCCTGAGGAACTCCGACACAGCGCCGCTGGTCTCGTCATAGCGCAGCAGACGGTCGTTGGGGATATCGGACCAGATGAGATATTTGCCCGCCGCAAAATACGCCGGCCCCTCGGCCCAGCGTGTCCCGGTGTAGAGGGTCTCCAAATGCACATTGCCCATCGCATACCGCGTGAACCTCTTGTCGATCACTTCGAAGGCATCGGTGAGCATTGGCGGTTTCCCCCTAACTTGTGACCTTTTGTCCACGTCCGTAGACCAGTAGCATGACAATGATCACACTGCCGTAAATCACCTGTCGCCCGGATTCCGGCATCTGCATGATCGACAGAACCGAGTTGAGCAGGACGATCAGAATGACACCGATCAGCGTGCCGAGATAGCGCCCGCGCCCGCCGAGGATATGGGTGCCGCCGATCACCACGGCGGCAATGGCGGGCAGCAGGTAAGCGTCCCCCATGCCCTGATAGGCTTTCGTGGAGTAGCCCGCGAGCAGCGTACCGGAAAGGCCGGCCAGCATCCCGCAGAGGCAGAAGGCGGCGACAATCACCCAGCGTGTCGGCACGCCAGCGAGATAGGCTGCGGCCTCCTTGTTGCCGATGGCGTAGATGCTCTTGCCGACAGCGGTGCGCTGCAAGAGCAGCATGACGATGATCGACACGGCAGCCCAGACCATCAGCGCCACGGGAATGCCCAAGATCTTGCCGACGGCGAGATACTGCATGAGGTCGGTCGCCGCCGTCTGCGGGGCAAAGCCCCCGGTGTGCGCCACCATCAGGCCCCGCATCACCGCATTGACCCCAAGGGTGAAGATCATCGACGGGATCCGCAGATACGCCACCCCAAGCCCGTTCACCAGACCCACCAGGAGGCCAACGCCGAGACCCACAGGGATCGCCATGGGCCCGCCCACCGTCGTGGCCATCATCGCGCCCGCCGCGATGGTCCAGGGGATGGACAGATCAATGTGGCCCAGCAGGATCACCAACATCATCCCTGCGGCGACGATCCCCAGGAAGGCGCCGACCTGAAGTTGCTGCAGCAGGTACTCCGGCGACAGCAGCGTTGCCGTGCCCTGGGTGTAAAGCGTGTAGACCGTGCCGACGGCGAGGATCACAAGGATGAAGGCCGCGGACATGACAATGGGTTTGTCATCTTCGCCGAGCTTGAAGCGGGCGCGCGCGGTATCTTGCGGCAGGGACGTCATCGGAAGAGCTCCAGCGTGTTCTTGACCCGCAAGACCCGGAAGGCCCCCAGACTGACCGCGGCCAGCAAGACCACCCCTTCGAAGAGCGGCTGCATCAGCGGATCAATCTCGAAAATCCGGAAATTGAACGAGATGGTGCGCAGGATGAGCGCACCGAAGACGGACCCGATGGCGGTGCCGACGCCACCCAACAGCGAGGTGCCGCCGATGACAACCGCGGCGATGGAGTTGAGCGTATAGGCCCCCGCTTGCGGGATGTCGGCGTTGCCCGAAGAGGTTTGCAGCGTCAGGTACAGCCCACCGATGCCCGCAAAGAACCCGCCCAAGGTGAAGGCTGCGATCTTGGCGCGATCGATCGGCAGGCCCGACATATAGGCCGCGCCTTCGCCCGAGCCCACAGCATAGACCGTGCGCCCCGTCACCGACCGCGAGAACGGAAGCCAGATGAAAACCACAACCAGCACCAGCAGCACGAGCGGCACGGGGATCCAGGCAATGGGCTGAAACCACGTCGCTTCACCGTCCTGCGCATAGCCGTAGGTGGCGGCGATCTCGTAAAGATCGTTGGTCGCCGCCCACGACAGATCGTCGTCCACGTTACCACCCGGCGAGGGCCGCAGGAACAAGGCCAGTCCAAGGAAAATGGCCCCCGTGGCCAGCGTGGCGATGATCGGCTGAATACGCCCATAGACGACGATACAGCCGTTCACGAAGCCGCAGGCGGCCCCCGCCGCAAGGCTGACCCCCATCCCGAATGCCATCTGCGCCGGGCTGCCGTTCAGCAAATGGCTGGCGAT
Organism: Roseobacter sinensis; assembly: GCF_025755255.1. Taxonomy (GTDB): domain Bacteria; phylum Pseudomonadota; class Alphaproteobacteria; order Rhodobacterales; family Rhodobacteraceae; genus Roseobacter; species Roseobacter sinensis. Next base: position 201,006 of record NZ_JALIEB010000006.1, on the reverse strand, counting down.
GGTGTTGACCAGCGTCATGATCGCCCCCACTGACAGATCGAGCCCACCCATCAGCACCGGCACGGTCTGCGCCATGGCCACCATGGCGAGCGTAAACACTTCGTTGGAGTTCTGAATGAGCACGGCGACGGAAAAACCGCGCGGGTGGTTCATGTTGTAGAAGACATAGAACAGGATGAAGATCGCAATCGCGGTCAGCAAGGCCGCGTTCTGGGACAGCCGCACTCTTAGATCACTCATTCCGCCGCCTCATCCATCTTGAGCGCGGAGGCGATGATGTTGCGCTCGTTGATCTCATCGCCCTTCAGCTCCCGCACGATCTCGCCGTCATACATCACCGCGACACGGTCGCAGCAGCCGATCAGCTCTTCGTAATCCGTCGAGTAGTAGATCACCGACGCACCGGCTTCCGCGAGGCTGCGCAGCAGACGGTAAATCTCCTGCTTGGTGCCCACGTCGATGCCGCGTGTCGGATCATTCAGGAGAATGATCTTGGGGTCCGTCATGAGCCATTTGGCGATGACGACCTTTTGCTGGTTGCCGCCCGACAGTGTCGACACCGGATCGGAGCTTGACCCCACCTTGATCTGCATCCGTTGGATACCGTCCTCAACCGCAGCAGTCAGCGCGTCCTGATCGACGAACAGCCCGCGCGACAGCCGGTTCAGCGATGCAATCGTGAGGTTGTCGGCAATTGACATCGGCAGCATCAGCCCTTCGGTCTTGCGATCCTCCGGGATCAGGGCCAGATCGACGCCCGCTGCCTTCGCGTCTTGCGGGGAGGCGATGGTGACCTCTTTGCCCTGGACGGTGATCGTCCCGCTTGTGCCCTTGAGCACACCAAAGAGCCCCAGCAGCAGTTCCTTCTGCCCCTGCCCGTCCAGCCCGCCGAGCCCCACGATTTCGCCAGCGCCCACAGTCAGGTCAATGGACTTCAGCTTGCCCTCCCAAGAATATTTCTCAAGCTGCAACATGGGTTTGGTCGCCTCCGGTGGCGGCGGCTTGGGTGGGAAATGCGCGGTGATCTCCCGGCCGATCATCATCTGCACAATCTCGCCTTCCGATCGCGCGCCCTGCGCGAAGGTCTCGATATGCCGCCCATTGCGGAAGACCGAGCATTTGTCTGCAATGGCTTCGATCTCATGCATCCGGTGAGAAATCGTCAGGATCGAAATTCCATCCTCACGCAGACGTCGCAGGATGCCGAACACCGTGTCCACATCGGCCGAGGTCAGCGCAGAGGTCGCCTCATCGAGGATCAGAACGCTCGGATCCTTGGCCAGCGCCTTTGCAATCTCGACCATCTGCCTGCGCGACAAGGGCAGATCGCGCACGCGCGCCATCGGATTGACGTCTTCACACCCGATCCGCGCCAGCAGGTCTTCCGCGCGTCTGCGTTGGGCTTTCCGGTCGATCAGACCGAACCGCCGCGGCGGTTCGGCAATCGAGATATTGTCTGCCACCGAGAGATCGGGCAACAGCGAGAGCTCCTGGAAAATGCAGACGATCCCTTGGGCATTTGCTGCCGCCGGATGTGAGAAGCTTGTCGGAGTCCCATCGAGGCGAATTTCACCCTCGTCCGGCTGCACCACGCCCGACATGATCTTGATCAGCGTCGATTTGCCGGCTCCGTTCTCACCGAGGACCGCATGGACCGATCCGAGCTCGCAGGCGAAATCGACATTGTCGAGCGCCGTCACCCCGCCATAACGTTTGGTGACGCCGGTCAGTTGGACGTGCGCTTGCGCAGGCTCGCTTGGGGATGTCGACATGGAGCTCCCGAAACACTCAAAGGGACAAATGTACGGTGCCGAACCATGGCCCGGCACCGCCTTTCATGGTGTTATTCGAGGTTCTCCGCGTCGTTCGTCATGATCTCTCGCGCCGTGATGTTCACCCCGCAGGCAGGGAACTCGTTCACGGTGAAGAAGTTGTCCGTGAGATCCGGCCAGAAGTTCTTGCCCGCTTCCAGCTCGTCATAGCGTGTCGCAGGGATCGGGATCGAGATGAGCTGCGGCATGACCTGCCCATCAAGCGCTGCAAGGGCGGCCTTCATCGCGACCGAAACCATCCCTGGGGATTGGCCGATGGAAATCGCCTTCAGCCCGTTGTCCGCCTGCTCTGCGAGGATCTTGCGGAACCCGTTTTCGGCTTCACCGGCCAGTGGGACCATCGGGTGACCCGCATCCAGCATCGCGCGCACCGCGCCTGTGGTGCCTCCTTGGACAACCACGCCATCGAACTGGCTGTGCACGGCAATGGCATCCGCCGTCACTTTCTGCGCGGTGCCGTCATCCCAGTTTCCGACAACCTCGACGATATCCCAATTGCCGCCCGAGGCGTCCATGACCTCGTGGAAGCCGATGTTCCGGTCGCGGTCAACCGAGTTGCCCGGCAGGCCGCGGACCTCCAGGATCTTGCCTTCCGTCTTGTCACCAAGTTGCTCCAGCAGCCAGCGCCCGTACATGCGGCCCATCTCAAGCTGGTCCTTGTTGACCTGCATCACCTTGTCGGTGTCCAGCACGTTGTCGAACGGGACCAGCACCACGTCATTGCGATCCGCAAGGCGGATGACGCGGTCGAAGCCCTCGGGTGAAACCGCGATGGTCACGATCGCATCATACCCCTGGTTGATGAAATCCTCGATCGCGCCGAGCTGCGCGGCCACGTCTGTCCCGGTGGAGACAACCTTGAATTCCTCGATCTGAGCCGCGATGTCCGGCTGGGCGGCATAGGCTTTGGCGGTCTGGATCATCTGGATTCGCCAGGTGTTCCCGACGAAGCCATTGACGATGGCGATCTTGTGCGGCCCTTCCCGTTTCTCCCACTGGAAATAGCCAATCTCGTCATTCCACGGCGCAAAGCACCCTGGGTCAAATCCGGGACCCGAAACCTTGTTCGGGGCGCCAACGGCCGCACCGGCGGCCATCATCAATGCCAGTGCCGACGGGGCAATGGCGCGCTTTAAGCTAAACATTCTGTTTCCTCCACTTTGTATTGCTGGGCCTTATTCGCCCATTATTATTTTCGTATCGCAGCGCCGTGATCGGCGTCTGCTCAAATTTGCTTTTGACCGACGATAGCCGACTTTTGTTTCTTTGCAAGAAATTGGCAGGCCCGGCGTGACCAAGAACAGTCTCAGCAGCGCCGCTGGAGACGCGGCTCGGCTCAATGATGCGCGGCGGCTTGTTCTGCTGGTTCACCTGGCCCCAATCCATACGAATGCGAATGGCACTCGGGTCACCGCGGCCCGCTCTGCAGCAGCTCCCGCGGTGCATGGTGACAGCCTACTGCCTATTCCGCGACCAGGCCGTAGTTCGGGATCAGATGCGCCTCGGCCACATAGCCCTGGGCGTCGAGGGCCGCCCCCTTCGCAAAGGCCGCATCGATCGCAGGATCGCGGAACTGTGGACGCTTCTGGTGATCGCCCGACACGATGACAAGCGCCTCGACCACGGCGTCACTGGTGTTCTCAAGCGAGCGCACTACACCGGCGGGGATCGAAACCGTATCCCAACGGCCCAGATCGACGGCAACATCGCCCGTGTCGTTCATCGCCAGCCGGAGACCGGCGTCCCGAGGGATCACGACCATCTTCTCGGCCAAGGCAAACGCCGACACCTTTTGCCCCGGCGCCAGGCGCAGCCACTCCATCGAAAACCCATGCGGGTTCCGGATCCTGGCGACATGATCCCGGTTTTGCGTGATGCCATAGCCAATGACGGGTGCACTCTCGGCGCCACACCCATCGAGCCCGGCATCGATGAACGCCGGTCGGAAATCGCGGTCGGAGGTGGCCACGATGCGCGCGCGCATATCCTCGGGGCTGTAGTGCCGCAGCTTGGCCACGTCCTCATCCGGCATGGGCGCCATCCGCTGGTCCTCGCTCGGCACCGGGTCCCCCTGCGTGGTGTCGATGAGCTGGTTGTTCTTGGAGAGGTACAAGCCGAAATCGGCGGCCTCGCGGATGATCTCGGGGTGGAAAATGACACCGCCGGTGTTGTCGCCACCAAGGGCTGTGAACACCCACCCCTCGCCCGTGCCAGTGTTGGTGAAGCCACGGAAAATCCATGTGGGGACGGACAGGATATCGCCGGGGCGGCCGATGATCTCGTTTTCGCCGTTCGAGCCCCATCGGAAGGTGTATTCCCCGTCATAGACCATGAACACCTCGGCGGTGAAATGGATGTGCAGGTTGTTGGTGATCCCCGCGGGCATGGCCGCGGCCCCGATGTTGAAGCCATGCGCTTCGGGCAGGTTGATCACCTGCTCCGACGAGGAGGTCACGCCGGGGCCGATGATCGAATAGTTTTGTTTCAGATGCGATCCGGGCGTCCTGCAGTCGATGAACGCCACCGTGCAGGACCGGTAGTCGCTCCGCTTCACGTGCCGCGCGTTGGCTTCGGTCTGGGTCAGTCGGGTCATATCCAAACTCCTGTTTGTCTTCAATCCTGTCGGTCGGTGGTCACGCCGGTCGCGCTGCGCGTGTGCCCATGGGGCAGCCGGGCCGAGCCGCGCACGATCAGCTCACCCGCGATCTCGATCTTTTCGGGCGGTCTGTTATTGTCCTGGATCTCGGCCAGCAACAGGGCCACGGTCGCGTCGATCATCCGTTGCAGCGGTTGCCGGACCGTGGTGAGATCGAAAGTTTTCCAAGCTGCCATCGGTGCGTCGTCATATCCGATGACCGAGACGTCTTCGGGCACGCGCAGGCCGAGTTCCTCCCGTAAGACCTCGAGCGCGCCGAAGGCCATGTGGTCGTTGGCGACGAAGAGCGCATCGGGCGGCCTCGCGGTGTCGAACAGCCGGCGGACCTCATCCATCGCCACGTTTCGGCGGAAATGGCAGTCGGTGCAGGCAACCGGTTCCAGCCCCGCTGCCGCCATCGCGGCGAGGAACCCGGTTTTGCGGTCCACCCCGTTCAGGGCGTCGCGCCAGCCCGCAAGATGTGCGATGCGCTGATGTCCCGCCTCGATCAGAAAGGCGGTGGCCTGGCGGGCGCCTTCGGCATTCGACGCGGTGACCATGGAGGCCAGAGGGTCGCATTGACCGCGATTGAACAGAACGCAGGGAATGCCCGACTTTCGGACCCGCGAGACCAACTCGTTCGACAGGCTGATGCTGGCCAGGACGATCCCATCGACGCGGTCGGCCAGCAGATCGTCGACGATGACGTCCACCTCGTCCGACCGGTTGCCCGCAAAGTAGACGGTGACCGAATAGCCTTGTGCGTTCAGCGCCTTCGACAGCCGCTGCAACGCCTCTCCGAAAAAGCCGTTCTTCAAGTAGGCCAGGACAACTCCAATCCGGAAGGAGTTCCCCGAATTGAGCGAGCGCGCGACAAGATTGGGGATATACCCCAGCTCGCGCGCCGCGGCGCGCACGCGTTCCGCCTTGACAGGATCGACAGCGGTGGAGCGGTTGAAGACCCGGCTGACGGTCGGCTGGCTGACACCAGCTGCCTTCGCCACGTCACTTGCTGTCACCCGCGCCGATCCCATCTGATCAAATCCTGATCCGGTTTTCGGTCTCGGGATCGAAGAGGTAGAGGTGGTCTTCGTTCAGGCTGATCCCGACCACATCATTCTGATCCTTGCGCAGATGCCTATCCCCGCGCGCGATGACCCGTTGCCGACCCCATTGAACGGTCAGCAGCGTACTCTCGCCCGTGTTCTCGAAAGCGTAGATCTTCACGTCGATGTCGCCCTGCCCAGCCTCATGCACCTGCATGTCGTCTGCACGGACGCCCAGGATCGCCGCGTCCCGGTCTTGCGCATCTATCTTGACCAGGCGCGTCCCACCCGTGGTGACGAACATGCCATCCTTCACCGACCCGTCGATCAGGTTCATCGCGGGCGAGCCGATGAACCCGGCCACGAAAAGGTTGGCCGGATCGTTATAGATCTCGTCCGGCGTACCAAGCTGCTGGATCACGCCGTGCTTCATCACCGCCACCCGGTCGGCCAGCGTCATCGCCTCGATCTGGTCGTGCGTCACATAGACCGTCGTGATCTGCAATTCGCGGCTGAGGTGCTTCAGCTCTGCCCGCATGGTGACGCGCAGCTTGGCGTCGAGGTTCGACAGCGGCTCGTCCATCAGGAACACCTTCGGCGTTCTGACGATGGCGCGCGCCAGGGCAACACGCTGTCGCTGACCACCCGACAGCGCCTTGGGCTTGCGGTCGAGAAACTCGGTCAGCTCCACCTGTTCGGCGGCCTTTTCGACCCGCGGCCGGATGTCGGATTTGGCGACACCGCGCACCCTCAGCGGATAGGCAATGTTCTCGAAGATCGTCATATGCGGGTAGAGACCGTAGTTCTGAAACACCATGGCCACATCGCGATCCTTGGGCAGATCATCGTTGACCAGCCGATCCCCGATCCGGATCTCTCCCGCGGTGGGCTCTTCCAGCCCTGCGATCATCCGCATCGTCGTCGTCTTGCCGCATCCCGAGGGACCAAGCAGCACGAGGAACTCGCGATCCCTGATGTGCAGCGACTGATTGTCGACGCCGACGAAATCGCCCCAGCGTTTGGTCAGGTTATCGAGTCTGATCTCAGCCATCTTAGCGGACTGCTCCCATGGTCATGCCTTGCACGAAGTACTTCCGGATCATCAGGGCGAGCACGAACATCGGCGCCATGATGATGATGCCCGCCGCCGAGAGCAGGTTCCAAAGATCGCCCTCTTCACCTTTGAACAGCGCAAGCCCGATGGGCAGCGTGACCGCGTTCTTGTTGGTGAGGATCAGCGCAAAGAGAAACTCGTTCCAGGCGATGATGAAACAGAAGATGGCACTGGTCAGCAGGCCCGGCGCCGCCATCGGCAGCACGATGTTGCGGATCACCTGCAGACGCGAGGAGCCATCGACCATCGCCGCCTCTTCGGTGTCCATCGGAATGCCGTCGATGAAGCCCTTGATCATCCAGATCGCAAACGGCATCACGATGGCGAGGTTCACCAGGATCAGCCCGACACGCGTGTCCAAGAGCCCGATGTCCCGGAACATGACGAAGAACGGCAGGATGATCACCACCGCCGGCACGAATTGCGTGGCCAGGATGATCACCAGCATCATCGTCTCGCCCCGCATGCTGAACCGGCTGAAGGAATAGGCGGCAAGCGTGGCAACCGGGATCGCGATGATCACCGTCACCAGAGCCACCACGGTGGAGTTGAAGAGCTTTTCGCCCAACCGGTAAGGATCGTCGAAGACGATGCCGAAGTTCTCAAGCGTCGGGGTGAAGAACAGTTTCAGCTGATAGACATCGACATGCGTTTTGAACGCAGCGAGGAAGATCCAGAGGATCGGGACCAGCATGATGAACATGGCGATGAGGATCAGAGCCGTCTGAACGGCAGCCCAAAGCTGCTTTCTTTGTCTGCCCGTCACGGCTCAGCCCTTCCGAAACACGAATTTGGCATAGGCGTAGGTGAGGAAGATCATCGGGATCACCATCAGCCAGGCGACCGCGGCCGAATAGCCGATCTGCCCGTATTTCATGCCGTTGAAATAGATGTAGTGGCTCAGCGTCTGGGTCGCTGTGCCCGGGCCGCCGTTCGTCAGCATGAACACCTGGTCGAAGGTCTTCAGGCTGAAGATCGACTTCAGGATGATCACCACCGCCAGCACCGGGCCCAGCTGCGGCAAGGTCACGTCCCGGAAGACACGCCAGCCGCTCGCCCCGTCGACCTGTGCGGCTTCGATGGTATCGCGCGGCACACTGGCCAGCCCGCCGATCAGCACCAGCGTAAGAAACGGAATCCAGCCCCAGACATCGGCCATCACCACCACGGCAAAGGCGAGGGTCGGATCCGCGAGCCAGCTCACATCCGCCAGCGGCGGGATCAGCACGCCGAAGAAAGCATCGAAGAGGCCGAACTCGGGGTTGAACATGAACCGGAACGACACACCGATCAGGGCCGGTGACATGGCGAACGGCAGAATGAGCAGCGTCTGCGCCGAACTTCTCAGCCGCCCGCCCGGAGCAAGCAGAAGCGCCAGCCCCAGGGCCAGGATCGTGGTCAGCCCAACCGTGAGGGTCGTGTAGACCGCGGTCACCCAGACCGAGTTCCAGAAGGCGGGCTCTTCCAGAAACGCCCAAGCGTAGTTTTCCCATCCCAGGTACTGGTCCAGCGACCCCGGACGGTTCAATCGACCAACCGTGAAGGACAGGCGCGCTGCCTCGATCAGAGGCCAGATCGCCGTTGCAAACACAACCACGACCGCAGGCAGGACAAGAAGGTACTTCAGTGTGTTGTCGCGCATGAGACGCACTCCGCTGACGGACGAGTAGTTCGGCGGGTAGAGCGCGGTCTGGCGCGCCTCACCCTCTGTCGGGTCCCTAAGTCAGGATCAAAGACGCCCCGCGCGGCGCAGCGCCTTGTCCGCCCGCTCGGCCGCCTCCGTCATCAGGGTCTCAACATCGCCCCCCGCTGCGGCTTCCGCGATGGCCGCCGAGAGGATATCGCCGATCTCGGGCCACTCCGCGATCTGTGGCATGATGTCGGACTCCTTCAGGCTGTCCCAGGCTGCCGACTGGATGCCGTCATTGGCCGCGTTCACCTCCGGGTCCTGCAGCGACGAGATATGCGTCACCACATTGTTGACGATGGTCTTGCCGCCGACATCGCGCTCGATGGCGTTGGCCTTGTCCATCTCCGGGTTGGACAGCCATTTCAGGAATTCCCACGCGGCGTCCTGGTTCTGCGAATACTCGGAAATCGAAAACGGCATCGAGATCGCATAGGTCTTGGTCTTGCCCTGATAGGAGGGCATGCCGGTGAAGCCGACCTGCTCCTTCGTCAGCGTCGAGCTGTCGGGGTTGTAGAAGCCCGAATAAGCCCACCACCACACCGGGATCATCGCCGATTTGCCCTGCATGAACGACTGGCGCGCGTCCTGCTCGACGAAGGCAAGGCTGTTCGGGTTCGTGACCTGATGCTCGGTGTGCAGCGCGATGTAATCCTTGGTCGCCTGGATCCCGGCCTCCGAGGCCCAGGCCGCGCTGCCGTCTTCGTTGAAGATATCAGCCCCCGCGGCCCAGAGGAAATTGATCCAGATAAACAGGTTCTGACGGTTGCCGTCGTTGTTGTAGTAAAGTGCGAGCGGCGCGATATCGGGGTTGCTCTCCTTCAACTCCTTGCCGATGCGGATCACGTCGTCCCAGGTCTCGGGTGGCTCCGGGATCAGATCCTTGCGATAGAACATCAGCTGCGGGTGCGCCCGCAGCGGGAAGCCGAGCGTTTCGCCCTCAAACTGCGCAGAGCGCGCGAAGGCCGCCGGATAGCGATCCATGCTGATGCCGTCCCGTGCCATCAGATCGTCGATGCGTTTGAGCCAATGCGCGTTCGGCGGCCCCCAGCTGTCCAGATAATTCACCACGTCGAAGGTGCCATTCGCCGCCACGCCCTCGGCGTTGATCTTTTCCTGAAGCGAGCCGAAGGGGATGAACGTCCATTCCAGCTCGATGCCGGTCAGTTCGGTGAATTCCTCATCGCGCAACATCAGGCCGTCGAACTGGGGCGTGACCACGCTCAGGATGTTCAGCTTGGTGCCCTCGAACGGCTTGCCGGGCAGCAGGTTGTAGGTCTCCAGATGACCGTCCGCCAGAGCCACGATCGGCGACAGGGCCATCGCGGCGCCCACCGCGACTGAGGCCAGGAATGTTCTTTTGCGCATGTGTTCCTCCCATTGCGACATGTCCCTCAATTCGGTATACGGCATTGTGAATACGTATTCAACGCTGATGAATTGGCAGTCTTTCGGCAGATCCGCGAAAGGTTACCGGCCGGACGGAAGGGCATGGACGTGAGACAGAACAAGCTCCGAGAGATGGTCGCGGCCAAGAAGCCAATCCTGAATGCATGGCTCTCCATCCCGTCGGGCTACCTTGCGGAAGGCGCCGGCCATCAGGGCTTTCACAGCATCACCATCGATCTGCAACATGGCATGATCGGCTTTGAAACCGCAGTCGCGATGCTGCAGGCGATATCCGCAACACCTGCAACCCCGTTGGTCCGGGCGCCGTCGCTCGATCCGGCGGCGATCATGCAGCTTCTGGATGCAGGCGCCTATGGGGTTGTCTGCCCGATGATCTCGACACGCGCGCAAGCCGAAGAGCTTGTGGCCGCCTGCCGCTATCCCCCGGACGGTGCGCGTTCCTTCGGCCCGGCGCGCGGCAAGCTCTACGGCGGCCCCGACTACTTCGATGCGGCGAACCGCGAGATCCTTGCAATCCCGATGATCGAAACGGCCGAAGCGGTCGAAAACATCAGTGACATCCTCTCGGTCCCGGGCGTCGACATGATATACATAGGCCCAAATGACTTGGCCCTCGATCTGGGCGAGGCGCCGGGCGCGGAACTGCGCGAGAGCACCACGTCGACGACAATCGCGCAGATACTGGACCGGGCCAGATCCGCCAAGGTTGCGACAGGTATCTTCTGCAGCGACGGAGATCTGGCCAGGCGCCGCCTGGCCGAAGGGTTCGACCTTGTCACACCGGGCAACGACTTCGGCGTCCTGATGTCGGCACTGCAGCGCGAGATCGAGAAAAGCCTCTCCTGACGGACCTGGCCCGGCTTATTGAAGTCGGGATCTCGCAGTGGTGGCGCAGCTCGGACGGATGCCCCGCCCCTCCTCACAAACCGATCATCACCCGCAAAGCCGCGACCGGACCGCGCGATGTCGCTTGAGGTTGCGATACTCGAAGTGGGTCGGTGGACGGAAGACCTCCTTCGTCCGCCTCTCGGGAAAGCGCAGCTGTCCGCGCCAGGACACAATCAGACGCTGGGTCTCCACACTCGGAAACACGAGCTCGATCTCATTGCCGACGGGCAAGCGAAGGTCCTCCGACCGGACGGTCTGGCACAGCAGCCGCTCTGAGGTCTGCGCCTGCGCCATCTGTCCGGGCGCCGCCGTGGACAGGTCGATGATGTGCCCGGCCTTGATGCCCGGGTTGCGGATTTCGAAGGTGAGCGGCGCCTCCAGCTCGAAGTGCTCGGTGAGCGCGCCGGGGCCAAAGAGCTCTCGCTCGTCCTGCCAGACCCGGCCCGCGGCGAAGCGCACCCGGTACACGCCCGGCGGCACGAGCACATTGAAGAAAGCGCCGCCCTCGATGTAGGCCGCCAAGGCCTCGGCGCCGGTCTCGTTGTCGATCAGCGTCAGGACATAGTCCCGCCCGGCCCGCGATTTGACCTGCAACGGAAAAACGGCCGGCAGGCCCGTCCGGTTCCACATCAGGCCTGCGGGCTGCGCCAGGGGCGTTTGGTCTGCCAGCTGGTCAGCTGCAAGCGCGGGTGGACTGCACCAGCCGAACAGGGCAAAGACAAGGACAAAGCTGAGATAGGTGGTCGGTCGAGGCATACGTGAGTGTCCCACATCGGCGATCCGATTTCATCCCTCATCAACGCCCCGCGGTCTTCACCTCCGAGTGATCGCGACGGACTTTTCTCAGCGGGCTCCGATGCGCGCTGCGGTGCCGCCGTCCGGCAGGTTGGCGCCCCGGAGAGCCGTCTAATTGGGCGCACGGTATGATTCCAAGCGTCCGCGTTCGGAAGCGAAATGCAAGTGATGTTGAACTTTAAAATCGACTCTGAAATATATGAATAAATTACATTTATTTGGATTGCGTGACTCGCTTGACCTACCATCGCACGGCTGACCCATGTCATGCCAAGGTCAGACAGGGGATGCTAGTCTTCTTGGCATGACGGACCCAGACCCGATCCCATGGTTGCTCGCGGGTGATCCTGCGATCCAGTATCAGACCCACCGCGATCTTCTCGGTGTGGACCGCCCCGACATTCGGGCGCGGATCGCGACCGAGGGCTGGGGCGCCGCGTTTCTCGCTGCGCGCCACGCCGACGGTTCCTGGGGTGAGGGCTTCTATCGGCCGAAATGGACCTGCACGCACTACACGCTGCTGGACCTGAGGCTGCTGGGCCTGGCGCCGGATCACCCGCAGGCCCGCGACAGCATTCGCCGCCTTCTGGCCGACGGAAAAGGCCCGGATGGCGGTCTGCTCTGCGCGCCGGAGGACCGGGCGAGCGATGTCTGCGTCAACGGGATGGTGCTCAACTATGCAAGCTACTTCCGCACGCCCGAGACGCTGCTGCGCTCGGTGGTCGATGCGCTGCTGGCCCAGCACATGCCGGACGGCGGGTTCAACTGCCGCAGCAACCGCTCCGGCGCGCGGCACAGCTCGCTGCACTCCACGCTGTCGGTTCTGGAAGGGATCCAAAGCTATCAGGCCGGAGGCTATGGCTACCGTCAGAAGGCTCTGCAAGAGACCGCCGCGCAGGCACGCGACTTTGTCCTCCAGCACCGGTTCTACAAATCCGACCGCACCGGCCGGATCATTCGGGACGATTTCCTGCGCCTCTCAGTCCCGCCGCGCTGGTGCTATAACATCCTGCGCGGCCTCGATCATTTTCGCGAGGCCGGTGCACCCTACGACGCGCGGATGGGTGATGCCCTTGAGGTGCTGGTCTCAAAACGCAGGCGTGATGGGCGATGGCCGGTGCAGGCGGCACGGCCGGGGCAAACCCATGTGCGGATGGAACACCCCCGCAAGGCGAGCCGGTGGGTGACGCTGATGGCGCTCCGGGTTCTTGGCACCTACCCCATGCATTGATCGGCAAGACAGCCTGCGTTCGGCCGATCCCGGACGCCCCTGCCCCGCGACTTCCGTCGCGCTCTATCGCCCCATGATCCGCTTGCGCCGGTCGGCCATGCGGTCGTTTGCCTCGACCGTGCCATCGTGAAAGGTGCCCATCCACTTGTCCCACGGGATCTCTAGACTGCCGTAATTGCACTCGAAGTACCGGTGGTGCATCTGGTGGTGGAAGGTGCCCAGGTTCAGCCGGTTCTTGTCCTTGATCAGCAGGCCCTGGTAGCCCGTATGCGTGCTCATGGCTGTCAGGAAATAGTACTGCAGATGGAACAGGATATGCACCGGATGCGCGCCGATGAGAAGATGGATGAACACGGATCCGAGGAAGATCATCTGCTCGATCGGGTGCATCGACATGCCGGACCAGGGGCCAACGTTGATGTTGCGGTGATGCAAGTAGTGGATGTGCCGGTAGAGGACCGGGATGTGGATCAGACGGTGAATACAGTAGAAGTAGAAGCTCTCCCATACCGGGATAAGGAGGAAGAGCGCGATGAACCAGACCGGATGGGCGGCCCAGGTCAGCAGCGGCATATGGCCGTTCGCCAGCGCCCAGAAGAGGATCACCTCATAGGCCGTCCAGATCAGCACGCCGGGGCCCAGCGTCCAGAACATATTGTCGCGCACCTGCCCGCCGAGCGTGAATTGCTTGCCGTTCACCATCAGCGGGCGCGGATCGTACTTGAGCGCCTGTCCTTGCGCCGAGAAGGTGTAGAACCACAGGTGCAACGCGCCGCCCACGGCCAGAGCAAGGACGAGATTGCGCAGGTACATCTGGGCGATCCATCCGACGGCGAAGGTTTTCGTCTCCTCCAGCGGAGGCTGAAACCAGATCAGGCTTGCCCAGGCGAGACCGAGGATGATCAGCTTCTCGGAGATCAGCGCCCAGGAATTCCAGACCCACTTGACCATCTCGACCGGGTTCGGCGGCCAGATGAAGAAGGGGGATACCTTCAACGGCACCTCCGGCATGTGATTCCAGCCCTTCAACCCCGTGTCAGACATGCCGCAACCCCTTGTGACGCCCGAGAAGAGTTTGACATATCGGGCATCCTGCGAAAAACAGAATTAAACGACTTATTACATCTGATTTTGCGAGGTTCGGTGGCGATATCTCTGAAGTCCATGCGCTATTTCACCTGCGCGCTGTCTCACGGCAGCATCTCTCGCGCCGCCGAGGAATTGAATGTGGCCGCCTCGGCCATCTCGGCGGCCATCGATCAGATCGAAGCGCAGTTCCAACTCAAGCTCGTCAACCGGTTCCGGGCGCGAGGCATCTCGGCCACGGCGAGCGGGCGTGCCCTCGCGCGCAAGTTCGCCCACCTGCTGGAGGAATATGAGGCGGTGCTCGCCGAGGGCTCGGATCTGAAACATGCGCTGACGGGATCGCTGCGCATCGGCTATTACGCGCCTGTCGCACCCGCCTTCCTCCCCGAGATCCTGTCAACGCTTGCAACGACCGAAGCCGCGCCAACGATCCATCTGGAGGAATGCAACAACGACCGGGCGCAGGCCGGGCTGCTGGCCGGTGACTTCGATGCGATCCTATTCGTCCCCGACGCTGTTCCGCCTCAGGTCGACTTCGAGGTGCTGATCGAGGCGCCGGCCTATTGTCTCTGCTCTGCCGCGCATCCTCTGGCGCAGCAGGATGCCGTCGATTTGCGGCAGCTCGGCGGCGAACCCGTGATCGTGCTGAACCGCCCTGTCGCGGTCGATTACTATCGGCAACTCCTGGAGGCTGCGGGCCAGAACCCGGCAACGCTCGCCTATGCGAATTCCAGCGAGATGGTGCGCAGCCTCGTCGGGGCTGGCCATGGATGCGCCATACTCAACATGCGCCCGGCCCTCGATATCAGTTATGCGGGGCAAGCGCTGGCAGCGCGGCCCATTCGCGACCCCTTGCCATCGCTGTCGCTCGCCGTGGGCTATGACAGATCCAACCCGCGACGCGTGGTGACGCGTTTCGTCGATGCCTGCCGAGCCTATTTTCGCGAGGGCGCTGGCGCCGCGCTCGTTGTGACAGGGCGAGAGCCGGCGCCACGATGATGTGCGGCTTCATCGGCACCGGCGCCCCTTTTTCCTGAGCCGCGCGAGCCGTTTGCGCCCATCTTTGAGGACATGCCGCTGCGGTTTTGCGCAACGAGAGGGCTGATCTTCGCCAGTTTGCGACGTCGCAGCGGTGCGCAGTTTGACGGTTTTCTTCCGAAAAACAGGTCGATCTTCCGGAAATCTTCAAAAGTCGGAGAATATTTCCGCGTCGTTTTCTTCAAAATGCAGAATACTGGCCTGTCAGCCGCCTGAGTGCCTGTGAATTAATCATTTGCCGAAATACACGTCTGCGTTGAACATGGCCAGAATAACAAGACGACCAAAAAACGGAAAAAAGGGACAAATCATGACAACCAAACTGGTGATTGGCCTGGATGGTGAGGGGTCCGGCGAACGTGCCCTCCGCTTCGCCACCGATCTGGCCAACAAGATCGGGGACTGCGAGCTGATCGTGGCCTATGTGATCGAGTGGTCACCCTACTCGTTCCAGACGGCTGAGGAAAACGCCGAACGGCACAAGCGGCGGGAAGAGGAAATCTCTACCGCGCGCGAACGCGTGGTCGACCCGGCTGTCGCGCAATTGACGCAAAGCGGCATGAAGGCCACCGGCGTCGTGCGCCACGGCGACGTGGCCCATACGCTCAACAGCATCTGCGAGAAGGAAGGGGGGCACCAGATCATCGTCTGCCGCTCTTCCGAAGGTGGCATTACAAAACGCATCTTCGGCAGCTCGACCGTTAATCTTGTCATGAGCGCGACCGTGCCTGTCACGGTCATCTCATAAAGGGGGACAACCATGAAGTATTTGAAAACAGGTTTTTTTGCTGGTGCAGCCGTGGCGGCTGCCCTGCCCGCGCAAGCCCAGGAGGCCGGCACGCTCGATGAACAGGTCAACGCGGTTTTCGCCGAATTCACCGGGCCTTTCGTGAACCTCATCTTCGCGCCATTGCCGGGCACCAGCTTTCCCTGGATCGTTCTGTGGCTGGTGGTCGCAGCCTCGATCTTCACGATCTATTTCTCCTTTGTGCAACTGCGCTTTTTCAGCCACTCCATCGCGTTGGTGAAGGGTGACTATTCCGACCCGGATGATGCCGGTGAGGTCAGCCACTTTCAGGCGCTGGCGACCGCGCTCTCCGGGACGGTGGGTCTGGGCAATATCGCGGGCGTGGCGGTTGCCGTCGGCATCGGTGGTCCGGGCGCCACGTTCTGGATGATCCTCGCGGGCCTTCTCGGCATGGCCTCGAAGTTCACCGAATGTACGCTCGGGGTCAAATACCGCAACGAATACCCCGATGGCACCGTCTCGGGTGGCCCGATGTACTACATGTCGAAGGGGTTCAAGGAACGCGGCCTGCCGGGCGGCGGCCTCCTTGCGATCCTGTTCTCCGTCTTCTGCATCCTCGGCGCTCTGGGGGGCGGCAACATGTTCCAGGCCAACCAGGCCCATGCCCAGATCACCCAGATCACCGGCGACTACCCGGGCTGGATCACCGGCCTCATCTTTGCCGCGGTGGTCTTTGCGGTCATCGTCGGCGGCATCAAGTCCATTGCGCGCGTCACCGAGAAAGTGGTGCCGTTCATGGGGATCATGTATGTGGGCGCAGCGCTCATAATCCTCATCGTCAACTACGACATGGTCGGCTGGGCCTTTGGCCAGATCTTCGCGGGCGCCTTTACCGGCCTCGGCGTGGCGGGCGGCTTTGTCGGCGCGCTGATCCAGGGCTTCAAGCGGGCGGCCTTCTCCAACGAGGCGGGCGTCGGCTCGGCAGCCATCGCGCACTCTGCCGTGCGCACCAAGGAGCCGATCACCGAAGGTTTTGTCTCGCTTCTGGAACCGCTGATCGACACGGTTGTGATCTGCACCATGACAGCGCTGGTGATCATCATCTCGCAGCAGCTGATCATCGACGCGGACACCGGCAACTACATGCTGAATGAAGCCGGCACCGCAATCGCGACGGTCGACGGCAATTCGGGCGTCGCGCTGACCTCCGCGGCCTTCGCCTCGGGCATCAGCTGGTTCCCCTACATTCTGGCGCTGGCCGTGGTGCTCTTTGCCTTCTCGACCATGATCTCGTGGTCCTACTACGGCCTGAAGGCCTGGACCTACCTCTTCGGCGAAGGCAAGGCCTCGGAGCTCACGTTCAAGATCATCTTCTGCATCTTCATCGTCATCGGCGCGGCGGCCAGCCTCGGCCCGGTCATCGATTTCTCCGATGCGGCGATCTTTGCGATGGCGGTGGTCAACATCACGGCGCTCTACTTCCTGATGTCGATCGTCCGTGAGGAGCTGCGCTCCTACTCCGCGCGCCTGCGGAGCGGCGAGATCAAGAAGTTCGCACATTGACCTCTCACCGGGGCGGCTCCGGCCGCCTCGGGCCTCCTGGGCCGGCACGTGGGTGACCGCTCAGGAGGTGTAGCCCGCCACCACCTGCAAGAGCTTGAAGGCCGTGGCCGCATCGTTCTCGATCACCGAGAGCAGCTCTTCCGCGCCGAGACGCAGTGCCTTCACATCCGTCTTGGCCTGCATCGTCAGCGCCCGCGGCACATTGCGGATCACGCCCAGTTCACCCACCAGTGTCCCCGGCCCGACCTCCGCCACAGGTGCGGCCGCCTCCCCGTCCTCCGGATGATACAGCACCGCCTCGCCGGAAAGGATCATGTAGGCCCCGTCCGTCGGCATGTCGGCCTTGCGGAAGATCACATCGCCGGCAGAGGCCGAGAACCACCGCGCGCCGAAGGCCAGCAGACGAAGCTGCTTGCGATTGAGCCCGGAAAAGAGCGGCGTCGTCTCCAGAGCCCGTACCTTGCGCAGCAGGTCGGCGCTGGCCGCGCCCTCCTCGACCCCGCGGCCTACGTCCTCGGCCGAGACCATCCGCCCCTGACGGATTTCAAGGTGGCTGTCGAACCCGTCGTAGGTGTCGAAGCTGTCACCGAGGTAGAGCATTGTGGTCTCGGGAAGAAGCGCGCGCAGGCGCTTGAGCGCGGCAGCGCGATCGCCCGCCGCCTCGCCCTTCAGCACATTGTCGAGGATCAGGATATCGGGGCGCTTGATGGCGGCGCGGCTGATCGCCAAAGGTTCGGCAAAGACCGCGGGCAGATCGGCCCCGCCAAGAGAGAGCGGCAGATCGTAGATCAGCTCGGTGATCGGCAGGCGCAGCCCGGCTGCATCGAGTACGGTTGCCGCGATCCTGCGCAGCTCATCCGCGCGGCCACCGGCACCGTCGGAGATCTTGCCGAAGAGCGCGTTCTCCAGCACCGTCAGCCCCGGCGCGATCTTGTCAGGCTTCAGGGGCGCGTAAAGCGACAGCAGTACACTGCGGGCGTCGAATCCGTTGGCCTTGCGCAGATCCAGGATGCGGCTCTGCATCTCTTCGGTGAAGGTCGGCCCGATCTGCTCGGCCGAGATATGCGCGGGCACGGTCATCAAAAGGGTCTTTTCCGCATCGCTCAACGGCTTGGCGCCGGCGGCGCGGCGACCAAGAACCAGCGCCACCGACTGTTCGAACAGATGCGGATCAAGACCCAGTTTGCGGAACAGCGGATGTTCGGTGCCATCGGTGCCGAAGATCCGGTGCAGCAGCGCGATGACATCGCGCGAGAGCTCCAACAGATCGGCCTCGAGCCCCAAAGCGCGGATCAACTCGAAGAGATCGGTTTGTGCGGCCAGATCCGCCTGGCTGAGCGACCGGCGCATGGTTGCAAAGAGCAGGTTGCTGGTGACCGGCAGGGCTGGGTTGTAGCGGTCGGGATCGAACCGGTAGACCTGCCGGTCGAGACCTGCGGCCACCACCGCCTCCCACACCTTGGGGCGTGCGGCCACAAGGGCTTCGGCCAGCTCCGCGCTGGTCGCGTCATCGAGCCTTTGGTCGAGCGCCCGGCGATAGAGCGGATCAGCCGCGCCCATGCCCTGGAGCAGACGGTGCCACCAGGCGCGGACCTCTCCGGAGGTCTCGAACCCGGCCACCGCCGGCGCGAGCCAATCGGCCTCCACCGGGTCATTGCCAGCGCCCGCCCGCGCGCTTTCCTCCGTGGCGCGCTGCATCTCTTCCGATATCTCACCTCCGGGATGCGGCTTGAGCGGCATCACCGCGTTGTCCTCCAGACTGCCGCGAAAGAGCACCGGGCTGCGCTGTGCGTGCCCGATGCGCGCGGCGATCACCGATTGATGCAGCCCCGCCAGCGGCTGGTCGCCCACCGTCACGCCGCCACTGGCCGGGATCACCTCTCGGGTCAGCACATCGGCGAGCGCCTGCCGGTCCTCGACACTCGGCGCATCGATCGCCACCAGAGATCCCGGCGCAAAGCGCGCGGTGATCTTCTCCAGCACCGGGTTGCCGTCCGCGTCGGTCACCGTCACATCGCTCAGCGCAATCGCACCGCTCAGGCGGGGGATCTCATCCGGCGTGCCCTGCAACAGTGCCTCATCAATCACCCCCGTGGGCGAGAATTTCTCCGTCACCGTCTCCCACCGCAGAGACATGTCCTGTGCCTGGTTGTAAAAGGCAAGCAGCTCCTTCCACGGGGCGCTGAGATCCTTGTAGGCCGCAAGTGCTGCGACCAGCGCCCCAAGCGACACCGCCCCGTTGATCACCAGGTAGCCGCCGACCGAGAAGAAGAAAAACGGCGTCAGCTGGGTGATGAAGTTGTTGAGAAACTTCATGAAGAACTTCTTCCGGTAGATCCGCAGGCGGATCCCGAAGATGATCCCCAACCGATGGCTGATCGCCGAGAGACGGTATCGCCAGCCGCCGTGGATGCGCAGCTCGGACGCGCCCGCCGCGCTCTCGCCGATCAGCGCCGCCAGTTGGCGTACCTCCTTGATCCGCTCCTTGTTCATCACATTGATGTGCCGCTGAAGCCGCGGGATCAGCCAGGCTTGCAGCGGGATGAGCGCCACTGCGGCAAGGCCGAACCATACGCTCTGCAGAAACAGGAAAATCAGGATCGTGAGCATCTGCCCGGCCTGCAGCACCGGTTGGGTGAGCGCGTCGCCCATCATACCGCCCATCGGCTCGGTCTCGCCGGTGATCATGGCGACCAGTTCACCTTGCGATGTGCGGCGAAAATAGGCCTTGGGAAAGCGCAGCATGCGCGAGATCAGCGTGTAGCGCAGACGCCGCAAAAGGCGTTCGGACAGGATACCCTTCTGCGTGTTGATTCGCATCTTGAGCAGCCCATGCGCCAGCACGGAGGCGAGGAAGGCCGCACAGAGCAGGAACAGAAAGCCGAGCTGGGTGAACTCGAGACCGAAGGCGGCAACACTCGTCGCCTGCGCCCCGATGGCGTCATTGATGATCCGCTTCGGCAGCTCCAGCGTCAGGTATAGAAAGGGAAACAGCGTGCTGGTGATCAACAGAAGTTTCAGTTGGTCACGCTTCGAGTACTTCCAAATGAATTGAAAGAGAGACTTTTCGATGGTTCGCACCCCCATGCGAGACCCAGGTGCTGCGGTTCCTGCGCCGTCCGTGTTTTCAGGCAGCATAGCCCAGCCGATGTCATTCGCGAAACGGCTTCGTCACAACGCGGCCATAGCCCTGCGGTCACGCAACGGGGGCGCCGGCAACGGCTCAGGGCGTCGCCCGGCCAGGATACCGCGCTCCAGCGACATGAACGACACGGCCAGGACGACCCCCGAAGTCGCAATCACGCGGTTGGTCTTTGAAGAGTCCTTTGGGGCCAGAGCCGATTTGCGCGCTTCCCCTGACCTTGCCTCTTCAAAGGATTTCGGAAAAAGGGAGGGCGCCAGCAGCAGAATGGCCTGCCCGAACCGGGAAGGCCATCAAGATGTCAAAGGATCTTCTGCGCGTGGGTCAGAGGAGGCAGGACGTCTGCCTTGGCAGACGCGTCCGAAGGCGCGCCTGCATCTGCGATCAGTAGAAGGCTTCGGCGTTCAGGCCCACCGTCATCGCCCCGACCACCTGGTTGGTCGCCGGGTCGGTCAGCGTGAAGGAGACCTGCCCCTGGTAGGTCTGAGTGCTCTCGTCGAATTCGATCTCGCTGACGTGGATCGCATCGGGGCCGACGCCGTAGGTCTTGATGTGCTTGTCCTCATCACCTTGCCAGTAATCAGAGGTAACATCGCTGGCCGCCACGTTCAGGCCGACGGCGTCCATGACGAAAATCTCGGTGATACGTCCGCCCGATGCGGCCACCTGCTCGGACAGAAACGCCGAGAGCGGGTGGGACATGACCGCGCTGACCAGCGGCTGGTCCGTCTGGCCCACTTCCGCGCGCCACTGGGTGTCCCACTCTTCAATCTGCGCCGCACTCACGCCCGCGGTCTTGCCGTTCTTTTCGTTCACCGCGTCGATCACCTGCTGGCTTTGCGCCCAGGACATGATGTCGGTTTCGACAAAGGCTGTCATTGCGGGCGGTGCTTCGACGGCAGCCGCCATGCTGGCTGCAACGACGACCGGGAGGGAAAGTGCAAATGTGCGGAGCATCTATGGGTCCTTTTCAGCGTGGATACGCCAGAGGCGGCGCAAAACTGCGCTCACGCTAAGCTGAACTTCTTTAATGGATGGTAAAGCGGTCAGCGGGCGCCGCGAAACCCTGTTGCCACAACGAATTTTTCGGAGCTGTCCGAGCGTGACGCGGGTGGTTTGATGTTGGCCACCTTGGAGAATCGCTGCTTCAGCAGCTTCTGCAATTCGCCTTCCGCCCCGCCCGCAAGGACCTTGGCCACGAAAGTGCCACCCTCGTCCAGCACGTCGAACGCAAAATATGCAGCCGCCTCACAGAGCGCGATGATCCGCAGGTGATCGGTCTGCTTGTGGCCGGAACTGCTGGCCGCCATGTCCGACATCACAACATCCGCCTTGCCGCCCAGCCACTCTTTCACCTTGGGATCCGCATCCTCCTCCATGAAGTCGAGTTGGTGCAGATCGCAGCCCGCGATGGGCTCCATCTCCTGCAAGTCGATGCCGAGGATGGTGCCCACGGCCTTGCCCGACTTCTCCCCCAGCGCATTGACCCGCTTCACCGCCACCTGGCACCAGCCACCGGGAGCCGCCCCAAGGTCCACCACCCGTGCGCCGGGCACGAGGAAGCGATACTTGTCATCGAGCTCCATGATCTTGTAGGCCGCGCGGCCGCGATACCCCTCGGCCTTGGCGCGCTTGACGTAAGGATCGTTCAACTGCCGCTGCAACCAGCGGGTCGAGCTGAGCTTGCGCCCGCGGGCAGATTTGACCTTGACCTTCAGCTCACGCTGCCCGCGCCCGGATGTGTTCTTGCCGCTTGGCGTCTTTGCCATCAGAACTCTCCGTCTTCCAACACGCCGTCGGCATTCATCTGAGCGTAGAGCAGCCCCTCGCGCAGCCCGCGATCCGCCACCGAAAGCCGGTCCGTCGGCCAGCAGCGCATCAGCGCCTGCAGGATCGCCGAACCGGACATGATCAGCGCTTGCCGGTCCTGCCCGATGCGCGGATCGGCCCGCCGACCCGCCGGGCCGAGCGCGAGATACGAGCGGATCACCCGGTCGATCTGATCCGAGGTCATGTGCAGCCCGTCAACCTTCGTGCGGTCGTAGCGTTTGAGACCGAGGTGGCTCGCGGCCACCGTGGTCACGGTACCGGAGGTGCCCACGATCTGGAATTTCTCATGCGGCTGCGTGTCGTGATAAGGCGTGAAGTCCGCAAGGTTCTCCTCGAAGAACCAGCTCATCAGCGCAAAGCGCGCCGCATCGTCTTCGACGTCGTTGAACTGGTCGCGCAGGGTCGCGACCCCAAGCGGCACCGAGATCCAGTCCACCACCCGCGCCTGCGGCAGGTCCGTCATCACCGGATTGAACCCGTTGTGCAGCCGCATGATCGATTGCGGCCGGTCGTGGCGCGGCACATCCGTCAGGTCAATCCACACCAGCTCGGTCGAGCCGCCGCCGATGTCCACCACGAGCAGGTTCTCGGTATTGCGGCTGACCAGCGGCGCACAGGAGATCACGGCCAGCTGCGCCTCCTCCTGCGGTTTGATGATGTCCAGCCGCAGCCCCGTCTCGCGCTGCACGCGGCGCAGGAAATCCTGTGCATTGAGCGCCCGGCGGCAGGCCTCGGTGGCCACGAGGCGCATCCGCCGCACCTTGTTGCGCCGCAGCTTCTGCTGGCAGATGCGCAGGGCCTGGATGGTGCGCGTCATAGATCCGCGCGACAACCGCCCGGTTTTCTCCAGCCCCGCGCCCAGTTGCACGGATTTGGAGAAGCTGTCGACCACATGAAAACCATTGCCCTTCGGCTGGGCAATCAACATGCGGCAGCTGTTTGTGCCCAGATCGAGCGCGGCATAAAGCTCACCGGATCGGGGCGGAACTGGCGCGGGGCTCAGAGCCGTCTTTTTTTCGAGCGCGCCCGCACCTTTGGGACGCTGTGGCGCCATCTTTTGCGCCTTTCATTTCGAGTTGCGGGTAGAGTAATCCGGCGCGCGCCCGTGCGCAAGCGCTGCTGTGTCCCAGGACATACCGCTCCCGGCCCGGCCGATGCAGTGCGCCTCACAGTCATCATGAGGATTTTGGCGGCGCGCATCGCTCGCTCTGCGCGCGCAGATGCGATACACCCACGGGGTCGCGGACAACGCGCGTTCTGTCGAAATTCGGCCTCGAAAACGGATCAGCAGCCGTTAGACAGGCGCGAAGAGATGCTCATAGGGAATCAGCCCATGCCCGATGTGACAATTGTTTACTGGCGCGATATCCCGGCCCAGGTGATTGTGGGCAAGGGGCGGCGTGGGGCCAAGCGCCCTCTTCCCGAGCGGTTCGAGCAGGCGATCGACCGGGCGGCGATGAAGGTGGGTGCTGCGGACACCGATGCATATCTGGGAGAGTGGCGCAAGGCCGATCCGTTTTCGGTCGACGGCGACCCGGAGGCGATTGCCGACGCGCAGGCGGCGCGGCTCGACACAGAATACGACCGCGACCGCATAAAGGCGCTGATTGATAACGACGGCTGGGCCTGACCCCTGCTGCGCTTCCTCGACCCTCTTCTGACCCGAAAGGACCGTCTGATGGCTCTGCTGAATTTCAAGAAGAAAGCGGCCCCCGTGCTGACCCCGACCAACCCGGAGGTCGAGACGTTCCTGCAGGGATACTCCATCGAGGTGATGCCGCGCACAGCCGAGAAGGTCGAGAACTTCCGCGACCTGCTGCCCGAGGGCACGCGCGTCTATGTCGCTCACATCGAAGGCACGCCCATCGACGACATGGTCGCAACCGCCAAGCGCCTGAACGCCGACGGCTACCCGGTCATGCCGCATTTCCCGGCGCGTATCATCAAGGACAGGGCAACGCTCGCCGACTGGATCGCACGCTATCAGGGCGAGGCGGACGTCAAACAGGCGCTGCTGCTCGCCGGGGGCGTGGCGAGGCCGCATGGCGATTTCGACAGCTCCATGCAGCTGATGGAGACCGGGCTCTTCGATGAAGCAGGCTTCGAGCGCCTGCATGTGGCCGGTCACCCAGAGGGCAACCGCGACATCGACGCCGACGGCTCCATGACCAATGTGACCGCCGCGCTGAAATGGAAGAACGACTTCCAAAGCCGGACGGATGCGCAGATGGCGATCGCCACGCAGTTTGCCTTCGATGCCAAACCGATCATCGCCTGGGCCGACGATCTGGCCGCGCAAGGCATCACCCTGCCCATCCACATCGGCATTGCGGGCCCCGCAAAGCTGCAAACCCTGATCAAATTCGCCATCGCCTGCGGCGTCGGCCCGTCGCTCAAGGTGCTGCAGAAGCGCGCGATGGACGTGACCAAGCTGCTGCTGCCTTATGAGCCCACGGATGTGCTCGGCGTCCTCGCCGCGCACAAGGCGGCGCACCCGGACTTCAACATCACCAACGTGCACTTCTTCCCATTGGGCGGCATCAAGACGAACGCCACATGGGCCATCGACAACGGCGGTGCCTCCGCCGTTCCCGCCAACGCCTGACCTAAGGACCGCTGCATGACCCGCACAATCGTCGAATCCAAGACCAAGACCGCGATCATCGGCTTTGATCAGCCCTTCTGCGTGATCGGCGAACGGATCAACCCCACCGGTCGCAAGAAGCTGGCGCTGGAACTGGAAGCGGGGGATTTCTCGACGGTGGAAGCGGATGCGGTGGCGCAGGTCGAGGCAGGCGCGAACGTGCTCGACGTGAACTCGGGCGCCGTCTTCACCAACAAGATGGCAGAAGACACACGCTATGCCGACAACAATTTCGTCGAACCGCCGCTGATGAAGGAACTGGTCGAGCGTGTCCAGGCCATTGTCGATGTCCCGCTCTGCATCGACAGCTCGGTCCCCGGGGCGCTGGAATCCGGCCTCGAGGCCTGCGAGGGCCGTCCGCTCCTGAACTCCGTGACGGGCGAGGAAGAGCGGCTGGACATCGTGCTGCCGCTGGTGAAGAAGTATAATGTGCCGGTCGTGGCGATCTCCAACGATGACACCGGCATCTCGGAAGACCCCGACGTGCGCTTTGCCGTCGCCAAGAAAATCGTCGAGCGGGCCGCCGACTTCGGTATCCCCGCCCATGACATCGTCGTCGATCCTCTGGTGATGCCTATCGGAGCCATGGCCACCGCGGGCAATCAGGTCTTCACGCTGGTGCGCCGCCTGCGCGAAGAGCTGGGCGTGAACACGACCTGCGGTGCATCGAACATCTCCTTCGGGTTGCCGAACCGTCACGGGATCAACAACGCCTTTTTGCCGATGGCCATGGGCGCGGGCATGACCTCGGCGATCATGAACCCGGTGGCCCTGCCCGTCTCGGCGGCCAAGATCGAGGCGAAGCGGGCGGAACTCGCGGCAGCCGGCGTGAGTGTGCCTGACGACATGGACCCGGAGCTTTTCTGTCAGCTCACCGGCCTTGGCTCGACCAAGCCGCGCCCGGGCAAGGAAATGGAGGCGATTCGGGCCGCGAATTTCCTGACAAACAACGACCCGCATGGTGGGGCCTGGATCACCTTCAACAAGGAAGCGCCGAAGCCGGGGCACGAAGGACGCGGCCGCGCGGGCCGCGTCGGGGGACGACGGCGGCGCGCCTGACGTCGCCCATCGTCATGGATGAGGACCCCGGCCTGATCGGCCGGGTTTTTTGTGCTTGCCGGCGCGGCGAGAGCCACTGACACCACCCCCGATGCCGAGCGGTTGAAAAGTTTTTTTGCGGGTAACTCCGTCTTAACGTCCTGCGCTCTACAACCCCTCCATTCGTGAGATCAGTTGACGTGGAGAGAGCGATGCAGCCGCACAATTCCTTCATCCGGAGACCAGCGCAATGAGTGACCCTATCGTTCTCGCCTCCCGCCTCGACCTGCCCGCAGCGTCAGCACTCAAGACCCAGCTGAAAGAGCATGCCGAAGGCGACCTCATCATGGATCTGTCCGAGGTCAAACATCTGGGCGCCCTCTGCCTGCAGGTGATGCTGGCCGCCGCCACCGGTGCCGTGGCCGCCGGCCGCGCCGTCTCGGTCATCAATGCAACGGACCGGGTCACCGATCAGCTGCGCGTCATGGGCATGAGCCCCGAAACAATTGCGCGGGGGCGGACATGAGCTTGGAGATCCTTGCCGTTGATGACAGCCGCACCATGCGCGACATGATCCGGTTGGCGCTGTTGCCCGCCGGCTTCAACGTGCACACCGCCGATGATGGCGTGCATGGTATCGAAGTGCTCGAAGGGATCGAGCCCGATGCCATCATCACCGACATCAATATGCCGCGGATGGATGGCTTCGGCTTCATCGACGCGGTGCGCGGACAAGACAAGCACCGCGCAACCCCAATTCTTGTCCTGACGACCGAGGCCGCCCCCGAGCTGAAAGCACGGGCCCGCGATGCCGGCGCAACCGGGTGGATCGTGAAGCCGTTCGATCCGACGAAACTGATCAAAGCTCTGCAGATGGTCGCGGGGTAAGAGGGGCTCATGTCTAACACCAACGATCCGATGGCGGAAATTCGCGCCTCGTTTTTTATCGAATGCGAAGAGCTGCTGGAAGCTTTGCAAGACGGTCTTCAGGCGCTCGACGACGGCGATGATGACCCCGAAACCATCAACATTGTCTTCCGTGCCGTGCACTCGATCAAAGGTGGTGCCGGCGCCTTCGGTCTCGAAGCCCTGGTTCGATTTGCGCACCGCTTCGAGACGGTGTTGGACGAGGTGCGCGCCGGCCGCATGTCGCCCGATACGGAAGCCCGCAAGGTCTTCTTTCAGTGTGCCGACCACCTGTCGGATCTCGTGCGCATCAGCCGCGACGATGGTGAACTGCCGACGGAAGAGACTGCGGCCCTTCTCGACTCGCTGAACGGCCTCCTTGGTGAAGCCGGGATCGAAGAGGAAGCAGACGACGCAGAGGAAGAAGAGATCGACTTCCAGCCTGCCGTTCTCTCGCTCGACCTGGATCTGGGCGGCGACGACGAGGAAGGGTCAATCCCGGATCTTCCACCCTTGGATGCGCTGCCGACTGCCGCGCCGTCTGGCTTTACGATCCGCTTCAAGCCGGACAACGATCTCTTCGAAACCGGCAACGAACCGTTTCACATGCTGCGCGCTCTGGATGAGTTGGGCACATGCACGGTGACCTGCCATCTGGACGATTTGCCCGACCTCGACGCTTTGGCGGCCGAGACATCCTATCTGTCATGGACGATCGATATCGAAACGGATGTTGAGGAGGCAGAGATTGCCGCCGCTTTCGAGTTCGTCGACGGGCTCTGCACGCTCGATATTAAAAAAAAGACTGCCGATGACGTGAGCAGCGCGCCTTCGCAGGAGTCTCCGGCAGACGAGGAACCGCCAGTCCAGGAGGATGAGCCGGTCGTGAAAGCCGATGCGCCGGCGGAGCCTTCCCCTGTACCGCCGACCGAGACACCGGTGGCCGATGCTCCGCAAGAGAGCAAAGCCGAACCGGCGCCGGCAGCTCCGATGAAGGCAGCACCGGCACCTGCCAAGCAGGCAGCTCCCGCCGCCGCCAAATCCGTTGTTCGTGTCGACCTTGATCGGATCGAACGCCTCGTAAACCTTGTTGGTGAGTTGGTCATCAATCAGGCGATGCTGTCGCAAAGCCTGGAACGCTCCGGGCTCTCACCCCACTCCGACGCGATGAACGGGTTGGAAGAGTTTCAGCGTCTCACCCGCGACATCCAGGACAGTGTGATGATGATCCGGGCTCAGCCGGTCAAATCGCTCTTTCAGCGGATGTCGCGCATCGTGCGCGAAGCCTCCGCGGCGGTCGGTAAAGACGTGCGCCTCCATACCGACGGCGAAAGCACCGAGGTCGACAAGACGGTGATCGAAAGACTGGCTGATCCGCTGACACATATGATCCGGAACGCCGTGGATCACGGCCTTGAAGACTCCGAGGCGCGCATCGCTGCAGGCAAACCGGAACAGGGACGGGTGAACCTCACGGCTGCACACAGGTCCGGCCGCGTCGTTATCGAAGTGTCCGACGACGGCGGCGGCATCAACCGCCCGAAGGTTTTGCAGATCGCGATTGACAAGGGCCTGGTTTCACCGGATGCCACCCTCTCGGACACGGAGATCGACAATCTTCTGTTCTTGCCGGGCTTCTCCACCGCATCGGTGGTCTCGGATCTCTCCGGTCGCGGTGTGGGAATGGATGTCGTGCGAACATCCATCCAAGCTTTGGGTGGTCGGATCTCGATCACATCAACTCCGGGCGAAGGAACGACCTTCTCCATCTCGCTCCCCCTGACCCTCGCGGTGCTCGATGGCATGGTCGTCCAAGTTGCAGAAGAAACTCTCGTACTGCCTTTGAACGTCGTCATAGAAACGCTGACGCTGACCAATCAAGATGTTGAGATGGTTCGCCCGGGAGCTCACGTCGTTCGAGTTCGTAGCGGGTTCGTTCCACTCTTCGATCTTGGAAAAGAGCTCGGCTATCGCGACCCCGTCGAGGATTACGATGGCTCGGTGGTTCTGCTTATCGCCCATGAAGATGGCAGCCGGGCTGCACTCATTATCGACAGCATTCAGGACCAGCGCCAAGTCGTCATCAAAGGTCTTGACGACAGCTTCTACCGTGCTCCGGGCATCGCCGCCGCTACGATCCTGGGTGACGGCCAGATCGCGCTCATCCTTGACACCTCGGACATCATAACAAACGCAATCGGCTCCAGCGGAGCTTGCGCACCACAAGTAACCACAGGACTGACGGCATGAGTGACAAAGAGACACCCACCGCGATCGAATTGCTGACGTTTCAATTGGCAGATCAGGAGTATTCTCTCGATATCATGTCGGTAAGAGAGATCCGTGGCTGGACAAAGACAACGCCGCTGCCACATGCGCCGAGTTACATGAAGGGTGTGATCAACCTTCGCGGAACCGTTTTGCCTGTGATGGATTTGTCCGAACGACTGGGCCTCAAGCCGCAGAAGCAAACCGATCGGAACGTGATCATCGTCGTAAACCACGGGGATGTTATGACAGGTCTTTTGGTTGATGCGGTGTCAGACATCATCGCGCTGACCGATGATGATCTGCAACCGCCGCCGGAGATGCAAGCAAATAGCTCGCCCAATGTCGTCAGCGCCCTGACGCTGATCGACGAACGGATGATCCGTGTTCTAGACCTCAGTTCCATTGTGACTTCAGTGCAGAGTAACGCAGCATAATGACCGACCGAATTGGCGATAATGGCCTGACTGCGGAAAGCTTCGCGGCAATCGCTCAACTGGCGTATCGCGAAAGCGGATTGCAGCTGGCGGTGGAAAAGACGTCGATGATACAGTCTCGTCTGCGTCATCGTCTCCGCGCGCTGAACATCTCGGACTTCGAGAACTACAGTGCATTCGTCTGCTCCGAAGACGGCCGAACTGAGCGCCGCCATATGATTTCTGCTCTGACGACCAATGTCTCTCACTTCTTTAGAGAGAAGCACCACTTCGATGTTCTGACCGCAGCGCTGAGGCAAAATCTCCTTCCAAAGCTTCGATCCGGACAGAAGGTACGTATCTGGTCCGCGGGCTGCTCGAACGGCCAGGAAGCCTTTTCCATCGCGATGACACTTCTGGAGTTCTCTGCTGAAATCGCCGAATTCGATATCCGCATTCTGGCGACGGACATAGATGCGAATGTCGTGAGGTTTGCAACAGAAGGAAGATATCCTGATCGTCTGATCTCGGGCGTACCCGACACGCTCTTGCAACGCTACTTCGACAAAGAAACACTGAATGGAGAAGTCATTTTCTCCGCACACAAAAAAATTCGAGACATGGTTGCCTTCAAGGAGCTGAATTTGCTGTCAAATTGGCCGATGAAGCAGCAGATGGACATCATATTCTGTCGAAATGTCGTCATCTACTTCGACCTTGAAACCCAAAACCGGCTTTGGCCGCGCTTTCACAATATTCTAAAACCGGACGGCTACCTGTTCCTCGGACACTCGGAGCGTATTGCCGAACCAGATGACGTTGGCTTCACCACCAGCGGGCCTACCACCTACAGACCAGTCGCCGCGGGTCTACACCCCTCAACGCCACTAAAGGAATCCTGAATATGTCACTGCGAGACCAAATCAGAATTATGGTTGTGGATGACATGTCAACCAGCCGCGGCCTGATCACACAAGCACTTGATGCGTTTGGCATTCGGAACGTATCCACTGCAGATAATGGTGTGAGCGCGCTGAAAGCTTTGGCCACACATCCCGTTCACCTGGTAATTTCGGATTACAACATGCCTGAAATGGATGGGCTCAACCTTCTTCACCATCTGCGAAGCGGGCCGAAAACCAAGGGCGTCGGGTTCATTCTCATTACCGGACGTGCAGAGCAACAGATCATCGATCACGGCAAAAAACTGGGAATGAACAATTATCTCAAGAAGCCGTTTGAACAGGCTGATCTACGCAATTGCATCGAAGCCGTTGTGGGCCGCCTCTAAATGTTCGCTGATAACGGATCGGAGCATCCGATATCGACCATCAACATCAGACTCTCGTCCTATCTGGACAAACTTGCCGGCCAGATCTTCGATCTGGAAGAAGCAATCAGTCACGCTGTAGACACGAGCAGTTCCGCTGAGCCTCAAACAATCACGAGCCTCCAGTCACTCGATTTTTTGCGCCAGTCCCTCGAAGATTTGGCCATAATGACCCTGTTGATCGGACAAGAAAACAAAGTGTCACTCACGGCCCCGGAAATTGAAAAAATCTCTCAGAAACTTAAGCTGAAGGTGACTTGCGCTGTTCTGGAAGGGCAGCAACATGACGATTTCGGGACGAAGAAGGACAGCGCTGACGATCTGGACCTCTTCTAGCGAAGCCGGGCGTTTTTTCAACACTCTGGGGTCTGAGTTGAACCGGCCGGGAAAAACTGCACCCGATGCAAGTGCAAGACGATTGATCCATGATCGAAATGCGACGTCTTTCTATGGTCGTTTGCGCCAATAGTATCCCAGATTGTTTTAGTTTCGCCGAACTCGGTCGCAACGGTGAGATGGGGTCGATCACACGTTCTCGGCCAATCAGCAAACCCAAATCCGATCTTTCCGCAAAAACTGCTGCAGAAAGGTGAAAATACATGGGTGAGCGACTTTCGCAAGTCGTCCGATTGAACAGACAAAGCTCAAGACGAAGTGCTGCATATCGCTATCGATCCGGCTAGATCTCTGGATGCTGAGCGGTCCGCTGTGTTGCCGTTGATTATCACAAGCCCCACGGGCCACCTACGCTACGACCAAGAGCGAGGCCAGGAGCCATGCCGCTGCAGCAGTTGGTCATCGACCTGCGTCAGCAGGTCCGGCTAAGAAAGCAACGAGGCGACCACGGCACTTGTGAACAGGAACAGCGTCGTGCGATGCCGCCAAGCCGTAAGGAACGCTATTCCCGACACAGATGGAGCCGGCGCTTTGCTTGCATGGGGAAGCGGGCTGATTTTACCAACCACGACGTGTTGAACTAAGCAGTCAGGATACGCCCAAGGACCATCCTGGCGGAGGACCGCCCTGCCGGCTGTTTGCGAAGCTCGTCGCTTAGGCCTGCGTCGGACGAAGTTTCACTGAGGATCAAGTCGACGCACGTCGCCAATCCGAAAACTGCCTAACGCGCGCGTAGACTGATCAAGCTGCTGCCGCCATAGGCAGGATTTGAGGAAGCTCACATAAGCCTATTGAAGTAATTTCATTTTCTCAGAAGGCAGGACAAATCCGGTTTTCAGGATCACGAGCTGTTAAGGCAAGACTACGTTCAAGCCGGTGACCGCCGAACGCCTTTGGCCCGCTGCGCCGTCAAACGCATGCGCATACGAATCGCGGTACCGTCAGGTCCGCACAGAGGCGGCCCCAAACAGCCTGCGGTGCAAATGAGATGGTTCGAAGCCCCGGGCGTTGCAAGTGATCAAAACAGCTCGAGCCCGTTGCCCGCGCTTTCCGGTGCGCTGACCTGCGCGACTGTCTCCTGCGGAGCATCGTCGCGGATCCTCTGCATGACACGACCCGATGCGGGCCAAAACTTCAGATGACGCGCGGTATATCCACCCAAGGAATGGCTTTCACAGACAATCCCCTCGCGTTCGAGGAAGTTGAGGATGAAGTCGCTGTTCTGTTTCCCGATCTCGCTCAGGCCCGCAACCATCCGCGCGCCGCCGAACGCCTTGGCCCGCAGGCGGCGGCGATCGCCGCCCTGTTTGAGGATCTCGTTGATGAGAAGCTCCATCGCGTTGACACCGAGCAGCTGAGACGCACCGCCGCCGGACGCCGAACTGGTCAGGAGCATATGGTTCATCCCGCCGACCCCAGCGCCCGGATCCCAGAGGCAACAAGAGACGCAAGATCCCAGCAGAGTGGTGATCACCATGTCGGGATCAGACCCAACAGCTTGTTCACCCTGCGTGATATGAACCCGCGGACCCGTCATTGCATCTGCTCCGTTCCATGCGCCTCATCTCGTCTCGGCGCAATGCGGCTATCGCGGATGGCCGCACCGATGTCGTCCAACGGCAGTTCACGCTGTATCGCACCCAGTGCCTTGGCAGCCTTCGGCATGCCGTAGACGACGCAGGTCGCTTCGTCCTGGCCAAAAGTTGCCGCCCCTGCCTGCGAAAGCTTCAGCAGCCCATCCGCCCCGTCGCGGCCAAGACCGGTGAGCAGGGCCGCGGAGATGTGCCGCGCCTGCGACGCCGCAGAGGCGAACAACACATCGACCGATGGGCAATGCAGCGCAGGTGGATCGTTCGGAACGAAGCGGCAATACCAGCTGCCGCCGCGGTTGCGCACTTCGGTGTGACGGTCATGCCCGGGCGCAATCACGATGTCGCCGTTCTCGAGCGCGCGGCTCTCATCGGCCAGATAGACATTCTGCGGCAATTGACGATTGAGACGCTCGGAGAAGCTGACGAGGAAGTTGCCCGGCATATGCTGGACCACCACGACAGGCGGCCCATGCGGATCGAGTGCTGGCAGCACCGTCTCGAGGGCGGCCACACCGCCGGTCGACGCTCCGATCAGAATGAGGGCGCCGCGCCGATAGGCATGACGCTGTTGCGAGGCTGGCGCGGCAGCGGCGGGCGCGGGGCGCGCACCTTTGGTCTGCAACCACATCTGCAACTGCGACGGGCGCGTGCAGGCGGCGTGGTAAACACGCTCGCAAATGTCATTCGTGAGCTCTTCGCCGTAGGCCGAGGTCGGTTTGACCATGCAATCGATAGCGCCGCGCGACAAAGCCTGGATCGCCGCTTCGCTGCCCGCAGCGGTCAGGCTCGACATCATCACCACCGGCATGGGCCGCGCCCGCATCAGACGCGTCAGAAAGTCCAGCCCGCTCATCCCCGGCATTTCAATGTCGAGCGTCAGAACATCGACGGGGTTGGCCTTGATATAGTCCCGAGCCTCGACCGCATCCGCAGCCTCGCCCACCACGTGCAACCGCGGGTCCGCTGTCAAGACCGTCCGGAGCCAGGCCCGCATCGCGCGGGAATCGTCCACGACCAAAACGCGTTTTGCGGCGCCCGTATGGGCGCCAGCCTCCGTGCTGTAGGGGTGTGTCACATCGAAGTCCTGTGCCATTCATGCCGCGATCAGCAGACGCTGTCGCCGCGATCCTTTTCGATGTTATGGCAAGAAGATATGAAGCGAGACTTAATGGCCCAGCGTTTTTGGTGCCGTGCGTGCGGTTACGCCGCGCGGTCGGACAGCATCTGCCGCGACACGATCAACCGCATGATTTCATTGGTACCTTCCAGGATCTGATGCACCCGCAGGTCGCGCACGATCTTTTCGATACCGTAATCCGCCAGGTAGCCGTAGCCGCCGTGGATCTGCAGCGCCTCATTCGCAACCGCGAAGGCCGCGTCCGTGACGAACACCTTCGCCATGGCGCAATGCTTCGTTGCATCCGCTGCCCCGGTGTCCAGCTTCCAGGCGGCCTGGCGCAGGAACACGCGCGCGGCCTGCAGCTTGACCTCCATATCCGCCAGCTTGAACTGAAGCGACTGGAACTGATCAATGGATCGGCCGAAGGCCTTGCGCTCACCGGCATAGCTCAACGCGGCATCAAGGGCTGCCTGCGCGCCACCAAGCGCAGAGGCCGCGATGTTCAGCCGTCCGCCATCGAGGCCCGCCATCGCATAAGTGAAACCGCGGCCTTCCTCGCCAATGAGATTTTCGGCTGGAACCGCACAATCGTCGAATTGAACCTGTGCGGTGGGCTGGGCGCGCCAGCCCATTTTTTGCTCCAGCCCGCCAAAAGAGAGCCCGTCGCTGCCGGCCTCGACAACGATGGCCGAGATGCCCTTGGGCCCGTCCTCCCCGGTTCGGACCATGGTGAGATAGGCATCGGAATAGCTGCCGCCCGAGATGAAGGCCTTGGTCCCGCTCAGCACATAGCCCGTGTTGCTGCGCACCGCCCGCGTGCGCAAAGCCGCGGCGTCCGAGCCGGAGCCCGGCTCGGTCAGGCAGTAGGAGAACACCGTCTCCATGGTGCAGATGCGGGGCAGCCATTTGGCCTTGCTCTCGTCCGAGCCGAACTTGTCGATCATGCCGCCGCACATGTTGTGGATCGACAGAAACGACGCCACGGAGGGGCAGGCCATCGACAGGGCCTCGAAAACCAGCGTGGCGTCGAGACGGCTCAGGCCCGAGCCGCCGTGCTCTTCCGAGACGTAGATGCCCGCGAGGCCCAGCTCCGCCACCTTCGGCCAGAGCGCCTTGGGGATGGTGCCCTGCGTCTCCCACTCCTGTGCGAAGGGGGCGATATGCTCCTGCCCAAAGGCATAGGCCATGTCGAAAATAGCCGATTGTTCTTCGGTTGCGGCGAAATCCACGTCATCCCCTCCTGTCCTGCGGTGCGCGGGACCCCGCGCCCTGACGCTGAGATAGCACTATTCCGAAACGCAGTGCCAGCAGGGCATGCGTCTCACACAAATGCGATGTGACGGTTGAAGGGCATCTCGCGCAGGCGTTGGCCCGTGGCCGCAAAAACCGCATTGGCCAAGGCCGGGGCGGCCGGCGGTACGGGCGGCTCGCCGATCCCGCGGATCTTGGCTTGGGTTTCGAGACCCCGGACGAGGATCTCAGGCGTCTGGGAGAGCCGCATGCCTTCGCCGTCGTAGTAGTTCATCTGCTCGGCCTGCCCGTCGGCATATGTGATTTCGGAGTTGATCGCATGTCCAAGCGCCCAGATCACGCCCCCCTGCACCTGCGCTTCGAAGTTGACGGGGTCGATGATGCGCCCGACGTCTGCCGCAACATAGACCCGGTCGATCCGCAGGCCCTCGGGCGTCTGGGTGACATCGATCACCTCGGCAACCGGCACGCCGAAGGAAGTAACGAAGGCCAGGCCACGTCCCTGGCCCGGCGCCACCGTGCGGCCCCAGTCCGACATCTCGGCGACCGCTTCCAGCACGCCGCGGGCAACCGGATCGGTGACGAGCCGCAGCCGTTCCGCCATCGGGTCGGCGCCGGCCGCATGGATCAGCTCGTCGAGGGCCGCTTCAGCGAAGAACCCTGCCGTCGACGCCCCGACCGAGCGCCAGGAGCTGGTGGGCGCGAGCCCCGGCACCGCATAGGCCGACACCCGGAAATCCGGGATCGCGTAAGGCAGGTTCCACGCCCCCGCCGCAATCTGCGGATCGGGGCCTGGCACGGGCAGGCCCACCCGACCCATCTGGCTGCGCACGGCCGAAGGCGTCGCGATCTGCAGATCGAGCGCCCGAACCCTGCCGTTCTCGACCCGCCCGCGCACCCGGGCCATGCCGATCTGCCTGGGATAATCCTGCGCGAAATCCTCCTCGCGGCTGAAGATGAGCTTGACCGGCGTGCCCGGCATCTGCAGCGCGATCTCGGTGGCGCGGTCGATCAGGTCGAACTCCAGCCGATGGCCGAAGCTGCCACCTGCGAACTGGTTGTGCACAAAGACCTGCTCTGCACCCAGCCCGCAGCGCTCGGCCACCCGCTGCTGGACGAAGCGCACCATCTGATGCGCGACCCAGACATCGGCGCGATCCTCGGTCACTCTGACGATGGCGTTGAGCGGCTCGAGCGGCTGATGCGCCAGATAGGGCGCGCGGTACTCCACTGTCAGATCGGACCGTTCGCTGACCGCCGCCTCGGCATCGCCGTCATCACGCCAGACCCGATCCAGCGCGTCGGGCGTGAAGGCGGCCTCGAGCGCAGCCCAATGTTCGTCCTGACTGGCAGGATAGGGCGCGGGCCCCCAGTCATAGGTGATCGCATCGAGCGCCTGGAACGCATACCAGGTGTTCTCCGCGATAACGGCGACACCACCGGTCACCGGCACCACCCGCTGCACGCCCCGCATCGCCTCGGCCGCAGAGGCGTCATAGCCGAGCAGCGCGCCACCCTTGCGCGGATTGCAGCGCACCGCTGCGCGCACCATGCCGTCGATCTCCATATCGATCCCATAGCGCTGCTGACCGGTGGACTTCGCCACGATGTCCCATCGCTGCATGGGCTGACCGATGAACCGCCAGGCGTCGGACATCCGCAATGTCACATCGGTGACCGGGTCGAGCGTTGCCGCGGTCGCGGCAAGCTCCGTATAGGCGCGCCGGCTGCCGTCGGGCAGGATCACGGCGGCCTCCTCGGTGCGCAGCGTGGCCACGCCATACCCCGTCTCGGCCGAGGCTGCGGCCTTCAGCGTCTCGCGCGCCACGGCGCCTGCAAGCCGAAGCTTCTCGAAACTATCCGGCACCGCGGTGGAGCCCCCGGTCACCTGCACCCCGGCCAGCTTGATGCCCGCACCGATGGCGGCGCGCGCTGCCTCCGCGGGAAAACCGGTGTCGGTGGACATGAAGGGCACCGCCTCATCTGCCATTGCGGTGTTGTAATAGGCCGGATCGGGCGCGGCCTGCTCGAGCTCGAACTGGCCGAACTCCACGTCCAACTCTTCGGCGATCAGCGCGGCCTGCAGCGAAGCCGCGCCCTGCCCGAGATCCACATGCGGTACGATCAGCGTGATCCGATCCTGCGTGATCCGGATGTAGGGGTTGAAGCTGGCCGCGCCGGGCCCCAGATCGCGGGCCAGCGGGTTGGCATGCGGCGTGAGCACGGTGTAGGTACCGAAGGCGACACCTCCGGCCACCGCCGCCGCTCCGATCATCAGACCCCGCCGCGTGAGAGTGCCAAGCCGGCTCATGGATGCTTCCTTCTGATCCTGCGCGAGATGAGTTTACGATGATTGGACCGCACCGCAAAGGCGTCTCGGCCCCGCGTGACCGCACGTCAGATCAGTATCCGGTCATCTCCAGATATCCGCGGCCCCGGTGGCTGCCGGACAGCCGCACCGGGCCTTCCCAGTAGGGAATGGACGTGGCCATCCAGGCCTGCGGGTTGATCGCCTCGACCGTCACGTCGACGCCCTTCTCGGGCAGCACCGCGCGCCAGCGAGTGGGGATCTCGCGCCCGGCCACCCGGCTCTCGGTCAAGGCCTCTGCCGAGAATGCACCATCGGGGAAGGCCGTCGTGGTCCCATCCGGTTCGATCCAGGTGGCGGCGGTGTAATCCGGGCCCGCGCTGTCGCGCAGGGTGAAGCCCATCAGCCGGTTGCCGTCGTCGAAGGCCATCGAGAACCAGTCCCAGCTGATCTGCGACGCGCCGAGCGGCTGAGACGCCCACTCGCGGTCGAGCCAGGCCTGTCCGGTCACCTCGACCGGCCCATCCGGCAGGGTCAAGGTGCCGGCGATCTCGAAAAAGGGTTGCGAGTAATAGTAGCTCGCACGTCCCGACGCGGACTTCTGCGAATAGCCATTCTCTCCATGGAAGATCAGCGGCCCCTGCGCCTCGAGCCGCATGTCGTAGGCGAACTCCGCGCCCCGCGCAGTCAGCCGCATCCGCTGCATGTCCGCGCCCGCCATTTGCCAGTCGTCGATCCAGGCCTCGAAGGGGTGGGCGATCACGCCCGCCTGCCCGATGCCGCCACGCGCCCGGCGCTCTGCCACGTAATGCGCCTCCGGGGTCGTCACGGCCGCATGCCCCAGCCAGAGCTGCGGGCTGCGCCAGCCGGGGCGCTCTTCCGGCGCCAATGCACTGCGAAAGAGCGTCCATTGCAACCCGTACTCGACCCCATCCGCGCCGGTCAGGTTGGCGGTCAGATACCACCATTCGATGCGATAGGCGGGATGGGCGCCGTGATCGGCGGGAAAGTCGAAGACATACCCGCGCTCGGGCAGCGCGAAGCCCTCTGCATCGCTTCCGAGCCCGGCAAAGCTCTGCGACAGCGCCACGCCCGCCGAGAGGACGAGCGCCAGAGCCGCGGCGAGGAATGCGCTAGCGTTCATTGCTGAACACCCGCAACAGCCGATCAGGGGGCGTGCGCGACAACCGCAGTGCGGGCCAGGCCGCCGCAAGCACGGCGGCGACGAGCGTCAGTGCGCCGAGCCGCGCGTACTCCGCAGGAAACAGGAACATCGGCAGCCGCCAGCCGAAGGCTTCGACGTTGACGATAGCCAGCAGTACCCAGGCCAGCGCCAGCCCAAGCGGCACAGCCAGCAGCCCCGTCACGGCCGCGAGTGCCACCGCGCGCAAAAGCTCCATCCCCGCCAGATGCCGCGGCGTCAGCCCCAGCGCCCAGACCGGCGCGAGCTGCGGCAGGCGCAGGCTCGCCAGCGTGAGCAGCCCGATCAGCAAGGCCAGCGCTGCAACCGCCAGCGTAAGTATGTTAAGCGCGGTCGTCACCGCGAAGGTCCTCTCGAAGACGGACAACGAGAACGCCTTGAGATCGGCCTGGTTGATCAGCGCATCCTCGCGCAGGTCAAAGCGCTCGCGCAGCGCGGCCGCGAGCGTGTCGGGATCGGCGGTCCGCACGCCGAAGCGCAGCGTCTCGATCTGCGGATAGCGGGCCTTGAAGGCCGTCTCCGAGATCACGACCTGTCCCGCCGCATTGCCGTAATCGCTGTAGACCCCCAGCACGCGATCCCCGGTCTCGAGCGTGTCGCCCGGGTTCAGCGCCAGGCGGCGCGACAACTGCTCGTTGATGAGGGCCCCCTCACCCGCCGCCAACCTGTCCCAGACCTGCGGCACCGCCTGAAGCAGCGGCCAGTTCTCGCGATAGGTGGTGTGGTCGCGGATGCCGTAGATCTCGGCTGGCAGCCCACCGATGCGCAGATCCTGCCAGACGATGGGCAGCACGGTTGCCCCTGTGTCGTCCAGATAGCGCGTCACCGCCTCCGCTTGGCCCGGCGAGCTGGTGGTCAGGTAAAGCTCGGATGAGAGGCGCTGATCGAGATAGCCGGTGAAGGTCAACCGGAAGCTCGACACCATCGTCGATACGCCGATATTCGCGGCCATCGCCAGCAACAACGCCATGAGCGCCATGGAAAGCCCCGGCAACTGCTGCCGGCTGTCAGCCCAGAACCACTCGGCCAAGGGCCCGTGGTGCCATCGTCCCGCAAGGCGCAGCGCGGCGGAGAGGGTCAGAGGCAGGCAGAAGGCCGCGCCGATCAGCAGGCAGGCCAGCAGGCCAAAACCCGCGAAGAGCCCCTGCCCCGCAATCGCAATCACGGCGCCCATCCCGAAGAGACCGCCGGCCGCAAGAGCAAGCCACCGCGCCGCCGCATCGGCGTGCATGCTCATCGCCCTTGGGTGGTTGAATGACAAAAGCGGCAGGCGCGCCAATTTGAAAAGCGCTGCTGCCCCCGCCAGCGCGGTCCCCGCCAGCGCCATCCCGAGCCCAGACAGCCACCAGGCCGGCCGCACCCGCAGTTGGCCGGAGATGTCCGCGCCATAGAGCCCGCGCAGGGTCGCAGCCACATCCGGCAGCAGGGCTGCGGCGATCAGATAGCCGAGGGCGACGCCGAGAGCACCGGCGACAAGAGCAAAGACGCCGAGCTCCAGCGCCAGCAACGCCATGAGCCGCCTGAGCGGCAGGCCAAGCGCGCGCAACGTCCGGAACACCGCGCGCCGCTGCTCGAAGGCCAGACCCACCGCGCCATAGACGATGAAGATGCCCACCGCGAACGAGAGAAGGCCAAAAGCCGTCAGATTGAGGTGGAAGCTCTCGGTTAGTCGCGCGACATCCGTCTGATCGCCGGTCTGGGTCAACCGGTAGGTCGGCGGCAGCGGGTCGAGCCCGAGCGGCTGCTCCGGTGCGACCAATAGGCGCGAAATCTCGTCCGGGCGTCCCAGCACATCCTCCGCCACAGCAATGTCCGCCAGCGCCCGGCCCGGCACCCGGGCTGTGTCCGGCCGCACCGTAACGTCAAGCCCCTCGAAAACGGCTGCATCGTCCGGATGCGCCGAGATCACGTCTGCTCCCTCGGTGTCCTCAAGCTCGAGCGGGCTTTGTTCGTCGTCCTGCGTGCCCTCACCGCCTGGCAGCGTCATCGGCTCGATCCCGATGAGCAGGACCGATCGGCCACCGCGCTGCACCTCGCCTTCGAGGATCGGGCTCACCTGCCAGCCCGTGCGGCGAAGCGAAACATACTCTTCCGTACGGATCTTGGCTCCGTCGACACGGGTGATCTGGGCCAGACCGCGGCCCGAGACGACGTCTGCGGCCCGATCATAGCTCACTCGCGCCTCCGCGTTGATCGCCTGCACGCCGGACCACAAGGCGGTCGCCAGCGCCAGCCCGGCGATCAAGGTCGCGAGTTGCCAGGGGTTGTGGCGCCAATGCGACAGCAGCGCCCCCAGCCCCAGGCGGGTCATATCGCCACCTCGGACGGACCTCGCGTGCTCACCACCCCATGGCTGAGCGTGAGTCGCCGCTGCATCCGGGCCGCCTGCCGGGGCGAATGGGTGACCATCAGCAGCGCAGTCTCGGTTTCCGCCGCACTCTCCAGCATCAGGTGCAGCACCGCGTCTGCCGTGGTCTCATCGAGGTTGCCCGTCGGTTCGTCCGCCAGAAGCAACCGGGGCTTGGCGGCCAGCGCGCGCGCAATAGCCACGCGCTGCTGCTGCCCGCCCGAGAGGGTCTCGGG
This sequence comes from Roseobacter sinensis, assembly GCF_025755255.1. GTDB lineage: Bacteria > Pseudomonadota > Alphaproteobacteria > Rhodobacterales > Rhodobacteraceae > Roseobacter > Roseobacter sinensis. The sequence continues at coordinate 159,908 of NZ_JALIEB010000006.1, read as the reverse complement.
GTAGCTCGACAGATGCGCCTCGAGACCGATGGTCTGGGCCAGATGCGCCGCCCAATCGGCATCGTGCCGCCCGGCAAGCCGCGCCTGAAAGGCGATGTTGCTCTGCACTGTCAGGCTGGGGATCAGGTTGAACTGCTGGAACACCAGCCCCACCACGACCCGCCGCATCTGCGCCAGCGCGGCATCCGAGAGGGTGGTGATATCGGTCCCATCTACCTCGATCTGCCCGGCGGTGACGCGGTCGAGCCCTGCGACCAGATGCAGGAGCGTGCTCTTGCCGCTGCCAGACTCACCTTCCAGCGCCAGGGTCTCACCCGCGGCCATCTCGAATGAGACATCGCGCAGCACCGCATCGCCCGCGGGGTCATATCGCTTGACCAGATGGGTGATTTTCAGAACCATGGCGCACCTTCTTGGGTCGTCAGTGAACGACATGGGGCAGAGTGTACGATCCGCAAGGCTGAACGCGCACTGCGGCGATTTGGCCCGCGCTCGCGTCCCGCGGAGAGGCATGGCGCTTCCGCGCGAATCCGCTAAGGTCACGGGCACTCAGAGGCCTCGCGGAGACAGAATGCTCCTCTACATGATCGACGCGCCCGACAGACCCACCCTGCCAAGGGTCGGGAGCGATCCGAGGTGTCCCCTTCGTCAGGTCCGTTGCGTCGAACACAACCGGAGCGCCCATGTTGCCGTGATCCGGCCTTCCGAGGCAATCATCACTCTTACCACAAACGGACTCCGGCATCGGCGGGTCAGTTCTGATCAGATCGTTCGAAAGACGCCAGAGCGGATCGCTTACCGGTCGGCGTGTCTTGACGCCGCTGGGGGCGATGGCACTGACGAGATGATCAGAGAAATGCTCTTAGCATAATGCGGATTTTTTACTATAATAAAACGGTTTACCTGTTATTTCTAATGCAATACTTTAATATGCCTCACGTGTGCAGCGGGACTGCATGACCACGGGCGAGATGCACATTGCGGGTCTCGATTTGCCCGTGGCGTTGACTCTCCTCGGTCTCAGCTTTCTCAGCTCGCTCATCACCGCCGCTTTCGGTATCGGTGGCGGCACCATGATGCTCGCAGTCATGGCAACTCTGCTGCCTGCGTCTGCGCTCATACCGGTGCATGGGCTGGTGCAGCTGGGTTCGAACGCCGGGCGGGCATGTGTCTTTCGGCACCAGATCAACCGCGCGCATCTGCTGCCGTTCACAGTCGGCGCGGTCCTCGGAGTGGCAATCGGCAGCAGTGTCGTCGTGCAGCTTGATGCCGGCGCCCTCCAGATGATCGTGGGGCTCTTCGTCCTCTGGACGCTCTACCTGCCGATCCCGCGCCTGATGAAGCGCTCGGCCGGCCTGACCGGCGCGCTGTCCAGTGGCCTGACGATGTTCGTTGGCGGCACCGGGCCATTCATCGCGGCCTTCGTCAAGACACTGGGCTTCGATCGTACGACCCATGTCGCCACCCATGCGGCCATGATGACCGTGCAGCACCTTCTGAAAACCGTCGCCTTCGGCTTGCTCGGCTTTGCCTTTTCGCAATGGATCGGCTTTGTGGTCCTGCTGATCCTCTTTGGCTTTCTGGGCACGCTGGCGGGCCGGTCGGTGCTGGTGCGCCTGAACGAGGCGCTGTTCCAGCGGGTGCTGACCGCGTTTCTGACCCTTCTCGCGCTGCGGCTGGTCTATGCGGGGGGCGCAGAGCTTTTGTGGCCGCCCGGCTAACCCAGGTGCTCCTGCACGGCTGCGGCCAGCGCGCTGCCGCTCTCGAAAGCGGCTTCGACCTTGCCCGCACCGCACCAATCCCCTGCGGCGGCCAGACCGTTCGGCGCATCGAGCAGGAACGGCGCACCTGACGGCACTGACACATTGGCATAGCGCCAGCGGTGCAGGCTGACACAATCCGCGGCCTCCGGGTTGCATCCGGTGACCGCGCTGAAGGCATCTTGCAACGCGGCTTGAACCTCCGCCTGATCCCGCTCGAGATTGACGTCGGCCCAATCGTTGGAGGCCTGGGCGACAATCGATTGCGGCCCCGCCCGGCCCGGCTTGGAGGTATCGACTGCGATCCAGGCCAGTGGTCCCTCGCGCACCCAGGCGGCATCCCAGTCCAGACTGCAGGGCGTGGCAAAGCCGAGCATCAGGCTGTAGCACCCCTGCATGCGCGCAGCAGCAAGTGCCGCCTGTCCGGCGAAGACCTCCGGCATCAGCGCGGCGGTCTGAAAAGCGGGCGCGGTGCTGATCACCCAGTCGAACGGGCCATGGGCTATGCCATCCCGGCAGGTAAGCTGCCAGCCGGCCTCCGATCGCGCAATACGCTCGACATGCGCGGCGCGCGCGATGGTCAACCCCTCCGAAAGCGCCTTGGCGAGCGCAGTCATCGCGGGTACCGCAACATATCGCGGGGCCGACCACTCCGGTGGCGCCCCGGCGCCCATCGGCAAAACGACACGCCGCGGTGCCCAGGGCTGTACGACGCCGCTTGCGAGGTAAGGCGCCAGAAACTCGGAAAAGTCCTGCCCTTTGGCCGAGAAATACTGCGCCCCATGATCGAATGCGAAGGGCGCGGCACGGCGGGTCGACATGCGTCCGCCAAGTCCGCGTGACTTCTCGAAAACGGTGACCTCGGCAATGTCCTCCAGCGCCTTGGCCAGTGTCAGGCCCGTCAGCCCCGCGCCGATGATCGCAATCCGTGCTTTGCCGCCCATGGTGCCCCCTGCGTCGTTCTGGTGCCAGAGCTAGCCCGGCGCGCTCTGATGGCCAGCCGCTTCGGCGCTCGCCGACGGACGCCGACCCGCGACCGTTCAGAGCGGCTTGACCATCAGCACCCAATGACCCTCGGAGCCTTTGTCCTCCGTTCGCCCGAACGGCATACGGCTGAGTTCTTCGAAGCCCAAATGTGTGTAAAGCCCCATGGCAGGGTTCACCGCATCCACGATGATGCTGATCCGGCTCTGGCCCGCCGCCTTGGCGCGCGCCGCCACATGCTGCATCAGTGCCGTCGCCGCACCCTGCCCGCGCGCCTCCTCGTAGGTCGCCAGAATGTTGATGTACCAGCTCGCACCGGCCCGGTCTTCGAGCAGCACAAGCGGGCGGAAGACCTCCGGGATATCGGACACATCGGTCGGCCCCTCGGGCGCGATGGGGTAAGAGACGATCCCCGCGACCACCGCGCCGTCCATCTCGGCCATGTCAGCCTTGTGATACGAGAAACCACCCGTGCCATCGCGCGCGCGGCGCAGCCCGGCCTCCAGCGCCGTCTCACCCGGGCGCTTGGCCGCCTCCCAAGTGATCAGTGACAGGCCCTTGCTCGCCGATAGAGTGAACTGCACGAGGTGCTCGGCATCGGCTCGGGTGGCCGGGCGGATCGCGAACCGCTGCTGTGATGTCAGTGTCATGCTTTTGTCTTTCTGGAATCGAGGGGAGCGCCCGGCAGTCAGCCGCCGGGCGCTGGGGATCGGGATGCAGGCGGTCAGTCCTCGAAGAACATCCGCTGGGCGTCATAGGCATCCTCGGGGATCACGAAGCGCGCCTGCACGCCCATGTGGCTGTGAAACCCGAGCAGCGTCTGCTCCATCGCCAGCTGCAACCCGGCATAGTCGCCCGTGGCCGCGGTAATCGGGCGGGTGTTGGCAATACCGATATCGGCCAGTTCGGTGCCTTGGGTGATGATCACATCGCCGGAGGTGAACTGCATGATCTGCCGGCTCACCAGCCAGACGCCGGTGGTGGCATCGCCACCTTCGCCGACGAACCATCCGTCACAGGTCCAGGTGCCCAGCACCAGGTCCGGGAAGGCGGGGCTGCCGTCTGCCAGCACCCCATCGGTGCCCTCCTTCAGCGTCCCCACGGGGTAGATGTAACCCTGGGTGACGAAGGGGTTGCCATGCGCCGGCATCCCGCTCTCATGCACGGGGGCAGGCGCAAAAACAAAGCGCGTGTGGTCTTCGGCGACGTCGAACCGGGTGACCGGCTCGGCCGCTGTGGCGCTCATCACCGGGGTCAGCGCAAGAATCGCGCCAAAGAGAATCTGTCTGATCATTGTCGTATCCAATCGTTAAGCAGAGAAGCGAGGGCACATCGGCGTCTCGCGATGCCGATGCGGGGTGAACCTGGCGCGGCTCCCTCAGCGCAACGTCAGGGGGTCAGTGACCGGGGCGCGGCTGTCCCGCACCCCGGACCGGATCTGTGCAAGACCGCGGATCAGCTGGCGTGGACCGCCTCGCAGATGCTGCTCACATGGCGCAGGTCGGTCCCGCAGCAGCCGCCGAAGACGGCGAGCCGCGGCAGATGCGCCTTGAGATCGGCGTAGAGCGCGCCCAGCTCCTGCGGATCGCCATCATCCAGCGTCTCGCAGGCATCCAGCTCGGCATGGGACATGCGCGAGGCATTGGCCCGCAGCCCATAGATGCGGTCGCGCCAGCGGCCCTCCGTCAGACGGTTGCGGAAGTGATCAGGATGCGCGCAATTGATCATGTAGTATGCCGGAGCACACGCGCTCTCGTCGTCGGTCTCGGCGATCGCATCGGCAAGTGGCTGCCCGGTGGGCAGACAGCCATCCGTCTCCACCGTGAAGCTCACCACGCAGGGCACAGCCGCCTGGGCGGCGGCATCGGCGATCCCGATCGCTTCGGCGGTGTTGGTCATGGTGATGGCCGAGACCAGATCGACCCCGCCGCGCGCCAGCGCATCCACCTGGAACTGGTGGTAGGCGCGCGCCTCGATCACCGACATCAGCTCCGCAGGATCATAGCCGTCGCCCCGCGGCCCGACCACGCCATTGACCAGCACCGCATCGCCGATACCGGACTGCACGCGCAGCTCCATCGCGTAGCGGACGGCGTCGGCATTAATCTCGGCGAGGGCCGTCACATCGTGACCCAGCCGCGCGGCCCAATCGGGGTTCGCGCGCCAGGTACAGGTGTCGAGCACAAATCCTGTGTTCCGGCTTGCGGCCAGGTCGAGAAACCCCGAGAAATACTCGGTCATCGCTGCCCGCCCAGCCGTATCGCGCAGCAACGCGAAGGAGGCGAAGAAAGGCAGATCGAACCCGCGCTGGAACAGCAGCCAAGTCTCCAGCCCCGCATCCGTCAGAAACGGGCGGTCGCTCATATGCGGCAGTTGCGTCATCGTAAAATACTCCAATTCGTAAACAATGGTCCCTTCTGGCGCCCGACCGTTTGAATGAGCGTTGTCATGAGTGTTGAATTTTGCCGCGACAGCACATTTTTGACCGGGCACCGGGATGCGGGTAGAATTCCGCTGGCTCCGCCCTCCCAATTGGGGCAGAACCCCGGCTTATGGATCATTCGCTGCGCATCTCATTGCTGGGCGAGCTGACGGTCACCCGAAATGGCGCGCCTGTCGCCCTTCCCGCGTCGCGCAAGGCGCGGGCCGTTCTGGGCTATCTGGCGGCCACCGCCCGCCCCGTACGCCGGGAGCGGCTGTGCGAGCTGTTCTGGGAACTTCCGGATGACCCGCGCAGTGCCTTGCGGTGGGCGCTGAGCAAGCTGCGCCCGGCGGTGGACAGCGAGGACAGCCCGCACATTGTCGCCGATCGCGAGCGCGTGGCTTTCTCGGGCGCCATGGAGGAGGTCGATCTTCTCGCCATCCGGGCACGGCTGCTTGACGAGCCGCCCTTTCTGCCACCTGCCGAGCTGAGGCAAATGGCGGCAGAACTCGAACACCCTCTGCTTGACGGCTTGGCACAGGCTGGCGGCGAGTACTTTCAGCTCTGGCTGGCAGCGGAGCGGGAGGATGTCTTGCTGCTGCGCCGGAACGTTCTGCGGCGTCTGGCCTTGCACCCGGAGATCGGTCGCCCTGAAGCGGTGAAATGGGCGCGGCGCTGGAAAGAGCAGACACCGCTCGAAGAAGATGCCGCACGGAGCCTCGTGCATGCGCTGGCCCGAACCGGCCGCGAAGACGAGGCGCGCCAGCACGAGGCCGACTTCTTTGCGGCCGCCAAGGCAGCCGGGCTTGAGGTTTCGGGGCCCCTGATGCCCGAGACACCCGCCCCTGCCGAGCCGGCCACCGATCAGAGCCGGCCTGACGAAACCCTGCACCGCCGTATGTTGCGCAAGCAGCAGATCGGGTTCTGCCGGTCCAGTGACGGGGTGCGGATCGCCCATGCCAGCATTGGCGACGGGCCACCTCTGGTGAAAGCCGCGAACTGGCTGAATCATCTGGAGCTTGACTGCAACAGCCCAATCTGGGGGCCGACCTTCGACGCCTGGGCCGCAGACCGCCGCTTCATCCGCTATGACGAGCGCGGCAATGGCCTCTCTGACTGGGATGTGAAGCAGATCGGCTTCGATGCATTCGTGCGCGATCTCGAAACCGTGGTCGATGCGCTGGGGCTGGATCGTTTCCCGCTGCTTGGTATCTCGCAGGGCTGTGCGGTCAGCATTGCCTACGCGGCACGGCACCCCGAGCGGGTCTCCGGGCTGATCCTGATCGGCGGCTATGCAACCGGCTGGAGGATCGGCGCCAGTGCCGAGGAGCAGGCCCGGCGCGAGGCCGTGCTCACTCTGACCCGCCACGGCTGGGGCACCTCCAACCCGGCCTATCGCCACATCTTCTCGCAGACCTTCATGCCTGACGCCAAGCCGGACGACCTTGCGTGGTTCGATGAGTTCCAGCGTCGGACGGTTTCACCGGAGAACGCGGTGCGTTTTCAGGAGGCTTTCGGAACGATCGACGTGCGCGACGATCTGGCCAAGGTACAGGTGCCCACCATCGTCTTCCATGCCCGTGACGACGAGCGGATTTCGCTGGATCAGGGCCGCGCGCTGGCAGCCGGCATTCCCGGCGCGGACTTCGTCGAGCTCGACAGCAAGAACCACATCCTGCTGGGCCACGAGCCGGCCTGGCACACGTGGATGACCGCGGCCAAGGCCTTTCTTGCGCAGCACGGCATCTGAGCCTTCAGGGCAGGCGGAAGTCCCGCACGTGCTGAGGCATCTCCACGCCATCGAGATTGCGCGGATCGGGGATCGGCGCACCGACTTCCGTGCGGACGGGGATCACCCCGGCCCAGATCGGCAGCGCATAATCCTCCTCGTCATCGACCGGCCCGCCGGTGCGGATCTTGGCGCTCCCCTCTTTGATCTCCATGCCCAGGACCATCGTCGCCTTCAGGTCCTGCGCATGGTCCGGGCGCAGCATGTCATACCGGCCGGGAAAGAGCCCGTTCACGAAGCGGCGCAGCTTGGCCAGCTTGACCTCTGGGTCCTCGACCTTTCTGGCCGTCCCATAGAGCATCACGGAGCGCGAGTTCACCGAATGGTGCTTGCCCGACCGCCCCAGCACGAAGCCGTCGAGGATCGACACCGTCAGGCAGACCTCCGCATCCCGGGACCTCCGCAGCCCGCGGCTCGCCGAGGAGCCATGCCAATAGACGTGGTTGCCCTCGCGCCACTGCAACGTGGGCGTGACGTAGGGCGCCCCGTCAAAGACATAGCCGACACTGCAAAGCGGCTGTGCGTCGAGCACCGCGTTGATGGTCTCGCGGTCGAAATGGCCGCGCTCATGCAGGCGGCGCAGGCGCGATCGGTCGGTGATAGGCAGGGTCTCGGTCATGGCAAAGCCTCCGGCTGTGGTTGTCGGGTGGCAGCTAGCAGGCTATTGGACAGGGCGACATGTCCAGTATCGCAAAAAAATCCCAGTCCACTCTGAATACGGCGCTCTTCGCGCTCGGGTTGGACAAGGGCGGCCGTCAGCCGTTGCATGCGCAACTGGCCGACGCGCTGCGTGCGCTGATCCTGTCGCACCCCGGAGCCGCCGGGACCCGCCTGCCCGCGAGCCGGACGTTGGCTGCGGAGCTCTCGGTCTCGCGGATGACGATCACCACGGCCTACGACCAGCTGCTGAGCGAAGGCTATCTGAGCGCACGCGCGGGCAGCGGCACCTTTGTCGCCGACCACGTGCCGCACCTGGCGCCCCCGGCCCCGGCGGTCCCGCATCACCCGCCAGACCCGCGGCCGATCCGGCCGTTTCAACCGGGTATTCCGGACCCCGCACTCTTTCCAGACCGTCTCTGGGCGCGGCATCTCGAACGGGCCTGGCGCCGGCCAGACCCTGCCTTGCAGGCCGCGCCCGACCCCTTTGGCTGGTACCCGCTGCGCGCGGCAATCGCTGCGCATCTTGCGGCCTGGCGCGGGCTCGAGTGCGATCCGGCACAGATCGTCGTGACAGCAGGGGCGTCCGATGCCTTCGATCTGCTGTTTCGCGCCGCCTTGACGCCCGGAGACGTGGCGGTGATGGAAGATCCCGGCTGGTCACCACTGCGTGCGGCGCTCGACCGCGCGGGCCTGCAAACCCGTCCCGTCCGGATCGATAACGAGGGTCTCGACCCGCGGGCGCTGGGTGCTGCGCGGGCCGCTATCGTGACGCCCTCGCGCCACTTCCCCACCGGCTGTGCCATGCCGCTGGCCAGGCGGCTGGCGCTGCTGGACTGGGCGCGGTCCACCGACGCATGGGTCATCGAGGACGATTACGACAGTGAGTTCCGCTACCAGGGCCAGCCGCTGCCGTCCCTGTCGGGGCTCGACGGTCTGCGGCGCACGATCTATCTCGGCAGCTTTTCCAAGCTGCTCAGCGCCACCCTGCGGCTGGGGTATCTCGTCATCCCGCATGCCCTTGCCGAGACGGCACGCGCAGTGCTCGCGCAGAGCGGCGTGCGGGTCTCGCTGGTCCCGCAGCCCGCGCTTGCCGCCTTCATGGACAGTGGCGAATTCGCCAGCCATCTGCGCCGTTGCCGCCGCACCTATGCCAAGCGACAGGCGCTTCTGCTGTCGGAGCTCGCGCCGTTGGCGTCCCTGCTGGAGTTGCAGCCCGATCCGTCGGGCATGCACCTGTGCTGCCTGCTCCGGCCGGCGCTGCGGGCGGTGCGCAGCGACGCGGAGATATCTGCGGCCTGCGCAGCGGCAGGGCTCAACGTGCGCGCGCTGTCATCTCATTGCGTTCTGCCGGACCCGCCGCAAGGCCTCTTGCTGGGGTATGCAGGCTTTGACGAGGAGACGCTGAAGGCCGCGGCCCGCACACTTGTCGACGTGCTCAGCAGAGCCGCCCGGAAGGCGTTTTCGACGCAGGTCTGACCGGCCGGTGGTCGACCCGCGAGACGGCAACGTCGCTCGACGGCGGCCATCGCGATGGGCGCTGCTGAAACGGGCACCGATGGTGAGGTCGACCTCAGTGGCGATCACCTCAGCGCAGGATGACGGACCGCTGGTGCGGGTCATCGGGGAAGACCCGGCCGCTCTCGATGCATTGAAAGATATGCTTGAAGACTAGCCCCGCCTGCCCGCGCCGGGTGCCGGAGCGGAAGTAGTTGTGCCCCGTCGGCGGATCGTACCGGGTGTTGACGTCGTCGCAATCGACCTGGAAGACGTTGCGCGGGGTCAGGTCGGTGTTCTCGGGTCCGGTGTGGCCGAGGCGACGCGAGGCCACCCGGTTTTTCAGGTTTGCCGCCTTGCTGGCCCTGAGCGCCAGATCATCGGAGGCGAAATAGACCACGACGTTGCGCGATGCATGGCTGATCAGCGCGCCGGTCTGACCCTCATGCAGGGTCTCGTTCACCACATCCGCCGCCACCATGAAGGTATTGCGAAAGAGCAGCGGCACGCCGGAGGCGAGATCGTAGCGATCCCAAAGCGACAGGCTCTGCCGCAAAACCCGGTTGCCCATGGAATGGGCCAGCACGTTGATGCGCTTCAGGCAGGGCGTCCCGTCCGGCGCACCTTCCTCGCTGTTGCGCCAGTCGAGAAAGCGCTCGAGGACCCGCGCAAAGGAAAAGCCGCTCTGATCCGCGGACTTCTGATCGTCCCAATAGTCCTGGACAATGCCCTTGTCGTTGTCGCTCGGCCAGATCAGCGGCAGAACCAGCGCCTCTTTCGGCTTCGCCTTGTCGCACAGCTTCTGCAGCTCCGCTGTCATCCCGAAGACCTTGTCGGGCAGCGTGTTGAACCCGTGGATAAAGAGCAGGATCTGCCGATAATTGCTGTCGCGCACGCGGCCCAGCAGCTCGGCGCTGGTGATCTCGGTGTGATTGCCGTCCGCACCGGTCTCGCAGTAGAAAACGGAATTGGACGGGGCATTGTTATCAAGGTCGAAGGTAAAGCGGCGCCCCTTGCGCGTGCGGATGCTTTGCGTGGGAAAGCGGTTGGTGATGAAAAGCATGGATAAGAGACCGACTTTGAAAAGGTAAAATTTTATGCATCGGAGCCTAAACAGCGGGATCGCCCCTGTCATCAGAATTCAGGCCCGCGCACAGGGGCCGCACCCAGGGCAAGCTTGGACCAACGGCGGTCCGAAAATCTAGGCAAGGCGTTTTTGGTGTCCTATACCTGAACCGGGAACCGCAGGAACGGAGGGTGGCCGTGGACGCGCGGAAGGTGATGACACGCAGCCTCGTCGCTGTCTTGACCGGTCTGGGCACGGCGGCTGCGAGCGAGACCGTCTATGTGCTGCGCACCGCTGATCTGGAATGCCTCTCGGCCAACACCAGCGCCTATCTCGCCGAGGACAAGGTGGCCTACGTCATCTCGCTGCCGAGCTGCCCTGAAACAGCGGTCGACTTCCGAGACTACGTCACCAACAGCGCGCCGGATTTCGAGCTGGAGGAGCGCGCGCATGATGCGCTGATCGTCCTGACCCGTCCGCAGCTGGAGTGTCTGGCGGATGCGAAGATCGACCGCGCCGCGCCCTTTCACCGCCTCTGGCCCGCCCGCTGCCTGATCGAGGCCAGCACCGGTGAATGACGCAACCAAACGCATCTTCGACGTTTGCCTGGGCGTCATCGGGGTACTCATCGCCTGTTTCGGCCTGTGGCGATACTTCGACGAGCGGGCGCAAGACAACGCAGCAGCCGCGCAGGAGCGCGCGCTGGCCCTGATCGAGGAGCACGGCGGCCCGGCGATGATCGAGGGGCAGACGCATATGCATGCCTACTGGTCGTCGCATCCGGCCTTTGTTGCGCACATCCGCACCCACGCGCTGACGACAGGCGAATACGCCGCCTTCGTTGGGGCCACATTCCCGGTCTCTGAGTACCAGGCCGAGGTGCGCGCTTTTTTGATGCAGACCGCGAGCATTTTTGAACGCGCGCAGTTCTGCGACACCGCCGGGCTGTGCGACCGGGCTCTGCTGCACGCTTACTTCTGCCCGATTGCAGCCACGACACAGCGGGTCTACGGCCCTTTCTTCGACCATCTCAACCAGGAAATCGGCGCCACCAACATCGGCGCCGGCGTCGCGCAATATGTCGAGAGCTGCTAGCATCTTCGCCGCAGCCTGGCTCGGCGCTGTCAGCCTTGCGGGCCCGTCGCCTGCTGCCGAGATCGAGCTGGTTGACAGCCCCACTTGTGTCATGCGGCTCAGCGGGCCGATCCGGGATGGCGATCTGGCGCGCCTCAAGGCGGTGCGGGAGAAACTGCCGCCCTCTTTCTACCCCGGCGGCGTGTCCTTTCCGCTCTGCCTCGACAGTCCGGACGGCGGCGATCTGGCCGAAGCCATCCGGATCGGCGCCCACATCTACGAGACCGGCATCGGCACCGTGATCGAGGAGAATGCAAGCTGCCTCTCTGCCTGCGCTGTTGTCTTCATGATGGGCACCGTCCGGTCGAACGAGGATGATTTCCTCGACCGTCATCTGCACGTCGGCGGCACGCTGGGCTTTCACCGGCCCGAGTTGGACCTGCCGCTGCCCGTCGACGGGCTCTACTCACTGGGCGAGGTCGAGGCCAGCTTTGCCGCCGCGCTGGAGACAACGGCCGATCTGCTGCTTCTGGCGAACCGCAATGCGCCGGTGAGCAATCGGCCCATGATCCGGTCGGATCTTTTGCGTGCGATGTTTCTGCGCCGCGGAGAGGACTATCTTTTCATCGACACCGTCGACAAGGCGCGGCGCTGGGGCATCAGACTCTTCGGCTATGCCGAACTCCCCTCTCTGGATGCCGCTGCCGCGCAACACGCCTGTGACAACCTGACCCGGTGGCAGGCCCTGCGCGACCCGCCTGAGGCCTCGCAGACGTGGGACCCGCCGCGCCCAGACGGCGATGGCTACCTGGTCACAGGGTCCAATGCAGGGTATCTCCTGCACGAATGCCGTGTGCGCCCTGCGCAGGATCTCATTGAAGTCTGCGGGATTGATCAGAGCCTCGGCGTTCGGATCGGAGTGTCGAGTTTCGATTTGGATGGTCGGTTCACCTGCGACGTATACTGGCGATACGACAGGATCGCGGGGCTGTCACCGCATCAACCGCTTGCCAGCCTGCCTCGCAAGCCCGGCGATGTACCGCTCGGTCCTTACATCCATCTTGCGATCTGGGAGGATGATCTGACGCAAGCGTTTCGCGGCGCCTGTCGCAAGCCCGCAGGCCAGCGCGCGGCCATCGCCGAGGTGAACAGCTTTGCAACGCTGCGTGCTGCCCCGGGCTTTGACGCTGCGGTGACGGCTGAAGTCCCGCGCTTCGCGCTGGTCGAACTGACAGGCGCCGCGCCCGTCTTTCTCGGATCGCCGCAGCGCCGCAGCCGCTGCGCACAGCTTTGCGCCGAGCTCGATCGCGCAGAAGCTCCGCGAAACCTTTTCGATGACGGCAGCCCCGAGTGGCGGGGGCTGCGAGATCGCTACACCACCACCTGCATCGCGCCAAACGCCGTCTGGTACAATGCAACGGACGCGACAGGCCGGCAAGGCTTCGTCAGCGGGCGCGTCCTGCGCGCGCCGGGCGCGTTCGAAACCTTCGAGCGTTGAGAGGCTGCGTGAGACATAGCGCCACCGTCGCAACGCGCCTGCCTGTCAGCGCCCCGCATGCGCGAACCGCCCCGGATCGAAGACGAAGACCCGCGCGTCCCCGTCCCATCCCGCAAACCTGAAGCCCATCAGCGAGAACCAGGTGCCGACGCGCGCATGCTCCGAACGGCTGTAGGCGCGCAGACCGGTCCCCAGACGCCGCGCGAGGTCCTGCCCGTAGCTTCGCGAGATCCGCAGAAAATCGCGTTCGAAATAGCGTTCCATCGGCAGCGCAGTGGTATAGTGATAGTCGCGCTCGGGCGTATGGGTGATGATACCCACCGGCGCATCCCCCAGAAGAAACGTGTCCGCTCGGCCCGCCTCAATCGACGCAAGGACGTGATCGCGGATGATGGCGAGGCGCGCCTCCGGCGGGTCATCGCGCAGGAAGCGGTCGATCTCGGCCAGCGCCCGTTCGGCCAACTGCGGCAGAACGACATCCACATCCTGCGCCTGCGTCGGTCGAATCCATAGTCTTGCGGTGTCCCCCATGCTCTCTCCCACGGTGCGGCTGATCACCTCCGGCAGCTGCAACTGGCGGCCACCAGCATGGGCCCGAGAAGACTCAAGGGCCGGCGGCCCTGTCCATCATCTTCCTTGCCGCGTTGTCTTTTCGGCGATGCCTTGCAGGGCCGACCCGGTCGCAAGGCGGAACTCCGCCCGATGAGAAAAGCGCCGCCGAAGCGGTCCCTGTCATGCGGCGCTATTCCGCGGATCATTTTCGCGACCCGCGTTCCTCGTTGACTAAAATGTGATCCGCCGTAGCGTTCCGCTCAATCGCTTACTTTGGGGTATTTTCACGTGTGGCCATTGGAGCTCAAGGTATTGCTTGGTGAGGCGGAGAGACCGTCGGCGGCCGCCGCACCGCGCACCCAACCAAAGGCTGGCTTTGACGACTGGCTCGCGGTCAACGGGCTGACACGGGATCTGGTGCGGGCACAATTGGCTGCGATCACCGCGCCGGACGGATCGGTCGGGCCGCCAGTTCCGGCCCGTCTGGGGCTCTCCGCAGCGCAGGCCTGGGGTCTCTGCGCCGGCGCGCTGCGCGCCGCGGTCCCCGAGCTTGGCACTCAAATTGGCGAGGTCGAAATGCGCGCCCCCAAGTGTCTGGCGCCACGGGCCGGCAAGCATCCCCGACCCTTCACCTACGATCTGGGGGGCGGCGCCCTGCCCCTCGTGAGCCTGCATTACCAAGACCGACCGGTCGATCTGCTGGCCATGGCGCATGAGGTCGGCCACGCCCTGCAAATCGTCGCCAGCCAGGGCCGTAGCGATGGGCAAATGCCGCCCGTCGCGCGCGAATGCTGTGCCTTTCTTGCCGAGCTTGCGATCCTGCAGCACCTGCCGACGCGTTTTGCCGCGCTTGCCCCAGCCCATCAGGCCGATGACGCAATCTACTTCGGAGACAACGCCCGCGCGCTTGCCGAAGCCATGACCGACCCCCGGCAGCCGTACCGATACGCTTGGAACTATCCGCTTGCCCGCCATATCGCCGCGCGTCTCTTCCGCTCGGAGAGCGCGTGCAATCTCGGCGCGCTCTACAGAGCCGGACCGGAGGGCGGGTCCTACATTCAGCACTGCGCTGCAGCCTGGCACCCGAGGGGTGCGGCAGCATGATAGACCCTCGGTGCGCGCCCGTCGGTGCTGTGGTGGCAGGCGCTATGGAGCAGAGAGAATTCGGCCACCGGCCGAATGGTTGGCGGAAGGGGGTGCCTCCCCTCCCGCCGATTGAGCCGCCGGGCGTGAAGCCCGGCAAACAGCAATGGGGGGTTCTATACATCAAAGACCACCCGAATGACAGGACATGACCGATGTTTGATTTTGACGCTTTTGACTCTCCAGTGAGCTTTTGCGGCGGTGGCAGCAGTGGCGGCAGCAGCAGTGATGGCCCCGATGCGATCACCTCGAAAATGGACCGCGACAACTCCGCGACGCAGCAGGCGCTCGACAATGCGCTCGGAAATGAGAACGCGTGGTCCGAGATGGACACCCGCCAACATGCCGCACAGCAGGTCAACCAGGCGGCCAATGGCTGGCCCGACAGCCCGACCGGATCCATCGGCGGCTGCACCGGTTGCCACCAGGGCGCCTACGATACGCACTATCCGAACTGATCCAGCGAAGGGGCGTCCCGCGCCCCTTCCACACCCGACGACGAGGCGCGCCGATGCGGGCATCCCACATGAAGATTTCCATCCTGCTGATCGCGCTCTGTGCGGGCCTCGCGGCGCTCGCCAGCACCCTGCTTGCCCGCGGCGATCTCGCGGCAAAAACACAGAGCATCTTCGACGCCGCCTTCGCCTCGAAGATCAGCGACGAGATCAGCAATCCCATTCTCCGGGTCAGAAACGGCTCCGAGACCTTCTGCATCCAGGAGCATTCAGGTGCCGCGTTCCCCCCCAGCCGGATCGTCTCCGATATGGCGGAGGCGTTCGAGCTGGGGTGGACGCAGGTTCTGGTGGATGATCTGGCAGACTGCCCGACCGATAGCACCACCTTTTATGTGGTGCAGGGCGAACGGCCCGATCAATCGGAGTTGCTCGACGTGATGGAGCGCATCGTCGGCAGCGGGCCCCCCAATCCCGATGAGTTGTTTCCCGAATGGGCGCTCGGTCTTTCGGTGGACCTTCCCGGGTCGCGCCACCGATCTTTCACGTTTTCGACCTTCGCCGACGACATGCCGCAAGAGGTGGCCCGTTCGATCATGACCGAAGAATTGATCCAGTCGATCCTGCGCGCCTCTGACGTGGAGACCACCGAGATCGTGTCGCTGCTTGGGGAAGATCTGCGCAACAAGGATTATTCCCAGTGGTTCCACAACAACCCGATCGGGCTGTGCAGCGTGGACATCGTTCTGCTGGAGCTGCTGCTCGGCCCCTCTACCTCCGGTCTGCACAAGATGGAGCAGATGCGCGCGCATCTGAGAACAGAGTTCGACGCGCTTCTCGCCGCCGCAGCGACCCGCGCGCAGCATCTGTCCGAATACCGCGACGACCGGTGCTGGGTCTGGGAGACGACTTAAAGCAAGTCGCCTTGCAGCTGCGTCACCTCTCGCCGCCTGATTTCAATGAAATCAATGCAAGGGGTGACGCGTCCCGTCTCGGCTCAAAGGCAAAACGCGCCAGGCCCGGCGCGCGCCGCGCACTTAGCGCTCACCGAGGCTGTCCTGCACCACCTTCACGATGGGCGCGAAGAAATAGCTGATCAGCCGCCGTTCGCCGGTGATCACGTCGACAACCGCTGTCATGCCGGGCTGGACCGCGTAGCTCGCCGTAGCCGTCTCCAGCCGCGGCGTGTCAGGTGCGATGCGGACAACGAAACCGAAGCTGTTGGTCTCAACCTCGATGGCGTCCGCCGACACGTTGGAAACCACACCCTCCAACGCCCCGAAGCGTTCGGCCGGATAGGCGTCGAGCTTAACATTGGCCTTCTGGCCAACCTCCAGAAAGCCCACATCTATATTGGGAAAGATCGCTTCCACCTCAAAGGCCTGATCCGCGGGCACGACCCGCAGAAGCTCCTGACCGGCCTCGACGATCCCGCCGATGGTGAAAACGGAAAGCTGGTCGATCACCCCCGTTTCGGGTGCGACCAGCCGCGTGTTGGCCAGTTGCCGGCGGGCGATGACCAACTCCTCCGATAGAGCCGCGCCGCGGGCCTCGAGCTCGGCCCGCCGTGTTTGCAGCCGGCTGCGCAGGGCGGACAGGATGCCGGCCCGCTCCGCCATATAGGAGGCATCCTGCGCCGTTTTTTCATCAAGTTCGCGCAGGAAGACCTCGCGCTCGCTCTCCAACGTGTTGAAGCCGTCCAGAACGTCGAGATAGTTGGCGCGGCTGGCCGTGCCCTTGTCGAGCAGGCTCTGCACGGTCTCCAGCCGCTCCTGCTGTGTCTCCAGCGCGGCGTCGATCCGCCCGATCCCCGCCCGCGTCACCTCCTTTGATTTCTCATTGGCCAGCAGGCGCGCGTCGATCTGGACAAGCGCATCGCGCAGCTCGGTCAGCTCGGCCGTAAGCAAGGCGCGCTGCTCCTTGAAAAAGCGCGATGGCACCTGCGGCGCATCACCGAGGAACGCGGCTTCATGCACGGAGATATCATCTGTCTCGCCCGTCTCGAAGGCCGGAAGTGCGGCGAGTACCGTCTCGATCCGCCGCCGCTCGATCTGCAAGCGCTCCTCTTCGGCGCGCAGCGTGTTGAGCGCGGATTGCGCATTGGTCGGATCGAGCTCGATCACCACCGCGCCCCTCGCAACGCGCATGCCGTCGCGCACGTGAATGGCGGCCAGTTGCCCCGCGAACTCTGGCTGCACGACCTGCACCCGCCCGAGCGGGACGATCTTGCCCGTCCCCTTGGCCACGATCTCGACCTTCAGCGCATAGGACATCACGAGGATTGCGACGAAGACCGACAAGGTGAAAAGCACCGTGGCGTGCAGCGTGGGCGAGCCGACACCCAGCGAGGCAGGGCCGCGTCTCATCTCAGGGCCTCGAAGTCGATGACCTGATCCGGGGTCGCGAAGACGTCCGGCCGATGGGTGATCACGATCACGGTCATGGTCGCTTTCAGCCGTTCGATCTCGGCCACCATCTGCGCCTGCGCGGCCCCGTCCAGCGCGCTGGTCGGCTCGTCCAGGATCAGAACCCGGGGCGCGTTGAGCAGCGAACGGGCCATCGCGATGCGCTGACGCTGCCCGCCGGACAGAGCTGCACCGCGCTCGCCCACCTGGGTGTCGAGCCCCAGCGGCAGGCGCGCGACCATCGCATCGGCCGCGGCGGTTCGCAGGGCATCGGCGATGACCGCCTCGCTGACGTCCGCACCCACGTTCAGCGACAGGTTCTCGCGCACGGTTCCGGAGAAAAGGTAAGGTTCCTGAGGGACATAGGCGATCCTGGTGCGGACGTCGTGCGGCTCGTGCTCAGAGATGTCATGCCCATCGAGCGTGATCCGCCCGCCCGTCGGCGCCTCGATGCCCGAGGCCAGGCGACCGAAGGTGCTCTTGCCGATGCCGGAGGGCCCGATGACCAGCGACAGGCTGCGCGCCTTGGCGGTAAAGGAGAACTCCGTCAGGATCGGCGTGCCCGGCTGATAGGCGAAATCCACCTGCTCGAAGCGCAGCTCCGGCTCCACATCGGCTGGCAGGCGCGGCAGCGCCTCGAAGGCCTCGGGCTCGGAGAGCAGGATATCCCCCAGCCGCTGCCGCGAGATCTTGATGTTCTGCCATTTCTCCCAGAGCCCCGAGAAATTGCTGATCGGCGAGGCGACCTTTTCGGCAATCAGGTGAAATGCGATCAGCTGTCCCAGCGTGAGCGCACCGGCGAAGACCTCGCGCGCGCCGATGAAGATGATGAGAATGGTCAGCGTCTGGCTGACCGCATAAATCAGGTTGCTGCTCGCGATCCGCAGCTTGCCCACCCGCAGGCCCGCATCGAGCGTATCGCCGAGGGTCTCGCGCAGCCCGCCGAGCATCTTGTCCTCGGCACTCAGCGCCTTGACCGATGCGATGCCCCCGATGCTTTCGACCATGCGCGACTGGTGCCGCGCCCCGGCGTCGAACTGCACGCGGAGCCGCCGCCGCAGGAAGGGACCGAAGATGAAATAGACGAAGGCCTGCAAGGGCAGCGAGGCCACGACAATGGCCGTCAGCAGCGGCGAGAGCGTATAGAGGACGCCGAGGTAGATCACGACGAACAGCAGGTCCAGAACCACGCCCGTCGTGGTCCCGACCAGAAAGGCGCGGATCGTATCGGTCTCGCTGACCCGGGCGATCGTCTCGCCGACCGGCCATTTGCGGAAGTGGCTGTAGGGCAGCCGGAAGAGATGTTCGAAAATCCGGCTGCCAAGCTCGCGCGTGACCCGATTGGCGGTGAGCATGCCCAGAAGGCTCGACAGGATGTTGAACCCGATGTGAAACACGCTGACGGCGGCGAAGACCGCCATGACGACAATCAGCGTGGCCTCGCGCTGGAAGGGCAAGATCCGGTCGATGATGACCTGGAAGATGAACGGCTCGACCAGCCCCAGGAGCCGGATGCAGATCGCAAGGAACACCAGCTCGACGTAGAGTGGCGTAAACTTCCACAGCGTCTGGCCGAACCAGGAAAGCGGCACCATCCGCGGTTGTGCCGTCTCGGCGGCATCGCGGCTCTGCTCGGTCATCGCGCGCGCCCACCGTCGCGGCGCGCCCGAGGCGCCATCACGCCATCGGCCATCCGGTGCTGCAAGACCGTCTCACCCAAAACCGCGCTGACCACAAAGACTCCGCAAGACCCTCAAGGGCCGCAGCCGCAGCCCCCATACCCGGCAGTACTTTAGGCACGCAGCGCGCAGCGTCTGCGAAAAATGCAGCTGAGGGGGTGCAGAGGCGTTCTCTTGCGCGGATTTCGGCGTAGCTTCGGCCAAATTCCGCAGCACAGCGGCTGCAAATGGTCTTGACGCCCGGCGCCGTTCGGGTCAGCGCCGCCCTCGTGCGGCCGGCGTCAGCAGTCCAGCGTCGCGTCGCGCTCCCACTCGGTGAGATGCTGGCAATACTGGTTCCACTCCCGCGTCCTGAGCTTGACGTAGGCGCGCGAGAACGTATCCCCCATGAGCGCGGTCAAGGTCTTGTCCTTCTCGAAGGCGCGCAGCGCGTCCAGCATGTTCAGCGGCAGCTTCTTGGCGCCGCGCGCCTTGTGGCCTTCGCTATACATGTCGATGTCGAGCCGCTTGCCCGGGTCCAGCTTGCGCTCCAACCCGTCGAGCCCCGCGGCCAGCAGCACCGCCTGCAAAAGATAGGGGTTCGCCGCGCCGTCGCCCAGACGCAGCTCGAGCCGCCCGCCGTCCGGGATCCGCACCATATGGGTGCGATTGTTGCCGCCATAGGTCACCGACTGCGGTGACCAGGTGGCACCCGAGACCGTTTCGGGCGCATTGATCCGCTTGTAGCTATTCACGGTCGGGTTGGTGATGGCGCAGATCGCCTGCCCATGCGCCATCAGACCGCCCAGGAAATGATAGGCGGTTTCCGACAGGCCCATCTCGTCCTCGCCGTCAAAGACGCAGGTCTGTCCCTCGGCCGACCAGAGGGAATGGTGCACATGGCAGCCGTTGCCGGTCAGATCGGAGAACGGCTTGGGCATGAAGGTGGCCCGCAACCCGTGTTTCTCGGCGACCTCCTTAACCATGAACTTGAAGAAGGCGTGCCGGTCGGCGGTCTGCAGACAGGGGCCGAAGTCCCAGTTGATCTCGAACTGCCCGTTCGCGTCCTCGTGATCGTTCTGATAGGGCTTCCATCCAAGCGCGATCATGGTCGAGCAGATCTCGGCGATCAAGTCATAGCGCCGCATCAGCGCCGATTGATCGTAGCAGGGCTTTTCCTGGATATCGCGGTCGTCCGAGATCGCGGAGCCATCGGCATTGATCAGGTGGAACTCGGGCTCCACGCCGGACTGCATCATCAGGCCCATCCCGTCCGCCTTCCGGATCAGCTCTTTCAGCACCAGCCGCGGAGCCTGGGTGACGGGCGCGCCGTCCATCCAGGGATCGCCCGCGACCCAGGCCAGCTCCGGCTTCCAAGGCAGTTGCATGACGCTGCCCGCATCCGGCATCACCAGCATGTCCGGATGGGCGGGCGTCATGTCGAGCCAGGCGGCAAAGCCCGCAAAACCGGCCCCACCGCTCTGCGCTCCGGCAATCGCCTCGGCCGGAACCAGCTTGGCCCGCTGGACACCGAAGAGGTCGGTGAAATTACATAGAAAGAACCGAACGCCCTTCTCAGCCGCCCATTGTGCGAGATCCGTCATATGTCGTCTCCGTGTGTTGTGCCGGGTATCCAGCTTGTGCCGGCGAGCGGCACGCCCGCCATGGCCGCCGCTTCCACCGTCAGCGCGCAGAGGTCTTCCGGCTCGAGATTCAGAACGTGGCTCTTGCCGTTTGCGCGCGCAATCGTCTGCGCCTCGAGCGTCATCACCTTGAGGTAGTTGGTCAGGCGCCGACCCGCCTGGATCGGGTCGAGCCGGGCGGCCAGAACCGGGTCCTGGGTCGTGATGCCCGCGGGGTCATTGCCTTCGTGCCAGTCGTCATAGGCACCGGCGGTCGTGCCAAGCTTGCGGTACTCTTCCTCAAGTGCCGGGTCGTTGTCGCCAAGCGCGATCAGGGCCGCAGACCCGATGGAGACCGCATCCGCCCCCAGCGCGAGCGCCTTGGCGACATCGGCGCCCGTCCGCACCCCACCGGAGACCACCAGTTGAACTTCGCGATGGACGTCAAGGTCCTGAAGCGCCTGGACCGCGGGGCGAATACAGGCCAGCGTCGGCAGCCCCACATGTTCGATGAACACATCCTGCGTCGCCGCCGTGCCCCCCTGCATCCCATCGAGCACCACGACATCGGCACCGGCCTTCACCGCCAGAGTGGTGTCGAAGAAAGGCCGCGCGCCGCCCACCTTGACGAAGATCGGCACACGCCAGCTGGTGATTTCGCGCAGTTCGAGGATCTTGATCTCCAAATCGTCGGGACCGGTCCAATCCGGGTGACGGCAGGCGGACCGCTGGTCGATGCCCTTGGGCAGGGTCCGCATCTCGGCCACGCGATCACTGATCTTCTGCCCCAACAGCATGCCGCCCCCGCCGGGCTTCGCCCCCTGCCCGACCACGATCTCGATGGCATCGGCCTTGCGCAGATCATCCGGGTTCATCCCGTAGCGCGATGGCAGATACTGGTAGACCAGCTTGGTCGAATGCGCGCGCTCCTCCGCCGTCATGCCGCCATCGCCGGTCGTCGTCGAGGTGCCCGCGGCAGAGGCGCCGCGCCCCAGCGCCTCCTTGGCCGGTCCCGAGAGCGCGCCGAAGCTCATCCCGGCGATGGTGATCGGAATATCGAGCTCGATCGGATGTTTCGCATGGCGCGTGCCCAGCGTCACCGCAGTGCCGCAGGTCTCGCGGTAGCCTTCAAGCGGATAGCGCGACATCGAAGCACCCAGAAACAGCAGATCGTCGAAATGCGGCAGCCGGCGCTTCGATCCGCCCCCGCGGATGTCATAGATCCCGGTCGCCGCCGCGCGCCGGATATAGGAGCTGGTGTAGTCGTCGAAGGTCCAGGATTTGACGGGATGGGTTCTCGGCGTCCGCTCCATCAATAGGCTCCCGCATTGTCGATGTCGAAATTGTAGAGCGTGCGCGCCGAGCCATAGCGCCGGAACGACGCCGGGTCTGTGGTGCTGCCCGCCGCTTCGAGAAGCGCTGCCAGCCGCTCCAGATGCTCGGCACGCATCTCTTTCTCGATGCAATCCGCACCCAATGAGGCAACCGAGCCCCGGACGAAAAGCTGTGCCTCGTAGATGCTGTCGCCGAGGGCCTCACCGGCATCGCCACAGACCACCAGCGTTCCGGCTTGCGCCATGAAGGCGCTCATGTGCCCGATGTTTCCATGCACGACGATGTCGATCCCCTTCATCGAGATGCCGCAGCGGCTGGCGGCATTGCCCTTGATCACCAGCAGCCCGCCGCGGCCGGTTGCCCCGGCGTATTGGCTGGCGTCGCCGTCGACGACCGTCACGCCCGACATCATGTTTTCACACAGTCCCGGCCCGGCCGACCCCTCGACACGGATCGTCGCGCGCTTGTTCATGCCGCCGCAATAGTACCCCGCGGAGCCTCGGATGGTCACATCGAGATCGGCGTCCAGCCCGCAGGCGATGGCGTGGGCACCTTTCGGGTTCACGATCTCCCACATCGGCTGGTTCGTGTGGTCGGACTGCGCCTGAAGCGTTGCATTCACCTCGCGCAGGCTCTGCCGGTCCAGATCGAGCTGTTGCATCAGTGCTCCCAGAAATAAACTCTTGCGGGCTCGGGCTCCCACACCTTGGCCGCGGCAATGCCCGGAAGATCCGCCAGCGCGCGGTATTCGGATCCGAAGGCCACGAATTGCTCCGTTTCGGCAAGGACCGCCGGTTTGCACGCGATGGGGTCGCGCAGCACACCGAAGCCCTGCTGCGTGCCGACGACAAAGGTGTAGAACCCGTCGAGCGCATCCAGGCTGGCCTGCAAAGCCGCGCCCAGATCATCGCCCTGCGCCATCCGGTCGGTGAGATACGCCGCGGCCACCTCGCTGTCGTTCTCGGTCTCGACCCGCACACCGCGCCGGGCGAGCTTGCGGCGCAGCCGGTTGTGGTTCGACAGCGATCCGTTGTGCACAAGGCACTGGTCCGGTCCGGTCGAGAACGGATGCGCGCCGAGCGTGGTCACCGCACTCTCGGTGGCCATCCGTGTATGCCCGATCCCGTGACTGCCCGCGAGCGCCGGGATGTCGAAGCGGTCGGCGACCGTCCGGGGCAGCCCCGTCTCCTTGTAGATCTCGATGGCGGCACCCCGCGACATGATACGGACCCCGGGGTGCCGCTCGCGAAGGGTGTTCATGACCTCCGTCACCCGGCTCTCGGCAACCAAGAGGATCGCATGGGTATCAGAGATCGTGATGTCTGCATCGAGGGCGTCGCCCAGGCCGGCAAACTCCTCTTCTGGGCGAGCCGACTGTACGGTGATCTTCGCCTGCCCGTCACTTAGATTGCGGTAAATCGCGATGCCGGCGCTGTCCGGGCCCCGATCCGACATGGTGACAAGCATGCCGGTCAGCAACTCACCCAGCCTTGGCTCGAGCGCCCTGTCCTTCAGAAACAGCCCAACGATCCCGCACATATCGCCCCCTTGCACCTCGAATTGCAGGGTAGCAGCCACCCGCAAACGGTCCAGAGAGGTTTTCTCAAAGAGAAGATTTTATTCTTTTGCAGAAATTTTTGGCGCTGATCATTCCTTTGAGTAGCAGATGATCGACAGGAAGCGTGCCGGCAGGGACATCAAGCTTTCCGGCCCATGCGGGGCATCCGCGTCGAAAAACAGGCTGTCACCGGGTTTCAGGGGGTAGAGATCGGTGCCGTGGCGATACACGACCTCGCCTTCGAGCATGTAGAGAAACTCCATGCCGTCATGCTGGAAGGTCTCGAACGTGTCCGACGCCGTGGTCAAGGTGATCAGGTAGGGCTCCACGATAACCGAAGCCGATTGCGCGCTCAGCAACCCCAACAGCGTGTAGTGATGCCCGGCGCGGGTGCCGGCCCGCTCCGCCTCGATCCCTTCGCCCGCCTTCACGTGCATTACCGGCCGCTGTTCTTCGTATCCGCGAAAGAAGGCCGTGAGAGGCACCGAAAACGCCTGTGACAGACGCTGGAGCATGGAGAGCGAGGGCGAGACCTGCCCGTTCTCGATCTTCGAGACCATGCCTTCGCTGATCCCCATCTCGGCCGCGAGTTGCGCAATCGTCTGGCCCTTCTGCCGGCGCAGGCCGCGCACCTGCCGCCCGATGGCGACCTCGAGTTGCTTTTCCTGAAACTGCGCCGTCCGATGCGGATCCTGGCTGAGAGCTTTGGCCATGAGGCCAGCGTATCAGACCGCGGCTGACCTGTCAGGCGGGGTCGACTGAGATGATGGTGCGCCTGTCACAGCCCGTAGTGATGCCAAGGGGGCCCTCCGGTCATCGGACGGCCCCTGGCTTGGATCTTGGTTACTGCGCAGCCCCGCGCACGGCATCCGCCGTGCCCTGAATGAAGGCCAGAATGGCCTGCACGTCGGCCTCGCTCAGATGCGCGTCGAACCGCGGCATGCCGTTGTGAATGCCCGCACCTTCCAGCACCCAGACATCGGCGTTGACCAGCGTTTCGGATGCGGAATAGCCCAGATTGGGGATCGCGCCACCATTGTTCACGCCGGGCACCCCGTGGCAGAAGAGGCAATTGGCAACATAGGTTGCCAGACCGGCCTCGACCTGGGCGCGATCATAGGGCACACCCGAGACAAGCTCGGTCCGGTCCGACATCTCGAAGCGCGGCATTTCTGCCGTCCCACCGACGCGGAATGTAAAGACACGCCCCGGGCCGACCCGTTCAGTTGCGCGTTGCATCAGCCCGTAGACACCGCCCCAGCCCACGGCAATGGTCACATACTGCGTTCCGTCCTTCTCCCATGTCATTGGTGCGGCCACCACACCCGAGGTCACGGGCGTCTGCCAGAGCGTCTCGCCGGTGGTTGCGTCATAGGCGATGAACCGGCCATCGGCAGTGCCTTGGAACACCAGATTGCCAGCTGTCGTCAGCGTGCCGCCGTTCCAAGGCGAGACATATTCTGCACGCCAGGCCTCGCGTTGATTGACCGGGTCCCAGGCCAGAAGATGGCCAAAGGGCGTCGCCTCGGGGGCCACCACATTGAACAGGTAGCCGAGGTTCCACCCCATTCCCGACATTGTCGACATCGGCTGGTGCGAGTTGAGTGACCAGCCCGGATCGGTGGATTGCACAAGCGGCACGCCCTGCGCGGGGATGTAGACCAGCCCGGTGTCGGGGTTGAAGCTCATCGGGTGCCAATTGTGCGCCCCGTAGGCTGACGGGACCGTCTCGAAGGGCTCGTCCTTCGAGCGCGCCGCCGGGTTTTCGATGGGCCGCCCGCTGTCGTCATAGGCCTTGGCCCAAGTCGTCTCGACGAAGGGCTCCGCCGAGATGAAGCTGCCGTCCGTGCGGTCGATCACATAGAAGAACCCGTTCTTTGGCGCCTGCATCAGCACCTGACGCATCTCGCCGCCGATCTCCAGATCCGCAAGGATGATGTGCTGGGTCGAGGTATAGTCCCAGGTGTCGCCGGGCGTGTTCTGGTAGTGCCAGACATACTCTCCCGTATCGGGATTCAGCGCGACGATGGAGGCAAGAAAAAGGTTATCTCCGCCCGCCGGGCTGCGCAGATGCTGGTTCCACGGCGAGCCGTTCCCGGTGCCGATGTAGAGCAGGTTGAGCTCGGGATCGTAGGCCATCGCATCCCAGACGGTCCCGCCACCGCCCGCCTCCCAGTAGTTCGCGGAGGCGTCCCAGGTCTCTGCGGCCATTTCCATTGCGTCATTCTCGAAGGGCTTCGAGGGATCGCCCGGCACCGTGTACCAGCGCCACGCTTCTTCGCCAGTGGTCGTATCATAGGCGGTGATGTAGCCCCGCACGCCGTACTCGGCGCCCCCATTGCCGATGATCACCTTGCCGTTGATGATCCGCGGCGCGCCGGTGACGGTGTAGGACATCTCGCGGTTTTCGATGGTGTCGACTTTCCAGACCTGCTCGCCCGTCGCCGCATCAATGGCATGCAGATAGCCGTCGAAGGCGCCCACATAGACCTTGCCGTCATAGACCGCCACGCCGCGGTTCACCACGTCGCAGCAGCCGCGCGAGGCGAATTCGCCCGGCACTTCGGGGTCATAGACCCACAGCGGCGCGCCCGTGAGCGCATCGAGCGCGTGCACCACGGACCACGAAGCGGTGACATACATGACCCCGTCGACAACGATGGGTGTCGCCTGCACTCCGCGTCGCGATTTCAGATCGTAGGACCACTCCAGGCCCAATTCACCCACGTTCTCGGTCGTGATGGCGTCGAGCTGTGAATAGCGCGTCTCGGCATAGTTCAGACCGTAGTTCAGCCAGTTTCGGTCATGGCTGTCGTTTTCGATGATGGCGGCGGTATCGATGGGCCCGACGGCGGCCCTGATCTGCTCCTCGGTGATGGTTTGCGCCTGTGTCATGCTGGCCGTCGCGGCAATCGCTAGCGCACAGTAAAGTCGCATTGTGCTGGTCCTCCCTTTGGTTGTCGATGTTGTCAGGCGGTCGTTTGCGTGCTCAGCCCAAGCTCCTCGATCATGGCGTCACGCATCACGAATTTCTGCGGCTTCCCGGTCACCGTCATGGGCAGCGCATCCTTGAAGCGCACCACCGCGGGCACCTTGTAGTGTGCGATTTTGTCACGACAGAAGGCGCGCACCTCCTCTTCGGTCGGGCTTGTCCCCGGTTTTGGCACGATCCAGGCTGCGACGATCTCACCGAACCGGTCGTCGGGAATGCCGAACACCTGCACCTGGCTGACGCCGGGATGGGTATAGAGAAACTCCTCGATCTCGCGGGGCGAGATGTTCTCGCCGCCGCGGATGATCATGTCCTTCACGCGGCCGGTGATGTTGCAGTAGCCGTCGGCGTCCAGCCGGGCCAGATCGCCCGTGTGCATCCAGCCGTCGGCGTCGATCGCTTCGGCCGTCTTTTCCGGATCGTCCCAATAGCCCTGCATCACTGAATAGCCGCGGGTCTGCAGCTCGCCCTCGGCGCCCACCGGCACGACATGTCCCGCCTCATCGACAATGCGAACCTCGAGATGCGGTTGCACGCGCCCGACAGACGACACGCGTTTGTCGAGCGGCGTGTCGATGCTCGATTGGAAGGACACCGGGCTGGTCTCGGTCATCCCGTAGGCAATGGTGACCTCAGACATGTTCATATCCTTCTGCACCTTCTTCATCACCTCGATCGGGCACGGTGAGCCTGCCATGATGCCCGTCCGCAGGTGACTGAGATCGAAGATGGAGAAGCCCTCATACTCCAGCATAGCGACGAACATCGTCGGCACGCCGTAAAGTGCCGTGCAGCCTTCGTCGGATACCGTGCGCAGGGTGCTCTCGGGGTCGAACCCCTCGCCGGGTACGACCATGACCGCCCCCTTGGTGACGCATCCCAGCGTGCCCATGACCATGCCGAAGCAATGGTAAAAGGGCACCGGGATGCAAAGCCGGTCCGCCTCGGTCAACGCCATGGCGGCCGTGACGAAATTGGCGTTGTTGACGATGTTGCGATGGGTCAGGGTCGCCCCCTTGGGCAGGCCCGTGGTGCCGGAGGTGAATTGGATGTTGATCGGATCGTCCGGGTCGAGTGCCGCGGTTATGGCGTCAAGCCGCGACTGTGGAACGGCCGCCCCCCGCGCCTCGATCTCGGCAAAGCTGAAGCAGCCCGGATGCGGGGCATCCCCGCAGACAATGACGGATTTGAGGTCGGGCAGATCGCCGGCGGTCAAGGCGCCGGGTGCGGCGCTGGCGAGCTCGGGCGCCGCATCGCGGATCATGCCCACGTAGTCCGAACTCTTGAAGCGTTCCGCGAGGATCAGCGCCTTGCAGCCGGTCTTGCGCAGCGCGAATTCCAGCTCGAAGACGCGGTAGGCCGGGTTGATGTTCACAAGGATCGCGCCGATCCGCGCTGTTGCAAATTGCGTCAGCACCCATTCGGGCCGATTGGGCGCCCAGATGCCCACGCGGTCCCCCGTCTCGATGCCGATCTCAAGCAGCCCGCCGGCCAGGGCATCGACGCGCTGCGCAAATTCGCTCCAACTCAGGCGGAGGTTCTCGGCTGGGAAGACCGCCGCTTCGGCATCCGGGCGCGCCGCCACACACTCCGCCAGCAACGCCGGGATCGTCTGATCCAGAAGCGGTTCCTCGCGCGGACCGGCCACTTGTGACAAGCCACCCAGAGGTGTTTGGCCAAGCTCCCCCGTGGCCATCGCAGCATAGGTCTTCGCCATGCCGTCCTCCCATGGTCTAGGCCGCGTCTTCGCGGCTCTCAGTTGATTGATAGGGCTAATCCCTATCGGTCTTCGAAATCTTGGACTTTTGCGCCATCCGCGCATGGGCGCGCGCGTGATAGTCGCGTGGCGTCATGCCGATCCGCCGGCGAAACCCGCGGTTGAAGTTCGACAGATCCCGAAAGCCGGCCTCGTAGGCAAGCGCGGCGATGTTCCCATGCGCGCTTGGCAACCGCTCGAGATGCTCTAGGACAAAACGGTAGCGCTTGGCCCGCAAGACCTCGCGAAAACTGGTGCCGCGGTCGTGAAACACCCGCTGGAGCTGGCGCGGTGAAAGGCCGATCTGCCCGGCGAGCCACGGCAGCGACAGGGCCTCATACCCGAGGTTGAGGTCCATGACCTCCAGCGCCAGCGCATAGCGTCCGGCACTGCTTTCCAAAGCCATGTCTTTCAGGCCAACGCCCGGTCGCGCAAAGGCATGGTGGACCAAGTCGAAGAGCAGATCAGCGCGGCCGGTCGTCCCCCTGCCCTGCAGGACCTGCCCCAACCGCCGCCGCAGCAGGCGCGAGGCCAGCGTGCCGCGCGTCAACGCCCCGCCAATCTCCGGCACCGCGCCGCGTTCATTCAAAAAGGACTGCCGCGGCAGGTGAAAGGACAGAATGCGGCGCTGGTCGTGCAGGTTCTGCAGCGTGCCTTCCTTTGTGGAGTCGAGCAGGATGCAGTCGCCCGCCTCCAACACCGTATGCTGCCCGTTGTGGTCGACGCCCAGGCGGCCATCGACCTGCATCACCAAAAAGATGTGTTCTGCGTCATCCTGTCGGATACCGCGGCGGTCGCGGACGATCCTGTCAATGTCGTCGGAGATATCTGCCACATCCAGCGTGCCGTAGGCGCGCACCGCGACGCGCCCCGCAACACGGTCCTGCCCCCTGTTCGGGACGCCGAAATAGCTGCCGCATATGGCCGCCAGGTCGTCGTTCCAAACCTCAAATGGCGTCGCAGCGCTCACTTTGGTTGTCCTCCCACCCTATAAGGATAGAAATTCAGCGCCATAGGTAAAGAGTGGCGTTGCTGCAACCAGAGCCCCGCGCGTCGAAATATCTTCAGCCACCTTCAGCAAGACCATCATCGCGGGGCATCATTGCTCAAACTCCGGGTCGCCCTGCCCGACTGATCCGCCATAGTCGCAGCGCAATCATCATCGACGGAGTTATCTCATGGACTTTCAAATCAAACCGCTGCCCCTTCGCGCCTTCGCCCATCTGTTCGACCTCTCGGATGAGGCGTTGGCAGAACAGAACGCGGTGCGTCAGGTCGTCTCGTCGAAGCCCGGCACACCCTGTCGCGTCAGCATGCAAGACGCGGAGGTGGGCGAGACCGTCATCCTGCTGAACTATGAACACCAGCCGGGCAGCAGCCCTTACAAGGCGTCCCACGGCATCTTCGTGCGCGAGAACGCCGCGCAAGCCCATATCGCGACGAATGAAGTGCCTGAGGTCATCCGATCACGCCTTGTATCGCTGCGGTGTTTCGATCGGGATCACATGATGATCGATGCGGATGTCATGCCGGGCGACGCGCTGGCCGATGCGATTTCCAGAGCCTTCGACGATCAGACCGTGGCATATGCTCACATCCACAACGCAAAGCCGGGCTGCTTTGCCGCCGCGGTCGAGCGTGTGGTCACGTAATTCGAAACCGTAAAGCGGTCCGCTCAGGTGTTTTGGGCTCAGTGCCCGGACCACCTGCCACACCTGCAGCGCGGACGCCCCGCTTCAATACCGAAGAGATCTGTCACGACTGGTCCGGAGCGATCGCTCGATAGCTCGCAACCCGCCGCAGGTCGCTGAGCACAGGCACGAGAAAGGACAGGGTGAAGGCCGCGACCACAAGGTGCAGCCCGGAGGTCACACCGAACTGGCTGGCCCAAACCCCTCCGACGAGTGCGCCGACGGGTCTCACACCATAGATTGCTGTCTGGATGACGGCGTTGACCCGGCCCAGCATCTGTGGCGGTGTCACCAGTTGGCGCACCGAATTCTGGGCCACCAGCCACATCGACGGGCCAAACCCCAGAAGGAAGAACATAGCATACAGCCAACGCGCGGCGGTGTCCGGCCCGATCACCAGCAGACCCGCTGCGGCAACCGCCGAGCTGCCGGGACCGAAGAGCAGGATCACCGAAGGGCGTAGACGGTTCGCGACCCGGCCGCTGAGCCACGACCCGCCGATCGCCGCGAGGCCAAAGGCGGACAAGGCAATGCCAAAGCTGCCGGGATCCAGCACGAAGAGATCCGCAATCGCAGGCACCAGAACCACCAAGAGGGCTGCAAACGCGAAGTTCCAGCAGACCGCGCAGAGCGAAATCGGCAAGAGCAGCGCATGACGCATGACAAATGAGCCGCCCTCCAGAATGGTTTGCAGAACCGCCTGGCCCGGTGTCGCGCGGCGTTGAAACCTGGGCAGCGAGCAGGACATCAGAAAGGCAACGAGAGAGCCGAGGCTGGCCGCCAAAAACAGCGTCCAGCTGGGGACGTCAGTGATGATCAGTCCAAGCAACAACGGGACGACAAAAGAGCACATTGCTCTGGGCACCTCGATGGCGGCGTTCGCGCGGCCCAGCCCATCGGCCCGCGCGACTTGCGGAATGATCGACAGCGCCGTCAAACCAAACAGCACAACGCCAAAGCCCGCCAGGGTGATCGCCATGCCGAACAGAACAATGATCTGCAACAGCACGCTGACCGTGGCCAGGGCGAAGCCCGATGCCGAGATGAGCGCCGAGGCCATCGCAAGGTGCCGCAACTGCCGCTTGTCCACGAGGAGCCCAAATGGAACGGACCCCAGCAGATGGGCGGACGACTGGCAGGCCACGAGGGTTCCGATCACTGCAGGGGACGCATCAAAAGCCAAAGCCGCGATCAGCGGGACAGAGACAAGTGCGACCTGATCGGCGAAATGCGTGCCATAGGCGGCACCGGACAAACGGCGTATGACAGACATGCGGCGACCTCGTAACTTTGCGCTCGAGGGTGCAGCGGCGAGGCCTTCCTTTCGACCCGATCCTTGCGCAATGACCGCCAGCGCCTGTCTGACGCGTGGCTCAGCGGTCAGGTGGCGGCGGGTACCTGAGGCGTCCGCTCACCTCTTGCACCTGGGCTAGGGTTCCTTTGAGATGATGTCGTTCCCGCGCTGCCGGACGATTGGATAAGCCCAGTTCAGCTTGCCTGCTTTCCGCGCTGACTGATCGGACAGGTCCTTGCACAAAACCTCGACCACAGGTCAGGCCGACATTCTGCAAGACGGTCTCGTCACAGGTCGCGCAAGCCGGGATGAGTGAGAAGAGTTTTCCCGGCGGCTTTCGGACGAGATGGGCATCAGCCCGGCGCAGTGTCTGGAACGGTTGCGGGGCAGTCCCGCCGCATCGCTGCTCCACCGCGGCGATGCTCCCCTGACGGTGGTCCAGAATGACGCGGGCTTTTTTGCTGCCGAACACATCCCGCGAGCGTTTCGGCGATGTCTCGGCGTGTCTCCCTCGGCCTGCGCGGAAAAATTCGCGACAAGTGAGTCCTGCGCGGCAAGTAGCAAGGGCTCATGTGCAGAGACGTGGCCGCTGTGGCTCCGGCTGACAAAACGCCACGGATGCGCCCAGGTCGGCTGCTGGATGCCAATTCTCTCTACGTAGAAAAGCCGTAGGGCGCGCTGGGGATCAACTTGGCGAGTCTCGGGTTTGAGCACCCGACGAAATCCTGTCGCATCGCTCGCCAGACCGCGGTTTCGCACGGGCCTTTGACACAAGTCTTCTGCCTTGAGACTACCGGATGACATCGGCGACGGGCACTCAGCGAGCCAAGCCGGACATCCACCCCCTCCTCCTCTGCGGCAGCACCCCCCCGAGGCAGCCGCGGCTCGAACGCGCGGTATCGTCATGCGACGAATGGCTCCGACGCGGCAAAGCCGACCTTCCTCACATGCGCAGACGGAAGGTCCGATAGGCCGCAAAGAAGCCGCTCAATTCAGCAGGACTGGACTAACATAGCCGTCCGGTTTCACGGCCAGGACCGGGCATCCCAGGCTGTTGATGATGTTTTCGGCGGTGTTTCCGATGAAGACACCGCTGACGCCCGTCCGCGCCACGGTGCCCATCACGACAAGATCGGCATGCAGGGTGCGGCTTTGCGCTTCGATGACCTGCTCCGGTGCGCCGCGTATGAGCTTCGGCAAAAGAGGCGGGCCAGGTCTGTTGGGGTCCTCGACCGACGCGATGAAGCGGTTCATGGCCTGCCGGCGACTCTTGAGAACCTCCTTCACGTACCGATCCGAGGAGAGCCGCGCGTCCATCCCGCTGGTAAAGGCCCAGACAACGCCCTCGCCGACGGCATCCCAGGCGTGAAGCACGATGACCTGCGCCTCGGGCCCACGGGCGATTCCACGCGCCACATCAACGACTTGCCGGTTCAAGGCCGTCAAGGTTTCAGGTTCGGCCACATCCTCGGAATCGAGGTCGACTGCCGCGAGAACACGCCGCGGCGTGACCGGCGCGGCTGGCATCTGAAGCCAGACAGCACAGGGGCACTTCCGCAAGAGATGTTGGTCCGTGCTGGCATAGAGGAACCGACTGGCCCCCGACAGCGGGTCGGCGGCCTTCACAACCAAATCGCTGTCGGTCTCGGAGACCTTCCGGATGATCTCGAGAAAGGGTTTGCCGAGGGCGATATGCGGCTCGATCTGCCGATCCGGAAACATGTCCTTCAATCGCGCCCGGATCGTCGCGCGCTTCTGGTCGAGAAGATGTTTGGTCAGCGTCTGCCGGTCCGAGCGGGTCAGGCGCGCGATGATCCCCATGTCGTTTGGCGGCTCGACGCAGGCGAGAACCTCCAGCGCGGCACCATGAGCCTCTGCGAGCGCCACAGCACTGCGCAAAGCCACTTGGGCATAGCTGTCGTCCGTAACCGCAAGAATACGGCGGAGGCGGAGACCTTTTGATGTCATGCTGGCAGTTCCTTTTGACCTTCGGGATCTTCGATAACCGGCCGCGCGGCAAGCGCCTCGCCCGCGATCATCCGGGCTGCTGCATAGGCCGCATCGCGGTAGGGCATCAGGACAAGGTCGGCCCGGTCAGAGGCAAGGCGCGCGGCCGTCTCTTGCAGGTGCGCTGCGACGGCGATCTTGCCGTCATAACCAAGATCGCGGACCGCCTTCAGCAGCGCGTGGCGGGGATCGTCATGTGAAAGGCCGGTCGCGTGTTCGGGAACCGCCATGACCAGCCACTCCGCGCGCGCCAGCGGCAGATGCGCCAGAAATTCGGGGTCGGTTGCATCACCGAAAACGGCCTCCTGGCCCATCTGCCGTGCATGGCGAACCGCATCGGGGCTGAAATCCACGCCGAGGACCTGTTTGCCGCCGTCCTGCAGCGCCGAGGCGATCCCGAGGCCGTAGCGGCCGAGCCCGAAGACGATCGCATCATATGGCCGCGCCATCTCCGCGCTCTCCTCCTGTTCCGCCCCGGCCGATCGCCGCTCGAACGGACCAAGCAGCGGCTCGAAGGCGCTGTAGAGCTGGTGCGAGAAGGTGATCATGTAGGTGGAGGCGGCAATGGTCACGAGCCCGACCAGCGTCACCAATCCCAGGGCATCTTCCGAGACATGACCGATCGCCACGCCCATCGCCATGAAAATCAAGGAGAATTCGCTGATCTGAGCGACGGTCAGCCCTGCCAGGAAGCCCGTCCGCTTGCGATAACCCATGGCGCCCATGATCGTCAGCACGATCAACGGATTGCCGATCAGAACGAAAAGCGACAGCACGATGGCCGGTCCGACATTGGTGCCCAGAACGGACAGATCGAGCGAGGCCCCCAGTGCGATGAAGAAGAACAGCAGAAGGAAATCGCGCAAGCTCGCAAGCCGTGCGGAGATGGCCTCGCGGAAGTGGGTCGAGGCCAGCGAAACGCCGGCGAGCAATCCGCCGAGTTCCTTGCCAAAGCCCAGGTAGTGTCCGATTGCAGCGAGAAGGGCCGCCCAACCGATGGCGAAGGACACCAGAAGCTCGGGCGCGCGCGCAAGGCGCTCGACGACCGGCGTTGCGACGTATCGGATGACCACAACCACGAAGACCAGCATCGCCACCCCGTAGCCCAGGACGATCAGCACATCGCCGACGGCGCCATCACCCGTGGCCGCGCCACCAACACCGATGGCGGCCAGCGAGATCATGGCCACCACAACGACCACATCCTGCACAATCAGAAAGCCCAGTGCGATGCGCCCGTGCAAGGCATCGATCTCGCGCTTGTCCGACAGCAGCTTCACAATGATGATCGTCGAGGAGAACGTCAGGGCGATGGCGACGTAGAGCGCCGTCAGCGGAGGTATCCCGAGCGCGAGCGCAATCAGGAAACCGAAAACCGTCGTGAAGATCACCTGGCCGAGGCCGGTCACCAGCGCGACGGGCCCCAATGTCCTGACAAGATTGAAGTCGAGCTTCAGGCCGACGAGGAAGAGGAGAAGCGCGATCCCCAACTCGGCCAGAAGATCGATCTGCTGATGCGATTGCGCGATGTCCAGCACGGACGGCCCCGCAAGGATGCCGACGGCGATGAAACTCACGATCAGCGGCTGACGCAGCATCAGGCCAATAAATCCGACCCCCGCCGCTAAAACGAGCAGCGCCGCGATCTCGTAAAACAGATACCCCTCGATTGCCTCTGTCATGATCCACCTTCTCGACTCGCACGTCGTCCGACACCCAACCGTCGAAAGCTCAGATCTCCATCACGACACGCCCCTCGATCTGGCCCTGTTCCATCCGGTCGAAGATCCCGTTGATGTTGTCGAGCCGATCCGTGCTGTAGTGCGAGGCGACCTTGCCTTCGGCCGCAAACTCCAGCGCCTCGACCAGATCGTTTCGCGTGCCCACGATCGACCCGCGGATGGTCTTCCGCATCAGCACGACCTCGAAAATCGGAAGGTCGAAGGCGCCGGGTGGCAGACCGACGAGGCTCATCGTGCCGCCCCGGCCCAGCATCCCGACGGATTGGGCAAAGCTGTCGCGCGAGACCGCAGTGACCAGAACGCCTTCGACACCGCCGCCTTTCTGAAGCTCGGCTGCCGCATCGGTTGTGGCGGAATTCACCGTCAGATCCGCCCCGAGCGACGCGGCCAAGGCAAGCTTCTCATCCGAGATATCCACGGCGATGACGTGAAACCCCATCGCCTTGGCGTATTGCACTGCCAGGTGCCCGAGACCGCCCACGCCGACGATTGCGACCGTCTGACCGGGGCGCGCATCGGTTTCCTTCAACCCTTTGTAGACCGTGACCCCGGCACACAGGATCGGTGCGGCGGGCGAAAACTCGAGGGCACGCGGGAGGTGCCCGACATAGCCCGGATCGGCCAGCACATATTCCGCGAACCCGCCATTCACGCTGTAGCCGGTGTTGGACTGATCGGGGCAGAGTGTCTCCCACCCGCCCACGCAGTGCCGGCAATGGCCGCAGGCCGTGTGCAGCCAGGGCACGCCGACCCGGTCGCCTTCCTTCACGGACGTCACGCCGCGGCCCACCTCCGCGACGGTACCGACGCCCTCGTGCCCGGGTATGAATGGCGGTGTCGGCTTCACGGGCCAGTCACCGCGCGCGGCGTGCAGATCGGTGTGACAAACGCCACAGGCCTCGATCTTCACGACGACCTTGCCGTCTGACACGGTCGGTCGCTCGACCTCTCGGATGTCGAGCGGCTGCGTAAAGTCGGTGACGACGGCGGCTTTCATGCTGCCCATTTCGGTTAGCTCCTTTTCTGGGTTTCAGGGGGATTTGGGTCGATGCCTTGGCTGCGCGATCGCAGTGCTCGGACAACCTGCTTTTCGACCTCCAGCAGCAGCAGGAGGACCGGGCCGACCGCGAGGATCATGAGCCCTTGCGCCACGCCGATGGGGCGCGTGTCGAAGAAGAGCTCCATGAAGGGTGCATAGGTGAAGGCCAGTTGCAGAGCGGTCACCGCCGTGATCGCGATCAGGACGGGCGGTGTGCCGAGCATCGCCTTCAACGACAGCGACGAGGAGTTCAGGAATCTGACGGAGAAGAGATAGAAGATTTCCATCACGACCAAGGTATTGACGGCGACGGTCCGGGCCTCTTCGAGGCTGGCACCGCGATCCATCGCATGGGTGAACATGCCGAAGATGCCGAGACAGAACAGCAGCGAGACGAAGCCGACGCGCCAAAGGACGAAACGCGACAAGATCGGCTCGTCGGCAGGTCGCGGCGGACGGCGCATGATATTCGGCTCGGCCGCTTCGAAGGCCAAGGCCATGGCCAGCACGACCGAGCTGACCATATTGACCCAGAGGATTTGCACCGGCGTGATCGGCAGCGTCAGCCCGAGCAGCAGCGCGATGATCAGCGCCAGCGCCTCCCCGCCGTTGACCGGGAGCAGGAAGACGATGGCTTTCTTGAGATTGTCATAGACCGTGCGCCCGGACCGGACCGCCGCCGCAATCGTCGCAAAGTTGTCGTCGGCCAGAACGATCTCCGCCGCCTCCTTGGCCGCTTCGGTCCCGGTACGGCCCATGGCCACGCCGATGTCCGCCCGCTTGAGCGCAGGTGCGTCGTTCACCCCGTCACCGGTCATCGCCACCGTCTGGCCCATCGCCTGCAAGGCCTCGACCAGCCGCAGCTTGTTTTCGGGGCTGGTGCGCGCAAAGACATCGACCTGCAGCGCGCGCGTCCTCAGCGCAGCGTCATCGAGGCAGTCGATTTCGGCCCCGGTCAGAACCTCGGTGCTGCGCTCAAGGCCCAACTCGCGCGCGATCGCCATCGCCGTGCCTGCATGATCGCCGGTGATCATCTTCACCCGGATGCCGGCCGATTGACACTCGGCGACGGCCGCGACCGCCTCGTCCCGCGGGGGATCGATCAGCCCAACGAGCCCGAGGAGCGTAAGGCCGCCCTCCACCGCAGAGAAGGTCAGCCTGCGCCTGTCCGACACATCGGACCGCAAAGCAATCGCGATGACGCGCTGGCCGCGTTCCGCAATCTCCTGCGCACGCCTCGTCCAGTAGTCGGGGTCGATGGGTTGGGCGCCATCCTCCTCGCCATGCGCGCTCGTGCACATCGGGATGATCCGTTCCGGCGCGCCCTTCACATGGATCGCTGTTCCGCCTGCGTGGTCATGGTGCAGCGTGGCCATGAACCGATGCTGGGCGTCGAAGGGAATGGCATCGGTCCGCGGGTTGGCCTTGCGCAGGGCGTCGAGATCAAGCCCCGCCTTGCAGGCAAAGGTCAGAAGCGCACCCTCCATCGGGTCACCGTCGATGCGCCAGTCGCCATCGGTCATCGCGAGATCGGCGTCATTGCAAAGCGCGGCCCCGAGCGCGACATCCGCCAGAAGCGGATAATCGGAGGCCGACACCTCCCGCTCGCCGAGGCTTATGCCTCCTACGGGGGCATAGCCCGCACCGGACACCGCGAAGAGCCGTTTTGCCGTCGCGACTGACGCAACCGTCATCTCGTTGCGGGTGAGCGTGCCGGTCTTGTCGGAGCAGATCACCGAAACCGACCCCAGCGCCTCGATGGCCGGCAACCGCCGCACGATGGCCCGCCGCTTCGCCATCAGCTGTACCCCAATGGCGAGTGTCACGGTTAGGATCGCAGGTAGCCCTTCGGGAATGGCCGCGACTGTCAACCCCACGACGGCCATGAAAATCTCGCTGAAGGGCAGCCCCGCACCGAAGAACCCGAACGCGAGGATCAGGGCGGCAAGGGCCAAAATGACAACGGTCAGACCGCGGGCAAAGACCTCCATCTGTTTCAGCAGCGGCGTGGTCCCCGTCTCGACCGACTTGAGAAGGCCGCTGATCCGCCCGATCTCCGTCGCGGCACCCGTTGCAACCACAAGGCCCTGCCCCCTGCCCGCCGCAACCAGCGTGCCGCTGAAGGCCATCGATCTGCGATCGCCCAAGGCCGCATCGGCCGGGACGGGGTCGGCCCCTTTCTCGACGGCGACGGACTCGCCGGTCAGCACAGCCTCCTGGACGCGCAGGCTGTTCGTTGCGGTCAATCGAAGATCGGCGGGCACCCTGTCGCCAGGCTCCAGCAGAACGATGTCGCCAGGAACCAGGGCTTCGGCCGGAACGGTATGGCGCCGACCGTGTCGCAAGACGCGGGCATCCGGTGCCAACATGTCGCGAATGGCAGACAACGCCCCTTCGGCGCGCCCCTCCTGCACGAACCCGATGACCGCATTGACCAGAACGACCGCCGCGATCACGAGCGTGTCGACAAGATGGCCCAGGGCTGCAGTGACGGTTGCGGCCGCAATCAGCACATAGATCAGAAGGTTATGGAACTGTCGCAAAAACCGCGCCAGGGGGCCGGGGGGCTTTGGGGCGGGCAACCGGTTGGGTCCGTGGCGCTTGCGCTGCTCCGCGGCCTCGGCCTCGGTCAAACCCTCCGAGCCGACGCCGAAGGCCTTCAGTGCGTCGGCCACGGGTCGGCTGTGCCACGGCGTACCGGAGCTGTCCTGCCGGATGTAATCGCCGCGGGTCTGATTGTCTTTCATAGGCCCTCAATCCTGTTGCGCCTGTTGTGCCGGCGTTGATCTTCGACCGCGGTGATCCCGCGCCGTGGCTCCGATAGAAGGAGGCATCGCACAGCCGGAGCCGCGCGAGTTGCGCTACATCAATCGACACGGTCTTTGAAAACGGCCCGGCGCGGTGTCAGCGCGACCGGACCGTGTTGGTCTTGGTCTTCAGACTGTCCCGACCCCGCCGGCGTCTGCCGGCCGGCGTGTGGTCCGATGGAGTTCCCGGGCATGAAAGGCCTGGTCACTCTCGTTTGCGTCGGGTCCGCGGGACAGGGCACGGGCAAGATCGAAAAAGCCCCTGCCAGGCAGTCCACCGGTCCCTCGGCTGATCGCACGGGCGGCGATGAACGGCCGCCCATGTTGCGCGTCTTCCTGCATGGTCATCTCGAGCGCGCGGGTGATCTTGCGCACCGATCCCGGCGCCCAAAGCCCGAGCGCGCGCGCCAAGGCCCCGTAGGTGATCGGCTTGGCCTCCTCCGGAAGCGCCTCCAGATGCGCCCGTACCCGCGCCGCCAGGGCACGCTCCTGTTGAGAGGCAGCTGTTGCCTCTCGGGGCGGCGGCACCTCTCGTGCGGTGCCATCGGGACCCAACTCTGCCGCCCAGGCGCGGGTGGCACTGCGCAGCACAATGCGGGCGCTGCCCTCTTTCTCCCCGATCCCGGTTTCCGTCACTCCGACGACCTCGCCGCTCTGCAGGCCCGCGCGCAGCGCCTGCGGCGTGAGCCCGAGCCGCGGGGCAAGATAGTCGGGATCGACGACGACCTGACCGTCCGACCATTCGACGACCCCGGGCGGGATTGTCCGATCCAGCATGGCTGACGCGCCCGGGTCGCGCGCATAGAAGGGCGTCTGCCCCGCCTCGTGGTCGGTGACGTCCACAATCTCGGCGATCTCGGGCAAGGCGGCACGCAGCATCCGCTCCACCCCCTGACGCAAGGTGGCCGAGGAGGCGGCGCAGCCCTGGCAGCCACCGGACATGCGCAGATGAACCCTACCGTTTTCGACCTGTTCGACCGAGATGTGACCGCCGTGAGCCGCAACCGAAGGGTTCACCTGCCGGTCCAACAGCTCTTTGACGGCGCGCAACAGAGCAGTATCCTCCGAAGGCGCCGCGTCTGATCCGACCGCGCCGAGGGGGCTGTCCGTTTCCTCCAGCACCTGCCGGATCGCCAGGGCGACCGCAGGCTTGAGCATCGCCCAATCGGCAGCTTCGGTCTTGCTGACCCATACCGTCGCGCTGGCGAGCTCGACCCTGTCGACACCCGCCACGCTCAACAGCTCACGACCCAGTGGCGTCTGCGCATCGAGCGGTATCAGATCCATCGCGGGCCCCTCAGACAGCGGCGCGTCGAGGACGAACCCCATCAAGTTCTCCTCCCCGGGCGACGACTGCGCGCGGATACGTCTCCGGGACAGGTTGTCAGACATCTTCGAGCGTCGCTCCCCGCAGTCCGCG
The DNA here is from genome assembly GCF_025755255.1 of Roseobacter sinensis. Lineage (GTDB taxonomy): Bacteria > Pseudomonadota > Alphaproteobacteria > Rhodobacterales > Rhodobacteraceae > Roseobacter > Roseobacter sinensis. Next base: position 119,688 of record NZ_JALIEB010000006.1, on the reverse strand, counting down.
CAACTGTTCGAACGTGTAGATCCCGGTGTCATGGCCATCGCTGAAGGCCATGCCAAGTGCGTAGTTCCCGACGCTCCAGATGCGCGTGATCGCGATGCCGCGCGACACGCTGTCCGGCGCAAGCACGCGGTTGCCGGTGATCTCGTCCCGGCACTTGGCGCACTGACAGGCGATCCGCAGATCACGCGGGACAAAGCGCTGCTCCTGTCCATCGGCCCAGTGCAGGATGAGCCCCGCCTGATCGTGATCGAGCCGCACAAGCCGATCCGGCGCACCGCCTGAAATCGGCGTGGCTGGGGCCGGCTTGCCTGAGCCGTCGGAGAGCGTCCAGGCGAAGGGCGTCACGATGCCGCCCTCCAAGCTCGGAGCCGCCCCAAGCGCGTCAGCAATGCTGCGGTACGCACTGGCCGCCGGGCTCTCCGGTTGTGACACGACAAGCGGGCGACCGTCGTCGCCGGCGTCGACAATGGCCGGGTCCAGTGGCACGCGGCCGAGGAAATCGACATCGAGCTGCTCTGCGGCCGCCTCGCCCCCGCCCTGGTGAAAGATGTTCGTGACCGTGCCGCAGGACGGACAGGTGAAGCCGCTCATGTTCTCGACGACACCGAGGATGGGCACGTTGACCTGTTCCATCATGCGCACCCCGCGACGCGCGATCTTCAGGCTCACGTCCTGCGGGGTGGTGACGACCACAGCGCCGGCCAGCGGAAAGGCCTGCGCCAGTGTCAACTGAATATCACCCGTTCCGGGCGGCAGGTCGAGCAGCAGCAGGTCCAGTTCGCCCCAATCCACCTGACGCACAAACATCTGCAGGTACTTCGTGACCATTGGTCCGCGCAGTATTGCCGGCGCATCATCATCCGACAGCATCGCCATCGAGATGACCTTCACGTCAAAGGCCTCCGACGGGATCACCTTGCGGTCAGGCGACATCGCAGGCGGCGTGTCCGCGGCGATGCCCAGCATGCCCGGCACCGAAGGCCCGTAGATGTCGGCATCGACGATCCCTATACGTTGGCCTGTGCGCGCGAGGGCAACGGCCAGGTTCACGGTGACGGTCGATTTTCCGACCCCGCCCTTGCCGCTGCTGACGGCAATCATGCGCGGCAGCCGGGCCGACCCGGCGCTTGGCTCACGCTCTGACATCGGCATCCTTTCCCGCAGGGGCAAATGGGCTGTAGCTGGCGCAGAGCTGGTCGATCCGGTCGACGTCGAGCTCTTTTGACATGCAGCTGCAATAGCCACTTTGCCCGGTCGAGGTGAAATGCGCACAGTCGCCGCAAGTGCCGAAGGCACGCGCCCCGCGGCTCTCGGCAAGCGCCGAGGTCAGCCGGTTCAGGGTCGACAGGAATGCAGCCCTGTCAGTGTGATCGAGGCTGTCGATCACCGCGATCAGGTGCCCCAGCGGATCGCTCTCAAGCGCGGCACACCCCGCCTTTGTCAGGTCGAAAAACACGCTGCGGCCATCATCGGGGGATTTCCGACGGACAATCATGTCCTGCGCTTCCAGAGATTTGATGATCTGCGAGGCGGTGCCGCGCGTTGTTGCATGAAAACTCGCGAAACCCGATGGGGTGCGGGTGGTGCGATTGGCCCGCGCGAAGAACCGAAGGCAGGTCCATTGCGCTGCCGTGAGTGTGGAGCGCTCATCCTCGCTTCGGGACGAGCGCCCGATGTGGATGAGCAATTCCGCGATACGGTCTGACGGGGTGACAGGCAGCGACATGCCAAAAGTAGTATCGAAGCGAAATCACTTTGACAAGAGATCTAGAGCAAACTTAGTTTCGACTCGAAACCAATATGCGCCGCAGGCAGGTATCGCAGACGCCGGGCGCGCGCAGCACAGCTGAAGGTGAATGCCAAACTGGAGACCGACCATGGCCGACGTGTCACTGCAGATGTCGCGTGCCTCAGCGACAGAACCTCCCGTGCATCCTCGGCAGGATGGAAGATGCGGTTCGCGGAGCGATTACCGCGACATCCTGTCAGACCACATCTTCGACAAACTCGGGCCCTGCCCGCGCAACGCGCTGATCGCAATGGTCGATTATGGTCTGAACGATGAAGAGATCGGCGGATACTACCGGATGTCGCCCAAAACCATCGCGCAACTCAGGGGTATCTTCGGGATCGACGCCGGCAATTGAGAGGATCGTTTCGCTGTCCGCGGTTGCGAGGTCGACCCCGCGATGGGATCGCTGAAGGGCCCTTGGGCCGGGGTGTCTCTTGCACTGTGGCGAAGCATGCGTGGGTGCATGTCTCAACGGTCTGGGACATCAGCGGATGCGAGACGCCAGCCAGTTTGGGGAAGAACACGTTCGGCATCGATGCAGATTGAAGGCAGCGACGCCGGGCACCAGAGCCCGGCGTCAAAGCATTGCAAAGGTCGTTCAACAGTGAGTGGCGTTATTGGCCAGCGGCTTGCCAATGGCCACTTTTGACGCAAAGCGAGGACGGCTTGTGCGACGGGTCGTCTTTTAGCCGCTCGGTTGCGCGGGCATTCATGTAGGCGAACACTGCAACGAAACCCACAGTGCCGAAGGCGAGGACGGTCATCAAAGTTCCCATTGAGTTCTCCATGATTGCTGATACCCGGCTTACGTGTCCTTGTGACAGTTGGATTAAAATTATTTATAAAATTCAATAGCATACATTCGTATACGCGCCAAAAGCCTTGGATTGTCAGAGAGTTGCGCCACGCCTGCGGCAGGCTGACGCAACCTAGCGAAACAGGATGATAACGAGGAGAAAGAAGGCGCCGAAAGCAATCCAGCCGAGGCTCGCCGCGACGATGGAAAGCGCAAAGAGAAGCGCCAGAAAGCTGCCAACCTCCAGGTAGCTGCGGATCTTCGGCTGTCGCTCGAGTCGGCGCAGCTCAACCCGCATCTCCCTGCGCAGAAGGCGCGAGAGACCGTGAGCCACCACTTGAAAGCATGCCTTCTCGAGCGAGGTGAGGAGCGGTGCCGTCTTCTTCATGCGGCACAGTCTAACAAGCTCCCAAACCACCTCCAAGGCGATAGCCGCACTCCTGTTGTGGAGTGCACGTTGTCGCCGGATTGGCGGTTCGTGGTGGCGGTCTGCGTTTGGCCGATATGCGGAGAATCGTGGTGTGCTAGCCAAGCCGTAGGCCTGACCCAATGCGGCCAATTGCGGTGTCGCACCCCGGAAGCACCGAGGCTGCGCGAGCCGTCAGGACACGATCAGACGCTCTGTGGTGATCTGGCGGAGCGACAGGGATTCGAACCCTGGAGACGGTCTCCCGCCTACACACTTTCCAGGCGTGCGCCTTCGACCACTCGGCCACCGCTCCGTCCGGGCGGTGTAGCCCGGCTGAGCCGCGCTTTGCAAGAGCCAAAACGCTGTTGCTGGCAGGCAGGGGGGCCCGTATTGCCCGCGCTGCAGGCCTGCCGCACTCAGCCTTCGCTGTCCTTCGGCGAGGGCTCGGATGGGCCGGGATGGAGCACTTCAGGGTTGCGCAGCCAGATGTCGCGCTGTGCGAAGGGCACTTCGATGCCCTCCTCTGCGAACCGCTCGGCGATGGCGTGGTTGATGTCGTTCTTCACCGCCATGATCCAGTTCACATCGCGCAGGATCGCACGGATTTCGAACTCCAGTGAGTCCGCTCCGAAGTTGTTGAACAGGATGAGCGGCGCCGGGTTGCGCAGCACCATGGGCTGGTCCTCGGCGATCTCGCGCAGGATGCGGTCAACCTTGCGCGTGTCGGTTCCGTAGGCCACGCCAATCTGCACGATCAACCGCCCCACCTTGTTGCCCCGGGTGAAGTTGGTGACCGTGCCCGAGACCAGATCGGCGTTGGGCACGATCACATCGGTGCGGTCGAACGTCTCGATCCGGGTGGAACGCACCGAGATGTCGCGCACATATCCCATCTGCCCGCCCACCTCGATCCAGTCGCCTTCGGAAATCGGCCGTTCGATCAGCAGGATGATACCGGAGACGAAGTTCTGCACGATGTTCTGAAGGCCGAACCCGATCCCCACCGACAGCGCGCCGGCCACGATGGCCAGCGACGACAGGTTGATCCCCGCTCCGGTGATCGCCAGCAGGGCCGCAAGGAAGATCCCCACATAGCCGACGCCTGACACAATCGCGTTCTGCCCGCCGATATCGATGCGCGTCTTCGGCAGCACATTGCTGCGGAGCGCCCCCTGGATCAGCCGGGTCAGCGTGTAGCCCGCAACGAAGATGATCGCGAAGGTCAGAAAGTCTCCGGGGGAGATCCGCGTCTCGCCAATGGCGAAGCCGCGGCTGAAGGTTGCCCAGAGCTCGGTCAGATCGGCGACGCGCGCGCCCCAGGCCAGCGCCAGGAGCGGGCTCGCTGCGATCAGAAGCACAAAACCCATCAGCACCGGGATCAGCGCATCGCGCCCCTGCGGCCCTTGCCCGGTCACCAGACAATAGACATCCGCCGAGAAGCGTTGCAGCACCAGCACCAACCCGAGCAGCAGCGCGCTGACCAGCGTCGGGTAGAGCAGCGCGTCCCCCGCAGCCTCATAACCGATGGCGGCCATCGCCGGAGCGGCGATCGATACAAAGATCATCGCAATGCCGGCAAAGCGCAGCACCCGCACCAACCCGGCGCCACGTGCGTTCTCGTCTTCTCCCTCCGCCGCCTCGGTCCCCAGACCACGCAAGAGCTGCCCGATGGTGGCCAGCACCAGCCCGGTCAGCAGCACGATGGGGAAGGCGACCACGGCTCTGGTCTCCGGCGCGGCGCCGTCGAATTGCAGGATCATCTCCGCGGCCCCACGCATCACGAAGAGCACCGACAGCAGCAGCGTATAGAACCGCGCCTGCGAGCGCTTGGCGTCGGTCAGGTGAATCAGCGCGTCGTCCTGGTCGCGGGCGAAGAGCCGTTCGGCCAGCCAGCGGAACCCCAGAAGCACCCCGCCCCAGATCGGCAGCCCGTCGAGGATCTGGTTGGTGCGCTCGCCCGCCAGCCCGGTGCTGCGCAACGCTTCGACGAAAATCACCAGCCCGATCAGCGGGATGATGATCCGGAAGAGCGAGACCAGAAAGCGCCAGACGCCGCTGCCCGGCCCACCCCAGCGGCGCAGGTGGCTTAGCGCAAACCCCGCCCAGGCCCGTCCGCGGATGATCAGGAGCAACCCGACAGCAAACAGCAGCAGGGTCAGCGGAGCGTTCTCGCGCAGTTGCCGCCGGTTTTCGGGATCTGCCCAGCTTTGCGACTCCTCGCCCAGGCGCGACAGGATCGTGCCGAACTCGCGCAGAGCGATCGGCCAATGCACCGGGTTCAGCGGTGACGGGCCCAGCGACAACAGGCGCTCTGCCTGGCGCTCGCGGATGATGATGTCGATTTCCCGGATCAGCCCGTCGGCGCGGCGGAAGGCCTCATCGGCCACCTGCACGGGCGCTTGCAAGGTCTGGAGCTGTGTTTCGAGCTCTGCCCGCCGGGCGGCCAGCTCCGCCGGTTCACTGCCGTCCTCGGGTGCCGGGCCAAGCGCCTCGATCTGCGCGCGCAGCGTGGCGATCCGCTCCGCATTGACCGAGCGTGCCGATGAAAACCGCGCCCGGAAATCGGCGATGCTGCTGCGCAGCGCCTCGAATTGCTCGCTGCTGCTTTCCTGGTTGTCGATGGCGGTCTCGGACAGCTCTGCCAGCTGCTCCCAGGCGTCGTAGTCTAGGCCCTCGGGGGCGGTGTGCTGCGCTGCGGCCACACCCACCCAAAGGGCGAGAACAACCGTCAGAAGAGCTGTGAGGACGCGCCTCATGCGTCTTCGAAGACGCCGGGAATGCTCATGGGCGCGCGATCGAGCCAGCCAGGCACGGGCAGCCCCTTCTCCTTCAGAAACTCCGGGTTGAAGAGCTTCGACTGGTAGCGTGTGCCATAGTCGCACAGGATCGTCACGACGGTATGGCCCGGGCCGAGGTCGCGCGCCATGCGCATGGCCCCTGCGATGTTCACGCCGGACGAGCCACCGAGGCACAGCCCCTCGTTCTGCAGCAGATCGAACACTACCGGCAGCGCTTCGGAATCGTGGATGTTGTAGGCATAGTCGGGTGTGAAGCCTTGAAGGTTCTTGGTGATGCGGATCTGCCCGATCCCTTCGTTGATCGACGAGCCCTCGGACATCGCAAGCTCGCCCTTGGTGTAGTAATTGTAGAGCGAAGCGCCATCGGGATCGGCCAGGCCGATCTTCACACCTTTGGGTTTGAGCACCTCCGACACCCCCGCCAGCGTCCCGCCCGAGCCCACAGCGCAGATGAAGCCATCGACCTTGCCGCCGGTCTGCTCCCAGATCTCGGGGGCCGTGGTCTCGACATGGGCCTGGCGGTTGGCGACATTGTCGAACTGGTTGGCCCAGATCACACCTTCGTTTGTCGTGCGCGCCATCTCGGCCGCCAACCGCTCGGAATAGCGCACGAAGTTGTTCGGATTGCGATAGGGCGCCGCAGGCACCTGCACCAGCTCAGCGCCTGCGAGCCGCAGCATGTCCTTCTTCTCCTGGCTCTGGGTCTCGGGGATCACGATCACCGTCTTGAAGCCCATCGAGGCGCCCACCAGCGCCAGCCCGATACCGGTGTTTCCTGCGGTGCCCTCGACGATCGTGCCGCCGGGGCGCAGCAGCCCTTTCTCGACCGCATCCTTGATGATGTAGAGCGCCGCACGGTCCTTTACCGACTGGCCGGGGTTCATGAACTCCGCCTTGCCGAGAATTTCGCAGCCCGTCGCCTCGCTGGCCTGTTTCAAGCGAATGAGAGGGGTGTTTCCAATGGCCGCAGCCAGATCGCTCGCAACATGCATGGGTGAGGTCCTTCTCTCAGCGTTCTCAACACCTAGCCGTGCGGTGAGGCGACCTCAAGAGGCGCTGCGCAATCGGTCCCGGTGGCGGGCCAGCCAATAGGCGATCATCACCAGCGGCGTATTGGCCGCCTGGCCGCTGTCGCAGAGCGCCATCAGCGCGTCGAAGGACATCAGATGCGCGCGAATGTCCTCGTGCTCGGCTTCCAGCCCGCCGAGGCCAGCCGTTTCATCGGGCAAATCGGCGATCCCGACGAAAGTATAGTAGAACTCGGTTGAATTGCCGGGCGAGGCATAGGTTTCGCCCACGGGATGCAAGGCGCCAAGGGTCAGGCCCGCCTCTTCCTCGGCCTCACGACGGGCCGCATGCTCGGCCGTCTCGCCGGGGTCGATCAGCCCCGCGATGGGCTCCAGCTGCCAGCAGGCCCGGTCACCGCGCGCCAGCGGGCCGACACGCAACTGCTCCACCAGCAGCACACGGTCCCGCTGCGGGTCATAGGGTAGCACCAGCGCCGCGTCCGAGACGACGAAGACGCCGCGGGTTGTCTGCGGCCCCATGTCGCCGTCAAATCGGCGGTGCCGCAAGTCGATCTCGTCAAGCGCGAAGAACTCCGAATAGACCCGGCGGCGGTCGACGATGTCGATCTGCCCGTCGAGCGTCCCGGCGCCATGGCGACTGTTGGCCGCGTTGATCTGCGACCAGGCACGGGCCCGGATGCGCGGGAAGATCACGCCCACCTCGTCCGGTGTCTTCGCGTCGCGATAGCCCATCACCTCACGCGCCGCCCGCAGGCTGAGCGGCGCCCAATCCCGCACCCAATCCGCCAGCAACCAGGGGCCGTCTGGCGTCGAGACGCCCGCTCGGGGCAAATAGGCGCGCGCGCCGGTGCCATCCGCGAGCGTGACATCGCAAAGCTGGTAGCCGAAGGCCTGTTCATAGTAATCGAGCCGCGCCACATCGTTCGGGCGCAGGCCCTCGGCCCGAAGGCCCGAGGTGACGGCACCTGGCGCCACCGTGATGACCGGAAAGGGGCCTTCGCGCGCGGCGCTGACGCGGTAGCCCGGCAGCTCGGCCGCACTGAGCGTGAGGTGCGTGATGTCCCCCAGCACCGCCTCAAGCAGTGGCGGGTGTCGCAGCGTGCCGAAAAAGAAGAGCGGGCTCACGGCCCCCATGTGCTCATCGCCAGGTCCGCCAGGCGAATTCCGTGAAGAGGCCGGCCAAGAGACCGCCCGCAATCAGCGTGAAGATCACCAGCGGGTTGATCATCACCAGCCCGTATTCCGCCATGAATTTCACGATGGCGAGCAGAGCCTGGAAGGCACCGTTGTACCAATTCGCCATCGCCCGGTCGAACATCTGCACGCAGGAGTGGATGAAAAGCCCCCAGAGCACCAGCATCAGCGCGCCGCCGAACCCGTTGTTCACTGCCGCCGCGAGCCCGCGGCCCGCACGCTTGCCCATCACGGTCCAGCCCACGAACACACCGATCACCGCGTTCACGTAGACAAAATAACCGAAATCGGTGCTTTCGGGCATCAACGGGATAATCTGGAGAGACACGATGTAACCCAGAAGACCGATGCAAATGGCTGCAACGAGGCGGGCGGCGTCGGGCATCTGTCGTCCTTGTCAGTCGTGCGACCCTACCCCGGCCGCTTCACGGTGATCTGTGTGACATCACAATTGGCACTTTGGAAGGTCGCAGCACAAGAGGTGAGATAAAAATTCCACAGCCGACGGAAGCGTTCGTCAAAGCCCAAGCCGCTGACCTGATCCCATTTCTCGTTGAACGTCTCGTGCCAGCGGCGCAGTGTCACGGAATAGCTCTCGCCGAACTCGATGGAGCGTTCCACCGCCAGCCCCGCCTTGCCGATCTGGTCGCGCAATACGCTGGGGCTCGGCAGCATGCCACCCGGAAAGATGTATTTCTGGATGAAATCCACCCCGCGCTTGTAGACCGCCCAGCGCCGGTCCGCGACGGTGATGATCTGCAGCGTGGCCGCCTTGCCCGGCTTCAGCCGCTCGCGCACCACGTTGAAGTAAGCGGGCCAATAGCGCTCGCCGACCGCTTCGAACATCTCGATGCTGGCGATCCCGTCATAGATGCCCGTCTCATCCCGGTAATCTTGCAGTTTGAAGTCGACGCGATCAGAAAGTCCTGCTTTTTCAATACGTTCCTGAGCGTACCTAAACTGCTCTTCAGAGATTGTCAGCCCCGTAACCTTGAGCCCGCGCTCGCGTGCTGCGTATTCGGCGAACCCGCCCCAGCCGCAGCCGATCTCGAGGATATGATCGCCCGGCTGCGCGCCCATCTCATCGACCATGGACTTGTACTTGGCGATCTGCGCCTTCTCTGTGCTCTCTTGCCCGTTCTCGAAGAGCGCGGAGGAGTAGGTCATCGTGTCGTCAAGCCAGAGCCCGTAGAACTCGTTGCCGAGATCGTAGTGAAAACTGATGTTGCGCCGCGCCTGTGTCTTGTGATTGCGCTGCAGCCAGAAGCGGAACTTCTCGAAGTTGCGCAGCACGATCATGCCCGGAAAGCCGTCGTAGATGTGCTCGTTGTCCTGCGCGTGCACCAGATCCATGAAGGCCTGCAAATCGGGTGTGGACCACCAGGCATCGAGATAGGCATCGCAGAACCCCAGATCGCCCTCGCGAATGAGCCGTGCAAAGAGATCCTCGTTGTGGATATGCAGCTCGGCCACCGGGCCGGGACCGTGCCCTTCGGCCCGAAAGCGGCGCCCGTCCGGCAGGACGAAATCCGCCCGCCCGCTCTGCATCTGCTGTGCCATCGCAAAGACATGCGTGAAGTACCGCGGCAGCCCCGCCTGCCCCTGAGTCGTCGTTAAAACCATCTGCGCTCCCCGTTTCGCATCTTGGTCAGGCTAGGCTGACACATATCCCATAGCAAGTTGATATTGCTTCATTTTCTAAAACTCCCGGTTCTCGTAAGCCGCAAGGGCTCGTTGCCGCCCTTCGTCAGCGGCTACGACCGGCTCCGGATAGCTGTCCTCCGGGCTCAACCCCCAGCTGCGCGGCACCGCGTCGAAGTAGGCCAGCGCGGTCTCCGACGGGCTTTTGCGTCCTTCCGCGATCCAGCGGCGCACGTAGGCGCGATCCTTGTCGAATTTGTCGAGCTGTGTGACCGGGTTGAAGACGCGAAAGTAGGGCGTGGCATCGGGGCCGGAGCCTGCCGACCATTGCCAGCCCATCGCGTTGCTCGCCGGGTCCCAGTCGATCAGGCAGTCCTCGAACCACTGCAGCCCGATCTTCCAGTGGCAGAGCAGATGCTTGGTGAGGTAGCTCGCCACGATCATCCGCCCACGGTTGTGCATCCGCCCCGTCACATACATCTCGCGCATCGCCGCATCGACGAACTGGATGCCGGTGCGGCCCTGTTTCCATCGCCGCACCTCGGCAAGGCGCTCGTCCTGATTCCAGGGGAAGGCGTCCCAGTCTTCTTTCCAGTTGCCAGTGAGCAGCTGCGGCGTGTGGTGCATCAGGTGGTAGGCGAACTCGCGCCAGACCAACTCCTTCAGGAATGTCTCGGCGCCCGCCTTTCCCTCTTCCCGCGCCCGCAGCCCGGCATGCCAGCACTGGTGCGGGCTGATCTCACCCAAGCTGAGGTTTTCAGACAGCCCCGAGGTCCCGTCCACCGCAGGCAGATCCCGGGTTTCGTCATAGCCGGCCACGATCTGCGCCATGAAGGCCCCCAGCCGCGATTGCGCCGCCTTTTCCCCCAGCCGCACGTGGGGCCGCACCACTGCCGCGCCGCGATCCATCGCCGCCCCCAGGTGCCAGTCGTCCAGATCGTCGCTGCCGGGCCAGCTCTCCGGCGCCGGAATCTCGCTGGGCGCGGACAGCGGTGCCTCGACGGCGCGGCTCTTCACCATGTTCCAAAACGGCGTATAGACCTTGTAGAACCCGCCGGTCTTGGTCTCGACCGTCCAGGGTTCGAACATCAGATGCCCGCCGAAGGACTTCGCCTCGACGCCGGCCTCCTTCAGCGCCGATTTGATCGCGGTGTCGCGCTTGATCGCTTCGGGATCGTAAAGCCGCGACCAATAGACCGCCTCGGCTCCCGTCTGGTCGATCAAATCCTGCAACACCTCCAATGCGTCTCCGCGCCGCAGCACCAAGCGGCTGCCTTTCTCGCGGAGCGCAGCGTCGAAACACTCCAACCCCAGCCCCAGCCGCCATTTCGGCGCAGCACCCAAGCTGGCCACGCTGTCGTCATGGATAAAGACCGGGATCACGGGGCGCCCGCTGTCGCAGGCTGCATGCAAGGCCGGATGGTCGCTCAACCGCAGATCGCGGCGAAACCACACAAGAACAGGAGACACACTCACGCAGCAAGGCCTTTGCAATTCATTTCAAATGCTACGTAAGCCAAATCGCTTTGGATCAACCCGAAAGCTCACAAAACATCGTCGAGCGCGTTCAGCAGCTGGTCGATCTCGCCGGGGGTCGTGTAATGCGTAAAGCTCAGGCGCAGAACGCCTTTCTGTGTATCGACGCCCATCGCCTCCAGCGGGCGGCCCGCGTAGAAGTCGCCGCCGCCCGCCATGATGCCGTGATCGGCCAGCAGAGCGGCCACCTCTTCGCCCGGCTGTTCCAGCGCCAGGGCCACCGTGGGTGCACGCCGCTCTGCGTCGCCCGGCCCGATCAGCCGGACGGAGTTGCGCGATTTGACCGCCTCGAGCAGCGGCGCAAGCAGCGCGACCTCATGTGCGCGCATCAAGTCGTGCACGGCGCGGCCCGTCTCCACCGGACTGGCGGCCCCGCCGATGTGGTGGTCATGGAGCGCGTCGATGTAATCCGCCATGCCGGCGCAGGCCGCCACCTGCGCGTGATCGGGCCCCGCGGGCGTGAAGCGCTTGGTGAGCACGTCGCCGTTGAAATGGTGCCCCTGGTTCGGCAGCAACTGGCCCAGCGTGCGGCGGATCACCATCAGCCCCTGATGCGGCCCATAGGTCTTGTAGGCCGAGAAGAGGTAGATGTCGGGGCCCAGGCTGCCCACATCCGGCAGCCCGTGCGGCGCGTACGACACTCCGTCGACGCAGGTGAAGGCGCCCGCCGCATGGGCCAGGGCCGTGATCTCCGTCACCGGGTTGATCTCGCCCACAACGTTCGAACAATGCGGAAAGCACACCAGCCGGACATCATCGTCCAGCAGGTTTTCCAGATCCTCGGGATCGAGATGCCCGGTGTCGGGATCAAGCCGCCATTCCCGGACCTCGATGCCGCGATCCGAGAGCCGCCGCCAGGGTCCGGAGTTCGCCTCGTGGTCCTGATTGGTCACGACGATCGCTTCGCCGGGCTGCAACATCTGCGCAAAGGCCTGCGCAAGCACGTAAGTGTTTTGCGTGGTCGAGGGGCCAAAGCTCAGCTCATCACTTTCCACCCCGAGGATCGCCGCCAGTCGCGTGCGCGCCTCATCCATCTCGGCTCCCGCCAGCCGGCTGGCCTCGTAGGGAGCATAGGGCTGGACCTTGCGCTCTCGGTAGAACCGTATCAGCCGGTCGATCACGGCCCCACAGGTGTAGGAGCCGCCCGCGTTCTCGAAAAACGCCTGCCCCTGCAGGCTCGGCTCGGAGAAGGCGGGAAACTGGCGGCGGACGAAGTCTGTATCAAGTGTCATGCCCGCACCGTTCCCCGATGGAGGGCGCAGGTCAAGAAACGAAATACAGAGAGGCGCGGCAGGCACGAGTCTCATTTTTCGTCGCTTTAGTGCCGGACATGTCGCGGATTCGACAACTGGCACGGGAATCATTTGGCAGACTCAAGCATCGCGCGGGGTCCGCGCGTCCTCCAAACGGTCGGCGAAACATACCGCGCCATCGCGCGAACGCCGGTCTGACCCCGATACCGACCCATCAAGATGGTCGGATCGCAACAGAGAGAAAACAAAACACATGTCAGTCAAACCGCCCTTTACGGACCTGGAGATCAACACCCAGGACTCCGGCTTTTACGAAGGCTACAGCTTGCCGATTGCGCTGTTGTCGAAAATCACCATGGTCGCCCTCGTGCTCTGGGCCATCATCTGGCCCATCGGAGCCACCCAAACGCTCGACGCCTGGAATTGGGCGACGCTTCAGGATTTCAACGCCTTCTACATCATCTCCGTCGGCTTCTTCGCGTTCTTTCTGTTTGTCGTGGCGCTGCTGCCCACGGGCAAACGCAAGCTCGGCGGGCCGGACACCAAAACCGAATTCACGACTTTTTCGTGGTTCGCGATGATGTTCGGCGCCGGTCTCGGTGTGGGGCTCATGGTCTTCGCCACCGCCGAGCCAGTGGGCCTCTGGGGCTCGAACCCGGTGATCGTGGCGCAAGGCGCCGATCCCAATTCGGCCGAGGCGGTGCAATCGGCCTTCCGCTATGCGCTGCTGCACTTCGGCTTTCATGCCTGGGCGATCTACGTGATCACCGGGCTGAGCCTCGCCTACTACGCCTATACCCGCGACATGCCGCTGACCATCCGCTCGGCGCTGACCCCGCTTCTGGGCCGCTTTGCCAATGGCTTCCTGGGCCATGTGGTCGACGTGCTGGGGGTGGTTGCAACCATCCTGGGCGTCGCCGTCACCATCGGTTATGGCGTTAGCCAGTTCGTCGATGGCGTCTACAACGTGACGGGCATGGAGTGGCTTATGGGCACCGCCGCCGAAGGTGAGGCCGCAAAACCTTCCACCGTCGGGCTGATCACGGCGCTTTCGATCATCATGGGCATGTCGATCCTCTCCGCCGTCTCCGGCGTCGGGCGCGGCATCAAGTATCTGTCGAACCTCAATCTGGTGCTGTCGCTCCTGCTACTCTTGACCTTCATCGTCTTCGGCTCGTTCCTCTTCTCGCTGACAACCTATGGCACCGCACTGGCGGATTACGTCTGGAACTTCATCCCGCTGAGCTTCGAAGCCTATAGCCCGCTAGATGAGGCGAGTTTCGCCGCCGCCCTGCCCGCCGAGGCACAGCCCGTCGCGGGGAGCCTCTACAGCGGAGCCACCAATGCCTGGGGCAGCTACGACAGCTTCGCCTCCGGCCTAGACGGCGACGCCGCCGCCCTTGCGCCAGCCACTCTGGCCGCGGCTTATGAGGCCGGCACCCAGGGCCGTCTTTTCGGCTGGCAGTCGGGCTGGACGACCTTCTACTGGGCCTGGTGGATCGCGTTTTCACCCTTCGTGGGCCTGTTCCTCGCGCGCATCTCCAAGGGCCGCACGGTGCGCGAGTTCATCTTCGGCTGCGTCATCGCCCCGGCGCTGGTGTGCTTTGCCTGGCTCACCATTCTCGGCGGCACCGCGGTCAACAACGAGCTTCAGGGCGTGGCCGACGGCGCCATCATCGCCGCGTCGAACACCAACAAGCTCTTCGTTTCACTGCAGATGATCGTGCCGGAGTGGCTGCTGGGTGCGGTCATCATCATGTGCGTCGTGCTGATCATGACGTTCCTGGTGACCTCGGCGGACAGCGGCATCCTCGTGATGAACACCATCATGTCGGGCGGCGAGCAGGAGACGGGCGTCAAGCATCGCATCATCTGGGGCCTGATCCTGACCTTCGTGATCGGCAGCCTGATTGTGGCGGGGGCCATCGATCCGAACAACGCGGACCCGCTCGCACCGCTTCAGGACGCGATGATCGTCGGTGCCCTGCCCTTCACCATGGTGATGGTGCTGATGGCGATCGCGCTGATCAAGGCGCTCGTCAACGACGGCCGCCGCGTGAAGGCCGGCATGACCATCGGCGAGACCGATCCGCAACCGGCCGAGTAACCGGCCACCGCACCAACGTGGGCGCCCCACCCTTGGGGCGTTCACGCTTGTGTCTGCGCCCTCAGCCACCCCGTTGCCACGGCACTGGCCCAGTCCGGTCGTCCGGCCGCCTCGGCCAGGGCCGCCATCCGCGAGGCGTCATAGGGCACCGCGCGGAAACTGACATCCCACCCCGCAGCCCCCTTGCTCAGGACGGCATAACAGGCCGCTGGATTTCCACTTTCCATCACGTGGTAGACGGGCAGATCGTCGTCATAGGCCGGCAGTCCGACGCTGCCGGGGTTCAGGATGATCCGACCATCGCGCAACCGAACCAGCCGAGGGCGATGCGTGTGCCCGCAGAGCAGGACGGGCGCCTCTAGCCCGTCCGCTGCCGTCTCGATCTCATCAAGCGGGCGGAACAGCACCTCACCCGAGGGCGCCACCCGCTCCATCCAGTAGCTCGTATCGCTGGCCGGGGTCCCGTGGCACATGAAGATATCGTCGCCCAGAGGCAGGGTCGCGGGCAATGACCGCAGCCAGTCGAGATCACGCTCCGCCAGTTGATCGTAGGCAACCCGGTCCGAGGGCCCCATCTCGTCCGGGGACTGGTCGATCAGCCAGCGGTCATGATTGCCGCGAATGCAGATCATGTCGCGCGCAGCGATCAGCTCTGCGGTCTCGGCGGCAGCAAGCGGCCCGCTGAAATGGTCCCCGAGGTTCAGGATCGGGCCGATCCCCAGAGCATCGATATCGGCCAGCACGGCGCGCAGGGCATCGCTGTTGCCATGCACATCCGCAATGACCGCAATCGCTGCCCCATGCGACCCGTGCTCGGGGACAGCGGTCATCCGTTCACATCGACGACCACACGGCCCTTGACCTGACCTTTGAGAATCTCGGCGCCGAGCTGCGGCAGGTCAGACAGGGTTGCGGGCTGTACCATCGCCTCGAGCTTGTCCATCGGCAGATCGCTGGCAATCCGGCTCCAGGCCCGCACGCGATTGTCATAGGGCTGCATGACGCTGTCGATGCCCAGGAGGTTCACACCTCGCAGCAGGAAGGGAATGACGGTCGCAGGCAGCCCCGCGCCGCCCGCAAGCCCCACAGCGGCAACCGAGGCGCCATATTTCATCTGCCCCAGCACCCGTGCCAGCATGGCGCCACCCACCGCATCGACGCATCCCGACCAGGTCTCCGCCTCCAGCGGGCGCTTCACGGTCTCATTGATCTCCTCGCGCGCCACGATCTGGCTCGCGCCGAGGCCTTTCAGATACTCGGCGGTCTCTGGGCGGCCTGTCACACCGGCCACCTCATGGCCGAGTTGCGCAAGGATCGCCGTCGCGACCGAGCCCACGCCACCCGCGGCCCCTGTCACCAGAACCGGCCCGTCGCCAACCTTCAACCCATGGTCCTCCAGTGCCATCACCGCCAGCATCGCGGTGAAACCCGCTGTCCCCACGGCCATCGCCGCCCGCGTGTCCAGCCCCTCGGGCAAGGGCACCAGCCAATCGGCCTTGACCCGCGCCTTCTGCGCATAGCCGCCCCAATGCACCTCGCCCACGCGCCAGCCGGTCAGCACCACCTTGTCGCCGGGTGTGTAGCGGTCATCGTCCGATGCCTCGACGGTCCCGGCAAAATCGATCCCCGGCACATGCGGATACTGCCGCACCAGCCCGCCTCCGGGCCCAATGCACAAACCATCCTTGTAGTTCACCGTGGAATACTCCACTGCGACAGTCACATCCCCCTCGGGCAGGCGGGCTGCATCGATCTCCTCGACGGCAGCGGATGTCTTGCCGCTTTCCTCATCCTTGTCCACCACAAGTGCCTTGAACATCGCTCTCTCCTGTCCTTCGGGATGCGTGGGGCAAATGGCCTCCCGCTTCACCCGTCCACAAATACTCAATGGCGCAACAGCTGTCGCCTCGCTCACGCCCAGAAGCCTGGTTGCACCACAGCCTTGCGCATGCCATCGGGCGTCTCCACCTCCAACTCGGTGCCGCTGTCCCAATGGGTCATGCGCACCATACCGATGGCGACATTGGTCTGAAAGTCGGGGCTCCAGGCGGCAGAGGTCACCTGCCCCACGCGTCGGCCCGAGCCATAAAGCGGCCAGATCCGATCACAGACCGGCACCGGATCGCCTTGAATCGCAATCGCCTGGACCTGCTGCACGGGCCCTTCCTTGGCGACCCGCAGGAGCGCATCGCGCCCGATGCAGCCAATCGCCGTCTGCGTGTCGCAGAACCGCCCGAGCCCGCATTCATGGGGCGTATTGTCGTCGGTCATGTCGTTGCCGTAACTCAGCAAACCGCCCTCGATCCGCTCGATGGCGTTTGGACAGCCGGCGCGCACGTTCAGGTCTTCGCCCGCCTTGAAGAGCGCATTCCACAACGGCATGCCCAGGTCGCTGCCCTCCATGTAGATCTCGAAGCCGCCCTGCTTGGAGTAGCCCGAGCGCGCAATCGCCAGCTCGCGCCCCTCAAACTCGAAAAGGCCGAAGCGGAAAAACCGCACATCCCGGATGCTGTCGCCAAAGACCCGCGCCATGAGGTCGTCCGCCTTGGGCCCCTGCACGGCCAACGGGCTCACGTCCGGCTCGTCGATCAGCACATCGAGCCGCCAGCCATTGGCAATGCCCTTGACCCAGAGCAGCAAGTCCGAATCCGCAATCGAGATCCACCAGCGGTCCTCGGCCAGCTTCACCGCCACAGGATCATTCAGCATGCCCCCGGTTTCATCCACGATGGGGATGTAGAAACACCGCCCCGGCAGCATCCCCCGCAGATCGCGCGGGGTCAGCATCTGCATCAGACGCGCCGCATCAGGCCCGCGCAGTTCCACCTGCCGCTCTACCGAGACATCCCAGACCTGAACGTGGTTCTTCAGGTGGTGATAATCCGCTTCAACGCTCTCGAAGACCGTCGGCAACAGCATGTGGTTGTAGATCGTGTAGGCTTTCACGCCCGCGGCCTCGACACCGTCGGAAAAGGGCGTGCGGCGCAACCGCCGCGAGGGAGAAATCAGCGCCATTCCGGCACCTCGTCAGGCATGAAGGGTACATCGGTATCGTCGGGCCGTGCGCCGGCCGCGGTGAGCATCGCATGGACCTGCCCGCGGTGATGGGTCTCATGGTTAAAAAGCTGCACGACACAGAGCGCCTTCGGACGGGTCAGGTCGGCGCCGAGAAAGCCCGAATGCCACGTCAAGTCCCCCTTCAGATCATCGTCCGCCACCGACCAAGCCCATCCAGCGATGCGGGCATCGAGTTCGGGCCGCAGCGACCAGAGCGTCTCCCAATCATAGGCCTCGAATGCCTCCATCGCGCCCATCGCCGGACCGTCACCGCCATCAAAGCGCGCGATCCAGATCTGGTCGCCCCAGGCAAGGTGCGCCAGCGTCTTGCGGATCGACCCCCAGAACGCGCCGCGGTCGGCCTCGCGCGCCTCGGCGTCCAGACCAGCGGCCGCGTAATAGAGCGAATGGTTCTGCCAGGCGTTGTAGCGCGCCATCAGCCGCACATACTCCCGGTCGATCACGGCTTGGGACCTTTCCAGTCAATCGGGCAGATCTCGGCCGATTTCCCGCCGAAATCCCAGACGCGGCCATAATCCCGCACCCGGCTCTTCAGCCCGGTGGCCGCGATGATATCGGGGCCCATCCAGTACTTCGAGTTGCTCACCATCACCGGATGCTCGGGATCCTTGCCCGCCAGCATCTCGATCTCTCCTTGTATCTTGCGCCCGATCATGATGGAGCGGCGGTTGCCGTCCCGCACGATCTCCACTGGCGCGCGTTCCGCCCCGATAATCTCGCTCACCAGCATCGTGAAGAGCCCCGTCGTGCCTCCCGCAGCACCCGAGAAAATCTGCAAGATCCCGTTGTAGGCCTTGCCCGTGGCGCGTTCGTCCACGTAAGCCGCGACCTTCCAGTTCCCCTCGCCCATCCGGCCAGGGATGTCGACGAGCAGCCCGATGTTCAGACCGCCGAGGTCTTCGCCCTCGTAGTGCCCCTCGTCGATGGCAATCGCCATCCAGGCGTGGCAGTGCCCTTCAGTGGGCGGATGCGCGCCCAGCGACACCACGCAAGGGCAGAACACCGTGCAGGAGCAGTTGAGGAACAGTTCCCCCTTGATCGCCCATTCCGTCGGGCTCATCTCCCGACGCTTTGGGTTCGGCATCCGCTGGTCGATCCGCTGGCTGATCGGCAGACGATCCGCATCCGGCTTTCTGTTCTTGGCCATATCCTATCCTCCCACGATGACCGCAAGCCCCGCGAGGCACAGCAGCACACCCATTGGTTTCGTCACATAATGCCCGATCTGCGGCAGCTTCTCGATCACCATGAAGAGCGTCGCGAGGCCCATCCACGCCAGGTTCATCACCCCGCCGACAAAGCCGAGGCTCATGAACCCCCAGCAACAGCCGACGCAGAATGCGCCCAGGCCCAGACCCATGCGGAGCCCGCCCGCAAAGCCGGTGCGCCAGTGCCCCAGGAAATACATGGCCGGCGCGTGGCACACACCATGGCAGATGTCCTTGGCGCGCGTGAACTGGAAGGCGCCCACGGCGAGCAACAATCCGCCCGCGACCCAAGGGCTCCGGGCGATGCCCAGCATATCCACCACGCCACCAAAGAGCAGCGCAAGCTGTGCACCCGTGATGACCGCGGCAAAGCCCACCCAAACGATGAAGTAGCCCAGCAGCACGCCCAACCACCCGGCGCGGGTTCCGTTTGCGCTGACCATCAGGTCCTCATATGCGCGGAGCGTGGGCACCAGCGTCGGCAGCATCATCGCCGCCATCATCACCGCCCACATCGCGAACAGCGGCCCGAAAGTCGCCATCGGCATATACATGGGCATGCGCGGATCCATCGCCGCCATCGCCTGCCCCGCCGGGCCGGGACGGCCCAGCAGGTCGAGGTCCATTTCGACGCTCATCGCATACATCACCCACCACGCGGCCAAGATTGCCGCGAAAAAGCCCAACCAGAGAGTGGTGCGCAGGGTGCCTTGCATGAGTCGCCTTGTCTCCTTGCGATTCAAATGCCAGACATTTAGAACCCGGGCAAACATTAAATGTAAGACATATGAAAATCGACCCCGACAGCACCGTCGACCTCTCTGCCCAGATCGCGGGCGCCATCCGCGATGCGATCATCTCCGGCAGCCTGATTGTCGACGAACGCCTGCCGTCCGAGGCGGAGCTCGCCGAGCAATTCGACGTCTCGCGCCCCACTGTGCGCGAGGCGCTGAAGCGGCTGGCCGCGCAGTCGCTCATCCGCACGCAGCGCGGGGCGACTGGCGGCGCTTTCGTGAACCGGCTCAGCTTCGAGGCGGCGCAACCCCAGCAGATCACCACCTCGACGCTGCTGCTGAGCATGAACGCGGTGAGTTTCGAAACCGCCTGCGAGGCGCGCTACGCGCTCGAGCGCGCCTGCGCCCCGCTCTCAGCCGCACGGCGGACGCCGGATCACCTCGCGACCATGCGCGCCGAGATCCATCGCCAGGCTCAGCCGGGCCTGACTGACGAAGCCTTCTGCGCCTCCGACGTGGCCTTTCACCGCGCGTTGGTGGATGGGGCCGGAAACCCGGTGCTGAGCTACCAGCTCGCGGGCGCTGTGGAGGCGATGCAGCCGCTGATGAACATGATCACCTTCACCGCCCGCGACCGCGCCCGCATCATCGCGCTGCATGAAGGCATCGCCGACGCCATCGAAGCGCAAGACGGTGGCGCCACGGCCACCGCTCTGACTGCGCTGGAGCAGGAAACCCAAACGCTGGCACAAAGCGTTTTCGCCGCGCGTGCCGCCCGCCGCTAGAGCAGCGGACGACACGTCTCCCTGTCTGTCCTTTGCGTTGAGGACAGCCTTCGTCCTTGGCCTCGCGCTGCCCAACAGGCAAAACACCTCCACGGTTGGAGCGAAAGTCCCTCACCGCAGTCTCTAGGCCGGAACCCGCCGCCCGCCATTCGTCGTTCTCGCAGGAATGCGCCGCTTGCAGGGGTGGCCGTTCCCCCTGGGCTACCGCGCCCCCACGTCATGGAGAAGACGGCCCGAGAGGCCGCGTCAAAGCATGAGGCCCTGATATGATCACACTCGATTTCACCACCCCAATCTCCGACAGCCGCCGCGGTGCCTTCACCCGCGCCGCCGACCGCTGGGATGCCATCATCGAAACCGCCTTCGAGCCGATCGACTTCGATGGGCGCCGCCTGGACGGCGTGCTCATCGAGGTGTCGATCGCCCCGATCGACGGGCCGGACGGCGTACTCGGGCAAGCCGGCCCCACCGCCTTGCGCCCGGGCTCGGAGCTTCCCGTCGCAGGCATCATGCAGTTCGACACCGCCGACGTCGAACGGCTGGAGGCCAACACCAGTTTCGAGGACGTGGTGCTGCATGAGATGGCACATGTGCTGGGGTTCGGCACACTCTGGGCCCGCGCCGGGCTGGTGCAGGCCAGCGGCACGAACGATCCGCGCTTCGTCGGCGCGCAATCAACGGTCGAGTACCGCGATCTCGGCGGCACGGGTGCCGCGGTGCCCATTGCCAACACCGGCGGCGCGGGCACGCGCGAGGGCCACTGGCGCGAGCTCATTTTCGGAGACGAGTTGCTCACCGGTTTTCTGTCGGGCGCCAACCGGCCGATCAGCCGGCTCTCCATCGCTTCCTTTCAGGACCTCGGCTACGAGGTCGATCTGGGCGCCGCGGATGACTACACCCTGCCCGATTTCCGCGCGCTGGCCGAGATGGGCATCACCGAGGCGGTGCGCATCTGCGATCTCTGCCGCATGGGCCGTCCCGAGCCGGTTGTGTTGAACTGACGCTTGCCAGCGGCCGCGCGCAGTCTAGATCGCGCCGCATGCTGGACCTTCTGAACATCTGCGCAAGCCTCATGACCATCACCTTCGGGCTCTTCGGATTCCTCGCACCACGCTACACCGCCGCCGCGCTGGACCTCGCGCCGACCGACAGCACCATGGGGCTCAGCGAGATGCGCGCCTCGGTGGGTGGTCTCTTCGTGGTGGCCGGGCTCGCGGCCCTCTGGCTCGATGAGCCGCTGGCCTATGCGATGATCGGCTTCGCGTTCGTCGGGGCCGCGCTGGGACGCGGGCTGTCCTTGATCTTCGATGAGCCGCCGCGACGCAAGGTGCTGATCTTTGGTGGGATCGAAGCCGCACTCGCTGCGGCCTTTCTGGGCGCTAACCTGGTTTGAGCGCGTCCGCGCGGTTGTCGTCCTGTGTGCCGACCGCCGACGGACGTACGGCCTGGCTTCGAATGACATTAATTACATCTACTTATGAGTTGATACTATTTTATTTTTCCTCTTCGGCCATGTAACGACCGCCAAACCTATGCAGGCGGCTTCCCTCTTGAGATTTTCGTCCGGGCGGCCTATATCTATCGTGTTCTTCGGAACTATGGACATAAACGCGCTCGCAATAAGCGGATCGGACCCGGGGGCGGTACCCGGCGGCTCCACCACCATCCTTCATTTGGGGATCATGGGGCCGAAACAGGATCGACGAACGTCTAAAGGGGTTTGCTTTGTCCCGGTGAGATACCACCGTTATCGGTTCAAAACGTACAATTGCAAATGACAATCGTGCACCGGTGGCAATGGCTGCGTAAGCAGTCGGAACTACCGAAATCTTAAGCCCTAGCGCCTTGCAGCGCTAGGCGGGGTTCGCAGGCACCTGGCAACAGAAGCCTGCACTTCTTCTCCTCACAGCCGCCGCCCACAGACAGCGCGGAATGCTGATCGCGCATTGTCCAGCGGCCGCAGCCCGGACTGGTATTGCGGCCACTGTCATAACCGGCCGCTTCCGTGCCTGCCCGGGCGGCCGTGCCGCTCGGGCGACATCGGCGTTGACCGCGCGCGCTCTTCTATGGCACCCCTGACCTCAGGGGAGTTCGCGATCGCCCCGTGAGGCGTTGGCCCAAGTATCGCATCCTGTTGACGTGACAAAAGGATGCTTCGATATGGCGCAATTCGCCACACTGACCCCGCAAACTCTCATGCGCCTGATCGGAACCGATCACGCTCCGGCAATCGTTGATGTGGCTCTGGACGGCGACGTGCAGAAAGACCCTTTCATCGTGCCGACTGCTCGTCGCTGGAGTCACTTGAAGATCGACGCTCTTCTCTCTGACTTAAAAGAAAAAACCTTCGTTATCGTCTGTCAGAAAGGGCGCAAGCTCAGCCACGGGGTGGCGGCCCTGCTGCGGCAGCGGGGCGCAGACGCGCTGGTCCTCGAAGGTGGCAATTTCGCCTGGCGCGCCGCCGGTTTGCCACGGGTGCCGCTTGGCCAGCTGCCAGCCCCGGCCGGGCCAGGCCGCTGGGTGACCGTGACAGACCCGGCGCTTGAGAGTCTCGCCTGCGCCTGGCTGATCCGGCGGTTCATCGCACCCGATGCGGAGTTTCTCTTCGTACCTCCTGCGGAGGTGGACGATGTTGCGGAGCGGTTTTCGGCGATCCCCTTTGGCACGACGGAGGGCTCGGCCGCGGCCTTCAGTGCCCTGTCTCAGCGCATGGGGCTCGACACCGATGCGCTCCGCAAGATGGCGGGCGTGCTGGCGCCCCGCGCAGCACCGGCAGAGGCTGCGGGCATTGCCGCGCTTGGCACCGGACTGGAACTGAGCGGCGCGGGCGATCATGCGCGCCTCGCAGCGGCGATGACGCTCTGCGATGCGCTCTATCTCTGGGCGCGGGACGGGCAGACACCGGAGCTGGCCGCATGAGCGCGCCCAGCCAGGCCGAGTTGATCCGCGTCTTCGGGCGGATTGGCCTTTTGTCCTTCGGCGGACCGGCGGCCCAGATTGCACTGATGCACCGGGAGCTGGTCGAAGAGCGTCCCTGGCTGACGGAAGACGGGTTTCTGCGCGCGCTCTCGCTCTGCATGCTGCTGCCCGGCCCCGAAGCGATGCAGCTTGCAACCTACGCCGGATGGCGGCTGCGCGGCACGCTCGGCGGGCTGATTGCGGGCCTGCTCTTCGTGCTGCCGGGCGCGGCGGTGATCCTGTGTCTGGCGCTCGGCTATGCGCTCTACGGGCAGGTGCCGCTGGTGCAGGCGGCGTTTTCGGGTATCAAGGCAGCGGTGATCATCATCGTGCTGCAGGCCTTGCTGAAAGTCGCACAGAAGGCGTTGACGACGCGCAGCGCCTATGTCCTCGCGGGGTGCGCCTTTCTGGCACTCTTCGTCCTGGGGCTGCCCTTTCCGCTGATCATCGCCGCCGCAGCGCTTTACGGCGCTGGGGCGGCGGGCGCGGTGCCGGGCGAGGCGCGCGCCGCGCCCGGCGCCGCGCCCCACACCGTCCGGACGCTGGGGCTTTGGGGCAGCCTTTGGGCCTTGCCCGTCGTCGCAGTCTGGCTCGCAGATCACAGCTTCCTGACACAGATCGCCCTGTTCTTTTCCAAACTGGCCGTCGTGACCTTCGGCGGGGCCTATGCGGTGCTGGCCTATATGACCCAGACAGTCGTGCAGGACTATGGCTGGATCAGCACCGCGCAGATGATCGACGCGCTGGGTCTGGCCGAAACCACCCCGGGGCCGCTGATCCTGGTGACCGAATTCGTCGCCCTGTTGGCGGGGTTCGCCCAAGGCGGGATCCTGCTCGCGCTCGCAGCAGGGGCGCTGGCGCTCTGGGTCACCTTCACGCCCTGTTTCCTCTGGATTTTTCTGGCCGGCCCCTACCTCGATCTGATCTCGACCAAACCGCGGGTTGCGGCAGCCCTGCGCGCCATCACTGCGGCTGTCGTCGGGGTGATCCTGAACCTCGCGATCTGGTTCGGCATCCACGTGCTCTTTCGCGACATCGGCAGCGCGGAGTGGCACGCGATCCCCGTCCCGCAACCGGCTTCGCTCGATCCCGGCGCGCTTGGTCTCACGCTGCTGGCGGCGGTTCTGCTCCTCGGACTGAAGCGCGGGCTCGTGGAAACGCTCGCCACGATGGCGGCCGCCGGGCTGGTGCTGTCAGCCATCTGGGGCTGAGGTGAATTCTGCATCCCCTCTTTCCTCCCTGCGGGAATCGGCTATGCTTTGATCATACCCCCGAGACGTGCAGAGGACTTCATGGGCCGCAGCATTGATTATGGCAACCTGATGCATGAAGCCATGCGTGGCCTCATCCGGAAGGTGCTGGACGATGTGGCGGAGAACGGGCTGCCCGGCGCGCATCACTTCTTCATCACCTTTGACACCAGCCACCCAGACGCCGAACTGGCAGATTGGCTGTCGGACCGCTACCCGGGCGAAATGACAGTGGTGATGCAGCATTGGTACGACAATCTCGATGTGGGCGAGGATGGCTTTTCGGTCACGCTGAATTTCGGGGATTCGCCCGAACCGCTCTACATTCCTTACGATGCGATCAAGACCTTCGTGGATCCATCGGTCGAGTTTGGCCTGCGGTTCGAGACGCAGGAAGAGGAAGAGACCGCGCCGGCCCGGACAGAGCTTGCCCCTGCCCCCGCGGCCGGCCTGCCGGCGCTCAAGCCCGAGGACAAGCTGCCCGCCGAGACAGACGCCAAGAAAACAGACAAGAAACCGCAAGATGCGGAAATCGTCTCGCTCGACAGTTTCCGCAAGTAGCGGTCACTCCGCTTCGAGAAAGGTGGTCACGGTGCGCTGGATTTCACCGTTGCGCACGCTCTTGTAGTCCAGCTCCAGCCCGCCTTCGGCCAAGGTGCGGTTGAACTGCTGGATCTCGTATCCGCCGTCTTCCGACACAAAGAGCGAATAGACACTCAGCGTGTCGCCTTCGATCCGGCTCCAGACATAGGGTTCGCCCTTCATCGGATCGAGCTGCACGTCATGGCCGAAGACATTGCGCTTCATGGCCGAGGCATAAACATCGCCGCGGTCCGACGGCACGAACTCGACCTTGTAGGATTTCTGCTTGGTAGATCCGTCCGGGCGAAAGGTTGACGTGGTCCAAGAGACCACGAACCCCTGTTTGGTCTCGGAAATGGTCACGCTCATGTCACGATCTTGCGTGCTGCCATCGGCCGACTTCACCTCAGCCGATCCCGTGTAACTGCCCACAAAGCGCGAGATGTCCGCCTGCGCGGCCTGCACAGCGGCGGCCAGGAGCAGCAGCGCTGCAACCGCAAGCGCTGCCCATGACGTCATCTGGCGGGTCACACGCATGGCCGGGGGTCCTTCTCATTACGCACCGCGAGGCGGCGCGGCAGACCGCGGACCTCCTCACATCAAAGATAGCATCTCGGGGCGCCCGTTCAACGGGCAGCGCCATTCAATAGGGCCATCGGCGATCACAAGTATTTGTGCGTGCGTGCACCCCCGGACGATCTGCCAGTTGCACCGCACAGCACGCGAGGCTACACCGCGAATACCGCAATTGTAGGGAAGAGATCATGGCTGAGACCCGCACAGAAACCGATAGCTTTGGCCCGCTTGAGGTCCCCTCGGACAAGTATTGGGGTGCGCAGACGCAGCGGTCGATCCTGAATTTCCCCATCGGTTGGGAGAAACAGCCCGTGGCCGTCGTCCGCGCCCTCGGCGTGATCAAACAGGCCTGCGCCCAGGCGAATCTGGAGTTGGGCAAGCTCGATGCGGAGCGCGGCAATGCGATCATGCAGGCCGCCTCCGAGGTGGTTGCGGGCAAGTTTGATGACAACTTCCCGCTGGTGGTCTGGCAGACGGGCTCGGGCACCCAGTCGAACATGAACGCCAATGAGGTGATCGCCAACCGCGCCATCGAGATCCTCGGCGGCGAGATCGGCTCGAAGGACCCGGTGCACCCCAACGATCACTGCAACATGGGACAATCCTCCAACGACACCTTCCCGACGGCCATGCACATCGCCACCGCGATGATGGCCCGTGACGTGCTGCTTCCGGGCTTGAACAAACTGCATGATGCCCTGCAGGCCAAGGTCGAGGAATTCGATGGCATCATCAAGATCGGGCGGACGCATACGCAGGACGCCACACCACTCACGCTCAGCCAGGAATTCTCCGGCTACACGCATCAGGTCGCCATGGGCATCCAGCGGGTCAAGGACGCGTTGGGGCGCATCTACGAGCTGGCCCAAGGCGGCACCGCCGTCGGCACCGGGCTCAACACGCCGAAAGGCTGGGACGTCATGGTGGCCAAGAACATGGCCGAGATCACCGGCCTGCCTTTCGTGACCGCACCGAACAAGTTCGAAGCGCTTGCCGCCCATGACGCGATGGTCGAGATGTCCGGGGCGCTGAAGACCGTGGCTGCGAGCCTTTTCAAGATCGCCAATGACATTCGCCTTCTCGGCTCCGGGCCGCGTTGCGGCTTGGGCGAGCTGATCCTGCCCGAGAACGAGCCCGGCTCCTCGATCATGCCGGGCAAGGTCAACCCCACGCAATGCGAAGCGCTCACCCAGGTCTGCGCCCATGTCTTCGGCAATGACGCCGCTGTGGGCTTTGCGGGCAGCCAGGGCCACTTCGAGCTCAACGTCTACAAGCCCATGATGGCCTACAATGTCCTGCAATCCATGCAACTGCTTGGAGACGCCGCCTCGGCCTTCACCGACAATCTCGTTGTGGGCCTGAAAGCGGATGCGGAGCGCATCGACAAGCTCATGCGCGAGTCGCTGATGCTCGTGACGGCCCTCGCCCCCGAGATCGGCTATGACAACGCCACCACCGTCGCCAAGACCGCGCATAAGAACGGCACCACCCTGATCGAGGAGGCGGTGAACCTCGGATTCGTCACCGAGGAGCGCTTCAACGAGGTGGTCCGGCCAGAGAACATGGTCGGCCCGAAGTGAGACGATGAGCGCACCGATCAACCTCAACAAGCACCGCAAGGCGCGGGCCAAGGCTGCGAAGAAGACGCAGGCGGATGAGAATGCGGTGCGCTTTGGCCGAACCAAGGCCGAGAAAGACGCTGAGAAATCGCAGGCCGCGAAAGACGCCCGCCATCTCGATGGCCACAAACGCGAGACATGAGCCGGCGACCGGTGAAGCATTCGGTGACGCTTAAGGGGCATCGCACGTCGGTTTCACTGGAAGAGGAGTTTTGGCAGGCGCTGCGCGCCATCGCCGAACGGCAGGGCAAGCCGATCAACGCACTGGTCGCTGAGATCGACGTCGCCCGCGGGGCGGAGATGGGCCTGGCGTCCGCCATCCGCGTCCATGTGCTGAGGGATCTGCAGGCTCGTGCGGAACCAGCCAATGGAAAGGATATGCCTCCTGCCGGACGATAGCGCGCCAGACCCCTCTTTGCACTGAGGGCATCGCACGACCCGGAGGGCTTCTCGTTGGGTCTATGTTAAGCGATGCGCTGAAGACCAGCTGACGTCGAGCTGCTTGCCAACGTGAAAATCGCCCTGCGGGGGGAGGTGTCGCCACTGTCGCTCGAACCAATGGCGCGACAACGGCAACCGATGCCCGGCTTGTCAGCCGGGCGGGACATCCTCGTTGCGTCTCTTAGAAAGTCGGGCGCTCCGCCAACCGCGATGGCCCCTTAGATCGACGCCCGGTAGATCTTGTCGATATTGCTGCCCAAGGCGGCGTTGAACTCCGCATCCGACATCTTCACGTTCAGGCCTTCGGTCAGCGCACGGCTGAAGCTCGCGATCATGCTGGTGGCCTGCGTCAACCGCTGACAGGCCTCGTCGGTCGAATAGCCACCCGAGAGCGCCACGACCCGCAGCACCCGCGGGTGGGCCGCGATCTTGTCATAGCGCCAGGGCTCGTCCGGCAGCGTCAGCTTCAGCATTACGTCCACACCATCGTCCAAAGTATCGAGGTGCTTGGCGATCTCCGCTTCGAGGATTGTCTCGGCCTCTCCTTTGGTTTTGGAATGGATATTCACCTCCGGCTCAAGGATCGGCACGAGGCCAGCAGCGATCACCGTGCGCGCCACCTCGAACTGCTGGGCGACGTTCTCGGCGATGCCTGTCTCGTTCGCCTCATGGATGACCGAGCGTTCCTTGGTGCCAAAAATGCCCTTCGATTTCGCGACCTGCAGGGTCTCCTCCAGGCCGGGCATGGGCTTGAGGAGCTGTACCCCGTCGGCCTGCTCTTCGAGCCCCTTGTCGATCTTCAGAAAGGGGACAACCCCGCGCTCAGACCAGAGCAGCTCGGCCACGGGGGTGTCGTTGATCGTGTCGTGCATGGTGCGCTCGAAGAGAATGGCGCCGATCACCTTGTCCTTGGTGAAATCATCCGCCAGGATGATCCGGGCCCGCATGTCATGCATGGCGCGGAACATCTCTTCGTCGCCGGAATAGTCCGACGGTTCAACACCATAGAGGCTCAACGCCTTGGGCGTGGAGCCGCCCGACTGGTCAAGGGCGGCGATGAAGCCTGCGCCGGATTTCATTTGTTCGCGCATCACGCTGTGGTCTGACATGATCGAAATATCCTTCTGATTCCGCCCCTTGGCCTCTCCATAAAACAGACCGGCGCGGGATGGTACATGTTAGCGCCGGACAACCTTAAGCCGGATCCCGTCGCGGGACCGCACGGTCAGATGCGCCACCGGGATGGGCGGCGGACCCTCGCCTAAGGTCACCCTCAGATCGCGTAGAATATGCGCCAGCATCATCACCCCTTCGAGCATTGCAAACCCGGCCCCGGGGCACACACGCGGACCGGCGCTGAACGGCAGATAGGCGTCCCGCGCGCAGGTTTGCCCGGTCTCAGTGTCCCAGCGGGTCGGGTCGAAGTCATCCGGATGCTCCCATATCCGCGTTTGCCGGTGCAGATGCCACTGGCTGATCACCACCTGCGCGCCGGGGCGCACGTCGCGGTTGCGAAACCGCTCTGGCGCCGTGGTCTCCCGCACCATCATCGGCACCGGCGGGTAGAGGCGCAGCGTCTCGCGAAAGACATCGCGCGTGGCCTTCAGTTTCGACATCTGCGAAAACGCGGTCAGGTCAGCGCCTTGCGCCTCTTGCGCGACCCGGTCCTGCCAGTCGGGAAACAACGCGAGCAGATAGAGCGCCCAGGCCAGCGCCGACGCACTCGTCTCATGGCCGGCCAGAAAGAAGATCGCCACCTGATCGACCATTTCATCCACATCGAAGCGCTCGCCGGTCTGCGGGTCCGCCGTTGTCATGATCTTGGTCGCGAGGTCCTGCGGGGCGCGCCCGGCGTCGATCTCGATTTGCCGCTCTGCTGTCAGCTGGTGGATCAGCCGGCGGATCCGTGCAGCACTCGCCCGTGTCTCGCGCCGATACCCACGCGGCACCCAAGGTGGAACCGGCACGAAGGCGGCGAGGTTCAGGATCGGCTGGCTGCGCTGGTAGGTCTGGAAGGCCTCGAAGACCTCTCGCGCCACCGCATGCTCGATGGGGATGGAGAAGAGCGTGCGAAAGATCACGTCCGCCGCGGCATGGCTCGTCTCCGGTTCGATGTCGATGTCCTGATCCATGTGCCCGGCGAAGCGCTCCGCTGCGTCCTGCGCGGCCCGACAGATCGAGGGGAATGTCTCGCGCAGCCGCCCGCCTTCGAAAGCCGGGTCGATGATGCGCCGCTGCCGCTCCCAGGTGGCGCCATTCGTCAGGAAGACCGAATTGCCCAGGAGCGGCCGCAGCCCGGAACCCACACGATCCGACTTGGGAAAGGCCTTGGGCCGATCCTTCAGCACCGCGCGGATGACATCGCGATCATTGACCATGTAGCTGCGGAAAAACGGCGTGCGGAATTCGGCCATCCAGGCACGGTAGAGCTTCTCCGGTTGAGCCGACAGGATATCGCGCCGAAAGAGCCGCATGTACTGCCAGAGGCTGACCTTCTCCGGGCGGCTCCGAGGTTTCGGCGGCCGGGTCACGAGATGGATGTGTATTTGCTGACCGCGCGCGTGATCCGTGAGGCCGAGGCCGGGCGCCCCGCGTAGCGCGCCCGCAGCGTCAGCGGGCCGGCGGTGATCTGGAAATAGTCGTAGTCCTTGGGCCGGTCGAAAGCGCAGAGATACTGAAAATGCAGCCGGAAGAAGCGCCAGCGCAAGGCCCGCCAGCGCGCGGGGCTCAGGCTCTGCGTGAAGGCCGCCGAAAAGACCAGCGGCCAGCGCTTGTCAGGCGTCTCCTGCCCCGAAACGCTCACCGGATCACAGAGTGCAAAGGAGCAGCCGTCCCCCGGGGCGGTGACATCGACCCAGGCGATCTCCTCCGCCACCGACAGATCGCGCAGGTCGCGGCGCATCTGCTGCGCCTCGGGCAGAAAGGCGATCATCGGCACCACATGGCCCAGCGACAGGAAGCTCAACGCAGGCCGCGCACCGGCCAGCGCTCCGCCGCGGAGCAGATCCGCCAGCACCGTCACGGCCAGATGCGCGCCGGAGGAATGACCCACGACCAGCACCTCGTCCACGGGCTCTTCGAGGGCGGCCGCGATCGCGGCCCGGAAGTCCTGCAGCCGAGAGAGGATCGCGGGCGGGTAGGCCCCACGCAGCGCCGCGCTGTGGGCAAAATCATGCATGAGGTAATGGGCGAAGATCTTGCCGTCGATCTTCTGGAAGAAGCGCAGGCACGCCGCGAAGACCGCCGCCGCAGCGCAGGCGGCCACGATGATCTGCGCCGTGGGCCAGATCGGCAAGAGCGCGAGCAGCACCTGCACGACGCGGCCCACAGCCCACCCCAGGGCGACCGCAAAGATGAACTGGCCCGTCAGCATGACCACCGGGTAGAGCGCTGCGATCACCGGCCCCTTGCGCAGCCGCATCAGCCGCCAGAGCGCACCTGTCGAGACATAGATCCAAGCGGTGCGCAGCATCGCGAGATACGTGCGTGTGATCGAGGCGTGGAAGCTCTCCTGCACGATATCGGACCAGATCAGCACTTCGATTTCGGCCTGTGTGACGGCGCCGTCGATCTCGCTGCGCACCTGCCAGCCGAAGCGCTCGGCCTGGGCGTTGGCGCTTACCTCCAGCGTGTAGCCGCTGATCGCTGCCTGCGCTGCGCCCTCGGTGCGGTAGAGCTCGCGATAGCGGCGCGGCGGAAAGGGGTCGTATCCCGGAATATAGAAAACCTTGCGGCGTCTCACCTGTGTTTCAGACGTGCTGCCCATGGCAAACCTTACTAATCCCGGCAGCAACGCAGGGTTGCCGACCAGTCTAAGGGGATCAGCCCAGCAAAGCCAAGGCCGGGAATTGCTCCAGCAGCCAGTAGGAGAAGGTGGTGAAGGCGCCGGTGACCATGGCGAGACCCACGAAGATCAGAAGGCCACCCATCACGCGCTCGATCGCTTTCATGTGGCGCTTGAGGCGGTTCATCACGCCGACAGCCCGTGTCATGAACATCGCGGCCAGCAGGAAGGGGATGCCCAGCCCCGCCGCATAGACACCCAGCAAGACCGTGCCGCGGCTGACCGAGGCCTCAGACGCGGCGAGCGACAGGATCGCGCCAAGCTGCGGCCCGATGCAGGGTGTCCAGCCAAAGGCGAAGGCAAGGCCGAGGATATAGGCGCCAAAACTCGACCCGCCCTGATCGCCTGCGTCCAGCCGTGCCTCGCGGTCCAGAAAGGGGATGCGAAAGAGGCCGAGAAAATGCAGGCCGAAGACGATCACCACGAGGCCCGACAGCTGGGCGAAAAGCACTTGATTTTGAAGGAAAAACGCCCCGAATGCCGAGGCCGTGAAGCCAAGCAGCAGGAAGACCGTACTCAGACCCAACACAAAGAACAGCGCCGAAATCACCGCACGGCGGCGCGCCGCGGTCTCGCCGCTCATGTCGCCGACCGAGACCCCGCTCATATAGGCGAGATAGGGCGGTACGATCGGCAGCACGCAGGGGCTCAGAAAGCTGATGATCCCGGCAAGCAGGGCAACCATCATGGCAGGCAGCAGACTGGCGTCAATGATTTCGATTCCGAACATGCCCAACCCCTAACGGATAAGCGTTAAGACGTCACGCAGATGACAGTCACAACCTTGTGGACAGAGTGAAACATCGCGCCTATCTGAGGGCCATGAGTGAGACCAGAACAGAGCTTGACGCAACCGGGCTGCTCTGCCCCCTGCCCGTCCTGAAGGCCCGCAAGAGGTTGCAGGCCCTCACCCCCGGCAGCACGCTCACCCTGCGCGCCGACGACCCGGCGGCGGTGGTCGATGTGCCGCATTTTTGTGCAGAATCTGGGCATGAGCTTGTGTCATCCGACATAGAGGGTCCCGTGCAGGTCTATGTCATCCGCAAAACCTGACACGAAAAAGGGCGCGCCCTCCGGCACGCCCTCCTGATTCTGTCCTTGCTGCCTCAGCTACCGAGCGACCACCAACCCTTGCGTTTGGGCTTTGCAGGTGCCGGTTCGGGCGCAGGCTCCGGTGTGGCCGTCGCCGGCTCTGCCGCCACAGGCTCCGGTTCGGGCGCAGGTTCTGCGGCTGCGGGTTCGGGCGCGGGCGCCTCGGCAGCTTCGGGGGCCACCTCCTCACCTTTCGGCTTCTTGGCGCGACTGGCGCGCTTGCGCTTGGGTTTTTCCGCCACCTCCTCGGGGGCCTCCGCCGCAGGTTCCGGGGCGGCTTCACTTGTCTTTGCGTCTTCGGTGGTGACCGCTTCCGCCTCTTCCTTGGCCTTCGACTTGCGTGTGCGGCGCTTGGGCTTGGGCTTTTCCGCGTCGGCACTCTCGTCCGGCGCAGCCTCGACCGGCGCTTCTGCCGGTGTCTCGGAGGTATCCGCGCCGTTCTCGACCGGCGCATCCTCGCTTGCGTCCTGCGTCTCGGCGGACTGGCCGTTCTCCGCACCGTTCGACTTGTTCCGGCTGCGCCGACGACGGCGACGGCGGCGCTTGGGCTTGCCGTCCCCCTCCCCGTCGTCCGGTCGTCCCTGGTCCGCCGCTGGCGCCTCTTCGGCGACCGCATCGCTATCGTCGTCGGCGTCCACCTGATCCATGATCGAGGTGTCGACCGAGACCACAGTGTCCGGGGCCGCCGTCACAACGCGCGTGGCCGTCTTGAACTTCTGAAGGTCGAAATCGGGGCTGACCAGCATCGGGTCTCCCTCGATCCGCACCGACATGCCATAGCGCGCTTCGATCTGGGCGATGTGTTCGCGCTTCTGGTTAATGAGAAAGTTCGCGATACCAACCGGAGCGCGCACAAGCACCTCGCGCGAGCGTTTGCGCGTCCCCTCTTCCTCGATCTGCCGCAGGATCGACAACGCCATGCTGTCATCGGAGCGGATAAGCCCGGTGCCGTGGCAGTGCGGACACGGTTGGGTCGACGCTTCAAGCATGCCGGGGCGCAGGCGCTGCCGGGACATTTCCATCAGGCCGAACCCCGAGATCCGGCCCACCTGGATGCGCGCGCGGTCGGTCTTGAGCTTCTCTTTCACGCGCTTCTCGACGGCGGCGTTGTTCTTGCGCTCGTCCATGTCGATGAAGTCGATCACGATCAGACCGGCAAGGTCGCGCAGCCGCAGCTGGCGCGCCACCTCATCGGCGGCTTCCAGGTTGGTCTTGGTCGCGGTCTGCTCGATCGAGCCTTCCTTGGTCGCGCGCCCGGAGTTCACGTCGATCGCCACCAGAGCCTCGGTGACACCGATGACGATATAGCCGCCCGACGGCAGCTGCACCGTCGGGTTGAACATGGCCGCCAGGTAGCTTTCCACCTGATAGCGCGCAAAGAGCGGCAGGCTCTCTGTGTAGAGCTTCACGTTCTTCGCGTGAGACGGCATGATCATCTTCATGAAGTCCTTGGCGATGCGGTAACCGCGTTCGCCTTCCACGAAAACCTCGTCGATCTCGCGGTTGTAGAGGTCGCGGATCGACCGCTTGATCAGGTCGCCCTCCTCATAGATTTTCGTCGGCGCAATGGACTTCAGCGTGAGCTCGCGGATCTGCTCCCAAAGCCGCTGCAGATACTCGTAGTCGCGCTTGATCTCGGCCTTGGTGCGCTTGGCGCCTGCCGTGCGCACGATCAGCCCGGCGCCATCGGGCACCTCGATCTCGTTGGCGATCTCCTTCAGCTTCTTGCGGTCGGCCGCGTTGGTGATCTTGCGGGAAATGCCGCCGCCCCGCGCGGTGTTGGGCATCAGCACGCAATAGCGACCTGCCAGCGACAGATAGGTGGTCAGCGCCGCGCCCTTGTTGCCGCGCTCTTCCTTGACGACCTGCACCAGCAGGATCTGACGGACCTTGATGACCTCCTGGATCTTGTAGCGCCGGGGCCGCGGCTTGCGGACCGGGCGAATGTCTTCCTGGTCGTCGTCATCGGCCACGGATTCGATGCTGTCATCCTTGGCCGACGCGTCGGATTTGCGCGCAGATGGTGCGGCATCGTCATCGTCGCCCGCGTCGTCCTCCGCGTCGACCTCTGCCACCTCGGCGTCATCTTCGGGTTCTTCCACAGGGGTTTCCGCCACCCGCTCCATCGGCGAGGAACCTTCCTCGTCGTCGAGGTCGATGGTCTGCATCCCGTCGATCTGGTCGGTGTCCACATCGGCGGACGCGGTGGCGTCCTCGCTCACCGTCTCCTCGGCTTTCACCTTGGTGCGGCTGCGGCTGCGCGAGCGGCGCTTGGGTTTTTCGTCCTCGTCCTCCTTGGCTCTCTGCGCTTCGGCATAGGCCCGTTCCTCTTCCATCAGAGCCTGACGGTCCGCGACCGGGATCTGATAGTAGTCGGGATGGATCTCCGAGAACGCGAGGAACCCGTGGCGATTGCCGCCGTAGTCAACGAATGCCGCCTGCAGCGACGGTTCGACGCGCGTTACCTTTGCAAGATAGATGTTGCCGGCCAGCTGCCGGCGGTTTTCGGATTCAAAATCGAACTCCTCGACCTTGTTTCCGTCCACCACCACAACGCGGGTCTCCTCCGCGTGGGTGGCATCGATAAGCATTTTCTTAGCCATATTTCCAGTTTGCACAGCCGTGACCGCGCAGACCCTGGCGGGTCGGCGAGGTAAGGGACGTGTCTTGTCAGGGCGATCTTAGACGTGCGCTGCGCCCGGCCCCTCGGGGCCATGGCGGATCTGCTCAGTGCATCGGCGCGCGTCATCGCGGTTCTTCTCCGACACGGGCACGCCAAGGCGGCCTCGTGTCCATTATATACTGCGTGGTTTGGGGCGCTTGCGCCTTGTCCACGTCAGCGGTTCGTTGGCCGTTTCCAGCCCAATCGGTCTACCCCGGCGGTGTAATACGTCCCACACCGCGCCCAGAGCAGCGAATCTCATCCGACGGCAGCATGCACAGATGCAGCGCACCATCGTTCCCTTAGATAATGCGACTGTGTGAGAAAACACAATGGGGAATGTGCGGGGCGAGCCGCAAAACGGCTCTAGCCCCCGGATTCTACGCGATTTTTCGCGACATCAGCGGAAAGTCGCGGCTCTCAGAGGTAATCAGACCGCTGCAAGCCGTACTTCGCCATTTTCTCGTTTAACGTGCGGCGTGGCAGGCATAATTCCTCCATCACCGACGCGATGGACCCACGATGACGGCGCATGGTGTTGTCGATCAGCATCCGCTCGAAGGCTTCCACATACTCCTTGAGCGGCTTGCCTTCCGTCGTCATCACCGGCTGCATGTCTTCGTGATCGTTCATCAGCAGCGACGCGATGGTGCCGGAGCCGCGGCGCGACTGCAGCACCGCGCGTTCCGCCACGTTGATCAGCTGACGTACATTGCCGGGCCAGGGCGCCTGCAGCAGCTGTGCGGCCTCCTGCGCCGAAACCTGCGGCGCGTCACAACCGTATTCGTCCGAGAATTGTTCGCTTAGACGGGTGAAGAGGGTCAGGATGTCTTCGCCGCGCTGGCGCAGCGGCGGCACGGTAATCCGCAGCGCGGCCAACCGGTAAAACAGGTCCGCGCGCAGGGCGTCCTCGCAGGTGCGTCCCGCCTCCTGCAGGTTGGAAATCGCCACGATCCGCGTCTCCGCCGGCGCGCCCTGCTCGTTGATTACGCTCAGGAGCCGCGCCTGCATCGTTTCCGACAAGGCCTCGATGTCTTCCAGCACCAGCGTGCCGCCGCGCGCTTCCTCAATGGCCGGTAACTGCGCGTCTTCCGGGTTCATCGGGCCAAAGAGCCGCTTGCTCAGCGCCTCCTCTTCATAAGCACCACAGCTGATCAAGACGAACTTCTTGCCCGCACGGGAGCCCACGGCATGCAGCGCATGCGCCACCAGCGTCTTGCCGGTGCCGGTCTCGCCGTCGATCAGCACGTGGCCATCGGCCTGGCCGAGATCGAGAATGTCCTCACGCAGCCGCTCCATCACCGGGCTCTGCCCGATCAGCTTTTTCATCAGCTGGCCGCCGTCGCTGAGCTCGCGGCGCAGCGCGCGGTTGTCCATCACCAGACGCCGCGCGCCCGTGGCCTTCTTGGCCAGTTCGTTCATCCGGTCCGGGTTGAACGGCTTTTCGAGGAAGTCGAACGCCCCCACGCGCATCGCTTCCACCGCCATCGGCACATCGCCATGCCCGGTGATCATGATCACCGGCAGGGCGCTGTCGTTGCCCATCAACTTCTTAAGGAACTGCATCCCGTCCATGCCGGGCATCTTGATGTCGGAAATCACGATCCCCGGATAATCGGGACCCAAGACCTTGAGCGCATCCTCGGCGCTGCCAAAAGTCTCGGTGTCGTATCCCGACAAGGCCAACCATTGGCTAATCGACTGCCGCATATCTTGTTCGTCATCAACAATTGCAATTTTCATGGCTTGTGTCATGGCTTACTCCGCCGCTTGTGTACTGTGCTCGTCACCCATAATTGGCAACTGCATCTCAAAGACCGCGCCCCCGGCCTGTCCATTGCGCGCCGTCAGGCGCCCCCCTAAGTCGTTCACGATACCAGATGAAATGGCGAGGCCCAGCCCCACGCCGTCTCCCGGCTGCTTTGTCGTGTAAAATGGCTCGAACAGCTGATCGAGATCCTCGATGCCCGGACCGTTGTCGCGCACCGTCAGCGTGGCCGTTTCGCCTGCGGTCAGCAGGATTTCCACCTTCGGCGCCGCTTCGGATTTGGTGGCGTCAATCGCATTGCGCAAGAGGTTCACCATGACCTGCTCGATCCGCAGACGGTCGCCCATCACCTGCACCGGCTGATCCGGGACAATCCGGTTGATCTGGACATGACGCTGACGCAGCTGTGGCTCCATCATCGACAGGGCAGACGCCAGCGCATCGCCCATATCTACAGGGGAAAACGCCTCTTGCCCCTTGCGTGCATAAGACTTCAATTGCCGCGTGATCCCGCCCATGCGCTCGATCAGGTCGTCGATCCGACCGAAGGACGACAGCGCCTCATCGAGCCGGTTGCGGCGCAGCAAGAGCCGCGCTCCGGCCAGATAGGTTTTCATCGCAGCGAGCGGTTGGTTGAGCTCGTGGCTGACAGCCGCCGACATCTCACCGAGCGCTGCGAGCTTGCTCGATTGCTCCAGCGTCTGCTCGGCCACCGCAAGCGTTTCCTGCACGCGTTTTCGCTCGGCAATTTCCCGCTGGAGCGCTGCATTCAGCGTCCGCAGCTCGGCAGATTCCCGCTGAAACAGCGCCATCCTGAGCGCGGTGCGTCGGCTCAGCGCATAGAAGCTCAGCGCCAGCAGAATCGCGAAGCCCATGATTTCCAGTGCCAAAACGCCGTTCACGCGTTCGCGCACCGAGGCGTAGGTGGTGAAGCTGGCCATGCGCCAGCCCCGGAACGGAATCCGCGTCTCGAGCCGCATCACCGCCTCGCCTTCGAGATAGGAGTCGGTCGGCTGCGCGGTCCAATCCGCAGTTGCCTGGATAGCGCGCTGGATGGCGTTCTGCGGGGTCTGACGCGCCAGCGCCTCTTCCTCGGTGCGCCCGCGCCAGCGTGGCTCGGTGGTCAGAATGATCGTCCCGGTGCTGTCCGTCACGATCACCGCATCCGAGATCCCGGCCCAAGCGCGGCCGAATTTCTGCAGATCGACCTCGACCGCGATGACGCCGAGCACGTCCGACCCCGATTGCACCCGGCGCGAGTAGAAGAAGCCATAGCCCCCCGCCTCCCGCGGGGCGACGGTGAAAATCGTGGCATTGGCGCGGATCGCATCGACGAAATAGGGCTCCGCACGGTGGCTGGAGCCCAGGCGGCTGCGGTCGGTGGCGGCGACGGTGCGCCCATCGATATCCAGCAGCATCAGCGAGGCCGCGCCGATCTCTTCGACGAAAGAGATCAGCCGCCGCGTCGAGGCGGTGTAGTCAGCGGAATTCAGCGCTCCGATCAACTCCGCGTCGCGGGCCAGAAGCTGCGGCACAACGGCGTTCTGGCGCAGCTCCGACAAGAGGTTACCGCTGTAGAGCGCCAGACGAAGCTCGGCCCGGTTGCGCGTGCTTTCTGTGAAGCGATCGGTCAACAGCTTGTTGGTCACCGACACCACAACCACAGCCAGTAGCAGCAGCACCGCCAAGGCAACGCGCACGCGCCAGTTGATGGTGCGGGTCTGTGGATCAGGATCGGCAGAGTTATCCATGGCGCGACAGTACGCGAAAGCGCCTTACGCGCTCAAGTCACGCTTTGACAAGCGCGCCGGCCAATGCGCGGAAGAGCGCCTGCCCGTCGGTGCCGCCATGGACGGGGTCCGCAGCGCGCTCCGGATGCGGCATCATGCCGAGAACCCGGCGGTTTTCCGAGAGGATGCCGGCGATGTCGGCGCGGGCGCCGTTGGGGTTGTCGGTGTAGGTGAATGCGATCCGGTCATCGCCCTGCAGCCGCGCGATGGTCTCGTCGTCCGCGAAGTAGTTGCCATCGTGATGGGCAATCGGAATATCGATCACATCGCCGGCGTTGTAGCCTTCCGTGTAGGCCGATTGTGAGGTTTCTACTTTTAATCCAACGGTTTGGCAGATGTACTTCAACCCCGCATTGCGCAGCAGAGCGCCCGGCAACAACCCGGTCTCCGTCAGCACCTGAAAGCCGTTGCACACGCCCAAGACGTATCCGCCCCGGCCCGCGTGCTCCGCAACCGAGCGGCAGATCGGCGAATTGGCGGCAATCGCCCCGCACCGCAGGTAATCGCCGAAGGAGAAGCCGCCGGGGATGCCAACGATGTCCACACCTGCCGGCAGGCTGCTGTCCTTGTGCCAGACCATGCTGACCTGTGCACCCGCGGCCTTGAAGGCCACGGCCAGATCGCGGTCGCAGTTCGAACCGGGAAAGACAACAACCGCTGCATGCATCAGATCATCTCCACGGAGTAGGATTCGATCACCGTGTTGGCCAGCAGCTTCTCACACATGGCGGTCACATCGGCCTCGGTCGCGCCCGCGTCCAGATCAAGCTCGATGACCTTGCCCTGCCGCACCCCCTTGACGCCATCGAAGCCCAGCGCCCCGAGCGCATGCCGCACCGCTTCGCCCTGCGGGTCCAACACACCGTTTTTCAGCATCACCTGCACGCGCGCTTTCATGTCCTGCCCTTCATTGTTCCCCAAATATAAATGTCCGACGCTCAATTGATGAGCGTCGGCTTGGTGATCGGCGCTGTCGTCTTCGGCATGACGCCGAGCCGCCGCGCCACCTCGGTGTAGGCGTCCTTCAAATCGCCCAGATCGCGCCGGAACACATCCTTGTCCAGCTTCTGCCCGGTCTCGATGTCCCAAAGCCGGCAGCTGTCCGGGCTGATCTCATCCGCCACGATCAGACGCTGGAAGTCGCCGTCAAAGATCCGCCCGACTTCGATCTTGAAGTCCACCAACCGAATGCCGACGGCCAGCATCACGCCAGAGAGGAAATCATTCACCCGCAGCGCGAGGCTGAGAATGTCGTCCATGTCCTGCTGGCTGGCCCAGCCGAAGGCTGCAATATGCTCTTCGGTCACCAGCGGGTCGCCCAGGGAGTCGTCCTTATAGCAATACTCGACGATCGGCCGCGGCAGCTGCGTCCCTTCCTCGATGCCCAGACGCTTCGACATGGTGCCCGCCGCATAGTTGCGTACGATGATCTCGAGCGGGATGATCTCGACGCTGCGCACCAGTTGCTCGCGCATGTTCAGCCGCTTGATGAAATGATTGGGCACGCCAATCTGGCCCAAGCCGGTCATGAAGAATTCGCTGAGGCGGTTGTTCAACACACCCTTGCCCTCGATCACGGCCTTTTTCTCGGCATTGAATGCGGTGGCATCATCCTTGAAATATTGAACAATCGTGCCTGGCTCGGGGCCTTCGTACAGAATTTTCGCTTTGCCTTCGTAGATTTTCTTGCGCCTGGCCATGGGCGTCCTTTCCCCTCGGGCCATGGTGATCACGACCGCGTTGCGCCTCTCTTAGTGGAAGCCCCGCGTTGCTGCAAGCCAGCGCCACTTGCGCAAGCTGCCGCAAGTCCGCATATCTGGTGCAACACGAACCCCTTCTTCAGGAGACGAGCCGATGACCACCTTCGATGATCGCGAAAACGCGTTTGAAAACAAATACGCCCACGATGCGGAGATGCAGTTCAAGGCCGAAGCCCGTCGCAACAAGCTCCTGGGGCTCTGGGCCGCAGATCTTCTTGGCAAGACTGGAGAGGATGCGGCAGAGTACGCCAAGGAGGTCGTGAAAGCCGATTTCGAGGAAGCGGGCGACGAGGATGTCTATCGCAAGGTCTCGGGCGACCTCGGCCACCGCGCCGACGAGCAGACCATTCGTACGAAGATGGTCGAGCTGATGGCCGAAGCCAAGGCGCAGCTGATGAAGGAAC
This sequence comes from Roseobacter sinensis, assembly GCF_025755255.1. Lineage (GTDB taxonomy): Bacteria > Pseudomonadota > Alphaproteobacteria > Rhodobacterales > Rhodobacteraceae > Roseobacter > Roseobacter sinensis. The sequence continues at coordinate 78,583 of NZ_JALIEB010000006.1, read as the reverse complement.
ACTGAGCCGTCGCAAGGTGGCGATGGCCGAGCCGCCCTACACCTGCGCCAGCGTTGCGCACGCGCTGTTGCGCGCCTCATAACCAAGATGAGTTTTATGGGTTTGCCTTGAGGTGGCGTTCGTGACATCCGCAGGGCGAACTCTCCATCGAGGCGCCCCATGACCAACCCCATGATCGAGCTGCTGTCGGAAAAAGGCACCCTGCTGGCCGACGGCGCAACCGGAACCAATCTCTTCAACATGGGGCTGATGTCGGGTGATGCGCCCGAGCTTTGGAACACCGAAGAGCCGCACAAGATCAAGGCTCTCTACAGTGGCGCGGTCGAGGCGGGCAGCGATCTCTTTCTCACCAACTCCTTCGGCGCAAACGCCGCGCGGCTGAAGCTGCATGACGCCGAGAAGCGCGTGCATGAGCTCGCCCGTGTATCGGCCGAGATCGCCCGCGACGTGGCCGACACCGCCGGGCGCCGGGTGATTGTCGCCGGGTCCGTCGGACCAACGGGCGAGATCATGGAGCCGGTCGGCACGCTCAGGCACAGCCTCGCGGTCGAAATGTTCCACGAGGCCGCCGACGGGCTCAAATCCGGCGGCGCAGACATCGGCTGGCTCGAGACGATCAGCGCCCCGGAGGAATACCGGGCCGCCGCCGAGGGGTTTGCCCTGGCCGGGCTCGACTGGGCCGGCACCATGAGCTTTGACACCGCGGGGCGCACAATGATGGGTCTCACCAGCGCCGATATGGTCAAGATGGTCGGTGATCTGGGCGATCAGGCGCCGCTCGCCTTCGGGGCCAATTGCGGCACGGGCGCATCGGATCTGCTGCGCACGGTTCTGGGGTTTGCCACGCAGAGCCCCGACCGCCCCGTTATCGCGAAGGGCAATGCGGGCATTCCCAAGTATGTCGACGGTCACATCCACTATGACGGCACGCCGGAGTTGATGGCCGATTATGCCGTGATGGCGCGCGCCTGCGGTGCGACCATCATCGGCGGCTGCTGCGGCACCCAGCCCGAGCATCTGCGCCAAATGCGCGAAGCGCTCGACACGCGCACGATGACCGAACCACCATCGCTGGAGGAAATCGCGGACCGACTGGGCGCCTTCTCGTCGCAAAGCGATGGCACCGGCGAAGGCGCCGCCCCCGCTCGGCGCAGCGCGCGCCGCCGCCGCGCCGCAAGCTGACCGCCTCAGCCCCGGGCTGATGCATCGAGCACGGCGCGGCTGACAGTCATCAGGAAATCCCAGTCTTCAAGCGCCTTCGCCTCGGTCTTCTTCTTGTTGTCGATGCTCAGAAAGGCGTGCCCGTGCACGTTGGTCCAGAGAATGTAGGCGGCCCGGCGCGCTGCCTCTGACTCGGGCGCTGTGTCAAGAAACCGCGCGCAGTCCTCGACGACGATGCCGAAACAGTCCTCGCCCTTCTGCTGCAGCACCTCCTGGTCTTCATGGCCTTCGGTCAGCCCGAACATCAGCCGGAAGATGCCCGGCTCGTCTTTTGCGAAGTCGATATAGGCCTGCCCGATTCCCGCGACCGACTCGTAGGTACCCGCCTCGAAGCGATCGCGCCCCTGCGCCATCTGCGCCGCCATCCGGTCCATGGCCTTTGAGACCAGCGCATTCATCAGATCCGTCCGATCCTTGAAATGCTTGTAGGGGGCAGCGGTGCTGACCCCGGCCCGCCGGGCCGCCTCGGCCACGGAAAACCCTTCAGGACCATGGGTTTCCACGAGCTCGCGCACAACGTCGAGAAGCTGCTCTCGCAGATCTCCGTGGTGATAGGTCGTGCGCCGGTCCGGCAGCGTGTCTTGCGCGTCTGACAAAAAAAGCTCCTTTTCGCTTGATAAAGTTAGAGCCTATAACATATGTAAGTGACACTTACTTCGCAAGTGAGGCTCCACATGACCGCTACGGCAACTCCGCAAAAACCGCTCTGGCGTCGCATCCTACGACAAGGTGCAACCTTAGTCTTCACCCTTTTGGCCATAGCCGCTGCGATCGGTCTGATGATCTTCGGGCAGAGCGTGCTGGCGGAGCGCGCAGCCGACGTGGACGCCCCGCAGGCCACAACGCCCCTGAGAGTGACGGCTGACCGTCTGACGGTCGAAGACGGATATGCCGTGGCCCGCAAGTTCCCCGGACAGATCCAGGCGGCCCAACGCACCACCATGGCCTTCGAGCAAGGCGGGACGGTCGCCTCCCTCGCCGTGGACGAAGGCGATACGGTCGAGGCCGGGGCCCTTGTCGCGCGCCTCGACACCCGGTTGATCGAAGCGGAACGGACGCGCCTTCTGGCCGCGCGCCGCGCGCTCGAAGCCCAGACCGAGCTCGCACGGCGCACCACCGACCGCCAGACCGAACTGCGCGAACGCGGTTTCGCCTCCAATCAGGCGGTGGATGACGTGGCCCTGCGGCTGGCGGAGCTCGAAGCGCGGATCGCCGAGATCGACGCGAGCCTGGTCTCTGTGGCTATTCAGCTCGAAAAATCGGAGCTGCGCGCGCCCTTCGACGCAACCATCTCGACCCGGGCGGTCGATACCGGGGCCACGGTCGGTGCAGGACAGGCGATCCTGTCGCTGGTCGAGACGGGCGGGCAGCAGTTCCGCGTCGGGCTCGCACCGGACATCGTCAGCACCCTGTCGCAAACCGACAGCTATGAAGCCGTCTTTGCCGGGCGGCACTATCCGCTCACCCTGCATTCGGTGCTGCCAGAGCTGGACGGCGCAACCCGGACACGCACCGTCCTGCTCGACTTCGCGGGCGATGATCTGCCACCCTTGCGCGAAACCGGCACGCTGGTGCTGCGCCAGTCGGTCTCCGAGCGCGGCGCCTGGGTTCCGCTGTCGGCGTTGCAGGACGCCCCGCGCGGTTTGTGGCAGCTGATGACCCTGGCTGAGGACGCCGAGCGCCTCACGGTCGGCATCGAAGCGGTCGAAGTGCTGTTTTCGGACGGTGCGCGGGCCTATGTGCGCGGCACCTTCGCGGACGGGGCGCGGTTCATCCCCGACGGGCCGCACCGCGTCGTCGCCGGTCAGGCGGTTCAGCTGACCGGTGAGGCCGGCTGATGGAAACTCTCACCTTCCGGGAGCCGCGTCTTGTCGCGCTGGCGCTGCTCGTCATCATCGCGGCCGGTCTTTCGGCCCTGCTCGCCATCGGGCGGCAGGAGGATCCGACGATCACCAACCTCTTCGCGACCATCACCACGCCCTACCCCGGCGCCGATCCGGCGCGTGTCGAGACGCTGGTCACCGCCGAGATCGAAGACGAGCTGCGCGAAATCCCTGAAGTCGACGAGATCAACTCGACCTCCGCCACAGGCATTTCCATCGTGCGGGTGGATCTGCTCGAGACCCTGCCGGACGACCGGATCGAGCAGGTCTGGTCGGAGATCCGAGACGCTCTGGGCGATGCGGAGGCCAATTTCCCACAAGGCGCGCTGACGCCCGAGTTCTCCTCCGACGGGGCCGGCACCTTCGGCGCGATCATAGCGCTGTCCGCCGATCACGCCGGGGTGCCGCTGTCGATCATGGGCCGCTATGCGGAGACACTGGCGGACAGCTTGCGCAGCACCGCCGGCACCAAACAGGTCGAAACCTTCGGCGCACCCGAGGAAGAGGTGCTGGTCACGCTCGACCCGGTGAAAACCGCCGCTCTCGGCCTGACGGCCGACGACGTCTCCGCCGCGGTTGCCCGCGCCGACAGCAAGGGCCAGGCGGGCCGGTTGCGCAGCCTCGAGAATGAACTGATCCTCGATATCGCCGGAGACATCACCGCGCTGGAGCGGGTGCGCGAGATGATCGTGCGCGAGGGGCCCGATGGCCAGGTGACCCATGTCGCCGACATCGCCGAGATCAGCCGCGGGCCGCGCTTGCCGCTGGCCGAGCAGGCGATCCACAACGGCGCCCCAGCAGTGCTGGTGGCCGCCAAGCTGGAAGACGGGCTTCAGGTCGACGTCTGGATGGACCGGGTGATCGCGGCGCTTGATGCGTTTGCGGCCACCGTCCCCGACAGCATCACCGCCGAGCTGGTCTTCGACCAAAGCCGCTATACGGCGGAGCGGCTCGCCGAGGTCGGCGGGAACATGGCAATTGGCGTGAGCCTGGTCGTGGGCGTTCTGCTGATCACCATGGGCGTGCGCGCGGCCCTGATCGTCGCGCTGATCCTGCCGATTGTGTCGCTCGCGACGCTCGCGACCATGAACATCATCGGGCTTGCCATCCACCAGATGTCCGTCACCGGGCTGATCGTGGCCCTGGGCCTTCTGGTCGATGCGGGCATCGTGATGACCGACGAAGTCGGCCAGCGGATCGCGCGCGGGCAGGCGCGGGTCACCGCGGTGCGGGGTGCCGTGCGCCGGCTGCTTGCCCCGCTCTTTGCCTCGACGGTCACCACCGCCCTCTCCTTCACACCGATGATCCTGTTGCCCGGCCCGGCCGGTGATTTCGTGGGGTCCATCGCCATCGCCGTGGTCACCATGCTGCTGTGGTCCTTCGTCGTTGCGGTGACGCTGACCCCGGCCATCGCTGGCTGGACAATGCCTGCCGCGGACAAGACCGGCCCGATGTCCTCGGGTCTCAAGCTTCCGGCTGTTTCGGCCGCCTTCGCCGCAAGCCTGCGGTGGGCGGTGCAGAACCCGATCCGATCGGTCGCCTTTGCACTGGTGCTGCCGGTGCTGGGCTTCCTGTCGATGCCGTTGCTGACAGCGCAGTTTTTCCCCGGCGTGGACCGCGACCAGTTCCACATCGAAGTCGACCTGCGCCCGGGTGCCGCCATCGGCCAGACCAGCGCGGTGGTGGAACGGCTCGACACGCTTCTGCGGGAGGCGCCCGAGACGCGGCAGGTCTCCTGGGTCTTGGGGAAATCCGCGCCAGCCTTCTACTACAATATGGCCGGCGGCCGCGACGACGCCGCTCGCTTCGCGGAAGCTCTGGTGACGACCACGTCTCCGGAGGCCACGGAGACCCTGATTGCCCGGCTGGAGCGCGAAATCGACGCCGTCGCCCCGGAAGCGCAGGTGCTGGTGCGGGGTCTCGTACAGGGCCCCCCCGTCGACGCGCCTGTCGAGTTGCGCATCGTCGGCCCCGATCTCGCTACCCTGCGCGAGGTTGGCGCAGAGGTCCGGCGGATCGTGGCGGATGTGGACATGGTGACGCTGGCGCGCGGGACAGTCACCACCGGCGCGCCGGAGGTGCGGATCGACGTCGATGAAGCCAAGGCCCGCCAGCTTGGGCTGGAACTGGCCACCGTCTCGCGCCAGCTCGAAGCGGGCCTTGAAGGTGTCGCGGGCGGCTCGCTGCTGGAAGGGCCGGAGGAGCTGCCGGTGCGGGTGCGCTTCGGCGATGCCACGCGAAGTGACCTCACCGCAATCGCCGATCTGATCCTGCTGCCGCCGACCGCTGCGGCGCTCTCGGCGGAGGGGCGCTTCCCTGGCATCCCGCTGTCCGCCATCGCAAATCTGACGCTGGTGCCGAGCGAGCCGATCATCACCCGGCGCAACGCGGAGCGGGTCAATACGATACAGGCGTTCATCCTGCGCGACGTGCTGCCCGAAGAGGCGCTGGTCGACGTGCAGGCGGCCCTCGATGCAGAGGGCTTCGCGCTGCCCGCGGGCTACCGGCTGGAGATCGGCGGCGACAGCGACGCGCGCGCCGAGACCATGGGCAACCTGCTTGCCTCGCTCGGGCTGATCGTGACGCTGTCGATCGCGGCCATCGTGATGACCTTCAACTCCTTCCGGCTGTCAGCCATCGCCCTGGTGGTCAGCGTGCTCTCTGCCGGTCTCAGCATCCTCGCCCTGGCCATCTTCCAGTATCCCTTCGGGATCAACGCGATCATCGGGGTCATCGGCTCCATCGGTGTGTCGATCAACGCCGCAATCATCATCATGACGGGCCTGCGTGACGACGCGAAGGCCCGCACGGGCGACGCTGACGCCATGGTCGGTGTGCTGATGGGCTCCAGCCGCCACATCATCAGCACCACGATCACCACCTTCGGAGGCTTCCTGCCCCTCATCCTCGCCGGGGGTGGCTTCTGGCCGCCCTTCGCGATGTCGGTGGCCGGCGGCGTGCTGCTCTCGACGGTGGTGTCCTTCTATTTCACGCCGCCGATGTTCGCGCTTCTCTACGCCCGGCGCACGCGGAAGGACCCTGCCCGACCACAGGCGGAACCCGTCCTCAACCTCGTGCGGGCCGCCGAGTAACTCACGCTTAACCTCTACATCTTTATGAAAAGTTTTCGGACGCGGCGACGTCGCAACCGCTTGTGCGGGCCGCATCCGGCGCGATAAATTCGCGGCGGATGGTCGCACGCCGTTATCCGCGTGTCGCTATTTGGACAGTGCGTTTTATGCAATCTGTCAGAACCGAGAAGAGGCCGAACCTCCTTGCGGGGTCAGCGATAGAGGAATGCCCATGTCGGACGAAGACGAAATCATCCTGTCGGAGCTGGACGACGAGGAACTCGTTCAGCAGATGTTCGACGACCTCTACGACGGTCTGAAGGAAGAGATCGAGGAAGGGGTCAACATTCTGCTGGAACGCGGATGGCAGCCCTACGACATCCTGACCAAGGCGCTCGTCGGCGGCATGACCATCGTCGGCTATGACTTCCGCGATGGCATCCTCTTCGTGCCCGAGGTGCTGCTGGCGGCCAACGCGATGAAGGGCGGTATGGCGATCCTGAAGCCGCTGCTGGCCGAAACCGGCGCACCGCGTGTCGGCAAGATGGTGATCGGCACGGTCAAGGGCGACATCCACGACATCGGCAAGAACCTCGTCGGCATGATGATGGAAGGCGCCGGGTTCGAGGTCGTCGACCTCGGCATCAACAACGCCGTGGAGAAGTATATGGAGGCGCTGGAAACCGAGGCGCCCGACATCCTCGGCATGTCCGCCCTGCTGACCACGACAATGCCTTACATGAAGGTCGTGATCGACACGATGGTGGAACAGGGTGTGCGCGATGACTATATCGTGTTGGTGGGCGGCGCGCCGCTGAACGAGGAATTCGGCAAGGCCATCGGTGCCGACGCCTACTGTCGCGATGCGGCTGTGGCAGTGGAAACCGCCAAGGAATGGGTTGGCCGCAAGCACAACCAGAAGACCGCCTGAGACCCCGCCGCATGGCCGCAGGCTTCAAAGGAGAACTGCGCGTGCCGCTCGACAAACTTGTTCTGATTTGCGTCTGTGTGCTCGCCGCTTTCGGCGTCACCCTGTGGCTCGCGGCGCTGGTGCTGACGGCGCTGCAGGTCCCCGCCGGATGGCTGGCGCTGATCCCCGCCGCACTTGCGGCATACATCTTCTACCGGGTGCTGGCCGAACGGCTGGGCAACGCCGATGAGGATCACTACGACAGGATGAAACACTGACCATGCTGGTCGTGACCGCCTCCGAAATCGCCGGGCGGCCCGTGCTGGAGACCCTCGGCCTCGTGCGCGGCTCGACCGTGCGCGCCAAGCACATCGGCACCGACATCGTCGCCGGCCTGAAAAACCTCGTGGGCGGGGAGGTCACGGGCTACTCATCGCTCATGGCCGGGGCACGCGAGCAGGCGCTCGACCGGATGATTGCCGAGGCCCAGGGGCTCGGCGCGGATGCGGTGATCGCCGTGCGGTTCGAGACCTCGCAGATCATGGGCGGCGCCTCCGAAATCGTGGCCTACGGAACGGCGGTGCGCCTCGATGCCACTTCGTGACACAGAGCTGACCGAAGATGGCCTGTCGCCCAGCGGCGTCGGCCGCGTCCTCCTGATCGCCTGTGGCGCGCTCGCCCGCGAAATCCTCGACCTCAAGGCGGCCAACGGCTGGACCCACCTCGATCTGACCTGCCTGCCCGCGAAATATCACCTCACGCCCGACAAGATCACCGAAGGCGTGCGTGAGAGCGTGGCGAAACACCGCGCCGCTTACGAGCAGATCTTCGTCGTCTACGCCGATTGCGGCACGGGTGGGCAATTGCAGGCGGCCTGCGATGATCTGGGGGTCGAGATGATCCCGGGTCCGCACTGCTATTCCTTCTTCGAAGGCAACGCGCGCTTCGCCCAGCACAGCGAGACCGAGATCACCGCCTTCTATCTTACAGATTTTCTCGTGCGGCAGTTCGACGCCTTCGTCATCAAGCCCATGGGTCTCGACCGTCATCCCGAGTTGCGCGACATGTATTTCGGCAATTACGAAAAGCTGGTCTACCAGGCGCAGACCGATGACCCGGATCTCACCCGCAAGGCGGAAGCCTGTGCCGCGATGCTCGGCCTCAGCTTCGAGCGCCGGTTTACCGGCTACGGCGATCTCGCAACCACGCTGGAACGACTCTGAGACAGAGACGCGGCCCAAAGCCCGGCAGGGCTTTGCCAGAAATCGCGTCGCGCCGCAGGCGCGCCCGCTGGATCAGAATGCCGCAGGTGCCTCCGCCGGATTACGACACGACAGGCGCCCTCGCCGGATCAGGCCGCCGCGGAGGCCACGGAACGGATGCGCTCGATCATGGCCCGCAGCCCGTTCGAGCGCTGCGCCGAGAGGTGATCGTTCAACCCCAGCCGGGCCATCTCGGCCCGCGCGTCGACGGTCAGGACTTCGGAGAGCGGCAACCCGTTGTAGAGCTTGCGCAGAACGGCGATCAGCCCGTTCACGATCATCGCATCGCTTTCCCCATCGAAGTGCAGCCTTCCGCCCTCGGTCACGGCGTGCAGCCATACCTGGCTTGCGCAGCCCTCCACCTTGGTGGCCGGTACTTTCAGGGCAGCATCGAGCGGCGGCATCGCCCTGCCCGCCTCGATCACCATGCGATAGCGATCTTCCCAATCTTCGAGGAATTCGAAATCCTCGACCAGTTCCTCAAATTCTGCCTGTGCCATCTCGGTCCTCTTTTTCTTCCTTGCAGGTAAGCCGCACCATGCCGAAGGTCCAGCCCGCCTTGGCGCTTTTCAACCGGGACCAGATGGGATAGTCGAAGAGGAAGAAGAAGAATTGATGGCAGGCTCCATGCGTACGACAGTTTCCGCCCTTCTGGTCTCGACCCTCGTGCTCTCTGCCTGCGGGGGCTTCCGCGACAGCCGCGCCAACCCCTTCAACTGGTTCGGCCGCAGCGAACCTGCACCGGTGGCCGTCGCCGAGGGCGACGAGAACACCCTGATCCCGACGCGAACCGGGCTCTTCAGCTCCAACCGGCCGCGCGACGTCTACCTTGGCCAGCCGATCGACACGGTAAGTGACTTGGTGATCGAACGCGTACCGGGTGGCGCCATCATCCGCGCCACCGGTGTGGCGGCGACCCAGGGGATCTATGATGTCCGCCTGACGCCGGCCAATGAGGATGAAGCGGTCGTCGACGGTGTGTTGGCGTACCGGCTGGAAGGGCTGCGCAGCGGCGGCACGCCGCAAGGGGCCCCGGTCACGCGCGAGGTGTTCGTGGCGCGCAAGGTCACGGATCAGACGCTGACCGGCGCCCGGACCATCCGGGTCGAGGGGGCGCGGAACGCCCTGCAAGCCCGCCGCTGACGGCACGCGCGCTCAATCCAGCGCGACGATCCGAACGTCCGATCCATCCGCGGCCAGGGCGATCTTGCCGTCGCAGAGGCGCAGGGCATCATCGCCGAACACTTCCTTGCGCCAGCCGTGCAGGGCCGCAACGTCGCGGATGCCGGCGGCAATCGCATCGAGATCGGCCGCGGGCGCGATGAGCTTTGCGGCCACGCCCGCGCTCTCGGTCTTGGCCTTCAAGAGCACGCGCAGCAGATCCGCCAGCGCCGGGTTCACCTGCAGCTTGTCGCGCGACCGGTCGGGCTTGGGCATGTCGGACTGCACGCAGTTCAGCCCGCGATCGACGGCGGCCAGAATGCCCTCGGCGATGTCGCCCCGCCGCGCCTCGCGCAGCAAGAGGCGCGACCGGCCAAGCTCCTCGGGCGTTTTCGGCTTGTTGGAGGCCAGCTCCACCAGAGCGTCGTCCTTGAAGACGCGGTTCCGCGGGATGTTGCGCTCCTGCGCGAAGCGCTCTCGAAAGGCCGCCAGCTCGCGGACCACCGCGAGGAACCGCGGCGAGTTCGTCCGCGTCTTGACCCGCCGCCAGGCGTCTTCCGGGACCACGACGTAGGTATCGGGGCTGGTCAGAACGGTCAGCTCCTCCTGTACCCAGCGGCTGCGCCCGCTGTCCTCCAGCTTGCGGGCCAAGTATTCGTAGATCTCGCGCAGGTGCGTGACATCGGCCAGCGCATAGTGTTTTTGCGCATCGGTCAGCGGACGGCGCGACCAATCGGTGAAGCGTGAGGTCTTGTCGAGCGACTTCTTCGCGATCCTGCGCACCAGCGTCTCATAGCCCACCTGCTCGCCAAAGCCGCAGACCATCGCGGCAACCTGCGTGTCGAAGAGCGGTGTCGGAAAGACCTCGGCGTCGACATAGAAGATCTCCAGATCCTGCCGCGCAGCGTGAAACACCTTGACCACGGAGGTGTCGCGGAACAGATCGTAAAGCGGCTCGAGCGAGATCCCCTCGGCCAGCGGGTCGACAAGCACGGCGGTGCTGTCATCATCGCCGGGCATAGCCAGCTGGATCAGGCAGAGCTTGGAATAATAGGTCCGTTCCCGCAGGAACTCCGTATCGACCGTCACATAGTCATGCTGGGATGCCTCTGCACAGAAGGCGGCCAGCTCGGCGGTCGTTGTGAGTGTTCTCATGCGGGCGTGTCTTTTTCTTCGTCTTGATCAACTTAACGCAGTCCGGGGACTGTTACACGAGGCATCCGGCTTTGGCCAGAACCGCATCCCCGAACCTCAGGGCAGCAGGATCGGGCGGCGATCTCCTTGCGCAAATCGCTCCAGAACCATCGGGTAGAGCCGGTGCTCCTGCGCGAGGACGCGTGCGGCGAGGCTCGCCTCGGTATCGCCCGGCTCGACCGGCACGCGCGCCTGTCCGAGGATCGGTCCGTCATCGAGCGCGGCGGTCACTTCGTGCACGGTACATCCGTGCGCCCTGTCCCCCGCGGCGAGTGCCCGGCGATGCGTGTGCAGGCCCTTGTATTTGGGCAGCAGCGAGGGGTGGATGTTCAGCATCCGGCCCTGCCAGCGATCCACGAAGCCCGCCGTGAGCTTGCGCATGAACCCCGCGAGGCAAATGATGTCGGGCGCGTAGGGCACAAGCACACCCATGACGGCGTGTTCGAAGCCCTCCCGGTCATCGCCGAAGGGCTGATGCCGGACCACCTCGGTGGGCACACCGCGCGCCGCGGCCCGTTCGAGCCCGCCCGCCTCCGGCTGGTTCGAGAGCACCACGCAGGGCCGGGCCGGATGATCACCCTGCATGCTCTCCAGCAGCTTGAGCATGTTGGACCCGCCGCCGGAGATGAAAATCGCGACCCGTTTCGTCAAAGCAGGGCGCCGTCGTACTGCACGCCCGGCCCTGTGCCGACCCTTCCGATGCGGCGGACGGTCTCGCCTTCGGCCTCCAGAAGTGCGGTCAGCGCATCTGCACGCGCAGCCTCCACCACCAGCACCAGCCCGATGCCGCAGTTGAACGTCTTCAGAAGCTCGGCCTGCGCAATCCCCCCGGTCTTGGCCATCCAGCGGAACACGGCCGGAAGCGCCCAGGCGCCAAGATCGATGCGGGCGCCCAGATCATCCGGCAGCACCCGTGGCAGGTTTTCCGTCAACCCGCCGCCGGTGATATGCGCGAGCCCATGCACGCCGCCGGCGCGAAGCGCAGCAAGCGCGGGGCGCACGTAGAGCCGGGTCGGCGTCAGAAGCTCGGCGCCCAGTGATGGATCCGCCCAGGGGCAGGCATCGTCCCAGCCGAGACCCGAGATCTCGACCAGCTTGCGCACGAGGCTGTAACCGTTGGAGTGCACGCCATCGGAGGCCAGCCCCAGCAGAATGTCACCTTCCGCGACACCGGTTGGCAGCTCCGCCCCCCGCTCCATCGCACCGACCGCAAAGCCCGCCAGATCGAAATCGCCGGCGGGGTACATGCCCGGCATCTCCGCCGTCTCGCCGCCGATGAGCGCACAGCCCGCACCCTCGCACCCGCGTGCGATCCCTTCGATGATCCGCGCCGCCTGCTCGGTGTCGAGCGCGCCGGTCGCGAAATAGTCGAGGAAAAACAGTGGCTCCGCGCCCTGGCACACCAGATCGTTCACGCACATGGCGACGAGGTCGATGCCCACCCCGTCCACGTGGCCCGTGTCAATGGCGATGCGCAACTTGGTGCCCACCCCATCGGTGGCCGCCACCAGGATCGGGTCGACATATCCCGCCGCCTTGAGATCGAAGAGCGCGCCAAAGCCGCCCAACCCCGCCATCACACCCGGCCGGTCGGTCCGCTTCGCTGCCGGTTTGATCCGGTCGATCAGCGCATTGCCCGCATCGATATCCACGCCCGCGTCGGCATAGGTGATCCCGTTCTTGGGCAGTGTCATGGCAGGCTCCCTCGCGCCGCTCGTTGGATGCCCGGGGGTTAGAGCATTCACCGGCGGCTTGCAATCACCTGCATGCCGCAACCGCGCTCTTGACGTCGGCAGCGGCGCGCCGTACGCAGCACTCATGGCGGGCCTGTAGCTCAATTGGTTAGAGCAGAGCGCTCATAACGCTTTGGTTGCGGGTTCAAGTCCTGCCGGGCCTACCATTTCCCTCGTGATGACCTTCCCTCAGAATCAGGCAGCTTTGTGGCGCGTTTCGCGCGCAATTCCGACCCAACCTGAGCGGGAAATGGCATAAACCGCTGAATTTGGGCCATATTTTTGTTTACCATTTCTTCATACTTTTGACACAATTCGGAAAATTTGTGTTAAAAATAAGGCCATTTCAGCGGTCTGTTTCGCTGAAGACGTAGTGATCGTTTTGGTAAGTGTGGGGCGAGGCCCGTGTTCGGTGTGCGAGTAAAACTGGTTTGCGTGGCGGTTCTCTTCGGGGCGACAGCCGCGCCGCTTCAGACCACCGCCGCGACAACGGCGGATCTCCCCAGCATTGAGACCGACCCCTTGGGAGCGTTCACGCTCGGCGAGTTGCTGCGCGAGGACCCGCTGGGGGACGAGTGTATCGCGGAAGAGGACATCGACCTGGCATTCTTCGCCTCCGGCAAAGGAATGCGCCTGCCGCGCACCTGTTTGCCCGATCCCTGCAATGAAGCCCTGACGCCTTTCCGGCTCGCCGAGTTGATCGGGCGGCCCGCCCAGCCTGAGGAATGGGACAGGTACTTCTCGCGCTATGCCGATACCTGCCGCAAGGAGATCGTCGACTTTGCCGATGCCACACAGGCGTCCGAGCCGCCGTCGAAGGCAGCATTCTGGGCACCGGTCCTCGGCGGGCGCGTCGAGCAGGGCGCAGTGGTTCTGTCGCAACCGCTCTTCAGCCGGGCGGCTCGGATTCTCGGAGCAAGCTCGGGCAGCGGCAGTGGCGGTACGTTGGGCGCTGGCACATCCGATACCGGAGGCAGCGGCGGCTCTGGCACGTCCGGCTCTGGCACGTCCGGCACGGGCGGTTCGGGCAGCGGCGGTAGTGGCGATGGTGGCGGCGACGACGGAACTCCGATCACGCCGCTGGTGGACCCGCCGGAAGACGGCTCTCCGACAGGCACATCCCCAGGTCCGGATGGCGATTGGCCAGAGGGCCAGAGCCCGAGCCCCGTGCCGCTGCCCCTGGGCGCATGGATGCTGCTGACTGCGCTTGCAGGGCTTGCCGCACTGCGCCGCCGCAGAGCCTGACAGCCCCTCCTCAGCGGGCGATCACGATATCGGCCCGCAGACCGCCAAGCCGGTCCGAACTGCTGAGCCGCAACACCCCCCCGTGGGCGCGCGCGATATCGGTCGCAATCGCGAGACCAAGCCCGACACCACCTCCCCGATCCTGGTTGCGCGCGGCATCAAGCCGGGTAAAGGGCCGCGTCGCTTCGGCGCGGCGGTGTTCGGGAATGCCCGGGCCGTCATCTTCCACACGCACCCGCAGCGTCTTGTCTGTCAACAGTACGGAGACCTCGGCCTTGGCCCCGTAGCGCACGGCGTTGGACATCAGGTTGTCGAGCGCACGGCGCATCGCCAGCGCATTGAGCTGCACGGTGCCCTCCCCGTTCCCGTCCGCCGGCATCAGCGTGACGTTGCGCCCCGCGCGCCGCGCCTCCTCGACGGCCTGGGCGACAAAGGCGTGCGGCTCGATCGGCTCGGTCTCGCCCTCGCTGGCTCCTTTCACGAAGTTCAGGAAAGCATCGAGCATGCCTTGCATGTCATCGACATCCTGTTCGAGTGCGGCGCGCTCGTCGTCGTCCAGCATAGAGAGGCTGAGCCGCATGCGCGTAAGCGGCGTGCGCAGATCGTGGCTGACACCGGAGAGCATCAGCGTGCGCTGTTCGATCTGCCGCTCGATCCGGTTGCGCATATCGAGAAAGGCGTTGCCGGCCGCGCGCACTTCCAGCGCCCCGGCTGGGCTATAGGGTTCGTGCCGGCCGCGTCCGAAAGCTTCCGCCGCGCTGGCAAGCCGCTTGATCGGGCGCAGCTGATTGCGCAGGTAGAGAATGGCGATCACGGTCACGAGACCGCCGAAGAAGATCATGTTCACGAACAGCTGGTGCGGATTCGACGCGGAAATGCGGCGCCGGTCGAAACCGATCATGACGGGGCCGGAGGCCGTCTCCGCATAGACGAGGACCCTGCGATCCTCGGTCAGATCAATGCGCGTCACCTGCTCGACCAGTTCAGGCAGCATGCTCAGGATGACCCGTCCCGAGAAATCCAGCGGGCCGCGCAGATCGGTGAGCGGAACGTCCCTCGCCGTGACGGGTTCGACCGTCATGTCCAGTTGCGACAGGGCGGCCTGAACGTGATCGCTGATCGCCGCGCGATCCGGAGCCTCATCGATGACGTCAAGCACCAGCTGCAACTCGCGGGCGACGGTTGTGGTCATCTGCTGCGTCACGTCCTCGAAGTGACGCGTGAGGAAAAGAACGGTCACCACCAGCTGCAGCACCACCACCGGCAGCAGAAGGATCAGGATCGCCCGGGCGTACAAACTCCGCGGCATATAGTGTTTGAGCCAGTGGAACGACATGCGCTAGACCCTATCTGCGCCCCTGCCCTTTAGAAAGAGCGAATGGCCATGCCGCCTGTGCACGACTTCGACCCGCCCATCGGCATACCCCAGGTGCTTGAGCCGGGCCTGCGCCGGCTGCTGGCCCCGAACCCTTCCCCGATGACTTATCGCGGCACCAACACCTATCTGTTGGGCGAGACGCATCTCGCGGTCATCGACCCAGGACCCGCCGACAGCGACCACCTGGCTGCGATACTGGACGCGGTGCAGCCGGGCCAGACGATCACCCATATTCTCGTGAGCCATGCGCATCTGGATCACTCGCCGCTCGCGGGGGGCCTGCAAGACGCCTGTGGCGCCCCGATCTACGGCTTCGGGCCTGCCGAGAAGGGGCGGTCGGAGGTCATGCAGGCCTTGGCCGAGGGCGGTCTGGTGGGGGGTGGCGAAGGCATCGACAGTGGCTTTGCACCCGACCACGAGGTTGCGGATGGCGAGGTGATCGAAGGGACAGGCTGGCGGGTGCAGGCGTGGCACACGCCCGGGCATATCGGAAATCACCTGTGTTTCGGCTATGACGATGTCTGCTTTACAGCGGATCACGTCATGGGTTGGGCCACGTCCCTTGTCTCACCGCCCGATGGCGATCTGACGGATTTCATGCGCTCTTGCAGGCGTCTGCGCGCCGCGCGGTGGCGGCGCTTCTATCCCGGGCACGGGGACATCGTGCATGATCCGCATGCGCGTCTCGACGGCTTGATCGCGCACCGGCTGGCCCGCGAGGCGGCGATCCTCGAGGCGTTGGCCGCCGGTCCGTCCGACGCGCATGAGCTCGCACAGCAGATCTACCTGGACACACCAGCCAGCCTCATGGCCGCCGCGACCCGCAACGTCCTTGCACATCTGATTGATCTGGCTGGCAAAAACAGAATTGCGCCGGCAGCACCTTTGCGGGCGGATACGCCGTTTCGCTTGCTCTGAGGCCCCTGTCGCAAAATCTGTCGAATCGCGCAAAACCCTCTGGACGACCGAAAGTGCCACTGCTATATCGCCCAGACCGTTCCGGCGTAGCTCAGCGGTAGAGCAGTTGACTGTTAATCAATTGGTCGTAGGTTCGATCCCTACCGCCGGAGCCATAAAAATCAAGCACTTAGACTGATTTTCGTGGTGCCCCTCGGGGCTCAAGTACAGAATAAGCACAGAAAATGCTTTGAGAGCCTATGCCGTACGCCCCGCGACCGTGCTCAACCGGCGGATGGGCGTGGGAATATCCAGTGGCTGTGAGCGATATTGGTTGTACCGCACCTCCTTTCTCAACTAACTTACTTGAGAAGCTAAAAAAAAATGGAAGACAATCAGCGTGAGTAAAGATCGTCCTCCCAGTGTTAACTCCTTTCTCAAGTGGGCCGGTGGAAAAAGATGGCTCGTCCCGGAACTCCAGCGTCATCTCCCAACCTCTTTCAACAGGTACATTGAGCCCTTTCTCGGCGGCGGCGCAGTTTTCTTTGCACTTCGACCGACAAGTGCCACTCTGTCAGATCTGAACAGAGACCTAATTGAACTCTACCAAGTCGTAAGAGATCACCCACAGCAGCTCCGAGAATTACTCCTAGATCATGAGCAGAAGCACACAAAAGACTACTATTATTCCACGAGGTCTGACGTGCCCACTGCGAAACTTGAGCGCGCGGCAAGAACCCTCTACCTGAATCGGACGTGCTTCAATGGCCTATATAGAGTAAACAAAAAGGGTGAATTTAATGTGCCTATCGGCACCAAAACAACGGTGGTGTTCCCAGAGGAAGACTTCAATGCTTATTCCGCAGCGTTGGCGAGTGCTGACCTGATCGTAGCTGATTTTGAAGAAGTGATAGACGACGCAGAGGACGGCGATCTTGTATATGTCGACCCTCCTTACACCGTAGCTCATAACATGAACGGCTTTTTGAAGTATAACGATCACATCTTCTCGTGGTCCGATCAAGAACGCCTGCGATCAGCAATAAGTAGGGCAGCTGAACGAGGTGCGATGGTCATCGCCAGTAATGCAAACCATGACTCAATCAAGGATCTGTATTCCGGGCTCGGCAATCATCACGAAGTAACACGTCACTCTGTTATCGCAGGTCCGGTTGCAAAGAGGACTCCCACGTCAGAGGTCTTGATGACCTTTAACTTAGGTAGCTGAAATGCGCTGGCTGTGGTTGCGGATTAGATGGCTCATCACGAAGGTCCCTGTGTATGGGCAGTTGATCAACTCGGAAAGAAAGTCCCTTTCTTCCGCCGGGGTTGAGCTGCTCATAGCGACTATTTTTTCGCTTTTCCCAATTTGGTTATACCCGATTATCATGATGGTCGGATTTGGCGATCCATTTTGGCAGAATGCAGAGACATTCATTGAGAACGGGGAATTTTTTCTGTTTTCTTCAGCTCTTGTAGGTCCGCTGATTTACTCCATCACGAAGAAGTACGGTGAGGAGAGAGAGCCTGAGGATAGCAATTATACCTTTCCGAGGATCCGAGCGATCCAGTTTCCATACGGATTCTGGTTCGTCATAATCTCCGTCTTTATCTGTCTGTTTTCTGCCGTTTTCTTTGGATTGATGCGAGTAAACTCAGCAACACCTCTTGCAAGCGGCCTAGACGAGGCGACACTCTTTTCGGTCTCGGTGTTTATGTATCTCTTTACCCTTTCATGCTTTTTCTGTGTCTCAGTTTACAGGCTAAACCTGGAGAAAACGACCGAGGCTTTTGGAGAGGACACTAAAGACCTTATGCGGCAGTGGGAGCGGCGTGATGACTGACCAGATGAACTTGGTTGACCCGGACCCGATAGAGCTAGAGTTCGAATGCCTGAAGGCAGAGCAACCGATCGGCGACGTGTTCCTCGCCAAGATCCCGTACAAGGACTTGGTCAAAATCACATATTTTGATGTTCGGCGCGTACTTCAAGATGATCGCGACGTTGAGCGGTACCTCGGGATTCAAAGACCGCTGATCACGTCACGCGTTGCAGGGCTACAGAAGTACGTTAACTTCTTTGATGCATCGTTTCCGACCGCAATCATCATCGCAATTGATGAGCGGTTCACGGAGTACGACGAAGATCGAAGGATCATCACGCTTTCGAATGTTGCTCGCGGCGGTAACGATCCAGAGATCCCAATCAGAAACCTAGCCAGGGTTTTGGACGGTCAGCACCGCATTGCGGGCCTAAGAGGCTTTGAGGGCGACAAGTTTGATCTGCCTGTCACGATATTTGTCGGTGCGGACATTGCAGATCAGGCACACATCTTTGCAACGGTTAACCTGGAACAACAGAAGGTCAACAAGAGCCTCGCATACGACCTTTACTCATTGGCGAAATCTAGGAGCCCCCAAAAGACATGTCACAACGTGGCAGTTGTTTTGGACCAGGACGAAAAGAGCCCATTCTACAAGAGGATCAAGCGTTTGGGTGTGGCGACTGATGGTCGGAGTTTTGAACCAATCTCTCAAGCAACATTTGTCGAGTCTCTTATGAGATATGTGAGCGCTGATCCAAAGGGAGACCGCGACCGCCTACTGCGAGGAGAAAGGCTGGAAAGACCCGATCCCGCGGAAATCCAGAAACTGCCTTTCAGAGAATTGTTCATCCTTGAAAGGGATTTGAAGATTGTTGAAGCGGTCTTCGATTATTTTTCTGCGGTCAAGGAAAGATGGCCACTCGCTTGGTCGAATCAAGATCGTGGTAATATGCTCAATCGCACGAATGGATTTAGAGCGCTAATGCGTGCATATGCTCATGTTTTTGAGCTTACCGGACAGAGCGATGGAACCATCGCAAGAGCGGACGTTGATCGCTTCATGAAAAACGTACCGCTCAAGGATGACCAGTTTAATACAGAAGAATTCCCGCCAGGCACGAGTGGTGAGTCCAAACTGGTGAACTTGCTTCGTGATGTAAGAGTCTGATAAGCGCATGATCGGCCATCGAGAGCTTCAGCGCCGCATTGGCACCGAAACTCCCTTCTTTCGCAGGACCGCGGCGACCGACGCGATAGACCGAACCGTGGTTTTGGCGTCTGGGAATTCGGCCATGACCCGATCCACGATGGCCGCGTAGGCCAACGCCTCGTCCATGAGCAGCTCCTGGACCACCGAGCCGATGGTCCGTTTCGGTTTGGCGCTCTCCGGCACGTGGACCTTGGCCTCCCGTATCTTCTGATCGATCGTCTTCCCTTCTTCCGTGGGCGTCGCGGTCGGTTCGGTGACCTCCGCCTCGGGCATGTCAGGCGCACGGTCACCAAGGACGCCACACTCGACCACGATCGATCCTGGGTGCTCGCCGCGCTTCTTCTCGGCCAAGTCGGGACGGCCGCAGAAGCCGACAGCGCCCCAACCCTCCTTGCCTTCGACCAGAACGGCCTGGGTGTAGGTCCGGTCGGTCTTGCGGGTGTGCTGCGAGCCGTCGGGGGCGGTGGCGACGTATGTGGTCTTGGTCATGGCTGGTCTCCTTATCAGCGTTGAAAGGTCCACCATGTCGCCAACCCGTGAGCCCGTGGGCCCTCTACGCCCGCTTTCTCTGTTCACGATATGCTTCGATTTCCCACGTCTAGCCTAGCCGGTCCCGAAGCAATGCTGCCATCTGATCCACGACGTCGGGGCCTTCCAGTCTTTTCGGCGGAATCTGGATAGGAAACTCCCCGCTGGGAACCAACCTGTTCGACGAGATATTCCCAAGCCCTTCGCCGATGAGTTCGTTCATAAAGGCGCGTTCGTCGTCATCTAGATCGGGATTGAAGTGCTTGGCCGTCAGTCCAGCCAAGATGTCGCAAAACTGGATCGAAAAGCTCTCCCGCGAGTCCCTGGCCTCCGTCGAGACCACCCGCAAAGGATGCGGCACGAAGCTGCCATCCCCGGCTTTCAGCTCGACCTCTTGATTATCCGCGGCGGTGATGGCTTCCCACATCACTCTGTCCCGTAGAAAAGCCGACGATGCATCGTGAACCACGGCAAAGTCCTCGGGATGGGCCTGACGCCAATGGCCGATGACCGCGATCATCGTGCTTGTCTGAATGTTGTTTGAACTGCGGAAGTCTTCGAGGCCCGTATATCTCTCGAAGAGTTCCGCTCCCATGGCCATTTGATCGAGAAAGACCTGGACACGTTCGTCCGCACTGTTCGCCATCATCCTAAGCCGAAGTTGAAGCGTCGAAAGGTTCTCGCGCGTCGGGTCACGGCTGAACTCTTGGTAATAGGCCAAGAGGCAATCCAAGAGTTCGGGCGGCGCAAATTGCGTCAGACCGAAATGTACGTAGTTCGAGTACCGCCAGCAGAAACCGTCATCGTAGAAATCGAACCCAGCGTCAGTGATCGCAGGTTCGACAAGGTAGTCCATGATCTTCGTCAGGACGGCGAAACGCTTGTTCGTCGCATAGCAAAAAGCCTTGTCGGCTACTTCGTCTAGGTGGTTACAGAAGGTCCTCAACCCGTCTCTATGACGCTTTGACTTCCAGATGCGGGTGAAATGATGCTCGTCTGCGCGATTGCGCGGAAACGATAGGCGCAGAATTTCTTCGGCGCGCGCATCCTCAATATCCGCGCTGGCAACCGTGAACACAGGTTGTTCCGGGTCCAGAAGGTTGTAGCCGGTGAAGCCCGACTCATCAAAGAAAATGGTTCTTGTGGTCATTCTGAACCTGCACACAGGGCGAGTTTGGAATTTGCGCTTTTGTTCAATTCATTTCAAGGGAATGGTCGCCCCGCCACCGCCGTTCAGATACAGAGTACAAGCTGGCGGCGGGGCCGTCGGGCACGGAGGCGCCCAACGCGATGGGTCAGGCTGCCACTGGCGAACAGCGAGCGAGGAGTTCGGCCTCGAACGCAGCACGGAGTTCGACGGCATTGTCCTGGTCGATGGCTTCAGCACCGAAGACGCGTTCCTCCTCCAGGATGCTCTCCAGGAGTGGGGCAAACAGCGCCGCCCTGTGGTGATGCCCGAGCCAGCGTGTCAGGGCGGGGAGCGCCGCGGCCAGGGCGACGGACTCCTCATCCTCGCCGTGGTCCCTCATAGTCTCCATCAGATCGTGATCAATTGCGTCCCTCGGCAAGCAAAAAGTTAAACGTACCCGAGCAAAACCAGGAATATCTGTAACGTGAATCTTCTTGAACGTCATTGACCCCTCTCTCATGCTGCGTCGCAGGCTGCTGAAGCCGCACCCAGCTCGCAGTCGAACCATTCATTCACCTGAGCGCGAAGTTCCTCAATCTCCCGCCGTTCCCGCCCCATCACAGCGACGTCGAGAGCTACGAGGACCAGCATCCCATCGTACCAGTGTCCATGGCTGCCCAGCAGTTCTCTCATGACGCCGAGAAGCCTGAGGTCGCCCTCGTCCATGCCGACCTGGTCGCGAAGGCGACGTGTCGTGGCGTCCTCGAGGGTTGTGCGAGGGAACTTGGCCTCCACGCGTACGCTTTCGCCGTACTCGTCGACCCTGTAGAACTCGGAGTAAGTCGTAGGGAGGTTCTTTCCAAAATGGTTGGTCACTTCGCTTTCCTTTTCTTGCGATCCGGCCCTTTCGGCCGTGCGATGAAGGTCGGCGAGGAAACCTAACTCTTCGAATAATTTAAGAACTGTCGATTTAGGGAAATTTTAACGCCTGAAAGAGCAAGGCCCACACTACCGAAAGGAAGCGTGGGCCAAGGCAGCGCGCTTAATTACAGTACGTAGACGTCCGCTCTTTAGCGAGCCAGGTTTTTGCAGGCTTCGTCAATGTCCATGCTGGTGATCCCGCCGACCTCTAGGGCTGCCGCGTCGTCGTGGCTCCGCATCAACGCCCTGCCCATGTCCGTGTCCAGCGCCCGCGAATAAGCCTTCTCGAAGATCTCGCCGGGCCGCTTGATCTGCTTGGCCAGCCTATCCAGCTCGGCCTCGGCTGCTTGACGGTTGAGCGCTGCGGCCTTCCGAACGTCTTTGGTCTTGGTCATAGTCTTCTCCATATCTGCCGCCGCGCGGGCGGTCTCCACGTGGTGTTCTAGTTGCTCGACGAGGGTGGCCAGCTCCATGACCTCCTCGGCGTCGGCCTCGTCGCGTGCGAGGCGACCGAGGGCGTCCTCAAGCTCCTTCTTGCGATCCTCCAGCCGCTTCAGTTCGGCAGCGTAGCGTTGTCCCTCTTTGCTCATCCGACCTTCTCCATGTTCTCCAGTTCCTGCTTGGCCTCGCGGGCCACGTTCGGCTGCGGGCTGTCGGCGCGCACACGGAGCAGCTCCGTTCGGAGGCTCTCGGCAACACGCTCCTCCGCGTCGGCCAGTGCGATCGCGTGGCGCTCGCGGATGGCGGTCTCGACGCCTAGGGCGCGGGCCATTGCCATGCCGCCTGCGCTCACCAGCGTTCGGACCAGGACCTCGTTCTGCCGGTTCGCGACCAGCCCGCGTTCGATCGGAGCCACGTCGCCGTTCGCGATGGATGCGGCCCCGAGGTCTCTGCGGAGGGCCTGCTGGTAGGCGGGCCATGCGGTTGAAAGGGCGGTCAGCGCGTCGTCCACGGCTCGGGCCAGCTTCGCCCGCTCGGCGGTGGCCTCAAGCGCCTTCTCGGCGCGCACTTTACGCTGTCTGCGTTCGGCACTTGCATCCGCAGCGCCCAGACGCTCTTGAAGCTCGGCCATGGCCTCATCAACGATCGCGATGCGCTCGGCCAGGGCCGCGACGGTGTTGGACGGCTTCTTGCCGTCGATGATCGCCTGCTTGGCCTCGGTTCGCACCTTGTCCAATTCATCTGCCAGGCGGGCGCGCTCGTCGCGCAGCTCGCCGATACGGGTCTCAATTTCCTGTCTGGTTTTCATTGGCATGTGTCCTTTACGTGCGTCGGGGGTGGCGAACGGAGCCCGTCGTAGAAACCCCGTCCGCCATGCGTCCGGGAGAAGGAGGCTCCCAATGGCCAACCGGACACGATGACAGCTTGCCGTGTCGGCTCAGTGCGGGGGACCAGCGTGTACGACCGATGCGGCGAATGCTGGTCGGTCAAGCGCCCATGAGGTCCAGCTCCATCTGTCGCAGCAGCTCGGTCGGCGTGCCCTTCGTGGATAGGAAGCCGCCGGGGTTGTCTTGGACGTCGGAGCGGTAGGAACGCCAGCACCGTGCGTTCGGACAGTCCACGCCGGCGTCGATGAAGGCCTGCATGGCGGGGCGGACCCATCCGCGCGGGAACCGCGTCGATCCGTGGACGTGGTACATCGAAGCTAAGAGGCGCACTGCGTTGGCCCGCATGGTCAGTCCGGGGAGCGGTGGCCAGTCGGCCACGGCCTCCTCGACCAGGGTCTCGGCCTCCCGCTGGGTGGCGGCGTACCGGATCACCGGCAGCGGCGGGACCGGCCTCGCCTCGGCCGGTTCAGTCATCGAGCACCACGCCCATAGCCGCGAGGCGTCGGCGCTTTCCCTCGATCATTTCGAAGCGTTCGTCCTGCTGCCTCTCCACCTCGGCGAACTCGCGTTCCATCTCGGCCAGCTGTTGCTTCTCGCGCGTGATGATCCTTTTCGGCGTCTGGTCCATCGTCGGTCTCCTCGTGAGGGTTTACGACGCACGATGCCGCGCGGGCGACTCCGCGTAAGCCAGTGAGGGCGCACGCCTGACAGACGGTCAGGAGGCCCGAAGGTGATGGGACGATCCCGATCAAGAGCTTACGGGAGTTCGACCCGACGGAGCACAGCGCCGGGCACAGGGCCGGGCCGTGTTGGAGGGCCGTCAGGCGTCCTCGAAGTACGGCGTTGCGGCGATCCACTCCAACAGCCTCGCACGGGTCTCGTCGTCTAGGTCCAGCCGCGTCTCCACGGAGAAAGTCGCCTCGTCACGCACCTGCGCCGACTGCCACGGAACCGGCTCGCGTCCCTCGTCCATCTCGGCAATCAGACCGTCTGCGGGGGACTCCAGGTATCCCAGCGCGACCCGCATCGTCTCGTACCCGTCCGCGAACTTCACCGTGGCGACGCCCCCGGCGTTGACGATGGTGACGTGCACCGCGCCGTCAGTCATCGGTTCGTCCCCCGGTCTCATACGTCGCCCCCTGGACCACCTCGGCGTCTATGGCGTCGTCTCGTGCTCCCGAGGCCTTGGAGGCGACTAGAGGACGCCGTATGGACCCGGTGGAGCCTCCGACGAGCTTAGGCTTCCTCGGCAGCTCGTTGTGAACGTTCGTCTGGTTGTTGATCTGGACGTTGGTCTGGGACGGGCCGTCCACGGAGCTCATCCGCAGGGCGAGTAGCTTGGTCAGTACCCGCGGGTCCACGTGGCTGGTCTCGAAGCGGTGGACCACCTCGAAGTCGTCGTCCAGCTCAGGCTTGCCGGTCGCCGGGTCGATCACAGGGACCCACTTGCCGGTTCCCATCTCCAGGGCCGTCTGGACCACGCGCTGGGTCAGCTCCTCCTCGAAGGCCGCCACGGCGTCGTCCCACGCCTCGGCAAAGTCGGGGTTCTTGCTGCGCCGGTCGTAGAAGGTGCGCCGGGTCAGGCCGGTCATGTTCGCCGCGTAGGTGACGTGCCCGAACTGCCTGAGGTAGCCGAGGAACTCGTCGCCCTTCTCGCCGTACACCTGGGCCACGACCGGGGCTAACTGGCTCCGTCTGTGCGGGTCTGGCGCTGGCTTGATCCTGTTCATCCGCATGATGCTCACATCGGCATCTCCTCTTCCACCCGCCTCGGGTTCGTGGTGTTCGATCTGATCGAGCACCTCGCCTCACGCCGTCTGGGGCCCCGAGGCTCCCCATGAGGAGCATAGGCGGTGCTCGACGCTGTGCTTGGAGGGGTGGCGACCGGACAAGCCCCTGACGCGGTTGCCCTTCCCGTCGCGAGGCCCCCTGATCCAGTATCAGAGGGGCGCCCTTCGGAATGGTGGCGGGCAGGCGTCGAGGTTTTCCGGGCGGCTCGATCCTCACTGTTTCGAGGTAAGGATGCCGCGTCCGGTTGGCGGCGTATGCCAGCGAACTCACGTGGGCGTGAGCCAACCTCTCACTGGCGTGAGGCGTACCCTCCGCCGATTTCGGTGACGGCCTCGGCTTTCCCCGTCTTCCAAGGCGGGAACCGTGCTGCCTTCAAGCCTGAAAGCGCCTCCCCACGGACAGACGGACAAGGGCGGACGCGTTTCTGGCATCATACGCGAAACTTAATTCAGTATCCTTTCGTCAGTATGTCTATTTATCATACCCTATGATTTCGGCAGGCTGTCCGCCCTTGTCCGCTTGTCCGTGAGGTCGTCTCGAGCGGGGTGTTCGATCAGATCGAACAGGCTCAATCGTCCTCCGTAGCCTTCTCCCTGGCACGCCATTTCGCCCTCGCTGCGTCGATGATCTTCGCCATGACCGCCGGTCTCTCGCGCTTGACCCGCAGAGCGTCCCATTCTCCCCGCCGGGCTATTACGACCCGGTCCTTCTTGGCGCCACCCGAACCCCTCTTGTTGAAGCGCCGTTGTGTGACCGAACCGCCGGCCTCGTCCACGATGAACTTGAGGTTGGAGGGGAAGCCGTCGCAGGTGGCCTCAAGGTGGTCCATCACGTCCGACATGCCGATCAGGTCGGCCGGCCATTCGGCGAACAGCGCCTTGAGCTCGCGGTGCTCCTCGGTCTCGAGGAACTCGACCACCGACCTCTTGGCGTCTGTCATCGGGGCCGGGAGGCCCGGGTTGAAGGAGGACAGGTCGCGCTCCCGCAGGAACCTCGCGACCGACGCCACGAACTGAGGGTCCCGGCGCGTCTCGTAGAGGTCCCGGTAGTAGGAGGGCGCCCGCACGCTCTCGGGGTTGTAGGCCACGCGGATGCGCCGATCCCTGTCGTCGATAGGCAGGGCGTCCATGAAGTTGGAGAACATCAGGAACCGGCAGCAGTTGTACTGCACCGACTTCAGGCCGAACTTCGGGTTGATCTCACGGTGCTCCTCGGTGATGACCTTCTGCAGCTTGTTCGCCTTGCGGTGCCGGTCGGCACCCGAGCCCTCCCTGGTCTCGTCGACGACGAGCAGAAGCTTCTCGGAGAGCCGCTCGTTGAAGCTGCCACCCAGGACGTCGCCGAGGTCGACGCCGAGCGCCGCGTGGCCTGCGAGGACGCGCGCGAGGACCGAGGCCACCCAGTTGCGCCCGACGCCGCGCTTCGACGTTATCATCAGCCAGGCTGTGTGCGGCAGGACGCCCGGATGCTGGACGATGTGGGCGATCCAGTCGAGGAAGTCGTCCGCGTCGTCACCGTCGGGGAGAAGCCAGCGTACGTGGTTCACGAACTTCGCCGCCCGTTCGGTCCAGTCCTTGGGTGCCTCCTTGAAGGTGAGCTTGCTCCACACGTTAACAGCCTCGCCACGACCTTCAGGCGGCGCGCAGATAGCCCGCCGACCCGGCGCCCAGGTCATCACGTCCACGGTCTTGCGGTCACCGTTTCGGTCACCGACCCAGACGTTGACAACCCGTATCTCCTTCGGCTGAGGCGGGCGACCGCGCTTAGGCCCGTCTCCGCCGTCCTTGGGCTTCTCGGGCTCCACGGTCATGCGGCTGCCTGCGAAGTGTGTGGCGGCGAGCTCGACCGTGCGCCATGCCCGGCCGCTCCTCAGGTCCACGACGCCCCCTGCGAGGCTGACGTAAACCAGGTCGCGCTTCGCTCCCTTCAGGTCGATGCGGCGCACGCTCAGCCGCTCCCGAACACTGGTCTCACCGATCTTGCGGTCCTCCTTGCGCTCCCTCTCGGCGAGCGCTGACAGGGTCTCCTCGTCCAGATCGTCGAAGTCGTCAGCGGCTGGCGTCTGCGGGATTGCGTCCTCGGCCCCGGCGTCGCGTAGCAGCTTGTGCAGCGTCTTGTACGTGACGCGGGCACCCTTGTTGTCGGCGTGCAGGCTGTCCCACCGGAGACCGATGATCGTCCCGTGGTCGGCGTACTCAGGGTCGCGGGTGCACCACTCGATGAACTCGTCCCGGCCGTCGCCTGCGGTGGCATGGTGGCTGGCCTGCATGAGCTGGAGCCAATCGGCGTGGTCCTGGAAGTCCTCTGGGTCCAGGGCTTCCAGCATAACGGCCAGCTCCTCTTGGTCGTGCTCGCCGCCGCCGGTCGGAGCCGCGCCGTCTGGTCTTCGGACCAGGTCGAGCAGACCGTCTGGCGCGGGATCGGCACCGAACGCGTCTAGCTCGGGTCGGTCACGGTCCCAAGTGTAGGGCCTCAGCGTGTCGGGATGGATCGAGCCGGGCGCGACGACCTGACGGCCCAGGCTCTTGAACTCGACGCCGGGGAAGTCCTCGCCCAGGCTGTCCCTGGTCGAGACGCCTTCCGGCTTGGTCATGTAGACGTGCAGGCCACCGCCGCCGGTGACCACGG
Organism: Roseobacter sinensis; assembly: GCF_025755255.1. GTDB lineage: Bacteria > Pseudomonadota > Alphaproteobacteria > Rhodobacterales > Rhodobacteraceae > Roseobacter > Roseobacter sinensis. Next base: position 51,267 of record NZ_JALIEB010000006.1, on the reverse strand, counting down.
TCGGGAACTGGTCAGGGTCCATGCCGGTCCAGAGCACGAGGTCGACGAACGGGTTGAGCGACGTGTCCAGGGTTTCGCCCTCAGGGAAGTTCCTCGGGTCCACGTCCAGGATCAGGTCGGCCGCTGTCAGCCTGACGCCGACGTTGTCGCCGGTCTCCATGTGGTCCACCTGGTCAGCGGACCTGTACGGTCGTTTCGTCCAGTTGCCATGGATCGGGCTCTTGCCGCGCTTGCGCCTCTTGCCCTTGTGCTCGTCTTCGTACGCGTGGTTGTGCAGCGGGATGAGTTGGTAGCCCGCCTCGATCAATGGTGCCAGCTCCGCCGGTTGGGTCTTCGACTGTCCGGTCATGGTTCAGCCCCGCTTGCCAGCGAGATACGCCCGTACGGCCTCGCGGGTGTAGAAAACCTCGCGGCCGACCTTGACGAACTCTGGCCCCGCGTGGGGCGAACGACCGGTGTTGCGGCGGGAGCGGTAGACGGCGAGCACAGTCTCCGGGTGGCCCGTCATCTCGCTTGCCTGCCTCGGCGTAAGGAGATCGGCAAACGAGGGTATGGAGGGGGCCGTCGGCACGGCATACTCGGGATCAGTCATGTGATCTTCCTTTCCAAGGTGGTGGATCAGGTAGCCGGCCGCAGGAGGCGGTCCTCGCGGCCGGCTTGCTCTCTATGAACACTGTCGTGACGGTCGGGCGCCGTAAGCCAACGTGGGCGCAGGCGCGCTTCAACACTGGCGAAGCTGACGGCGGCTCAGTGGCCCCCGCGGGAGAGGACGAACTCGATGCGGCGGGCCTCACGGTCCAGCTCGGCCTTGACTTGATCCCATACCTCCGGGGCCTGTCGGGCCGCCTCCTGCACTAGCGCTTCGTCCTCCCAGAAATCAGGGTTCTTCGTTCGCGACGACCGTAGGGCCTGCGAAGCCCAACCCAGTCGGATCGTGTAATGAGAGTGGTTCGAAGTCGCCCTCTTCGGGAGCTGGAAAGATACGGGGAATTCTCCGGTCCTCCGTGCGAGGAGGCGCAGAGTTTCGCAGTCGAAGCCGTTGAAGCCGACACGGCTGCACGCCTCGATGACTCCGTCGGTCGGGTCCATTGTGATCAGCTCCGGCACCGTGTCGAGGAGCCGCGCGGCGAGCTCTGCCCGCTCCTCTTCGTTCGAGTAGTCCGGGTCGTCGTCGCGGTGCTGGTAGTACGTGTACGTCCTGCTCATGCTGCGCCCTCCATCATGAAGGCATCGAGGTCGTCGCGGTGGTATCGTACCATCCGTCCGACCGCACGGTAGCGCGGACCAGTGCCCTTAGTGCGCCAGTTAGCGAGGGTCCCAGCGGACACACTGAGGTAGGCTGCGGTCTGCTCGGTCGTCAGCCACGGGCTGGTGAATATCTGAGGCTCTGATTGAGCTTCCATGGCACATCTCCTCAATCGGACGCCGTGCGTCCGTCGAAAGTGTGTGCCGTTTAGCTATCTATCTCTCTGGGGTGCCCTCAGCCGGCGGCATCGTTTGAACCGACAGAACCCTACGGCCCGGGATGTGCCCGGACGCTTTTATGATCTCAGATTATCGAGTGTGGACCGGAATAGTTACCAGCGTCTTACCCCTACGCACCGTCGTTCACACAACACCCGCCCTCTCCAGGACCAGGTCCTCAAGGGCCTGGGCGTGCGGGCGCAGAGCCTCGACGAGGTGCGTCTGGTGGACGTAGCCGCCACTGGCGCCGGGGAGTCGCTGGCCGAGCAGGAGCGCACCCTCGGCATACGGGACGCCCGCCGCGATCATCATCGTGCGACAGTGGTGGCGGAGGGCGTGGGGAGACGGGACGCCGCCCCGCTTCGGCTCGGCGACGTGACCGGAGGCCGCGCCCGGCGACGGCCACAGCCAAGGCGAGTTCAGTGGCCTATCCTCCTCCATCCTTGCGGCCAGCGTCGCGGTGAGCCAGCGCCCGGTCGGGAACGACCACGACCCGCCAGTCTTCATGTGGGTGAAGGTCAGAACGCCCCGCCCGGCGTCGAAGTCCGCGCGCCTCACGCCCAGCAGCGACGTCCGCCTCGCCCCGGTCAGCAGGAACGCGCGCTGGAGATCCCGCATTAGCGGCGACATGGCCTCCGTCGTGGCCCAGAAGCCGGCCACGTCCAGTTCCCCGACCTCTCGCTTTGGCGTGGCGGGCACGCGGATGGCGTCCACCGGGTTGGCCCCTATCGTCTCGTCGTGCCTCCGGGCCGTGTTCACGAGCGCTCGGACGGTGCGCATCACCGACGCGCCTGTTGTCTTGCCGTGGCGCCTTTTGAGCTGTTCCATGAGCTCTCGGCAGTCCTGGCGCGTGATGTCAGCCACCGCCCGCCGCCGAAGCCGACCGAGGTAGTTGTCCATGTGGTATCGGTAGTTCCTGACCGTGGCGTCGGAGAGGTCCCGTTCGCGCAGGTGCTCCTTCAGGGCCTGCTCTAGCGTGATGCCGGTGGACTCCGGTCCCGCCGTCGGATCGATGCCCGACTGGATCGTCGCCATGAGCCTCCTCGCCTCGTTCCTGGCCTCGGCCAGGCGCACGTGGTCGACGCGGCCGATCTTCACCCGCACCGACCGGACGAGGCGCTTTTCGCGGCGCACGTCGCCCTGCACGGCGAAGCTCTTGGTTGTCTTGTGAGCGATGCACATGAGGCCCTTGACCTCGGTGTCGCGGTGGATGCCCGAGCCGAGCGGGAGGTCCCTGATGTGGGCCTCGGTGAATTTGAAGATGGCCATGGAAAGTACAGTCCCGAGTACAGTATTTGTGGTTGATCCAGATGAAGCTGGATGGTGCTACCCGGACAAAGTTGTCATGATTTCAAGGGACCGTACGCCCCGAATTGGCGAGAATGGACCATGATTTACTCGCTTCGCCAGACTGTTAATCAATTGGTCGTAGGTTCGATCCCTACCGCCGGAGCCATAGAATTCCAGAGCCTCGCACTTCGGTGCTGGGCTTTTTTGTGTCCAGTGCTCCGATTGACCCTGTCTGGACTTCGAGCAATTCCCGGCCATCAAAGAACGGCTCTTGTTGCTTTGCGGACCTTCGACCGGTCTGGTCATTGGATCACGCAATGGGCGAAGAAAGGGCGTTCGCAAGGCCCGCCCGATGATCGCTCAGTTGCCCCGATCGCTCGGAGAACCATACTTCGGCAGAATTCTGGTTCTGGCGAGTTTCGTCTTGTAACTCTGACGACTGCACGGCTATACCCGTCGGCGGAGACGTGGCCGAGTGGTCGAAGGCGCTCCCCTGCTAAGGGAGTAGGCGGGAAACCGTCTCGAGGGTTCGAATCCCTTCGTCTCCGCCACCTTCTGCTCTTCGCGGATTGCCCTTCCGCGCGTCATCAGGCGGCGCGAAGATCGATTTGACGCAGGTCAACGTGCACGTCCTTTCCACAACCTAAGCTGAGCGAAACAAGATATAGGAGAGGACCATGCGCTTCCTAGTCGTCGCTGCGCTCTGTTTCGCCCAACCGCTTGCCGCTCAGGATGTCGCTGAAGGCGAACGGCTTTATCGCCTGCATTGCGCCGCCTGTCACGGGGCCGAGGCGGACGGGGGCGGACCGATGGCGCCGGTGCTTCTGATCCAACCGGCTGATCTGACCACACTTTCAGAGCGGAACGACGGCACATTTCCCGTCTTCCGCGTGGTCAAGCGGATCGACGGGCGTGACCCGCTTGTCAGCCACGGCAGCGACATGCCGGTCTACGGCTGGTTCTTCGAAGGCACGGGGGTTGCGATTGCGAGCCAAAGTGGCCAACCCATCATGACAAGCCAACCGGTTGCAGACCTCGTGACCTGGCTGAAGACGGTGCAGGACTAGCCCTGATCGGTATCACGCGGGTCGAGGAGTCGCGCGATCACACCGCTCTTGGTCACTTGGCCCACCAGCGCCCCTTGATCCTCGACACCGAGCGGGCCTTCGGATGTCAGCAGCTTGCGCATCACGGTCTCGACATCCGTCTCCAGCGGCACGCGATCTGCGGGCGCGGCATCGGCAGGCTCCATCACATCGCCCGCCGACAGAACGCCAAGCGGGTTCATATGCGCCACGAAATCCGCCACGTAGTCATTAACGGGGTTGGAAAAAATCTCCTGCGGGGTGCCGCATTGCACGATGCGCCCGCCTTCCATGATGGCGATCCGATCCCCGATCTTGAAGGCCTCGTCGAGATCGTGGCTGACAAAGATGATGGTGCGCTTGAGATCTCGCTGCAGCTCGATGAGCTCGTCCTGAAGCCTGTTGCGGATCAGCGGGTCGAGCGCGGAGAAGGGCTCGTCCATCAGCAGGATCGGCGCTTCCGTGACAAAGGCACGGGCCAGGCCCACGCGCTGCTGCATGCCGCCTGAAAGCTCGCCCATCTTCCGGTCGGCCCAATCGCTCAGGCCGACAAGCTCGAGCTGTCGGTCGGCCCGGGCCAGGCGATCTTTCTTGGAGACATCCGCCAGTTCCAGCCCCAGCGCCACGTTTTCGCGCACGGTCCGCCACGGCAGCAGACCGAACTGTTGGAACACCATGGAGACGCACTCGCGTCGCACGCGGCGCAGGTCCGTTGGGGCGCTGTGGGTCACATCGCAGGACCAGTCGCCATCATAGACCCGCACCGCGCCGCGGACCACGGGGTTGAGCCCGTTCACGGCACGCAGCAGGGTCGACTTGCCCGAGCCCGACAGCCCCATCAGCACAAGGATCTCACCCGCAGCCACATCCAGCGAGCAATTGTGTACACCAAGGACCTGCTCGGTCGCCTTTTGCACTTCGGCCCGGGACTTGCCCGCATCCATTTCGGGCAGCGCCTTCTCGGGCGACTGGCCGAAGACGATGGAGACATTGTCGAATTCGACGGCATTTCTCATTTGCGATCCACCCGCAGCATCCGGTCGAGCATGATCGCCACGACCACGATGATGAAGCCACTTTCAAACCCGAGGGCCGTGTTCACCTGGTTCAGCGCGCGCACAACCGGCACGCCGAGGCCGTCGGCACCCACAAGCGCTGCGATCACCACCATCGACAGCGACAGCATGATGGTCTGGTTCAGCCCGGCCATGATCTGCGGCAACGCAAAGGGCAACTCGACCTTCCAGAGCTTCTGCATCGGCGTGGCCCCGAAGGCGTCGGCCGCTTCCAGCAGCGGCTTTGGCGTGGTGCTGATACCGAGATGCGTGAGGCGGATGGGTGCGGGCACCACGAAGATCACGGTTGCGATCAGCCCCGGCACCATGCCAATCCCGAAAAACACAATCGCCGGAATGAGATAGACGAAGGTCGGTAGCGTCTGCATCAGATCGAGCACGGGCCGCATCGCCTGATAGAGCCGCGGGCGATGGGCCGCAGCGATCCCGATGGGCACACCGATCGCCATGCAGACCACACAGGCTGAAAGTACCAGCGTGATGCTCTCGGTCATCTCTTCCCAGTAGTCCTGGTTTAGTATGAAGAGGAACCCCAGCGCCACGAAAAGGCAGACCTTCCAGCTGCGCTGCAACACCCATGTGAGCGCGACGAAGGCCGCGATGATCACGAAGGGGTGTGGGGTTTGCAGCACCCAGAGGATCGCGTCGATCATCCACTCCATGACCACCGCCAGCCCGTCGAAGAACCAGGCGCCATTGGTCTGGAGCCAGTCAAAGAACGCCGCTGCACTTTGGCCAACAGGTATCTTGGTTTCAGTCAGCCAGTCCAACAAGACGCCCGCCCTCCGCTGCAGAAAGAAGAATCCCCGCGCCGGGTGTGGCGCGGGGGCTCAGGTGGTCAGAGGCCGAGGGCCGCGCTCACTGCCGCAACGCTGTCGCCACCATCCAGCGTCGTCACGCCGTCCAGCCAGGCGACGAACGCGTCCGGGTTCGCCTTCAGCCAGTCAGTTGCGGCCTCGGAGGGCTCGGTGCCATCGTTCAGGATCGCGCCCATGATCTCGTTTTCCATGGCCAACGTGAACTTGAGGTTGGTCAACAGCTTGCCCACGTTCGGGCAGTCCTCCACGTAGCCCGCGCGGGTGTTGGTATAGACCGTCGCACCGCCCAGATCGGGGCCGAAGAAGTCGTCGCCACCGGTCAGGTAGCCCATGTCGAAGTTGGCGTTCATCGGATGCGGTTCCCAGCCGAGAAAGACGATAGGCTCATCCTTCTTCGAGAGCCGCTCGACCTGTGCCAGCATGCCCTGCTCCGAGCTTTCCTTCACCTCGAAGCCGCCCAGCCCGAAGGCATCCGCGTCGATCATCGACTGAATCAGGCGGTTGCCGTCATTCCCGGGCTCGATCCCGTAGATCTGGCCGTCGAGCGCGTCAGCATGTTGCGCAATATCGGAAAAGTCTTTTATTCCAAGGTCTAGCGCGGCTTTGTTCACAGCAAGCGTGTACTTCGCGCCTTCGAGATTCTCGCGCACCGTATCGACCGTGCCGGCCTCGCGATAGGGTGCGATGTCGCCTTCCATGGTCGGCATCCAGTTGCCCAGAAACACGTCCACATCGCCCTGCGCCATGGAGGTATAGGTCACCGGAACGGAGAGCACCTTTATGTCCGTCTCATAGCCGAGCGCATCGAGAATGACAGTGGTCGCTGCCGTGGTTGCGGTGATATCCGTCCAGCCCACGTCGGAGAACGTCACCTGCGAGCAATCCGCCGCGGCAACCCCGGCCATCGAGACGAACGCCAGCGCGCTCGCAGTTGTTCTGAGTTTCATGTCGCATCTCCCATCTGATTTTTGCTTATACATGCGCAGGTTGGATCAGAGGGTCAAGACGAAACGCCGCCCCCGCCCGATGCGGAGACGGTGCCGGAACAGCGAAAGAGGGGCGCTAGGCCTCTTCGGGCAAGTCGCGCATCACACCGACGATCTTGGCGATCTTGCCGTCCCGATCCTTGCGCGCAAGGCCGAAGGATTCCACCCAGACCACATCGCCCTTGCGGTTGACCAGCCGGTGCTTGAAGTGGAATTCGCCACCCCGTTTCGACACCCGATCGACATGCTTCATGACGGTCTCGCGGTCATCCTCATGATAGTAGGCGAGGCCACCGTCCAGATCGGGCGGGTTGCTCGACGGATCTTCGCCGTGAATGCGGTAGACCTCGGAAGACCAGTAGACCTTGCCGGTTTCGAGCTCGAGTGACCAGTAGCCAATTTTGGCGAGGTTTTGCAGCAACTCCAGTTGGGCAAGAGCATCTTCTGCTGCATCGCGCGCCTCGACCACCTCGGTGATGTCCGTTCCGACCGAGTAGATCGACGGTACGCCGACGGCCGGATCGTCGAAAATGAACTTCTCCGTGCTTGTCCAATAGCGCTCGCCGTCCTCCTTCGAAATCATCGCGCGCACGTCGCTGATGCGGCCGGATTTGCTGGCCATCAGCTCCTCGTCGTGCTCCTTCAGTGCATCGGCCGTCTTTTTGCTGACCAGTTTGCCAAGATCTCGCCCCTCGGCCTCTTCCCGCGTGGTGCCAAGGCTGTTGGCCGATTTTTCGCTGATCCGGATAATCGTGCCGTCGATGGTCCGGTTCAGCATGAAAATGTCCGAGCTGTCGAGTATCAGGTCGAGCTCCTGGGCAAGGCCCGGGAACTCCGAGACCACCATGGTAGAGCCCTTCATCTGGCCCCGCATGTCGAAGAACGGCGAGCAGGTGAGCTTGTAGCGGGCGCCTTTCGAGGTGAACTCGCGGGAAATCGGCTCGCCCAGCTTGAGCGTTTCGTTGCAGATCGGGGCCAGCGAGGGGCAGTTTTCGGGCACCACGCATTGGCTGATGTGCGGGTTCGAGACCGGGCGTGACAGCCCGAACATCTCGGCCGCGGCATTCGTCGCCTGCGAAATCTGCAAAGCGGTATCAAGCACCATGATCGCAAGCGGCGCCGTTTCCAGAACCGACATCAGCTCGCCGGTGCGCCCGCTCAGCTCGGCCGCAGTCACCTGCAACTCTTCGTTGACCGTGATCAGCTCTTCGTTGGTCGACTGCAACTCTTCGTTCGAGGTCTCGAGTTCTTCGTTGGTGGCCTGCAGCTCTTCGTTGGTCGACTGCAGCTCCTCATTCAGCGATTGCAGTTCCTCATTCGAGGTCTCCAATTCTTCGATGGTTTGCTGCAAGGCTTCCCGGGTTGTCGCGACCTCGTCCTCCAGCAGCCGGATGCGATCGGTCTCAAAGGCTTCTCCCTCAGGCTTGGGGCCCATCTCCCTGCCCCTCGACCGGTCGACCTGCACCTCGCTGAAGACCACAAGCGCCGCGCGTTCGTTGATATCGCGCGCGATGATCGGGTAGACGTCGAGCCGGATCTCGGCATCGTCGTCCTCGGCCAGCAAGTGGCGCACGCCAGAGCGGTGCTCGCCGTTCTTGAGCGCGAGCGTGACCAGGCTGCGGGCCTCTTCACGGAATGGCCGCCGCAGAAGGTCGATGTGCATCTTCAGATTGCTCGACTCGTTCATCTCGATGAACGCGCTGACGTTTCCATAGATGCGGACGATCGAGTATTCTTCGGTCACCAGTATCGAGTTCCGCCCCAGCGCGAGTGCCAATGCCTCGAACATCTGACGGTCGGTGGAATAGCCTGGGGCGGGTGTTTTCGTGGCCGCCGGCATCGTGTTGCGAGAGGTCGGCAGCGCGCGGGAGTTCGAAAACGCTGTGTGTTCAGAGCGGCGGATGGAGCGGCGCCGATAGATATGTGCCGATTGGCTGTCCTGTATGAAGAGCTCGTCCGATCCCGCGACGGTTTCCGCAGTGCCGAGGAACATCAACGAACTTTCGGTGAGCGCGTAGTGGAATCGCGACATCACCTTGTGCTGTAGCGTATTGCCGAAATAGATCAGCAGGTTCCGGCAGCACAGCAGATCGACCTTCTGAAACGGCGGGTCCTGACAGACGTTGTGATCCGAGAACAGGATCGCGGAGCGCAGAGAGTCGATCACCCGAATGCCGTCGTTCTGCTGAATGAAGTACTGATCGGCGAGATCCTTGGGGATATCGTTCAGCGCGGCCATCCCGTAGATGCCCTTGCGCGCCACTTCCAGCGCCTCCTTGTCGATGTCCGTGGCGAAAATCTGCACGTGATCCTTGAGCTGGACCTTGGCCCCTCCCAGGGCCTCGGCGAGCAGGATGGCGATGGAATAGGCTTCCTCGCCCGTCGCACAGCCTGCAATCCAGACCCGGAAAGGCGCGTTGGTCTTCTTCAAGACGCCTGGCAGCAGCTCCCTGAGCGCTTCGAACTCGCTTTTGTCGCGGAAGAAGCGCGTGACCGAGATCAGCAGATCCTTGAAGAGCGCGTCGACCGCGTTGGGGTTGACGCGACAGAACTGGGTGTATTCCTCGTGGCTTTCGATCCCCAGCGCGATCATGCGCCGTTCGATCCGCCGGTTGATCGTGGTCTGCTTGTACTCGCGGAAATCCACGCGGGTGCGTGCGAGGAGGATCTGCAGCAGATCGGATGCCGGGCTCTTTTCGGAGGCCTCCTGCCGGAAGGCATCGAAGTCGCGGGGGCTGGTCAGGATCTTTTGCAGATGGGTCCCGATTTCGAAGGGACGTAGCACCAGATCGACGCAGCCTGTCTGCATCGCCGCCATCGGCATCCCGTCGTATTTTGCACTCTCGGTGTCCTGCGCGATGGTGATGCCGCCGGCCTCGCGGATCGCCTGCACGCCATAGGCGCCATCGGTTCCGGTGCCGGAGAGGATGATCGCCATCGACTTTTCGCCATGCCCGTCCGCGAGGCTGAGCAGGAAGCGGTCAACCGAGGGCTTGGGGGAGGCGACCTCGTGGCTGGGATCCACAAGATTGAGCTTGCCCTCCTCATAAACCACATCGGTCTTCGGAGGCGTGACGTAGACGACGTTCGGCTCCGGCACGGTCCCGTTGACCACATCGCGCACGACGAGGCTGGTCTGCCGGGCCACGAGCTCGGTCATGAGGCTCTTGTGGTGAGGTGACATGTGCTGGACAACCACATAAGCCACCTGCAAATCGGTGGGCAGCGTGGCAACGAGCTCCCGGATGGCTTCGAGCCCTCCCGCCGAAGACCCGATTCCGATGATGGTTAACTCTTCCGTATCCGCGCCGTCCAAATCTGCACTCCCCACCACGCAGTGCCGGCCTACCGCGGCAGTACGCCCGGTCGGCCGACAGTGACCTCTAGCAACCCTTAGTTGCAATCTATTGGGTCTGATGCGATAGATTCAACCGAAAGATTGGTCCGGGCCTAAATATTCTCGACGTGATGCGCAACAGGCACCGTACGGTGCGTTTACACTTGGCTACGGGTTTTGCGCCAGTCTATCGATATTGATTGCGCTTTCTGGATAGATAACATGAATGATCCATCGACAGCCGTTGCACCTTTACCGTCGGATTTGTCCGACCGGGTCTTGACGTTCAACCTGGTGGTGAAAGACGACCAGACCATCCTGATCCGGTCCTCGGAAGTGCTCGGGCGCGGGTTTCGAAACCGCGTTTCGTTCCAGACCCTGGACAGCATCGACGATGTTCTGGTGCCGCGGCTCGCCCATGCGTTGCACAGGTCCATGGCCTCCATTCCCGAAGGCTCGCAAGTGCTGTCGCTCCCGGATTTTCTGGTGGAATTGCCGGGATTGGTGCTGTCCGGTGCCCATATTCTGGTGATGGATGTCAAGGACGGCGTGCGCAATGCAATCTTCCGGTTCAAGGAGTTCATGGGTGCGTTGAACAACGCGTTCACCCAGAACATCGGCCTGCAGGAACCTTATGCCAACCACGCCGAACGCCTGGCGACCAACGTGCTGGCCGACATCTGCCTGCCATTGCTGAACATGTGTCACGACCTCGAATATGCGCGGGTTGATGCGAAGGAGCGCCTGCCGCGTGGGTTTGCCGAACGCGCACGCGAGTTCGAATTCCAGACCGAGCTGCTCAAGCGCTTCATCTTCAATGCCGGTATCGGCCACGCGCAGCCAACGCAAATGCATCTGAGCGCCGACACGGCTCCCAAACCGCTCGGCCTGCCTGACGCCTGATCTCATCCGATCCGAGCACTCTGCTGCCAGCGCGGTGATCCTCCCGGGCGCCGCACGTCTCTGTGCGCGGCCGTTTCACGAAGTTTCAACCGAAACGCCCTAAAGTCGTCACGTCGTGGCCCTGTCATCGGCAGGAACGCCGCGGAGGCTGACCACTGACACGTAAGGAGATGTGTCGCTTAACGAGGGAAATGTGATGAGTAAAGAGCCGCCCAAACCAAACCCGAAGCCACCGGTGCAAGGGAACAAAGAGGCAACGCCTCCACCCCCGCCCATCACGGATTACGCCAGCATCTGAGGCGATTTGAGAGGTGACAGGGTACGGCGTGCCCATGTAGTATCCGCGCTATGTCCGCCGCTGTATCATCCATTCGCAACCTCGGCCCGGCCTATGAGACCGCTTGTACACGGGCGGGCATTCCATCAGCCGAAGCGCTGCGACAGCTCGGTGCGGACGCCGCCTATGCAAAGCTTCTGCAATCCGGCATGAAACCGCATTTCATCGGCTACTACGTGCTCGTCATGGCCTTGCAGAACCGCCCGTGGAACGATTGCAAAGGCGCGGAAAAGAAGGCCCTGCGCAAGCGGTTCGATGCGATCAAGGCCAGCTCCTTCGATGCCGACCGGGACGCCTTCGAGCAGATGATGGATCAGATCGGCGTGCGCCCGGCCCCCTGAACGAAGAAGGGCCTCCCCGCAGGAAGGCCCTCCGCAACACTCGCTTTCGGTTGGCTCAGCCAACCAATTCCATGCCGGAAAAGAAGTACGCGATCTCCACCGCCGCGGTTTCCGGTGCGTCCGAGCCGTGCACGGAGTTCTCGCCCACGCTTTCCGCAAACTCGGCGCGAATGGTACCCGGTGCCGCATCCGCAGGGTTGGTAGCCCCCATCACTTCGCGGTTCTTGGCGATCGCACCTTCGCCTTCCAGCACCTGCACAACCACGGGAGCCGAGGCCATGAACTCGCAGAGCTCGTCATAGAAGGGCCGCTCTGCATGCACCGCGTAGAACACGCCCGCTTGCGCTTTGGTCATGTGAATGCGCTTTTGCGCGATGATGCGCAGGCCCGCCTCTTCGAACTTGGCGTTGATCTTGCCGGTCAGGTTGCGCCGTGTGGCGTCGGGTTTGATGATCGAGAATGTCCGCTCGAGGGCCATGGGTGTCTCCGCTTGTCGTGATGCGCCGGTGCGCCGTGAATTTCGCGGCCCACCTATCATGGGCAATCGGGCATGAAAAGCGGCGATTGACGCAAGCGGTGGGATGCGGCACACCGCCTCCATGTTGCGGATTTCCAACATCAGCTATTCCGTCGAAGGGCGGCCTCTGTTTGAGGAGGCGAGCGCCGTCATTCCCGATGGTCACAAGGTCGGCCTCGTGGGCCGCAATGGCGCCGGCAAGACGACGCTCTTCAAGATCATCCGGGGCGAGCTGGCGCTGGACGGCGGCGATTTCTCGCTGCCGAGCCGCGCCAAGATCGGCGGTGTGGCGCAGGAGGTGCCGTCGTCGTCGACGTCATTGCTGGACACGGTGCTCGCCGCCGACACCGAACGCGCATCGCTGCTGGCCGAGGCCGAAACGGCGACCGATCCCACCCGCATCGCCGACGTGCAGACCCGGCTTGCGGATATCGACGCCTGGTCCGCCGAAGGGCGCGCGGCCAGCATTCTCAAGGGTCTGGGCTTCGACGATGCGGAACAACAGATGCCCTGCTCGGACTTCTCGGGCGGCTGGCGCATGCGCGTTGCCCTCGCCGCGGTGCTGTTTGCGCAGCCGGATCTGCTGCTGCTGGATGAGCCCACGAACTACCTCGATCTGGAAGGCGCGCTCTGGCTTGAGGCCTATCTGGGGAAATACCCGCACACGGTGATCATCATCAGCCACGACCGCGGGCTTCTGAACCGGGCCGTCGGCGCGATCCTGCATCTGGAAGACCGCAAGCTCACGCTCTATCAAGGTCCCTACGATCAATTCGCCCGCCAACGCGCCGAACAACGCGCGGTGCAGGCCGCGATGGCCAAGAAGCAGCAGGCCCGGCGCGATCACATGCAGGCCTTCGTTGACCGCTTCAAGGCCAAGGCGTCGAAGGCCAAACAAGCCCAATCGCGTTTGAAAATGATCGAAAAGATGGACATGATCGCCAGCCCCGAACAGGCGGCCAAGCGTGTCTTCACCTTCCCCGAGCCCGAAGAGCTCTCGCCCCCCATCATTTCCATCGAAGGCGGGGCGGTGGGCTACACCGACACCCCCGTGCTCAGCCGGCTCAACCTGCGCATCGACCAGGACGACCGCATCGCTCTGTTGGGCAAGAACGGTCAAGGCAAGTCCACGCTGTCCAAGCTGCTCTCGGGGCGTCTCAACCTCATGGGCGGCAAATCCGTGCAGTCGAACAAGCTGCGCATCGGGTTTTTCGCCCAGCATCAGGTCGAAGAGCTCAACGTTGATGACACGCCGCTGCAGCACATGATCTCCGCCCGCCCTGGCGTGATGCCGTCAAAACTGCGCGCGCAGCTCGCGGGCTTCGGTCTCGGCCCCGATCAGGCCGAAACCGAGGTCGGGCGCCTTTCGGGCGGTCAGAAAGCGCGGCTGTCGCTGCTGCTGGCAACCCTCGACGCGCCGCATCTGCTGATCCTGGATGAGCCCACCAACCACCTCGACATCGAAAGTCGCGAGGCCCTGGTCGAGGCGTTGACCGCCTATTCCGGCGCGGTGATCCTCGTCAGCCACGACATGCACCTCTTGTCCATGGTGGCCGACCGGCTCTGGCTTGTGTCAAACGGCACCGTGACGCCCTACGACGACGATCTCGAAGCCTATCGCAAGATGCTTCTCACCGTTGAGAAACCCGGCAGCAAGCAGTCCAAGAAAACCGCCGAGCCCAAGCCGAAACGCCCCAGCCGCGACGCGTTGCTCGCCCTGAAGTCGGAGACCCGCAAATCCGAAGCCCGCGTCGAAAAGCTCAACGAGATGCGCGAGAAGCTGGCCAAGAAACTCGCCGACCCCGCGCTCTACGAAGACGCCAAATCCGGCGAGCTGGAAGTCTGGAACCGCAAATACGCCGAAGTCATGGAGGCGCTGGAACGGGCCGAAGCCCTGTGGATGACCGCGCTCGAAAAACTCGAGAAGGCCGAAGCTGCGTGATCGGCGCTTCTTCTGGCCTGAAATATCCTGGGGTTTGGGGCAAAGCCCCAATCGGTCGCTGAGCCGTGGACACCGCCTTCTTCATCACCGCTTTCGTGACCATGTTCGTGGTGATCGACCCGATCGGCCTCGCCCCGCTCTTCGTGGCGCTGACGCAGGGCATGACCGAGGGCGCGCGGCGGCGCATCGCCCTGCGGGCCACACTCATCGGCATCCTGATCCTGCTGGCCTTTGCCGCCTTTGGCGAGGCGCTTCTCGCCTTCATCGGGATTTCCATGCCCGCCTTCCGCGTCGCGGGCGGCATCCTGCTGTTTCTGACAGCCCTCGACATGCTCTTCGAACGCCGCACCAAGCGCCGGGACGACAAGCGCGAGGAGGAGCGCGAGGACCCGTCGGTCTTCCCGCTCGCGATCCCGCTGATCGCCGGCCCCGGGGCCATCGCCTCGGTGATCCTGCTCATGGGCCAGCGCCCGGGGATCGACGGCGCGCTGCATGTGCTGGGTGCCACCGGGATTGTCATGCTGATCGTGATGGCCTTCTTCCTGGCCAGCGGACTCATCGAACGCGCCCTCGGCAAGACCGGCGTCACGGTGGTGACGCGCCTGCTTGGCATGCTGCTGGCCGCGCTCTCTGTGCAATTCGTCCTCGACGGGCTCAGCGCTTTCGGCTTCGGCCCGGGCGCGGGGTGATTTCCGCACGCGCGGGCTTATATTGACGGAGCGAAACGGCAGGAGCATCTCATGGACGGCTACGACACAGGCAGGCTGATCTATCTCATTGTTCTGGGGCTGATGGTCTGCACCTGGTTCTTTGCCCAGAACCGCCTGTCCACCAACAAGCTGTTGCAGCAGGGCGCGATCTGGGGCCTGATCTTTCTGGGTGTGATCGCCGCCTATGGGCTCTGGGATGACATCAGCCAGACGGTGCGCCCGCAGCAGGCCGTGTTCTCCGAGCAGGGCCAGGTCGTCGTGCCGCGCAGCCCCGACGGGCACTACTATATCTCGGCCGAGGTGAACGGAACGCCGGTGCAATTCGTACTCGACACCGGGGCGACGATGCTTGTGCTGACCCGTGCCGATGCGCTGGCGGCCGGTCTGGATCCGGACACGCTCACCTACACCGGCCGCGCAATGACCGCCAACGGCGAGGTCCGCACGGCCCCGGTGCGCCTCGACACGCTGACCCTCGGCCCCGCGACCGACACGGATATCCCCGCCGTCGTGAACAGCGGAGAGATGGCGCAGAGCCTGATGGGCATGACCTACCTGCAGCGCTGGGGCCGGATCGAGATCGCCGGCGGAGAGTTGACGCTCACCCGGTGATGACCGGCAGGTGCGGTGGGCTTTCAGGCCACCGCCCCGGCGCTCTCCGCTTTCATCTCCCAGCGGCCACTCTCTTCCGACCAGTATTGCGCGGCTGCCCCCGCCTCGGTCAGCGCGGTCCACTGATCGCGCGCCTGCTGCACGGCCTGCGGATCATTGCCGTCAAAGAGCACGCAGGTCCGCTGCATCTGCGCCACCTCATCCGCGGCAACCGGCGCCCCGTCGACCACCATGAGGCATGCCGCCTCGTTCGGAGCGTCCAGCCCGGTCGTCAGCAGGATGGGCTGCATCGCATCATGCGCACCACCCGCGAGCCCGTGCGGCAGGAACCCCTCTTCCGCACCGAGCCACAGCTTTTCGTCGAGCCAGCCCATCCGCGCCAGATCGGTGCCGCGCACCACCACGCGCATCCCCGCCCCCTGCGCCTTGCTCAGCAGCATCGCCAGCGTCTGCTCAAGCGGGCGCCGCGTCAGATGGTAGAAGAGCGCGCTGCCCAAGCCGTCAGCCCTTCTCGAACATATCCGATACCAGCCGGTCGAGCGCCCGCACGCCCCAGCCCGTCGCCCCCTTCGGCGCGAGCTTGCTCTCGGACTTCAGCGAGGCCACGCCTGCGATGTCGAGGTGGATCCACGGCACCCCCTCCTTCACGAAGCGCTGCAGGAACTGGGCCGCGGTGATCGACCCTGCGGGCCGGCCGCCGATGTTCTTCATATCCGCGATGGGCGATTTCAGCATGTCGTCATAGGCCTGCCCCAGCGGCATCCGCCAGGCGCCCTCACCTTCGGCCTCCGCCGCTTTCAGGAAAGCCTTGCAGAGCGTGTCATCGTTCGAGAAGACGCCGGCATTCTGATGCCCCAGCCCGATGATGATCGCCCCTGTCAGCGTGGCGAGGTCGATCATGCCCGCAGGCTCGAAGCGCTCCTGCGCGTACCACATCACGTCGCAGAGCACCAAACGCCCCTCCGCATCGGTATTGAGGATCTCGACGGTGTCGCCCTTCATGGATTTCACAACATCGCCGGGCCGGATCGCAGTGCCCGAGGGCATGTTCTCCACAAGGCCGACAAGCCCCACCACATTCGCCTTGGCCTTGCGCAGCGCAAGGCTGCGCATCACGCCCGCGACCGTGCCGGCCCCGCCCATGTCCATGGTCATGTCTTCCATGCCGGCGGCCGGTTTCAGGCTGATCCCGCCGGTGTCGAAGACAACGCCCTTGCCGATCAGAGCGAGCGGCGCTGCGCCCTCTGCGCCGCCGTTCCACTGCATCACCACAACCTTCGAGGGGCTGGCCGAGCCCTGGCCCACCGCCAGCAGCGTCCGCAGGCCCAGCTCTTCCAGCTTGTCTTCTTCCAGCACCTCGACCTTCAGCCCCAATGCCTCCATTTCGGTCAGCCGGTCCGCAAATTCGGTTGTGGTCAGCACGTTCGCCGGTTCATTGACCAGATCGCGGGTCAGGAAGGTGCCTTCGGCCACGGCCAGCAGCGGCTGCACGGCAGCCTCGACCGCTGCGGGGTCATTGGCCATGACGGTGATCGCGCCCTCCGGACCCTCGCCCGAGGTCTTGTGATCCCGGAACTGGTAGTCGCGCAGGACTGCACCCTGGATCACGCAGGCCGCACGCCGCGTTGAGCCGAGAGCGAGCAGAAGATCGGCCTTGCCACGCTTCTGTCCCAGCAGCGCGCCCGCATGCCGTGCCACGATCTCGGTTGCGCCGCGGGTGAGGCAGATCACATCCACCGCCTCGGCGGCCATGCCGGCGGGATAGGCCAGCGTCAGGCTTTCACCCTCCTTGAACCCCTTGTCGACCCGCGCATCGAGCGCGCGCTTCAGAGCACCCTTGCTCAGCCGGTTCACGCGGCGGCCCGCCACATCCAGCCGCCCGCTGGGATCGACGATCAGACCGATCCGCCCGGCATGGTCGGACAGAAGCTCGATATCGGTTTCGCGGAAGCTGACGGCAGTGAGCGTGGTCATGAGACGGCCTTTCTGATTGGGGTGCCCCCACGACCTAGCGCGCCCACCCGCCAAAGACCAGATAGCAGTTTTCCAGCCGCGCGCTTTGGTCTATCGTCGCTCAAAACCGGGCAGAGCGAGAACGAGGTGAGCAGAGGTGAGCAGAATCGACAGATACATGCTGTCGCAATTGCTGATCCTCTTCGGGTTCTTTGCCCTGGTTCTAGTTGCGGTCTTCTGGATCAACCAGGCCGTGGTGCTTTTCGACCGGCTGATCGGCGATGGGCAATCCGCCCTGGTGTTTCTGGAATTCACCGCCCTGGGCCTGCCGAAGCTTGTGACCACGATCCTGCCGATCGCTGCTTTTGCCGCCGCCGTCTACGTCACCAACCGCATGAACAACGAAAGCGAGCTCACGGTCATGCAGGCCACGGGCTCGGGCCCCTACCGGCTGGCGCGTCCGGTCTTGGCCTTCGGCATGATCGTGTTCCTGATGGCCTCGGCCCTGCATCACATCCTGTTGCCGATGGCGCTGCAGCAGCTCAGCGAGCGCGAGACGGAGATCTCGCAGAACGCGACCTCGCGGCTGCTGACCGAGGGCACCTTCCTGCACCCCTCGAAAGCGGTGACTTTCTACGCGCGCGAGATCACCGAGGACGGGGTGCTTCGCGATGTCTTCCTCTCAGACCGGCGCAAGCCCGAAGAAGGGGTGATCTATACCGCAGCGGAGGCGTACCTGCTGCGCAACCAGAGCGTCACCACGCTGATCATGCTCGACGGGATGGCGCAGCGCCTCAGCACCGAGACCAACCGTCTGTCGACGGCGAAGTTCCGTGACTTCTCGTTCGATATCAGTGCGCTGGTACAAAACGACATCGCGCAGGCGCTGCGCGTCCGCAATATGACCACGCCAATGCTGATGACCTCCTGGGAGGCGCTCGGGCAAGAGACGGGCCAGCGCGTCGGCGTGATCGCCCAAGAGTTCCACGCCCGCTTCGCCGAGCCGCTGTTCTGTATCGTGGCCGCGATGATCGGCTTCACGACACTACTGGTCGGTGGCTATTCGCGTTTCGGGGTCTGGCGTGAGGTCGTGGTGGCCTTCGGATTGCTCTTGCTGCTTGATGGCATCGGCTCGACCCTGGAGAACCCGGTGCGCGAGACCGCGCGGCTCTGGCCCTTGCTCTATCTGCCGGCGGTCACCGGCGCGCTTCTGGCTCTTGGCATGATCGCGTATCTGGCAGGGCCACGCTGGCTGCGACGAAAACCCTTGGCCGGCGGAGAACCGGCGTCATGACCCTGCATTTCTACTTCGCGCGGCGCTTCGCGATCAGCTTCCTGATCCTGACGATTGTGCTCTTCTCGCTGGTCGCACTTGTCGATCTCGTCGATCAGGCGCGGGATTTCGGTGATCTCGGCGTGAGTTTCGGGCGCATTGTCGGTCTGACCCTGCTGAAAGCGCCCGAGACGGTGAACGAGATCCTGCCGTTGATCATGATGCTTGCGACCATCGTGCTCTTCGTGGGGCTAGCGCGCTCGTCCGAGCTCGTGGCGACCCGCGCCGCCGGGCGTTCGGGGCTGCGCGCGCTGCTGGCGCCGGTCGCGGTCGCGCTGGCAATCGGCGTGCTGGCTGTCACCACGCTCAACCCGATCGTCGCCGGAACTTCGAGGTACCATAGTGAACTCGCCGAGAGCTACTGGACTGGCGGCGCCTCAAGCCTATCGATCTCGGGCGAAGGTCTCTGGCTGCGGCAGGGCGGACCGGAGGGGCAGACGGTCATTCGCGCCTGGCAATCGAACGCTGATGCCTCGGTGCTTTACGATGTGACCTTTCTGTCCTACGCGCCCGACGGCGGGCCGGTCCGCCGCATCGCTGCCGATAGCGCCGCCCTGGAAAATGGCGGGTGGTCGCTGAGAGGCGTCAAGCTTTGGCCGCTTGACCCCAGCGCCAACGCGGAAGCCAACTCCGAGCTGCACGACGAGTACGTCATCTCGACCACCCTGACGCTGGACCGCATCCGGGACAGCCTCGGTCGCCCCAGCGCGATTTCGATCTGGGCACTTCCCGAATTCATCACGCAGCTCGACCAGGCCGGGTTTTCCTCGCGCCAACACCGCGTGTGGTTCCAGTCCGAGCTCGCGCGCCCGCTGTTCCTGATGTCCATGGTTCTGGTTGCGAGCGCCTTTACCATGCGGCATACCCGGTTCGGGGGCACCGGGATTGCGGTGCTGGCGGCGGTGCTTCTGGGGTTCGGCTTGTATTTCATTCGCAGCTTTGCGCAGATCCTCGGAGAGAACGGCCAGATCCCCATCGCACTCGCAGCCTGGGCGCCACCCGTAGCCTCCGTCATGCTGGCCCTCGGTCTACTCCTGCACGCGGAGGACGGGTGACGCGCATGATCCGCCTCCTGCTTACCTTGCTTCTGCTGTCCTGCCCGACGCTGCTGGCGGCACAGCAGGATGCGCCAGAGCCCGCGGTGCTGATCGCGGATGAGCTCTTCATCGTGAACGACCGCGAACTCGTGGCCCGCGGCAATGTCGAAGCCTTCCAGGGGCCTACACGGATCACCGCGTCCGAAATCCGCTATGACCGCGGGACAGGTGCGCTGACGATCCTCGGCCCCATCCGAATGGACGATGGCACGGAGATCACGGTGCTCGCCTCCGGGGCCGAACTCGACGCGACGCTGCGCACCGGCCTTCTGCGGGGCGCGCGTATGGTGCTGAACCAGCAGCTTCAACTTGCAGCGGTGCAGATCCAGCGGGTCAACGGACGCTACAGCCAACTCTACAAGACAGCTGCCACCTCCTGTCAAATCTGCGAGACCGGCGAGCCGCCGCTCTGGCAGATCCGGGCCAAGCGGGTGATCCACGACAAGGAAGAGCGGCAGCTCTACTTCGACGGCGCGCAGTTTCTGATCCGCAATATCCCGGTCTTTTATCTGCCCCGGCTGCGGCTGCCTGACCCCACGCTCAGCCGTGCCACGGGCTTCCTGATCCCCGAGTTCGAGCAGACGACCGAGTTCGGCCTCGGCATCAAAGTCCCGTATTTTATCAACATCGCACCGGACCGTGACCTTACCGTCACGCCCTACATCGCGCCCGGCACGCGCACGCTTGAACTGCGCTACCGGCAGGCTTTTCGCCAGGGGCGGATCGAGTTCAACGGCGCCCTATCGCGCGACGATGAACGCCCCTCGGAAACCCGCGGTTACGTTTTTGGCAACGGCCGCTTCAATCTGCCTGACGATTTCAACCTGACATTCGACATTGAGGTCACGACCGACGATTCCTACCTAAAGCAGTACGGTTTTTCCGGCAAAGACCGGCTCGACAGCGCGATCACCATCAGCCGCGCCCGGCGCGACGAATACATCTCCGGAGGGCTCATCGCCTTCAAATCGCTGCGCGAGGCGGACGTCAACGCAGAGCTGCCCACGCTGGTGGCCGACGGGATTTACGAGGCGCGCTACTTCCCCGACCGGATCGGCGGCGAGTTGCGCCTGGGCGTCAACGCTCACAGCCACTACCGCTACTCGGACGACGATATCGTCGGACGCGATGTCTCCCGCGGCAGCGTCGAAGCGGACTGGCTGCGCAGCTGGACCCTGGCCGCGGGGTTGCGTGCCGATGTCACGCTTGGGCTAACCACGGACCTCTTCAACGTCACCCAGGACAGCTCCGTTCCGCAGACCCAGGCGCAGATCAGCCCGCGCGGCGCCGTTGCGCTGCGCTATCCGATGGTGCGCGGTGGCGAGGGCGGCGTGACCCAGTTTCTCGAACCGATCCTGCAGGTCGGCTGGGTGGGCGGTGACCAGATCGACGTGCCTAATGAGGAAAGCACGCGGGTAGAGTTCGACGGCGGCAACCTGACCTCGCTCTCGCGCTTCCCCGAGTCCGACCGCCGCGAACGCGGGCGGACCATCGCCCTGGGCATGAATTGGTCCCGGTTCGACCCTGACGGGCTCGACACCTCACTGACCCTGGGGCAGATCCTGCGGCAAGATTCGGATCCGGCTTTCACGGAGACATCCGGGCTCACCGGCACCTCATCGGACTATCTCGTTGCGGGGCAGATCAAGTCACTGTCCGGCCTGACCTTGACCGCCCGGAGCCTGTTCGATGCGGACTTCGACTTTACCAAGGCCGAGATCCGGGGGGACTATTCCGGCCAGCGCACGAGGCTTGGCGGCAGCTACCTTTGGCTGACCCGCGACCCCGGCGAGGACCGGTTCGAGAGCATCGCCGAGATCGCCCTCGACGGCGCCTACCGCGTTGACAAGCATTGGACCGCCAGCGCCGACTGGCGATACGACATCTCGATCAGCCGCGCCTCCACCGCGGGCATCGGGGTCACCTATGAAAACGAATGCGTCACAGTGGGCTTCTCGGTCGACCGGCGCTATTCGACCTCCTCAAGCCTTGAACCCTCGACCACTTTGGGCTTAACCATCGGTCTGCGGGGCTTTTCTGCACGAAAAGGCACCGAGACCTACACAAGAACATGCGGGTAGATCGACACATGACGGCAGTGAGCAGACTGAGCACCATCATCGCACTGGCAACAGGCATCGCCCTGGCCGCACCCGTTGCGGCCCAGGGGCTCTTCGACCCGGCGGTCTATGTCAATGACGATGTGGTCACCGAATATGAGATCGAGCAGCGCGCCGCCTTCCTGCGGCTGCTGAACTCTCCGGGCAGCGGCCGGGCCGATGTGATCGAAACGCTGGTGAACGAGCGGCTGCAGGCGCAGGCCGTGGAAGCCGCGGGCTTCGAGCTCACGACCGAGGCACTTGAGGCGGGCATGGAGGAGTTTGCCGCGCGCGCCAACCTGAGCGCCGAGCAATTCATCATAGCCCTTACAGAAGGTGGCGTGGCCGAGCAGACCTTCCGCGATTTCGTCGAGGTTGGTATCGCCTGGCGCGATCTGATCGGCGCGCGGTTCGGCGCGCGGGTGCAGATCAGCGAGACAGAGATCGACCGCGCCCTCGGCTCCAGCGGCGGGACGACCGGCATCCGCGTCCTCGTCTCCGAGATCATCATCCCTGCCCCGCCCGAACAGAAGGCGCAGGTGGACGAGATCGCGCTTGAGATCGCGGCCAGCCAGTCGACTGAGGAGTTCTCCAACTACGCCCGCGAGTTCTCCGCCACTGCCTCGCGCGAGGCAGGCGGGCGGCTGCCTT
This sequence comes from Roseobacter sinensis, assembly GCF_025755255.1. Taxonomy (GTDB): domain Bacteria; phylum Pseudomonadota; class Alphaproteobacteria; order Rhodobacterales; family Rhodobacteraceae; genus Roseobacter; species Roseobacter sinensis. The sequence goes on along the minus strand of NZ_JALIEB010000006.1, from coordinate 28,716 downwards.
GGCAGGACTTGAACAACCTGCCGCCGGTCCTGCGGCCGATCCTGCTGTCGCTGGCGCCGGGCGAAATCACCGACCCGCTGCCCATTCCAAATGCGGTCGCACTCTTCCAGCTGCGCGACATCGAGGAAACCGGCGCGCCGTCGCAATCCTTCGCCGCCATCGAATACGCGGCCTACTACATCCCCGGCGGTCGGTCGCCCGCCGCCCTGGCGACGGCCGAGCGCGTGCGCGCCGAGGTCGATGTCTGCGATGATCTCTACGGCATCGCACAAGGCCAGCCCGAAGAGGTGTTGGAGCGGGGGAGCAGGCCACCGGGCGAGATCCCGCAGGATATCGCCTTCGAACTGAGCAAGCTCGATCCCGGCGAGGTCTCCACCGCGCTCACACGGGCCAATGGTGAAACGCTGGTCTTTCTGATGCTCTGCGGGCGGACATCTGAGGTGAACCAGGATGTGGCGCGTGAGGATGTGGCGCGCTCGCTGCGCTCGGCCCGGCTCAATGCCTATGCGGACAGCCTGCTCGACCAACTGCGTGCCGACGCCCGTATCGTCACCCCATGACAGACACCACGGCGCCCGTGGTGATTAGCTGCGGCGAACCGGCGGGCATCGGGCCAGAGATCGCAGCTGCGGCCTGGTCGGCACTCCGCGGCGCGGTCCCCATGGTCTGGATGGGCGATCCGCGCCACCTGCCTCCCGCCACACCGCACCGGGTGATCGAGACAGCCAATGAAGTGGCCGAGGTCGGCGACGCGGCGTTGCCCGTCCTCGCCCATCCCTTCCCGCAGCCCGCCACGCCGGGCGTGCCGGACCCGGCCAACGCGCAAGGGGTGATCGATGTGATCGCGGCCTCGGTGGAGCTGGTCCGCCGGGGCGGGGCCTCTGCGCTCTGCACCGCCCCCATCCACAAGCAGGCGCTGATCGAGGGCGCGGGCTTTGCCTATCCCGGGCACACCGAGTACCTCGCAGCACTGGCAGGCGATGGACAACGGGCGGTGATGATGCTGGCCTCTGATCAGCTGCGCGTGGTGCCCGCCACCATCCACATCGCGCTCGAAGACGTACCGCAAGCGCTCACTCCGGCACTGCTGCGCGAGACCATTGAGATCACCCATGCAGACCTCAGGACCCGGTTCGGCGTTGCCTCCCCGCGCCTCGCCGTCGCCGGTCTGAACCCGCATGCCGGCGAAGGCGGCACCATGGGACGGCAGGAGCTGACATGGATCGCGCCCCTGCTCGACGCGATGCGCGGCGAGGGCTTCGATCTGCGTGGCCCCCTGCCGGCCGACACGATGTTTCATGCTGCCGCGCGGGCGCAGTATGATGCGGCCATCGCCATGTACCACGACCAAGCGCTGATCCCGATCAAGACGCTGGATTTCGACCGCGGGGTGAACGTGACCCTCGGCCTGCCCTTCATCCGTACCTCACCCGACCACGGCACCGCCTTCGACATCGCAGGCAAAGGCACCGCGAACCCCACCAGCATGATCGAAGCGATCAGACTGGCGGCGCGGATGGCCGGCCTGTGACGCCCCCGGCGGGCATATTTGGGAAGCAATGAAGATGGGTGCCATAGACAGCCTTCCTCCCCTGCGCGAGGTGATCCGCGCGCACGACCTGCGGGCCCGCAAGTCGCTGGGGCAGAACTTTTTGCTGGATCTGAATCTCACTGCCAAGATCGCGCGACAGGCGGGCGACCTTGCGGCTTGCGATGTGCTCGAGATCGGCCCGGGGCCTGGTGGGCTGACCCGCGGGCTGCTCGCCGAAGGTGCGCGCCATGTGCTCGCCATTGAGAAAGACGCGCGCTGCGCGCCGGCGCTGGCCGAGATCGCCGCGGCCTACCCCGGCCGCCTGACCGTGCTGGAAGGCGACGCGCTGCACATCGACCCGGCGGCGCATCTGACGCCGCCGATCCGCGTCGCGGCCAACCTGCCCTACAACGTGGGGACGGAGCTTCTGGTCCGCTGGCTGACCCCGCCCGACTGGCCTCCCTTCTGGCAGAGCCTCACGCTGATGTTCCAGCGTGAGGTGGCCGAGCGCATCGTGGCGCAGCCGGGCAGCAAGGCCTACGGGCGCCTCGCCATTCTCGCGCAGTGGCGCGCCGAGGCCCGGATTGTGATGCAACTGCCGCCGGAAGCATTTAGCCCGCCGCCCAAGGTCTCGAGCAGCGTGGTGCATCTGACCGCGCTGCCGGAGCCACGGTTTCCGGCCGATGCAGCGGTCCTGAGCCGCGTCGTCGCCGCCGCCTTCAACCAGCGCCGCAAGATGCTGCGGGCCTCCCTGAAAGGGATTGCGCCCGATATCGAAGATCGGCTCACCGCCGCAGGGCTCGCGCCCACCGACCGGGCAGAGCAGATCTCGCTGGAAGGATTTTGCGCTTTGGCGCGTGCCGTCGCACAGCCGTGAAAAACCCCGCCAAAGCGGGGTCTGAGGTGGTCTCAAGCAATTCGTCTCGAACCTGCATCACCTATCGCTGCCTGATTTCAAAAAAAATCAACGCAAGAGGTGATACATCCATCCCGTCTGAGGCCAAAGGCGAAACGCTCTATTCCGCAGCCTTGGGCGCGTCGTCCCCGCCAGGGGCGGATCCCTCCGGGCTCTCGGCTTTCTCCGCCTTGGGACGCGGCTTGCGGCGTGGGGCCCGCTTGGGCTTGGGCTGGCTTTCGGGCGTTTCGACCAGCGTGCTCTCCTCGTCATTTCCCGAAACATCGGGCTGCGGCTGCGCGCTCTGATCCACCACGGCCTGATTGGCTTCGCGCTCCTGACGCTCGGCCCGCTCGCGGTCGCGTTCGGCCTGGCGTTCGCGGTTCTGCCGCTCCTGCTCTTCCCGGCGCGCTTCGATCTCGCGCTGCGCCTCCGACAGCAGCCGCGTGTAGTGCTCGGCATGCTGCTGGAAGTTCTCTGCTGCCACGCGATCATTGCTCAGCTGTGCATCCCGCGCCAGCTGGTTGTATTTCTCGATGATCTGCTGTGGTGTCCCGCGCACCTTGCCCTCTGGGCCGGAGCTGTCGAACACGCGGTTGACGACGTTCCCGCCCTGATTGCCTTGTGACCGGTTACGGTTGCCCTTCGAGCGGGACCGGGATCTCGATGATTTCATGAAGCTCGCTCAGCCTTCGTGCTGTGGATCGTGTGACCGGATAGGGCGTCTCGACCAATGCTATCCGGGATGTCGACATGTTGGGCTTAACGCCGCGCGGGACCGCCTTGCCTGGGCATCCACCGCTGCAACACCTTTGAATAAGCACGCAGCCCGCGCTGCCGCAAGAGTTAAGTCGGGTTTTTACACAGATTTGTGGATTTTTCCTGCGTTTTCAGAGGATCTCACCCGGGTTTTGCGGCGGAAACCACCCGGTCGCGCCCCGCCAGATCGGGAAGAATCGCCACCTCGCCCCAGCCCTGCGCGCGGAAAATCGCGGTGACCTCAGGACCCTGTTGCCAGCCAATCTCAACCAGAACGCGACCTTGCGCGCTCAAGTATCCTTGTGATTGTGCCGCAATGACCCGATAGGCCGTCAGACCATCCGCACCGTCGGTCAGCGCCAGCCGCGGCTCGTGATCGCGCAGCTCCGGTTGAACCCGGCCCATTTCCTCCGCGGCGAGGTAGGGCGGGTTCGCCACGATCAGATCAAAGCGCCCCTCCACCGCCTCGAACCAGTCCGATTGCAGGATGCGCGCGCGCGCGGCAACGTCGTGGCGCGCCGCGTTGGCGCTGGCGTGCAGGCAAGCGGCCTCCGAGAGGTCGACGCCGACGCCCTCGGCCTCCGGCCGCTCGGCCAGCAGCGTGACCAGAATGCAGCCCGACCCGGTGCCAAGGTCGAGCACGCGCTCGAAGGGCTCCGACAGGGCGGCCTCGATCAAGGCTTCGGTCTCGGGCCGCGGGTCCAGCACCTCGCGGCTGATCTCGAAGGCGCGGCCGTAGAACTCACGCGCACCGATGAGCTGCGAGACCGGCACACGCACGGCTCGCAATGCGACCAGAGTGTCATAGCGCTCGGCGATATCGGGCGCGATGTCCTCGGGCGCGATCAGCGTGACCCGCGCCGCGTCGACCTTGGCCGCATGGGCGAGCAGCACCCGCGCATCCCGCGCCGGGTCCGGCACCCCTGCGGCGCGCAGCCGCGCCATCGCGGCCACCATGGCCTCGGCCGCCGTCACTGGCCCATCTCCGCCATCAGCCGCGCCTGTGCATCCGCGGTGAGCGCATCGACGATCTCATCCAGATCGCCCTGCATCACCGCGTCCAGCCGATAGAGCGTGAGGTTGATCCGGTGGTCGGTCATGCGGCCCTGCGGGAAGTTGTAGGTCCGGATGCGCTCCGAGCGGTCACCCGAGCCCACCTGTGCCGCCCGATCCGCCGAGCGTTCGCTGTCGACACGGCTGCGCTCCATATCGTAAAGCCGGGCGCGCAGCACCTGCATGGCGATCTCGCGGTTGCGGTGCTGCGACTTCTCGGAACTCGTGACCACCAGGCCGGTGGGCAAATGGGTGATCCGCACCGCCGAGTCGGTGGTGTTCACATGCTGCCCGCCCGCCCCGGACGAGCGCATCGTATCGATGCGCAGATCGCCCGGGTCGATCCGGATATCCACCTCCTCGGCCTCGGGCAGCACCGCCACTGTGGCCGCCGAGGTGTGGATGCGCCCGCCGCTCTCGGTACTGGGGACGCGCTGCACCCGGTGGACCCCGCTCTCGAACTTCAGCCGCGCAAAGACATCCTGACCTTTGATGTGGGCGACCATTTCCTTCACGCCGCCAAGCTCGGTCTCCTGCATCTCGATGATGTCGAAGGTCCACCCCTTGGCATCCGCATAGCGCTGGTACATCCGCATCAGATCCCCGGCAAAGAGCGCCGCCTCATCGCCACCCGTACCGGGCCGGATCTCCAGCATCGCGGGCCGTGCATCCGCCTTGTCGCGCGGCAAGAGAGCGAGTTGCAAGGCGGCCTCCGCCTCCGGCAGTGCCTGTTTCAGTCGCGGAAGCTCCTCTTCGGCCAAAGCGGCCATGTCGGGGTCAGACAGCATCTGCTGCGCCTCGTCGAGATCGCTCAGCAGGCGCCGGTAGGCTGCGATCTGCTCGACCACGGGCCGCAGATCAGAGTACTCCTTGGCCAGCGCAGCGATGTCAGCGGACGCGTCGCCCGCCGCCATGGCAGCCTCGAGATACTCGAACCGTGCCGTAATTTGTTGCAATTGCTCCACCGGGATCATGCAGCGTCTCTGAGACATTGAAAGCCGTTGGTCAAGGGCCACAGCCATGCTAGTCTGACGCGATGAAACGATTGAGCCTGCTTCTGATATGGGCCGCCCTGCCCGGTCTCGCCGACGTCACCAGCCCCAGCGGCAAAACCGTCGAGTGCTATTGCACCGACAGCTCCGGCAGCCGGATTGAATTGGGGCAGACCATCTGCCTGCAAGTGGACGGGCGCATGTTCATGGCACAGTGCCAGATGTCGCTCAACGTGCCGATGTGGCGCGAGGTGAGCCAAGGCTGCCTGTCTTCGTCACTCGAGGGCGGCGATCACCCCCTCCAGTCGTTTGCGGTTGACGCCCAGATCTGACGCGCCAAAGCGCAATCGCCCAAACATCCGGATGTCGTTGCCACGCAGCTCGACCGTTGTCATGTCCGGAAAGCCGAACACGGCAGAGCGCGTCACATAGGTGACATGGCCCGCGTCGACCGATCCGGCCAGAACCCGCGTCCGCGGCAAGCCCCGCATCAGCTCATCGACCGCCTGCAAGGTCCCCTCCTCCGCCGGAATAACCCGCACCGCACCGCCCGCGAGATCCGCATCCTCCGCCATCTCCACCGGCAGATGCCAGCGCTCTGGATCAATCGGGGCCAGCCGCACATAGGCCATCGCCGCAACGATCGCCCCGATCAGACCCCAAAGCACCATGCGTTTCACCCGTCCAGAAATACTCCCGCCGGAGGCGCCCACACCCTCAGCGCACCTTCACGCCGGGCAGGACGCACAACAGCTCAAAGAGGATATTCGCGCCCACCAGCGCCGTGTTGCCCGTCGCATCATAGGGCGGCGAGACCTCCACCAGATCGCAGCCCACGATGTTCAGCCCCTTCAGCGCGCGAATGAGCTCCATCGCCTGGGGCGTGGTCAGCCCGCCGATCTCCGGTGTGCCCGTCCCCGGCGCGAAGGCCGGGTCGAGACTGTCGATGTCGAAGCTCACATAGGTCGCCTGATCCGGCCCGATGTCGCGGCGCACCTCGCCCCCCAGCGTCGAGAGGCTGCGGTGCCACAGCTCCTGCGCCGGGAACTGCTGGAACCCCCAGCCCTGCGCCTCCGAGAAATCAGACGCGGTATAGCCGGTGCCGCGCAGCCCGATCTGATAGGTCTTCTCCGGCAGGATCAGCCCCTCCTCATAGGCGCGGCGGAACACCGTCCCATGCGTTTCGCGCTCGCCGAACATCTCGTCGTTGACATCCGAATGCGCATCCACATGCACCAGCGCCACCGGCCCGAAGCGCTTGTGCATCGCCCGCAGGATCGGCAGCGTGATCGAATGATCGCCGCCAATCGCCATCGGCATCGCATCGTAGTTGAGGATCGCCTCATAGCTCTCCTGAATGATCCGCAGACTGTCGGCCAGCGAAAAGGTGTTGATCGCCAGATCGCCGATGTCCGCCACCTGCAGGCTGTCGAACGGGGCCGCGCCGGTGCCCATGTGATAGGGCCGGATCATCGCGCTCTGGCTCCGCACCTCTTTCGGTCCGAACCGCGTGCCCGACCGCCAGGAGGTGCCGATGTCCATCGGGATGCCGAGGAAAGCCACATCGAGCCCCTTGAGATCGTTCACATACGGCAACCGCATGAAACTGCCCGGCCCCGAAAACCGTGCGAGATCGTTGCCGCTGATCGGTTGGTTCTTCTGTCTGCTCATGCCTTGCCTTCTTCGCGCATCCGCCAGCCCAGCAGACACAGGATCTCCGTCGCCACATGGGCGCCCGCAATCGCGGTCGCCCCGGTTGTATCAAAGGGCGGCGAGACCTCAACCACATCGCCGCCGCGGATGTTGATCCCGGCCAGCCCCCGCAGCATCGCCGCCGCCTGCGCCGAAGTCAGCCCGCCCCAGACCGGCGTGCCCGTGCCCGGCGCATAGGCCGGATCGAGCGCGTCGATATCGAAGGTCAGATAGCAGGGCCGATCCCCGAGAATGGCTTTGATCTTCTGCACCACCGCCGCCGGCCCGCATGCGTGCACTTCGGCGGCATCGATGATACTCACCCCCAGCGTGTCCGCATTCGTCGTCCGGATCCCCACCTGCACAGAGCTCGCCGGGTCCACGATCCCCGACTTCACCGCCTTGTAAAACATCGTGCCATGATCCACGCGGGACATGTCGTCATCCGCCCAGGTGTCGGTATGGGCGTCAAACTGCAACAGGCTCATCGGACCATACCGCTCCGCATAGGCCCTCAGGATCGGGAAGCTGATGTAGTGATCGCCGCCCAGCACCACGCTCGCCGCACCTGCCTCGAGAATGCCGCCGACATGCGCGGTCAGCGCGTCCGGGAAAGCCGGGATAGTGGCGTAGTCGAAGGCCAGATCGCCGTAATCCACGATCACCCGCTCGGACAAGACATCGAAGGGCCAGCCATAAGGCGGGTCCGGCGCCTGCAGGGTCGAGGCCTCGCGGATCGCACGCGGACCCAGCCGCGTGCCGGGCCGGTTCGTCACCGCCTGATCGAAGGGTACGCCCGTCACGGCAATATCGACACCCGCGAGGTCCTTGGTATAGCGCCGGCGCAGGAAGGACAGCGCGCCGCCGAAGGTCAGCTCGAAGCTCGGCCCCCGCGGATCCTCCCGCGTGAAGGCGTGGTCCATCTGGGTCTTGGCATCTTCCAGCGCCATGGGTCAGGCGCTGACCGGTTGCGACCGCTCGACCAGCCGGGCAAAGAACGAAGCGCCAATCGGTGCAATCTCATCGTTGAAATTGTACTTCGGATGATGCACGCCCGCGGTATCGCCCTGCCCCAGCATCAGATACGCGCCCGGCCGGGCCTCCAGCATGTAGGAGAAATCCTCGGCCCCCATCACCGGGTCGACGTCCGGGTTCACACCCGCTTCGCCCGCCACGTCCCCGGCCACCTCTGCCGCAAACTCGGCCTGAGCCGCGTGATTCACCGTGGGCGGATAGCCGAATTCGATCTCCAGCTCGGCCGTAAGGCCAAAGCTCGCCGCATGGCCGTCCACGATCTCCTGCATCCGCTTCACAACCATGGCCTGCACCTCCTTGCTGAAGGTCCGGATGGTCCCGTTGATATAGCAGCTCTCGGGGATCACGTTGTCGGTGGTGCCGGCGTGGATCTGCGTCGCCGAGATCACCAGCTGGTCGAGCGGGTTGCGATTGCGGCTGACGATGGTCTGAAGCGCCTGCACCAGAGAACAGGCCGCCACCACCGGGTCGATGGTATCATGCGGCCGCGCCGCATGGCCGCCCTTGCCGGTTATACGAATGTGGAAGGTGTCCGCAGCCGCCATAATCGGCCCACTGCGCGTGTTGAAACTGCCGAAGTCCTTCCCCGGTGCGTTGTGGATGGCAAAGACCTGCGCAATGTCGAAGCGCTCCATGATGCCCTCCTGCACCATGACCTCGCCGCCGCCGCCGAACTCTTCCGCCGGCTGGAAGATGAGCGCCACCCGGCCTGCGAAATTCCGCGTCTCCGCCAGGTACTTGGCCGCCCCCAGCAGCATCGCCGTATGTCCGTCATGGCCGCAGGCGTGCATCTTGCCGTCATGGGTCGAGGCATAGGGCACGCCCGTCTCTTCGGTGATCGGCAAGCCGTCCATATCGGCGCGCAGCCCGATCGTCGGCCCCTCACCGCGCCCTTCGATGATCGCGACGATCCCGGTCTTGGCGATCCCCTCATGCAGCGCATCGACCCCGATCTCGCGCAGCCGCTCCGCCACGAAAGCGGCGGTCTTGTGGCACTCCAGCCCCAACTCCGGGATCGTATGCAGATGCTGGCGCCAGGCCGCCATCTCCGCACTCATGTCGGCAATCCGGTTTACCACGGGCATAGGGGTGGACTCCTTGGGTGATTGTTTGTCAGGTGCATGTGACACGACAGAGAGGCGGGCTGCAATGGGGGACGATCTGATCCACGACCAAGACGCGGGCATCGAGCGGCTGCTGCACATCATGCGCTGCCTGCGCGACCCCGACACCGGCTGCCCGTGGGATATCGAACAGGACTTCGACAGCATCGCGCCCTACACCATCGAGGAAGCCTATGAGGTTGCCGATGCAATCCAGCGCCGCAATTGGGCCGAGTTGGAGGGCGAGCTGGGCGATCTGCTGTTGCAAACGGTCTATCACACGGCCATGGGCGAGGAGGCCGGACATTTCTCCTTTCAATCCGTGGTGCAGGCGATCTCCGACAAGATGGTCGCGCGCCACCCGCATGTCTTCGGCGACGAGAACCGGGATAAATCCGCCGCTCAGCAGACCGCCGATTGGGAAGCGATCAAGGCCGCCGAACGGGCAGGCAAGGCGCAGAAAGGCGCGCTTGATGGGGTCGCCATCGGACTGCCGGCACTACTGCGCGCGCTGAAACTGCAAAAGCGCGCCGCCCGCGTAGGCTTCGACTGGCCCTCGACCACACAGGTGCTCGACAAGCTGCGCGAAGAGGCCGCGGAACTGGTCGAAGCGCAGAACACCCTCAGCGCCGATGAGATCGAGGATGAATTCGGCGATCTGCTCTTCGTCATGGCCAACCTCGGGCGCCACCTCGGCGTCGACCCCGAAGCCGCCCTGCGCCGCACCAATGCGAAGTTCACACGCAGATTTGAAGAGGTCGAAGCCCGTCTGGCCGCGCGCGGCAAAACCCCCGCAACCAGCACGCTGGAAGAGATGGACGCGCTCTGGTCCGACATCAAGGCCGCAGAACACGCCCGCGCCTGAGCGCGCCCGCGCTCACCCATTCCTGACCGTCTGGACAAATTCCGCGTTGCTTGCGACGGTGCGGCGGCGCGATTCTGGAGCCTCCATGCCCCCCCGTAAGATCATCATCGACACCGACCCCGGTCAGGACGACGCGGTTGCTATCCTGCTGGCCCTGGCCAGCCCGGAGGAGATCGAGGTCTTGGGCATCACCTGTGTGGCTGGCAATGTGCCGCTGGCGTTCACTTCGAAGAATGCCCGGATCATCTGCGAATTGGCGGGCAAGCCGGAGGTGAAGGTCTATGCCGGCTGCGACCGCCCGCTGGGGCGCGATCTGGTCACGGCCGAGCATGTGCACGGCGAGACCGGGCTGAACGGCCCCGTGCTGCCCGATCCAGTGATGCCGCTGCAAGAGACGCACGCCGTCGACTACCTCATCGAGACACTGCGCGCCGCCGCACCAAAATCGGTCACGCTCTGCCCGCTCGGGCCCCTCACCAACATCGCCACCGCGCTCACCCGCGCGCCCGAGATCGCTGAGACGGTACAGGAAATCGTGCTGATGGGCGGGGCCTATTTCGAGGTCGGCAATATCACCCCCACGGCAGAATTCAACATTTATGTCGACCCGCAAGCTGCTGATATCGTGTTTAAATCCGGTGTTCCGATTGTGGTCATGCCGCTCGACGTGACCCACAAGGCCCTGGTCACCGCCCCCCGCAACGCAGCCTTCCGCAATCTGGGAAATGCCGTCGGAACCGCCGTCGCTGAAATGACCGATTTCTTCGAGCGCTTCGACCGCGAGAAATACGGCTCCGACGGCGCGCCGCTGCATGACCCTTGCGTGACCGCTTATCTGATCCGCCCGGAGCTCTTCAGCGGCCGCCAGATCAATGTCGAGATCGAGACGCAGTCTGAACTGACCATGGGCATGACCGTGGCCGACTGGTGGGGGGTGACCGACCGCCCGCCCAATGCGCTCTTTATCCAGGACATCGATGCGGATGGCTTCTTCGGGCTTCTGACCGAGCGGTTGGCCCGGCTATGAGTGCCGCGCTGACCTTGGCACAGCCCGAACACGCTGACCGGCTCGACGCGCTGGTGGCGGCCTTTCATGCCGAGGCCGGGATCGACCTGGCTGATGATGCCCGCCGCGCCGGGCTGATGCCGCTCCTCGAAGGCTCACCGCATGGGGCCGCCTATCTCATCGGGCCGCCCCGCGCGCCCATCGGCTATGTCGTGATCACCTTCGGCTGGTCGCTGGAGTTCGGCGGGCTCGACGGATTTGTCGATGAGATCTACATCCGCCCCGGCGTGCGCGGGCGCGGCATCGCCTCGGAGACGCTGCACAGCCTGCCCCGGGCACTTGCGGGCGCGGGCCTCAAGGCGCTGCACCTGGAGGTTGACCGCACTGCGAAAGGCGCACAGAAGCTCTATGCCCGCGCCGGGTTCACGCCGCGCCCCGATTACATGCTGATGACCCGCCGGTTCTGAACCTCTGGCGTCCCAAGCCTCGTGCGCCTATCTAGGAGGCATGAGTTTCGCCGCCCCCTTCGACAACAGCTATGCCGCGCTGCCACCCGGCTTCTACACCCGGCTTGATCCGACCCCGGTCAAGGCGCCGCGGCTTTTTGCCTACAACACCGATCTGGCCGCACGCCTGCGCCTGCCGGAGGCGCCGGAAGACGAGCTCGCCGCGATCTTCTCCGGCCAGAAAGTGCCGGAGGGCGCCGCGCCGCTCGCCCAGCTCTACGCCGGCCACCAGTTCGGCACCTTCAACCCACAGCTCGGCGATGGCCGCGCGATCCTGCTGGGCGAGACGGTGGGGACCGACGGAGTTCGTCGCGACATCCAGCTGAAAGGCTCGGGGCCGACGCCCTACTCCCGCATGGGCGACGGCCGCGCCTGGCTGGGCCCCGTGCTGCGGGAATATGTCATCTCCGAGGCGATGCACGCGCTTGGCGTCCCCACCACGCGGGCACTTGCGGCCGTGCTCACGGGCGAAGAGGTCTACCGCGAGGCGGCCCTGCCCGGCGCGGTGCTCACCCGCGTGGCCCAAAGTCACTTGCGCGTCGGCACCTTCCAGGTTTTCGCCTATCGCGGCCAAAAGGCCGAGTTGAAGCGCTTGACCGACTACGCCATCGCCCGCCACGCGCCGGACGCCGACGGCCCTATGGGGCTGCTGCGCGCGGTCTGCGCCCGCCAGGCCGATCTGGTCGCCGCCTGGATGTCGGTGGGGTTCATCCACGGCGTGATGAACACCGACAATTGCACCATATCGGGCGAGACCATCGACTATGGCCCCTGTGCCTTCATAGACGACTATCACCCCGACACGGTCTTCAGCTCCATCGATCAGATGGGCCGCTATGCCTACTCCAACCAGCCGCGCATCATCGTCTGGAACATGGCGCAATTCGCCACCGCGCTGATCCAGCAGCTGGAAGATCCGGCACAGGCGGTCGACGAGGCCAGCCAGATCGTGCACGCGATGCCGGCGCAGATCGAAGCCGCCTGGCTCAAACGGTTCGGCGCCAAGCTCGGCCTCTCCGACCCGCAACAGGACGACATCGCGCTCATCGAGGACCTGCTCAAGCTGATGCAGGAGGAGCGTGCCGACTTCACCAATACCTTCGACGCACTTGCCCGCGCGGACGCCCGCGATCAATTCCTTGACCGGGACGCCTTCGACGCCTGGGCCACCGGCTGGCAGGCCCGCATCGCCACCGAGGACGACCCGCAGGCCACGATGCAGGCCGCCTCACCAAGGATCATCCCGCGCAACCACCGCATCGAAGAGATGATCGAGGCCGCCGTCGCGGGCAACACCGCGCCGTTCACCCGGCTGATGCAGGCGCTCGCCGCCCCCTACACCACGGATGACCGCGACCTCATGCGCCCACCCACCGATGCTGAACGCGTGCCCGCCACCTTCTGCGGCACCTGACGGCCCCTCACCCGCCCGCCGGATCTTCTGGCGCTCGCCCCTTCACCCGTCCAAAAATACTCACATCCCCGACCGCACCAATCGCGGCCGCCGGTTGATCAGAGTGATGCCTGCCGCCACCAGCACCAGCGCGACCCAGACCTTCACACTCACCTCCTCACCCAGCAGAAGCCAACCGAGGATCACCGCAAAAACCGGCGAGAGGAAGCTGAAGGAGGCCACCGAGGAGGCCGGGTAAATCGACAGAAGCCAGAACCACGCCAGAAACCCCAGGCTCGCCACCGCCACGATCTGAAACAGCAGCCCGGCCAGGTGAATGGGCTGCAGATCGCGGATCAGATCGCCGAAGGCCAGCGAGGCCAGCAGCAACAGCGGGGCCGAGACCACCACCTGAAACATCAGCTGCTGCGCGGGCGGCACCGCGTTGAGCGGCGTGATCTTCACGCAGAGCGCGATCCCGGCCCAGCACATGGCTGAGGTCAGCGCCAGCAGGTCGCCCGTCAGGCTCGCGGTGCTGTCACCGCGGTCGAGCAGCGCCAGCGCCACGCCAACCATGGCCAGCACCAGCCCGAGCACCCGCACGCCCGTCAGCCGGTCCGACGGGATGAGAAAATGGCTCGCAATCGCCAGCCAGACCGGCATGGAATAGAAGATCACCGAGGCCCGGCTCACCGTCGTGAAATCGAGCGCGGTGAAAAGGCAGGTGAACTCCAGCGCAAAGAGCGCACCCGAGACCAGCCCCGCAGGCACCGCTGCGCCCGGCACCGCGAGGCTGATGCCGCGCAGCCGCATCCAGAGCAGCAACACCAGAATGGCCCCCGCCGAGCGCAGGCCGGCGGCGAAGACCGGGTTGAAGCCCCCATTGGTCACCTTGATCACCACCTGGTTGAAAGCCAGATGCAGCGCGAAGGCGATCAGCGCCGCCGCCCCGAAGGCATCCATGTGAGATTTCTGCTCCATGGCGCCACAAGGGCGCGGGGCCGGAGGAATGTCAATTCCCGGCCCGCCCCGTTACAAAGTCAATTCACCGGCACCGCTCAGGCTACATGTCGCCCGCCGCCCGAGGGCCCAGAGGCACCGCCCTGCCCGCCACCAGGTTTGCCGCCGCGCCGCCGCCGACGCCGGTTGCCACCGGGCTTCGCCGCCGGCGCCTGTCCAGCAGCAGACATGCCAGAGCCCGAACGGCGCCCACGCCCCCGACCGCGGCCCTTGGGCTTGGTCTCAGCCGGCGCGTCCATGGCCTCCCAAGGCCGCCCCGATCCCACGGGAATCGCAACCCCCATGGTCTTCTGAATGGCCTTGAGCTGATCCATCTCGTCCGGCGCACAAAAGGCGATGGCCGCGCCATCCTTGCCTGCTCGCGCGGTCCGCCCGATCCGGTGCACGTAGCTGTCCGGCACATTCGGCAGATCGTAGTTGTAGACGTGTTTCACATCCGGGATGTCCAGCCCCCGCGCCGCCACATCCGTCGCGACCAGCACGGTGATCTCGCCGGATTTGAAGGCGGCCAGCGCCCGGTCACGCTGCCCCTGGCTCTTGTTGCCATGGATCGACGCGGCGGCATAGCCGGCCTTCACCAGCGTCTTCATCAACTTCTCCGAGCCGTGTTTCGTGCGCCCGAAGACCAGCGCGCGCTCCTCCCGATGCCCCGCCAGCATCTCGATCAGCAGCCCCGCCTTCTCGGATTTGGCGATGAAATGCACCTCCTGCGTGACCTTGTCCGCCGCCTTGCCCGGAGGCGAGACCTCCACGCGAATGGGACGGCGCAGATAGCTCTGCGCCAGTTCGTTCATCTGCTTGGGCATGGTCGCCGAAAACAACATCGTCTGACGCTCTTTCGGAAGAACTGCGGCGATCTTGCGCAGGTCATGGATGAAGCCCATGTCCAGCATCTGGTCGGCCTCATCCAGCACCAGGAAGACCGTCTCATCCAGCCGCACCGCACGGCGATCCATCAGATCGAGCAAGCGCCCCGGCGTCGCCACCAGCAAATCCACGCCGCGCGCCAGCCGATCGATCTGGCGGTTGATGGACTGCCCGCCCACCACCATCGCCACGCGCACATTCGTCTTCTCGGCAAAGCCGCGCAGGTTCACGCTGATCTGCGTCGCCAGCTCCCGCGTCGGCGCCAATACCAGCCCGCGCACGGACTTCGGCGCGGGCCGCCCCTCCAGCTCGAGCATCTGTGCCACCAGTGGCACGCCGAAGGCCGCCGTCTTGCCGGTGCCGGTCTGTGCCAACCCCATCACGTCGCGCCCGTTCAGCGCATGCGGAATCGCCTGTTTCTGGATCGGGGTCGGATCGGTCAGACCCATCTCGGTCAGCCGTGCCACCAGTTTCGGCGGCAGGCCCATCATGTCAAAATCGCTCATTCATCTCTTTCCGGCGCAGCGCCACAGCGGGCGCGCGCGATATCTCATATCGAGGCCATCTCGGCCCCGTCGTGGCACGCCAACCGGATCGCAGGCGCCGCCTCATGCTGGCACCCGTCCATGGCGTCTGCACCCACGCGTGATTTTGGGAACATCAGCGGGCCGTTCGAGGAGAGCACTTCCGGCGGGGAGATCCCGCAGCTCTCCGGACTGCTCACGCGGCAGACGACATCGCTTGGGTTGCACTTGGGGGTTCTGGGCCCATAAGTCAACCGAAAAGAAGCGAAAAACGTCACTGGAAGCAAAGCGCAAGACCCGCTAAACCTGTCGCCCAATCGGGAAGGGAGCGACATGGGCACCACCATCATCGAGCGCTGCGAAGCCAAGGGGCTGCGGATGACCGGGCAGCGCCGCGTGATCGCAAGGGTGCTCGAAGACAGTGCCGACCATCCGGATGTGGAAGAGCTCTATGCCCGCGCCTCGGCCATCGACGCCGGCATTTCGCTGGCGACGGTCTACCGGACGGTCAAGCTGTTCGACGAGGCTGGTATTCTCGACAAGCTGGAGTTCGGCGACGGCCGCGCGCGCTATGAGGATGCCGAGCGCGATCACCACGATCACCTGATCGACATCACCTCCGGAGAGGTGATCGAATTCGTCGATGCCGAGATCGAAGCGCTGCAGGAACGCATCGCGCGCAAACTCGGCTATGAGCTGCGCGGCCACCGGCTGGAGCTCTACGGTGTGCCACTCAAGAAAAACTGACCCGGCGCTGCATACGCGAGAGGCCTTCTTGCACCAGCCCTGCGCCATTCACGACAGGGCCAAAATCGCAAGAAAACGATGGTGCAATGCCCGGAGCTCGTCCTGAACGGCGACATCCGAAGGCAGCCCGCATTTCGGCCATTCGCTGCAACTGCAAATTTGAGAGATGAACGCACTCAGACATCGCGGACGAACCCGTCGTTCGGCGGGCAAACAGCGACCCCTGCATGACGACCTTCCGACGACATTGCGTCCAGAACACGCGTCGTGAAATCATCCTTCGGTCGATACTTCGCGGCAGGTGTGCAGGACCACATCACCGTCGATCAGCGCCTCGCCTTGGGCGAAGAACCGGGCGACGGCCTCGGACGCGTTGTGCGTGTCCTTCGCCGCCTCGTCCCTGAAGCGTTCATAGGTTGTGAAGACCGACGGGTCCTCCAGGCCTTGCGACACATGAAAGCCGAGCGTTTCGGGCTCATGCGCTTTCACATGGGCGGCGACATCCAGCAGCGCATCGCGCAGGGCCGTCTCCTGGCCGGATCTGGCCCGAATAATGGCGGTGATCGTGATCATCTAGCGTTTCGAGTCCAGAGGCCCGGCGAGGCCAACCCAGTCAGTGGCCGACCTCGCTTGCGCCCTATTGTGCCGGCGTCAGTTCAGGTTCGGCGGCTGCAGGCTTGGCGACGGTTCCGGTCCAATCCACCGTTGCCTCGAAGGCTGCCGCAGCGGCATAGATGGTGCTTTCCGCATAATCCGCACCGGTCAGCATCAGACCCACCGGCAAGCCGTCGACTTCGCCGCAGGGGATCGACATGGACGGGTGCCCCGTCACATCGAATTGCGAAGTATTCGCGATCATCTCGAAGGCCCGCGCAATCACTTCCGAGATCGGCGCGCCCGGCTCCGGCAGTTTGGAGGCGGTGATCGGCAGGGTCGGCATCAGCAGCAGATCGTAGTCGGCAAAGACCGCGTCATAGGCCGCCTTGACCTTGCGCGACAGGTTCTGCGCCTTGGCGTAGTAGCGCCCGTTGTAGTGGTCGATCCCGTATTGCCCGATCAGCATGCAGATTTTCAGGCTTTCGGAGAGGTCATCGGCCTTGCCGCGCCAGCCTGCATGGTAGTCCATCAGGCCGACGTCATAGGCGCCTTTCCAGTTCATACCCATGCCGTTGCCCTGCATCATCTGCCACTGCAGACCTTCGATCGCGATCGGGCCCCAGACGGCGGCGGCCAGCAGGTGCTCGGGGATCGAGATCTCCTCGACCGTAGCACCCAAACCACGGAAGGTTTCCGCTGCTTCCTTCACCGAATCCGCCACGCCGGGCATCATGTTCGCGGCGACAAAGCCTTCCTTCAGGACACCGATCTTCATGCCCGAGACGCCGCGATCCAGCGCATCGGTGTAGCTGTCGACCTTCGGGGAATACTGGCGCGGGTCCAGCCCATCGGCACCGGCCAGCACCTCGAGCATCAGAGCGTTGTCGGCGACGGACATAGTCATCGGGCCGGTGTGATCAATCGTGCTCTCGATGGGCATCACACCGGTATAGGGCACAAGCCCGTGGGTCGGCTTCATGCCCGCGATCCCGCAGTAGGACGCAGGCATCCGGATCGATCCGCCCTGATCGCCCCCGATGGCCATGTCCACGTCGCCCGCGGCCACGAGGGCTGCACTGCCCGAGGAGGAGCCACCTGCGGAGTACCCTATGCGGCGCGGGTTGTGGACCATCGACGGCTTCGACGTGTGGCTGCCGCCGGAGAGGCAGAAGTACTCGCAGACCGCCTTGCCTTCGATTGTCGCCCCTTCGTCCAGCATGCGTGTGACGATGGTTGCGTCCGCCACCGGCACAAAGCCTTCCAGGGTGGAGGCGCCGTTCGTCATCGGCACGCCAGCCAGGGCGACATTGTCTTTCAGGGCCACCGTCTTGCCCTTGAGCTTGCCGTCCGCAGCGCCTTTCACTTCGACCTTGCGCGCCCAGGCACCATAGGGGTTCTCTGCCGCGGTCGGCGCGTAGCCGGAGGTGCGGGGATACTTCACCGGCGGGGTGAAATCGGGCTCCGCATCGACGACATCGTAAGCGTCGAAATTCGGCTGCATCAGGGTATGATACTCCTCCGCCTCGGCCCGCGTCAGGGTCATCCCCAACCCGTCCGCTATCTCCAGAAGCTTTTCGACTGTGGGTCTCTTGATGGTCATGGATCTTCTCCTCTCGATCATTTGGGTTTCGGTGATGCGGCCTCCCCGCCGCAGGCTCGGATGATCAGGCTGTTGTCATGCCGACAAATTCAGACACGGTTTCCGGGTTCTTGAGATCTTGCGGCATCAACTCGCCGGTGATGGCGCCTTTCTGGATGATCAGCACCCGGCCCGAGAGGGCCGCGATGAAATCGAGGTTCTGCTCCACCAGCACGAGCGACAGCCCGCGTGTGCGCAAGGTCTTCAGCGTGTCCACGATCTCCTCGAGGATCGAGGGCTGTATGCCTTCCGTCGGCTCGTCGAGCAGCATGAGCTTGGGCCGCGCACACAGGCATCGGGCCAGCGCCAGAAGCTGTTGCTCGCCGCCAGAGAGCGCCCCACCGCGCCGGTCGAGCAACCGTTGCAGACGCGGGAACAGCTCAAGGATCTCATCGAGGAGCGCGGGGTCTTCCTGGGTGCTGCCCGCCATGCCCATGCGGAGATTTTCGTGCACGGAGAGATCGGGAAAGATCTGCCGCCCCTGCGGCACCAGTCCAAGGCCCGCAAGCGCGCGCTTGTGCGCAGGCATTCCGGTGATGTCCTGCCCGTCAAAGCGAATGGTCCCGCCCGTGGCCGGCAGATGGCCCATCAGCGTGTTCATCAGCGTGGTCTTGCCCATGCCATTGTGGCCGAGAATGCCTAGGAACTCGCCGTCTTCGACCCCGAGGGTCACACCGGCCAGGATGGGGATGCGGCCATAACCGGACCGGAGCGCATCGACTTCGAGGATCATGCCGCCAACCCCTTGCCCAGATAGACGTCGCGGACCCGCGCGTCTTCCAGCACGCGCGCCACATCATCCTCGATCAGCACAGCACCCTGATGCAGAACCGTCACCGTCTTTGCGATCATCTTGATGAACTGCATGTCGTGTTCGACCACGATGAGCGCGCGGGTCTTGTTGATCTCCTGGATCAGGTCCGCCGTGCGCTCGACCTCCTCATGGGTCATGCCCGCCGCCGGCTCATCCAGCAGGATCAGCTCAGGCTCGCCGGCCAGAACGGTGCCGATCTCGACCCATTGCCGTTGACCATGGGCAAGCTGTCCGACCTCCTTGCCCGCAATCGCGGTCAGCCGCAGGTCAGTCAGGATCTGCTCTGTCAGCTCGGTCGCAAAGTTCGGGGTATGTTTGTGACGCGCGGCGATCCACAGGTTTTCCTGCACGGTCATCGCGTTGAAGACATTCGGCACTTGGGTCTTGATCCCGACCCCTTGCCGCGCGATCTCATGCGGACGCGCGCCCGAGATATCTTGGCCGCGCAGATGCACGTGCCCCTCGGTGGGGCGCAGCTGCCCCGTCAGTAGCTTGAAGAAGGTGGATTTGCCGGCGCCGTTCGGCCCGATCAGACAGCGCAGCTCGGATTCCTTCAAGGTGAAGTCCACACGGTCGACGGCCGTGACCCCGCCGAAGCGGATCGTCAGGCCACTGGTTTGCAGCAAAGGCGCGCTCATGTCTTCACCTTCACGGAGACGTCGGGCGGGGCGTCACCGCGTTCGGCAAACCGCGACATCACCATGTCGCGCAATGTGGGCGCGATGCCTTTGGGCACGAGCAGCACGAAGACGATCAGGATGGCGCCGAGCACGAAATTCGCGTCAAACGCCTGCTGCGCACCGATCTCCGTCACCAGCCACTGCAGCAGCAGGCAGCCGATGATCGGCCCGATCAGCGTACCCCGCCCGCCGATGATGACCCAGATGATAATCTGCGCCGAGAGGCCCAAGGCAAAGATCGTCGGGCTGACGAAGGCGCCCCAGTTCACGTAAAGCGCGCCTGCAAAACCCGCAATGGCCCCGCCGATCATGAAGGTGATCAGCTTGTAGATCCGAGGGTCGTACCCGAGCAGCGCCGCCCGCGTCTCATTCTCGCGAATTGCGATGATGATGCGCCCGAAGGAGCTTGCGATCAGCAGGCGCAGGCCCAGGTAGACAACGATCAGCGCGATGCCAGTGACCATCCAGGCCTGCTCTGGCGTCAGGATGTAGCCGGGATTGCCCGGCAGATTGAACGTGGGCACGCCCGGCATGCCGTTGAAGCCGCCGAGGCGCGCGTCTCCGATCTTGTAGAAGTCGCCCGCGGTCGAGTTGACCAGATTGAACAGGATCAGCGAGACGGTGAGCGTGATCACCCCCAGATAGACATCGCTGATCCCGCCGTAGATCATGAAGTAGCCCAGCAGCGCCGCGAAGATCACCGGGATCAGGATCGCCAGCAGGATCGCAGGCGTGCTGTCGGCGAAGTTGATGGCCGCCACCGCGTAGGTATAGGCGCCCAGCCCGAAAAACGATGTCTGACCGAAGCACAGGATGCCGCCGTAGCCCCAGATGAACCCAAGGCTGAGCGCCAGAACGGCCATCGCCGCAAAGACCGTGAGCTGCATGATCTGGAAGAGATCGACGTAAAGTGGTGCGGTGAGGATCCCGACGGCAGCGATGGCCGAGCCAATCAGGGCGCCTGTCATTCCGTTCAACAGTTGCATTACAAACGTCCCTTGAAGAAGCGGCCCGAGATGCCTGTGGGCAGCAGCCGGATCAAGATCACGGCCGCGATGAAGAGGATCACCTCGCCAAAGACCGGCGTGGTCAGGAAGGCCGCGATCTGGTTGATGAAGCCGAAGAGCCCCGAGGCTGAGATCAGACCCCAGAGGACCGAGGTGCCGCCCCCCACAACGGTGATGAAGGCCTTGGCGATATACGCGGCTCCCATGGTCGGCACCACGCCCGCCACCGGGGCGAGCAGCCCGCCCGCGAGCCCGGTCATCGCCGCCCCTGCCCCGAAGGTCGCCATATAGACGCGTGCCGGATTGACGCCCAGCGTCGCCGCCATATCCGGGTTCTGCATGACCGCGCGGGCAATGAGCCCCGCGCGGGTATAGCGCATCACCGCAAAGACCGCGGTCATGAGGAAAAGCGCCATCAACGCCAGGAACGGCGTGTAGAGGCTCGACTGATAGGCACCGACCTGAAACCCACCCAAGGGCGAGGAGACGCCGACAATCGTATTGCCGAAGATCATCGTTGTACCGCCCACGATCACCAGGCTCAGACCCCAGGTCGCCAGCATCGTGTCGACTAGCCGCCCGTAGAGAAACTGGATCAGGCATCGCTCGACGATAACACCCACAAGCCCGACGAAAACCGGCGCGATCACCAGCATCGCAAACCAGATGTTCACGCCCGCGTTCACCGCCAGCACCGTGGCGTAGGCCCCGAGCATGAGGAATTCCCCATGCGCGAGGTTGATGATTTTCATCATGCCGAAGATCACCGCCAGGCCGGCGCTGATCAGCACCAACGAGGCGATGCCGCTGACAACGTCGAGCCCTACGATGATCGCGATATCCATGCGGCCGACCTCAGATGTCGATGATGTAGTGGGTGGTGTCGTTCGGATTGGCCTCCAGATCGCAGACAGCGGCCGTATCCAGCGGTGCCTGCTGTTCGAAGGTTTCCAGCACGTTCCACCTGCTCTCGACCACCTCGGCGAGGAAGGTGTTGCGCGTCACGTGATGGGTCTTCGGATCCACCACGACCGGACCACTTGGCCCCTCGAAGGAGAGCCCGGTCTCCAGTGCTTCGATCACCGCCATCCGCTCGACGCTGCCCGCCTTCTTCACGCCCTCGGCCCAGAGGTGCACGCCCTCGTAACTGGCTGCGGCCAGCTCACTGATATAGGGCGTCTGCGCGCCGTGCTCGCTCTTGATCGCTTCGACAAAGGCCTGGCTTGCCGGTGTCTGCAGCTCTTCGAAGTATCCGTAGCTGCCGAGCACGCCGCGGCTCTCGGCATCTTCCAAGGTCGCGGGTTCGTTCACGAGGCCAAAGGTGGTGGAGGCAATCGGGATCTCGTCCTTCAGCCCGGCCGCCGCCCACTGGCGGTAGAAGGCGGTGTGGTTGCCGCCGACCATGGCAGACAGCAGCAGGTCGGGCTCCGCCGCCTGAATGCGCGAGATCGACGGGCCGAAGTTCGTCACATCAAGCGGGAAGAAGTCCGTCGACAGCACCTCGCCGCCGTTGTCTTCCACATATTTCCGCATCCACTTCGCGGTGATCTGGCCATAGTTGTAATCCGCCGCGATGATATAGGCCTTCTTGCCCCAGAGGTTCATCGCGTAAGGCACCAGCTTTTCGACCGTCTGCGCAGGCGTGGTGCCCGTATTGAACGTGTTGCGGTCACAGACGCCGCCTTCGTAGAGCGTGTTGTAGAAGTAAAGCGTGCGGAACCGGCTGAAGATCGGGCGGATCGCCTCGCGCGAGGCCGAGGTGATGCCGCCGTGGATCACGTCCACCTTGTCGCGCACGGCCAACTGCTGCGCGAATTGCGAATACAGCTGGATGTTCGACTGCGTGTCGTAGTTGATCAACTCGACCTCACGGCCCAGGAGGCCACCCGCATCGTTGATCTCCTTCACCGCGAGCATGATGGCATAGACCATGGGCTCTCCGGTGGCGGCCAAGGGGCCGGCCAGATCGTGCAGGCTGCCCAGCTTGATCGGTCCGTCGTCTGCGCGCGCCACACTGCCAATGAGCGCGGGCGCGGCCAATACGACGCCACCCGCGGCGGAGTTCCGGATAAATCTACGACGAGAGAGTGTCATCTACGTTTCCCTTCTGTTGGTCGGTGTCTCTTTGTTTTCCGAGACTGTTCCGTGGTTGATCCTTCGCCGCGCGCCGGGATCCGGCCCGCGAGCGGTGCTTTGGCTGTGGCATCACTCCGCCATGGTCTTCTCAAACGTGAGCTGTTCGACAGCAGCGGCGATGCGGAAGAGTGTCGTCTCCTCGAGCTTGCGGCCGACAAACATCGCGCCGATGGGCCGGCCGTCGTCGGTGGTGCCTGCCGGAACCGAAATGCTGGGGTGTCCGGTGACGCAGGAGGGGGATGTGTTGGGGATCATCGCAAAGGCGCGCTCGACAATCGTCTCGCGGCTGGCGTCCGGGCCCGGTAGCGGCGTGGCGGCCATCGGTGTCGTTGGCATTAACAGAACATCGAACCGGCTCAGCGCATCGTCATAGGCCGCCGTCAGCAGCCGGTTGAGGTTCTGCGCCTTGCCGTAGTAGCGCCCCTTGTGCCGCGAAGACATGTAATGCCCCATCAGCAGACCCAGCTTCAGCGTCTCCGACATCTCGTTGGCACGGGCTTTCCAATGCGACTGCTTGTCCAACAGGCTCTCGAGAAAGACGCCCTTCATGTTGGTGCCATAGGCGTTCTGCCGCATCATCAGCTCGGTCGCGCCTTCGAGGAAGATCGGCGTCCAGATCGCAGCGCCTGCCGCGTGCAGCGGCATCGAGACCTCTTCGACATGGGCTCCCAGCGATGCCAGCCGATCGGCCACGTCGCGGATGCGCGCGTCGACTTCAGCTTCACCGCCCGGGTGTCCGAAGCCTTCGGAAACGACACCGATCTTGAGCCCGCGCGGCGACTGTCCGAGCCCGGCGGAATAGTTTTGGCTCGGCGCGCCCGACTGGCGCGGATCAAGCCCGTCCGGGCCCGCCATGACCTCCAGCATCAGCGCGCTGTCCGCTACGGTCCGTGTAATCGGGCCCGCGTGATCCACGGTCAGCTCGACCGGGAAGATACCCGTGTAGGGCACCAGCCCGTGCGTTGGCTTCAAACCCACCACCCCACAGAACGACGCCGGAATGCGGATGGAGCCGCCCTGGTCGCCCCCCGTCGCCATATCGACGATACCGGCCGCCACCAGCACGGCCGATCCCGAGGACGACCCTCCTGCATTATGGCCGGGCACCACCGGGTTTTCCACCGGTCCGCTGGCCGAGGTGTGGCTGCCGCCCGAGGCGCAGTAGTACTCGCAAACCGCCTTGCCGTGGATATCGGCACCGGCGTCCAGCAGCCGTGTCACGATCGTCGCGTCGGTTTCGGGCACGTAGCCTTCGAGGATGGTGGAGCCGTTTTCCATCGTCACACCGGCGACGTTCACGTTGTCCTTGATCGCGACGGTTTTGCCGGAGAGCTTGCCGGAAGGGGCGCCCTTGATCTCTGTCTTGACGATCCAGGCATTGAACGGATTGTCTGCGGGATCAGGTCTGACACCCGGCGCGCGGTCGTAGCTCACCGGTGGCAGCGGGCTTTTCATGTCGTCCACAACATCGTAGGCGTCAAAGAGGCCGCCCATAAGGCCTAGAAAAGAGGCACTGTCCTCTGCGCTCAGTGTCAGGCCCAGTTCAGCGCCCGCCGCCTGCACGTCGTTGACTTCTGGACGGTCTATCATACCAAAATTCCAGCCTTCTCGGGCCGCCCAGGCGCATGTCCCTGGCGGCGCAATCCATGTCCGATGCACGCGATGAGTCGAGCTTCGACGCGTAGTGACCTGATAAAACTATATAAAATGAGGCGGTCGCGTCTTGCCGCGCAACGCTGCTTCATGCACTCCCAGTCTCCAGCATCAGCATATAAGTGAATTTAGTTGAATTGGAAACTTATTTTTGGTTAACCTTTGAGAACCGCATCGGCAACAGACTGCGATCGCAAAATTCCTCGTTTTTGGTTGCCAGGCGGCAAAGTGCTCAACATTTAATCAGTGACCCCGCATGTTGTGACACCGTTTGACCCGCCGCAAAACGGCGCCGGGTCGTGATCACCGATCCAACGGCCCCCCGGCTGACCAGACACGTGAGAAGGAGACGACACGATGCCGCATGACCACCCTCATCCGCACAACAGACCGCTGTCGGATGTGGAACTGCGCGTGAAGGCGCTGGAATCCATTCTGACGGAGAAGGAGTTGATCGACCCCGAGGCAATCGATCTGATTGTCGAAACCTACGAGACGAAGATCGGCCCGCGCAACGGGGCCCGCGTCGTCGCCAGGGCCTGGAGCGATCCGGCCTACAAGGAGCGTCTTTTGAGCGATGCCACCGCGGCGATCAGCGAGCTTGGGTTCTCCGGCGTGCAGGGCGAAGACATGGTGGTGGTCGAGAACACGGACGAGGTGCACAACATAGTCGTCTGCACCCTCTGCTCCTGCTATCCGTGGCCGACCCTCGGCCTGCCGCCGGTCTGGTACAAGGCAGCCCCCTATCGTGCGAAGGTGGTCAAGGACCCGCGCGGCGTGCTTGAGGAGTTCGGCGTCACCCTGCCGGAAGACACCGAAATCCGTGTCTGGGACAGCAATGCCGAGCTGCGGTACCTGGTCCTGCCGAAACGGCCCGACGGAACAGACGGGATGACCGAAGAGCAACTGGCCGAGCTGGTCACACGCGATGCGATGATCGGCACGGATGTGCTGACGGCGCAGTGACGGCCGCAACCCGACAAGAAGGATCTCACAATGAACGGCATACATGATCTCGGAGGCATGGACGGTCTTGGCCCGATCAACCCGGCCAAGGACGAACCCATTTTCAAGGATGACTGGGAGCGGCGGATGTTCGGCCTCTTCATCTCGTGTTTTGCGGGTGGGCATTACAACGTGGACGAGTTCCGCCACGCCATCGAGCGCATGGACCCGGCGCATTACCTGGAGACGAGCTACTACGAACACTGGCTGACGTCGCTGGAAACGCTTCTGGTGGAAAAGGGTGTCGTTACGCAAGACGAGCTCGCCGCCCGCAAGAAACATATCGCGATGGAGGATGCCTGATGCCGACCCTGACACCCGATGTCGTGCCGGGTCTGATCGCCACCGGAGCCTCGGCGCGGCTGGACGAGGATGTGGCGCCGACATTCAAGATAGGTGACAGGGTGGAGATGAAGAACATCAACCCCGTCACACACACCCGACTGCCGCGCTACGTCCGCGGCAAGACGGGGGTCGTGGAGCGCGATCACGGCGTTTTCGCCTTTCCCGACACCGGCGCGCATGGGCTGGGGCACAAGGCGCAGCATGTCTATTCCGTGAAGTTCTCCTTCCGCGAGCTCTGGGGGGACGATCATGCGGAGAACATGTATCTCTATATCGACATGTTCGATGACTACATGAAGGCGGTATAATGAAGGATCAGATCAAGGGGTCCGACCTCAAACGCACACCGCACCTGCCGCATGACGAAGGTGGTCCCGTCTTCAATGCGCCATGGGAGGCAAAGGCTTTCGCGATGACGGTGGATCTGCACAAGCGTGGTCTCTTCGCATGGTCCGAATGGTGCGAAACACTCTCGGAGGAGATCAAATCGGCGCAAGCGGCGGGCGATCCGGACCTGGGCGACACCTACTACAAGCATTGGCTCAGCGCTCTGGAACGCATGATGACCACAAAGAAGGTCACCGATGTGCAAAGCCTGCGGGCCGCCAAGGAGGACTGGCGCGCCGCGGATCAGCATCGCGGGTTCGGCGAAGCGCCTGTGCTTGTGAAAGGAGCGGCTCGGTCCGAGGCATAGATGCTCTGGTCTGGTCGCTGTGAGCTTGGCCGGAACCTGGGTCGGATCTCACCATGCCGCGGAGAGCGTCAGGTCAGCGTATCCAGTGCTTCCCGCAGCAGCTTCGCTTTCTCCGACCCGATCGCCTCGATGATCCGGTCGTTCTGTTCCTCGACGTGCAGGGCGATCTTGTCCGACACGCTGATCCCCAGATCTGTGAGCGCCAGTTGAACCCTGCGTTGGTCTTCAGGGGAAAGTTGCCGCTGGACCAGCCCATCCGCGACCATCCTGTCCACCAGCTTGGTCAAGGTCGGAGGGTTCATCAAAACGACTTCTGCCAATTCGCGCATTGTGATACCCTCAGAGGCACGAAGCGATTGCAACACCCGCCACGTCTCGACCTGAACGTTCAGCGCTTTGAGTTTCTGGCTCAGCTCGGTGTGGAGCTTTCGATGCGCTGCGGCGAGCGCATAAGAAATGTACGAATCCACTGTTTTTTGAGGCTTTGGCATCCGGCGACCCAAGGTTCGATAGGTACGTAGTTGACGTTGCACACCCCGAGTATCACCGTCTTTGGGGCAAAACTAGCAAAGAAACCTGATCAATGGCGTCGGCGCACATATATCTTTGGAGACGTGGCGAGACGGCATCTTTTCCGTATGGCGTTTCGGATGTCCGCCAGCATAGCAAGGCACATCGGCCTTACCGCGTCGCCCTGCTCATCCCCATGTGTGGCGCAGCAGGTCTGTGGGCTCCGTCGTGCATCGCAAGTGCGGAAGTGGCGCTTCAGGAACTCAACGCCACCGCGGGCATTGCCGGGCGTCCGGTCGAGATCGTGGTGATCGACGCGGCACTCGAAGCCGAAACGCCGGTCGAGGATGTGGCGGATGAGCTGGTCTCGCACGGATGCATCGATGCGATTGTCGGCATGCATATCAGCGCTGTGCGGCAGAAGCTCGTTGCAACCGTTCGAGGGCGTGTGCCGTTCGTTTATACGCCACTCTACGAGGGCGGCGAGGCCTCTCCGGGCGTCTTCACGATTGGCGACACCCCAGCGCGGCAGCTCGGCCCCGCAATCGGATACATGAGTGCGCAGTTCAAGCTAAAGAAATGGGCCTTGATCGGCAACGACTATATCTGGCCGCGGGTCTCGCACGCCTATGCCAAGACACAATTCCATCACGAACACCGCGAGTTGGTCTACGAAAAATACCTCCCGTTCAGCTCAAAAGAGCTCGCAGATGAGGTGGAGACCATTGGCAAGTCCGGCGCGGATGCGGTTCTCATATCCCTGGTCGGCCAGGACGCGGTGGAGTTCAATCGCCTTTTCGGCGCGATGGGGCTGTCATCCAAGATGTTTCGCCTCTCCTGCGCAATCGAGGAGAACGGCTTGTTGGCCAGCGGTGCCCGCAACCTCGACCGGCTCTTCTCCTCGGCTTCTTACTTTGCGGGGCTGGAAACCGCCGGCAATGCCGAGTTCCGCGAAAAGTATCACAGCCTCCACCAGGAGCGCGCGCCCATGCTGAACGCGCTCGGCCAGTCCACCTATGAAGGTCTGCATTTCCTGGCCAGGCTGGTCGAGCAATCGGAAGGGCATTGGCTGACACGTGAGGGGGTCGCACCAAGGCCGATCGAGTACAAGAGCGCGCGGCGTGGATTGTACCTGACAAACGCTCACAACAAATCGCCGGTCTTTCTGGCGCGTGCGAATGGCTTTTTGTTTGACGACCTGACGCGGCTGTCCTGAAACGCGACGGATTATGTATTCATACCCCACAGGTCCAACGCTTGAGCGTTCGGCAATCGCAAGTCCGCGCGCACGTGAGCGCATCAAGCCATGCTTTTCCCGGCGCAGCGTGCACGGTGCACATCATCCTGCCACCGCAGTCTGTCAAAGGAAGATGTTCACGGCGGCCTGCAAAACAGTGTCGGGAGCGATATTCGAACGTGATCCCTCTCGAGCTTCAGGGTCCGATCCTGATCGCGCTGTGCATTGATCTCGGATTCTGCCGCTGCGCAGCAGCACCAGAATGTGTATGCGCACAAAGGCATTGAGACCGCGTGCGCTCTTATCGGAACACCAAGAATTCTGAAAAGAGCCTATTCTGTTCTCTAATCTGTCAATGCGTGTTTTCTGAACTTCCTTCTTCTTGCGTCTGAGGTTGCCTTTGTTCTCTTC
>NZ_JALIEB010000055.1 GCF_025755255.1 Roseobacter sinensis | reverse complement strand
GTGGATGAAGCCGTTCAGCCGGGTGCGGGACGTGGATTTCAGCCTGGGCGGCGTGTCGATCAACTGGTTTGCCGATGGCACGCTGAATGTCTCGGCCAATTGCATCGACCGGCATCTGGAGACGCGCGGCGATCAGACCGCGATCATCTGGGAGCCGGACGATCCGGCCGATGAGGCGCTGCACATCAGTTACGCCGAGTTGCACCGCCAGGTCTGCACCATGGCCAATGTGCTCAAGGGCCTCGGCGTGGGGCGCGGCGACCGGGTCGTGCTCTATCTGCCGATGATCCCCGAGGCGGCCTATGCGATGCTCGCCTGCGCGCGGATCGGGGCGATTCATTCCATCGTCTTTGCCGGCTTCTCCCCGGATGCCCTGGGCGCGCGGGTGAACGGCTGCGACGCCAAGCTCGTGATCACCGCCGATGGCGCCCCGCGCGGCGGCCGCGTCACCAACCTCAAGGACAACGTCAACCAGGCGCTCCTGCATGACACCGATGACGTCAAATGCCTGATCGTGCGCCGCACCGGCCAGCAGGTCGCCTTTCGCGAGGGGCTGGATCACTGGCTGCACGAGGAGGCCGAAAAAGTCTCCGCCGACTGCCCGCCCGAGGAGATGGGCGCCGAGGATCCGCTCTTCATCCTCTACACCTCCGGCTCCACCGGCCAGCCCAAGGGCGTCGTGCACACCACCGGTGGCTATCTCGTCTATGCGGCGATGACCCATGAGATCACCTTCGACTATCACGACGGCGACATCTTCTGGTGCACGGCGGACGTGGGCTGGGTCACCGGCCACAGCTACATCGTCTACGGGCCGCTGGCCAATGGCGCGACCACGGTGATGTTCGAGGGCGTGCCCACCTACCCCGACGCCAGCCGCTTCTGGCAGGTCTGCGAGAAGCACAAGGTGAACCAGTTCTACACCGCCCCCACCGCCATCCGCGCGCTGATGGGCCAGGGCAACAGCTTTGTTGAGGGGTGCGATCTGTCCAGCCTCAAGGTGCTCGGCACCGTGGGCGAGCCGATCAACCCCGAGGCCTGGACCTGGTACAACGAGGTCGTGGGCAAGGGGACCTGCCCGATCGTCGACACCTGGTGGCAGACCGAGACCGGCGGGCATCTGATGACACCGCTGCCCGGCGCCCATGCGATGAAGCCGGGGGCGGCGATGAAGCCCTTCTTCGGCATCGAGCCGGTGGTGCTCGAGCCCGCGAGCGGCGCGGTGATCGAGGGCAACGACGTCGAAGGCGTGCTCTGCATCGCCTCGAGCTGGCCGGGGCAGATGCGCACGGTCTGGGGCGATCACGCGCGCTTCGAGAAGACCTACTTCAGCGACTACGCGGGCTACTACTTCACCGGCGACGGCTGCCGGCGGGATGCCGATGGCGACTACTGGATCACCGGCCGCGTCGACGATGTGATCAACGTCTCGGGCCACCGCATGGGCACGGCCGAGGTCGAAAGCGCGCTGGTGGCCCATGCCGCCGTCGCCGAGGCCGCGGTGGTGGGCTATCCGCATGCGATCAAGGGCCAGGGCATCTACTGCTACGTGACGCTGATGAACGGGCAGGAGCCCTCGGACGCGCTGCGCAAGGAGTTGGAGACCTGGGTCCGCACCGAGATCGGCCCGATCGCCAAGCCGGACCTGATCCAATGGGCCCCGGGCCTGCCGAAAACCCGCTCCGGCAAGATCATGCGCCGCATCTTACGCAAAATCGCCGAAGACGACTTCGCAACCCTCGGCGACACCTCAACACTCGCTGACCCAACCGTCGTCGACGACCTCATCAAAAACAGAATGAATA
>NZ_JALIEB010000054.1 GCF_025755255.1 Roseobacter sinensis | reverse complement strand
ATGGGCCAACCGAGCGAATAGACTTTGGCAAGGGACATGAACACTCTGCCAATACCTGTGCGCCAAAAACAGTCGATTGCGATACAGATTGTATAGGGATCCGTCCCGGACGGCCAGAGGTCCGCTCCGAGCCCACTTTCACCGATGCTGCAGAATGTATGAATGGCCGCGGTTACGAAATCTGGGTCAGGTGCTGACAAAAATGGTGTGGGTCAAGCAGTCGCGTATGTAGTCTTCGGCACCATTTTTTCCAAGTCTATTGCAAATTGTGTATGTCGGCTATCAAATGGATACCGCGAAGGGCATCCGCCCCGTCCTGTAGAGTTGATCTGGGTTGAAAACGGTCTCGAATGCTTGATTATAGGGTTACATGGCTGTTTTTTTAATTCCACCATTCTCACAGATGTGTGCGGTTTGGAAATGCATTCAAAGAACTTGGCTTCTCGCACTGTGGGTACATTTGGCCATCGCCTCTACAGCAAATTCGCAAGAGATTTCAGATTTGAGCCGCGTGGATGCAACTCGGTTGGAACAGTATCGAGATCAATTCGCATTGGACGAGAGTGGAAGTATTTCCCATGGGATGATACGGGCACCGAACTACCCAATCGACTATTCCTCGGTCCTAAACGAAGAGACCTTGAGGTCATTTTTCGAGAAGACAGTTCTGGGGTGCGATAGCGTAACCCACTACTGTGACGACCAGATGTATCGTTGGTCTGTAGAGGAGTTTCTCGTCAAAATCTTTCAGGAAGGCAGTCTTCTCTCCATTGAAAATATTTCTCTGGTGCGAGATCCACTAGAGTATGTGCTGGCTGCAACAGGGATTTCAGTAGACTTTGTCCCGGATCTAGACGATGCAAATATAGTCATATACGTCGGAAGCATCGAGTATGTGTGGCAGAAAGCGCGACAAAACCGGGACGCTAAGACGCTCAAGTACTTTGAGATAGTTCGAGCAGCAAAGAAAGAAGTCAGCCTTATCCAGAGGATACTTGGGAAGCAGGTTGTTCAAGACCAATGCTACACCTCCAACAAAGACCGATCCAACAAAGGTGTATCAGCAATTTACGTTACGATGGATGGTTTGGAGAGTTGTTACGCCAGATCACTGATGCAGGTTATTGATTTGCATTCGACCGATCTTGGTGTTCCTTCGGCTACTGATACAACAAACCGGTACAAAGGATTGACGCACTTCGATTACTTTGCCTTCAATATGCTGAACAGTGTGGATGCTCCAATCCGGCGTGAAGTGGACGCAATCAATTCCTTGTAGTCAAGAAACGCCTCAGGTGTCAGAGCAAACATGGACAGCGAAGATCGATCACCACATCATCTCTACAGAGTAGACGAAAATGCCCGGCCATGAAGAACGCTGCAAAATCATTTCTAAGTCATCAATGGGCGGGGTTTGGCAACCCTAAAGCGGCCTTTGGTGCACATGCAGCGAATTCACACTAAGTCCGCCCTTGCCAACGGCCCAAATGGCTACATTTCTATTTCTTCCGCGATAGCCAAAGCATCCTCCAGCTCGACACCTAGATATCGGACTGTGCTATCCATTTTTGTATGTCCGAGGAGGAGCTGAACTGTTCAAAGATTCCCGGTTTTCTTGTAGATCTGGGTGACCTTGGTTCTTCGCATTGAATGGGTCCCGGAGGCGCTCGCTTCCAGATCGATTGACGTTACACAGTCTCGCACAATCCGCGCGTATTGGCGGGTCGAGATGTGAAGGCGCTCGTGGAACCGGCCGGGCCATGAGTACTCTGATCCGACCATCAGTTCTTCTTCCATCCTTTCTCAACGGAAGCGCGGGTGCCTTCTGATATTTCAAACCGGACTGGCTTTTGCGTCTTGCTTTGCAGCACTGAAGCGCGTTACTTGATCTGACCAGACGCCATTACATCCACAACTTTTATCTTCACAAGGTCGCAGCCACGCAATTTACTGTCGATGGCCATTTTGAACAGCACAAGGTCGCGATGGTTCTCGGCCAGTTCAAGTCACACCCGGATTGCCCAAGACATGCTTAGGCTTAGGTGGCCGCTTCTGGTCGACGAGCGGCCATTGTTCCAGGCAGGGCGTAGGGCGCGAATGGCTGGTAAGTTAGGTGTTTCCATGGCTGATCCTCGAATCCGCCATGCCCTCCCAAAATGACAACCCTACGTTGACCCAGACATCATAACACAGGGTGCCGCGCCACCTCCGATGTCGGGAATGAGCCCATTCTGCTAAATGCTGCATCTCCCACCAACGGTAGCGATGCTCTTGAGGATTCAATGGGTGGTCGCAACACTTTAGTCTTTTTGGAAAGATGGAGTGTTGAAGATGAAGTATCGGACGAGG
>NZ_JALIEB010000005.1:203236-279889 GCF_025755255.1 Roseobacter sinensis | reverse complement strand
CTTCGCAACCCTCGGCGACACCTCAACACTCGCTGACCCAACCGTCGTCGACGACCTCATCAAAAACAGAATGAATAGGGGAGACGCGTGATGGACGGCTCTAAGGTACCACAAGCAGCGCCCGTTCTGATCCTGCTTGGCCCTCCGGGCGCCGGCAAGGGCACGCAGGCGCGGATGCTGGAGGATCGGCACGGGTTCGTGCAGCTTTCGACCGGGGATCTGTTGCGCGCCGCCGTGGCGGCGGGCACCCCGGCAGGCCTACGCGCCAAGGCGGTGATGGAGGCGGGTGATCTGGTCAGTGACGAGATTGTCATCGCGATCCTGCGCGACCGTCTCCTGGAGCCCGACTGCGCCAAAGGGGTGATCCTCGATGGGTTCCCGCGCACCACGGTGCAAGCGGAAGCGCTCGACAGGCTCCTCGCGGCCACCGGACAGCGGATCGACGCGGCGATCAGCCTCGATGTCGAAGATGATGCCATGGTTCAGCGCATCTCGGGCCGCTTCACTTGCGGCGGCTGCGGTGAGGGCTATCACGACAGCTTCAAGCCGACGACCAGGCCCGGTGTCTGCGATCAGTGCGGCGGCTCCGAGATGAAACGCCGCGCCGATGACAACGCCGAAACGGTGGCACAGCGGCTCGCGGCCTATCACGCCCAGACGGCCCCGCTCATCGACTACTACGCGGCCAAGGGCGCGCTCTCGCGCGTTCCGGCCATGGGGGCTATCGAGCAGATCGCAACAAACCTGGAGGAGGTTGTCAGCCATGTCACCACATGACGTACCACCTGAAGCCCTCGCCGAGGGTCTGAGGGACACAAACGGAGGAGGGAAGCCTATGTCTCAAAGCAATGACACCAACGCCTATTGGAGTGCCAATGTGCGTCTCATCCTGATCAGCCTCGCTATCTGGGCGCTGGTCTCATTCGGGTTCGGGATCATCCTGCGCCCCCTTCTGGCCGGGATCGCCGTCGGCGGCACCGACCTGGGCTTCTGGTTCGCGCAGCAGGGTTCGATCATTGTCTTTCTGATCCTGATCTTCTTCTACGCCTGGCGCATGAACAAGCTCGACCGTGAACACGGCGTGGACGAGGAATAAGGACCATGGATCAGTTTACACTCAACCTGCTGTTTGTCGGCGCGAGCTTCGCGCTCTACATCGGCATCGCGATCTGGGCCCGCGCGGGTTCCACATCGGAATTCTACGCCGCAGGTCGCGGCGTGCACCCGGTCACCAACGGCATGGCCACCGCCGCCGACTGGATGTCAGCGGCCTCCTTCATCTCGATGGCGGGGCTCATCGCCTTCACCGGCTATGACAACTCGTCCTTCCTGATGGGCTGGACGGGTGGTTATGTGCTGCTGGCGCTGTTGCTCGCGCCTTACCTGCGCAAGTTCGGCAAGTTCACGGTATCCGAGTTCATCGGCGACCGGTTCTATTCCAGCACTGCCCGGATGGTCGCCGTGATCTGCCTGCTCGTGGCTTCCATCACCTATGTGATCGGCCAGATGCAGGGTGTGGGCATCGCCTTCGGGCGCTTCCTCGAGATCGACGCCTTCTGGGGTCTGCTCATCGGCGCCTGCGTGGTCTTTGCCTACGCGGTCTTCGGCGGCATGAAGGGCGTGACCTATACGCAGGTGGCGCAATACTGCGTGCTGATCACCGCCTATACGATCCCGGCAGTGTTCATCTCGCTGCAGCTGACCGGCAACCCGATCCCGGCCTTGGGCCTTTTTGGGTCCACCGAAAGCGGAGAGCCGCTTCTGGCCAAGCTGAACCAGATCGTGACCGACCTGGGCTTTGCCGAATATACGGCAGCGCATGGGTCGACCATCAACATGGTGCTATTTACCCTGTCGCTGATGATCGGCACCGCCGGTCTGCCGCATGTGATCATGCGCTTCTTTACGGTGCCGCGTGTGTCGGATGCGCGTTGGTCCGCGGGCTGGACGCTCGTCTTCATCGCGCTGCTTTACTTGACAGCCCCGGCTGTGGGGGCCATGGCGCGGCTCAACATCTCCGAGCTGATGTGGCCCAACGGGACCAGCGGCGAAGCGGTCAGCGTCGAGCAGATCGAGACCGACCCTGAGTACGCCTGGATGGCCACATGGCAAAAGACCGGCCTGTTGGGTTGGGAAGACAAGAACGGCGACGGCAAGATCCAGTACTACAATGATCAGAACGCCGATCTGCAAGCCAAGGCCGCGGAGAATGGCTGGGAAGGCAATGAGCTGACCAACTTCAACCGCGACATCCTGGTGCTCGCCAACCCCGAGATTGCAAGCCTGCCGGGCTGGGTGATCGGCCTTGTGGCAGCGGGCGGCCTTGCGGCGGCACTGTCGACGGCGGCGGGGCTTTTGCTGGCGATCTCCTCGGCGGTCAGCCATGACCTGCTGAAAGGGCAGCTCACGCCGAACATGTCGGAGAAATCCGAGCTTCTGGCGGCGCGGGTCTCCATGGCAGCGGCGATTGTGGTGGCGGTCCTTCTGGGCCTCAATCCACCGGGCTTTGCCGCACAAACCGTGGCCTTGGCCTTCGGCCTCGCGGCAGCCTCGATCTTCCCGGCGCTGATGATGGGGATCTTCTCGACCCGCATCAACAATGTCGGCGCGGTCGCAGGTATGCTTGCCGGTCTGGTGGTCACGCTGCTCTACATCTTCCTGCACAAGGGCTGGTTCTTCATCCCGGACACCAACTCGTTCACGGATGACAACCCGCTGTTGGGCCCGATCAAGTCGACCTCTTTCGGCGCGATCGGCGCGGCGGTCAACTTCGCGGTGGCCTACTTCGTCTCCGGCATGACCAAGGAGACCCCGCAGGAGATCAAGGACCTTGTCGAAAGCGTGCGCATCCCGCGGGGTGCAGGCGTGGCAGTCGAAGGTCACTAACCAAGCCTGACACCGCCACGGCTTTGTGGCGGTGCCTCCCAAATCAGGCCCGTCCTGCCCGATCCTCCCTCGGGCAGGACATTCTCTTCTAAAGGCTTCGCACATGCCCCTGTCGTCCCGGCTGAGACAATTCCTTGCCTCCGTGCACCCCTACGACAGCCTGTCGGAGGCGGACCTCGACACGCTCGCACAGGTATGCGACGCAACCGACTACGCGCAGGGAGACAAGGTCTTTGTTGTGGGTGATACGGCCAGCAGCCTCTATATCATCGCCGCCGGTGAAGTTGAGATTACCGACGAGGCCGACGTGCAGATCTCGATCCTCGGGCCCCGCAACTCTTTCGGTGAGCGGGCCTTGTTGCGGGGCGAAGCCGCGAGCCGCACCGCAACCGCGACGCGAGACACCACCTTGATCGTGATGCCGGCCGTGACCTTCTTCGCGTTGATAGACGCCCACGCGCCGGTGGCAAAGTTCTTCGACCGGCGCCGCCCACCCCGCAAAGACCAGAAGGATCTGACAACGCTGCCGGTGGGCCAGCTGATGACACGCGACCCCATGACCTGCGCGCCTGACACACCCATCCGCATCGCCGCGGGGCAGATGCACGCCAAGCGCATTTCTTCGATCTGCGTCGGCGATGCGGAGGGCTTCCGTGGCATCGTCACCCTGCGCGACATGAACGGGCGCGTGGTGGCGGAAGGCCATGACCCCGCCGCACCCGTCTCGTCGATCATGACGGAGGACCCGCTGACCCTTGCACCGACCGCGCTGGTGACGGATGTGCTGCACCTGATGGTCGAACGCGGGATCGGTCATGTGCCGATCGTCGACGGCTCGGACCTCGTGGGCATCGTGACCCAAACGGATCTCACCCGCGCGCAGGCGATGTCGTCGGCCGATCTGGTGGGCCGCGTGGCCAAGGCCACCGATGCCGCCGAAATGGCGCGCGCCACTGCGAAGATTCCGGAGCTGCTGGTCCATCTCGTGGAGGCCGGCAACCGGCACGAGGTTGTGACCCGGCTGATCACTGATATCGCGGATACCGCAACCCGCCGCTTGCTGGCGCTCGCCGAAGCCGAGCTTGGGCCGCCGCCGGTGCCCTACCTCTGGCTTGCCTGCGGCAGCCAGGGGCGGCAGGAGCAGACCGGTGTCTCGGATCAGGACAACTGCCTGATCCTCTCAGACGATGTGACCGAGGCGCAGATGCCCTACTTCGCCGGCCTTGCAAAGTATGTGAGCGACGGGCTCGACACCTGCGGTTATTTTTATTGCCCGGGTGACATGATGGCGACCAACCCGCGCTGGTGCCAGCCGCTGCAGGTCTGGCGGGAGTATTTCCGCGGCTGGATCGCCAAGCCCGATCCGGAAGCGCAGATGCTTGCCTCGGTGATGTTTGACCTTCGGCCCATCGGCGGCGACCAGAGCCTGTTCGGCAACCTGCAGGAGACGACGCTGGCGGAGGCCTCCAAGAACTCGATCTTCACCGCGCATATGATCGCCAATTCGCTGAAGCATCAGCCACCGTTGGGCCTCTTGCGCGGGCTTGCCACGATCCGCTCGGGCGAACACCGCAACCAGCTTGACCTGAAGCACAACGGCGTTGTGCCGGTGGTTGATCTGGGACGCGTCTACACGCTGCAGGGCCGGCTCACCCCGGTGAATACGCGCGCCCGGCTGGAGGCGGCACAGAAGGCCGGCGTACTCTCGCCCTCAGGCGGGGCGGACCTGCTCAACGCCTATGATCTGATCGCGATGATGCGGCTGGAGCATCAGGTCACACAGGTCAAGGCCGGGGCCAAACCCGACAACTATCTCGACCCCGCGACGCTCTCGGATTTCGCCCGCAGCCACCTGCGCGATGCCTTCGTGGTGGTCAAGACGATGCAATCCGCTGTGGGATCCGGCAAAGGTGCGCTAGGGTAGGGCCATGTTTGTCGAACTCATCGCCACCATCTTCGCCGGGATCGCCTGCGCCGGGATCGCCATGCTGCTCAATATCCTCACCGGACGGCGCCTGCCGAAATGGGTGATGCCGGTTGCTGCGGGTGCGGGCATGATCGGCATGACCATCTCGAACGAATACACCTGGTTTGGCCGCACCGCCGAGCGGCTGCCCGAAGGCGTCGAGATCGCCATGACCGTGGACGAACAAGGCTGGCTGCGCCCCTGGACTCAGGTCTGGCCCTACACCAAGCGTTTCGTCGCCGTCGACACCGGCACGGCGCGCAGCCACCCGAACCTGCCGGACCAGCGGCTGGCCGACATCTATTTCTTCGGCCGCTGGTCTCCGGTGAACCAGGCACCGATGCTGTTTGACTGCGGGCAGGCTCGCTCTGCGCTGCTGATCGACGGGGCGGAGTTTGCCGCTGACGGCACCGTCAGCAATGCCGACTGGCAGGGCATGCCCGAAGGCGACCCGATCCTGCAACTGGTGTGCGAGACTTGAGATGCTCACCTCCCTCTCCCTGCGCCTGCGCATTTTCCTCTTCTTCTGCCTGCTGGCGGCAGGCAGCGCGGCGCTGGCGGCAGGCGCACTGGCCTTCGGCTGGTCTCGCGGCGACGCGGGCCTGCCCACCGGGCCCTTCCTAACCGCCTTCATCGCCTTTACCTTCCTGAACACGGGTCTCGCACTCGGGGTGTGGCTGCTCTTCGATGAGAATGTGGCCAAACCCATCACGCGCCTCTCGGCCGATCTGCGGCTGCGCGCGCATTCGGGCGTCGCCTGCGACGTGGACACCGAAGCGGCGCGCTATCTCGGCGATCTGGCGCCTGCCGCAAGCGCCCTGACGGAAACGATGAGCAGTTCGGTGATGGACACCGCCGCCCAGGTGGCGCGCGAGACACAGCGCCTCAAGTCCGAAAGCGAGCGCCTCACCGCCTTGCTCACCGAGATCCCGATTGCAACGATCCTGCTCAACCCCGCGCAAGAGATCGTCCTCTACGACGCGCAGGCCGCCGCCGTGCTGGCGCAGATCGCGCCACCGCGGCTCAAGGCCCCCCTGTCTGACTACTTTGACATGGGCGCCGTCGCGGAGGCCATGGAGGCGTTCGAGCCGGCACCGGGGCCCGTCTCGGTCCGCTTGCAGGATGCCACTGCATCACTGCATTTCGACGCGCGGCTGAAAGCGCTCGGCAAAGACGGGCATATGCTCATGATCGACGTCGACACGGCTCAGAGTGCGCCCATTGGGCAACGCCCGCTGGTCTTTGACTTTGATCTGATCACTGCCGCGGAAACCAAGGAAATCCGCGAGACGGCGCTTTGCGACCTCTGCTACGTGCCCTTCGACAGCGAAACGACCGGGCTCTCCATTGAGACAGACGACATCGTGCAATTGGGCGCCGTGCGGGTCCTGAACGGGCGCATCGTCGAAGGCGAAGTGCTCAACACCTACGTGAACCCCGGGCGCCCCATTCCGTCGGCATCGACGGCAATCCACCGGGTGACGGATGCCGATGTGGCGGATGCGCCGGACATTGCCACGGCAGGCCGGCGGTTTCATCACTTCGCACGCGATGCGGTTCTGGTGGCGCACAACGCTCCCTTCGACATCGGCCTGCTCCGCCGGGTGCAAGGCGAGATGGGCGTGGAGTGGGACCACCCCGTGCTCGACACCGTGCTGCTCTCGGCGGTTGTCTTCGGCACAACAGAGGATCACTCCCTCGATGCGCTCTGCGACCGGCTTGCGGTGTCGCTGCCGGAGGCGCTTCGACACACGGCTCTGGGCGATGCGCAGGCCACTGCAGAGGCGCTGGTGAGGCTGCTGCCGCTTCTGGAGGCCAAGGGCATCCGGACCTTCGGGGACCTAGTGGATGCCACGCGGCAGCACGGGCGCCTGCTGGAAGATCTGAACAGCTAAAGCAATTCGCTCGGACATGGATCACCTATCCCGGGTTCAAGGCGAAATGCTCTCGACCACCGCCATCGGGACACCGGCGTGCACGGAGCTGCCTCAAGTATCGGCGCAGCAAACCGCAAGGTGACTGCACCGCCGGATCGTGGCTCGCCCCGCCGGATCGCCCGTGCTATTGGACCGGCATGACACTCCCCGTTGCAGACACCTGGTTTCAGACCCGCGCGCTGGATGCCCGCACGATCCTCATCACCGAACCGCATGTCCACCCGATCTTTTCGGCCAATATCCATCTGGTGCTCGGTCGGGATGCGGACCTTCTGATCGACAGCGGCATGGGCATTGCCCCCTTGCGCCCGGTGGTCGATGCCGCACGGCCCGATCGCGAAAAGCCTGTGATCTGCCTGTCCACGCATACACATGTGGATCACATCGGATCGGCGCATGAGTTCGAACAGCGGTTGGTCCACCCGCTTGAGGCGGAGGACTTGGCCGCACCAGAGCCCTACTCGCTGGTCAGCGCGGATATCTCGAAGCCGCTCGTCGATCTCTTCGCGCAGGCGGGCTATCCGCCGCTCTGGACCTACCTGATCGACGCCATTCCGCTGCCGGGCTACAACCCGGCGGACTACAGCTTGACGGGGGCGCCAGCGACCGGGACGCTTGACGAGGGCGATACGGTGGATCTTGGCGATTGGACAGCGGAGGTCTTGCATCTGCCCGGTCACTCTCCGGGTCAGATCGGCCTTTGGCACGCGGCGAGCGGTACCCTCTTCGGGGCCGATGCGATCTATGACGGCCCCTTGATCTTCGATGGCCCCGGCATGAGCATTCCCGACTATATCGCGACGCTGACGCGGCTGCGCGCCCTGCCGGTCACCCAGGTGCACGGCGGCCATGATCCCGCCTTCGGGCCAGAGCGGTTGCATCAGATCGTCGATCACTACCTTGATCTGTGGGGTGCGGCGTAGGGGCCGGACCCTAGGCCAGCGCGGTCAGCGGAACCGACATCCGACGCATCCCACCTTCGAAACCGGGCACAAAGACCTGGATCTGTTGTCCCGAGCGGGAGAGCACGGCATCCCCCTTCATGCGCGGATCGGTCGTCAGCCGGGCGATGCCATCTGCACCGTCCCAGAGCCCCATCACGTAGAGGGATGAAAAATGCTGTGCGAGACCCTCGGGCCTCTCGCCGCGTTCGAGCGCCGCAACCAGCGGAGTGGCCGGTGGCGCCTCTGGAACGCCCACCGCGAGCAGGAAGGTCGCCTCCGAGGACAGCAGGATCACGTCGTAGCCGTCGGCCTGCCCGCCAAGCGCTTCGATCGGTGGGTGCGGGCATCTCAGCCAGAGCTCGCGGTATTCCGCATGCACCCCGTCTTCGATCAGCGCGCCTTGGTCGTCAAACGACAACCGCCCTGCGTCGATCTCGGATGGGGTGCCGTGCCAGTTGATGCGCCGCTCCCAGGTGCAGATACCGTCATCGACCCGCACGGTCCCTGCAAAACCCTCGGCCCGCATCAGCGCAAGCAGCGTCTCGGTATCAAGCTCGTCGAGCGCCCGAGCGCCGGAGATATCGGGCAGCGTATCGGGGATGCGCAGGTCGGCGTAGTAGGGCCCGCACTGCATCCAGTGCACCTGCGTGGTGCGGTCCTCGACCCCCGGTGCCTTGATCCAGTCCCGCTGCCAATGCGCTTGCAGGTCGTCGATGCTGATCAAGCGGCGGCGCTCTTCATATGTGCCAGCTTCTCGACAATCTCGTCCGTGCTGAGCACCGCGCCCTCCTGCAGATACTCCATCGCGTTGAGCGAGGCCTGATGCGCGGCGTCCGACGTGCCGCCGACACTGTCGGAGATCACGCGGCAATAGTAGTCATGCTGGTGCCCGTCCACGAAGGTGTAATGCACGCAGACATCCGTCATGCCCCCGATCAGGATCAGCGTCTCGGCCTTCAGGCCCTTCAGCAGGATCTCGAGTTCCGTGCCGAAAAAGCAGGAATAGCGGCGCTTGTGGATGAAATAGTCGGTCGGCCGCATGTCCATCTCTTCGGCCGCGACCGGCGTGCCCGGCTCACCCTCGAGGCAGTGCACACCCTCCGAGCCGTCCAGCTCGCGCCCATAGTCCACCATGTCGCGACGGTGAATCTCCTGGAAGAAGATCACCGGGATCTCGGCCGCATGAGCCGCATCCACGACGCGGCGTGCGCGGGCCATGTTGTCGAAATAATCGGGCATCGTCGGAATACCGGCATTCGTGCGGTCGAGAAACGCGCCTTTCTGGATGTCGACGACGATCAGCACCGGTTGACCGACAAGCGTGGGTTGACGTGGCATGAGATGACCTCCTCTGGTTCAGGTTTTTGCAGGCTCCGCGCCCATCAGCCGCGGCAGGTCTCCCCAGCGCGCGATGGCCGAGAAAACGACGACCGACACGCTGATAAACAGAATCGCGGCGACAGCCATTGTGGGCGTATAACCGTTGCGAAGCGAGTTGAAGATTTGCAGCGTCACCGTCGAATAGGACGAGGCGGAGACGAAGAACATGACGATGAATTCGTTGAAGCTGAGGACCAGCGCGAAGAAGAAGCCCGAAACCGTGTAGGGCAGCGTCTGCGGCAGGATCACGGTGCGGAAGGCGACGGCGCGTGTGGCCCCCATGGTGGCAGCCGCATCCAGATGCGCCCGGTCGATGGACTGCAGGCCGATGGAGATTGTCACGATGGGCAGCGCCACGAAAAGGGCAGCATGGCTGACCACACCGGCCCAGATGGAACCGAGCGCCCCGGAGAAGGACCACAGGAACCCCAGCCCCACGCCAAAGACAATCGGCGGCAGCGCGAAGGGCATGGAGCCCAGCCCCGCAAGCAGTTTCGACCCCGCATCCCCCCGCGCCCAGAGCCCGTAGGCCACGGGCCAGGCGATCAACACTGCAAGCACCGCACTCGCGAAGGCGATGAGCACCGAATGGCTCAGCGCCGTGATCCACACCGTATCCGCCACGAAGAATTCGTAGAACCGCGCGAAGGTGGGCTCCTTCGGCGGGAAGAACATCGTGCGGCCTGCGTTCAAGGCAGCTCCGCAAACGACGACGATGGGCAGCGCCAGCAACACGGCCGAGAGCGCCATGAACCCTTGGGAGATCACCCGCAGCATCATGCCGCCGTCCGCTTGCTGAGCCACTGACCCATGGCGAGGAAGATGCTTGCCGTGATCAGTAGCACAACCGCCTGGGCGGCTCCGAACGGCGCATTCAGCGTATTGCCGCGGATCGCCTCGTAGACAGAAACGGCCATGGTCTGCTTGGCGGGTTCGGCAAAGACCGTAACCGCCACATAGACACCCAGCAGGAACACGAAGAGCAGCAGGGTCGCGCCGAGCAGAGGCAGCCGCATG
The DNA here is from genome assembly GCF_025755255.1 of Roseobacter sinensis. Classification (GTDB taxonomy): domain Bacteria; phylum Pseudomonadota; class Alphaproteobacteria; order Rhodobacterales; family Rhodobacteraceae; genus Roseobacter; species Roseobacter sinensis. The sequence goes on along the minus strand of NZ_JALIEB010000005.1, from coordinate 269,759 downwards.
GTCGGCAGCACAACCGTGCGCATCACCGTCCAGGGCCCGGCCCCCATGGTCTGTGCGGCTTCCACCATGCTGCGGTCGAGCCGCGAGAGCGGCGGGTAGAGCAGGATCACCGCGTAGGGCCAGACCAGATAGGCCATGGTCAGCACCGTCGCGAAGACCGATGTCTTGAACTTGACGTTGCGCGGGTTCGCGAGCCCCCACTCGCGCAACGTATCGAACCAGCCCACTGCCTTCAGCCAGTCGGTCACGCCGGTCTCCTTCAGCACCATTGGCAGGCCGGAGCGGTTCGACAGCAGCACGTCCCAGCCCATGACGATGAAGACCTCCGACAGCGACAGGCTGGAGAGGATAAAGACCAGCCATATGCTCTGCGCCCGCCGTGACAGCCGCGTCATCAGATAGGTGAAGGGGAAGGCCGTGAGAATTGCGAGCACCGCAGCAATCACAGCGTAAAAGAGCGAATAGTAGAGCCGTTGCAGGTAGAGCACGGTAAACTGCTCGGGCCAGTTGGCGCCGACGAAGACCCGCTCGTAATTGGCGAAGGTGAAGGCCCATTCCCAGGCCGCCCCTTCGATCTTCTGACCGAAGGAGATCGCGATCACCAGCACGAAAGGTGTGAGGCACAGGAACAGGATGAGCGCCCACCAGACCAGCTGCGCCACCGAGATCTGGCGCGGGGGTGCGCTCGCGCTCGCGTCTTCCAGGACTTCGGTGTCGCTGACAAGGCTCACGCCGCGGCCCTCTCCGCCCGCGGGAAGACATGCAGGCCCGAGGCCGGCAGGGTCACCGTGGTCTCCTGCCCGACCGCAAAGGGCTGGTCCGTCTCGCCACGGGCATATTCGACGATGATCCGCCCGATCTCTGTCTCCAGATGGATGTCGCGTGCGGGGCCCACATCGCGCACGAAGGTCACTTTGGCCGGCAATGAGGTTCCGGGCGAGGTACAGTCGATCAGGCAAGCGACCTCTGGCCGGCAAGCCAGGCTGACCGGCGTTCCGGGCCGGAAACCGGCGCCGGCCGCCGCGTCAAGCAGAACCGATCCGATCCGGACGCCCGCCGCCTCTGCCACGCCGTCGAAAAAATTCGCACGACCAATGAAATCGGCCACGAACGCATTCTCCGGCTGGTGGTAGATCTGCTGCGGGCTGCCTACCTGTTCGACCTTGCCCTGGCTCATGACCACGATGCGGTCCGCCATGGTCATCGCCTCCCGCTGGTCGTGCGTGACCACGACAGTGGTGATCCCCAGCCGCTGCTGCAGCATCCGCAGCTCCACCTGCATGTCCTCGCGCAACTTGGCATCGAGGGCCGACATCGGCTCGTCGAGCAGGAAGACCTCCGGCTCCTGCGCCAGCGCCCGCGCAATGGCCACGCGCTGCCGCTGCCCCCCCGACAGCTCGCCAATACGCCGGTCGTCAAAGCCCTTAAGCTGCACCAGATCGAGCAGCCGCGCGCCGGTTGCCATCGCGTCGGACTTCGCTATGCCCGAGATCATCAGCGAATAGACGACGTTCTCGCGCACGCTCAGATGCGGAAAGAGCGCGAAATTCTGGAACACCATTCCGAATTTGCGCTCATGCGCAGGCTGCGCGGTGATGTCCGCCTCGCCCAGAAGGATGGCCCCCCGCGTGGGTGCCTCGAGCCCCGCGATCATGCGCAGCAGTGTTGTCTTGCCACAGCCCGATGGCCCCAGAAGGGCCGTCAACTCGCCTTCGGCAAAGTCGAGGTTGGTCGCCTCGACAGCGTGCACGCTGCCGAAGCTCTTGGCGATCCCGGCCAGTCGCAGACCCGGCATGGATCAGGCTCCTGCGAGCATCTTCTCCCAGGTTTCCTTGATGAAGGTCTCGTTGTCGAGATAGGCCTCATAGGCCGGCTGGATCGACGGCGTTCCCGAGACGAAGGTGAATTCCTCGTCCGTGAGGTCAGTCTTCGACTGCGCCACCAGGGGGGCCGTGCCGATCTTGCGCGACATCAGCGCCTGCGTCGCGGGATCGGACGAGAAGTTGATGAACTCCGCCGCCTCATCCGCCTTCTCGGAGATCGCCGAAAGACACCAGGAGCCATAGTCCTGCGGGTTGCCCTCTTTCGGGAAGATCGGCTTGATCGGGAAGCCGTCAAGCGCCATGAGATTCGCCACATCGAGGTAGTATTGCCCGCCGATGATGTCGCCATTCTTCATCGACTGCTCCATCTGGCTTTCGGCGGACCACCAGAGCGCCACGTTGGGTTTGATCTCCGCCGCCTTCTCGATGACCGCGGTCACGCCGTCCTTCTTCAGCAGCGTCTCGGCCCCGTCGAAGAAGGTCGCCGCGACGATGTCTAGGAAATGCGAGTTGTAGTTCTTTGACAGCCCCAGGCTCGACTCGAAGGTGTCGCTGTCCCAGAACTCCGCCCAGCTTTCCGGCGCGTCGACCTCATCGGGGTTGATCACCATCGCGGTGAACCAGGACATGGCGCCAACGCCGATCGCACCCGTTGTGTCCTCGAAGACGAAATAATCATCGAGGTTCGATGTGGCGGGCATCTTCGTCTTGTCGAGCGGAGCGAGCAGGCCGCCGATGCGCGAGGCCTTGATCAGCGTGTCGCGAGCGTAAAGCGACAGATCCGCGGGCACGTTGCCCGCCGCCGTTGCCTGCTGCATCGTGACGAGCCAATCGGTCGAGTTCGGCTGCGTGACGCTTTCCACGGTGATGCCGGTCGCCTCGGTGAAGGCGGGATAGACATGTTCTTTGAACGAGTTTTCAAAATACCCGCCATATGAGCCGATCTTCAGACTGCGCGTCTGAGCGATGAGCGGTGTGCCAAGCACGCTGGAGGCCGCAGCCAGCCCAGCGACGCTGCTGGCCGATTTCAGAACGGTACGTCGGTTCATGGATGACATCTTCATCTCCCTTCTTATCGCAGCCTCGTCCGGGCCGCGTTTCTCAAACCCGCGCCAAGCCTGCGGTGCCGCGCGCGCTCCCGTGAGTCATTGCGCCTGATTTTCGGCAGGAATGCGTAAAGTTGATCAATTTTTGTGCAACCGCCTGCGCGCGGGGGGATGTTCTAATCATTCTGTTTACCATTCCGGGCGTGGCGCGCGCCACAGTCGGGGCGAAAACGCAGGGGGTATGACGATGCGATCCAACATTTCCGACGATCAGCGCGCGCTGACGATCGACGATGCGAACCTGCCAGTGGTGGACCTTGGCGGTCTCTTTGCGGATGACGCAGCCGAGAAGGCAAAGGTGGCCGCAGCTCTGGGTGACGCTGCGCGCACCTCGGGCTTTTTCTACATCACAAATCACGGCATTCCGCAGGCGCAGATCGACGCGCTCTTTGCCGCCTCCAAGGAATTCCACGAGAAGCCGCGCCGCTTCAAGATGAAGTACTGGTCGGGCTTCACGACCCATCACCGCGGCTATGTTCCCTACGAGGAGAACGGCGCGGATTTTCCGAAATCGATCAACTTCAATGAAGCCTGGGACATGTCCTATGAGGCGCCCGAGGATCATCCGGATTATCTTGCCGGCTGGCGGATGACCGGCCCGAACATCTGGCCCGACATCCAGGGCTGGAGAGAGACAGTCTCGGGCTACTACGACGCCGCCTTCAACCTCGGCCTGCGGCTGCTGGATGCGCTCGCACTTGAGCTGGGCGTCGATTCAGAAGAATTGACGCGCCATATCACATACCCGACATCGCAGCTGCGCCTGCTGCGGTACATCGAGAACGATCTGCCGGCCACCAAAGAGCTCGTCGGCATCGCGGCGCATTCGGATTTCGAGTGTTTCACCATCCTGCTGACCGGCAGCCCCGGGCTGCAGGTGATGAACGCCGAAGATGTGTGGATCGAAGCGCCGCCGATCCCCGGCTGTTTCGTCGTCAACATCGGCGATATCTTCGAGACCTGGTCCGGCGGACAGTTCAAATCCACCCAGCACCGGGTGACGAACATCGGGACCGAGCGCTACTCCATGCCGCTCTTCTTCGGGCTGGACTATCACACCGTGGTCGAGCCGCTGGAGAAATTCCGCACCCCTGAGACGCTGGAGAAATATCCGCCGATGAAGGCGGGCGAGCACCTCATGCGCATGTCGGTGAATGCCTTCCGCTACATGGCGGATGCCCGCGCGAAGGGCGATCTGGTTCTCGATTTCGAGGTGCCCGAGGAGAACCCCTTCAAGCGCGAAGCAAAAGGCGCGTGACGGCGGATGCAGCCGCATCCTGACTTTGCGGGCACCGCGCTGCCCCGCGAGGCGACGTTCGGCCCGTTTCGGCTGAGCCCGCTCTCGGTCGCGCAGGTCGATGAGGATTTCAAAGCCGTCACAGCGTCGGTCCGGGTTCTGACGGGGCTCTTTGGCGATGACTGGCCCAAGGGGCTGACGCGCGCAGACAACCTCATCGACATGGGCTGGCACGAACGGGAATTCACCGCGCTGCGCTCCTTCGCCTGGATCGTACGCGACACTGCCGGACACTATCTCGGCTGTGCCTATCTCTACCCCGAGATTGCCGTGCGGGGGCGTGGCGAGGTTGTGACCTGGATGTGCGACACGCCCGAACGGCTGCAACATCTCGCCGCCTTCAACGCGGCCTTCCGAGACTGGCTGACACCGTTTCTGCCCCAGGGGTACGACTTGCAGTGGACCACCAACGATCAGCCCTAGAACGTCCCCCAAAGGGTCGCCAGCGCAAGAGCGGCTGCCAGCGCAACAACCGGGATGGCCACGGCAACGACGAAGATCGGACCGTAAGCCGTCTTGTGGGTGAGCCGTGCGATGCCCAGCAAGGTGACGACCGCCCCGTTGTGCGGCAGCGCATCGAGCCCCCCGGTGGCGAGTGCGACGATCCGGTGCAGCGCCTCGGGGTTGATGCCTTCTGCGACCGCAATCTCCATGTAACGCGCGCCCAGGGCGTCGAGCGCGATTGACATCCCGCCCGAAGCGGACCCGGTGATCCCGGCGAGAAGGCTCGCCGATGCCGCGAGCCCGACCAGCGGGCCACCCGGGATCTGCGCGGTCAGCGCGTTGACGGCGGCAAAGGCTGGCAGGGCAGCAATCACCGCGCCGAACCCCACCAGCGCCGCGGTGTTGAAGAGCGGCAGAAGAGCGGCCTGCGCGCCCTCGGCCAACACCTTGCGCGGCTCGGTCAGGCGGCGCCACGAAAGGGCCAGCAAGAGCAGGATCGCGAGCGTCAGAGCACCAATCAGCGCCCAGAGCCCGATCACCCGCGATGGCGTGACGCCACCCCAGGCGGGATCGGCGAGGTAAGACAAATCGAGCCGCGGAAGCGCTATCTCGGCCAGGATCCAATTCGCCGCAAAGACCGTCAGGATCGGCGCAAGGGCAATCCAGATCGACGGCAGGGCCGCGTCCTCAGGCAGGTCGGACGGCGTGGCCGCATCCGAACGACCGGGCTCCGCCGCCTTCGCCGCGGAGGACAGGTACAACAACCCGCCGATCGCCATGATCAGCCCCGCAACCACGCCCAATCCCGGCGCGGCAAAGGCCGTCGTTCCGAAGTAGGGCATCGGGATGGCGTTCTGGATCGCCGGCGAGCCGGGCAAGGCACTCATGGTGAAGGTGAAAGCGCCGAGCGCAATGGCGGCGGGGATCAGGCGCTGCGGCAAATCCGACGCGCGGAAAAGGGCCACCGCGAGCGGATAGACCGCGAAGGCGACGACGAACAACGAGATACCGCCGTATGTCAGAGCGGCGCAGGACAGAACCACCGCAGGCAGCGCTTGCCCCGGCCCCAAACCTCGCACAATCGCGCGCGCCAGCGCCAGGGCCCCGCCGGAGGCTTCCATGAGCTTGCCGAAGACCGCGCCGAGCAAGAACAACGGCAGAAACGAGACCACGAACCCACCGGTGGCCGGCATGAAGCGCTGGGTCAGCGTCGCGAACAACGGATCTGCAGCGATCAAGGCCGCAAAGAGCGCCATGACAGGCGCGGCCAGCAGGACCGGCCAACCGCGATAGACCGACCAGATCAGGAGCCCCAGGGGCAAAAGCAGGCTCAGCAGAGGCAACATGCCGGGACCCTAGCCTCCCCCGGCGCCGAGCATGAGTGAGGCAGTTTGCCGCAGTGCAGCATCAACCTTGACCTGGCGGCCGGGAACGCCCTCAAAAAAAAGGCCGAAGCGCATGAAATACATGCCGCTGCAATCGCCAAACCGGCACGAAATGCCCTTTTTCACGGCGAAGTTATGCTGCACTTTGATCAGTGACTGGCCCGCTCTTGCAAGGACGCGCGCCAGTCGCATGCTTGTCATGTTGAGACCCTACCTAACAAGACAAACAACTGTTCTGGTGCGCGCATATGAAAGACTTTGATACGAACGGCCAGCGGCCGCCTGGTGCGGGTGAGCGTGAGCTTCGGACGTCCATCGCACGGCTGGCGTTGGGCACCTCTCCCGTCTCGACGCTCAGCATGCTGAACGACTGGGCGTTGCACCTTGCGACGGCCCCGGACAAGCAGATCGCGCTGGGACGGCAGGCGCAGCAAAACTGGAGCCGGTGGCTGCGCTTTGTCGCCACCGGCTCGCCCGCTGCACCCGACACCTGGGCCGCGCGCCCAAAGCAGGGCGATCGCCGGTTTCGTGACCCGCGGTGGGCGAAACCTCCCTTTGCCGCCTGGGCGCAGGCATTTCTGCTGGCCGAAGAATTCTGGGATGCGGCGACCTCCGATGTGCCGGGGCTGACACCGGCACATGACGCGGCGATGACCTTCTTGGTCCGCCAGATCCTCGACGCGGCGGCGCCAAGCAACTTTCTGGCCACCAATCCCGAAGCCCTTGCGCGCACGGTCGAGACAGGCGGGCGGAACCTGGTTCATGGGGCAGTCAGCGCCGCCGCCTATGCGCAAAGGGCCTTCAGAAAGGCGCGAAAACGGCCCAGCAAGGTGGTGGGCCGGGATGTGGCGGTGACGCCCGGCAAGGTCGTTTTCCGAAATCATCTGATGGAGCTGATCCAATACAGCCCCCAAACTGCCACCGTGCATCCCGAACCGATCCTGATCGTGCCGGCCTGGATCATGAAGTACTACATTCTCGATCTCAGCCCCGAGAACTCGATGATCCGGTATCTGACCGAACAGGGGTTCACGGTCTTTGCGATCTCCTGGCGCAATCCGGGCGCGGCCGATGCTGATCTGGGTATGCTCGACTACCTGCACCAGGGGCCGATGGCGGCGCTCGACCATATCTGCAAGGCAACCGGCGCGGAGACAGTCCATGGCACGGGCTATTGCCTCGGTGGCACGCTTCTGTCCGTGGCCGCGGCAGCCATGGCCCGCGACGGCGACGCACGGCTGGCCAGCATGACCCTGCTTGCCGCCCAGACCGACTTCAGCGAAGCCGGCGAGTTGATGCTGTTCATAAACGAAAGCCAAGTGTCCTTTCTCGAAGACGTCATGGCCGCGCAGGGCTACCTCGAAGCCGATCAGATGATGAGCGCGTTCCAGATGCTGCGCTCGAACGACCTGATCTGGTCGCAGCTCATTCGCACGTACCTCCTTGGCGAATCCGAAGCCGAGATGAACGATCTGATGTCGTGGAACGCGGACAGCACGCGCATGCCCGCGCGGATGCATTCGGAGTACCTGCGCCAGATGTTCCTCAACAACGACCTCGCGGCAGGACGCTACCGTGTCGACGGGCATGCGGTCTCGCTACGGAACATTCGCTTGCCCATCTTCGGTGTGGGCACCGAGACGGATCACATCGCGCCGTGGAAATCGGTATTCAAGATTCACGATCTGGGGCATGCGGATGTGACATTTGTGCTGACCAATGGCGGGCACAACGCCGGCGTGATTTCGGAGCCCGGCCACAAACGCCGCCACTTCCGCATCCATACCCGGCGCGACCAGGACCTCACGCTGACCCCGGACGACTGGCTGGACGCGGCAGAGATGCGGCAGGGCAGTTGGTGGCCGGCCTGGGTCGCCTGGCTGGCAGCACGCTCGGGAGAGAAGATCAAACCCCCCAAAATCCGCGGTGCGCTGGAGGACGCTCCGGGAACTTACGTCAAGATGGAGTGAGCCATGTTACCCAAATCAACCTTGCTGGCCGGCAAAAAGGGGCTGGTCGTTGGCGTCGCCAACGCGGATTCGATCGCCGCGGGGTGCGCGCGGGCCTTCCGGGCCTCCGGCGCCGATCTGGCCCTGACCTACCAGACGGACAAGGCCCGCAAGCATGTCGAGCCTGTCGCCCAGGAGGTCGAGGCCGAGCTCTTCCTGCCCCTTGATGTGACATCCACCGCACAGATGCAGGCGCTCTTCGAGGCGATCCGCCAGCGCTGGGGACGGCTCGATTTCCTGGTTCATTCGATTGCCTTTTGTCCGCGCGAGGATTTGCACGCGCGGGTCGTGGATTGCTCGCGCGACGGGTTTGCCGTGGCGATGGATATCTCCGTCCACTCGCTGATCCGCCTTGCCCGAGAGGCCGAGCCGCTCATGCAGGAAGGTGGCACGATCCTTACGGTGTCCTATCACGGCGCCGAAAAGGTGGTGGAGAACTACAACATCATGGGGCCTGTGAAGGCCGCACTGGAGTCCACCGCGCGCTATCTCGCAGCGGAACTGGGGCCAAGGAACATCCGCGTCAACGCCATGTCTCCCGGCCCGCTGCAGACCCGCGCGGCATCGGGCATCCATCACTTCGACGCGTTGATCGACGACGCCAGAGCCCGCGCGCCGCTGCAGCGGCTGACCACCATCGACGAGGTCGGGGCGATGGCGGCCTGTCTGGTCTCCGAATTCGCGCGTTCGATTACCGGCAATACGGCTTACATCGACGGGGGCCACCATGTCGTCTGAGATCAGCCGCAGCATGGGGTACATCGAGAACCGCCCTTTCGACGAGATCGCCGTCGGAGACCATGCAGAGCTTGTGCGCACCCTGACAGCCGCAGACATCGACGCCTTTGCCGCCGTGTCAGGCGATGTGAACCCCGCCCACGTGGATGCGGAATTCGCGCAGGAGGACATCTTTCACAAGGTAATCGCTCACGGCATGTGGGGCGGTGCGCTCATCTCGACGGTGCTTGGCACACAGCTGCCAGGGCCGGGGACAATCTATCTGGACCAGACGCTGAAGTTCCTCAAACCGGTGGGCGTCGGCGACACGGTCACCGTGCGGGCCACGGTGACGGAGAAACAGGCCGACAAGAAGCGCGTGACCCTCGACTGCCTCTGTACGAACGGCGATGGCAAGCCGGTCATCACCGGCCAAGCCGTTGTCATAGCACCGGATCGCAAGATCAAACGGCCCCGCGTCGTGATGCCCGATCTCGTCATGCACAAGCGTGGCGCCGGGTATGACCGGCTGCTCAACGAAGCGCGCAAGCTGCCGACGCTGCCCACGGCCATCGTGCACCCCTGCGATGCGGCATCGCTTGAGGCGGCGTTGCAGACCCATGAGCTGGGGCTCATCGAACCGCTTCTGGTCGGCCCCGAAGCGCGGATTCGCGGCGCGGCAGAAGAAGCCGATCTGGATATCGGCGCGCTCGAGATCTTCGATGCGCCGCACAGCCACGCCTCCGCCGAACGTGCGGTCGCATTGGTGCGCGAGGGCCGCGCGCGGGCGCTGATGAAGGGCGCGCTGCACACGGATGAGATCATGTCGGCTGTCGTGGCGAAATCCACCGGCCTGCGCAGCGAACGCCGGATGAGCCACGTCTATGTGATGGATGTGCCGACGTACCCCAAGCCGCTGCTGATCACCGATGCGGCCATCAACATCGCGCCGGACCTGCAGACCAAGGCCGATATCGTGCAGAACGCCATCGATCTGGCACATGCCATCGGCATCGAGGCACCGAAGGTGGCGCTGCTGTCGGCGGTTGAGACCATCACACCCCGCCTGCAATCCACCGTCGAGGCCGGTGCCCTCTGCAAGATGGCCGACCGGGGGCAGATCACCGGCGGCGTCCTCGATGGGCCGCTGGCCTTCGACAACGCAATCTCGATGCGGGCCGTGGCCTCGAAAGGGATCACCTCGGCCGTGGCCGGTCAGGCCGACATTCTGGTGGCCCCGGATCTGGAGGCTGGCAATATGATCGCAAAGCAGCTCGTGTATCTGGCCGGAGCCGAGGCCGCGGGGCTCGTGCTGGGAGCACAGGTGCCGATCATTCTCACCAGTCGCTCGGACGATCGGCGCACCCGCATCGCCTCAACGGCGATCGCAGCGCTCTTCAATGCTCCGGTGGCCCGATGACGGCAGCCATTCTCACGCTCAACACCGGCTCGTCTTCGCTCAAGTTCGGCCTCTACCGCGACGCACCCGATCCGGTGATGCTTCTGACCGGTCAGGTGGACAGCCTTGGCAGCGCTGCACAGCTGGTGCTGGAACGGGACGGCGAAAAGACCAGCCAGGCTATCAGCGCGCTTACGCATGCCGCCGCTCTGAACGAGGTCATCGCGGCGCTGCGACCACATATGACGGGCCTCGCGATCTCGGGCATCGGGCACCGCATCGTCCATGGCGGTCCGAAGTTCGCCGAACCGGTCGTCCTGGGCGCGGACGTTCTGAGCGCGTTGGCGGAGTTCTCGCCGCTGGCGCCGCTGCATCAGCCGCACAACCTCGCGGGTGTCGAGGCGGCCAAGGTGGCCTTTCCCCAGGCGGTGCAGGTGGGCTGCTTCGACACGGCGTTTCATCGTGGTCACCCGTGGGTCAACGACACCTTCGCCCTGCCCCGGCGCTTCTACGAGGAAGGCATTCGGCGCTACGGGTTCCACGGGCTCAGCTACGACTACATCTCGGGCGTGATCGCGCAGGACTATCCGGAGCTCCACAAGGGGCGGCTGGTGATCGCGCATCTGGGCAACGGCGCCTCCATGTGCGCCGTCCGGGCCGGCAAGAGCGTCGGTTCCACGATGGGGTTTTCGGCGCTCGACGGGCTGCCCATGGGCACGCGCTGCGGCCAGATCGATCCGGGTGTGGTACTCTATCTGATCGAGCAAAGAGGCATCGCGCCGCATGATGTCATGAAGATGCTCTACCAGCAGAGCGGCCTTCTTGGACTATCGGATCAGTCCAGCGACATGCGCACCTTGCTGGGCTCGGATCGCGCGGAAGCCGCACAGGCCATCGACTACTATGTCTTCCGAGCCCGGCGCGAGATCGGGGCGCTGACGGCGGTGCTCGGCGGGATCGACGCGCTTGTCTTCTGCGGCGGGATCGGAGAGAACGCAGCCCCCATCCGGCAGCGCATTGTCGAAGGCCTGGAGTATCTGGGGGTCGCAATCGACCCCGCGCGAAACCGGCAAAACGCGCGCGAGATCCACAGCGGCGACACGCGGGTCATGGTCATCCCCACGGACGAGGAGCGTATCATCGCCCGCGCGGTGAGCGCTGCATTGCACGAGCAGCGCAAGCGCGCATCCTGACCGGCCAACTCACCGAGACACCGTGGGATGCACGGACCGGTTCAGCCAAGCTCCAGCGACGCCACGGCGTAGAGCCCGCCTGTGCCGGAGGGGGCTGTGCCGCGATACATGCGCGCCGTCTTGAAGCCGGGGACCAGTGCAAGGTCGTTGCAGAGCCGGGTCAGGCTCTCCGCCGTCTCCGGAACGTCCAGCGTGACGCTGCCATCAAAGACCGCCGCCGCGCCATGTATCAACTGGCTGGCCGCCTCGGGATGCTCCGCCAGAAGCGGCCCGATTTTCGCGCCCTCCCGGCATTTGCGCACAGTGCAGAACCCGGCCGGGTGAACAAGCGTCCTGCGGTGCGGCGTATCGGTAAACCAGGCCGACAGATAAGCCGGCTTCAGCACGCCGGAGGCGTCGGCCTCGCGCCTGATCAGATCCGGGATCTCCTCTTTGCGGACCGCGCGGATGCCTTGCACCTCTCCCGCAGTGACGAGGCCTGTGTACCGCGTCGTCCCGCCCGCATACGTGAAACCGGATCGCATGTAGTTCGCCTGCTGCGCCTCCACACCGTCAAGGCCGACCGTCCGTGCGCCAGCGTGCTGGATCGCCTCTCGCCAAAGCGCATAGCCAAACCCGCGACCCCGATATAGGGGATGCACGAGGTAGAGGCCCAGAAAGGCGAAATCGGCTGTGTGATTGACAATCGAGATGGCCGCGACAAGCCGATCATCCGCGACCCCGACGAAAAAGCCTTGCGGATCGGCCACGTGGAAGGCCGCAGTGTCATCCAGACCGGGGTTCCAGCCTTCCTGAGCGGCCCAGGCCAGAACCTGCCCGAGATCATCGCGCGTTGCGGTGCGGACATGCATCATCCGAGCAGCGCCTCGCGCAGAGATCTGCTTTCGTCCGGCGTCTCGCGCAGGTTCAGCTGTGAGACGAGATCGACGAGATGTCCCTTCATCAGCTCTTCGGCGCTGTCCGGATCATTGCGACGCAACGCATCGAGCAGGGCATCATGCGCATGGCTCTCGCAGAGTGCATTCCTGCGCTGCCAGTAAAGCGCAATCACAAGCGACGACCGCGAGACAAGCTGTTCGATGAACGCGTGAATGGTCTTCTGGTCGGCGAGGCGGGCAATCTCCACATGGAAGAGCCCGGAGAGCTTCAGCGCGCGACCGGCCTCTCCTGCCGCAAGAGCGGCGTGCTCGCGCCGGATGTGCTGCTCGAGTGCTTCGATGTCGGCTGGGGTGGCCCGCTCGGCGGCCGCCCGGGCAGTCTGCGGTTCGAGCAAGGCCCGCGCCTCAAACACCTCACGCGCCTCCTTGACCGATGGCTTGGCCACGAAAGCGCCCCTGTTGCGCTCGATCGAGACCAGACCGCCATGCGCCATGCTGCGCAGGGCCTGGCGCACGATGGTGCGGCTGACGCCGAAGACCTCGCCCACCTCATCTTCGCTGAGCTTCATACCCGGAAGCACGCGATGCTCGTGCACGGCCTCCGTGAGCCGCAAGACAATGGCTTCGGCGGACGCTTCGGTCACGGGAATCGCGTCACTCATCACATCCTCCTGCGAGCTTGACTGGCAGAGCCACCAGACAACGACAAGATTATCCTCGAAGCCAAGCAAAATCGTATACAATATTTGCTCACTTTTTAGACAGTTTGCCACTCGTTCGCGTGCACTTTGAGCAGCGACGGCTTCGGTGAGGGCGCGCTGCCGGAAAACGCTTCTGCCGCATGCCTAGATACTTCCAGTCTGTCATCGAACAGTTGTGGGGGTGTCATTGCGCAACGAGCTCGACCTGGAGTTTGTGGGGCTGACAAAGAGGTATGGCGGGACAATCGCCGTCGATGAGATCAGCTACCATTTCGCCACCGGCACATATGCCTGTCTTCTCGGCCCGTCGGGATGCGGGAAATCCTCGACCCTGCGGATGGTCGCAGGGCACGAAAGTGTCACGGCAGGCGCAGTCCTGCTGGCTGGGCGCGACATTTCTCATCTGCCGCCCGCCCGACGCGGCACGGCGATGATGTTCCAGAGCTACGCGCTGTTCCCGCATCTCAGCGTCACGGACAATGTCGCCTTCAGCCTGAAGATGAAGGGCATCGATCCGGCCGAGCGCGCGAGGCGTGCCGGCGAGATGCTCGACCTTGTCGATATGTCCGACTTCGCCGCCCGGTTCCCGGCACAGCTGTCGGGCGGTCAGCAGCAACGCGTGGCACTGGCACGCGCGCTGATCACCGAACCGCAGGTGCTTTTGCTGGACGAACCGCTCTCGGCACTCGATCCGTTCTTGCGCGTCCGCATGCGGGCGGAACTGAAGCGGCTGCAACGCGAGCTCGGCATCACCTTCATCCACGTCACGCATGGGCAGGACGAGGCGCTCGCGCTCGCCGATGAAATCGTGGTGATGAACAACGCGCGGATCGAACAGGCGGGCAGGACCCGCGATGTGTTTGACGCGCCGAGGACCTCGTTCGTGGCGCGGTTCCTCGGATCGCACAATGTGATCAAGCTGCCCGATGGCGAGATCGCGGTGCGCTCCGACGCACTGAAACTGAGGGCGCCAGACAGCGGGCAGCTGCAGGGAAGGATCACCAACATCGAGTACCAGGGCACCCACGTCGCCCTGACCGCCGCAATTGCCGGCGACCAGGACGTGACGGCGCTTCTCTCGGATGTGGATTTCTTCGGGGCGCCGAAGGATTTGGGCGAGGCCGTGGGCCTCGATTGGGACAGGCAGGCGGCCCACCCCCTCACGGCCTGACAACGACAACCTCCAACGACAGGGAAACCAAGATGACGACAATTCCAAAGATCCGATATTCGCGCCGATCGATGCTGAAGACGGGCGGTGCGGCGCTGGCGGCAACTGCGCTGCCTGCGCCGATGGTCTGGGGCCAGGCCATCAAGGACGTGACGTTGCGCCAGTTCGGCACGGGCGTATCGAACCTCAATGAAGTGGCCGAAAAGGTAAAGGAAGACCTCGGCTTCACGCTGGAGATGACGGCCCTCGATTCCGACAGCGTGACCCAGCGCGCCGCAACACAGCCCGACAGCTTCGATATCGCAGACATCGAGTATTGGATCTGCAAGAAGGTCTGGCCCACGGGCAACCTGCAGGCGATGGATACCTCGAAGATCGAGAACTACGACAAGATCGTCGGCATCTTCCGCGACGGCAAGCTCACGCCGGAGAGCACCATCGCCCAGGGCACGGCGCCCCACACCGTGGGGTTCGTCGAAGGGGTGGACGGCAAGGAATTCGTCGACACCGAAAGCGGCTGGATGACCCTGATCCCGACGATTTACAACGCCGACACTCTGGGCATCCGCCCCGACCTGATCGGGCGCCCGATCGCCAATTGGAGCGAGCTGCTGAACCCCGAATTCAAGGGCAAGGCGTCGATCCTCGACATCTCCTCCATCGGCATCATGGACATGGCGATGGTTGTCGAATCGATGGGCGAATACACCTACCCCGACAAGGGCAACATGACCAAGGAGGAGATCGACCTCACCCTCGGCATCTTCACCGAGGCCAAGAAAGCCGGTCAGTTCCGTGCCTTCTGGAAGACGTTTGACGAGAGCGTGAACCTGATGGCCTCCGGTGAGGTGGTGATCCAGTCCATGTGGTCGCCCGCGATCACGGCCGTGCGGTCGCAAGGCATTCCCTGTGTCTACCAGCCGCTAGAAGAGGGCTATCGCTCCTGGGGAGGTGGCATCGGTCTTTCGAAGTCGCTGTCCGGTATCGAGCTGGATGCGGCCTATGAGTACATCAACTGGTACCTCTCCGGCTGGGTCGGCGGCTTCCTGATGCGTCAGGGCTATTACTCGGCGGTGCCGGAAACTTCCAAGAACTTCATGACCGAAGACGAATGGGGCTTCTGGTTCGAAGGCAAGGAAGCTCAGGGCGACATCACCAACCCCTTCGGCGACGTCATGGAGAAAGCCGGCGCCGTGCGCGACGGCGGGTCGTTCTATGACCGCATGGGAGCCGTGGCCTGCTGGAACGCGGTCATGGATGAAAACCAGTACATGGTGCGCAAGTGGAACGAGTTCATTGCCGCGTGAGCTTGCCCCCCCGGCGGGGGGGCCGCCCGGCTGGGGGGCAGACTGCCCCCCAGACCCCCCTGTGAGTATTTTTCGACGGGTGAAGGCCGCGGTGTGTTGAGCAACCGACATCTCTCTGGCTGGGTCCTGGCGTCACCGCTGGCGCTGGTTCTGGTGATCTTCCTTGTGGCGCCCATCGTGATGATCACGGTGGTCAGCTTCTGGGGGGCGACCGAGTTCTCCATCTACCCCGCGTTTCAATTCGACAATTACGCTTTTCTCTTCGGGTCCGACGTGACCTATCGCGTCTTTCTCAACACCTTCAAATACGCCGCGATCACCTGGGTCTTCACCCTGCTGATCGGCTTCACGGTGGCCTATTTTCTTGCGTTTCATGTTAGGTCGCTCAAGTGGCAGATCGCGCTCTTCCTGCTGTGCACGATCCCCTTCTGGACCTCGAATATCATTCGCATGATCTCGTGGATCCCGTTTCTGGGCCGCAACGGTCTGGCCAATTCGACACTGATCTCCTGGGGCGTGATCGACGAACCGCTGGAGTGGCTGCTCTTCAGCGATTTCAGCGTAATCCTCGCCTTCGTGCACCTCTATACACTCTTCATGGTGGTCCCGATCTTCAACACGATGATGCGGATCGACAAATCGCTCATCGAGGCTGCGGCGGATGCGGGGGCGAGCGGGTGGCAAACGCTCTGGCACGTGATCATTCCGCTGACGAAGCCCGGCATCATGATCGGCACGATCTTCGTCGTCACGCTGGTGATGGGCGATTTCATCACCGTCCGCTTCATGAGCGGATCGCAATCGGCGAATGTCGGGCGCATGATCCAGAACGATATCGGGTTGCTGCAGTATCCTTCGGCCTCCGCCACCGCAGTCGTGCTGCTGATCACCGTTCTGATGATCATCGGCATCCTGCTCCGCTTCGTCGACATTCGGAAAGAGCTCTGATGGAACCGCGGCCCCGGTCTTTCTATGCGCTTGCAGCAGTCTTCGTGCTGTTCCTGATCTTTCTCTACGGCCCGACGCTGACCATCGCCATCCTTTCGTTTCAGGGGCCGGGCGGCGGGCTCACGTTCCCGATGCGGGGGGTGTCGCTGCACTGGTTTCGCGATCTCTTCGAACAGCAGGCGGTGGGCGACATCTGGGGCTCCTTCCGGCGATCCTTTGTACTCGGCCTGATGGTCATGGTGACAACCGTCGTGGTCTCGGTCATGGGCGGGCTGGCTTTCCGCAAACGCTTTGCCGGGTCGGGCATCCTCTTCTACCTGATCATCACGTCGCTGGTGATCCCGTCGATCCTCGTCTCCCTCGGCGTCGGGCTGATCTGGTCCCAGTCCGGGATGACCGTGCATTGGTCCACCTCGGGGTTCGGCGCGCAATTGACCTGGACGCTGCCCTTCGGGCTGCTGATCATGTTCGCCGTCTTCAACCGTTTCGACCGCAGCTATGAGGAAGCTGCCCGCGATCTGGGCGCGTCCCCCTGGCAGACCGTTAGGCATGTGGTGCTGCCGATCATCGCGCCCTCGCTGATCGGCGTAGCACTTTTCGGATTTACGCTCAGCTACGACGAATTCGCTCGGACGCTTCTGACCTCGGGCAGCTATAACACCTTGCCGCTGGAGATCTTCGGCATGACGACGAATGTCACCACCCCGGTGATCTTTGCGCTTGGCACGCTGACGACAATCTTCTCCTTCCTGGTCATCGTTCTCTTTCTGGCCGTCGTCTGGGTGACGGACCGGCGCCGCAAGGCGCATGGCTCGGATGCAGGCAAGGGCATGGTCTGAGGTCGATGGCTGTCGTCATCATCAACCCCAACAGCACCGCATCCATGACCGAGGCCATGGTGCGGACCGCCAGGCACGCAGCGCCCGGTCGCGAGTTTGAGGGGTGGACCTCGGAGGAGGGTCCTGCGTCGATCCAGGGTGAGGCGGATGGTGCGGCCGCGACGCCGCCGCTGCTCCGCCTCGTGCGCAAGGCCGCCGAGCGCGGTGCGGATGGGATCATCATCGGCTGTTTCGATGACACCGGGCTGGCGGAGGCGGCGAAGATCGCGGGATGCCCGGTGGTGGGCATTGGCCAGGCCGCCTATCATTTCGCGGCGCTGCGCCAGTGGCGCTTCAGTGTTGTCACGACCTTGCCGGTCTCCGTGCCCATCATCGAGCACAACATCCGCGGGTTCGGCCTTGGCGGACATCTGAGCCGGGTCCGCGCCTCGAACGTCGCCGTTCTCGATCTGGAACGCCGCGCCGATGCCTCCGAGCAGATGATCCTTGAAGAGGCGCGGGCCGCGGAACGCGAAGACGATATCGACGCCGTCGTTTTGGGGTGCGCGGGCATGGTGAACGTCACCGGAACGCTCGCGCAGTCGCTTGGTATCAAGGTGATCGACCCGGTCGCGGTGGCGGCCTCCAGCATGTTGTGGCTGGTCTGAGATGCGGTCAGCCTACCCCGCACCCCAGCCCGGCTGGGCCGCGCCGCCCGATCACGAGACGGCGTCCGCCTCTGCGCTGTCGAAGTCGATGTGGATGTGGTTCCCGTCCACATCGGCCAGGTTGACCTGAACGATCGGCAGGCCAGGAACCCGCACGACGTCAGGCGCGATCCCGCTGTCGTCCAGCCGTGCCATCAGCGTGTCGAACCCGGTGGCCCGGAAGGCAAAATGCTCGATCTTGGGCGCGATGGAGGCGCATTCCTCCGACACCCCCACCAGATGCACGACCGCATGATCACCGATGTAGAGCCACGCACCCGGAAAACCGAAATCCGGACGCGGACCCCGCTGCAACCCCAGCACGCGCGTGTACCAGTCCGCCATCGCCTCGAGGTTGGACGTGCGCAGATTCACGTGATCCAGCCGGCTGATCTCCATTATTTGTCTCCTCCTACCAAATCCGCTGTCTGTCGGCGCCCGGCGTCTCTGCTCTAGAGGGGGGCCAAGGCAATGGGTCGCCCCGCACTCAGCTGATCGAGCGCGCCCACAATGGCATGATGATCGATCCCGAAGTGATGATAAAGATCGGCTACGGTCCCGGTCTGGCCGAAATGTTCGACCCCGAGTGCCACCGTGCGGTGCCCCAGCACCCCGCCGATCCAACTCAGTGTCGCGGGGTGGCCATCAATGACGGTCACCAGCGTCGCGTCACGGGACAGACCGGAGAGAAGCGTCTCGATATGCGCCCGCGCGCTTCGGTTTCCATTGGCCCGCTGCCGCTGCGCCGATTGCCAGCCGGCGTTGAGCCGGTCCGCCGAGGTCACGGCGAGCACGGCGATATCCCGGCGATCCGGCCCCACACGTCCGGCCGCAGCGACCGCCTCGGTCGCCACCGTGCCCTGGTAGACGATCACGGCCTCGCAATTCGGTCCGGGCGGGCGCAGCCAGTAGGCCCCGTCGATGATGCCCTGGCGGCGGGCTGGCGTCATTTCAAGCCCAGGCTGTTCGACCGGCCGGGTGGAGAGTCGCAAGTAGACCGAGCCACCGGTTTCGTCGCGCAGCCACGTGCGCTCGTCCGGATCACCCTCGCCATCGCGTTGCAGATAGTCGAAGGCCCACTGCAGGATCACCGCAAGCTCATCCGCGAAAGCCGGCTCGAAGGCGGCAAGCCCGTCCTGGCTCATCCCGATGAGCGGCGCGGCAATGGACTGATGTGCGCCGCCTTCGGAGGCCAGCGACACGCCCGACGGCGTCCCGATCAGCAGGAACCGCGCGTCCTGATAGCAGGCATAGTTCAGCGCATCGAGGCCGCGGCTGACGAACGGATCATAGAGCGTGCCCACCGGAATGAGCCGCTCGCGGAAGAGCGCATGAGAGAGGCCCGCGGCCGCAAGCAGCAAGAAGAGGTTCATCTCGGCGATGCCCAACTCCAGGTGCTGACCCGCCGCCGAGAAGCGCCACTTCTGCGTGCTGGGCACGCGCTCGTCGCGGAAGGTGTCGGGGATGTCCTGCCGGGCGAAGAGGCCGCGGCGGTTCACCCAAGGTCCGAGGTTGGTGGAGACTGTGACATCGGGTGAGGTCGTCACGATCCGCTCGGCCAGCGCGCTGTCGCTCTTGGCCAGCGCGTCCAGAACCTTGCCGAACGCGGCCTGGGTCGAGATCACCGCATCTCCGGGTGCTGCAACCGCGGGCACCGCCACCCGGTCTGCGCGATAGCGGCGCGGCCCGTCGGCAAAGAACGGGACACGCGAGAGGGCCGTCCGCATGTCGGCCTCCGGCACCTCCAGCCCTTCGCAGAGGTCCCACTCGTGCCCTTCGCGAATGCCCATGCTGTCGCGGAACCTCTCCATCTGGGCCCTGGTCATCAGCCCGGCGTGGTTGTCCTTGTGCCCGGCGAGCGGTGTCCCCCACCCCTTCACGGTATAGGCCAGAAAGGCAACGGGCTGGTCGTGATCGACGGCGGCGAAAGCCTCCGCCAGCGTCTCGAGGCAATGCCCGCCGAGGTTCTCCATCAGTTGCGCAAGGGCGGCGTCGGAATAGCTGTCGATCAGACGGCTCACATCCCCCTGATCGCCCAGGTCGTCCATCAGCCGCTTGCGCCAGGCCGCGCCGCCCTGAAAGATGAGCGCCGAATAGACCGCGTTCGGGCAGTCATCGATCCAGGCGCGCAGGCGATCGCCACCAGGGCGCGCGAAAGCCGCCCGCTGCAAGACGCCGTATTTCAGCACCTCGACCTGCCAGCCGAAAGCGCGGAAGATGTCGGTGATCCGCGTGTAGAGGCCCTCGCGCACCACGCCGTCGAGGCTCTGGCGGTTGTAGTCGATGATCCACCAGGTATTGCGAAGCCCGTGCTTCCAGCCTTCCTGGAGGCATTCGTAGATGTTGCCCTCGTCCAGTTCAGCGTCGCCCACCAGCGCGATCATCCGCCCCTCCTGCGGCGGCGCGGCCCAGTCCTTCGCGTGCAGGTAATCCTGCACCATTGATGCAAAGGCCGTGATGCCTACTCCAAGGCCGACCGAGCCGGTGGAGAAATCCACGTCGTCCACGTCCTTGGTGCGGCTGGGATAGCTCTGCGCACCGCCATAGCCACGGAAGTTCTGCAGGTTCTCCAGGCTCTGATTGCCCATCAGATACTGCATCGCATGAAAGACGGGGGCGGCGTGGGGTTTGACCGCGACCCGGTCCTGCGGCCGCAGGGCGGCGAAGTAGAGCGCGGTCATGATCGTCACCATGGAGGCAGAGGAGGCCTGATGCCCGCCGACCTTGACCTCATCCTTCTGGCGCAGGTGGTTGGCGTTGTGGACGGTCCAGCAGGCCAGCCAGAGCAGTTTCTTCTCGATCGCCCGCAGGACTTTGGCATCGATCACCTGCAACTGCCGGACCGCCGGCGTCGCGTCTGCGTCATCGATCATCGGATGCCTCCTGCAATGCAAGAAAGCCGGCCGTCTGGAAGCGCACAAGCGTGTCGAGGCTCTCTGCGGGGCCGGGCACCTCGCCGGGCTCATCGGCCAGCCGAGCCGGTCGTCCGGTATCGGCACAGAGGCCCAGCATCGCGGCCACCATGGCCGAAAACCCCTCGATCACATCGGCCTCCGGCACGCCCGGCAAACTGCGCCGGAACTCGGACAGATAGGCCCGTGCGGTGCTGTCGTAGTGGCGCGCAATGATCTCGGTGCCGAGCGGCGAATTGGCGAGCCGGCCCATGAGCGCTGCGTAGGTGCGCCAGCCCGGATCGCCCCGGCCCGCCGAGAGCACAAAGGGGCTAATGTAGTCGCGCACCAGCGTGGCGATGGGAATGGATCCAGACCCAGCGGCCTGTTTCGCAGCTTCGAGCGCCGCCAGCCTGAGCTCGGTCATGATCACGGAGCGACGGGCAACCACGGTGTCGAAGAGCGCTTCCTTCGGGCCGAAGTGATAGCCGACCGCGTGCAGTTGCACCTGCGCCGCCGCCGCCACATCGCGTAGCGCCGCCCCCTCATAGCCTTCGTCCGCAAAGAGCCGCTCGGCCGCGTCGAGGATGCGGGCGCGGGTCTGCTCCGAGGATATGCCCTTTGGGCGGCCCGGTTTGCGGCGCGGCACACGTTGCGGCGACGGCGGAGTTGCCGCGAAAGCCGTCTCCAGATCCGGCGGCGTGTCGGTCATGCAGCCCCCTCCGCCTGCCGACGCGGCGCCAGATGCAACATGGCTGCGGCCTCCTCCGGGGTGGCTGCCCGCATGCCGAGCCCGTCCAGCAGTGCGATGGCGGTGCGGACCTGATCTGCATTCGACGTCGAAAGCCGCCCGGGTCCGGCCCAGAGCGAATCCTCCAGCCCTACGCGCACATGTCCGCCAGCCGAAGCCACCGTCGCAGCTACGCGCATCTGATGCGCGCCCGCACCCAGCGCCGACCAGACAAGATCGTCGCCAAAGAGCCGCTCGGCGGTGCGGCGCATATGGGTGATGTCATCCACATGCGCGCCGATCCCGCCCAAGAGGCCGAAAACGGTCTGCACGAAGAAGGGCGGATCCACGGCCCCCTGATCGGCAAAATGCGCAAGGTTGTAGAGATGCGCGGTGTCGTAGCATTCGAACTCGAATCGTGTGCCTCCTGCGCGGCAGGCCTCGAGCACATAGGCGATGTCGGTATAACTGTTGCGGAACACCAGATCGCGCGAGCCTTCGAGGTGCTGCGCCTCCCAGCCCGGCAGATCGGGATGACGCCGCAGCATGGGGAACAGCCCCATGTTCATGGAGCCCATGTTGAGCGAGGCGAGCTGCGGCGCGAAATGCGCCGCCGGGCGCACGCGCTCCTCGACCGTCATGTAAGGGCTGCCTCCCGTGGTCAGGTTCAGCACCGCATCGGTGGCCGCGGCAATCCGCGGCACGATCCGCCCGAAGCCCTCCACGCTCTGATCGGGCTGGCCGGTCTCGTCATTGCGGGCATGCAAATGCAGGATCGCCGCCCCGGCCTCGGCGGCCTTGATGGCCGAGGCGACAATCGCATCCGAGGTCGCAGGCAGGTGTGGCGACATCGAGGGCGTGTGGATGGCGCCGGTGATGGCACAGGTGATAATGACGGGCCGGGGCTGGGCCATATGTGCTCCTTACTCTGCTGCCACCGCAGCGGCGTCGGCATCCCGAATGAGACCGCGCAGAATCGGCGGCGTCACGGGCAATGCGGCGATCTTAACCCCCCTGTCGCGCAGCGCATCCTCGATCGCACTTGTCAGCGCCGAGGGCGCGCCCAGCCGGCCGCCCTCACCGCCGCCCTTGATGCCGTATTCGGTGTAGGGGCTGGGGGTTTCCACATGGCCGAGCTTGAAGTTCGTCGGCATCTCATGGGCGGTGGGCATGGCGAACTCGGCGAAGTTCGGGTTGGTGAACTGACCGTCGGCATCGTAGACGAACTGCTCGCTCAGCGTCGTGCCGATGCCATTGGCCGTCCCGCCCCAGACCTGCCCGCCAAGGGTGCGCGGGTTCACGATGGTGCCGTTGTCATGCACCGCCGCATAGTCGAGGATCTCGACCTTGCCGGTCTCCGGGTCCACTTCGACCGCGACCATATGGCAGATATGGCCGACGATCGGGTAGAAGATGCCCAGATGCTCGCGTTCGGGGTGCGGATCGGTCGAGAGCGGGTGATCGTAGACCGCCGTTGTTTCCATCCCGCTGTCGAATTCTTCGCCGTCGGGGAAGCTGAGGCGGAAAAAGCTGGAGGTCAGCGCGATCTCGGCAAAGCTCTTCTCCTGATCCTTCAGACCCTTGACCGCCACCATTCCGCCGCGCAGCTCGACGTCTTCTGGTCGGCGCTGCAGCATATGCGCACCGAAGCGCTTGAGCTTTTCCTCCAGCCGGATCGAAGCGGTTACGCAGGCACCTGCCACCATCGCGGTAAAGCGGCTGCCCTGCGGACCGACGCCGTTGAAGCCGGTCTGGCTGTCTGCGTAGTTGATCACCACATCCGCGGGATCGACCGTCAGCCGTTCTGCAAGGATCTGCGTTACCACCGTCTCCGGGCTGTTGCCGACCATGCAGGAATTCAGCGTCACGAAGAGCTTGCCCGAGGGATCGATCCGCGCCGAGATGCCCTCGGGCGTGGAGGTCAGTGTGAACCCGGGCGTCTCACGGTTGTTGAGCGACCACCATTCGGTGGGCCCATAGACGCTGCGCTCCATGCAAGTGGCCACGCCAACGCCGACGCAGCGACCCTCGGCCCGGGCGGCCCGAACTTTGGCCCGCCAGGTGTCGAGATCGAACATCTCGCGGGCCTGCCCCAGCACCTCCTGGAAGTTCCCACTGTCGTAGATGTTACCCGTGGGTATCATGTAGGGAAATTCATCGGGCTGGATCATGTTCTGCTCGCGCAACTCCAGCGGGTCGCGGCCCAGCTCTTCTGCCGCGGCATCGACCATGCGCTCCATCACCCAGTTGGTGACTTCCGAGCCGAACCCGCGATAGGGCCCCTGCTGGCACTTGTTGGTGAGCACAGCGATCACGCGCATCCCGAAGCTGCCGATCCGATAAGGGCCGGTCACCTGCGCCATCGCGTTGCCATGGGTCCCCACGCCGAATTGCAGATAAGCGCCGTAATCGTCGAGCACGGTGAAGCGCATGGACTTGAAGCTGCCGTCCTCCATCACCGCCAGCTCGCAATCGTAAAGCCGGTCGGAGCCATGGCTGTCGGAATTCGTGAAGTGCTCCAGCCGGTCCTCGATATATTTGACCGGCACCCCCGCGAGCCGGGCGAGGCCAGCGGTCAGGATAATGATCTTGTGGATGAACACCTTGGAGCCAAAGCTGCCGCCGGTGAGCACGGGGATCATCTTCAGCTCGCCGGGCGAGACCCGCAGGCTGCCGCCGATCACAAACGGGATGAAGCTGTAGAAATTCGTATTGGCGTGAATGGTATAGCCGCCCTTGAAGGCATCCCACTGGGCCACCACGCCACAGGTCTCGATGGCCTGGGCCGACGAGCGGTTCCAACGCAGCCGCCGCGTGATCACCCGGTCTGCGGCGGCGAAATCCGCCTCCACCGGACCAAAGGCAAAGCTCTCATCCAGCGCGCAATTGCTCTTGCGGTCGTCGGGATGTAACACGGCGTCTCCCGTGGCCTCCAGCGACGCCTCGATGTCGACATTGGCAGGCAGCACCTCCCACTCGACCTCGACAAGCGCGGCGGCATCCTCGGCGATATAGCGGTCCTCCGCCACCACGGCGGCCACGACCTCGCCCACATGGCGCACCTTGTCGATCGCCATCGCGTGCTGCGGCACTGGGGGCGAGGCAAAGCTCGGACACGGATCCACCACCGTGGCCAGATCCGCGCCCGTATAGACGCCGATGACCCCCGGCACCTCTTTCGCCTTCGAGGTATCAATCGAGACGATGCGCGCATGGGCGTGCGGGCTCGACACCATCGCTGCCTGCGCCATGCCCGCGACGACCACGTCGTCGATGTATCCGCCCTTGCCGGTGAGGATGCGCGGGTCCTCCACCCGCTTGATGCTTTGCCCGATCCAGGTGAGCCCGGCGCGCGGTTTCTCACGCTGGCGGCTTGGCGGGATGACGTTGCTTTTCAGGTGCGATGACATGGTGGTCCTCCCTTGGCCGCCTTCAGACCGGCTCTGTTGTCTCGACGCGTGCCTCGCGCAACTTTCTTGCGGCCGAGCGGATCGCCTCGATGATGTACTGATAGCCGGTGCAGCGGCAGAGATTGCCTGCAATGGCCTCACGGATCTCGGCCTCGGTCGGATCAGGCGTTTGCGCCAGCAACTCACTCGCGGCCGCCAGCATGCCCGGCGTACAGAAACCGCATTGCAGCCCGTGTTCTTCCCAGAACGCCTCCTGGATCGGGTGCAGCGTGTCCGCACCTCCGAAACCCTCCACGGTCGTCAGCTCCGCGCCGTCCAGTTGCACCGCAAACATCAGGCAAGACCGGACCGCCACGCCGTTCACGAGCACGTTGCAGGACCCGCAGACACCATGCTCGCACCCCACATGGGTGCCCGGCAGCGCCAACTGCTGACGGATGAAATCGCTCAGCAGCACCCGTGGCGCCACCAGCGCTTGTCGGGCGCGGCCATTGACGGTCAATTCGATTGCAACCTTGTCCATATCCCTCTCCCCCATCACTCGGCGCGCGCGACCGCGGCCGTCAGCGCCCGCGGCGCCAGCGCGCGGACCAGATCACGCCGGTAATCGGCGCTCACCGCCGCCGTGTCCGGCGGATCAAGCGCTTCGGCCGCGTCATGCGCCGCCTGCGCGAAAAGATCTGCCGACGGGGGCTCGCCCTCCAGCGCGGCCTCGATCCCGCGCAGCCGCAGGGCGCAGTCCCCGACACCCGCCGCCGCCATACGCACGTCCACAAGGGCCCCGTTGTCGATCCGAAGCTGGCAGCCCACAGCCGCCCAGGCGAAATCGCCCTTGCGCATGCTGACCTCCTCGAAGCCCCAGCCGCTGCCCGCGGGCGGTGTCGGAATCCGCACCTCCGTCAGCATCTCGCCTGCGGCCCGCGCGGTTTCATAGGTTCCGGTGAAGAACTCCACCGCCGGAACGCGGCGCGTCCCATCGGCACGTGCCAGCACCATCTCGGCCTCCAGAACCTGCATCAGCGCCGGCATCTCCGAGGCCGGATCGGCATGGCAGAGATTGCCGCAGAGCGTGCCCCGGTTGCGCACGGCCGCATGGGCGATCCACTCATAGGCATGGGCGACCATCGGCAGGCGCTCCGCAATCAGCGGCGAGGACTGGATGGTACGGTGTCGGGCCAGCGCCCCGATGACGATCACGGCGCTTTCCGCGCGGATGAAATCGAGCTCGTCGATCCGGTTGATATCGACCAGGTGATCCGGCTGGGCGAGCCGGTAGTTCATCATGGGCACGAGGCTCTGCCCGCCCGCGAGCACGCTGGCATCCTCATGCGCCCGCAGCAGCGCCAAGGCGCTCGGCAGGTCATCTGGCCTGTGATACTCAAAAGCCGCTGGTTTCATTCTGTCTTCCCTCCCCTCCCTCAGCCGGCAAATCTGGTTTCCGGCAAACCCTGAATGCCGAGACCGCGGATCCGAAAGAGCCCGCCCGCCGCGAACTGCGGCTTGGTCTCCACTGAAAAGTTGTCGTGAGTCGCGGGGTGGCTGACCCGCGCCATCGATGTGACATAGATATCCATCAGATCCGGCCCGCCGAACATCACCGAGGTGATGTTGCGCACCGGCATCGAAATTCTGCGCTCCACGGTCCCGTCGGGGGCATAGCGGATCAGATCGCCGGATATGACCTGTGCGTTCCACAAGTAGCCCTCCGCATCGACGGTCGATCCATCGGCAAAGCCCGTGTCTTCGGAGGTGGACGCAAAGACGCGGCGGTTCGACAGGTCTCCCGTGCTCAAATCATAGTCGTAGGCCCAGATTTCGTTCTGAAACGTGTCGGCAAAGTAGAACATACGATCATCCGGGCTCCAGCACGGCCCGTTCGAGCAGATGATGCCCTCCTCGACACGGGTCAGGCTCAGATCCGGATCGAGCCGCCACAGCCCGCAAATGCCCAGCTCTTCCTTGTCGTCCATGCCGCCGGCGAAAAACCGGCCGGCGCGGTCGCATTTGCCGTCATTCAACCGTGCGCGCGAGGGATCATCGGACACCTTTGCGATGAGATCGGTCGCGCCACTCTCAAAATCAAAGCCGTAGAACCCGTCATCGAGCGCCAAAATGGCTGTGCCGTTCTCGCGCAGCGCCATCGCGCCCACGTCCCGATCAAGCGGCCAGCTGTCGACATCGCCCGAGGCCGGGTCCAGGCGCCAGATCGCGTGATTGCCGACGCGTCTGCCCGTGCTGTCGACCCAGTAGAGGCATTGCGTCTGCACGTCCCAGACCGGGCCCTCTCCAAGATGGTTGGCGCAGGTCAGCAGGCATTCGACCGAGAATTCTGGTATCACGCTGTCCTCCCGCAACGCTGAACTCTCTCAAGCTTATTTTAATTTATACATTTGTACAATAAAATATTTCTCATTATTTCCCAATGCGTAATACGGAGCGTAGTCCTGTCAGCTTCGAGACCAGCGCTTGAGGACAACCGCGCGGGATCAATGTAATGCGTCGCGAAGGAGAACGCCTTCCGCAGCCGAATCGCGGGCCACCGTTCAGGTCTCACGCTCACCACAGCTGCCCGGAATTCGGCGCTCGAACCGTTAACCATTCCGCCCGAAACCAAGGCCGGATTCAGACTTTGTTTAGATTTAGCGCCCAAAGAGAGGTCGCTTTTTTTTGGAGAGGTGAGACATGTTCTTGAGGGTTTTGTGCACGATCATTCTTCTGCTCGGCGGCAGCATCGCCGTGGCGGCCGAAGGGTGGCAGCTTCAGCGTGCAGATGGGAATGTGCGGGTCTCCGTTGACGGCAAGACCTGGAGCCGCGCCAAAGACGGGACGGAGTTGACAAGCGGTACCTGGATCAAGACGGGTGCCCGCGGTCGCGCGATCCTTGCGCGTGGTGCCGAGCGGATCGTCTATCGCGCCAACACCCTCGCTGCCGTGTCCGTCTCGCAACCCACAGGGCAGACGACACAAGTCACGCATCAGCGTGGCTCGGTCTTTCTCTCCGTGGTGACAAAGCAAAGGAAACGCACGAATGTCGTCACGCCGCATCTCGCAGCTGTCGTCAAGGGTACAGTTCTCGAGGTGACAACCGATGAAAATTCGGCCTCCGTCCGCGTTGACAAAGGCCTGGTCGAGGTCCGCAGCGATGGTCGCAGTGTTGACGTGAGTGCAGGGCGCGAGGCTGTCTCAGATGGTCGTTCGCTCAGCGTCGGGGCTGCAGAGGTGACCAGCAGCGTTCCCGGCTCGCCCAATACCTTCAGTCTCGAGCTGCGCGAAGCACCCCGCCCGGCAGCCGCGGCTGGCGCACGGAACGCCAGCGCGACCGGGCTCGCAAATGGCAACGCCTTTGGCTTGTCGGCGGCGACCGGCAATCGAAACAATGGTCGTGGCCTCGGCAATGGCGTTGGCAACGGGGCCGGGAACAACGGCAACGGCGTCGGAAACGGCAACGGAAACAACGGGAACGGAAACGGGAACGGCGGCGGAAACGGGAACGGCAACAACGGGAACGGCAACGGAAACGGAGGCGGCAACGGCGGCGGCAACGGTGGCGGCAACGGCGGCGGCAACGGTGGCGGCAACGGCGGCGGCAACGGCGGCGGCAACGGTGGCGGCAACGGCGGCGGCAACGGCGGCGGCAACGGCGGCGGCAACGGCGGCGGCAACGGTGGCGGCAACGGCGGCGGCAACGGCGGCGGCAATGGAGGCCAAGACTGACCCGCTATGCCGATCTCCTGCGCCATGTCCTCATAGCGCATCTGATTGTCGCCGCGGCCTTTTTGGCGGACCGCGGCGGCTTTCTGCGTGAATGGAACGATCGGCTCGAAGATATTCGATCGGATCACGCAGAACGGCCCGTATCGGGCAATTTCGTCTTTGTTGCGATCGACGCTGACTCCATCCGCGCTGTTGGCATGTGGCCGTGGTCACGCCAGGTGCACGCGGACATTCTCGACAACCTGACCGAGGCCGGCGCCCTTGATGTCTTCTTCGATATCGATTTCGCCTTCTCCTCGGATGCGGCGGGTGACAGTGCCTTCGCCGCGGCGTTGGATCGGTCAGGCAGCGCCTATCTGCCGGTCTTCCGGCAAGTCGGCCGGACCGCGGACGGCGAACAGATCACGAACTGGCCGCTCGACCTCTTTGCCGAGCGAAGCTGGCCCGCCTTGGTGAACGTCTTCAGCGACAGACAAGGCACGGTGCGTTTCTACCCCTACGGCGACGTCATCGACGGAGACTACATCCCGTCGGCGGCCGCCTTGCTCACCGGCAGGTTCTCAGAAACCCCAGGAAGCTTTCCGATCAACTTCTCGTTCCTGCCCGACAGCGTTCCGATCCTCTCAGCGTCAGATGTTGCATCCGGGCAGTTTGACCCAGACCAGATTGCCGGACGATCCGTGGTCGTTGGCGCCTCGGCCATCGAATTGGGCGATCTCTTCGCCGTACCGGTGCACGGGATCATCCCCGGTCCGCTGGTGCACGTTCTGGCGGCCGAAACCATGTCGGCGGGCATCATTCCCGCGACATTCGCAGTGGAATGGCTGCTGCTGGCGCTGCTCCTGGTGCTTCTGATTTTGCAAACACGGCTCTTCCAAAGGCCGCCGGCCTTGATTTTGAGCGCCGGCCTCGTGCTGCTGGCGACTGAGGCCGCCGCATTCGGGGTCTTCGCGCAGCGGGCGATGGTCGTGCCGACCGCTGCGCTCTATCCCAGCCTGCTCGTCTTTTGCAGTTGGTCGCTGCTGTGGAAGCTGAAGCTCAGCGGATGGATCATCAACCGCCAGCGGCAGCAGGTGGCGAACACCTCGGCGCTCTTGCGGCAGGTATTTGACGACAGTTTCGACGCCATCGTCATTGTGGATGAAGCCGGCACGATCCAGATGCACAGCGACTCGGCCGTGCGAATGTTCGGAACCGATCAGGCCGAGCAACTGCGGCTGCCGGATCGGCTGAGGAAAGAGGCGCTGGAGGCCATGCAGACCGGCGGTCAAAGGTCTGTTCGAACATTCGAGGTCTTCGGCAGCGCCACACCGCTGCATCTGGAATACACCGTGACCCCCTCTCAAACGATCTCGTTTGAAAAGGGGAAGGAACAGGTGTCGCAAATTGCGACCCTGTCGATGCGGGACGTCACCAAAGTAAAGGAGCAGGAACGCGAAATCGCCTATCTGTCGAGCTATGACGCCCTCACCGGCGCGCTCAGGCGCGGCGTCTTCATGGACTTCATCAGCCTGCGCGCCTCCGCCGGCGAGCCTTTTGCCATTTTCGTCTTCAACCTGAGCCGATTCAAGACGGTCAACGTTGTCTTGGGGCGCGACGTCGGAGATGCGCTGTTGCAGCATGTCATCAAGCGCTTCGAAGAGGCGGAACTGAACATCTCGGCAACCGCGCGGTTGGGCGGCGATACGTTCGCCTGCTTTACGGAATTCCCGGCACAAGAGGAGGAGGCCGCGCAGTTGGCGCAGCGCTTGTGCGAGATCATTGAACGCCCCTACGAGTTGGAGAGTGCCAACGCCCGTGTTGGCGTCCGGATGGGGTATGCCATGGTAGATCCCGCTGCAGAGCTTGGGGCCGCCGAGGCCTTGTCTCAGGCCGAAGAAGCGCTCGACGCGGCGCGGCTTTCCGGTACCGGGTGCCCTCGGCCCTACAACCCGACGCTCTCGAAAAAGCAGTTCCGCTCCAGAGAGATCGAACGGGCCATGGGCCGCGCCTTGGATCGCGAGGAGTTCGAGGTCTGGTATCAGCCCCAGCATCGCCTGAGCGACCTTGCGTTGATCGGATCGGAATCGCTTCTGCGGTGGAAATCGGGCACCTTGGGGCAGATCTTCCCGGATGAATTCATCGAGATCGCCGAATCGACGGGGTTCATCAACGAACTGGGCGCCTGGGTGCTGGAGAGATCCGTCCGCGATACGCAGAGCCTGCCAACCCCGCTCAGCGTCGCGGTGAATGTCTCGGGCCTTCAAATGATGGGCAACGGTTTTGTCGATGACCTCAGCCGCGTGCTGCATGACACCGGATTTGCCCCCTCGCGTCTTTGTCTTGAGCTGACAGAGACGGTGTTGTTCGACGGGACAGAGGATCTCGTCGAAAAAATGCGGGATATCCAGTTTCGCGGCGTTTCCTGGGCGCTGGACGACTTCGGAACCGGCTACTCGTCATTGGGGTACCTGTCGCGCCTGCCCATCGACAAGCTGAAGGTCGACAAATCCTTCACGCTCAGCCTGGGGTCGGACCCGGCCGCGGAACCGATCCTGACCGCAGTCGGAGACCTGTGCCGGGGGCTGGGCATGACGCTGTTGTGCGAAGGTGTAGAAACCCAGGAACACCTCGATTTCCTCCGGGAGCACCATTTCGCCGAGGCGCAGGGTTACTTCTTTGGAAAACCAATGCCCTATCCCGACTTTCACGCCTATGCGGAACGCGAGAAGGCAAAGACCGCGGGTGTCGCCGGATCCGCACCTTGACCAAATTTGAACCAGCCCCCCGAGAACGCCGCGAAAAGCGCTCGTGATCAACTCCTGGGGAAACGCAGTGCCGCGCGCGCACCCGTTGGGGGTCTGCACCGATGAAGCGGCGCAGCGGGACGCCCCCCCTTGCTGGCTCAGCCTGTGCCCGCATGTCGAACCAGATGTGGGCGCGCACCGGCTTCTGACCGCCGCCGGAGCCTGAAGGCTGTGCGGTCTGGCCAATAGATGCGGCGCCGCTTGGCTTTTCATTCATCGAAAGACGAGGCGTCTCCGGGGACCGCCACGGCCCCTGAGCGGTGACCAAAAGATGCTCCTGACCTTCGGGGTATCCATAACGGCCAGCGACCTCCGCAGTAGTGTGACCGGCGGCGGCGCAAAGACATGGGCAGCGATGATCAGCAACGGGCTGCGCTCCGGCCGATTTCACGTTGCCAAGCCGATCATCTTTCGACGAAAGACAAACGCCAGCCGGGCACGGAAGGTGCTCCGCCACTTATCTCGGTGCTGAACGGCTGCGCCGCGTGGTCTGTCCGATGCCAGATGAGGCCCGACAGATGGAGATGACCGCGACGGTTGAGTATGCCAAAGGATTGAAACAGCGAGCTTGGCGCGGCCCTGTGACGCTGCCATTGCGCTCACGGACAGCACAGCCGGGAAAAGTGCGACGTGTCGTGATTTCCGCCCGAACAGAGAAGAAAAGGCCAGCGGGTCTGCAGTGGCCAATGCCCGTTCGAGCGATCTTTCCGACAAAGACGTTGATCATGGTATGGCCGGGGCAGCGTCCGTCGCACGTTGATGGATCCACTCACCAATTGCGTAAGTTCTCAAACCACGACAGCATCGACAAACCGAACCTGACGCTCGCGTGCCGGGAGAAAAAAATCGCGCTGATGATCAACGCCAACAACAGCAGCATCACCGCCGCAGACACACTACTCACCCCAAACGCAAATTTGCTGACGTGCTCGATGTATCGCTGGCAATCGGAGCTGTGACAAGCTTTTGGTGGCGCAGGTTGCGCACTCGGGGATCATCTCCCGAACGTTGCCTTCAACGCAGTCTCTGAGCGGTCCGATACGTTTGGTTATTGGAACGAGCACACAAGCCTGGAAATGGCCTTCAGATCTCCTGGGTCCAAATACCGGACCGCTCAAAGTCCCGTCGAGTTTCGAGCGTGCGTGCACGGTCTTCACCGTCAACCAAACCCTGCAGGTCGATGTGTTTGGTAATGGCTATGTCTTGACTTTCGGTCGTCGGGTTCTGGATCAATAAGGCGCTTGACGTCCCGCACCTTACGAAACGGATGCCGACGTTGAAGAAAGGGCGATCCGGCCGGACCGATTGCGCTACATCTGCGCCCTGCTATTCCGAAGCACCCGATCGGCACGGAGCCCGTACGCGTATCTCAAGCTGTCTCACTACAAAGGATTTTCGGCCCCACGGAGGCGATATTGGTGCCTGCCAACAGGCGGATATGTCCGCGGTGCAGGCACGAGACCCTTTGGCAGTCGGTAGCAAGTTTCGCCAGACAGCGACACCTAGAAGTCTTCCCAACCCCCTTGTTGCGGTGCCGCGTCTTCCGTTTTCAAAGCGACGTTGCCCGCCAGGGATGGCGCTCTCGGTGCTTTCCGGATGGCACCTGCT
Source organism: Roseobacter sinensis (assembly GCF_025755255.1). Taxonomy (GTDB): domain Bacteria; phylum Pseudomonadota; class Alphaproteobacteria; order Rhodobacterales; family Rhodobacteraceae; genus Roseobacter; species Roseobacter sinensis. The sequence continues at coordinate 236,717 of NZ_JALIEB010000005.1, read as the reverse complement.
ACGGACGGTTTTCTGGGCTCTTTCGAAGGCGAGGCGTGATGGATGTTGTCCAGTTTGAAATGAGATACCGTCTTTGCAGGCGCCTCTGCGTCGGATGTCAACGCGTGGCTTGCTGCGGTGGTTTCTTCAAACATGGCCGCGTTCTGCTGGGTGACGCCGTCCAAGCTGTTCACGGCCGTATTGATCTCGCCCAGAGCAGAAGACTGCTCCTTCGCAGATGCCGCGATCGTTGAAATCCGGGATGATATCTGCTCAACGGCTTGCCGGATTTTTTCAAGCGCCGGGCCAGTCTGGTCGACGAGTTGGACGCCTTCATTCACCTGGTTCACGGATGTCGAGATCAGTGTGCTGATCTCCCGCGCGGCCTCGGACGACCCTTGAGCGAGCGTTCGGACCTCAGTCGCGACCACGGCACCCCCCCCGACCGGCCCCGCCCGCGCGTGCGGCTTCGACACCAGCATTCAGCGCAAGAAGATTGGTCTGGAACGCGATATCATCGATGACAGATGTGATCTTTGAAATCTCATTCGAGGAATTCTGCATGAGTTCCATGGCGCTGACCCCCTGCTTTGCGACCTCCACACCCGTTTGCGCATTGGTCGACATATCGGCAGCCTGATCCGCCCCTTCAGCAGCCGATCTGGCCGAACTCGCCAACTCGTCGATGGCCGCTGCGGTCTCTTCCAGTTCTTTGGCGCGCTTCTGTTCAAGTTGGTCGCGCTCGCGCTGCTCCTTGAGGCGGTGTAACTCCGCAGCTTGTTCGGCCTTGTCGCGCTCAGCGGTCTCACGCTCAAGCCGTTTGGTTTCGACCGTCGCGTCTCGAAACGCGAGCAAGGCCTTACCCAGGAGACCGATTTCATCTGCGCGGTGCGACGGTGCTTCGTCGATGTCCGTCTCGCCGTTTTGCAGTTGGTTGATGTTGTCGACAAAACGTTTGAGCGGCTGCGTCACCGAGAGCGCGATGAAATAGGATATGGTCGCGAAGCCCAGTAATGCCATTATTCCGAGGCCCCCAGCCATCAAGTTGGTGTCTCGGATCGACTGCTGGATGGCCTCGGTGGAAAACCCGGTGAACAGAGTACCGATTTGTGTCCCATCCACGTGGTAGAGGGCCGTCCGGGAAACCAAGAGCGAGCCCGACACCATCGTCGCTGAAGCGGCAGTCTCGCTCTCCAGATCAGCAAGGGCACGGTCCCACGCGGGCTGCCAGGAGTCTCCTTCATACATCAGATGAAATTCTTGGTCGCCGGACATGAGGCGGGCAAGCAGGCCCTGCAACTCGCCTCTGCCGGGCAGGAGGACGGCGAGGTGGTCCGCGTATTCGCGCTGGGGGAGAATGTGCGCTGCCTGATCCGGGTTCCGGCCCCCTTGACCACGCTGACCACAGTGGCCTTTGCCAAGAAAGGCTCTGGTGTCAAAGTCACGCAGCAGGACGATCTGAAGCAGTATTCGAACGTGATTGTGCGCGGCATCCTGCATACGCGCGCGATCACGCAAGGCGCGCCGAGGGTCGAAGAGGTGAACAAGACGACCTCTCCTTTCAAGATGGTCGATGCCGGGCGCGCAGACGTTGCCGTCTCGAGCGGTATGGACGGGCTTGCCGCGCTCCGTACGCTGAATATGGACAGTATCGAGGCGCTTGAGCCCGTGCTGAACACACAGCCCCTCTATCACGATGTCCATGTATCGAAAAAGGACATCGTTCCGGTCATCGATGCTGTCCTGAAACCGCTGGAAGACAGTGGCGAGTTGGCAGACTTGCGCAACCAGATGGCCGAGCAATACCTGGCCACGCTCGGGTGATCTCACGTGCGGCGTTGCTGTGACACATATCAGATCGCCGGGCCGCGTTTCCCTCAAATCTGCGTATGGCCGACCGAGCCGGGAGAGGGCCGCTCGAACCTGCCCTCAGCGTCGCAATGGGCGCACTTTAGCTTCGAACCGGCGCGTCAACAGAAGAGCCGGACCGTTACCGGCATGACCACTGCCGCAGCAGGGCTGCGGTCATCTGTCCTCAAGATATCTCGACCACTCTGGCACGACAGCATGCAGCGCGATGGTCCGGAGCGCCAGCACGATCAGGCCGGCGAACATCAGGTACGCCTTGGCGCGACCATTGGCCAGCGGCATCAAATAGCCAAATCCGCGCGATGCTGCGACCCACTCACCAATCACCGGGCCAATGGGCGCATGGACGCCGTACGTTTCAGCCCGTTCCAAGTGATGGCATGGCGTGCGGCACCCGGATCCGCCACACAATCCGGCGCCTCGATGCTCCCCATCGGTCGGGCCAGATCGAGCATGCCCCTCGGCACGCGCATCAGACCGTCTTGGAACGCCCGGACGACCGGAAAGAGGATGATCAGCGCAGCCACCACCACTTTTGAAGGGATGCCCTACCCGAACCAGAGCGTCAGGATTGGGGCCAGGGCGAAGACGGGCATAGCCTGCGTCAGCACCAGAAACGGGATCATCAGCCGCTGCAGACAGGCCAAAATGCAAGCGCTACGGCAGTGAGCGCACCGAGGCTTACCCCCCTAAGCGTGACCTCAGTCAGCGTGATACCCGCATGCTCAAGCAGCAAAAGCCGGTTTTGCGACATGGCAGAGGCCACAACTACAGGCGACGGCAGAAGGAAATGTGGAACACCGGTCACCCAGACCATGGCCTGCCACAGCAGAAGACTGATCGCTGCGGCCCCGAACGCGCAGCGAAGACGGATCCTTCCAGGGCCATAGCACAGTCCAACACGTCGGACTGGCAGGCCACGACATGGAGAGCGGAGACGTCGCGCAGCGGACCCGCCACGGGAAGAGACCAGCGCTGCGCGCACTATCGGGTCATATGATCGCAAAGGCGAACCCTGCGGAGCAGATCCCGCGCGCGGACCAGATCCGGCACCTCCCCGCGCATCCGCGCACTGAGGACAGTGTTTTCTCCAACACGCTCAGCCAAGGCAGTCGGAGATCCGACTGCACCATGAAGGCCGCGCGCCGGTCGACCGGGTGGCCATCCGATGCCCTGGCCTGCACCGGCACAATTCAGGCCGGCGATCAGGCACCGCAGGGTGGTCTTGCCGACACCCGGGCGTCCCAGAAGACGGGTCCCGTCTCCTCCCCGCAGCGTGAGCCCGAGAGGTTCGAACACGGCCGCGCCGTCCAACAACGAGCCACCCCGAACCTGAAGGCCCGGGGCGTCGCCGCTCAACCGCCGCGCAGCCCCATGTCCCAGAAGGCTGTCTCCAGCCGCGTCGCCGTGGCAAAGCGCTGTTGCAGATAGGGCCAGCGCGGGGCGTGTGCGGGCTCCGGCCCCAGCCGCCGGGCGAGGGCTGCATCGATCATCTCGCCGACCCGGATCATCGCGTCCTGATATGCTGCGCCGTTGTAGGTATCGATCCAAGTGCGATAGGGCGCGTCGGTCGGAGCCTCCCGCGCCAAGCGCGCGCCGATCTCGCCGTACCCGAAACAGCAGGGCGCGAGCGCCGCCATCAGATCGAGAAAATCGCCCTGCAGGCCCGCATCCATGACATATCGCGTGTAGGCCAGGGTCTCGAAGGCTTCAGGCGCCTCGAAGAGCGCGGCCTCGCCAATCCCCTCTGCGGCACAGGTCTCGACGTGCAGCGCCATCTCGTGGTTGACCAGCGCGTCCACCGTGCCGGCGCAGACCTTCATCTCGTCCAGCGTTTCAGCCTTCACGACGCCAAGCGACCAGGCCCGCGAGAAGTGAACAAGAAACACGTAGTCCTGCACAAGATAGTGAAGGAAGGCGGCGCGCGGCAAGGTCCCGTCGGACAGACCCTCGACAAAGGGGTGATGCACAAAGGCCCGCCATTCGGCCTGGCTTCCGTCGCGCCAGAGCGCAAAGGTGCTGCCGTACTCTAGACCGCTCATGGGGCCGTCACATCGATGGCAATGTCGGACACCGGGTTTGAGTCGGGGATCAGGCCCGCTTCGCGCAGAATGACCTCGAAACGCGCGGAGCGGCCCGCGCCCATCGCGGCAGGACACAAGGCAAGGCGCGGGCTCGTGTCGCCGCACGCACGGCGGTTCAAGTCATCCCGCATCTCGGGCGCCAAGCGGGCGAAAATCTCCCCACTGTCTTGCGAATGACTGATGATGTCCTGGATGGCGCGTTCTGTCGCGGCGAGAAAGCGGCGGAGCCTGTCCGGATCCATCGTCAGCGGATTGGCCATATAGATCAACCCGTCGTAGGCCGGCAGCCCCTCTTCCTCGACATAGAAGCACCGACCCGGCACATCTTCGATGTCCATCTGGTTCAGCTCGACGTTGCAACAGGCGCCGATCACCCGATCAACCTGACCGGACATGAGTGCGGGCGAGAGCGAGACGTTCACGTTGATCCGTTCGACCTCATCCGTGCGGACGCCGTGGGTCTCGCGCAGCCGGCCAAGCACCGCCTCTTCCACGCCGCCCGCCGAAACGCCGATCCTGCGGCCGCACAGATCAGCTGGTGTTTCTATGGGGCCGTCCTCGACGACCAGTAGACACTTCAGGGGTGTGGCGGTCAGCGTGCCGATGCGTTTCCGAGGCAGGCCTTCGAGGATCTGCAGACGCAGCGCCGGCTGTTGGGAGACCGCGAGGTCCGCCCGATCCGCCGCGACCAGCCGCAGGTGCGGCGACGGATCAGCGGGTGCGATGATCTCGGCCTCAAGATCGAGAATGGCGACGTACCCCCTTTCCTGCGCTATGATCGCCGGCCCGTGGTCTGGGTTGTCGAACCAGTCCAGCAGCAGCGTCATCTGGTCCTGTGCCCACAGCGGGCCGGTGCAGAACGAAAAGACGACGGCGGAGAGATTTGCTGTCATGATGAGATGTCCTGAATAGGGGCGCAGGTGGCGGCAAAATGATGCGTGGGTCCATGGCCGGACCCGACCGTCAGCGCATCGGCATGCGCAATAGCCTGTGCGATGTAGGCCTTGGCCGCCGCGACGGCGGTAGAGATGTCCCGACCCGCCGCCAGTTGCGCGGCAAGCGCAGCCGACACCGTGCAGCCTGTCCCATGCGTATTTCGGGTGTCGGTCCTTTTGCTTTCGAACCACCGCAGGTCGTCCTGCGTCACCAGGCAATCCGGACTCGCGCCTTCTGTCAGATGCCCGCCCTTCATCAGGACAGCGTGGCAGCCGCGTTCGACAAGCGCGCGGCCTTGCGCCTCCATCTTAGCTCGGGTTGTGGCGGTCTGAGTGCCCAAAAGGTGCGCCGCCTCGGGAAGGTTGGGGGTCACGAGCGTGGCCAGTGGCAGCAGCCTGTCCCGCACCACGGCCACGGCATCAGGCTGCAACAGCGGCGCGCCGCCTTTTGCGATCATCACCGGGTCCAGCACAATCGGCGCATCGCAGCCCTGCAAGCACAGGGCGACGGTCTCGGCAATTTCGGCCGTCGCGATCATGCCGATCTTGACCGCATCGACGCGTATGTCTTCGAAGATCGCTTCGATCTGGGCTTGAACGAAGGCCGGCGGTACGAGGTGAATGCCCTGTACGCCTTGTGTATTCTGCGCGGTCAGCGCGGTGATTGCTGCCATAGCAAAGGCGCCATTGGCCGAGATCGCCTTGAGATCGGCCTGGATGCCCGCCCCACCTGAGGGGTCGGACCCGGCGATGCTCAGCACGTTGGGTATCATGATCGCTCTCCTATCGGGAAAAGGCGCGGGCGGCGGCGCGGACATCGGGCTGGCCGCAGATGGCAGAAACGGCGGCCAACCCATCGGCGCCGCTGTCGCGGACCGCCTTTTGGTGGTCGGCCTTCAACCCGCCGATTGCCACGGCGGGAACAGGTGACAGGGCAACCAGCTGCGCCAAGCCGTCAAAACCGATCGGCGCCTTGTGATCCGTCTTTGTTCGGGTGCCGAACACCGGGCCGAGCCCGAGGTAGTCCACCACACCCGGCGGCACCGCGCGGACCGCCAGTTCAGTTTCGCAAGACAATCCGAGGATCTTGCCGGGCCCAAGCCGCGCGCGAGCCCGCGCGGGCGTCATGTCGTCCTGCCCGATATGGGCGCCGTCTGCATCTGCCGCGACCGCTGCCTCGACGTCATCGTTGATGAGCAATGGCACGCCGCTGCCCTGAAGCACCTCCTTGAGTGCGAGGGCCAATGCCACGCGGTCTTCCCGGCGCGCGTCCTTGTCGCGCAGCTGCACCATGCTCACCCCGCCCGCCACCGCCTGGCGCACGGTTTCGATCACGCCGACCCCGCAGCAAAGATGCGGATCGGTCACGAGATAGAGGCGGAGAGACTGACGCAGAGGTGTCATGCGCGCACCACGGCCCCGAGATCACCCGGCTTCGTCATCGCCAGCGCATCCAGAAAATGCGTCTGGAAACTGCCCGGGCCTTGCGCCTTCTCGGCAGCAGCGCTGCCTGCGACCTTGAAGTGCGCCGCGGCGCTCCACGCCGCATCAAACGCAGGGCCGACCGCGGCGTAGGCCCCCATCAAGGCTGTCAGCGAACAGCCCAGTGCCGTGACCATCGGCATGATCTCGGACCCGCCGCTCAGCCGCAGCGATTGCGCTCCATCGGTGACGAAATCAACCGGTCCGGTGACAACGACGACAGAGCCATAGTTCTGCGCCAGGGATTGCGCGGCGCCTTCCGCCGCCTCGACCGGATCGCCGCTGTCTGCCCCTTTGCCTGACCCGGCCTCACCACCAAGCGCCAGGATTTCCGAGGCGTTTCCACGCAGGATCGTCGGACGCAAGGCGAGGAGGTTCTGGGCGACCTCTCTGCGGTATCCGCTCACGAAATGCGCCACCGGGTCCAGCACCCAAGGGATGTTGTGCGCCTTTGCCGTTTCGGCGGCGAGCAACATGCTCTTGGCCCACGGCGGAGAGAGGGTACCGATATTGATCGTGAGCGCGCCGCAGATCGGCGTGAACTCGGCGGTTTCCTCCGCTGCGTGCAGCATCGCCGGCGACGCCCCTGAAGCCAGCACCACATTGGCCGCGACATTCATCGCGACATAGTTGGTAATGCACTGGACCAAAGGCGTCTCGGCGCGCAACGGGGTCAGGAGATCTTGTCGGGCCATGCGGTCTCTTTCTCGTCTGGCGAAAAAGAGCCCCTGTCTGCTGGCCGTTGTTCAGCGACTGTGACCTCCCTCCGCCAGCATTATCTGGTTCAGGTTCAAAGGGTACATCTCAGCTTTTCAGCGCCCCTGGTGAGATCGGGAGTAGCCCAACAGCGTGTCGTCGTCAAACGGCATTGACCGGCTGGCAAGAAAACGCTGCCGGACCGACCGGCGCAATCAGCATTTCGACATGTTTGGCACCGTGCCGGATCATCTCTGCAAATTTGGTATTCCAAAATATTGAATGCCATGCTAGACGGAGTCGCAGGGCGCGGCTTGCGCGCCAACGCATGGGAGGATGCAATGAAAAAACTATTCGTTCTGGCGGCGGCCGCTGCGGTCATCGGGAGTGAAATCGTCGCCGAGGAGTTCCCGGCGCGGACCATCGAGGTGGTCACGCATGCCGGCAATGGGGGCGGCACCGACGTGACGACGCGGATGATGATGATCAGAGCACGCCGCGAGCTTGGCACCGATATGGTCGTCGTAAACAAGCGCGGTGGTGGTGGCGCGTCCGCTATGGATTACTACATCACGCAACCCGCCGATGGGCACAGCATCCTGACCTTCACGATCGGCCACTCGGCCACCGTCGCGCTCGGCAAGACGGATATGACACTCGACGATATCCGCCCGATTGCGCGCGGTACGGATGACCCGCAGATCCTCATGACGCGCTGTGGCGTCTATGACAGCGCCCAGGCCTTTGTCGATGCACAGAAGAGCGAGCCGCTGACATATGGCACCACGCATCTCGGTGGGATCGATGACGTCTCGGCCTTCATGTTCGCGCGCCGCGGCGAGTTGGCCACGCCCAAGATCGTGCCCTTCGAGGGTGGCGGCGAGCTTGCCACTCAGCTGGTGGCAGGTGCGGTGGATGTGGCCGTGCTGAACCTCGCCGAGGCTGGCTCGCAGATCGAGGCGGGCGACATCTGCCCCATCGTCGTTCTGGCGCCCGAGCGCATGAGCGGCCTGCCCGATGTCTCCACCGCACAGGAGCTTGGCATCGATGCCAACTTCTCCACGGTCCGCGGCTTCGTGGTGCACAAGGACACCCCGGATGAGGTTGCGGCCAAGATCGAGGAAGCGCTGCTCAACGCCATGAACCACACTGTGTATCAAGGGTTTCTGACGTCCGTTGGCCTTGACGAAACGTCCGTCGCTGGCGCGGAGGTCTGGGGCAATCAGCTGACCTCCATGCAGGCCGACATGGATGCGGCCCTGCGTGAGCTGGGCTTCATCGAGTAGGCCCGCCGTCAGATCGGTCCGCGGTGCTCATTGCCGCGGACCAACCGCTCTGCCCGCTCCAAGGAGGTTGTGGCGATGATCCGTTATGCCGTTCCGTCTGGAATAATCGTCTTCTGCCTGGTCGCTTTCTGGTTCAGCACGCAGTTCGATCGGGTCCCGCCGATCCTGTTGCGGGGCATGCAGCCTGCAGATTTCCCGCAGATGGTCTTGCTGCTGATCATGGCGCTGTCGGTCCTCGTGATGATCTTCGACCAGCCGATCGAGCATGAACCGGTTGCCCCGAACGTCTGGACCAGCATGGGGCTGTTCGTGGTCTTCGCTCTGGTCGCGCAGGTCGATCTCTTTCTGGGCCTCGGCGTCTTTGCCGTCGCGCTGGCCTGGGCCTGGGGCGAGCGCCGCCTCTGGGGTCTCGGCCTCGTCTCGCTGGTCAGCCCGCTGCTGATCTTTCTGCTCTTCGACCAGGTCTTCAAGATCCGCTTTCCGCGCGGTCTGCTGACCAACCTCTGGTACGGGTGATCTGATGGACGCGTTGTTTCTGGGACTGACCGCGCTGCTGGAGCCCAACCTGCTTATCCTGCTCTTTGCGGCCACGCTGGGCGGCGTGATCATCGGCGCGTTGCCGGGACTGAACGCCACCACCGGTGCCGCCTTGCTCCTGCCCTTCACCATCACGATGGACCCGATCCCGGCCATCGCCATCCTCACCACGATCTATTGTGCTGCCACCTTTGCCGGTGCGATCACGGCCATCCTGATCAACACGCCCGGCACCTCGGCGAGCGCGACCACCTGCCTTGACGGCTTTCCGCTCGCGCAGCGCGGCGAGGCCGGGCGTGCGCTCGGCATGGCGACGGTGTCTTCGACCATTGGCGGGATCATCTCGGTGGTGTGCCTGATGCTGGCCGCCCCGCTGATGGCGCGCATGGCCTACAACTTCGCGCCGCCAGAGTACTTCGCCCTTACGGTCTTCGGCATCTCGATGCTGGCCACCATCGGCGATGGTACACCGCTCAAGAACATCATCGCAGGCGCGCTGGGGGTTTTGCTGGCGACCGTCGGGAAAGACCTGCTGACCACCGTGGAGCGCTTCACCTTCGGGTTCAACGAACTCTCGGAAGGCATCGGCTTCGTGCCGGTCATGATCGGCATCTTCGGCATCTCGGAACTGCTGGTGCAGGCGGAACGGCTGAACGTAGAGCGCAAGCAGGTCGTCATGAAGGCGATCAAGCTGCCCAGCCGAGAAGACTACCGCCGGGTCTGGAAGACCATTCTGCGCAGCTCGGGCATCGGGACGTTTATCGGCATCCTGCCCGCCGAAGGCGCCACGGTCGCCTCGATGATCGGTTACAACGAGGCGCGCCGTTGGTCGAAGAAACCGCAGGAATTCGGCAAGGGCTCCGTCGAGGGTATCGCCGGATCCGAGGCTGCGAACAACTCCGCCACCGGAGGGGCGATGGTGCCGACGCTGGCGCTTGGTATACCCGGCAGCCCCACGGCAGCGGTGATCCTCGCGGGCCTCATGGTGCATGGGTTGCAGCCTGGGCCCACGATGTTCACCGAACAGGCCGAGTTCGCCTATGCGATCTTTTGGGCCATGCTGCTGGTGAATGTGATGTTCATCTTCGTCGGCCTCTTCGGTGCCAAGCTCTTCGCGCGCGTGACCTTCGTGCCGGTGCAGATCCTCTGGCCGATCGTCTTCACCTTCTCGATTGTCGGCGCCTATGCGCTGGATCAGTCCATGCTGGACGTCTTCATCGCGCTGGCCTCGGGTGTGATCGGATACTTCATGCGCCGCTTTGGCTATTCGGTCGTGCCGCTGGCCATCGGTCTGATCCTCGGCGGCATGCTGGAGAAGCGCCTCGGCCAGTCGCTGATCATGCTGGACGATCAGTGGTGGCTGATGTTCACCCGCCCGCTGACCCTGTTGTTTTTTGTACTGACCATCCTCGCCCTATTCGGCCCGCTCCTCTGGGGCCGGTTGAAGCGACGTGATCCGATGGTGTCCATGGGAGAATAAGCCGTGAGCCCAATCAAATCCGTTCGCACCCGTGTCTGGAGCTGGACAGGCCCCACCGTCCCGCCGCAGGGGAATTTCTGCACCAACGCCTCGGACGCGCTCTGGATGAAGGGCGATGCCATGGCCTCCTTCCGATTTCACCAGTGGCTGACCTGCGAAGTGGAGACCGAGGACGGCACGACCGGCATCGGCAACGCCGCGCTTGCGCCCACGGTCGTGAAGCAGGCGATTGACGACTGGTACGCGCCCTTGGTGGTCGGCGAAGACCCGTTCGACTACGCCTATATCTGGGAAAAGATGTACCGCCGCACGCATGCCTGGGGGCGCAAGGGCATCGGCATGACAGCAATCTCTGCCATCGACATCGCGATCTGGGACCTGATGGGCAAGCTGGTGGGCAAGCCGGTGTTTAGGCTGTTGGGTGGGCGCACGAAAGAGAAGATCCCGGTCTATTACTCCAAGCTTTACGCCGACAGCATCGAGGCGATGCAGCGCGAGGCCGAAGAGGCTGCGCGCCACGGCTACACCGCTTTCAAGTCCCGCTTCGGCTTTGGCCCGAAGGATGGCATGGCGGGCATGCGCGAGAATCTCAAGCGCGTCGAGGCACTGCGCGAGGTGCTGGGCTACGATGTTGATCTCATGCTCGAATGCTACATGGGCTGGACCCTCGATTACGCCAAGCGCATGCTGCCCAAGCTTGCAAAGTTCGAGCCGCGGTGGCTGGAAGAGCCCGTGATCGCCGATGATGTGGCAGGCTATGCCGAGCTGAACGCCATGGGCATTGTGCCGATTTCCGGCGGAGAGCATGAGTTCAGCGTGATGGGCTGCAATGAGCTCATCCAGCGCAAGGCGGTGAGCGTCCTGCAATATGACACCAACCGGGTGGGCGGTATCACCGCGGCGCAGAAGATCAACGCGATCGCCGAGGCCGCGCAGATTCCGGTCATCCCCCATGCAGGGCAGATGCACAACTATCACCTGACCATGGCGAACACGAATTGCCCGATCAGCGAGTATTTTCCGGTCTTCGATGTCGAGGTCGGGAACGAGCTGTTCTATTACATCTTTGAGGGCGATGCCGAGGCCTCTGGCGGATATCTGCAACTGGATGACGACACGCCGGGTCTGGGCATCACCATTAGCGACAAACACCTGAAGCATTTCGAGATCATAGAATGACCCAATACTCCGGCATTTGGCCCGTCGCCCCGACCCCGTTCCATGATGATGGAACGCTTGATCTGGACGGCATGAGGCGCGTGCTCGATTGTTTGATCGACCAGGGCGCAGATGGGATCTGCGTGCTGGCCAATTTCTCCGAGCAGTTCCTGATCTCGGACGCCGAGCGCGACGCGCTCGCCCGGTTGAGCGTCGAGCATGTGGCCGGCCGTGTGCCGCTGATCGTCACCATCAGCCACTATGCCACCCAGATCGCGGTGGAACGCGCCCGCTTTGCCAAGGACCTGGGCGCGGATATCGTGATGATGATGCCGCCCTACCACGGCGCGCTGCTGAAGGGCACGCCTGAGCAGAGCTTCGAGCAATTCGCCGCCGTGGGCGAGGTCGGCATCCCGATCATGGTCCAGGACGCGCCGCTCTCGGGCGTCGATCTGCCCGTGCCGCTGCTGGTGCGCATGGCACGCGAGATCGAGGCGGTGAAGCTCTTCAAGATCGAATGCCCACGTGCCGCCAACAAGATCCGCGCGCTGATCGAACAGGGTGGCGATGCCATTGAGGCCCCCTTCGACGGGGAAGAGGGCATCACGCTGCTCGCCGATCTCGATGCGGGCGCAACGGGGTCCATGACCAGCGGCATGATCGTCGATCAGATCAAACCGGTGATCACCAGGCATCTTGCAGGCGATGTGGCGGGTGCAACCGAGGCCTACGGGCGGGTGGCCATGGCCATCAACCACGAAAACCGACAATGCGGCTGGCAGTCCTGCAAGGCAGCGATGGTCGAGGGTGGCGTGATCAAATCCGAATTCTGTCGCCACCCGATCCCGCCCTTGCACCCGGCGATCCGCTCTCGGCTGATCGACCTGCTGAGGCCTCTCGATCCTCTCGTCTTGCGGTGGGGTACGTAAATGGCTGATGAAATCTGGACCAATGAGTTGCGCGAATTCGTCGAGCTGAAGCCGCGCCGCTCGCTCGCCTCCGAGGCCGCTGACAATCTGCGCGAGTTCATCATGCTCGGCAAGCTCGCGCCCGGCATGCCCGTGCGCGAACGCGATCTGGCCAGCGCCTTCGGCATCAGCAGGACGCCCCTGAAAGAAGCGCTGCGCATTCTTGAAAGCGAAGGGCTCATTGTCTACGGGCCCACCCGGCGGCCCTTTGTCGCCGATCCGTCTCTTCGGGAAATCAACGATTGGCTGCGCGTGCAAGGCGCCCTTGAGGCGCTGGCGGGCGAGCTGGCCTGTGGCGCCGCGACCGATGCAGAACTTGACGAGATCGCGCGCATCAACGCCTCGATCAAGGAAGCACGCGATGCGGACGGGCAATTGGAGGCCTTCCGCCGGGACATGACGTTTCACGAAGCCATTGTCGCCGCCTCGGGCAATGCTGCGCTGCGCGAAACCCATGCCAGCTATAACGCGCGGCTCTGGCGCGTGCGCTTTCTGTCCTCACAGCGCTTGGCCGGTCGAGAGGCCACGCGCCGCGAGCATCTGGAGATTGTCGAGGCGCTCAAGGCACGCGATGTCTCCGCGGCGCGGCGCGCGCTCACCCAGCACCTGCGCACCGCGGAGACCAATATCGCCGCCGCCATGGCCGAGGCGACCGAACAGGAAGGAGCCTGAAAGATGCGTCCGAGACTTGCAATCGTTCCGGGAGATCCGTCGGGGATCGGGCCGGAGTTGATCGCCAAACTCCTCGCCGAGGACGGCGTGCGCGAGGCCGCGGACATCCTGCTCGTGGGCGACGCGCATCTATGGCAGCGCGGAGCGGCGCAGGCGGGGCTGGAGATCGCGCTGACGACGATCGATGAGGCGGAAGTCCCCGGTTTCACAGGCCTTCTGCATCTCGACCTCGCTACCGTTGATGCGGACGACGTGCGCATCGCCGAAGTGACCGTCGCCGGCGGCACCACGTCACTTCGCTGTCTCGACAAGGCGCTCGATCTGGCCCAGGCGGGGCATGTGGATGGCGTGCTCTTTGCTCCCTTCAACAAGGCCGCGATGACCGCCGCAGGCCTCGATGCCGAAGATGAGCACCGGTACATGGCGCGCTATCTGGGCTTCACCGGGTATCATTCGGAAATCAATGTGCTCGACGAGTTGATGACCACCCGCGTGACCAGCCATATCGGCCTGAAGGAGGTGGCGCAGAACATCGACGGCCCCGGCATCGAGCGTGCGATCGAGTTGGCGCATGCGACCCTCGCGCGCGCAGGCAAGGCGCGGCCCCATGTGGCGGTGGCCGCCCTCAACCCTCATGCGGGCGACAACGGCAAATTCGGACGCGAGGAGATCGACGTGATCGAACCGGCTGTCAAAGCCTGCCAGGCGCGGCAGATGAATGTGACCGGCCCCTGGCCCTCGGACACCGTCTTTCTGAAGGCCAAGCGCGGCGAGGTCGACGCGGTGGTGACCATGTATCACGACCAGGGTCAGATCGCGATCAAGCTGATGGGCTTCGAGCGGGGCGTGACCGTGGCCGGCGGGCTGCCTATCCCGGTTGCTACTCCGGCGCATGGCACGGCCTTCGACATCGCAGGCCAGGGCATCGCCAATGTAGGCGCAACGCGTCAGGCCTTCGACTTGCTCGTGCGCATGGCACACACCGCCAGAAACGAGGCCGCTGCATGAGCAAATCCGCGATTGGGGTGATCGGGGTCGGACTGATGGGCGCGGGCATGGCGCACCGGCTTCTGGCGGCAGGCCATCCGGTGCATGTCGTGGCGCATCGCAACCGCGCCCCGGTCGATGCGCTGCTCGACCGGGGCGCGCAGGAAGCGCCCGATGGCACTGCCCTGCTGGATCGGTGCGACGTTCTGTTGACCTGTCTGCCCAATGCCGATGTGGTGGAAATCCTCGCCGACGCGCTGGTCCCGAGCTTTCGTGCCGGTCAAATCTGGATCGACACCACAACGTCCCGCCCTGGCACCAGCGTGCAACTGGCCGAACGCCTGGGCGAGCGTGACGCTATTTTCGCCGATGCCCCGGTCACCGGCGGGCCCCCTCAAGCCGAAGCCGGGACCCTCGCCTCACTTGTCGGCTGCGTGGAACAGCACTGTCCGGCCATCGAAGCCATCGTCGGGACCTATTCGAAAACCATCCGTCGCTTCGGCGCGCCCGGCAGCGGGCATGCCGCAAAGCTGCTCAACAACCTCGTGACCCAAGGCACGATGATCCTTCTCAGCGACGCCTACCAATGTGCCGCCAAAATCGGGGTCGACCCGCAAGCGCTTTACGACGTGATGATGACGGGGGCAGCACGGTCCGGCACGCTTCAGAACGCCGTGGGCCCGGCGCTCGAGGGCAACTATGCCGGCGCCAAGTTCACCATCGCAAACGCCGCCAAGGATCTGCGCTATGCCGAAGCGCTGCTTGCTCAATCCGCGCCCTCGCGGGCACCGCTCGCCGCTGTTCTGGCCGACCGCTTGAGCGCGCTCGCCCGAGCGGGGCACGGCGATGATTTCGTCAGCACCATGCTGAAACCCGAGACTTCCTGAAACACTGAATGGACGGATGCCAAAGATGAGCTTCACTCCCCACGGCAAGCACCTGATCGCAGGTCACTGGGTCGACAGCGACCAGACCTTCACCTCCGCGCCGGCACATGGTCCGGCGCATGCGTTTTGCGTCGGCACGCCGGAGCTTGTCGATCGGGCCTGTGCAGCGGCGGAAGAGGCCCTTTTGTCCTACGGCTACACCTCACGCGAGGCGCGGGCGGACTTCCTTGACACCATCGCCGACGAGATCGATGCGCGGGAAGAGGCCATCACAGAGATCGGAACACAGGAATCCGGGCTGCCCCAAGCCCGCCTGCAAGGAGAGCGGGCACGGACCACCGGGCAGCTGAGGCTGTTTGCCGATCATATCCGGAAGGGCGACTATCTTGACCGGCGCCATGATCCGGCCCTGCCGAATCGCAGTCCCTTGCCACGCCCGGATCTAAAGATGCTGCAGCGGCCCATCGGCCCTGTGGCCGTGTTCGGCGCGTCGAACTTCCCACTGGCCTTCTCGACCGCAGGCGGAGACACGGCAGCGGCGCTCGCTGCGGGCTGCCCGGTGGTGGTCAAGGGGCATTCCGCTCACCCCGGCACAGGCGAGATTGTGGCCGAAGCGGTCCATGCGGCCATCGCAAACTGCAAGATGCCCGCGGGCGTCTTCGGCCTGATCCAGGGCGGCAAACGCGACGTGGGCACGGCCCTCGTTCAGCACCCGATGATCCGCGCGGTGGGCTTCACGGGGTCGCTGGCCGGCGGACGGGCGCTGTTCGATCTCTGCGCAGCCCGGCCGGAGCCCATCCCGTTCTTTGGTGAGCTGGGCTCGGTCAACCCGATGTTCCTTCTGCCCGAAGCAGTCAAGGCGCGGGGCGGAGAGATCGGCACGGGCTGGGCGGGCTCGCTGACCATGGGAGCGGGGCAGTTTTGCACCAACCCCGGCATCGCGGTTGTGCTGCCCGGATCGGACGCCTTCATCGAGGCCGCGGAAGCCGCCCTCCGGGAGGCTGCGGCACAAACCATGCTGACCGACGGCATCGCCGAGGCTTACCGAAGCGGCACGGCGCGGGTCGCGGGTGCGGACGGCGTGACCGAGCTGCTGGGCGCGGCCTGCGCCGGACGGGAAGCCAAGCCCTACCTCTTCCGCGTCTCCGCCAGGGAGTGGCGCGCCACTCCCGAGCTACAGGAAGAGGTCTTTGGCCCCCTTGGCATCGTCGTCACCGCCGAGACCGCCGATGAGATGACCGAGATCGCGCAGGCGCTGCACGGCCAGCTGACCTGCACACTCCACATGGATGATGGCGACACGCCGCTTGCCCAATCGCTGATGCCGGTTCTCGAACGCAAGGCCGGGCGCGTGCTCGTCAATGGCTTTCCCACCGGTGTCGAGGTCGCTGACAGTATGGTCCACGGCGGGCCCTTCCCGGCCTCGACGAACTTCGGCGCAACCTCCGTCGGCACCCTATCGATCCGACGCTTCCTGCGACCGGTCTGCTATCAGAACGTCCCGGACGCGCTTCTGCCCGAGGTCTTCTGACGCCAGCTGCCGGTTTGGCAACGCCGCGCCGTGCTGCGAGACATGCGCCCGCACGACGTGCCCTGTTCGAGCGTGCTGCCGCCTTATCCGGTAGGCCCGAAGGTTTCGAAATGGATGTGCTGCGCGGGCACCCCGGCCGCCTCAAGGCCATCGCGGATGTCGGCGATGAACTTCGCCGGACCGCAGAGCATGTAATGCGCATCGTCACCCGGGGTCAGGTTCAGCAGGGTCTTCGCCGTCACGCGCCCCGTCTCGTGGAAATCAATGCCCGGCCTGTCGGTCTCCTCCGGACGGCTGTAGAGCGTGTGGGCGACCAGGTTTGGACGCCGCGCTACCAGGGCATCGACCTCGGACTTGAGCGCATGATGCGCGCCGCTGCGGGCACCGTGCACATACCAGACCGACCGGTCCGCCCGCTCAGAGACGGCGGCATGCAGCATTGAGACCATGGGCGTGAGGCCAACCCCCGCGCTGACCAGAACCAAGGGGCAGTTGCTGCAGGGCACGACGAATTCGCCAGACGCCCTGCGGGCGCGGATGCGGTCTCCCACCTGGACGCTGTCATGAAGGTATCGCGACGCAAGCCCCTGGCCTTCTCGCTTGATGCTCAACCGATATGTCCCACTGTCGGGGGCGCCCGATAGCGAATAGCTGCGCCGGGTTCGGCCGGGCTGGCCCGGGATCTCGAGTTCTATCGGCAAATGTTGCCCTGCTTCGAAGGGCTCAAGCGCGCCACCATCCGCAGCAACCAGGTGGAACGAGGTGATATCTTGCGCCTCGTCGACCTTTTTCGCCACCACCAAGTCTTGCAGGTCAGAGGTGTCCGCCGACCAGCGCAAGGACAGGGCCGCAGGACGATCCACAACCGCGTCGATGGTGACATCGATCATCCGCAACGCGCCCGGATCATGGCTGTCCGTGGCATCCCAGTCGATCTTGGCCGTCCCGCTCAGCTGCAACAGCCCGCCTGTCTCGAAGTCGACAAAGGCAAGCCCGATTGCGGGGTTCTCCAGCAGGTTTCCGATGGTGTTGAAGAAATTGTTCCCCGCGTAATCCGGGATGCGCAGATGCGTCGCATCCACGACCGACACGAACCCAGGCGCACCACCCCGGTGCGAGGCATCAAACCCGTTCGAGGCATGATCGTCCCGGCTCATCTGCCCGGTTCCGATGAAGAGCGTGTCGGCCGCGCGGATGCGGGCGGTCTGGTCCGCCGTCAAAGCGGTGCTGCGCAGGGCGTCCGGTGCATCGTGTGTCGGCACGCGGCGCCACTCCCGCTCGTGAATGTATTGCGGGCAGTTGCCAAAGCTCTGGCGGACATCGATGACAAAGCCGGCGCCGCTCCGGCGCAACCTGCCGCTCATCCGGTTGCGACGCCGCGTGGCCAGTTCGATCCCGAGCACACCCACGTCGGTTCCGGCACCGAGTGCCGCGGCCAATGGATCCTGCGCATCGAATGTGGAGGCGATCGCGAGTGTCGTATCGTCAGGCGAGCGGACAAACCCGTCAGGACCGTCGAGCAGCGTGACCCAGTGCCGGCCTGCATCATCTGCGCCCGCCAGAACCAGGAAGGGCAGTTGCGAGAAGAAATCGCGGTGCTGGTCGGGCATGAAGGGGCGGATGAAGCCGGCTGCCCATTCCGGAACATCCGTCTTGCCGGCCAGGGCTTGCGCCCTGAGTTCACCGGCGTGGAAAGGATCGGCTGCATCGCGCATCGGTCTGTCCTTTGGTTGAGTGAAGGGGGCTGCTGTCAGGCGCCCGCGGGGACCGGAGACTTCGCCATCGCGACAAATTTCGGCTGGGCTTCGATCCGCGAGAGCCAGGCCAGGATGTTGGGGTAGCCTTCGAGGCGCACGCCGCCTTCCGGGGCATGCGCGATGTAGCTGTAGCCCGCCACGTCAGCGATGGTGAGCCGCTCGCCCACAAGGAAGGTCTTCCCCTCGAGCGCTGCGTCCATCACCGTGAACAGCGCATGCGCCTTCGCCTTGGCGGCAGCGTGGTCGAGACCGGCGCCAAAGACCGTAACCAGCCGCGCGGCAGCTGGGCCCGAGGCAATCTCGCCCGCAGCGATGGACAGCCAGCGCTGGATCTCGGCTTTCTCGACCGGGGTCGTCCCTGTCCATTCGGCGTCATCTCCGTAGCGAGCGACCAAATAGGTGAGGATGGCGTTGCTGTCCGACAGCGTGGTGCCGTTGTCGTCGATGGCCGGCACCTGGCCCAAAGGGCTGATGGCCAGATAGGCCGGCGCCTTGTGCGCACCGTTGGCCATGTCCAGATCGATCGTTTCGTAAGGCACGTCCAGAAGCGACATCATCAGTTCGACACGGTGGCAATGGCCGGATTTGGGGTTGCGGTAGAGTTTGACGGCTGTGGTCATGGCAGGTGTCCTTTCACGTGGAAGCCAAGGTCAGTGAGGCTGGAGACATATTGGGGGGGCGGTCAGGTCGTGCTGCTGGGTTTCGGGCCGGTGCGGAAGGGCCACCGACGCATGCGAACGCAGACGCAGGAGGATCGCGCGGCCCGCGCGCGCCAAGGCGCAGCTTAACGCGTCGAAGCGGCGGGCGCGCAATTCAAGAAGTGTAGCGGGTGCGATGCGGGTCATACTGGTGATCCTCCTGCGGCCGATCGGAGGGCTCAGGCGGCCCGCCCAGCTTCAAAGACCGGGAAGTCGATCTCGGTCTCGAACACCTCGTTGATGTAGTTGGTCAGCACGTTGAGCGCGACATGACCGACGATCTCGACCACTTCCGCATCCGAATAGCCGGCGTTGCGCACCGCGGCGACGTCCTGGGCCGTCACCCGGCCGCGCGCCTCGGCGACCGACACCGCGAAGCGTACGGCGGCATCGGCCTTTGCGTCGGTGGATCGGCCCGTGCGATTGGCCGCGATCTCGGCGTCGTCCAGCTTGGCGAGGGCCTTGCCCAGGTAAGTGTGCGCGCTGTTGCAGTAGTCACAGCCATTGAAATTGGCGATGTCCAGAGTAATGCGTTCGCGTGTGGCAGCGCTGATCCGGCCTTTGCCCAGCGCGCTGTTGAGACCGAGATAGCCTTCCAGCGTCACCGGGCTGTTGCCGATCAGGCGGACCATGTTCGGTGTCGAACCGAGCATCTTTTCGACAGCGATCAAGAGCGGCTGACTGGCGGCGGGCGCCGCAGAGATAGTTTCGGGTGTGGGTATGCGGGACATCGTCGTCTCCTGTGTCGAGTTGACTGTGATGGGCTGTATTGACCCGTGCCCTGAAGTTAGATTGCCCCAAAAGGCAAATGAATATATCTTCTTGGAAAGACATTATTTCGGTTTTTGATATTAATCGAAGGTGCCGACGTGGATCGATTGCAAAGCCTTGAAGTGTTCATCGCGGTGGCCGAGGCCGAAAGCTTTGCCGGCGGCGCCCGGACCGTTGGCCTCAGCGCCCCTTCTGCCACGCGCGGCGTGAATGCGCTGGAAGCGCGTCTCGGGGCTCGGCTCTTTTCCCGCACGACCCGGCGGGTTCGGCTCACCGAAGTGGGGCGAGCCTATCTCGAGGACGCACGCCATATCCTGGCTCAGGTGCAGGCAGCCGATGACGCAGCGGCCGGGGCCGCCACGAACCCGGTTGGGAAACTCCGCATCACCTGCTCAAACGAGTTCGGCCGGATCTATGTCACTCCGATCCTGACCGACTTTCTCGACAGCTACCCGGATGTGACGGGCGATGTGCTCATGGTCGACCGCATCGTGAACATGGTCGAAGAAGGCTTCGATGTGGCTGTACGCATCGGGCCGCTGCCTTCGTCCGGTTTGTCGGCTGTGCGGGTCGGACGAGTCAGGCGGATCGTGTGTGGCGCGCCGCACTACTTGAAGCGTCACGGTATCCCGCAGACACCGTCCGAGCTGGCAACGCATCAGATCGTCTCGGCGGCGCCCGTCAGCCCGGTGTCGGAGTGGCGCTTCGGCCGCGACATGCAAGATGTCGTGCGCGTGGCCCCTCGCCTCACCGTCAGCAGCGTGGCAGCCGCCATCGCCGTTGCCCGCCGAGGCTGGGGTCTGGCGCGCGTGTTGTCCTACCAGGTCGGGCCGGATCTCGAGGAAGGCGTGCTGCAATCGGTGTTGGAACAGTTCGAGCCCGAACCTCTGCCCATCCACCTCGTCCATGTGGAAGGACGCCGCGCGCCTGCAAAGGTCCGGGCGTTCATCGATTTCGCAAAGAACCGCCTGCGCGGCATTGCCATCCTGAATTGAACGACAACCCCTGCTCGTTTGGGTCAATCCCGCATGCGACTGTGCCCGGGAAAGGCAATATGCGCGCGCACCAAACCGACCAGCGCAGGCCGACCCGCTTTTCGCAGCCGCATCTGATCTCGACCACCGGCGGTTCGATCTTCGCAATGCCTCAGGTGACCTGCAACACGGACGGCCTCGCGGCCCGCGGCGGGCCGTCGAGGAGGCCGAAAAGGCGCGGTACGGGAAAGGCTTAACTGTCGGTCACCGATGGCATCCCTGAGCCAAGTGACCCCAAGAGAAGTCACAGGCAGGTCAAGGCCGTACACTAGACCCCCAACGCGGCGCGATGTCACACAGCAGGCCCTGCCCCCGTCGGCGCCAAAACCTTAAGAGCGCAAGCATCCTTAAAAATTCGAATAAATACAATATGTAAGCGCATTACTCGTCAATATTTCTTACACGATTGCGATGATACGTCTTTTGGCCGTAGTGAAGGAGTATTGCGTTGTCTCAGCATCATTCGGCAGTGGGCATGACTGACCCATCCAGTTCCGCAGCGCCGTCCGACGATCCGTCGGTCGAGATCCTTCACGGTTTGCGCGATGCCGGCGTCGGCCTTGTGGCGCTCTCGGCGAACAACGAAATCTCATTCGTCAACAACGCATTTCTTGCAGCATTCGACCTGCCAGAGACCGAATGCGCAGCCGTCCTCGGGAAGAGCTTCCAAGACGTCTGTCCAACCTGCCCGCTGCCGTCCAGCACACTGCGGCGCACTGGCGACGAAACAGGAACGGCTGACGCCGCATCGGACCGAACGGCAAAGATCATCTGGTCGTCGAACAGCGCAGGCGGATGGATTGGCGTCGTCACTGCTCCACCGAGCCAAGCAGCGCGCCCCGCCTTGCTCTTCGAACCGGATGAGCTGACCGGACTGGGAACAAGGAAACATCTGAAGGCCTGCTTTGAAAGAATGTCAGAAGACGCCGATCGGAGAGATCAGCGGATCGTCGCACTCTTTGTCGACCTCGACCACTTCAAGCAAGTCAATGATACGCTGGGGCACGCGGTCGGGGACGGTCTGTTGTGCAAGGTCGCTGAGCGGTTGAAGAAAACAGTGCGCCGTGACGACCTTGTGGCGCGCGTGGGTGGGGATGAATTTGCAATCCTGGTGTCCGATCGCGCCCTCCCGGCCGCTGAAGATGTCGCGGGCCGCATCATCAAGATGATCAGCCGCCCCTTCCTGATCGATGGGCACCAGATCACAATCGGCGCGAGTGTCGGATTGGCTGCGCGCCTCCCGAATGAAAACGACCCCGACAAGATGCTGCAAAGGGCCGATATTGCGCTCTACGAGAGCAAACGCGGCGGTCGGAACCAGTTCAATTGGTTCAAAGACGAGATGTTTGCCGAGCTGGAGAAACGGCGCGAAATAGAAATCGATCTGCGCAAGGCCGTTCTTCTGGATCAATTCAAGATCGTCTTTCAACCGCAAATGAGCTTTGAGCAACAGAAAGTCAGTGGTTTCGAGGCCCTGATCCGCTGGGATCACCCGGTCCGGGGCGAGGTTGCTCCTTTGGACTTCCTCAGTGTTGCCGAAGAAACCGGGCTCATTGTCGAAATCGGAACATGGGTTCTGGCGGAAGCGTGCAAGACGGCCGTAACTTGGCCGGAGGACATCGCTGTCGCGGTGAACGTGTCCTCAATTCAGTTCGAAGACGACGGGTTCCTGACCGCGGTCGGGTCCGCACTGGAAAAGTCCGGTTTGTCACCGCATCGGCTTGAGTTGGAAATCACCGAAACGACGTTGCTGAAGAACGACAGCGTTGTTCTGGAGCGCATGAACGACCTGCGGGCTCTTGGTGTCAGGATATCCCTGGATGACTTTGGAATAGGGTATTCATCCCTGAACTACCTGCGCAAGTATCCTTTCGACAAGGTCAAGATAGACCAGTCATTTGTGCGCGAGCCCTTTGCAGATGAAAACGCCCACCACATCGTCGAAGCCGTTGCGCAGCTGGGCACGGCGTTCGGCATGAATGTGCTGGCAGAAGGGGTCGAGACCGTCGAACAGCTTGCGAGAATTCGTCAGAACGGTTGCGCGGCGATCCAGGGGTACTTGATCGGACGCCCCATCAAACCAGCGGAAATCGGATCTTTTCTCGAAGTCCCACTTCCCGAACTGGCTTCGTTGCAATCACCCCCAAAAGAAGGAAGCACATCATGACGCATACAGAAGAGGACCTGCTTCGCGTTGTCTATTTCAGCTACCAGACCTACGATACCGATCGTGAAATGATGGCCTGGGAAATAGACAAGATCCTGGAAAAATCTCAGTTCAACAACGGACGGTTCAATGTCACCGGGGCGCTCATCTTCAATTCGGGTGTGTTCGGACAGGTGCTCGAAGGCCCGATTGACGCCGTAGAAGAGACCTTTGAGCGCATCCAGATGGACGAACGGCATGATCACATCACCGTTCTGGATACCAGCCGCATCACCGAGAGATCGTTTCCCCGCTGGTCCATGGGCTTTATCGGCAGCGACAGCGTCTGTGCCGAGCTTTTCGGCGAGATCGGCTCCAAGACAGCCTTTGACATCTCGCGGTTGAGCGGCCAGCAGATCTTTGAGACACTGCACGCGCTGACCCTCAAGAACGAGATATCCGACCGCGCGGCCTGATCCTCGGTTCAAAGCGAAGTCGTCGGTAGCACGGGTCTGTGCAGGGCAGCTCAATCTGGCCGTAGCTCGGCAGTCAGCCTGCTTCGCGGGGTGTGTTAGGTTCGAAGCTGGTCTCAAGCACGAGCGTGGAGACCAGTGGCATCGCCGGTTGTTGGTCGACAACGTCGGCTGTCGTCGGTCATTGTGTCGCGTGTGACTGCTAAGTCTTCAAGTCGGTCGCAGTCGCTTTTGTCGTGCGGCCCGCGCTAGCATCCGCAGGACACGCAACATCCAGTGTGCCGGAGCCGAATGCATGGCAGGTTTCGTACGAACGGCCCCGGCCTTCGCACTGCTCCTCGAACCGACAATGGATTGAGAAATCAACGGCCAAGGTCGCTTTGCTGAGTGAGTGTCCTGACCACCACCCCGCTTGCGCCATCTCCGTTGCATTCGGTTCCACCCGACTTTGCACGCCTTCAGATCACCAGTGCTCGCATCCACCGCTCTTGCTGATGCCAGATCGGCAAAAGAATTCCTAGGCCATCGATAGGCTTCACCTCCTGGGCTGACAAAAGACTGAGTTGGATCAACTAAGGCTCAGACCCCGCAACGTTGCCGGCGCGACTATCGGCATTGGGGATAAGATCGTCCTATTGCAAAGGAAGCAGACGGTGGGAGGCGTCACTCTGCGAACGGTTCCGGGTCTGGGTTCGCATAAGTCAGCCTTACGGCGTCCTCTCCAATTCTGTCACTGCCCACAAACTGGAGCTTGGGGCGCGCTCCCTTGAAGAACGGCTTACCCGCGCCAAGCACGACGGGCCGAAGGAAAAGCTGGTACTCGTCAACGAGACCGAGCTGCCCAAGATGATGCGCCACGTCCGGCCCAGCGACCTGAATCTCCCCCGACACCGCGCCTTTCAAGTTCTTCGCAAATGACCCCAGATCATCTTCGACAAGTGTGGCGTTCGGGCCAACAGAGCGCAGGGTCCGGGAGGCGACCCATTTCGGCTGCCGGCGCCACGCGTCAGCGAAGTTGCAGAAATCGTCGCTCCAGCTTGGATCGTCCTCGTCCCAGTATCGCATGACCTCGTACATGCGACGGCCGTAGAGGCTTCCGCTCACCCGCTCTGTTTGCGCGATAAAGTATCGGAACAGGGCCGTTCCGGGTTCAAATGCCTCGTGATCGACATAGCCATCCAGAGACAGGTTCATTCCGAACACGAATTTCGCCATGGCGCGTCCTTTCTCATTGCTGGGATTCGGTGCGTGCTGGCCGCTGAACGGGTTCAGCGCAGCCAGTTCTCAACAGAATGTGGCCTGCTTCGCCGCGGGCGGGACAATCGGCAAAGACAGATCATCACCTGCAGCTTTGCGCTCCGACGCCGTCCGGGATCGGTGGGAGCGGCCCAAGCCATCGCTCTTGCCGGCGACCAGCAGCCGAAACGCCTTTGAAACCAGTGTGCCCTCGAACGGATCCACGACGCAAGATCGGAGCCTTCGAGCCGTGCCGGGGTCGTCGCGCACGGGACCGGCCAGTGGCACGCGCGTTCGAGACACATTCCGCTGTCTTTGACGCCCCTGCCCAATTTCGTCGGCTCGCGCCCGCCGCTTTCGACCGCCTAGGAACCGCTTGTCAGCGCCCGGCGGCACCCAGCGCGTCAATCTGCCTTTGCCAGCCTTCTATCGTGCCAGCGTTCGCCTCACCGACCGGCGCGAGATGGGTGGTCTTGGCCGGCCGCATGCCGACGAAGTTGAAAATCTGGCCTCTGATCTGGCGCAGCAACGCCTTGCGATACATCAGAGCAAAGAAGAGATCCGGCGAATCCGACGTCACGATCGCCCGCGCCGTACGGCCGCCGAGCATCGGTCGAGGCATCCCGATGCGATTGCGGTTTCGCGTATCAAAGGCCCATCCGGGCAGAAATGTGCGGTCGATCAGGCCCTTCAGCTTGGCTGGAAGACCGCCCCACCACATCGGAGTTGTGAGCACCATATGTTCGGCCCATTCGACGTCCGACCGAAAGGCCTGCAAAACCGCTTCCAAAGGCTTGTGCTGCGCGTATCCCGCAAAGCCGTGATCGGGGTCAAACTCCATATCCGCAAGGTGTGTCAGACGGACCTCGTGACCGGCCTTGCGCGCCGCTGCGGCATAGGTTTCCGCCAGATGTCGGTTTAAGGAGGTCTGCGCGGGGTGACCGTTCAGGACGAAGATGCGTTTGCCAGACATGGGTGTGTGCTCCAACTGATTCCATAATTGACCGCGGTCATAAATATGGAAATGACCACGGTCAATAAAAACTTGACCACGGTCATTTAAAGTGTATGACTGAGCCATGACCAAACCCGTCCAGAAACGCACGCTCATCACCCGTCGCAACCTGATTGCGGCCGCACAGGAGATCATTGCGGCGAAAGGCTATCAGGACATGCGGATCGACGAGGTGGTGCAGAAAGCGGGCGTGGCCAAGGGCACCTTCTTCGCTCACTTTCCGGACAAGGATGCGTTGATGGACCTGATGATCGGCGCGCGCATCGATGCTGAGCTCGATAAACTGGCCCAGCAAG
Source organism: Roseobacter sinensis (assembly GCF_025755255.1). Classification (GTDB taxonomy): domain Bacteria; phylum Pseudomonadota; class Alphaproteobacteria; order Rhodobacterales; family Rhodobacteraceae; genus Roseobacter; species Roseobacter sinensis. The sequence goes on along the minus strand of NZ_JALIEB010000005.1, from coordinate 210,740 downwards.
ACGCCCCTACCAGCGTTGGAGAACTGGTCACCCATCTGCGCCCGCTTCTGGGGTTCATGACCCAGGAACGCTACGTCTTCGATGTGATCCTACGGCACTCAGGTGCCGCCGCTCGCGAAGAGATCGGCCCGATCGCCAAGACCTTTTCCCGCCAAATCAGCGTAATCGCCGACTGGCTGGCCGACGGGCCCTTCCGCAAGGATATCTCGCCGCATCTGCTCGCCGATGGGGTTCAGGCCTTCGCGATACAGGCCATGGGCCTGCAATTCTGCGCTATCCACAACGGTGAGCCGATGATCACGCGTTTGGAGACCTACCTCGACGCATGGCTGACGCCCGGGGGCGCCGCGGCTTAGCTGCTTGCAAACCGGTTGGGGCTGTAGCGGCGCAGATCAATGTTCGGCGTCCGCCCGGTCAGCAGATCCGCGATCAGCCGGCCCGTTTTCGGACCGCCCGTCAATCCGATGTGATGATGCCCGAAGGCACTGTAGACCCCGCTGGCACCGATTTCCCCGATCAGTGGCAGGCTGTCCGCGGGGGCCGGGCGGTGGCCCATCCATTCTTCTTCCCGCCCATGGGTCAGCGCGGGATAGGCTGATCGGACCTGCCTGCGCAGCAAAGCGAAGGGCGCCTGCGACGGCCCCAGCTCCAGGCCGCCGAATTCGACGACCCCGGCACAGCGCAGCCCGGCGGCCATGGGCGTTGCAACGAATTTCCCGCGGGCCACCATCGTGGGAGCCAGGGGGCCGTTCCGGGCCTCTTCGAAGACGATATGATAGCCCCGCTCGCTCTCGAGCGGCACCTTGAGGCCGAGTTTCCGCATCAGTGGCTTGGACCAGACCCCTGTTGCAAGCACCACCTCATCGCAACGCAGCCGTCCTTCGGTGGTGCAGACTGCGACGACCCGGTCGTCAACCCGCTCGAACTCCGTCACGTCTGCGGTTCTGATCTGCCCTCCCATGTCACGGAACACCTCGGCAAGCGCGGCGACATAGCCTCCGGGATCTCGGATGAAGCCATGATCCTGCATGGTCGCCAGACAGCCTATGGTGGTCGAGAGGTTCGGCTCGATCTCCTGCACCTCTGCATCTTCCGCGATCTCGGGTACGAAGCCCGCCTCGCGGCGCAGATCCCAGGTGTAACGATCCGCCTCGAAGGCCGCACGGTCCCGGTAGGCGAAATGATAGGGGCTGTCGGTCACCCATTCAGCGGCCGGGGTGCCTTGCACCAAGGCTTTGTGTTGCGCCACCGTATCAGCGACAATCGGCGTCAGCCCTTCGGCGATCCGGCGCGTCTCGCTGTCGTTTGCGTGGCTGAGATACCGCATCAACCAAGGCGCCAGCTTGGGCAGATAGGCCCATCGCAAAAACAACGGAAAATCCTTGTCGCGCAACATGCCCGGCGCCTTCGCGATGAGGCCAGGCGCCGTGACGGGAACCATCGAACAGGCGGCAAGAACGCCGGCATTGCCGTAGGAGGTGCCCTGGCCCGGTGCTTGCCGATCGACAAGCATGACCTCGACACCATAACGACGTAGCCAGATGCCGGTCGAGACGCCCACAATTCCGGCGCCGATGATGATCACCTGCCTCGTCATGCCGTGCCCAGTTCAACGCGCCCCAGTTTTGCCGGCCCGCGCGCCCTCGTCAATCGTTGCCCGAGCGCACCGCGGATTTGCCCTTTGCCGCCAACTGCGTCAGCATGCAAGATGAAACGGGAAGCAACCAGCACGGAGCAGCGTCCCATGGAGGTCCAGTCGGGCGGCAAAACAGTCTATGGGGCGACCGTCGGCATCCTGATGCTGGAGACGCGGTTTCCGCGGATACCCGGGGACATCGGCAATGCCACCACATGGCGGTTCCCGGTGCACTACCGGGTTGTCGAAGGCGCCACACCCGACCTGATCGTTTTGAAAGACGCCCGCGCGATGCGCGACTCCTTTATCTCGGAAGGCAAGGCGCTCGTGCGCATGGGCTGTGACGGGATCGTCACCAACTGCGGTTTTCTCTCCGTGTTGCAGAGCGATCTGGCACTCGGGCTGGGCGTGCCGGTCGCAAGCTCCGCCCTGATGCAAATCCCGATGATCCAGAGAACCCTGCCCCAAGGCCAGCAGGTGGGTGTGCTGACCGTCTCCAAAACCAGCCTGAGCCGCGCCCATCTGACATCGGCCGGTGCCGCGCCAGACGTTCCCATCGTCGGAACCGAAGGCGGGCGCGCCTTCTCGCAGGCGTTCCTGACCGATCAAGCGACGATCGACTTCGAGGCATGCCGTCTCGACATGCTGGACAGCGCCGCGGCCTTGGTCAAGGCGCATCCGGATGTGGGCGCAATCGTGCTTGAATGCACAAATATGGTGCCCTACGCGCAGGATGTACGCCTTGCCACAGGGCGCCCGGTCTATTCGATCTACACATTGGTGAACTGGTTCCAGAGCGCGTTGTCGCCGCCCCGCTTCGCGACCGAAATCGCAGACCCACGGATCCTCTGAGCATCAGAACGCGCCCTCCTGGGCATAGATCCGACCCGTGCGGGTCTCAAGGAAGCCGGCAAGCGGGACGTCTTCCTGTTTCAGAAAACCCAATCCCGGCAAGCCGCCGTCGCGCACAAGCTCGATCACGCCGACCACGGAGCAGGCGGTTGTCCAGGCAATGGCGGTCCGCCGCTGCCCCGCCAGAGAGATGGGCTTGTAGCCCCGCACGAATTCACGCCGCGCAAGCCGGCCGCCGATCATTCCTTCTGCGGAGACGTGCACATAGACGATATCGTCCTCGACGGGCGGTTTTGCATTCACTAGGATCTCGCCCGCCTCCTGCCGCCGGTCGCGCATCAGGAGCTCGTGAAAGAAGAAGTTCATCAGCGCAACGTGACCGGGGTAGCGCATTGTCTTGTAATCGATGTTCGGCACCCGACCGAGGTAGGTCTCACACATCGTGCCCAACCCCCCGGAGGTGGTGAAGGCCTCCAGTTCCGTGCCGTGAATGTAAAGCTTCTCGATCCACTCCATGGGCGACACGACCTTGATCTGCCCGTCCTCGAGCACCTCACAGTCGTTCAGATACTCGTTCACAACGCCTTCGGGCGACCAGTTGAAGGAATACCCCATGAGGCCGGTGGGATGCTGCGGCAGCGCACCCACCCGCATCTTGCACATCCGGCAGTCGTCGAACTGGCCGATCAGGTCGGCGCCGACAATGCCGACAAAGCCCGGCGCCAACCCGCATTGCGGCGCCATAAGGCCCCGCGACGTCTTGGCCATCTTGCGGATCGCCTTTGTGGTGGGCACATCTTCGGTGAGGTCGAAGTAATGCAGGCCGACCTGGTGCGCCAAGACCGCGACCGCCGCATTCAAGTGGTAGGGAAGGCAGGACAGAACCGCATCCGCCGCCTGCAGGTCGGCTTCGAGCTGGTTCGTCTCTGCAAGATCGTACGCCCGAGTCTCGAACGGCAGAGCCCTGTCGCCGCCGTTCATGTCGACCGCGGTCACCGTAAAACCAGCTTCGTGCAGCAATTCGGCGGCCAACGTGCCGACCTTTCCCAAGCCCAAGACAACAACGCGGTTCATGGCGGCCTCTTCATGGTGTCAGGCAGCGTTGTGCCGCCCCGGTGCCATGGAAATCGCGTTCTGACACAGAGTGCAATCCGCTTTTTCAGACGGGATTGTGGCAGGCGACGCGATGGTCCGGACGCAGATCCCGCAGCGGCGGTGCGACCGTGGCGCAGAGTGTGCTCGCGCGCGGGCAACGAGCGCGGAACGCACAGCCCTCCGGCGGGTTGAGCGGATCCGGCAGCTCCGTCTCTCGCCCTTCCGGTGCTGTCAGTGCGCGCCCCACGACCGGCGCGCTGTCCGCGAGCAGTTTGGTGTAGGGGTGCGCCGGCTTGGCAAATATGGTCTCAGCCCGCCCGATCTCCACAATCGAGCCGAAGTAGAGGACGGCAACACGGTCGCTCACCGCTTCGACGACCGCCAGATCGTGGCTGATGAAGAGATAGGTGAGACCCATCTGCCGCCGCAGATCGGCGAGCAGGTTCAACACCTGCGCCTGCACCGAGACATCCAGCGCCGAGACCGGTTCGTCCAGAATCAGGATTCGCGCCTCAGCCGCCAGCGCGCGAGCGATGCCAATCCGCTGGGCCTGTCCGCCCGAGAACTCATGCGGGTAGCGGTCGAGAAACTCCTGACGCAGATTGACCGCATCGAAAATCTCGGCAATGCGCACGGACCGGTCCGCGCGGTTCAGCCCATGCAGGTGCTTGAGCGGGGCCTCCATGATCTCGCGGATCGTCTTGCGCGGATTCAAGCTACTGATCGGGTCCTGAAAGACATACTGGATGCGCTTGCCAAAGGCTGCCGGATCGGCGGTGCTCAGCACATCGCCTTCAATTTCGATCCGGCCCGTGGTCGGGGCGGTCAGCCCCACCAGCAACCGCGCGAGCGTAGACTTTCCGCACCCCGACTCGCCCACGATGCCCAGTGTCTCACCCGCCTGCACATCAAGCGTGATCGGGTGCACCGCATGCACCCTGCCCTTCGGCGGGCCGAAGAAAGACTTGCCGACCTCGAAGGTCTTCGACAGATCGATCAGGCGCAGCGCGGGGGTCATGCCACAGTCTCCGCCGCGAGGGGCACATCGGGATCGATGCAGCGCACCGCGCGCGCGCCTGTGCCCGCAAGCGCGATCTCGCTGGCCCGGCAGGCCTCTCTGGCCTTCACGCAGCGCTCGGCAAAGGCACAGCCGGCTGGCAATCTGTCGACGGCGGGTGGCAGCCCGGCGATGGCCTCCAAGCGCCGCCGCCCCTGCCCCAGCTCCGGCACGCAGGCCATGAGCCGCGCTGTATAGGGGTGTGCAGGCGAGGTCAGGATCGCCTCGGTCGGCCCCTCTTCGACAATGCGGCCGGCATACATCACGGCGACCCGGTCACAGAGCTGGGCCACGACACCGAAGTCATGGGTGATGAAGATGATCGCCAGCCCGCGGTCCCGCCGCAGATCATCGAGCAGCGACAGGATCTGCGCCTGCACCGTGACGTCCAGCGCCGTCGTCGGCTCATCCGCGATGATGATCTCCGGGTCATTGGCCAGCGCCATGGCGATGCCCACCCGTTGGCGCATGCCCCCCGACAGCTCGTGCGGATAGCTGTCGACGCGGCTCTGCGCATTGGGGATGCGCACCGAGGTCAACAGCTCGATCGCCCGCGCACGCGCCTCTGCGCGTGCCACGCGGTGATGCACCCGCACCGCCTCGATCAGCTGGTCCCCCACCGTGTAGAGCGGATGCAATGTCGCCAGCGGGTCCTGGAAGACATACGCCACGCGATCTCCGCGCAGCGACCGCAAGACCTCGTAGGGCGCACCGATCAGATCGTCCCCCTTGTAGCGCACAGCACCCCCCGTGATCACGCCGGGTGGCGAGGCGACCAACCCCATCACCGACAGCGCGGTGACCGATTTGCCTGACCCGCTTTCGCCGATGATCCCGAGGCACTGCCCCGGTTCCACCGTCAGATCGACCCCGCCCACTGCGCGGTAGACCCGATCCTTGACGTGAAACTGCGTCTGCAACACCTGCACGTCCAGCAGGGCCTCACCCTTCGCCGCGGGGACGTCTTCCCGTGACACCGCCGTGGCAGGCACCGGGCGGCTCAGCGCGCCGGACCTCAGCCGCGGGTCCAGCGCATCGCGCACCCCATCGCCCAAGAGGTTGATGCACATCACGATCACGAGGATCATCGCGCCCGAGACAATCGACGTATGCGGGTTGGTGATCAGCGCTGCGCGCGCTTCCCCCAGCATCGAGCCCAGATCGGCCTGCGGCGGCTGCGACCCGAGCCCCAGAAACGATAGCCCCGCCGTCTCGAGGATCATCCAGCCGATGGTTGTCGACATCGCAATGACAATCACCGGCAGCACATTGGGGAGAATCTCGAACAGGATGATGCGCGCATTGCTCATCCCCGCAAGACGCGCGGCATCGACGAATTCCTTGTGCGCAATGCTGACCGTTACCCCGCGAATATTGCGCGCGAAGAAGGGCACGTTAACCGCCGCCACCGCAATCAACGCATTGAGCAACCCCGGCCCGAGGGCCGCGACAATTGCCAATGCCAGCAGGATGTAGGGGAACGCCATCAGCATATCGACGCCGCGCATGATGACGTTGTCCACCCGCCCCCCGTAAAACCCCGCGATGATCCCGATGGCCGCCCCAAGGGTCGCAGCGATCATCGCGGCCGCGAAGCCAACCGCCAGGGACAATCGCGTCCCCCACAGCAAGCGGCTCAGTAGATCGCGCCCCAGATGGTCGGTGCCGAGCAGCGCGCCCTCAGAGAACGGCGCCTTGAACCGGTTCGCGGTATCCGTCACATCGGGCTCAGCCAGTGGCAGAAGGGGCGTGATCAGCGCCAGCAGAACGACCCCGGCCAGAACCACGCCGCCCCACAGCGCCAGCCGGTTGCGCGCCAGCAGCGTCAGAAACGCCCTCACGTCTTGATCCGTGGATCGAGCAGGCTCTGCGCCACATCCACAGCGATGTTGAACATGACATAACAGGCGGCCACCAAAACCACGCCACCCTGCACCAGCAGAATATCCCGCTTGAGGATCGCGTCGACCAGCATGCGCCCAACACCCGGCCATTGAAACACGATCTCGATATAGACGGCCCCCGAAAGGACGAAGCCTGCCTGGATGCCCAGCACCGGGATGATCGAGACCATCGCAGCGCGCAAGGCGTGGCGCCAGACCACGCGGCCCTCCGGCACGCCCTTCGCACGTGCGGTCCGGATGAAATCCTGCCGCAACACCTCCAGCATGGCCGAGCGCGACAGCCGCGCGATCACCCCCGTCGCCACCACCGCCAACGCCAGCGCCGGCATCGTCAGGTGGTCGATCAGCGCAGCAAGATCTCGCGCACCATAGATCGGCCACATGCCGGAGACGGGAAACCAGCGCAGACTCACCGCAAAGGTGAGGATCATCATCATGCCAAGAAAGAAAGACGGGATCGAAATGCCCAAGAGCACAACGAAGGTGATCACCTTATCCGCAAACCCATATTGCCGCGCCGCCGAGACGACGCCTGCGATCACCCCGAAGAGGGAACAGAGCACAAAGGCCGTTCCGGCGAGGATCAATGTCGCCCCAAAGCGCTCCAGCACCTCGTCGATCACGGGTCGGTTGAGCGCGAAGCTCTGACCGAAATCGCCTTGCAGCATATTGCCAAGCCAGATGAAGTACTGAGCGACCAAGGGCTTGTCGAGCCCAAGATCGCGGTTCAGCTTCTCGACATTCTCCGGCGTCGCGAAAGAGCCCAGAATGGCGGTGGCCGGATCTCCGGGGATCAGCGCCATGATCACAAAGACAATGACCGTGATCCCCAGAAGCACCGGAATGGCAGACAGCAGTCGCCTGAGAATGTAGCCAGCCATGCGCGGGATCCCCTTCTTCTGGCTGCAAGTATCCTGGGGGGTCCGGGGGGCAACGCCCCCCGGCCGGGGGGGGCGCGCG
>NZ_JALIEB010000005.1:0-203226 GCF_025755255.1 Roseobacter sinensis | reverse complement strand
GGTCGGACCGGGCTCAGCCCGGTCCGAAACCAATTCAGTTCTTCACCACGTCCTTCAGCAGCAGAAAGAAAGATGGCTGAAGGGCAAAGTTCTCAACCCGGTCCGAGGTCACCGCATTCTGCTTCCAGTTGGCCACAAAGACCCAGGGCGCGTCCTGCTGCACGATGCTCTGCATTTCCTGATAGAGCGCCGCGCGCTGCGCCTGATCCGTGGAAGACCGCGCGTCCTCCAGCAGCTTATCCACCTCCGGATTGGAGTAATAGCCCGAATTGAACCCGCCCTTGTCCGGCCAAGCCTCCGTTCGCAGCGCCAGATACGGCAGCGTATCGGGATCGTTCGTCATCCAGGCCATCTGCGCCATGTCGGCCTTGCCTTCCAGGCCCGGGTTCACTTCACCGAGAAAAGTATTCCACTCGTAGGTTTCGATGGTCACATCGAACCCCACCGCCTTCAGATCGGCCTGGATCGCCGTCCCCATGGCCACTGGATCGAGCATGCCGGAGCCGCCTTCGGTCACATAGAATGTCAGCTCCGCCCCCTCGGCGCCCGCTTCTGCAATCAACGCCTTGGCCTTCTCGGGATCGTAAGGATAAGGCTCCAAGCTCTCGTTGTAGGCCCATGCGAAGGCCGGCGGCGTGGGGCCCGCCGCCACCGCCGCGGTACCTTCCAGCACATCGTTCACGATCGCCGATTTGTTGATCGCATAGTTCGCAGCCTGGCGTACGCGGACATCGGCAAAGGGCCCTTCTTTGGCGTTCAGGATCAGAAACCAGACATGCGGCCCCGCCTGTTCATGCAGCGTGTAAGCCTCTCCTGCGAACTCCGAAAGCGCCACGGGCGGCACCTCGACCATCAGGTCGATCCCGCCGGCCAGCATCTCGGCCGTGCGGGTGTTCGCATCGGAGATCGGGCGGAAGACGACGGCTTGGCTCGCCGGCGCGCCATCCCAATAGTCCGGGTTGGCCTCGATCACCACGGCCTCATTGCTACGCCATTCGGAAAAGGTGAAGGGACCGGTGCCCGAGGGGTTGCGGCCGAACTCCGAACCGTGTTGCATGACGGCTGCCGGCGAGACGATAAGCCCCGTGGGATAAGCCAGATTTGACAGGAACGGCGCATAGGGGGCGTTCAGCGTGAATTGCACAGTCAGCGGGTCAATGACCGCGACGTCTTCCACGGCGGAGAAGAAAAAGGCCAAGGGGAAGGGTCCGGTGTCGTGGTAGGGATGATCCTCCTTCAGCATCCGGTCGAAGTTGAACTTTACGGCTTCGGCGTCGAAGGTGCTTCCATCGTGAAAACTCACGCCCTCGCGCAGCGTGAAGGTATAGACCGTCCCGTCCTCGCTGATCTCCCAGGCTGTGGCGAGCGCCGGTTCCACCTCGAGCGTGCCGTCCTTGTAGCGCACCAGGCCGTCATAGACATTCATCAGAATGCGAAAGTCATTCACTGCCGTGACCGCCGCCGGATCGAGCGCCTTGGGCTCGGCGATCTGTCCGACGATCAGCACACCGGGCGGCGTTTGCGCCAGGAGCGGCGCAGCGACGCCGAAAGCCAGGCCGAGGGCAGCCAACGCAGCCAGTACGCCGCGACGCGTCCATGTCAAAACTGTCATTTCTGTTGTCCTCTCTGTTGAATGCCGGTTAGAAATTATCATGATTAATTGCAGTGCTGCAAATTTTCATGATAAATACAAGGAAAATCACTCGAGGTCAGTATATGACGATTTCCCTCCTCGCGTTTGATGTAAATTCGGGCACTTTCGGAGGCGCCGCGACAACGGGCAGCCTTTGCGTCGGTGGATGGGTGCTGCGCGGCGATGTCCGGTCCGGTCTGTCGGCCTCGCAGGGAAGCTCGCCCAGCACGCTTTGGGGCGAAGACGCGCTCAGCCTGATGGGCACCGGGCTCTCGGCGCGAGACACCGTCGCACGGCTGACCAAGGACGATCCGGGGCGCAGTCATCGGCAGCTCAGCGTGTTGGACGGCACAGGCGGCACCGCAAGCTTCACCGGCGCAGACAGCATCGCTTACGCAGGCGCGCTGGACGCCGACTGCCTTGTGGTCAGCGGCAACATGCTGGTAAGTGCCAAAGTTCTGACGGCAGCCCGCGATGGGTATCGCGAAGGCCACGGCCCGATGGCCGTGCGCCTTTTGTCCGGCCTGAGGGCTGCCGCAGCAGCGGGCGGTGACCTTCGCGGCCTGAAATCCGCGGCACTCCTGCAACTGCACGCCGATCACGCGCCGCTCTCGCTGCGGATCGACTATGCCGAAAATCCGCTCGAGGCCATGCAGGCGCTCTATGACCGCGCCACCTCGCAACCCTACGTCAGCTGGACCGAAGTGGTGCCCACGCGCAACGACCCCTACCGATCAAAGACGGCCTAGACGCTGCTCGGCCATGAAGCGGCGCTGCACCTCGGCCTCTTGCGTGATCATCATCGCCTCGGCAGCCTCCATATGCTCCAACATGATCTCGCGCGCCTCCTCGGCGGCGCCATCGCGCAGCGCGACCAGCAACCGCTGATGGCACTCCCGCCCCTTGCGCCAGAGCTCGATGTTTGGCGGGTTGTAGAGACGGCGATAGATCGTCAAATCCGACAGGATCTGCGACATGAAACCGATCAGAAATCCCAGAAGCTCGTTGTCCGCAAAGGACGCCAGCCGCGCATGCACCTCAAGTGAACCCACGTGATGCGCGCGCTCGCCCGCGGCAGATCGCGGCGGGTCGGGAAACTGGTCGGCCAGCTCCTCAAGCTCGGCCAGTTGCGCATCCGTCAGCTTGCCCGCCAGCGAGGCCGCAAGTTCGGGCTCCAGAACCCGGCGCACCTGATAGATATCGGCGATCGTAAGATTTTTGAAGTAGAAGTAATTTCCAAGAAGCGCCCGCGCCCGCTCGGCCGAGACTTCGCCCACAAAGCTGCCGCCGCCCGGCCCTGTGCGGGTTTCGATCAGCCCTTGCGCTTCGAGAATGCGCATGGCCTCGCGAATCGTGCCCTTGGCCATGCCGAACCGCTCGATCATCTCGGGCTCGGCGGGCAGGCGATCGCCGCGCTGGAGATCCTGCTCGACCACCCACTGCTTGATCTCATCCGCCACGCGCACCGGTCTGCTGCGGCGCGGTGCGCGGGTCATGGATTGAGGCGAGGACGGCGGCATGGGCGGGACAGATCCTGTTGGGTACGCTGCCGACGTTGTACCGCCAAGCGCGCCGGGATTGAACCAATAATCGATCATGATAAACCCAGCGCGCCTGGCCGATCTCAGCACGCCAGCGCCACCCCGAGCGCAGAGCCAGACAGAGCGCCACGCGCCCTGGCGGATCGACAACCTCAATCAAAACTAGAAAAACGCGTCGTTTTGGTGTGAAATAGCCGGTATTTTAGTGACCCATTTTAGACCGTGCCGGAGGATTGATCATGGCAACGCGCGCTCAATCGCAGCAAAAAACCTTTCTCACAGCCGCCTGCGCTCTCATCGGAGCAGTGATGCTCTACCAGATGATGCGCCATCTCACCCAGTTTCCGGGGGACGGCGCGCGGCTCTTGCTGGTGCCCGTCTTTCTGGCCAGCCTCTTCGGTATCTTCAAGATGTGGCGCGGCCGCCAGCACGGCTGGTGGATTTTTACGATATCCAGCGTGATCGTCGGTCTGTGGTCGATCGTCGTGCTGGATCAGCCCTGGCAAGGCCAGCTCTGGTACATCCTGGTCTTTCCGCTGATCTTCCGCGCTTTCTACGGCCAGTTGAAGAAATCCCGCACGGTCGAGCTCTTTCTGCGCCGTCTGACCGGCCAGATCGGTGACCTGCTTATGGGGTTGCTCAATGTGCCCTGGCTCGTGGGGCTGATCGAGAAGGTGCCGCCGCTCGATGCCCTGATCAACCGGATCGTGATCAACCGGATCGTCAAGCAAGTCCGCAATCGCCCGCATCCCTTCTCGACCCGCAGCGACTATACCTCCTGGGCCAGTCTCACGGACACGGAATGGAGCGCGCGGCATCTCGGCGTCTCACCGCTCGATCAGGAGAGCCTGCCCGCATGGGAGGACATCAGCCCGCTGTTCGAGCGCACCTCCGGCACGCAGCGCATGTGCCCGAAGTCGACCTGCCTCTTTCCCTCCTTCGCCCAGTATCTGACCGATGGCTTCATCCGAACCCAGACGGATGAGACGGTCGAGGATCGGCTCAAGAAGAACACCTCGAACCATAATATCGATCTCTGCCCGCTCTATGGTCGCACGGAAGACCAGACGCTGGCACTGCGGGTGAAGGAGCCCACGCCGGAAGACCGCGGCAAGCTCAAGTCCCAGATGCTGGAAGATGGGGAGTTTGCCCCCTTCCTCTTCGACGGCGACAAGATCAAGCCCGAGTTCGAGGTGCTCGACAAGCCGCTCGGGCTCGACAACCTCGACAAGGCCATCGAAAAGGCCGACGCCGAGGGCAAGCGGGATGTGGCCGAGAAGGTGCGCGCCAAGCGCGGGCGGCTCTTTGCCTTTGGCGGAGACCGGGCCAATTCCGTCCCTCAGACGGCGATGATCAACACGGTTCTGCTGCGCGAGCACAACCGCCTCGCCAGCGCATTGGGCGAACGTTACCCTGACTGGGATGACGACCGCGTCTTCGAGACGGCCCGGAACATCGTGATCGTGCAGTTCATCAAGATCGTGGTCGAGGACTACATCAACCACATCGCGCCGACCGAATTTCGGCTCAAGGCCGACCCAAAGGCTGCATGGGGCGCGACCTGGAACCGGCCGAACTGGATCACCACCGAGTTCAGCCTGCTCTACCGCTGGCATGCGCTGATCCCAGACGAAATCCGCTGGGGCGAGACCACCCACAAGACCAACCCGTCGTACTTCATGGAGATGAAACCGCTGCTCGACGGCGGCCTGGCCCAGGCGTTCGAAGACATGAGCGCCCAGGCCACCGGCGAGCTTGGACCACGCAACACCACGACGTTCCTGATGCATGTCGAGGAGGCCTCGGTCCGGCAGGGGCGCGCCTGCCGCCTGCGCCCCTTCGCCGATTATCTGGAATACCTCAAGAGACTGCCCATCGAGAGCATGGCCGAGATCTCCTCGGACCCCGAAGTCGCCCGCATCCTCATGGAGACCTACGGCGATGTGGACAAGGTCGACTTCTTCGTCGGCCTTTTCTGTGAAGACCGGGTCAAGAATGCGCCGCTGCCCCGGACTATCCTCTCCTTCGTGGCCCTCGATGCGTTTTCGCAGGCGCTGACGAACCCGTTGCTGTCGGAACATGTCTTCAAGCCACCGCAGGATCCGGAGGCCGAGCACCCGACTTTCTCGAACTACGGCTGGGAGCAGATCGCCACCTGCAGGTCCATGCGCGATCTGGTGCTGCGCAATGTGCCGGCGCCGGAAACGCTTGGTTTCGTCGGTATGACGCAACCCGGCTGGGTCCGGGAGTAGCGCCCGCCGGGCCAGGCGCCCGCCTCGGGCGCCTGGCCCGGCGGGCGACGCAGCAGGCACGCGTTGCGCCTCGGGGATCAGACTGCAGGCGGCAGTGCGCAAAATTCCTTCACGAGCCAGTCGAACACGAGACGCACCCGGCGGCTAGAGTTCACCTCCCGGTGGGCGACCAGCCAGACTTCGAATTCAAAGGGATCGAGCCAGGACACCACCCGCGCGACCGTCGGATCGGCGTCCCCCACACGGGAGAGCATGACGCCGATGCCAAGGCCCTGACGTACCATCTCCCAGTGCACCAGATGCACGGCCGTGCGCACCGCAAACTGTCGCTCGGCGAGGCCAAGACCCATCCCGTTGAGAAACTCGATGAAGGGCACATTGTCCTCGAACCCGATGAATTGCGCCTCGGAGAGATCTTCCGGCGCGTCGAAGGGCCCGTGCGTGTCCAGGTAGGTCCGGCTGGCATAGAGTCGCGCCACTTCGGACGGCAGTTTCCGCGCGATGAGTTGCGGGTCTGTCGGGCGCACTGTGCGGATCGCGATATCCGCTTCGCGCCGACGCAGATCCCGCAGCAGGTTGGTTGCCACAAGCTCCACCTCGATACCCGGATGCGCCGCGCGCAACCGGTCGATCATCGCGGGCAACATGAAAGCCGACGCCACCTCGGTCGCGGTGATCCGCACCGTGCCCTCCACCGACCTCGACTGGCCCGAAGCGGTCATGGACACATGGCTGGCCGCCTCGCCCATCGCGCGCACGTGATCAACCAGCTCGAGCCCGTTGTCCGTCAGCGTCAGACCACGCCCCGCCCGATCAAAGAGCAGCACGCCAAGCTCTTCCTCCAGCGCGGCAACTTGCCGCCCGAGCGTCGGCTGCGTGAGCCCCAGCGCACGTGCTGCGGCAGAAAGCGAGCCCTCTTCGGCCGTGACCAGAAAGGCGCGGGCGCGATTCCAGTCGAACTTCATTGATCGCCAGTCCATGCAAAAATGCATATCAAATAAGCGCATTTCGTCAATTTATTCACGTATCATGCAGAGGTACACGAGGGCGCAGAATGATCCACGGTGACAGAGATGACCTATTCAAACCCCCTTCAGACGAGCAGCGCGCGCGACGCGCGCTTCTGGGACCGGGTTGCGCCGGGCTATGCCAAGCGTCCGGTCGCCGATCCGGCCGCCTACGCGCGCAAGCTGGAGATCACGCAATCCCATCTGCGCCCCGAGATGGAGATGCTCGAATTCGGCTGCGGGACCGGTACGACGGCGCTGACCCACGCAGCCCACGTCAGGCACGTGCTGGCCTTCGATGTCTCGGCCCAGATGATCGCCATCGCCGAAGACAAGGCGCAGGCGCAAGGCGTTGAGAATGTGACCTTCGTGCAGAACCGGATCGAGGATTTCGAGCCGCCCGAGGGCCGCTATGACGCGGTGCTCGCCATGAGCATCCTGCATCTGCTGAAGGACCCGCGGGCCGCCGTCAACAAGAGCTTCGAGATGCTCACACCCGGCGGCACCTTCCACTCTAGTACGGTTTGCCTGAAGACCGGCATGTGGTGGTTCTGGCCCATAGCACGGCTCGGCAAGGCTCTCGGACTGCTGCCGCACGTCTTGTTCCTGGGGCCGCACGACCTGGAGCGAATGGTGCGCGAGGCCGGCTTCGAGATCGAGACATCCTGGCAACCGGGTAAGAAAATCGCGATTTTCATCGTCGCCCGCAAGCCAGGCTGACCCGCCGCGACAGGAACATCTTGACGGATCGCCACAGTTACTCTTAACGTTTGGAGAGTAATGTACAGCACTGTCCAGTGCTCGGATCGGGATCGTCGGGAGGGGTCGCCATGAAGTCGCAGTACCGCGTTGTTGTGATCGGAGGCGGCGTTGTCGGCGCCTCCGTGCTCTACCATCTGGCCAAGCTGGGCTGGAGCGATGTCTGCTTAATCGAACGTTCGGTTCTGACCGCAGGGTCCAGTTGGCACGCGGCAGGCGGCATCCACGCGCTGAATGCGGACCCGAACATCGCAGCCCTTCAGGCCTATACCATCGACCTGCTGAGCGACATCGAGGCGGAGAGCGGCCAGAACATCGGGCTGCACATGACCGGCGGTCTGACTATGGCAGGCACGCCCGACCGGTGGGCGTGGCTGCAGTCGGCCTACCGCACCTTCCAGTCCATCGGGATCGAGGATTGCCGGCTTGTCACGGTCGAAGAGGCGATCGCGCTCAACCCGATCATGTCGGGTGACGGCCTGCTGGGCGGCATGTGGGCCGACCGCGAAGGCTATATCGACACCACAGGCACGGTGCACGCTTATGCCGGGGCCGCCAAGAAACACGGCGCCGAGGTGATCGAGCACAACCGCGTGCTGGAGCTGAACCAGACCCTGCAGGGCTGGGAGGTGGTGACCGAGAAAGGCACCGTGACCTGCGAACATGTGGTCAACGCTGCTGGTCTCTGGGCCAAGCAGGTCGGGCGGATGGCGGGCATCGAGCTGCCGGTCTCGCCGCTCAATCACCACTACCTGATTTCCGACACCATTCCGCAGTTGGAAGACATCGACTTCGAGGTGCCCATGACGGTGGATCTCGAAGGGTTCACCTATTTGCGGCAGGATCAGAAGGGCGTGTTGCTGGGCATCTACGAGATCGACCACCAGCACTGGATGATGGATGGCGCACCCTGGGAGTACGGGTTCGAACTCCAGCAGGAGGACCCAGACCGGATCGAGCACGAGTTGACCCTCGGGTTCGAGCGCTACCCGTGCCTGCAGGAGGTCGGCGTCAAGACCTGGGTCAACGGCGCCTTCACCTTCTCGCCTGATGGCAACCCGCTGGTGGGTCCGGTGCCGGGCAAGCGCGGTTACTGGTCTGCCTGCGCGGTGATGGCCGGTTTCCTGCAAGGCGGCGGGGTCGGCAAATCGCTGGCCGAGTGGATGATCCACGGTGCGCCCGAGGCGGATGTCTACGGCATGGATGTGGCCCGCTACGGTGTCTGGGCCGAGAACAAGCAATACATCAAGGAGACCACGGGCCAGTTCTACTCCCGCCGTTTCGTGATGACCTATCCGAACGAGCAACTGCCCGCGGGCCGCCCGCTGAAAACCGCAGGCGCCTACGCGGATATGACGGCGGTGGGCTGCCAATGGGGTCAGAGCTGGGATCTGGAGGTGCCGCTCTACTTTGCCGAGCCGGGCTTTGCGGAGACCCCCTCTCTGAAACGCTCCAACGCGCATGACATCGTCGCGACAGAGTGCAAGGCGGTCCGGGAGGCGGTGGGGCTTCTGGACATCACCGGATTCTCGCGTTTCGAGGTGTCCGGCCCGAATGCGGAAAGCTGGCTCGACCGGATCATGGCCTCGAAACTGCCAAAACCGGGCCGGGCCCGACTGGCGCCCATGCTGGCCGAGGATGGCCGTCTGAAGGGCGACCTCACCATCTTCAACTGGGGCGACGGAACCTGGTGGATCATGGGCAGCTATTACCTCCGCGCCTGGCACCTGCGCTGGTTCAACGACCACATGGACGAGGGCGTCACCGTCCGCGATCTGGGTGAAGACACGGCGGGCTTCTCGCTTTCGGGGCCGGCTTCGAAAACAGTGATCGAGAAGCTGACAGACGGGCCGGTGGGCGAGCTGCCCTTCATGGGCTGCGGGGCCTTCGACATCGGCCCGCTGCGCTGCAAGGTGGGGCGTCTCTCGGTCACGGGCGAGCTCGGCTACGAGATCCACTGCCGCGCGGGCGATCACGCCACCCTGCGCCGCATCCTGCTGGAGGCCGGTGCCGGCGAGGGCATCCGCGAGATCGGCTTCAACGCGCTCCTCAGCCTGCGGATCGAGAAGAGCTTCGGCATCTGGAACGCGGAATTCACGCAAGGCTACACACCGGGCATGACCGCCATGGACCGCTGGATCGACTGGGAGAAAGACTTCGTCGGCAAAACCGCAGCACGTGCCGAGCGCGACGGGAACGGTCCGGCGCAAATCCAGGTGACGCTGGAGATCGAGGCCGAAGACGCGGATGCCAGCGGCTATGAACCGATCTGGGCGGGGGAGGAGAAGGTGGGGTTCGTGACGTCCGGCGCCTACGGTCACACCCTGGGCAAATCGCTGGCCATGGCACTGGTGAACACCGAACATGCCAAGCCGGATACGGCACTGAGCGTGCATGTGGTGGGTGTCGAGCGCGCGGCCAAGGTCATCCCGCCGTCGCCCTACGATCCGGAGGGCCGGGTCATGCGCGTATGACCGTCGCCGAGACAACCGGGCGGCGGCGCACACGCCGGGGCGGTGGAAGCCCGCCTGCTAAGCGTAAGGTTGACTATCGCCGCCTGCGCAACCCGTTCCCGCCCATGCCGGTGTTCTCGGACGACAGGATCGAAGCGATCCACGAGGCTGCACTGGATGTGCTGGAGCGGCTCGGCACCAAGGTGCTGTTGCCCGACGCGCGCAAGGCCTACAAATCCGGTGGCGCCACCGTCCATGAGAACACCGAGATGGTGCATATCGGGCGCGAGATGGTGTTCGCGGCACTGGCCAGCGCGCCGCGACAGATCCCGGTGCGCGGCGCGGTGCGCGAGCGCGACATCATGCTCGAGCTTGGCAACCTGGTCTTCCAGCCCGGTGCCGGCGCTCCTCATGCCACTGATCTCGAGCGCGGGCGCCGTCCGGGCACCGAACGCGACTTTCGCGAGCTGGTGCAGCTCACCCAGCATTTCGACGTGCTGCACATGGTGCCGCCGCTGATCGAGCCTCAGGATGTGCCCATGCACATGCGCCACTATGCGACGCTGGATGCGCAGCTCTCGCTCTCGGACAAGGTACCCTTCATCTTCGCGCGCGGAAGCCCACAGGTTGCGCAAAGCTTCGAGATGCTGCGCGATTTCCGCGGGCTGTCGGATGCGGAGTTCGCCGCGGAAAGCCACTGCTACACGATCATCAACACCAACTCGCCGCGCACGCTCGACCGACCCATGGCGCAGGGGCTCATGGACTTCGCCAAGGCGGGGCAGGTCAGCATCGTAACCCCTTTCACGCTCATGGGTGCGATGGCGCCAATCACCGTGGCCGGTGCAATCACGCTCAGTCACGCCGAGGCGCTCGCGGCGATCACCCTGACCCAGCTCGTGCGCCCCGGGGCACCTGTCTGCTATGGCACCTTCACCTCCAACGTCGACATGAAATCGGGCGCGCCCGCCTTCGGCACGCCGGAACACTTCAAGGCGAGCCTCGCCGCAGGGCAGCTCGCGCGGTTCATCGGCCTGCCTTGGCGCGGCGCCAGCGGCTCGGTCGCCAACCTCAATGACGTGCAGGCCGCCAATGAGACCCAGTTCGGCACCTGGGGCTGCCTGCTCGCGGGGGCCACGGTGGTGATCCACGCCGCGGGATGGCTCGAAGGCGGGCTGACAGTCTCTTATGAAAAGCTGATCACGGATCTGGAAGTCGTGCAGATGGTGGCCGAGCTTTGCGCCGAAACGCCGGCCGAGGAGGCAGAGATCGCCCTTGACGCGCTCGAAGATGTCCAACCCGGGGGCCACTTCTTCGGCACGGCTCACACGATGGACCGCTACCAGACAGCGTTCTACCAGCCGCTCGTCGCGGAGCTTTCGAATTTCGGCACTTGGCAGGAGCGCGGCGCCATCGACACCACGAGCCGTGCCACCGGCATCTGGAAGCAGATCCTGGCCGAGACCTCCGGCCCCACCGTCGACGCGGACGCGCTTGCCCGCTTGCGCGCGGACATCCGCACCCGGTCCGAGGCGGGCGGCGCCCCGCCGGAGAGCTGAGGTGAACGCGACACAGGACAAAGCCGCCGAACCGACCGGCAATGTGAAGGTGACCCGCCAAGACTGGCTCGACGCGGCCCTGGCCGCGCTTCTGAAGAGCGGGGTGGAAGGCGTCAAGATTCAGCCGCTGGGCGTGCAGCTCCAGGTCTCACGGTCCAGCTTCTACTGGTATTTTACGTCCCGCAAGGACCTGCTGCGCGCGCTTTTGGAACACTGGCAACGCACCAACACCGCGGCAATTGTCGCCATGGCCGAACGACCTGCCCAGACAATCACCGAAGCGGTCGGCAATGTCTTTCGCTGTGTGATCAACCCCGCCCTCTTCGACACGCGGCTGGATTTCGCGATCCGCGACTGGGCGCGCCGCGCGCCGGATGTGCGGGCAGTCCTGCAGGCCTCCGAAGCAGAGCGGCTCGAGGCCTTGCGCGCCATGTTCGCGCGCTTCGGGTGCCCCGAACTGGAAGCCATCGCCCGCGCGCGCATCCTCTATTACATGCAGATCGGCTACGACGACGCGCAGCTGAACGAGCCGATGGAGGCGCGCAACCGCCTCGTGCCCAGCTATCTCATCGGATTCACCGGGCAGGCGCCATTGCAAAGCGAGGTGGATGCGCTTATCGCTTATGCACGTGCGGTCGATGCTGGCGAAAATCCGAAATAGGCTTTTGCGATGCGCACTTTTGCGAATACCTCCGCGCACTTAAGTGTTATTTGAAAGCACCCGACGCGCGCTACATCCTGCCGCAACCAGCAGCGCCCCGCACGGAAAGGCCCTTCCATGACTGCGACCGCCCTCCTCCGCCTGCTGCGTCTGCTGACCGCCGCAGTCGCAGTCTGCGCCACTATTCAACCAGCGATGGCGCAGGGCGGCCCCGCGTCGGTGGGCGTTGAAACCGTCGAAATCAAGACCATCGCCGAGACCGTGCCGCTCTTTGCCGAGGTGGTGACCTCGCGTGAAGGCACCGTCGCCAGTCGCATTGCGGGCACAGTCGATACCGTGCATGTCCTCGAAGGTGTTGCAGTTTCCCAAGGTGACATCCTGGCCGAGCTCGACACCGAACTGCTGGAAATCCTTGCGCGCCAATCCGAGGCCGGCCTTGCCGAGGCGCGCGCCGGCATTGCCACCGCCGAAGCCCAGGTCGACCGCACGACCAAGGCTCTGGCCCGGATCGAGGGGCTGCGCGGCACCACCTCCTTCTCATCGAGCCGGTTCGACGAGGCGCAAAGCGACTTCTTGGAGGCTCAGGGCCAGCTCGCCGAGGCCGAAGCGCGCTTGAAGACGGCCGAGGCCAATGCCGCTGAAGCAAGCTACGAGCTCGACCGGGCCCTGATCCGCGCGCCCTTCTCCGGCATCGTGCTCGAGGTCAACGTGAACCCCGGTGAATTCATCAGCGCCGGCGCGCCGGTGGTCTCACTGCTCGACACCACCTCCTTCGAGATCGAGGCGAGCGTGCCCTCGAGATACATCCGCGTTCTAAAGCCAGGTCTCGCGGTCGAGGGCGTGACCGACGCGGGTGAAGAGCTGGCGCTGACCGTCCGGGTGCTGCTGCCGGTTGAGGAAACCGCGACGCGGACGCGACCCGTCCGCTTCACCTCAGATCAACTGACCGGGCTGCAAACGACCGCCATTGGCCAGTCCGTCACCGTCTCCATCCCGATCAGCGCGCCCCGCGAGGTGCTGTCCGTGCCCAAGGACGCGCTGGTGCAGGCGCGCGGCGGCTGGACGGTCTTTGTCGCCGAAGACGGTCAGGCCCAGCCGCGCCCGGTGCAGATCGGGGTGGCGCTGGGAGACCGCTTCGAGGTGCTCAGCGGACTTGCCGAGGGAGACACGGTTGTAACCCGCGGCAACGAACGGCTGCGCCCTGGCCAGCCCATCGCACCGATGGGCGATCCGACGAACGGAGGCTGACGTGGATATCATTCGCTTTGCAATCGACCGACCCGTCGCCGTCATGGCCGCGGTTGTCATGGCCGTTCTATTCGGCGTCATCGCCGTCACCCGCATCCCCATTCAGCTTGCACCCGATGTGCGCAAACCCATCGTGGTGATCACCACCAACTGGCCCGGGGCCGCGCCCTCCGAGATCGAGCGCGAGATCATCAACCCGCAGGAAGAGGCGCTGCGCGGGCTCGAAGGGCTCGACGTGATGACGTCGCGCGCGCAGACCGGCGAGGCCGAGGTCACGCTGGAGTTCGGCATTGGCACCGATATGAGCCAGTCGCTGCTGCTGGTCTCGAACCGGCTTGACCGGGTGGGCGACTACCCGGATGAGGCGGGCGAGCCGTCGCTCGATACCTCCGGATCGGACGACAGCCCCATCGCCTGGGTGCTGCTGACCGCGCAGGAGGGCAACACCCGCGCCATGCCCACCTACGGCGATTTCGTCGAGGACGTGATCCAGGACCGCATCGAGCGCATCGAAGGCGTCTCGGCGGTCAATGTCTTCGGCGGTGTCACGCAGGAACTGCAGGTGGTGGTCGACCCGAGACAACTTGCGCGCTTCGATCTCACGGTTCCCGATGTTGTGCGCATCTTGCGCAACGAGAACATCTCGCTCTCCGCCGGCGATGTGGAAGAGGGCAAGCGCCGATACGTCGTGCGCGCCGAGGGCAATCTCAACACCGTTGCCGCCATTGAGGAGGTGGTGCTGCGCTCCGAGATCGGCACAGGCGGCTCGGGACGGGTGCGCGTGGGCGATGTCGCGGAGGTCAGCTTCTCCTTCCAAGAGCCGCGCGCGCGCCTGCGGTTCCGCGGCGAACCGGGGCTTGCGTTCAACATCGTGCGCGAGCCTGGCGCCAACGTCATCGAGACCATGGACGCGGTGCGCGCTGTGCTGACCCAGCTTGATGAGGGCCCAGTTGCCGAGGCGGGCCTGAAGATGCGGCAGGTTTATGACGAGACGGTCTACATCAACGGCGCCATCAGCCTGGTGACCCAGAACATCTGGATCGGTGGCGTGCTCGCGGCCATCGTACTGATGGCGTTTCTGCGCAGTCTGAGGGCGACCGTGGTCGTCAGCCTGGCCATCCCCGTCAGTATCGTCGCCACCTTCGTGGCCATGGCCGCAACCGGGCGCACGCTGAATGTGATCTCGCTTGCGGGCATCGCCTTTGCCGTTGGCATGATCGTCGATGCCGCCATCGTTGTGCTGGAAAACATCTACCGATTGCGCGAACAGGGGCTGACGCGTCGCGAGGCGGCTTACAAAGGCGCCAAGCAGGTTTGGGGCGCGATCCTCGTTTCCGCCCTGACCACCGTGCTGGTCTTCATCCCGATCCTGATCATGCAATTGGAAGCGGGCCAGCTCTTCCGCGATATCGCCGTGGCAATCTCCGTTTCCGTGCTGCTGTCGCTTGTCGTTGCTGTCACGGTGATCCCCGCGCTGGCCAGCCGGCTGCTGAAGCAGGGCCAGCAGGTGACGATGCGCATCTGGGGGCTGGACCATCTCGCACGCGGGTTTCACGGGCTGGTCATGCGCTACGTGCGCATGACCGTCCGCTTCCGCGCCATCGGCCTGATGATGGTTGCCGCCATCGCAGGCGGGGCCGCCATCGCCAGCGTCTTGTTCCTGCCGCGCCTCGAGTACCTGCCGGAAGGCAACCGCAATCTCGTCTTCGGGCTGATCATCCCACCGCCTGGCTACAATCTCGATACCACCGAGACCATCGCACAGCGCATCGAGAATGTCGCACGCCCGCTCTGGGAAGCAGCCCCCGAGCCGGCGATGGAGGACGGCACGCCGACCATCGAGAACTTCTTCTTCGTGGCGCTGACAGGCACCAGCTTCGTGGGTGCTGCCGCCGTGGATGGCACCCGCGCGGGCGAGCTCATTCCCGTGCTCTCCGGCCCCATCTTCGCCGAGCCTGGCACCTTCGGCTTCATGACGCAACCCTCCCTCTTCGGGCGCGGTGTGGGCGGTGGGCGCACGATCGAGCTCAATATCTCGGGCCAGGATCTCGATGACATCCTCTCCGTGGCTGGCCAGGCCGCCGGCACGATTTCCGGCCTGCTGCCGCGCTCGGAAGGGCACCAATTCCGGCCCATCCCTGGCCTCGAGCTGGGTGCGCCGGAAGTGCGTTTGGTCCCCGACCGGCTGCGGCTGGCCGATGCGGGGCTCACGGCCTCCGATCTGGCAGTGACAGTGGACGCCTTCAACGACGGGCTGCGCATCGCCGAGATCACCGTAGGCGCCGAACGTCTGAACCTGATGCTCAAGGGCGATCCGGGGCTGCAGCTGGCGCAGCGCACGCAGGATATCGGCAACTACCCCGTGGTCACCCCCTCGGGCCAGATCGTCCCTGTCACGGCACTCGCCGATGTGATTGTCACCGCCGGGCCGACCGAGATCCGTCACCGCGACCGGCTGCGGACCGTCACGCTGGAGGTCCGTCCGTCCGACGCGCTGCCACTGGAAGCAGCCGTGGAGCTCTTGCAGACCGAAGTGGTCGATGTGCTCGAAGAACAGGGCCTGCCGAATGGTATCCGCATGAGCGTCTCCGGCACGGCAGACCAGCTCAGCCAGACCTGGGACGCGATCCAGATCAACCTCGCCGTGGCGCTGATAATCGTGTTCCTGGTGATGGCGATCCTCTTCGAGAGCTTCGTGCTGCCGCTGGTGATTTTGATTTCGGTCCCGGTCGCTGCGGCCGGCGGTGTGGGCGGGCTCGCACTCTTGAACACCTACCAGACCCAGCCGCTGGATATGCTCACCTTGCTTGGCTTCATCATCCTCGTGGGCATCGTGGTGAACAACGCAATCCTGATCGTGCACCAGACGCTCTATCATCTACGCGAGGAAGGCATGGCCCCCATCGCCGCCATCGAGGAGGCGACAAGCAACCGGATCCGGCCGATCTTCATGTCGACGTTGACGTCCGTCTTCGGGATGCTGCCACTGGTACTGATCCCCGGTGAGGGTTCCGAGCTCTATCGCGGCTTGGGCGCCGTGGTTGTCGGCGGGCTATCGATGTCAGCCTTTCTGACGCTTCTCACGGTGCCACCGCTGTTGCGGCTCTGCGTGCGAGCGCCGCGCACCGACGAGGACGCCGCGCTCAGCAAGAGCCCGGCGGAGTAACGCTACCTCCGCCAGTGAAACGGTACGATGATCAGTGCGCCGACTGAAGCGACGATGGCGTTCACGCCTGGGCTGCGGAAGCCGATGCCGAACATGAGCGTGATGAAGTAGAAGACGAAGGCACCGCCGACGCAGATCACGATGCTCTGCAGCACGCCGTTGTGCGTGAAGCCGGTCTTCTCGCAGAGATAGCCGACGATGCCCGCAATCACCACGGTGCCGATGATCGTTGGAAACATGGGGCGTGCTCCTCTACAACTGCTTGCCCGCGGGCATGGGCCAGCCGCGCAGGAAATCTTCGGCATCCTGCACCCCTTTGCCCGCGCGCTGCAAGCGGAGGAGTTCGACCGCCCCCTCACCACAGGCCACGCGCAGCGGATCGGTCAAGACGGTGCCCGCAGGCGCCTCACCTTCGGCAAGGCGGGAGGCCAGCAGCTTGATGCGCGTCTCGCCATCCAGTGTCCAGGCGCCCGGAAAGGGCGAGAGCCCGCGGATCAGGCGGTCCACGTCCTGAGCGCGGCGGTGCCAGTCCACGCGGGCCTCCGCCTTCTCGATCTTGTCCGCGTAGGTCACGCCGTCGTCGGGTTGCGGCTCGGGCACGAGCTCGTTGATCTGCGAGAGCGCGTCGACGATCAGACCAGCCCCGAGGGCGCTCAGCCGGTCGTGCAACTCTGCGGTGGTTTCCTCCGGCCCGATGTCGACGGCAGCGCGCAGCACCACCGGACCGGTGTCGAGACCCGCCTCCATCTGCATGATGCAGACACCGGTCTGCGCATCGCCCGCCAGGATGGCCCGGTGGATCGGGGCCGCACCGCGCCAGCGCGGCAAGAGGCTCGCATGGATGTTGAGGCAGCCATGCGCGGGGGCTTCAAGGATCGCGCGCGGCAGGATCAGCCCGTAGGCGACGACCACCGCAACATCGGCGTTGACCGCCCGAAAGGCAGCCTGCGCGTCAGGATCTCTCAGGTTCGTGGGCGTACGCACCGGCAGGTCCAGCTCCAACGCGCGCTGGTGGACGGGGCTCGGCCGTTCCTGCTTGCCACGTCCGGCCGGGCGCGGCGGCTGGCAATAGACACAGGCGATCTCATGCCCCGCCGCCACCAGGGCGTCCAGCACCGGAACCGAAAATGCCGGCGTTCCCATGAAGATCACGCGCATATCGTTACTCCTTACCCGGGGTGGCCTGAAAGCCCACCCCACCTGCCAGCCCAGAGGTCAGCCACCGGCAGGTGAGGTGGGCTTTCAGGCCACCTTACCGCTGCAGCTTGCGGGCCTTGCGCAGCAGCATGTCGCGTTTCACCTTGCTCAGCCGGTCGAAATACATCCGTCCCTGAAGATGGTCTATCTGGTGCTGCACGCTGGTCGCCTCCAAACCGGCGAAATCGCGCCGCACGTACATCCCCGTCTCATCCATATAGCGCACCGCCACGCCACGTGGGCGAGACACTTTGGCCGAGACACCCGGCAGATTGGGGCTCGCTTCGTCATGCACGTTCATGACGGCCGAGGTATCGAGGATCTCGGGGTTGGCCAGACGGATCCGCCGGTTGCGCGCGTCGGAGGCATCCACCACGGCCACCTGCAGCATCACTCCGATCTGAGGTGCGGCCAGGCCGACCCCCGGCATCGCGTCCATCGTCTCGATCATCTCCTCCCAGAGGGTACGGATCTCATCGGTGATTTCATCGACCGGATCGGCCGTGGCGCGCAACCGCGCGTCCGGCCATTGCAGCAAAGCGCGCCTGCTCACGTGCGCGCCAGCTCGCGCTTCATCTTGACCATCTTGCGGGTGATCATCTGGCGCTTGAGCGGCTTCAGATAGTCGATGAAGAGCTTGCCCTCCAGATGGTCGATCTCATGCTGCGCGCAGGTGGCCCAGAGCCCGGTGAACACCTCCTGCTGCGCCTTGCCCTCGCGATCGATCCAGCGCACCTCGACCTCCGCAGGACGCGTCACATCGGCGAACTGCTCGGGCAACGAGAGACACCCCTCTTCGTAGACATTTGTCTCGTCCGAAGACGACACGATCTCGGGGTTGAACATGATCAGCGGGCGGGGTGCTTCATTCTCGCCCTTCACGCAATCCATCACCACGAGGCGCTGCAAGATCCCGACCTGGGGTGCGGCCAGCCCGACGCCGGGCGCGTCATACATGGTCTCCAGCATGTCATCGGCCAAAGCGCGCAGATCGTCACTCAGATCTGGGACCGGCGCGGACACCTTCTTGAGGCGCGGATCGGGATGCAGCAGAATCTTTCTCTTCATGCAACGGATGTATGTCAGCCGGACAGCGTCTGCAACTCGACCGGGCTTGCAGCGCCGGAGATTCCCGCTAGCTTGCGCGCCAGAAGCAGGAGAGCCCGATGAGCCTAGACACCCCCTTCGATACCCGCTTTGACACGCTGATCGACCGCTGCGGCACCGATTGCGCCAAGTGGGACAGCATGCAGAGCCTTTACGGCGTGTCGCCGGACACCGGCCTGTCGATGTGGGTGGCCGATATGGACTTTCACCCGCCAGACTGCGTGCAGCAGGCTCTGCAAGGCATGATCGACCACGGGGTCTATGGCTACTACGGCGACGAAGGCAGCTATCGTGATGCGATCCAGTGGTGGATGCAGACGCGGCACGGCTGGCACATCGAGAAGGAGTGGATCTTCAACACCCACGGGCTGGTGAACGGCACCGGGCTCTGCATCGACGCCTTCACCGAGCCCGGTGACGGGGTGATCCTCTTCACGCCCGTCTATCACGCCTTTGCCCGCGTCATCAAAGCCGCGGAGCGTGAGGTCGTCGAATGCAAGCTGGTCAACGCAGACGGGCGCTACGAAATGGACTTCGATTCCTACGATGCGCAGATGACCGGCGCAGAGAAGATGATCATTCTCTGCTCGCCGCACAATCCGGGCGGCCGGGTCTGGAGCCGGAGCGAGTTGGACGCGCTTGCAGCCTTTGCGCGCCGCCACGACCTGATCCTCGTCTCGGACGAGATCCACCACGATCTGGTCATGCCGGGCCACAGCCATATCCCGGCCGCACTGATCGAGGGGATCACCGACCGGCTGATCATGATGACCGCCACCAGCAAGACGTTCAATCTGGCAGGCCATCACACGGGCAACGTCATCATCGAAGACCCGGACCTGCGCGCGCAGTTTGGGCGCCGCATGGCGGGCCTGGGTCTGTCGGCCAACTCCTTCGGACTGGTCATGGCGCGCGCCGCCTACAGCCCCGAGGGGGCCGCCTGGGTGGATGATCTGGTCGCCTATATCGACGGCAACCGCCAACTCTTCGACGCCGAGGTCAATGCCATCCCCGGTCTGCGGTCGATGGCACTGGAAAGCACCTATCTCGCCTGGGTGGATTTTTCGGGCACCGGCATGGAGCAAGCCGAAGTGATCCGGCGCATTCAGGAGGGCGCCGAGATCGCCGCCAATCACGGCACCAGTTTCGGCAGCGGCGGCGAGAGCTTCATGCGTTTCAACATCGGCACCCAGCGCGCACGCGTGAAGGACGCCTGTGCGCGGCTCGCCCGCGCCTTCGGAGATCTGCAGTAATCCGCGTCAGCCCCGTCCGGAAAATCTGAAGCACACTGTCGCACCCAGCTCCGGGCCGACCCGCCCTGGGACGAGGCGGGGCATCCGATCCCGAGCGGGCGTGGCTGGGATGCTCTAGGTGCCGTGCTCGCGCGTGTCTTCGATCAGCCCTGCCGGCGTGTCGTCAGGTATCTCGAAATCGACCGCCGGCTTTTCCGACACGGCCGTGGCACGTTTGAACTCGTAGCGTCGCTCGCCATCCTCGTCATCGCTGGTGACGATCAGGCACTGAAACAGATGGATACTTCCATCGTAAAGATCCACCAGACCGCGCAGAGGGGGCGCTTCGCTTTCCAGCACAAACCCCGTCTTCCACATGCGCAAAACCGGGTGGATCGCACCGTCTGCAGAGACCCGCAACCGCGCTGACTTCTTCAACGCGTCCAGTCGGGCTTGATCCAGACCTGCTTGAATCTCTTTGGAAAAAATCGCTTCCATATCGTTACAACCTTACAGCACCCCCTGCTCCTAGATGATGCCCGCAGTCCTTAAAAATCAAGTTAAGTTTTTATGGCACAGCACCGACCTTGTGCGGCAGCGCAGAGGGGCTGCGCATCTGCCGGGCTGGTACGGCGTGCGTCGGACCCGTAGGTTTCGGCCAAGCAATGAAGGAGAATGCGGGTGGGCTTACTCGTAGACGGCGTCTGGCGTGACAAGTGGTATGACACGGCATCGACAGGTGGAAAATTCAAGCGCTCGGAGGCGAAATTCCGCAACTGGATCACGGCAAACGGTGCCGCTGGCCCCTCGGGCATCGGCGGGTTCACACCCGATTCGGGGCGCTATCACCTCTATGTCAGCCATGCCTGCCCCTGGGCACACCGTACGTTGATCTTCCGGCATCTCAAGGAACTGACCGATCATATCTCGGTCTCCGTCGTGCATCCCGACATGCTGGGCGACGGCTGGACATTCGAAACCGATGATCACGGCGCCACCGGAGATAAGCTCTATGGACTGCCGTTCGCCCGGGATATCTACCTCAAGGCCGACCCGCAGATCTCCGGTCGCGTGACCGTGCCCATCCTCTGGGACAAGGAGCGCGAAACCATCGTGAGCAACGAAAGCTCCGAGATCATCCGCATGTTCAACTCCGCCTTCGACGGGCTCACCGGCAACACCGATGACTACTGGCCGGAAGAGTTGCGCGACGCCATCGCACCGGTGAACGACCGTATTTATGACACCGTGAACAACGGCGTCTACAAAGCCGGCTTCGCCACCACCCAAGAGGCATATGACGCGGCTATCACCCCGCTGTTCGAAACACTTGACTGGCTCGAGGGCCGGCTCGCCGGCAACCGCTATCTCATGGGTGACCGGCTCACCGAAGCTGACTGGCGTCTCTTTACCACGCTGGTCCGCTTCGATCCGGTCTATCACGGGCATTTCAAATGCAACCGCAAGCGCCTTGTCGACCACCCGCATCTTTGGGCTTATACGCGCGAACTATATCAGACCCCCGGCGTGGCCGAGACCGTCAACTTCGCGCATATCATCCGCCACTATCACTACAGTCACGAAACGATTAACCCGCACCGCATCGTCCCCATCGGGCCGGACCTCGATTTCACCGAACCGCATGGGCGCGGCTAGCGTGCGCCAGCGCCTCAGGCCGCGCCGGACTGCTGCGTCGGCGCACCGTAGTGTTCGACCATCGCCGCGAGGTCTTCGGGCGGGGTTGCGCTTTGCACGAAGGCACAGGCGTTTGTGGCATGCGAGAAGATCGAGCCATCCGAAAAGAAGGACGTATTGGTGACGAAGATCACCTTCGCCTCGGGTTGGCGATAACTCGCATAATCCGCTACGGCGAGTGCGGACCCATCCGTGAGAACGAGATCCATGATGATGATGTCCGTGCCATGGGTGCTGAGATGGCGAATGGCCTCGGTTTGGCCAAGCGCAAGCGACACGCTCATGCCCATGCGCTCCAAATGCTTCTGCCAGATTTGAGCCAGATCGTTTTGGCTCTCGACAATCAGAACCTTCATCTGTCCTCCATCCCGGATGATCCGGAATTGTTGCACTCTGTAACATCTTGGTCTGCCTCAAAGGTTAACAAACGATTAAGCAATCCACGACAACTTTATGATTTGCGGTCAGACTTGATTAACCGGCTGATTTCCGCTTTCTGCGAGGGGCAAAACTGCGGTTTTGCGCCACGTTCCTTGGGTTTGGGGCTGATTGTTGACGAAATGTAAACGCGACCATGGCGGCGGCCTCGATGCTGCAATCGCTCGGTTCGGGGGAAAACGAATCGGCTGGATCGACCTGTCGACAGGTATCAATCCGCATCCCTACCCGGTTCCTGTGTTACCGGCCGACGCCTGGACGGCCCTGCCCGATCGCGCCGCTGAAGCGGCTCTGATCGATGCCGCCCGAGCATTCTGGGGCGTCCCCGACACCGCTGATCTGCTCGCTGCGCCCGGTGCCTCGGCACTCATCGCGCGGGTCCCGCAGCTGCGGCCTCCGGCCACGGTCTGCATTCCGGGGCCCACCTACAACGAGCACGCGGCCGCCTTCGCCGCCCATGGCTGGCGACAGGTGGAGGATACGCCTGCCGCTGCGCGGGTGGTGGTGCATCCGAACAACCCCGATGGCAAGCTTATGACGGCGGAGACGCTGCCCTCGCCCGATGCAGACCTCACCCTGATCGACGAAAGCTTTTGCGACGTCGCGCCGACCTGTTCGCTGATGACGCTCGCCACACAGCCTGGCATCCTGATCCTGAAGAGCTTTGGCAAATTCTGGGGCCTCGCGGGGATGCGTCTCGGCTTTGTCGCAGGCGACCCGGGCCTCATCGACATGCTGCGCGAAGCCTTGGGCCCCTGGCCCGTTTCCGGACCGGCATTGCACATCGGCACTGCCGCCCTCACCGATGTGGACTGGGCGCGAGAGACCCGCGCCCGGCTCGCCGAGGATGCGGCGCGTCTTGATGCGCTGATGCAGATCGCCGGCGCCCGAGTCCGTGGCGGCACCACGCTCTTTCGGCTCTACGAGGTCGAGGATGCCGCCATCTGGCAGGAGCGGCTCGCCACCCATCGGATCTGGAGCCGGATCTTCCCCTACAATCCACGTTGGCTGCGCCTCGGCCTGCCGCATAGCTTACACTGGCCGCGCCTCGAGGCCGCACTGGCATGACGACAGCCGCACTGCTGATCGGCGCCCTGCTGCTCGACGCCGTCCTGGGCGAGCCGCGCTGGCTGTGGGATCGGGTGCCGCACCCGGCCGTGCTGATGGGTCGCCTCGTGGGCGGCCTCGAGCGCCTGCTCAACGCAGGCGCCGCCCGGCGCGCTAAGGGCGCGCTTTGTGCCGTCCTGCTCGTCCTCACCGGCCTCCTGATCGGCACTGCTCTGAGCTGGCTGGGGCCGCTCGCAGAAGTTCTGGCCACCGCTGTGCTGCTGGCGCAGCGCTCTCTGGTCGAACATGTGGCCGAGGTCGCGGATGGGTTGCGCGTCTCACTCCCCGAAGGCCGCCGCGCCGTGGCCCGGATCGTCAGCCGGGACACCGCCGCCATGGATGAGAGCCAGACCGCCCGAGCCGCCATCGAAAGTGCTGCGGAAAACCTCTCCGATGGGGTCATCGCGCCTGCCTTCTGGTTCTTGCTCGCTGGGCTGCCAGGCGTGATCACCTACAAGCTCATCAACACCGGCGACAGCATGATCGGCTACCGCACGCCACGCCACGAGGATTTCGGTTGGGCGGTTGCACGGCTGGACGATCTTCTGAACCTCATTCCGGCCCGGTTGACGGCCGGGCTCATCGCCCTGACGGGTCGTGCGACTGAGGCCCGCGGCATCAGGTCCGACGCGCGCCGGCACCGCTCGCCCAATGCCGGGTGGCCCGAAGCGGCGATGGCGCGTGCGCTCGGCATCGCACTGGCCGGACCACGTGCCTATGACGGCACGCTGCGCGATTTCCCCTTTGTTAACGCGACCGGCCGTAAACTGCTGACGCCTGTGGACATCGACGCAAGTATCGCGATGCTGTGGCGCGCATGGGCGCTGTTCGTCGCGCTCTGCGTCGTTGTTCTTGTGTTGCAACTCGTTGGAGACCTCTGATGCGCCTACCCCTGATCGCTGCTCTTGCCGTCCTCCTGCCCGGCCTCGCGCAGGCCTGCGGTGGGTCGTTCTCCGGTTTCGTCAACGATCTTAAGGCAGAGGCGGTCCAAAAAGGCCATGCGCGCGCCGCGGTGGAGCAATTCTTCTCCGGCGTGCGTCAGGATCCCGCGGTACTGAAGGCCGACCGGGCGCAGGGCGTCTTTCAGCGCCCGTTCCTCGATTTCTCTCAGCGCCTCATCTCGGCGGATCGCTTGCGGCGCGGCCAGAGCAACGCGCAGAAATACGACGCAGTCTTCGACCGGATCGAGCAAACCTATGGCGTGAGCCGCGGTGTCCTTCTTGCCTTTTGGGCCTTTGAGACCGATTACGGCGGGTTTCAGGGCGATTTCAACACTGTCAACGCGCTGGTGACCCTGTCGCATGATTGCCGGCGCCCGCACCTTTTCCGCCCGCAGGTCTTCGCGGCGTTGGAGCTCTTTGAACAGGGCGCGCTCGATCCGCGCAGGACGACCGGCGCCTGGGCCGGGGAGATCGGCATGGTGCAGATGCTGCCTCGCGACATTATCGAAAACGGGGTCGATGGCGACGGCGACGGTAAGGTTTCGTTAAAGACCTCGGCAGTCGATGCGCTGATGTCCGGCGGCAAGATGCTGCAAAGCCTGGGCTGGCGCGCCGGTGAGCCCTGGCTGCAGGAAGTCACGGTACCCGCTGACATGGACTGGTCGCAAAGCGGTCTGCGAACGCAGAAGTCCGCCGCAGAATGGGAAGCGCTCGGTGTGCGTGCGCGCAATGGCAGCCTCGCGCGCGGTCTGCCCGCCTCGCTCCTGCTGCCGCAGGGACACAAAGGCCCGGCCTTCTTGGCCTATCCAAATTTCCGCGTCTATTTCGAATGGAATCAAAGCTTTACCTATGTTCTGACGGCCGCCTACTTCGGCACGCGGCTCGAGGGCGCACCGGTCTACGACGCCGGCAATCCCGATCCGGGGCTCAGCGGTGCACAGATCAAGGAGCTTCAGCGCAAACTTCAGGCACGTGGCCATGACGTAGGCAAAGTCGATGGGATCCTCGGGGCTCGCAGCCGCGCCGCGGTACAGGCCGAGCAGAAACGCCTCGGCCTGCCCGCTGACGCCTGGCCCACGCCGGCGCTGCTGTCACGGCTTTGACGGTCGTCGCGTTTACCTTTCTTTACCGGCGGGCATCTAATCTTCCCAGTGCAACATTCATTCAGGTTTGCCACTCTACGACCCTGCGCGCTGCGTGCCGCAGGGTCTTTTCTTTCCGGGCACTGCTAGTCTGAAGCAGACGGACGGATCGGAAAGCGCTCGCCCTTCTCCGTCAGCATCACGATGCGGCTGCCGCTTTCGACATAGCGATCGCAGCGGCTGAACCCGTTGCGATAGTCGATGCACACCGTGCCATCCACCTCGACCCGGTAGCGCCCAAAGGCGGATTGGCCGCTCGCATATGTATAGGAATAGGCGCCACCGGCTGAGAATTTGGACCGCCCATCGTCATAGAACACCAGTGTCTGCCCCTCGGTGAGCTGGGCCACCTCGTCCCGCGTCAGAAGCCGATCATCCGCACGCAACGCCCAGTCTTGGGCCACCGCAACGGTAGGCAACGACCAGAGCACCGCGAGACAGAAAATCCGAACCATAGGGCCACCCTAACGGCTCGCATCCCGCAGCCAAGACACGTTCCAGTGACCGCGCCCCATTCATCACGGTTGCAGGCCATCGCCCGGCCTCGTGTCACGCCACCAGCGTCTCGGCCTTCTTCAGATCGACCGAGACCAGCTGGCTCACCCCCTGCTCCGCCATCGTCACGCCGAAGAGACGGTCCATCCGCGCCATGGTCACCGCATGGTGCGTGATGATCAGGAACCGTGTTTCGGTCTGGCGGCACATCTCGTCGAGCAGATCGCAGAAGCGCGTCACATTGGCGTCGTCCAGCGGCGCATCGACCTCGTCGAGCACGCAGATCGGTGCCGGATTGGCGAGGAACACGGCAAAGATCAAGGCCATCGCGGTCAGCGTTTGTTCACCGCCCGACAGCAGGCTCAGCGTCGACAGCTTCTTGCCTGGCGGCTGGCACATGATCTCCAGCCCCGCTTCAAGCGGATCATCGCTCTCCACCATGACCAGATTGGCCTCACCACCGCCGAAGAGATGGGTGAACAGCATCGAGAAGTTTGCGTTCACCTGCTCGAAAGCCGTGAGCAGGCGCTCGCGGCCTTCCTTGTTGAGGCTTGCGATGCCGCCGCGCAGGGTCTTGATCGCCTCTTCCAGATCCGCTTTCTCGCGCGTCAGCGTGTCATGCTCGGTCTGCACTTCGGCGGCGTCTTCCTCGGCGCGCAGGTTGACCGCGCCCAGAGCATCACGCTGGCGCTTGAGCCGGTTCACGTCCGCCTCCAGCGCGTCCGCCTTCGGCATATCGTCCGGCGTGACCTCGAGTTGACCCAGAAGCTGGCTGGGCGTGACCTGCGCCTCATCCGCGATCCGTTCCGCGGCTTGGGCCACCGTCTCGCGCGCGGCGTCGCTGCGCGCCTCGGCTCCGGCACGCGCTTCCCGTGCCTCTGATGCCACGCGCTCGGCTTCGCGCTCGGCTTGTGCCGCATTGCGCAGGGCAGCCTCCGCCTCGGAAAGCGCATCTGCACTTTGGGCCTTGCGCACCTCGGCCACCGAGATCGCATCGCTCATCTCGGCCCGCTTCGCCGCAATCTCCGCAGGCGCTGCCTGGGCCAGATCCAGCTCTTCCTCCGCCGAGGTCTTGCGGGCGACCAGCTCGGCAGAGCGCTTCTCGGCCGTTTCCAACCGTTGCCGCCAGCCGCTGATTTCCTTGATCACCTCCTGCGCGCGTCTGGTCCGTGCTTCGCCCTCGCGGCGCAATTCATCATGCGCGGAGCGGCGCGACATCATCGTGATCCGGGCGGCTTCCACAGCCATGCGGACCTGCTCGACCAGGGCGCGTGCCTCGTCCAGATCGCCCAGCTCTTCAAGCGCGCGCTCGGCCTCTTTCAGGCGCGTGCGCGCGCCCATCGCCTCCTCTTCGTGCCGCGCCACCGCGAGCCCGAGGGATTCCAGCCGGCCTTCCGCGAGGTTCCGGTCCGCCTCGGCGCGGCTCAATTGCCGGCCCGCCTCGGCCATCAGCTTGTCCGCGGCCCGCCGTGCCTCGCGGGCCGTCTTGTCGGCACGGGTCAGGTCTTCGAGCTGCGCGCCCAGTCGCACATGCGCCGCCCGCGCGCCGTCTGCGCGCTGCGTCGCGGCCTCGAGCCCTTGTTTCAACTCCTCGAGGCGGTTCAACTGCTGCAACCGCAGCGCCGCCGCGGATGGCGCATCCTCGGCCCAGGCGCGAAACCCGTCCCAGCGCCAAAGGTCACCCTCGGCCGAGACCAGCCGCTGCCCGGGCTTCAGCGCCGCTTGGAGCCGCGGCCCGTCATCGGGTTCGACCAGCCCGATCTGGCTGATCCGGCGCGCCAGAACCTCCGGCACCTCGACAAAGAGCGACAGCGGCTTTGCACCCTCGGGCAACGGCTGATGCGCCGTATAGGCGGGCAGAACAGCCCAGCCCGACGGCCCGTCGGCCGCCACCTCGGGCGCGCGCAGGTCATCTGCGAGCGCCGCTCCGAGGGCCTTCTCGTAGCCCGATGTCACATGCAGCCGGTCGAGCACCTGCCCGCCTTCCGCCGTATCGCGATCGACCAGCTTTGCCAAAGCTCCGGCTTCGGCCCGCAGCGCATTCATCTCACCCTCGGCCTCGGAGCGTTGCGCGCGCGCTTCAGCCTCTCTGGCCTGTGTCTCGGCGCGGGCTTCTTCCGCTGCGATGAGGGCTGCATCGGCGGCTTTGGATGTGGTCACGGCCTCTTTCTCGGCCGCCTCCGCGGCAGTGAAGTCGGCCCGCGCCTTGGCCAGCGCCGCCTCGCTCGCGGCCACCGCTTCGCGCGCCCGCGCGGCCTCGGCTTCGGATTTGTCCTGGGTCGTCCGGCTGTCCTCCAACAACCGCTGCGCCGAAGCGTGGCGCGCCGACAGCCGGGCCATGTCCTCGGTCTGGGTCGACATGTCCTCCTCGCGCGCCTGAAGCACTGCCGCTGCCTCGCGCGCAGCCTCGGCCGCCTCGGCGAGCAGCGCCTCGTGCCCCTCGGACGCCTTGGCCAGCTCGGCCGCTTCCCACTCGAGCCGCTCAATCGTGTCGCCGGCATCGCGGTTCAGCCCGCCCTCGCGCGCGATGTCATGGCCCAGCTGCGCAATCCGCCCGGTCAGTGTTTCAATGAGGGCCAGCGCCCGCGTCTCCTGATCGTTAAGCGTGTCGCGCTCCACCGTCAGCCGCTGCAAAACCGCTGCGGCAATCGACTCTTCTTCGCGCAGGTGCGGCAGCGCCGCCTCCGCCGTTTCGCGGGCCTTCGCTGCCTGCCGAACCGCTGCTTCGGCCTGAGCCGCCTCTGTCACCCGACCGCGCAGCGCCTGTTCGGCCAACTCCCGCGCCTCATCCGCCTCGCGCCAGCGGCGATACAGCAGCATGCCCTCGGCACGCCGCAGCGCCGTACCGATCTCGCGATACCGTGCCGCTTGCCGCGCCTGCCGCGCCAGTTGACCGAGCTGGTTGGCAAGTTGCTCGATCACATCGTCGACGCGCGCGAGGTTGGTCTCGGCCCCCTTGAGCTTGAGCTCCGCCTCATGCCGGCGCTGGTAGAGCCCGCTGATGCCCGCGGCCTCCTCCAGGATCCGGCGACGACTTTTGGGCTTGGCGTTGATCAGCTCCGCAATCTGCCCCTGCCGGACAAGGGCGGGGCTGTGTGCGCCGGTCGAGGCGTCCGCAAAGAGCATCTGCACATCGCGCGCCCGGACGTCCTTGGCTCCGACCTTGTAGGCGCTGCCCACGTCGCGGGTGATGCGCCGCACGATTTCCAGCTGATCGTGATCGTTGAACCCCGCGGGCGCTAGCCTCTCGGCATTGTCGATATGCAAGGCCACTTCGGCAAAATTGCGCGCCGGCCGGGTCGCGGCCCCAGCGAAGATCACATCTTCCATACCGCCGCCGCGCATGGCCGTGGGCCGGTTTTCCCCCATCACCCAGCGCAGAGCCTCGAGCAGGTTGGATTTGCCGCAGCCATTCGGCCCGACCACACCCGTGAGACCGTCCGCGATGATCAGATCGGTTGGGTCCACGAAGCTCTTGAAGCCTGTCAGTCTGAGTTTGGAGAAGCGCAAAGCCGTCCGCCCGATGATTCCCGTGGTGCCCCAGCCTGCGAGCGGCAGCAGGGTGTGTCAACCGAAACACACCACAGGATGCGGGGAGGCCCCAGTTATCCACAACATATTGTTCCAGCCCGAGCAGAAACCGGCCGCGCAACCCCCAAGGTCTTGGTGGAAAAGGAGTTTACGGATCGCGCTGTTTGGTCATATAATTTGACCAAAATGGAGCCATCATGCCCTTCCGTCCCGTGCAATCCGAAAAACTCTCCACCGCCGTGGTGCGCCAGATCGAACAGCTGATCCTGCGCGGCATTCTGCGGCCAGGCGAGCGGCTGCCCGCAGAGCGCGAGTTGGCCGAGCGCCTGGGCGTCTCGCGCCCGAGCCTGCGGGATGCAATCAGCACATTGCAATCGCAGGGCCTGCTGACCTCCCGCGCGGGCGCGGGTGTCTATGTGGCAGAGGTGCTGGGCTCGGCCTTCGCACCGGCTCTTGTGCAGCTCTTTGCGCGCCACGACGATGCGGTCTTCGACTACCTGTCATTCCGCCGCGACCTGGAAGGCCTGGCTGCGGAACGCGCGGCGCGCCTCGCTTCCGATACCGATCTGCGCGTGGTCCAGACCATCTTCGACAAGATGGAGGCCGCCCACACGAAGCGAAGTCCGGAAGACGAGGCCCGGCTGGACGCGCAATTCCACATGGCGATCATCGAGGCCAGCCACAACGTGGTCATGCTGCACATGATGCGCTCGATGTACGAGTTGCTGCGCGAAGGCGTCTTCTACAACCGGCAGATCATGTTCAAACAGCGCGCCACCCGGCAGACCCTGCTCGACCAGCATCGCGCGATCAACGACAGCCTGCAGGCGCGGGATGCGACAGGCGCGCGGGCTGCCGTCGAGGCGCATCTCGACTATGTCGAGCTTTGCCTGCAAGACCAGATCAAGGCTCAGCGCAACGAAGAAGTGGCACAACAGCGCCTGGATCATGAGGTGCACCAGCGCTGAGCGCCGCGATGACCTGAGGTCGGATGCAGCCCTTCCTCACGTGGCAAACTCGCACGCGACGTGGGCAGGCTGCCACATGCTGGTCCTTGGCGCGCCGCGTTGATGCCAGACCTTGGAACGGTCCGCTCCATTTCGGGCCGTCATCAGACACCGGATCGCCATATCGTCACGGACACGTCACAAACGGGGTCGCACGAAAAAGCCCGGCACATGGCCGGGTTTTCGAGTTCGTGTGCATGTGGCCGCTCAATGCAGCTTGGCGTCCACCTCGGCAATCGCCTCGTCTATCAGGCTGTTGGCTTGCGTCGCACTCATCTGCTTGGCGATCAGCTCGCGCGCGACCGACATCGCCACGGTCACGGACTGGTCGCGCACCTCCTTGATCGCCGCGCTCTGCGCATTGGCGATCTGCTCTTCGGCAGCAGCCATCCGCCGCTCAAGCGATTTGGCCAGATCCGCGCGCGCTTCCTCGGCGGCAACGCTCGCTTCTTCCTTGGCCGCGGCGACGATGCGGTCCGCCTGCTCCTGCACTTCGCGCTGCTTGCGCTCGTAGCTTGCCAGCAGTGCCTGCGCCTCATCGCGCAGGCTGCGGGCCTCTTCGAGCTCGGACTTGATGCCGTCCGCGCGCTTGTCGAGCATGCCGCCGATCATCCCCGGCACCTTGAAGTAGACCAGGATCGCCACGAACACGATCAGCCCGAGAAGCACCACGAAATCCGTATTCTTCAGCGAGAAAAACGGCTTGTCTCCCGCAGCGAAGGCGGGGCTTGCCATCAGCAGCCCCAGCGCCAGCGATATCCGTCCAGTGAGTGTCCGCAC
The DNA here is from genome assembly GCF_025755255.1 of Roseobacter sinensis. Classification (GTDB taxonomy): domain Bacteria; phylum Pseudomonadota; class Alphaproteobacteria; order Rhodobacterales; family Rhodobacteraceae; genus Roseobacter; species Roseobacter sinensis. The sequence continues at coordinate 172,275 of NZ_JALIEB010000005.1, read as the reverse complement.
GGCAATCATCCTTTCACCCGGGCATCAACAGCAGTGGCGATGGCGGAGGCGTCCGCCTGACCACCCATCGCGGCCACGATTTCCTGTGCAGTCTCGCCAGCGACCTCTTTCACCGCCTCCAGCGCACCGGCGCGGATTTCGGCAATCGCTTTCTCGGATTCAGCGGCCTTGGCGGCGATCTCCGCATCGGCTTTCGCTATGGCCGCGTCCAGATCGCCCTGAATTTCGGCCTTGGCTTCGGCGACGATCCGATGTGCCTCGGCGCGGGCGTCGATCAGCGCCTTTTCATAGGCCGCCTCGGCCTCTTCGGCCTTGGCTTTCAGGTCTTCCGCGGCGGCAAGATCACTCGTGATCGTACCCTGCCGCTCCGCCAGGATGGCCGCGATGCGCGGCAGGGCGATGCGCGCCAGCACGAAGTAAATGACAATGAGCGTCAGAACCAACCAGAAGATCTGGTTGCCCCAGGTCGAGAAATCGAGCTGTGGCATGCCCCCCGAGGAGGCGGCGTCTGCGCCGGGTGTTTCTGTTGCCATGGTGGTCTCCTTCGAGGCGGTTCCATACATCGGACAGCGCGTTGCCGCGCCGCCCGAGCATCAGGAAAATCGTCTCTAGAGCTTAGACGGCAAACATCAGCAGCAGGGCGACGAGGAACGCGAAGATCCCCAGAGCTTCTGCGAAGGCGATGCCGATGAAGAGGGTCGCGGTCTGGCTGGCCGCGGCAGAAGGGTTGCGCAGAGCGCCGGCCAGGTAGTTGCCAGCCACGTTGCCCACCCCGATGGCCGCAGCGCCAGAGCCGATTGCCGCCAGACCTGCGCCGATATGTGCGAGTTCGCCTTCCATGTGAATTCTCCTGTGCGTTGGAAGTTGCGTTGTTGAACGGACTGTCCCGTCCGAATTAGTGATGCGGGTGCAGCGCGTCTTTGAGGTACACGCATGTGAGGATCGTGAAGACGTAGGCCTGGATGAAGGACACCAACACCTCCAGTCCGTACATCGCGGTGATGCCGAGCACGGCGATAGGGCTTACGGCGGTCAGCGCGGCGAAACCGGCGAAGACCTTGATCACCGCGTGGCCGGCCATCACGTTCCCCGCGAGACGAATGGAGTGGCTCACGGGCCGTACGAAATAGGAAATCAGTTCGATCACCGCGAGGATGGGTCGCAGAGCGAGCGGCGCCGAAGACACCCAGAAGAGGCTCAGAAAACCCGCGCCATTCTTGACGAAGCCCAGCACCGTGACAGTGATGAAAACCGCGAGCGCCAGCACGACCGTGACAGCAAAATGCGAGGTCGGTGTGAAAGCGGTCGGAATCAGCCCGAGGAAGTTCGCGCAGACAATGAACATGAAGAGCGTCATGATGTAGGGGAAGTAGCGCAGGCCTTCCTTGCCGCAGATGTCCTCGACCATCTTGTAGATGAACCCGTAGGCCAGCTCGGCGATCGACTGCGACCGGCTCGGGACGATGGCGCGGTGGCGGCTGCCCAGAACCAGCAGGACGATGATGGCGATGATCGAGAAGCCCATCCAAAGCGCCGCATTCGTCGGCGTGTACCAGGTCACATCGCCGCCAAACAGCGGCTGGATGATGAACTGATCCATCGGGTGGAAGACCAGGCCGCCTTCTTCTGCACTCTCCGCCATCTCAGGCTCCATCCTTCTTTTCGGCCTCTTCGGCCAACTTCTTGTCCTGCACCTCCTGCGCAGACCGCAGCATCGTTTTGATGCCCGCCGCGAGGCCCAGAAGCGTGAACAGCACCAGGAAGATCGGGAGTGTCCCGAAGAGGCTATCAAGCCCGTATCCCATGCCGAAACCGATCCCCAAACCGGCTACCAATTCGATCACCATGCGCCAGGCCAACTGTGCCTGGGAATAGTGCTCATCCTGCCGAGGTTTGGGCGCCTGGCCCTCCTTTGCCGCCTTGATCCGGGCCTCAAGCTGCTCGAGTCGCCGCTTCTCGTCCGGGTCAGTCACGCGCAAAACACCCCGCTGGATGGTTGCGCTGTTGCTATTGCGCGGGGCGGGGTGAGTCAAGCGCCCAGCATGCAACGGATATGATGTCGCAACCCACTGGAAAAATGAGTATTTTTGGACGGGTGAAGGGACGCGGTGCGCTTTGCCGCATCCCGGTTTCGCGCGGTTTCGCCGGCAAGGCTCATTCAACCATCTGGTTGATCTTTGTCAGATCAGCTGCCCGCGATGCACGCCACTTGTCTCGAGCAGCCAGTCGCGAAAGAGCCGCACCGGCCGGCGCCGGCGCGCGTTCTCTCCCAGCAGCGTGTAGTATCCTCCGTCACGGAACCCCACATCCGACACCTGCAGCAACCGGCCCGCGGCGACATCGTCGAACACGATCTCTTGCGATGTCAGCAAGACACCCTGCCCAGCCAAGGTTGCGGCATGGGCGAGAGGTGCGCGCAGCCGCCACGCCGCCATCGGGCGGATCACATCCGGGGCAACGCCCGCGCACGCGCTCCAGATTGCCCAGGTGTCGCGCGCGCGGTCGCGAAGCAGCTTGTATTGGTCAAGCGCCGCGGGCTCCAGCCTGTCGTCTCGGACCAGCCCGGGGGCTGCGAAGGGGTAGAGCGGCGCGTCGCTGACCAGCAGCGCATCCGGATCGGAGCCGGCCACCGACAGGAACCGGATCGCCACATCCGCCTCGTAGCGGTTGACATCGACCAGACTGTCCGACGCCTCGAGCCGGATGTCGATGTCGGGCTGCTGCGCCATGAAGTCGGAGAGCCGCGGGACCAACCACTTGGCGGCCAGAAGTGGCTCGCAGGTTACAACGACAACGCCCGCCGGGCGCTCTGTGACCCGGTCGGTGGCCTCCGCGATGGTGTCGAGGGCCGGGGTGACCCGGGCCAGATAGGCAGCCCCGTCCCGCGTCAATTCCACGCCCCGCGACGCCTCGCGGAAGAGCCGCGTGTTCAGCCGGTCTTCGAGCCCGCGCACGTGACGGCTGATGGCGGAATGGCTCACGCCCAGCTCCTCGGCGGCGCGCGAGAAGCTCTCGTGACGCCCGGCAGCCTCGAAGGCGCGCAGGGCGTTCAAGGGCGGAAGCTGTCGGCTCATACAGATATGTGGCTTTTCTGCACAGGTTTCGTCAAGCAATTGAATTTGAATGAACGCCGCAAATCGAGAAGAATCCAAGCATACCTGAAGAGGAGTGCGGCAGATGGCCGATGTGACGCGTTCGCGCGAAAGCCAGACTTTTGCCTCAAAATCACAGAAAAACCTGCTGTGGGAGTGGCTGCGCTGGTTAAAACCCGCGCCGAAGAACCCGGATCTCAGCCGGATCAGCGATCACCTCGCGCGCGACATCGGGCTCTCCAAAGCCCAAATCGAGCGCTACAGGCTGAAGCTGCCGTCCGAGACCACCTACCACCCGCGGGGTTGAAAGGCTTTTCCTGCTCCGCGCGCGGCGTTATGACAGGGCATGACACGCGATCTCGATCAGGCTTTCGCCGCGCTGGCGGATCCGACCCGGCGGGCCATTCTGACGATGCTGCTGGAAGACGATATGGCTGTAACGGATGTGGCCGAGCCTTTCGAGATGTCGCTTGCCGCGATCTCGAAGCATTTGGGTGTTCTGACCGCCGCGGGGCTGATCTCTCAGGAAAAGCGCGGGCGGGTGAAATGGTGCAAGCTTGAGCCGGACGCGCTGCGCGCCGCCTCGGTCTGGATGCAGGGTTTCGGGCAGTTCGAGCCGGTGAACCTCGATGCCTTCGAGCGGTTCCTCGCGGCCGAACTCCCGGATGCAGGCGCGTGAGCGCTCAGGTGGCGAGGTTGATCACCGCCATCACGATCACCACAAGGCCGACGAGATAAATAATGCTGTTCAACATGGTCAATCCTCTCCAATTGCTTGAGAGGTCAACGTGGCCGCAGCGCGTTTTGTTCCCGAATCGACCGCGTGTCGTCGCGTATCAGCATCCCGAGCGCGACAATCGTCAGCGCCACGCCACCCAACACCAGCGCCGGCGGCGCGCCGTTTCCAAAGGCGATCTCCCAAAGGATCACCCAGCTGGGCGTAAGGTAGGTGTAGGCCATGACCTTCGCGCTCGGCAGCCGCAGCGTGGCGAATTGCAACAGCACGAACGTGGCGGCTGAGGCGAAGAGCGCCACGTAGATCAGCGTGATCCAAACGATGCCGGGCAGCGCGCGCCACTCCGTAGCCACGACATCGCGCCAGGCGATCACGCTGAGCAGGAGCGCCCCAGCCACCAGCATCCCGAAGGTGAAAACCACCGCCGGTTCGCCCCGGTTCAGCTTGCGCACCATCGGCGTATAGACCGCATGGGCGACACAGCCGACGAAATAGATCGCTTCGCCCCGCCCGATCTCAAAAGCACGGAATGCGGCCCAATCGGCCCGAAAGATCACCCAAAGCGCCCCCGCAGCGCCGATGCTCAGCGCCAGCGCCATGCGCGGCGTGGTGATTTGGCGCAAGAGCAGCCAGCCGAAGCCCGCCGCCATCACCGGTGTCAGCGTGAAGACCGCCGCGGCACTCACCGGCGGCGCTGTCTTCAACCCCTCGAACATCAGCACGAAGTAGATCGCGAACGTGCCGCCCAGCACCGCATAGCGCCAGGGCGCGCGGAACGCGCTGCGCGGCAGGCCGGTTGTGGCCAGCGCCGCCGCACCGATCACAGCTGCTGCAATGACGAAGCGCACGGCATTGATAACCGCAGGGTCGATCGCATTCGCCGCCTGGGCCCCAAGCGAAAACGAACCCGCCACGAGCCCCGAGAACGCCAGCATTGCCAGATGGCCCTGCGCGCCCGGGCTCATACCTCCCAGTCTTTCGCCTGCTCCTTCAGAAAGCTCAAGAACGCCTGCACCTTGGTGGTCCGGTGCAGGTCCACATGGGTCACGAGCCACAGCGGCGCCGACCAGTCCGCCTGCCGCGGGATCACCTCAACGAGATCAGGATCGTCGCGCGCATCGAGCACCGCCATGAAGCCGATACCCGCACCCGATGTCACCGCCACATCGAGCGCGCGCGTGTCGGTCGAGCGGAAGGTGATCGCCTCGACCGGCACCGTGGCCCGCAGCCAGCGGTAGAAGGGCGCGCGGCTCTGGTCGCTGTCATGCCCGACAAAGCGGTGGTGCTTGAGATCGGCGATCGAACTCGGCGTGCCATGCGCCGCCAGGTAGCCACGGGTCGCGTAAAGCCCCATGTGCTGCTGGTGAAACCGCTGCACCACATTGTCGGGCTGGTCCGGGGCGCTGCCTGCGCGCACCGCCACATGCGCCTCGCCGTATTCCAGCCGGAAGAGCCGCTCGCCCGTCAGATAGCGCACGACGACATCCGGATATTGCTCTTGGAACTGCGCCAGCAGCGGCACCATCCGGGGCGCGAGGCTGATCAGCGAGGTGATCACCAGATCGCCCGAGACCTCGTCACCCAGCCCCTTGATGCGCCCTGCGAGCTGGCTGAACTGGTCATCCGTCGCTTGTGCGACGCGCAGCAGGTCCTGCCCGGCTTCGGTGGCCGTATACCCCCGCGCGTGCCGCTGAAAGAGCTTCACGCCGAGCCGCCCCTCCAGCGCGTCGATGTGGCGGATGACGGTCGCGTGGTGCACGCCCAGCACATCCGCCGCCCCGCTGACCGTGCCCAGACGCGCCACCTGATAGGCGGTCTTGATCTCGTCCCAGTTTTCCATCCGACCCCGCTCCACGCCCCCTGTGCAAGACCGCACACTTGATGTGGAACATCCCCAATTGCGTTCGAAATTGCAATGCTCATATTCGAGGCCAAAGAGATTTCAGCCTCCGCAAAGGACACCCGACATGACACAGACCATCCTGCACATCGACAGCTCGGCCCGGTTCGACGGGTCCAACACCCGCCAGCTCTCCGCCGCCATCGTGGACAAGTTTGGCGGCACCGTCATCCGCCGCGATCTGACCGAGGCCATTCCGCAGATTGACGAGGCGTGGGTGAACGCCAATTTCACCCCCGTCGATCAGCGCAGCCAGGCACAACGCGACGCGCTGGCCCTCTCTGATACCCTAGTCGAGGAGGTCAAGGCGGCCGATGTCATCGTGATCGGCGTGCCGGTCTACAACTTCGGTGTACCCGCGGCGCTCAAAGCCTGGGTCGACCAGATCGCGCGCGCCGGGCTGACCTTTCAATATACCGAGAACGGACCCGTTGGATTGCTGCACGGCAAACGCGCTGTGATCGCCCTGGCCACCGGCGGCACGCCCGTGGGGTCCGAGATTGACTTCGCAAGCGGCTATCTGCGCCACATCATGGGCTTCATCGGCATCACCGATGTCGAGATCATCGCGGCAGACCGGGTGATGGCGGATGCAGAGAAAGCCATGGCCGACGCCACAGCCCAGGTCGCCGCGCTCGCTGCCTGATACGTCACGATGATCGGGGGTGGACAACAGCACCCCCGATGTCCCGGCTCAGTGGCAATGATAGGGTTGCGACCCGCCGTGGCAGCACTGCCCCGGCGGCGAGCTTTTGCGGCACCCGCCCCCATGCGAGATTTCCGTGTTGTCCGGGCGCGGCGGATCCGCCAGACCCGCACATGCTGACGTCGCGGCCCAAATGACCGCGGCCAAGGTCAGTCTTCCAATCATCCTATCCCTCGTCGCCAAAGCTCACTGTTCGCGGGGCTCACTCTGACGAGCATCGCGACGCCCCGCCTTGAGCCAGATCAACACAAGTTGCGTTCTCGCGAGGCGCCTGCCTTCACCCGTCCCCAAATACTCAAATACGCCGCGGGCCACGCGGCGCCACCGCCACCCTCCTGCTCGGATGCTGCCGCAATACCACCATTCTTTTGCGGCAGCTTTCGGCGCATGAAGGTTCTGATCGACACCCCCGACCGCCTCGTGCTCGAGCATCGGCCCATTCTGTTCGGATTAGGGCTTGTGGCGCTGACACTGCTTTTGGTCTACGCCGCAATGATCCACTACGCCGAGGGCCGGGCCGCCACCGGGCACTTCGTGTTCTTCATTACAGCCGCGCTCATGGGCCCAGCCTTCTGGTTCGCAGTGGAGCGCGTGCAGGTCACCTTTGACCGGCACGCGGGCACTGTGACATGGCGCGTGCGGCGCCTCTCGGGCGACCGGGTCGAAACGTATTCGCTCGATCAGGTGACCCGCGCCATGCTCCAGACCCGCAAGGGCGATCACGACAGCTCGGATACTCATCGCGTCGCGCTTGTCCTCGGCGCGGACCGCTGGGAAAATCGCCAAGGCCTGACCCGCAGCTATCGCAGTGGCCCCCAGGCCGAGCGGATCGTCGGGCAGATCAACAGGTGGCTTGACTCCGCCCGGGCCACACCCTAAACGCCCTTCAACATCCGGAAGCACCAGCCTTCCGGTCCCGAACCCATCGGGATCGCCCTCCGTCAGCGCGTTGCGCCCACGGAGGCGTTTGTGCATTCACGGCGGGCCGCCTACATCAGGAGCATCCCGCAACCGACATCGAAGGGGGCCAAAAGCCCATGTTTGAAAACCTCAGCGAACGCCTTGGCGGCGTCTTTGACCGGCTCACGAAACAGGGCGCGCTCTCCGAAGAGGATGTGGCGACAGCCCTGCGCGAGGTCCGCGTGGCCCTGCTGGAAGCTGACGTCTCGCTGCCGGTCGCCCGAGACTTCGTGAAAGCCGTGCAAGAGAAGGCGACCGGTCAGGCCGTGACCAAATCGGTGACCCCCGGCCAGCAGGTCGTGAAGATCGTGCACGATGCACTGATCGACGTGCTGAAAGGCGAAGGCGAACCGGGGGCCTTGAAGATCGACAACCCGCCCGCACCGATCCTCATGGTCGGCCTGCAGGGCTCGGGCAAGACAACCACCACCGCCAAACTCGCCAAGCGCCTGACCGACCGCGAGGGCAAGCGCGTGCTCATGGCTTCGCTCGATGTGAACCGCCCCGCGGCGATGGAGCAGCTCGCCATCCTCGGCACTCAGATCGGCGTCGACACCCTGCCCATCGTCAAGGGCGAGGACCCCGTGGCCATCGCCAAACGCGCCAAGACGCAGGCGGGCTTGGGCGGGTACGACGTCTACATGCTCGACACCGCCGGTCGGCTGCACATCGACCAGGAACTGATCGCCCAGGCGGCGGCGGTGCGCGACGTGGCCAACCCGCGCGAGACCTTGCTGGTGGTCGACGGCCTCACCGGTCAGGACGCGGTGAACGTCGCGACCGAGTTCGACGACAAGATCGGTGTGAGCGGCGTCGTGCTGACCCGGATGGACGGCGACGGGCGCGGCGGTGCGGCGCTGTCGATGCGTGCGGTCACCGGCAAGCCGATCAAATTCGTGGGCCTCGGCGAAAAGATGGACGCCATCGAGACCTTCGAGCCCGAGCGCATCGCGGGCCGCATCCTGGGCATGGGCGACATCGTGGCCCTCGTCGAAAAGGCGCAGGAAACGCTCGAGCTCGAACAGTCCGAGCGCATGATGAAGCGCATGGCCAAGGGTCAGTTCAACATGAACGACCTCAAGATGCAGCTCGAACAGATGCTCAAGATGGGCGGGATGGAAGGCATGATGGGCATGATGCCCGGCATGGGCAAGATGGCCAAACAGGTGCAGGAGGCGGGCTTCGACGACTCCATCCTGAAGCGCCAGATCGCGCTGATTCAGTCGATGACGAAGAAGGAGCGCGCCAACCCGCAGATCCTGCAGGCCTCGCGCAAGAAACGCATTGCTGCCGGTGCGGGCCTCGAGGTCTCCGAGCTCAACAAGCTGCTGAAGATGCAGCGCCAGATGGGTGACATGATGAAGAAGATGGGCCGCATGGGTAAAGGCGGCATGTTGAAACAGGCCATGAAGGGCATGTTCGGCAAGGGCGGGATGCCCCCCGGCATGGACCCCAGCCAGATGGATCCGAAGCAACTCGAAGCCGCAGCCAAGGCCATGGGCGGCAAACTCCCCGGCGGTCTGGGTGGGATGGGCGGCGGCATGCAACTGCCTCCCGGTCTCTCAGGTTTCGGCAAGAAGAAATGATGCAGGTCGAGGATCATACCCTCATCCGCATTCCGACCCTGCGGACGGAGCGCTTTGTGATGCGCGCCCCGAAGGCGTCGGATTTCGAGGCCTATGCCGCCTTCCGGGCGTCTGATCGCGCCGTGGGCGTTGGCGGGCCCTATTCGCGCGAGCACGCCCACGAAAGCCTCTGCGGGCTGGTCGGCCACTGGCAAGTCGAGGGCTATGGCCGCTGGATGGTGGCCGATGAAGACGACGCACCGTTGGGCGTCGTGGGCCTGATGAACACCCCCACCTGGCCCGAGCCGGAAATCGCGTGGTCGGTTTTTGGCGGCGCCGAGGGCAAGGGTGTGGCCTACGAGGCCGCGCTGGCCGCGCGCACCTATGCCTATGACGTGCTGGGATGGTCCACAGTGATCAGCTGCATACCGCCCGACAACACCCGCAGCCAGGCTCTGGCCACACGGATGGCCGCCACACGTGAGGGCAGTTTCGTGCATGAAGATCTTGGCGAACTCCTGATCTACCGCCACCAACCCGCAAGCAGCGTCGGATGATCACCTGCACTGTCCGATACGAAATCGACCCGGCCAAGCTCGACGCCTTCGAGCGCTATGCGCGGTTCTGGATTTACAAGGTCCCGGCCTTGGGCGGCACGCATCACGGCTATCACATGCCGCATGAAGGGCCGAATGACATCGCCTATTGCCACTTTTCCTTCCCGTCGCTCGCGGCCTATGAGGATTACCGCACCCGCATGTGGGAGGATGACGAATGCAAGGCCGCCTACGCCTTCGCAGCCAAAACGCAGTGCATCCGCCGCTATGACCGCTCTTTCACCCGCCCGGTCTTTGAAGGCCAGACGCCCGCAGAACTGAACTGGGCATGATGTGATGCAAGCGGCCCCCACCCTCACCACCGCGCGGCTGACGCTGCGTATGCCGAAGGCGACAGACCTGCCCGCCTACACGGCTTATTGCGCCAGCGAGCGCTCGCGGTTCGTGCGCGGGCCGTTCACGGCGCAGGAAGCTTTCGACAAATTCGCCGCCATCATCGGCCACTGGACCCTGCGCGGCTTCGGGCGCTACGTGATGGAATACGAAGGCCGCGCCATCGGCCATGTCGGTCCTCTCGCCGTCGTCACCGACACGCCGCCTGAACTCACCTGGACGCTGTGGGATGGCACCTTCGAAGGACGTGGCTTCGCGACCGAAGCGGCGCAGGCCGTAAAAACCCATCTCTTCGAAGACCTGGGCTGGCCCGAGATGCTGGTGCTTGTACAACCCGAGAACATCGGCTCCCGCCGAATTGCGGAGAAAGTCGGCGCCCGGAAAACGGACGAAGACGCGCCCGCATGGTACCCCGGCTGCCTCACCTACCGCCTGGAGGCGACTGTCGCCGCATGAGTGCCGCCCCCGTCATAACCGGCGACCGCGTGCGCCTGCGCCCCCATGTCATCGATGACATGGAGGCCTTCTGGGCCTTCTATCAGAGCCCACGCGCCCAGTTCATGGATCGTCCGAACAACCGTACCCACCTCTGGTACGGCTTCGCCTCTGAAGTGGGGTCCTGGACGCTCACCGGCATGGGCGGCTGGGGTATCGACGTGGAGGGCGCATTCGCAGGCCAGATCGCCATCATTCACCCACCGCATTTTGAGGAGACGGAACTGGGTTGGTTCCTGCTTGAAGGCTTTGAGGGCAAGGGCATCGGGTTCGAGGCCGCGCGCCTCGCGCTCGACTATGCACGCAACCACCTGAAACCGGCCTCGCTGGTCAGCTACATCCACCGCGACAACACCCGCTCCATCGCTCTTGCCAAGCGCCTCGGCGGGACCCACGACCCCGCGGGCAAGACCCACGACGCCGACGACGTGGTCTATCGCTACGAGGTGGCGGCGTGAGATTTGCCTGCGAAACACCACGCCCCGGCCCGGCCGCCGCCTTCGCATTGCAGCTGCAAGGTGAATTGCCGCTGCTTGTCACAGATCGGCTGCTGCTGCGCGCGCCGAAGGTCGAGGATTTCGAAGCCTTCGCCCGGATCGCCTGCAGCGCGCGCGGCCAGTACCTCGGCGGTCCGATGACGCGCGAAGACGCTTGGAGCGATTTCACCCAGATGACCGCAACCTGGCTGCTGCACGGGCATGGTGTCTGGACCATCGGACGCAGCGGAGAGATTGCAGGTTTCGTGCTTCTGGGCTTCGAGCCGGGTGATCTGGATCCGGAACTGGGCTTCCTTCTGTTGCCGGAAGCGGAGGGCGAAGGCATCGCGTTCGAGGCTGCAACCGCCGCGCGCAGCCATGCCTTCGACAGCCTCGGCTGGACCGCGCTGGTCAGCTACATCGACCCGGCGAATACGCGCGCGCAACGCCTTGCCGACCGGCTCGGAGGCGTCCGGGACGGCATGGTCGAGGACGCCCAGGTCTGGCGCTATGGCACCGCGGGGCTTGCGACATGAACCTAACGACCTTCCCGACACTCGAAACCGAGCGCCTGGTCCTGCGCGGCCCGAAGGCTTCGGACGCCGAAGCCTTCATGGCGTTCTACGCCACCGACCGGTCGCAATATACGGGCGGGCCGATGGCGCCGCGGCAGGCCTGGAACTTCTTCGGCACCGAGATCGGCCACTGGGCGATCCACGGCTTTGGCATGTTTGTCGTCACACAGAAAGGATCGGACGCACCCTTGGGCATCGTCGGCCACTGGTACCCCTGGGGCTGGCCCGAAAAAGAAGTAGGCTGGGTGCTCTTTGACGCGGCGAGCGAAGGCCAGGGCATCGCCTTCGAGGCGGCGCAAGCCTGTATCGACCACGCCTGGCACGTGCTGAACTGGCCGACCATCGTCAGCTACATCGCCCATGGCAACGACGCCTCCGTGGCGCTGGCCAAACGCCTCGGCGCCACGCTCGACGAAACGGCCCAACAGCCCAAACCTGACACCCCCGGCTACGTCTACCGCCACCCGCGCCCGGAGGGTCTGGCATGAGCCTGGCCCCTTCACCCGTCTGCAAATACTCCCGCCGGAGGCGGTCCGCGCTCACAGCCCGCGCGGCCGTCGATCAGCGAGCTGCGCCATGACCACGCAGATCCCGACACTGGAGACCCGGCGCCTGGTCCTGCGCGGCCCCGAGCCCGAGGACTATCCGAACTTCAAGGCCACCTTCACCAGCTACCGCGCGCGCTTCATGGGCGGGCCGCTCAATGCCTATGAAGCCTGGATGCTCTACGCCGCCGAGATCGGCCACTGGCAGATCCGCGGCTACGGCATGTGGATGATCCACGACAAGGCGAGCGACGAGACGCTCGGCATGGCGGGCGGCTGGAAACCCGCGAAATGGCCCGAAGCCGAAATTGCATGGGTGATCTGGCCCGACCGGGGCGGCAAGGGCTATGCGCTCGAGGCCACCCACCGCGTGCGCGGATATCTCTACGACCAGCGGGGTTGGGACACCGCGGTGAGCTACATCGACCCCAAGAACCTTGACAGCATCCGGCTGGCCGAGCGCCTGGGCGCCGTCAAGGACCACGAGGCCGCCACCATCGACGGCAACGATGCGGTCTACCGCCACCCTGCGCCCGATGATCTGCGCGGCTCACAGCTGGCCCATGGGATCGAAATGGAGATCAGCCACTACGCCGATCCGCTCTTTAAACCGAAAGGCTGGGCCATTGACTAGGTGCCACCCCAACACCTGCCGCGCGCCGGCATCACCCCGACGCATGACCGGCGCGAGACCGGGTGACCGCCGGCGCCCGTTTGGAGACCTTTGATGATCGACACCACCACCCGCGCCGCAGAGGTGCTCAAAGAGCACCGCGCTTCCATCGACCGTCTCGATGCGATTCTGGTCTATACGCTGGGCGAGCGCTTCAAACACACGCAGGCCGTGGGGAAACTCAAGGCCACACACGACCTTCCCCCGTCCGATCCCGCCCGCGAAGCGGCACAGATCGAGCGGCTCGAAGATCTGGCGAAGCGGGCCGATCTGGACCCGGAATTCGCCAAGAAGTTTCTCAACTTCATCATCGCTGAAGTCATTCAGCACCACCATCAACACCAGAAATAGGGTGGCCTGAAAGCCCACCCCACCTGCCGACTGAAAAGGAAATACACCATGGCTATGAAAATTCGTCTTGCCCGCGGGGGCTCCAAGAAACGCCCGTTCTACCGGATCGTAGCGGCCGACAGCCGGATGCCGCGCGACGGGCGCTACATCGAGAAGCTGGGCACCTACAACCCGCTCCTGCCGAAAGACAGCGAAGAGCGGGTGAAGATGGATGTCGAGCGCATCCAGCACTGGCTGGGCCAGGGCGCCCAGCCCACCGACCGGGTCGCCCGCATGCTGGAAGCCGCTGGCCTGAAAGACAAAGCCGAGCGCAACAACCCCAAGAAGGGCACACCTGGCAAGAAAGCTCAGGAACGCGCCGAGGAAAAGGCCGCGAAGGCTGCCGACGCCGCGGCACCTGCAGAGGAGCCCACGGAAGAGGCACCTGCAGAAGAGACGACCGAGGAAACCGCCGAGTAAGCCTCCGCGTTTCGGGCTGCTCGATCACCGGGCAGCCCACGCTCCTCTTGGCGCGGCGATACTGCCGACCCGCGCAAAGGTGTCCCATGTTCCGCCCGATCCGCACACTGATGCTGGTGGTTGTCGCGTTCCTCGCTGGCCTTTTCGTCGAGCGGGCCAACCAGCGCGACGGCTGCCTTGATCGCGGCGGGGCGATGTCAGAAGGTCTCTGTATAGGAGTGGAGGAATGAGCGCAGAGAAGATCTGTGTCGGCGCGATCGGCGGCGCCTATGGGGTGCGCGGCGAGCTGCGCGTCAAGAGCTTCTGCGCCGTCCCCGAAGACATCGAAACCTACGTCCCGCTGACCAGCGAAACGGGCGAGCGGTCCTTTCACCTTGCGCTCATTCGTCCGATCAAGAATGGCTTTGTCGCGCGCATCGCCGAGGTGGCAACCAAGGAAGAGGCGGACGGGCTGAAAGGCACGCAGCTCTTTGCGCTTCGCGATCAGCTGCCGAGCCTGCCGGATGACGAATACTATTACGCCGATCTGATCGGGCTGGAGGTCTTCGACACCGGCGGGACGACCCTGGGCCGGGTGAAGTCGGTGCTCGACCACGGCGCTGGCGATCTGCTGGAAGTTCAGCGCCCCGGTTCCTCCGAAACCGTGCTATTGCCCTTCACACGTGCGGCGGTACCGACGGTAGATCTCGGCGCCGGCCGGATCGTGGCGGACCCGCCGGATGGCCTCTTCTGACATGTCCCGCCCGCCCAAGAGCCACGGTCGCAAGAGCCTCCGCCCGACGCTGACACCGCGATCCCTGATGGACGAGGCAGAGACGCTTGCGCGCGCCTGGCAGGTCCGGATCGTCACGCTGTTCCCGGAGGCCTTTCCCGGCGTGCTGGGCCTCTCGCTGACCGGCAAGGCACTGCAGGAGGGGCGCTGGCAGCTGCACACGCACGATCTGCGCCACTTCGGCATCGGCAAGCACCGCAATGTTGACGATACGCCGGCGGGCGGTGGCGCCGGCATGGTGATGCGGGCCGATGTGGTCGGTCCGGCGCTTGCGGATGCACAACAGCACGCCCGCGGGCGGTGGCCGATCCTCTACATGTCCCCACGCGGACAGCCGTTCGACCAGGGCATGGCCCGAGACCTGGCACGCTGTGACGGCGTGACGATCTTGTGCGGGCGGTTCGAGGGTGTTGATGAGCGGGTGCTCGAGCATTTTCAGGTAACCGAGGTCTCTCTCGGCGACTTCGTCATGACAGGCGGAGAGCTTGCCGCGCAAGCGATGGTCGATGCCACCGTGCGGCTCTTGCCGGGCGTGCTGGGCAATGCCGAAAGCATCGCCGACGAAAGCCATGCGCGCGGGCTCCTCGAACATCCCCAGTACACCCGCCCGGCAACCTGGGAAGGCAGAGCTATCCCCGATGTCCTGATGTCGGGCCACCACGGCGAGATCGAGGCCTGGCGCCGAGCGCAGGCCGAAGCGCTCACTCGCAGCCGGCGACCGGATTTGTGGTCAAAACTCGAGCAGAAGGACTGATCGGCGGCGAAACCTCGCGCACCGGTCGGCCTTTCTTCGCCAACCACCCCAGGATCCCGGCAAAACCCTTCATTTTTGATGGCGCATTGCGACAGTGACCCTCGACGAGACAGGCAGCGTCAATCAGGGGTGATGGGATATGATGAAACTATTTGGGGCGTTCGGGCCGTCCTCCAGACGGAGTCGTCACGCAACCAGTGACCTGCGGTACACGCGGTTCGGGCACGACAAGACGCGAAAGGGCGCCGCGGAAGAGTTCAGAACACCCGCGGATGAGACCAGTCTGGGCGCTGTTCCCGCGCAGGCGGAGCGTCCCATGCAGGCCACTGCCAGACCGGTCGCGCCACCCATTGACGAGAACGCGCACCTCTACTCGGAGGCCGGTGTCTCCACGGCGGTGCTGCGCAACGCCTTGCCCCAGAGGTTTGCCGAAAACCGCTGACCGGACCTGCGAAAGGTTCCGGCCCGGCGGGCCAGCGGGTCACTCCAAGTGGGTCGCGGGCGCGGACCGCGGCACGGCATCGATCTCCCGCGCGGTCAGAATGTAGGATTTCGGGCGCTGGCGGGCGCTCACATCATAAGCCGGAGCCTCGCCGAACTGCACCAGCGTTCCGGTCTGATCGGTGAAGGCCCAGCGGGCCGCCACCAGCTGGTAGATCCCGGTCTCGTTGTCGTCGGCATCACGCCAGAACCGTTGCCGCCACGCGCCCTTGATCTTTACCGGCAACCGGATCAGGTCGGGGTTCGGGGACGGGCGTCGCGCCGCGACCGCCGCCCGTCGGGCCTGACTGTCGATCCAGCGCAGATGCGCATCGAGCGGGCCGATCTCCCGGGCGCGCCGTCCGGGAAAGAGCACCGAAATCTCCGTCGATCGCTTGAAAAAGCCACTGATGATGACATCGCCGTCTGCCGTTCGGCTGAGCCGGGGCACGAGCTCGACCTCGATCGGCCCGCCGTATGTTCTGAAGAGCGCGCGATCTTCCTGCTCAGGAGACTGACCTCTGCCCGATGCCTGCGTCTGTGCCATGACCCAACGACCCTTGTACCTATACCAAAACACTCCGCGCAGCTCTCCGCACGGGGCGCCGGCGCACAGGCTACGCTTCAAACCATTAACGAAGTATTGAAGGTCGTTTTGCCCCCTTGATCCCCAGATCGATCCCGCTTATACGGCGCGGGTTCGGTGCTGCGACGCGGCCCCGGACCCGTCCTTCGTGGATCACTGCGCCTCTCTCTGTCGGCGCCGATGCGGGGCGGACATCAAGGAATGACGTTTGAATCCTCCCGGCGGGCGCAAGAGGCGGACCCGACGACAGACCGGAAGCTCTGAGACGCGGCACAACCTTCGTGGACCAACCACGAGCAGAATAGGAGACGATCAGATGGATCTGATTGCAGAGATCGAGGCGGAACAGATTGCCGCTCTGGGAAAGGATATTCCCGATTTTCGTGCGGGCGACACCGTCCGCGTTGGCTTCAAGGTCACGGAAGGCACGCGGACGCGCGTGCAGAACTATGAAGGCGTGTGCATCGCGCGCAACAACGGCTCGGGCATTGCGGGCTCTTTCACGGTGCGGAAGATTTCGTTCGGCGAAGGTGTGGAGCGCGTCTTTCCGCTGCATTCGACCAATATCGACAGCATCACCGTCGTGCGCCGGGGGCGCGTGCGCCGCGCCAAGCTCTACTACCTGCGCAGCCGCCGGGGCAAATCCGCCCGGATCACCGAGAACACCAACTACAAGCCCAAGTCGGGCGCCGAAGCGTAAGGATCTGACCGATGAAAGCCGATACACATCCCGACTATCACATCATCGATGTCAAGATGACCGATGGCACCGTGGTTCAGATGAAATCCACCTGGGGCAAGGAAGGCGACCAGCTCGCGCTGGACATCGACCCCACCGTGCACCCCGCATGGACTGGCGGATCGTCCCGCCTGATGGACACCGGCGGCCGTGTTTCCAAGTTCAAGAACAAATACGCCGGTCTTGGGTTCTAAGATCAACCGCCGAAACGCCGAAAGCCACCCACATGTGCGGGTGGCTTTTTTGTTCGCCGAACGGTCTTTGATAGCCCTTCTGCGCAGGGCGTCGGAGCGACTCTAGAACTCCTCCCAACCGGTCTCCTGCGCTGGCATTGCCGCCGCCGCGTTGCCATGTGTCGCAGCGACAGGCATCGACACTGGTTTTGCCCTCTCACCGCCGACCGGCATGGCAGACCGCGCCGCAGGCTGCGGCGCTCGGTCCCGTACCGCGCCGATGCTGAAACGCGCCACGGCCGCCTTCAGGCTCTCCGCCTGCCGCGCCAGCGACTGCGTCACCCCATTCGTTTCCTCGAACATGGCCGCGTTTTGCTGTGTCACGCCCTCGAGCTGCTGCATGGCGTCATTCGATTCCGAGATGCTGAGCGATTGCTCCTCGGCCGCCGCGGCAATCACCGAGACGAAGCTCGCAATGTCATCGACCGCCGCGTTGATGCTCTGCAAGGCCGACCCGGTCCCGCTGACCAGTTCCACACCGTTTGCGACCTGCTTGCCGCTCGCTTCGATCAGCCCGCCGATCTCCCGCGCCGCTTCGGAGGACCGCCGCGCCAGCTCGCGGACCTCCGAGGCGACCACCGAGAAGCCCCGCCCGCTCTCGCCAGCCCGTGCCGCTTCGACCCCCGCATTGAGCGCCAAAAGGTTGGTTTG
Source organism: Roseobacter sinensis (assembly GCF_025755255.1). Lineage (GTDB taxonomy): Bacteria > Pseudomonadota > Alphaproteobacteria > Rhodobacterales > Rhodobacteraceae > Roseobacter > Roseobacter sinensis. The sequence continues at coordinate 154,577 of NZ_JALIEB010000005.1, read as the reverse complement.
GAACGCAATTTCCTCGATCACGTCGACGATCTTGGCGATCTGCCCGGAGAAGGCTTCGATCTCCGCCATGGCGGCAATGGCGTTCTGCACGATCTGATCAGAGGACTCCGCATTGGACTTCGCCGTCAGAACGGCATCGCTGGCCTGCCGCGCACTTTGGGCCGAATTCCCCGAATTGGTGGCGATCTGCGAAATGGCGGCGGTAGTCTCTTCCAAGGTTGAGGCTTGCGCCTCGGTCCGTTTCGCAAGCGTGTCAGCCGCGTCTTCGATAGACGCCACATCCTCAACGATGGTTTCCGCATTCTGATCGACGACTGTCATCGCCTCCCGCAGCGCGGTCAACGCACTGTTGAAATCCTTACGAAGTTCTTCGTATTTCTCGGGAAGAGGGGTGTCGATTTCCTTGCAGAGGTCGCCCGCTGAAAGACTGCGAAGCGCATCGCGCAGCGTCTCGACCACGTGCGATTGCTCGGCTTCGACCTTGGCGCTTCTCTCACGCGCCAATTCTTCGGCCTCGCGCGCCTTGCGATCTGTTTCAATCGCGTTCTGAGTCTCCTGCTCAGCCGTTTTTCGGGCAGCCAGAGCCTCTTCCTGAGCGAGCTTTGCGTCATTCAATGCGCCTTCCGTTTCGATCCGGGCAGTTTCGGCCTTAGCCAGCGCCGCCCGCGTTTCCTCCGCCGAGGCAAGAATCGTCGCATTCTGGTGAAGGGTCTCGGCATAGGCGCGATTTCGGTTGCGCAGAGCAAACCACAGCACCGCCGCTTCGATCACAACGATGACGCCATGGAGTGCGGTGCGTTTGAGGTTGGTGAGAAGATCAACCGAGGGGTAGACCAGCGCCGGCAGGGCGATGGACAGGCTCAGGTGGTGCACCGCGATGACCCCAGCCGCGGCAAGGATTACGATGGGTTCCGATATGATCATGCAGACCGCCAGCAACGCAAAGAACAGCATGTGGCTGTCCAGCTGCCACGGATGGCCGGACAGGGCCGCGGTGAGGCAGATCGCCTGCCCGATGAGCCCGACGGTCGCCAGGATCCGACCCTGCGTGTTGAGCATGCGCGCGCCAAGAACAGCCATGCCAGCAAAGGCAAGGGACACACCGCCAGGCAGCAGCAGGGATGTGCCGGCGATCCAGGCGGCAACCAGCACGCAGGGCACCAGCGCGAGGCTGCCAAGGGCCACCTGAAGCGCTGCCTTGTCTGCAGCCGCGTTCCACGCCTCATCACGGAAGGTCAGGGGGTAATCATATGTCTACTCCACAAATCGCGGCAATGCGTCTGCCGTCGACCACAAACCAGTCTCCATTCTCAAGGAGCACCGGTGCAAAATTCGTCTGATCCGACTGAACCAAGACCCCAAAACGGGCGAGTTCGGGTCCCAGCACGCGTCCGCTGTGCGACAATGCGACGGCCTCGTGCAGCACCGCCGCAGGGCCGATGGCCAACATGATCTCGCCGGGGACGGGTTTGGCGCTCGCCAGCGCCAGCACCGGCCCAGCGAGGGCCGCGAAGGCAAATGCGAAGACATGGATGAAGACCGGCATAGCTCCCCCTGCTGGTCTTTCTGCGGCTTTACCAGTGGGGCGTTTGCAAGCCCCTAAGACACATCAGATGTCAGGATCACGAGACACTTTCGGACCCCGGTCCGGCATCGAGGCAACACCTCGTCGGCGTCAACGCGATTTGGCCGCTGCACGCCTTCCCAAAGTACCAAACACTACATATAGTGCCGCCAAATAGATAAGCCGCAGAAAGCGGCCGGGGCAAAGGATCGGGCCATGGCGCACATTATCGTCGTCGGGAATGAGAAGGGCGGTGCCGGCAAATCCACCGTTTCGATGCATGTGGCGACTGCGCTGGCCCGGATGGGGCATAAGGTCAGCGCGCTTGATCTCGACCTGCGCCAGCGCACCTTCGGTCGCTACACCGAGAACCGCAGAGCCTTTCTTGACGGCGCCGGTCTCGATCTTGCGAGCCCCAGCACCCGGGAGCTGCCCGAAATCCCCCCCGAGAGCCTGAAACCCGGCGAAAACATCTATGACCATCGCCTCTCCGCCGCTGTCGCCTCGCTCGAGCCGGACAACGATTTCATCCTGATCGACTGCCCTGGCTCGCACACCCGGCTCAGCCAGGTGGCACATTCATTGGCCGACACGCTGATTACGCCGCTGAATGACAGCTTTGTCGATTTCGACCTGCTGGCACGGACGGATTCCACGGGCGACAAGATCCTCGGCCCCTCAGTCTATTCCGAGATGGTGTGGAACGCCCGGCAGTTGCGCGCCCAGGCCGGCCTGACGCCCATCGACTGGGTGGTCGTGCGGAACCGGATGGGCGCGCAGCGCATGGTCAACAAGGAGAAGATGGAGCGCGCCATCAAGAACCTCAGCAAGCGGATCGGCTTTCGGGTCGCGCCGGGCTTTTCGGAACGGGTCATCTTTCGCGAGTTGTTCCCGCGCGGGCTGACACTGCTCGATCTGAAGGACATTGGGGTCAAGCAGCTCAACATCTCCAACATCGCAGCGCGGCAAGAGCTGCGCGATCTGATGAAGGCGCTGAACCTACCCGGTGTCTCGATCGAGTTCTGACACGGCCAAATCACGGAAATTTCAGTTTTTTTCACAACCTGCAGAGCCGCCGCCTTCTCACGCAGGTGTGAGTCCCTGTTGATCGCGCCCTGTTCCTAAGGTGCGCCAGCCTCCGGGTCCGGAGGCCAATCTGACAGGAGTAAGACATGAAATCAGCAACCAGACACCTGCTGGCTCTGGCGGTGACCGCCATTGGCGCCAGCGCGGGCCTTTCCGCGCAGGCGACAACCCTAAAAATCACGGTCACGAACACTCAGGCCGAGGGCGGGCTTTCGATCACGCCGCTCTACACCGCATTCCATGATGGCAGCTTTGACGCCTTCGACCTCGGCGGCATGGCCTCGCCGGGCATCGAATTGATCGCGGAAACCGGAATGCCGGGCACGGTTGCGGCCGAGCGCCGCGCCGTCGATCCGGACTCGCAACCTCTGGTTTTGGCATCGCCCAGCGGCCCGCCTCCGATCCAGCCGGGAGAGATCGTCACGGACACAATCGACGTGACCGCGACCGGCCCGCTGTTCTTCACTTTTCTGTCGATGCTGTTGCCGTCGAACGATCATTTCATCGGCAACGACAATCCGCTCGCCTACCAGATCTTCGACGACAGCGGCAATTTCACCGGTGATCGCACGATCAGCGTGACCGGCGCCCAGATCTACGATGCTGGCACGGAAGCCAACGGTCTGGAAGGTGCCGCCTTTATCCAGGGTGTTGACATCGCCGACAGCCCCGCTGGCGAAGGCAGCATCCAGCAGGGCATCCCACTGTCCAATGAGCTCGTTGCACCGGGTGTGCTGCTCGCCACGGGCGACACGCTGGATCCGGCGCTGATCGATTTCACCACGGATCCGGCGGCGTTCGGCCTTTTGACCATCCAGATCTCGGAGGTGGCGCCGGTTCCACTGCCGGCCAGCGCGCCGCTTCTGCTCGGGGCCCTGGGCTTCCTCGGCTGGCGTCATCGCCGCAAGGCGCACCGCTGATACTTGCCCGCGAAAGGCCTTTCGCGGGCCTTTCGCGTTCCGACCGTCGATCATCGCGCCGCTTGTGCAGGTCGTAACTGGCCTCTCCCCGCCGCGACACCAAAAAACATTCGACGGGCCGCCCGGTGCGCCTTACATGTACCGCATGGGCACAGCTTTGATCGATCTGCTATTCTGGACCGGGCTCTTCATCGCCCTGTTTTTCCTGTTCCGCTGGCTGCAGGCCCGCAAGAAGCGGAACGGCGCCCCGCCCCCCGACGATCAGGCGGGATGACGGCGCAGGCCCCGCAACCGGCCGATGCGTTCCGGCGAATGGCCGAGAACAATGCCTGGGCCAATGCCACGTTCTACGACGCAGCGCGCAGATTGCCGGACGGTCGGCAGACAGATCCCGTGCCCGGTTTCTTCCCGACACTCGCGGCCACGCTCAACCACATCTACGAGGTCGATCTCTACTACGTGGACGCTCTGGAACAGGGCGGGAAAGGGTACACCGTTTTCGAGCGCGAAGAGGTGACATCACTCGACGCACTTGCAGCGCTGCAAGCGAGCCTCGACCGCCGCCTGATCGCCTTCTGTCAGGCGCTGACCGCGGACAAGCTGATCGAGATGCGCGACACCGAGCGCCCGGGCACAACCATCCGGGAAAACGTCCAGGCCTTGTTGCTGCACCTCTTCCAGCATCAGGTCCATCATCGCGGGCAGGCGCATGTGCAGCTTCAGACACTCGGGATCGCCCCGCCACAGCTTGACGACTTCCACCTCTCTTTCGAACGCGCCCCAACAGCGGAGGCTTACTGGAGATGAACAGATACGGACCCGGCCGGAAGGAGTTGAAGTTCCGGCTCTACGTCTCCATCGCAGGGCTTGCCTTTATGGCCGCTGCCATCGCCTATCGCGGAATGCCTCAGGGCCCAGCCATGTTCGAGACCATCGGGATCGCGGGCGCGTTCTTTGGCGGCACGTTCCTGTGGAGCCTGAAGAAGCTGATCCGAAAGGAGTATTCCGACGCCTCCGATCACTGATTCGACGCGGCCCAGACCTCGACCTCGACAACGAACTCTGGGCGGGTGAAGCCCGACACGATCACAAGGGTTGAACTCGGCAGAACCGGCACATCTCGCAGGAAGGCATCCCGAGCCGCCATGTACCCCTGCATATGCTCGCGGGCCGTGACATATGCGCTGAGGTGACAGACATGCGCCGGAGTCATGTTAGCCTCGGCCAGGATGGCCGCGATGTTCTGAAAGCAGATCTCGGCTTGCGCGTCTGCGCCGTCGGGGACGCTGCCGTCTCCGGCGAGCCCCAGTTGACCGGAGGTGCGCACCAGGCGCGCGCCGGCGGGCAGCTCGACACCGTGGGAATAACGCGCGAAGGGCGGAGCGATGCTTGTCGGCTGCAGCGGTTTCATGGGCTCTATCCTCCACGTTCAACGGGCGCATGATCGCCGATGCACCGCGCATCGCAAGCGGCCGATGTCGAAGCGGCGCACCTAGACCAGCCACGGGCAAGATTCGCGAAACCTCGGATGCCGGCCCTGATGCAGCCCTTTGCCACAGGATCGGGCGGGCCAAAACCGCGCGCGGGAAAAAAGTTGCCGCACCGGCAGGGGCGTTTTTCGTGTGCGGCCCAGAGGGCGCGGCGAGGCGGCCTGCCACATCGAAACGCAAAAGCTTTGTGCGTTAGCGACATCAGACGTCAAGAATTCGGCACAGTTGGGCCGTCTCGCCGGTTTTCCAAAGCGATTTGGCTGGAGCACGGCACGGCGGTCGCGGAACGTTGCATGTCGAGAAGCGGCAGCACCGCCGACGACCGGCAGGTGGGCACTCAGCGAGCCCCGGAGAAAGGGTTGACGCCACGCCTACGACACCTGAAACTCTCGGCGTCCCCGTGAGGGCCTGCAAAAAAGCAGACAAACTGCATCACCGCGCCGGCAATCGTCCGGCAACCGCACGCCAGGAAGACGTGCAAAAACAGAGAGGAAGAAAATGACATTTTTCACACGTACCGGCAAACCCTTGCCGAAGACCGTGGTGGACTCCGCGGCCAAGGTCGGCACCGACCCGGTCAACCGTCGTGAGTTTCTGGCCATCGCCAGTGCATTCGGCGCAACCACGGCCACAGCCTATTCGATGATCGGCATGGCCGCCCCCGCCCGCGCGGCAGGCCATCAGGAGGGCGGCGTTGTCCGCATGCAGATGGAAGTGCGCGCGCTGAAGGATCCGCGCACCTACGACTGGTCGCAGATCGCGAATTTCTCGCGTGGATGGCTTGAGTACCTCGTGATTTACGAAAACGACGGCACCTTCTCGCCCGCCCTGCTGGAAAGCTGGGAGATCAATGACAATGCGACCGAATACACGCTGAATGTGCGCCAGGGTGTGAAGTGGAACGACGGCAGCGACTTTACGGCAGAGGATGTGGCGCGCAACATCTCCGGCTGGTGCGACAAGAGCCTTGAGGGGAACTCGATGGCGGGCCGCTTCGCGGTGCTGATCGACGAAGAAACCGGGCAGGCCATCGACGGTGCGGTCACCGTCGTCGACAGCCATACGGTGAAACTCACCCTTCCGCAGCCGGATATCTCGCTCATCGCGGGCATGGCGGACTATCCCGCTGCCATCACGCCGGCCGGCTTCGATGCCGCCACCATGCTCGAGAACCCGATCGGCACCGGGCCCTACCTGCCCGAGTCGCTGGAAGTGGGCGTCAAGGGCGTGCTGGTGAAGAACACCGAACACACTTGGTGGGGCACTGACGTCTTTGGCGGGCCTTACATCGACCGGCTGGAGTACATCGACTACGGCACCGACCCCTCCGCCTTCGTGTCCGCTGCCGAGGCTGAAGAAATCGACGCGATCTATTCCATCGAGGGCGACTTCATCGACATCTTCGCGACATTGGACGGCTGGGTGGAAAACTCCATCGCCACTGCGGCGACCATCGTCATCCGCCCCAACCAACTGGCGGAGGTCGATGGCATGAAACCCTACGCGGACAAGCGCGTTCGCCAGGCGCTGACCATGGCGGTGGACAATGCCGTGCTGCTGGAGCTCGGCTATGGCGGGCGCGGCATCGAAGCCGAAAACCATCACGTGGGCCCGATGCACCCCGACTACGCAGAGCTGCCCCCGCGCAAGGTGGATCCCGCGGCGGCGAAGGCGCTGATGGACGAGGCCGGCATGGGCGACTTCGAGCACGAGCTGATCTCGATCGACGACGCCTGGCGGAAGGACACCACCGATGCGGTCGCAGCCCAGCTGCGCGACGCCGGTATCAACGTCAAGCGGACGATCCTGCCCGGCTCGACCTTCTGGAACGACTGGGTCAAGTATCCCTTCTCCTCGACCAACTGGAACCACCGCCCGCTGGGCGTGCAGATCTGGGCGCTCGCCTACCGGTCGGGCGAAGCCTGGAACGAGTTCGGCTGGTCGAACGAAGAGTTCGACAAGATGCTCGACGTGGCTCTTGCAACCGCGGACGTCGACGAACGGCGCAAGCTGATGAAGGACATGCAGGCGCTGATCCAGGAGGAGGGCGTGACGATCCAGCCCTACTGGCGCTCGCTCTACAACTTCACGAAGGAGGGGCTCGTCGGCGCGGAACACCATATCGCCTTCGAGTACCATCCGGCCCGCATGGCCTGGACCTGACCCAAACCGATATCGAGGGTCGCGCATTGCGCGGCCCTTTTTCTTTGTGGTGCCGCCAGGAGGCTCCGGCATGGAAACTGCAGTGTTGGTCGCGCAGGCCCTCGCAACCGGGCTCATCGCGGCGTGGCTGTCCCTGGGTCTGCGGGACAACCTGCTCTACCCGTCGGTGAACGAGACCTACACAGCCCAGGTGCTCGCCATGACCCGGATGCAGGCGGACTACCCCGAGGAGTTCCAGCAGGTCGCGCATCGCGCCATCACCGACCGCCGACTGCAATCGCTCGCCTTCAAACTCGTGGTCCTCGCCGAGAGCGTCGCCTGTCTGATGCTGTGGATCGGGACCATCGGGTTGCTGATGGCGCTCGCCGGGACCGCTTTGCCCGAAACCGGGCGGATGCTCGCCCTGCTCGGCGCCTTGAGCTTCACGACCGTCTGGGCCACCTTCCTGATCGTGGGCAATCACTTCTGCTATTGGTTCTGCCATGAGGGCGCGCAGAACACACATTTCCAGATGACGCTCTGGGGCCTCGCGACCATGGTGCTGCTCTGTCAGGGCTGATGAAGCAGACCTGCACGCTCGTCTTCTGACAGCCGTCCGAGCACCGTCTCCGGCAGCCTGGCGGCCGCTGTTCGCAGGTAACTCAGAACACCCCCATGCGCCGCGGGAAAGCCCAGCGCGCGCTGGCTCACGCGATCGATCAGGGCCGCGTCCGCCCCCGCGCGCAGCAACGCCAAGGCGGCCTTCGCAAGACCGAGTAGGAGGCGCGCGATCAAGATGTCATCCGAAAGGTCTCTGCGCGACACTCCGGCAAACCGGGCTTCCTCCCGCAAAAGATCCTCGACCAGCGGGTCGATCACCAACCCGCCCCCGCCCGGATAGCGATACCACCCGACACCGGCCGTCCGACCAAGACGCCCTTCGGCGACCATGCGCGGCAGGACCGGGGTGGCGGTTTCGCCGGCCGCGCGAATGCGCGCGTGCACGCGATCCAGACCCGCGATGTCCTGTGCGGCGCAGACACCGGTTTCGAACCCGAAATCTGTCATGGCCGCATCGAGGTCCCACGGGGTCGTCGCCTCGAAAAGCAATTGATCGGCAGCACCGTCGAGACCAGCTGCCAGCCGGGCGGCGATATCGCTGGTCACCCCACTGCCCCGTTGAGGAACCCTCTGGCGGCAATCAGCTTGATGAGATCGTTGAGCGAGCCCTTGACCGTACGGTTCGACGTGTCGATGTCGGCGTCCGCGCGCTCGTAGAGCGGACTGCGCGCCTCCAGCAGCGACTGAAGCTGTTCCATCGCGGCGGGATTGCCGCGCATGGGGCGCAGATCGCCCTGCGCGCGGACCCGCCGCATATGCTCGGCGGCAGAGGTCCGCAGCCAGATCGTATGAAATCGTTCCAACACCTGTTGATAGGTCGGCTCCTCAGTCACAAGCCCGCCGGCGACGGCGAGGATCAGCCGGTCGTGGGTTGCCACCACGCGCGACACCGCATCGGCTTCGAGCGCGCGATACCCATCCTGACCGTAGAACGCCATCACCTCGGCGAGCGGCATGCCCGTCTCCTGTTCGATCTCGCGGTTGAGCTCGACGAAGGGCAGGCCCAAGGCCTCGCTGGCCAGCTTGCCCAGGGTTGATTTGCCCGCACCGCGCAGACCGATCAGACAGATGCGACCGGCCCGCAGAAGGGCCGGGTTTTGCGGGGCGAGCAGCCTGCGCACCTCGCGCTGAACCTCCTGCGGCGCGTCGCGGTAGAGGGACGCGATCCGCTGGATCTCGCGATCCTCGGGTGCGTCCTCCGACAGAAAACTTTCGATCGGCACGTCGAGAGCGACCGCGATGCGGTGCAGCAAGGCGATGGAGATATTGCCCGCTCCCGCCTCCAATTGTGCCAGATAACGCGGCGAGACCCCGGACCTGTCGGACAGGACGCGCCGGGGCAGCTTTTGCGCCTTGCGCTGGCTGCGCACACGGGCCGCCACGCGCTCCTTCAGTTGCCGAGATCGATCAGCAGCAGCCAGCGGTGTCTCGGTCATGCAATCGCGCCTGGGAGCAGAGAGAGCCGCAGGTCGGTCTCAGTAGGTTTCGACATGATAGCGGCCTTCTTCGCGCATCCTGTTGCGCAGCTCTGCCCAGTCCTGCCCAGCCGAAGCGGCGATCTCGCCAAGGGCCTCTTCGACGCCGGTTTCCATCGCCTTCAGCCCGCAGATGTAGACATGCGCCTTTTCTGTTTTGAGAAGCGCGCCCACCGTATCGGCCTCTTCGCGCAGCTTGTCCTGCACGTATTGGCGGGGCTGATCCTCGGCGCGGCTGAAGGCGAAGGTTTTGCGCATGAACTGATCCGGCACCTTCTTGAGCGGACCGAAGTAGGGCAGGTCGCGCGCGCTGCGGGCACCGAAGACCAATGTCAGACTGTCCCGCGCACCGGGCGTTTCGCGCTGACGCCGCATCGTGAACCCGCGGAACGGGGCCGAGCCGGTCCCGGTACAGATCATCAGAAGATGGGCCTCCGGGTCGGACGGGAGCAGGAAGGTTGACCCGAAGGGTCCCGTGACCTGAACCTCATCGCCTTTGGCAAGATCGCAGACGTAGTTCGAGCAGAGCCCCATCTTCTCGCGCTTGACCGTCAGCGAGACATTGTTGAAGCCGGGCCGCTCGCCATCGCGCGGGCTCGAGACCGAGTAGAGCCGCGGAAGATGCGCCTTGCCCTCCGCATCGACACCCGGTGGAACAATGCCGATGCTCTGGCCCTCGAGGACGGGAAACGGCACCCGGCCGAGATCGAGAATGATATGCCGCACGTCGTTGTCGCCCGCCGCATCGGTCAGGCGGTAGTTGCCCTGCACCGTCGCTTTGGCCGGGTTCGACAGAGAATAGAGGTTGATGGTGGGTTTGGAGGCCGTCGCAGGTGCCCGGGCCTTGCCGCCCGTGCCCTTGTGCGCCTCTGCCAACAGCGCTACGACGACATCGTCATGCGCCTCGATCTCCTCGCCGCCGGCGTCTTCCGGCAGCGCGATGTCGTCTTGCTCGGGCAGCTCATCGAAGGCGTACTGCTGCTCCAGCGTGTAGGGTGTCTCGACCACGCGCCATTCGTCGATGGAGCCCGTGGGGCAGACCGGGATGCAGTCCATGCAGAAATTGCAGATGTCCGGATCGACCACGACATTGGTGTCGTCATGCTGGATCGCCCCGATAGGGCAGGTCATCTCGCAGGTGTAGCAGCGGATGCAGATTTCCGGATCGATCAGATGCTGTTTGACAGGTGTCGTCATGGGCTGGCGGTGGCGCGTCTCAGAAACGTCTCGGGCAATACGGCGAGATCCACGATGTCACGGCACAAGCCTTTGCAATCGGTACAGCCGATGCAGTTCAGGCTGGGGAAAGCGGGGGGTTTTGCGGGTTGCGTCTTCATGGTCCTGTCTCCTCTCGGTGATCGGGATGGGTTCGGTGATGCGGGCCAGTGAAACTGGCCCGACCGCCGCGCGCTTTGATTCAGGTCAAGCCATGTGCAGTTTCACGTATTCGAAATCACCCGGCTTGTTGTCGATGCCGACCTTCGGCGGCGCGATCCATGAGGCGTACTCTCCAGGCTCGTAGCAGGGCACCATCAGCGACTGGATGAAATCCCCATCCGCCTTGGTGGGCAGCCAGTCCTCCCGCCGTTTGGCCCACTCCTCGGCGGAGACGATGTTCCCATCGGGATCCACCGCGACGGTCGAAAACACGCCGATCTGACGGTGAAAGCCCTCGTGTGGCAGTTTCAATTCATACTCGATACCCGCCTTGGCGATCATCTTGTTCCAACGCCCGATACCGCCCGCGGCATCCCGCACATAGTCGTCGCGCAGCCGCATGTTGATGGCGGTAAGCGCAGGCACATCCTCCGTCAGGATCTTGCCGTCCTTGATCGACGTCACCGGATATGTGTCGTTTTGCAGCTTGTGATCGTCATCGATCCGCTGCTCCATGTAGCGCCCCTTGATGCCGGCGTTGAAGGCATTGGCGGCGTTGGTCGAGACCTCCTGCCCGAAGAGATCAAGGCTGAGCGTGTAGTGCAGGTTGAGCTTCTTCTGGATCGTGGGCAGGTCGATCACGCCAAGATCGCGGATCTTGTTGATATCGGTGGGGTCTGTGATGCCGGCCTTGGTCATCGCCTCCAGCGTCGCCTGAATGGTGCGGCCGACACCGGTCTCGCCGACGAACATGTGATGCGCCTCCTCCGTCAGCATGAAGCGGCAGGTGCGGCTCAGCGGGTCGAAGCCCGATTGCGCGAGGCTCTCCAGCTGCATTTTGCCGTCGCGATCGGTGAAATAGGTGAACATGAAGAAGCTGAGCCAATCGGGCGTCTCTTCGTTGAAGGCGCCAAGCATGCGCGGCGCCTCCTCCGAGCCCGAGGAGCGCACCAGCAGATCATCCGCCTCCTCCCGCCCATCACGCCCGAAGTATTTCTGAAGTAGGTAGACCATCGCCCAGAGGTGTCGGCCTTCCTCAACATTGACCTGGAAGAGGTTCCGCATGTCGTAGAGCGAGGGCGCCGTGAGCCCGAGAAACCGCTGCTGCTCGACCGAGCCGGGCTCGGTGTCGCCCTGGATCACGATCAGGCGTTTGAGCATATTGCGGTATTCGCCCGGCACCTCCTGCCAGGCCGGCTCGCCCAGATGCTCGCCCATGGCAATGCGCCGATCCTCGACCGCAGGGGCCAGCAGAACGCCCCATCGATACTCCGGCATCTTCACGTAGTCGAACTTGGCCCAGCCTTTCGGGTCTACGGAGACCGCGGTGCGCAGATAGACCATGCTCTCCTGGAAGTTCTGCGGAATGAGGTCATTCCACCAGTTGATGTAGCCCGGGTGCCATTTCTCAAGCGCCTTCAGCACCTTCTTGTCGGAACTCAGGCCGACGTTGTTGGGAATTTGGCTGTCGTAGCTCACGTTGATCAGATCGAGCATTCCGTCCTCCTGTCGGATGGGGTGGCCTGAAAGCCCACCCGACCTGCCGGTCCAGACCGTTCGTGCTGGCAGGTAGGGTGGGCTTTCAGGCCACCCGTGCTAGACACGTTGCATGTCAAACACCCCCCGCACTCCTGTTCCGTACCGTTGCAGCGCACCCTCGGGGCCCACCGCGTTGGGCCGCTGGAAGATCCAGTTCTGCCAGGCCGTCAGACGCCCGAAAATGCGCGTCTCCATCGTCTCCGGGCCGGCAAAGCGCAGGTTGGCCTCCATCCCGGTCATTGCATCCGGCGAGAAACTCGCCCGTTCCTCACGGAACAAGCGGATTTCATCCTCCCAGTCGATGTCGTCATAGGCGTAGGTGACAAGCCCCAGCGTCTCCGCCTTGGCGGCGTCCAGCGGCGTTCCGATCTGCGCGCGTAAACCGGCGATGTCATCGGGCGCACCCAGAAAACGGGTCTCGAGCCGGCTCAAACCATTGCCCATGCGATACTGTCCGAAGTTCGCGTCGGTCAGCTGAACAGAGGCCAGAGGCCGGTCGTCCTCCTCGAAAGGTTCCAACATCATGTAGCTGCGGTCCACCGACCAGAGCAGCTCGGCCAGAACGCCCGCGTAGCAGGAGCCATGCTCTACCATTGCGACGAGACTGCGCGAGGTCATGTCGACCCGCTTGAGCACGCGCTTCCACAGACACAGTACCTCATTCGCCAGCCAATGATCCGCGTGGGCAAGCAGCAGCGCCTCATGGGCGACAACGCGCGCCGGATCGCCCGCGGTCTGGAATTCGATCAGCCCCAGCGCATCTTCATTGGTCCTCAGATGCAGAATGGCATCGTCCAATTCGCGCGCGCACCGCAGCATCCAGGTCTCCGAGCCCTCGGCCGTGAGAGCCGCCACATCGGCGGGCGCATCCGTCTCCGGCCCCTTGATGGTAATCACCGCGCGGCGCCCCGGCCGGTCCAGCGCCACATCGATCGTCGAATAGATCACCGCATCGGCCAAGAACTGCCGCTGCAAGGGCTTGAGCTCAATCCCCTGCGTGACATCGGGCTTGCGAGAGGTGGCAGCAAAGGCCTCGGCACGGGCGCGCACGCCCGCATCGAACTGTGAATTGGGGATCACCTCGTCGACCAGCCGCCACTCCTGCGCACGCTTGCCCTTCACCCCCTCCTCGACCGAGCAGAAGACATCGGCCAGATCGCGGCGCACCTTGCGCTTGTCGGTCACGCGCGTCAGCCCGCCGGTGCCGGGCAGCACTGCAAGCAACGGCACCTCGGGCAGCGCCACCGAGGAGGTGCTGTCATCCGTCAGCATGATGTGGTTGCACGCAAGCGCAAGCTCATAGCCGCCGCCCGCGCAGGCGCCACGCACCGCACAGATGTAGTTCTGGCCGCTGTCTTCCAGCGCCGCCTCCAGGGTGTTCCGCGTCTCATTGGTGAACTTGCAGAAGTTCACCTTGTGGGCATGGCTCGCGCTGCCCAACATGCGGATGTTCGCACCGGCGCAGAACACCTTGTCCTTGGCCGACGTCAGAACGACGACCTTCACCTCCGGGTGTTCGAAGCGCATGCGCTGCACCACATCCGCCAGTTCGATGTCGACGCCGAGATCGTATGAATTCAGTTTGAGTTGATACCCCTCGAAGAGCCCGGCGTCTTCGTCCACATCCATGTAAAGATAAGCCACTGGCCCGTCATGCTCGACGGTCCAGTGCTTCATCCCGGCCGGATCAACTTGGAAATCTATGCGCTTGCTCACGGCTGGCCTCTATCGTCGCACCACATCACGCAGCACTCATGGGAACTATAGTACATTTTCCGGGCATCGAAAACCGATCATAATGCCAAGATATTGATCGGATACATCCAAATTATAATTTATAGTGCATATTTAGGTCATATCGGGTCTGATCGACTTCGGCTTGAAGATCGACGATTCCGACGCCGAGAACCGTCGCTTGGCCTGCGCACCTGCTCAGATGCGCCGCGCTCATGTCGCAGAGCCGCCCTGCCGCCTTTGGGCGGCGCATCGCAAGCTTCAGCCGCGCGTTGGCCAGTTGGATGAGCGCCTGCACAAGCTCACGTTCCGGACTTGGGTCAGGCGTTCGGAGCCAGATCGCCTCTAGCACCTCGTGGCACTCCCAGAAGTATCCGGCTCCGAGATAAGCCAGACCGGTGCGGAAGGCCGCGGTGTGCCGCAGCGCGTCCGGGGTTGCAGTGTCTTGGGCAGAGGCCTTGATGTGATCGAACCAGCCCTCCGGGTGGCGCGCCGTCCGACCGGGGACGTAGGCATGCGGAGGGCGCAGATCGGCCGACAGCTCAGGCCAGCGCAACATGGGCCCGCTCCAGCCGGAGAAGTCGCGCGGCGAAGTCCTGCACCGCCTCGAGCGTGGCCTCTGTTTGCTCCAGGTGCGGGGTGTGGCCGCAGCCCTCGAGGATAAGTGTCTCGACCGGGGAATAGGCACGTGCCGCGATTTCATCGACCTGCGCCAGGCTGCCGTAAGCGTCCTCCGTGCCCTGGACCACCAGAGCCGGGATGCGCCAATACTCAATCACATCGGCCACATTCCACTCCGCGAAGGAAGGATCCGTCCAGGCATCGTGCCACCCGCGAAACGCGCCATCCACATCGTCGTGATAGGGTGCCAGCCGGGCGCGCAGGTCACCGGAGGCAAAGGCCGTGCCGGCGGCCCTGATCGCCGCGATCCCCTTCGGCTCGACAAAGAAATGCGGCGCGATCAGCACCAGCCCACGCACCCGCTGGTCACTGACAGATCCGGCGTATTCCCCCACGATCGTTGCCCCATCGGAGTGCCCCAGCAGGATCACGTCACCCAGACCCGCAGCATCCATTAAGGGGCCGAGAACCGCCTTGGCCTCGCGCGTCATGTAGTCCAGCGGGCGCGGCAGGCGCGCAGGGTCCGACCTGCCATAGCCGTGCCGCGAGTAGGCAAAGACGCCAAGACCGGTGCGCGCCGCCAGCGCGGCCGGGACATCGCGCCAGAGGGCCACAGACCCCAAGCCCTCATGGAGGAGGACGAACGTCGGCCCTTGCCCCGGTGGCGGGCCATGACAGGCATATTCGAGCGACACACCCCCCACGGCCAGCCGCGTCTCAGGTGTGACGCTCCAGTCGATCACGACGCCTCCATCTCCCGCAGCTTGAACCGCTGGATCTTGCCGGTTGCGGTCTTGGGCAGGTCGTCCACGATCTCGATCCAGCGCGGATACTTCCACTTACCGACCCGTGACTTCACGTGTGTGATCAGCTGCGCCTCGAGGTCGGGCGGCGCGTCAGTCTCGAGCACGATGAAGGCCTTCGGCTTCTCGAGCCCGGCGTCATCCCGGGCAGAGACAACAGCCGCTTCCAGAACCGCCGGGTGGCTGGCCAGCGCCTGTTCGACTTCGAAGGGCGAGACCCAGATGCCCGAGACCTTGAACATGTCGTCCGTCCGCCCGCAATAGACGTACCGCCCATCGGGGCGGCGTTCGTATTTGTCGCCCGTGCGCGTCCATACGCCTTCGAAGGTCCGGCGCGACTTCTCCCGCTGGTTCCAGTAGCCTGCGGCGGCCGAGGCGCCATTGACCAGCATCTCACCGATCTCGTTGTCGGCCACATCCCGGCCCGCATCATCAACGAGGCGCACGTCATATCCCGGCACCGGCGTACCGGAGGTGCCATAGGCCAGATTGTCCGCGCTGTTGCTGAGGAAGATGTGCAGCATCTCGGTGGAGCCTACACCGTCGAGGATATCCACGCCGGTGAGCGCCTGCCAGCGCCTGCCCACATCTTCCGGCAGCGCCTCACCCGCTGAGATGCACCGCCGCAACGGCGCCCTCGGGGCGCCCGTCCTATCCATCTGGGCCACCATCGCGGCATAGAGCGTCGGCACCCCGCCGAAGAGCGTCGGCTGTTCGGCCTCGATCGTGGCGATCATATCACTCGGGGTCGGACGCCCTGCGAAGAGGATCGTCTTGGCGCCCACGGCCAGCGGGAAGGTCATCGCATTACCAAGCCCGTAGGCAAAGAAGAGCTTGGCTGCGGAGAAAACTGTGTCGTCCTCCGTCAGGCCGAGCACATGGGCGCCATAGGTGTCCGCTGTCGCCTGCATGCTGGAATGCACATGCTGGACACCTTTCGGCTGGCCGGTCGACCCCGAAGAATATAGCCAGAAGGCAATGTCATCGGATGAGACCGGCGCAGTCGGATGCCTCTCTGCACCAGACAGGAACTGCGTATGGCTCTGGGTTCCGTCCGGGGCCGCGCCACCGATAACAACGACCCTGCGCAGGTGGGGCGCTTCGGCGAGGGCTGGCTTCACCGCGTCGTAAAGCTCGGCCGAGACCACAAGTGTCACGGCCCGACTGTCTTGCAGTATGGCGGCGTAGATCGGCGCTGCGAGCAAGGTGTTGATCGGGATCGGAACGACCCCGCACTTCAGGGCGCCGAAAAACACAGATGGAAACTCCAGCGTATCCAGCATGAGCATGGCAACGCGTTCTTCCGGCCGAAGGCCTGCACGGATCAGCGCACCGGCCCATTGCCCCGCGTCCTCGGCCAGCTGCTGAAACGTCATCTCGCGCCCAGACCCCGCCTCGCGATAGGCAACCCTTTCACCCCGCCCTTCGTCGAGGTGACGATCGACAAAGTAGCTGGCCGCGTTCATCGAGGTGCTGATCACCTGTCCCTCCCACGAAACACCAAAAGCTCTGCGCCATAGTGCACGGCCTCAGGCGCGCCGCAAGCGCTGGCGGGGCACGCTGCACGATAGTGCACGCCGTGCGTCAGGCGGGCAGCAGGAAGAGGGTGATGGCCGGGAACATGACGAGAATGATGACCCGGACAATGTCGGAGCCGACGAAGAACAGGACCGCCTTGTAGGTCTCGGTCATCGGTGTCTCGCGGTCCATTGCATTGATGATGAAGAGATTCATGCCCACAGGCGGCGTGATCAGCCCGACTTCGACCACGATCAGCACAAGGATGCCGAACCAGATCGCCAGATGCTCGGGCGACATGCCGAAATCCATCGCCGAGATCACCGGAAAGAAGATCGGCACGGTCAGCAGGATCATCGAGAGGCTGTCCATCAGGCAGCCGAAGATCAGGTAGAAGATCAGGATCACCGACAGAACCAGCCACGGGCTGAAGCCCTGGGTCAGCACCCAGTCCGCCATGAATTGCGGCACGCCCGAGAGCGCGAGGAAGCTGTTGTAGAAGCTCGCACCCAAGACGATGAAGAAGATCATCGCCGTGGTGCGGGCGGTCCCGAACAGGCTGTCGCGGAACACCGCCCAATTGAGGCTGCCCGAAAGCAGCGCCACCAGCCCGGTGCCCGCCGCTCCGATGGCCGAGCCTTCGGTGGGTGTGAACCAGCCCAGGTAGATGCCGCCCACAACGAGGCCGAAGATCAGCAGCACCGGCCAGCACCCGGCCAGCGCGGCCCAGCGTTCGGACATCGGCTGGGCCGGGCGGGTACCGGCGGATTTGGGGTAGAGCCGCACGTAGATCGAGATCGTCAGCATGTATCCCAAGGCCGCCATGATCCCCGGAATGAAAGCGGCGAGGAACAGCTTGGCAATGTTCTGTTCGGTCAGGATCGCGTAGATCACAAGGATGACGGAGGGCGGGATCAGAATGCCAAGCGTGCCGCCCGCTGCCAGGGTGGCGGTCGAAAACCCGCCCGAATAGCCATAGCGCCGCAGCTCCGGCAAGGCGACCTTCGACATGGTGGCAGCCGTGGCCAGCGACGAGCCGCAGATCGCGCCGAAGCCCGCACAGGCGCCTACGGAGGCCATGGCGACACCACCACGGCGATGCCCGAGAAAGCTCTCGGCCGCCTTGAAGAGTGCCGACGACATACCCGAGAGCGTCGCGAACTGCCCCATGAGCAGAAACATCGGGATGATCGACAGCGAATAGCTGGAGAACTGCGTGTAGGTCTCGGATTTCAGCTTGTTGAGGAGCACATTCGGGTTGCCGCCCATCGCGAAGTACCAGCCCGCAAACCCGCAGAGCAGCATCGCGAGGCCAATCGGCGCGCGCAGGAACACCATGAGCAGCAGGATCGGGAAGGATAGAAAACCTAGCTCGAGGTTGCTCACGATCAGTCCCTAGGCGGTGGGCAACAGGGCACGGCCGGACAGGCACTCGCGCACCCGCATGACCGCGCAGTAGACCGCGACAAGGCAGGTGACCACGCAGGCGGCAAAGCTGAACGCATAGCCCCACCAGACCGGAAACTGCAGGAAGAACGTGGTTTCGCCATTGCCGATATAGCGCTGCATTCCCTCGTAGAGCCGCCAGCTGATCAGGATCAGCGCCGCCGTCAGGACCACCTCCCAGAAGGCGATGATCGCACGGTTGATGCGCTTGGGCAGTTGCGACGTGAAGATGTCCACTGTCGCATGGGCGCCGTGCAACTGGCAAATCGGAAAGAAGGAGAAGATCGCGAAGGCGACGCCGGCTTCGAGTATCTCGTAGCTGCCGTTGACCTCACCGATCCCGATCTCACGCCCCGCGGTCGAGACCGTGGTCAGGATCACCAGCCCCACAAGAACCAGCCCGCCGATGATCGCGGTGGTGCGGGCAAGCAGATGCACGGCCTGATGCATGAGACGCTCCGTTTCAGGAAAAAGGGCCCGCCGCTTGTGGTGCGGCGGGCCCTGTTTGGTGCTGTTACTCAGTGTATTTGTCGATCAGCATGCGGGCTTCGTCGATCAGGGCCTGTCCATCGATGCCCCGCTCGTTCATCTCGGCCACCCATTCGTCGTAGATCGGTTGCGACACGGCGCGCCATTCGGCGGTCTCTTCCTCGGTCAAGGTCACGATGTTGTTGCCCCGCGCCGCGGCCGCCTCGCGTGCCGGTCCGTCACTGTCTGCTTGCGTGCCGCCCGCAAAGACCGAGAATTCAAGGCCGGAGTTGTCATCGATGACCTTCTTCAGATCGTCCGGCAGGCTCTCGTAGCGATCCTTGTTCATCGCCAGAACGAAGGTCAGCACATAGAGTGCATTGCCGCTGAACTCGGTGTGATTGTCGACCAGTTCAGGAATTTTCAGCGCCGCGGTCACTTCCCAGGGGATCGTGGTCCCGTCGATCACGCCCTTGGACAGGCCTTCAGGCACCGCCGGGACCGGCATGCCAACCGGTGTTGCGCCCATCTTCTCAAGCAGCGCATTGGCCAGCCGCGAGCCGCCACGGATCTTGAGGCCTTCCATGTCCGCGGGCGTGCGGATCTCCTTGTTGGCGTGGATCAGGCCCGGCCCGTGCACCCAGGTGCCCAGGATGTGCACATCCTTGAACTCCGTGTCCTTCATGTGCTTTTCGAACATTTCCCAATAGGCGCGCGAAGCGGCACGGGCATTCGTCATCATGAACGGAAGCTCGAAAACCTCGGTCGAGGGGAACCGCCCGGGCGTGTAGCCCACCACCGTCCAGACGATATCGGCCACACCGTCGATCGCCTGATCCATCAGCTCGGGCGGCTTGCCGCCCAGCTGCATCGAGGGATACCGCTCGACCTTGATCCGGCCGCCGCTGTCTTCCTCGACATTGTCCGCCCAGACATCCAGGACCAGCTTTGGCACATTGGCTTGCGGTGGCAGGAACTGGTGCAGGCGCAGCGTCACATCCTGCGCAACCGCCGGGGCCGCGCCGAAGCCCACGGCCAGCGCCGCCGCAGCGGCCATGCCGAGAAATGTCTTGCGTGAGATCGTCATTACGTATCCTCCCTTTTGAACGTCACCGGGCCGCTTGTGTTGCGGCTCCGGACTCGTCTTCCCTGACAAATTGCTATTGCAGATCAGGGGGGATGTCACCCGTGTTTGTCATCAATTGACCGCTATTGGCGGGCGCAAAAGCCTACTCGAGGCAGTCAGATCACAGCCTGGACAAGAAGGGAGGTTGGTGGCGTTAGGTGGACTTGAACCACCGACCTAACGATTATGAGTCGTTCGCTCTAACCAACTGAGCTATAACGCCACGAGCGCGTGAATTAGGATAGCAGGCTTCTGCCGTCAAGGCTGAAATCGAGGTTATTGCCCCCGGACGGCATCAATCATGCGCTGCACATTGTCGGGGTCGGCGTCGGGCGTGATCCCGTGGCCGAGGTTGAAGATATGCGGCCCTTTCGAGAAGGCCTTTACGATGGCGCGGGTCTCATCGACCAGGGCCGGCCCACCTGTCACCATGTGACGGCTGGCCAGGTTGCCCTGGACGCAGCCGTCGACCTGAACGTGCTGCGCGGCCCATGTCGCACTCACCGAATTGTCCAGCGCCACGCAATCCACGCCCGTTGCCTTGGCAAAGCCGATATAGTTGTCGCCCGCCTCGCGCGGAAAGCCGATCACCGGAATATCCGGGTATCTCGCCTTGAGCGCCGCTGTGATCTCGCGTGCAGGCTCCAGCGCGTATTTCCGGAACGCATCGCCCTTGAGCGACCCGGCCCAGCTGTCGAAAATCTTGACCACCTCGGCACCGGCGTCGATCTGGGCCGCCAGGTAGTCGATTGTGCCTTGAGTGATGCGCCTGATCAGCGCTTCGAAAAGCGGAGTGTTCTCTTGCATCAGGGCGTGGGCGGGGCCCTGATCCGGCGTGCCGCGCCCCGCGATCATGTAGGTCGCGACCGTCCAGGGTGCGCCGGCAAAACCGATCAGCGTTGTCTCTGCTGGCAGTTCCCGCCGCAGAATGCGCACGGTCTCGTAGATCGGGTTGAGCGTGGCGTGGATATCCTCCGCCGGTCCCAGCTTGTCGAAATCCGCCTGCGTCTGGATCGTTGACAGCCGCGGCCCTTCGCCCGTCACGAACCACAGATCGGCGCCCAGAGCCTGCGGCAGCAGCAGGATGTCGGCGAAGAGGATCGCCGCGTCGAACCCGTAGCGGCGGATCGGCTGCAAAGTGACCTCCGCAGCCAGTTCCGGGTTGTAGCACAAGGACAGGAAGTCCCCCGCCTGCGCGCGGGTCGCGCGGTACTCCGGAAGGTATCGCCCGGCCTGGCGCATCATCCAGATCGGCGGCGTCGGCAGCGTTTCCCCTGCGAGGGCCCGCAGGATGGTCTTGGTCTCGCTTGTCACGTCTGGTCCATCTTTCATGGCGCACGTCCTGCTTCTAGTTGGAGAATCCCGATCATTCCAGTTGTCAGCTTAAGTTGACACACCTAAAAGATAAACCCATGACAGTGCATCTCCCTTCACCCGACTCGCCCCTCAAGATCGGCACACGCGGCTCGCCGCTCGCGCTGGCCCAGGCTCATGAAACCCGCGCCCGGTTGATGTCGGCCTTTGATCTGCCGGAGGGTGCGTTTCAGATCGTGGTCATCAAAGTCACCGGAGATGCCATTCAGGACCGTCCGCTCAAGGACATCGGCGGCAAGGGGCTCTTCACCCGCGAGATCGAAGAAGATCTTCTGTCGGGAAAAATCGACATTGCCGTGCATTCGATGAAGGACATGCCGACGGTCCAGCCGGAGGGGCTGGTTCTGGGGACCTATCTGCCGCGCGAGGACGTGCGCGACGCCTTCGTCTCGCCGCGGCTGCGCACACTTGACGATCTTGCAACCGGTGCTGTCGTCGGCACCTCCAGCCTGAGACGCCGGGCCCAGCTTCTCAACCGGCGGCCCGACCTTCAGGTGGTCGAGTTTCGCGGCAACGTCCAGACCCGGCTGAAGAAGCTGAGCGACGGCGTGGCGGAGTGCACATTCCTGGCGACAGCCGGCCTCAACCGGCTGAAGATGACCGACGTTCCAGCAACGCCGATCGCGGCGGAAGACATGCTGCCCGCCGTGGCACAGGGCGCCATCGGGATCGAGCGCCGCATCGGGGATGAACGCACCGCCGCACTGCTCGACGCCATTCACCACGGTCCGACGGGGCAACGACTGGTCGCCGAACGCAGCTTCCTACTGACGCTGGACGGCTCGTGCGAGACGCCAATTGCGGGGCTTGCGGAGCTCCACGACGGCCAGTTGCATCTGCGCGGCGAAGTGCTGCGCCCGGACGGATCGGAGGCGATCTTTGGCGAACGGCGTGGCCCTATCTCGGATGGTCAGCGCATGGGCCGGGATCTCGCTGAAGAACTGCTGGCCAGGGCTGGCGCCGACTTCTTCGATTGGCACCAGGCGTCGTGAGACCGGCGACCGGCTAGACCCATTTGGCCAGCGGCGGCAGGCTCATCAGCACCGCATTCGCATCGTGCCCGGTTTCCAGCCCGAACTTGGTGCCACGGTCGTAGACGAGGTTGTACTCGGCATAGAGCCCGCGGTGCACCAGCTGCGCATCCTTGTCAGCCTCGTTCCACGCCTGCACCCGGCGCTTGCGCACCAGCGGCACAAAGGCGGGCAGGAACGCGCGGCCGATGTCCTGGGTGAGACTGAAGTCAGCCTCCCAATCGCCCGTGCAATGATCATCCATGAAGATGCCGCCCACGCCGCGGGCCCGCTTGCGATGGGGGATGAAGAAGTACTCATCGGCCCAGTCCTTAAGGCGCGGGTAGAACTCCGCCCCGTGCGGGTCCAGCTTCTCGCGCTGTTGGGCGTGAAAATGCGCGGTATCCTCGTCGTACTCGATGCAGGGGTTCAGATCCGAACCGCCACCGAACCACCAGGCGTGCGGCGTCCAGAACATCCGCGTGTTCATGTGCACGGCGGGCACATGCGGGTTCTGCATATGCGCCACGAGGCTGATGCCCGAGGCCCAGAATCGCGGATCCTCCTTCATTCCCGGGATACCCTTCCGCGCGGCCATCGCCATCTGCGCACGCTCTCCAAGCGTGCCGTAGACCGTGGAGACATTCACACCGACTTTCTCGAAAACCCGGCCGCCGCGCATCACGCTCATCAAACCGCCCCCGGCATCGGACCCGTCATCGCTGGTGCGCTTGGTTTCGGTCACTTCGAAGCGGCTTGGTGCCGCCTCCGACAGCGGGCCCTCCGTGTGATCCTGTTCAAGCGCCTCGAAGGCGGCGACGATATCGTCACGCAGGCTGCGGAACCATGCGGCCGCACGTGATTTTTCGGTTTCAAGGCTGTCGGTCATCCGTCGTCCAATGTGTCAATCTGTCCTGACACCATATCTAGCGCGGAACGCAGCTGGACGAAAAGCGGGAATCGTCAGTGCGCGGGTGCCGTCACCACATCGAGAAGGCTGCGGCCGCCATCGACGGTGATCACCTCGCCGGTCATGAAGCCCGATCCTTCAGAGGCCAGGAACTGGACCGTATCGGCAAGCTCGGACGGGCTGGCGATGCGCCCCAGCGGCGTATGGTCCACGATGTCTTCTCGCCAGTCGCCATGCTCGATCATGGAGGACTTGAGCGAGGCGCTCATCACCGACCCGAAAGAAACAGCATTCACGCGGATCCGCTTTGGCGCCAAGGCCAGCGCCATGGAGCGGGTCATCTGTTCCAGCGCCGCACAGGCGATCGAATAGCCCATCAGTTCGGGCCGGGTGCGCTGCGCGGCAATGGAACTGAGATTGATGATCGAGCCCAGCTGCCCCTCCGCCTGATCCGCGCCCTGCTTGATCATGCGCTTCGCAACCTGCTGTGTGAGGCTCAGCGAGGTGATGAGGTTCTGATCCAGCAGAACCGAGACCGACGTGTCTTCGACATCCAGCGCATCGGTCTGCATCACCTGCCGCGATCCGTTCACCAGGATATCGACGCGCTCGAAAGCATCAATCGTGGCCGAGACCAGGTTGGCGATCGTCAGGCGCTGCCGCAGATCGCCGGCAAAGTAGCGCAGGTTGCCGTCTTCCGCCTGGTCGCCCCATTCGCTGACCAATTTCTTCTCGTCCATGTCGGCGCACATCACGTTGGCGCCGCGGTCGGCGAATTGCCGGGCGATCGCGAGGCCGATGCCGTTGGCCGCGCCGGTCACGATTGCGGTTTTGCCGTTGATCGAAAATGACATCTGGATCCCCTGTCGCGCGGTCTAGTCTATCCGGTTTCGGCCCGGTTGGCGATGCGGGCGGCTCGCGCAAAAGAGCTTGAAGCGCCGGTCGCCGCCGCAGTCTTTCACAGTGGCGAACAAGCTCTGCAAGCTCACCTCATAAGGCAAGTGCCGGTTGGCCACCATCCAAAGCTGCCCGTGCCGGTGCAGCATCCGAGCGGCGGCCCGGATGAAGGCCTGCCCGAGCGCTGGATCGGCAACTCGCCCACCGTGGAAGGGCGGGTTCATCACAACCGTGTCCAGCGGCTGATCCGGTCGCCATGTTGTCGCGTCAGCCCAATGAAACTGCGCACGGGTGTCGGTGACATTGTGGCGCGCGCACTCCAGTGCCATATGGCCAGCCTCCACCAGGTGCGCAGCCTCCACGTCGGGGCGGGTCAGCACATGGGCCGAGAGGAAGCCCCAACCCGCACCCAGATCGGCCACGTGACGCCCCAGCGCATCCGGCAGCGCCTCGGCCAAAAGCGCCGACGCCGGATCAATCGCATCGGCCGAGAAAACGCCCGGCGCCGTCCAGAATCCGCCTTCGGTCAGCGCCGGGCCGGCCGACCAGTCCGAAAACAAGGCGGCCTCCGCCTGCTCCAGCCAGAAGAGTTTGCCATGTGCCTTGGTCACCGGCCCGCGCACTGTCGCCACGCGCCTTATCTCGCGCAGCAGCCCCTCGACCCCATCGGTTTTCTGCCCGTCGATCACGAGCAGCCCTTGCGTCCGGGCCGCAGCCTCGGCGATCAGGGCGCGCGCCTCGGCCTTCGCGCGCGGCAGCAAGACAATTGCAGCGGCATAACGGTCCTCGGCGGTGACATCGCAGGCATAGCCACGGCTGCGCCACACGTCGACATGCGGCTTGAAATCGCTGACAATCTGGAGCCGGTCCTTGGGCAGATCGGGCAGGGCAGCATCAGGTGTGGGATGAAACACGGCGATCCGGCCGTCGGATGGAAAAACCAGCCCGCCCCCATCCAGGGCGAGCGGAAGTCGAGCGTCGATCACGCGCTCAGTCTTCTTTTTCCATCGTGCATTGCAAGGGGTGCTGATGCCGGCGGGCGAAATCCATCACCTGCGCCACCTTGGTCTCGGCGATCTCGTGGCTAAACACGCCAACGACGGCCACGCCCTTCTTGTGCACGGTCAGCATGATCTCGAAGGCTTGCGCGTGATTCAGGCCGAAGAACCGCTCGAGCACATGCACCACGAACTCCATCGGCGTGAAGTCATCGTTGAGCAACAAGACCTTATAGAGCGGAGGGCGCTTGGTCTTCGGCTTGGTCGCGGTCAGGATCGAGGTATCGCCGTCGTCCTCGGATCGGTTCGCCATCATCACTGCGTCGCGGTGCATTTCTGCTCCTGATCTGCGTTAAGTCGTGGTGAGTCGTTGAGCGCTCTATATAAACTGTCTGAACATTTAGAAAAGGGGGCCGTCGGAATGGCACAGAGGCTCACCACCATCGGGTTCGATGCCGACGACACGCTCTGGCACAACGAGCGCTTCTTCCAGATGACCCAGGCGCATTTCGCTGAGCTTCTGTCCGAGTTCACCGACAAGACCAGCCTGATGGAGCGCCTGCTCGCCGCGGAGAAACGCAATATCGAGCATTATGGTTTCGGCGTGAAGGGCTTTACTCTCTCCATGATCGAGACCGCCATCGATGTCACCGATGGACAGGTCGCGACCCCGGTGATCGCCGAAATCCTGGACGCCGGGCGCGAGATGCTGCGCCATCCCGTTGATCTGCTGCCCCATGCGCGCGAAGCCGTGGAATGCGCCCGTCAGACCCACCGGATCGTTCTCATCACAAAGGGCGACCTGCTCGACCAAGAGCGCAAGCTGGCACAATCGGGCCTCGGGGATTTGTTCGACGGCGTCGAGATCGTCTCGGACAAGACCGCGGAAACCTATGTCGACATCTTTGCTCGTCACGGCGCGGGACCGGACAAGGGCATGATGGTCGGCAACTCCCTGCGTTCGGATGTGCTGCCAATGATCGAGGCGGGCGGTTGGGGTGTCTTTGTCCCGCATGAGCATGCCTGGGATCTGGAGCAGGCCGCGCCGCCGCGGGATGACGCACGCTACAAGGCGCTACCATCTCTGGCAGATCTAGCGCCGTTGATCGGACACATCGAGTCGCTCTGATACCCTCGGCAGGCGGAACGGGCGCTTTGCACTCTGGTCACACCCGCCCGCCTGGGTGTTGGGCCCCACACGGTCACCATATGTGGATCTTGGTTACCAAAACTTAACGCAAATACCTTTATTCAAAGACTTTATAGATATCCAAAGCTGTGTTAGTCTCGCACAGACAAAAACAGCCAGTCGGACAAATCGGCGGCGAGAGGCAGAAAAGGCAGGTTATCATGAAGGTTCGGCGTTATGTGCCGGCCCGGTACGGGCTATTTGTTCTGGCAGCGTTGTGGATGTTGGTCATTGTGCCGATCAGCGCGCTCGCGGCACCTTACGCCGCCTTTGTCATGGATGCGCGATCGGGCGAAGTGCTGCACTCCCGCAATGCGGATACGCGGCTGCATCCGGCATCGCTCACCAAGATGATGACGCTGTACGTCGCCTTCCAGGCCGTGGAGCGGGGCGAGATCACGCTCGACACCAAGGTGAAGATATCGCGTCATGCAGCATCCGAGGTTCCGTCCAAGCTGGGGCTGAAACCAGGCCAGCGCATTGCGCTTCGCTATCTGATCCGTGCGGCCGCCGTGAAATCGGCCAATGACGCAGCGACGGCCATCGCCGAAGCGCTGGAGGGGTCCGAGGCCGCCTTTGCCCGCCGCATGAACCGGACCGCCAAAGCCATGGGCATGACCCGGACGACCTTCAAGAACGCGCACGGGCTGACCGAGTCGGGACATCTTTCGACGGCGCGGGACATGTCGATACTCGGCCGCCACGTGCTTTACGACTATCCGGAGTACTACAACCTCTTCTCGCGCCGCTCCACCAACGCCGGCGTGCGCGAAGTTGCGAATACGAACCGCCGGCTGCTCTCGGCCTATCGCGGTGCGGATGGCATCAAGACGGGCTACACCCGCGCGGCCGGGTTCAATCTCGTTGCGTCCGCCGAGCGTGGCCGCGAACGGATCATCGCGACTGTGTTCGGAGGCACCTCCACCAGCGCGCGAAATGCCCGCGTTGCCGAACTGCTCGACATGGGCTTCAAGCGCGCACCGTCGCGCGTCGCGCTGCGCAAACCGAAAAAACCTGCCTATGTGGCTGGAGGAACGGGGAAGACAGTGCGGGTGAGCGGGATCACGCGGACCAGCCTCCGCCCCCGGATGCGGGCCGGCACGACGCCTCTGATCGCCTCGGTGCAAACGCCCGCGACGCCGCCGCCGGCCGCCGCCCACGCGAGCACGAGCGGCGTGCTGTCGTCTGATATTCAGATGGCGCTCGTTGCCGCGCAAGAGACAAGCGAGACCCCGGCGGTCGCCGACGATACCGCCGCGCTGTCCAACAGCAGTCTCGCAGGTCTCGACGTCCGCCCCGTCATGCGGCCCGGCAGTGCGATCGAGCGGGCCATCGCGGAGGCTTTGCCGGAAAATGAGGTGGTCACACGCCTTTCCACCTCCGGTGGGCATCAGTGGGGCGTCAACGTCGGGCGCTATACCACACGGTACAATGCCGAACGCGCTCTCGTGACGACCGCTCTGGCAGAGATGACGACCCTGGAAGGTACATTGCGCAAGGTCGTCAAGAAGCCGACCGGGTTCGAGGCGAACTTCCTCGGCATGACCCGCGACAGCGCGGATCTGGCCTGCCGCCGGCTGACCGCCCGCAACATCGACTGCGAGATGGTCGGCCCGTCGTAACGAGGCGCCAAAACAATTCGCCTTGAACTTGAATCACCTATCGCTGCCTGATTTCAATGAAAATTGACGCCATAGGCGATACATCTAGTTTCAAGCTAAAGGCGAAACGTTCTAGTCGCTCTTCGGCCGGTCGTCCCAGGTGTCGCTGAGGATCCGGCGGCTGTCGCCTTCGGGGTCGTCGTACTGCCGGGTCTTCAAGGTATAGAGAAAACCCAGCAGCCCGAGGCCGCCAAGGGCCAGCGAGATCGGGATCAGGTAGGCCAGCACGTTCATCGGCGCCCTCCGAGTCTCAAGGCATTCAGGGATACGGAAATCGAAGACGTCGACATGGCCAGTGCCGCGATCAGCGGTGTGGCGAAGCCCGCTACGGCCAGAGGGACAGCGACGACGTTGTAGAGCGTCGCGATCTGGAAGTTTTCGCGAATTCGACGGGTTGCACGGCGGGCCATGGCCACCGCATCAGCGATGGGCGACAGATCCTGGCCGAGCAACACCATGTCGGATGCCGCGCGCGCGGCATCAAGCGCCTGTGCCGGGCTGATCGAGACATGCGCGGAAGCCAGCGCGGCTGTATCGTTCAGACCATCGCCGATCATCAGCACATTGCGCCCTTCATCTGCGAGCCCGCCGACAAACCGCGCCTTGGCGTCGGGGAGCATCCCCGCGTGCCAATCCGCGATGCCCAGCCGGTCCGCGAAGGTCGAGACAGCCGCTGGCCGATCGCCGGACAGCAGAACTATGTCCAATCCTTGGGCCTTGAGCGCCGCGAGCGTATCCGATGCTCCTTTCCGGGCCGCGTCGGTGAAGCGCAGCAGAACCGGCGCCCCCTCCGGACCCTGCAGGGCAGTGCAGATATCATATCCACCGCACGACAGCCCGATCCAGTCCGGGCGCCCCAGACGCACCGGCCGATCGCCAAGCCGAGCCTCGGCGCCATATCCCGGTCGCTCGGCACGGTCCGTGAGATCCGCAGGCAGCATCCCCTCCGCCTGCGCCGCTGCGCAGATGGCCTGCGAAAGCGGGTGATGCGACCCGCTCGCCAGCGCATGAGCAATCGCCTTCTGCGTGGGATCGAGATCATCCCAATTGGTCAGCCGGGGCTGCCCGGTCGTCAGCGTGCCCGTCTTGTCGAAGACCACCGTATCGATCTCCGCAAGCCGCTCCAGCGCGTTTGCGTTCTTGATCAGAAGTCCCTTTCCGAAGAGCCTGCCAGACGCGGCCGTCGTCACCGCCGGAACCGCCAGCCCCAGGGCACAGGGACAGGTGATGATCAGCACCGCCGCCGCGATGTTCAGCGAGACCCGCATGTCCCCCGACCAGATCAGCCAACCCAGAAACGCCAGCGCCGCCAGGATATGCACGCCCGGCGCATAGAGCTTCGCCGCCCGATCCGCGAGAGAGGTGTACCGTGACCGGCCGCTTTCGGCGATGGCGACAAGCGCCGCCATGCGCTGCAACGATGTGTCCTGACCAACCGCCGTCGCCTGCAGCGTGAGCGGGCCGGTCAGATTGACCTCGCCGGCACTCATGGCGTCGCCAGGCCCCTTCGTTTCGGGCAAGGTCTCACCGGTCAGCAGCGCCCGGTCCACTTCCGACCGCCCTTCGATGACAAGGCCGTCGACGGGTGCGCGGCCTCCTGGGCGGACGAGCACGTGATCGCCGAGCCGCAACTCGGAGACAGGGACTTCGACAGGCCCCTCCTCGGTCACACGCCACGCGCGGGGGACCTCCAGGGCAGTCAATTCCTCCGCCGCCGACCGCGCCGCCGATCTGGCACGTGCGTCCAGCCAGCGGCCTGCCAGCAGGAAGAAGGTCAGCGTCAGCGCCGCATCGAAGTAGGCGTGATGCCCGGACAGCCAGGTCTCCCAGAGGGAGGTCACCAAGGCGAGCAGAATCGCCAGGCTGATGGGCACGTCCATGTTCAGCCGCCCGGCCTTCAGCGCATGCCAGGCGTTCACGAAGAACGGCTGCGCCGAGAAGGCGATCGCAGGCAAGGCAATCGCGGCGGAAATCCAGTGGAAGAGATCGCGCGTTGCATCCTCGGCCCCGGACCAGACCGCGACCGACAGAAGCATCACGTTCATCGAGGCAAAGCCGGCCACCGCCAGACGCATCAGCAGATCGCGGCCCGCGCTGCCCGTCGCGGTTTCGTTCAGCGCAGCGGGATCGAGCTCATGCGCCTCGAACCCCTCGCGCATCATAAGCTCCGCCAATGCCGCGGGCGTCACATCGGGTGCCGCGTCAATCAGGGCGCGTTTCAAAGTGAGGTTAACCCGCGCGGACGTCACGCCAGGGTGCGCGTTGAGCGCCCGTTCGACCTTCGCGATGCAGGCCTGGCAATGGATCGTCGGCAAGGACAGCATGATCCGCGCATCCCGAGGCGGCGCGGCAACGGGCTGGGCCGCCGCCGCAACGCATCCGGCGCACCCCACCGGCGTATTTGTGCTGGCCGTCGTCACGAAGCGCCCTTTGGCACGCGCAGGATGACGCGCTGCTGGAACACGGTCCCGTCCGCTGCCACCGCCTTCATCCGCAGGTTCCAGTTGCCGGGTGCAAGCTCGGCCGGTGCAACATAATCGGCCCCATCGTAGACGAAGGCCGGGATCCGATCGTCGCGCACATGGGTTGCCCGCCCAAGGGTCGCGTCAAGCTCCGCGACCTGAACAGGGCGCCCCGCGGTATCCGTGATCGACAGCACAACCTCGTCACCCCGCGCTTGGGCCAGCACTGACCAGCCCAGGGCCTGCTGGGCGGCACGGTTCTTGTCGAAGTGCTGGCTCGCGACGTAGGAATTCTTGACCTCGAGGCCCGGAAAGGTGCTGAGCGCGCTGTAAGCCAGCGTCAGATTGACCGCGATGATCACGGTAAAGGCCGAGACGAAAATCAGGGCCACATGGCGGCCGGTCAATTGCTTGGGTGCGGTCGTCATTCTTCATCTCCTGTGCCGGTAAAACTACTGTCCTTGTAGGCGCGATCGCCGTTTGAGAGATCTTCGACCCAGAAGCGAAGATCGGTGCGGGCAGCTTCCGCGGGAGTCGATCCCGGCGGTGCGATCACGTAGACCCTCTGCAAGAGGGACGTATCGGCCGGTACGTCGACCGAGCCATAGGGCGTGCCTTCAAGCTGGATGCGCAAGGCGGGATCGCCCGCGACAGAGAGGCGGAACAGCCGCTCGTCGTTATTCTTGTTGCGCAGCCGGATGTCATAGGTGTTCCGGATCGAGCCATCCGAGAGGGTGACAAACGTCGGGTTGCGCACAGCGGCCACCGTCATCTCGATCTCGGCCCGGATGAACAGTGCGACAAGCAGGGCCACACCCACACCGCTCCAGAGCGCAGTGTAAAGCATCGTGCGGGGGCGGAAGATATGCTTCCAGACCGCCCGGGGTTCTGCGCCCGCACGCTCGCGCTCCTCGTCGGACAGGGCGATGTAGTCGATGAGCCCCCGAGGCTTGCCGATGCGCTCCATTACATCGTCACATGCGTCGATGCAGAGCGCGCAGGTGATGCATTCCAGCTGCTGCCCGTCACGGATATCGATGCCCATTGGGCAGACGTTCACGCAGGCCATGCAGTCGATGCAGTCGCCCTGCTCCTGCGTTTTCGCATCCTGGCTGTGTTTGCGGGGTTCCCCCCGCCACTCGCGGTAGGCGACCGTCAGCGTGTCTTCGTCCATCATCGCCGCCTGGATGCGCGGCCAAGGGCAGGCATAGATGCAGATCTGCTCGCGCATGAAGCCACCGAAAACGAAGGTCGTCGCGGTCAGGATTGCGACGGTGATGTAGGCAACCGCATGGGCCTGCCCGGTGAAGAGATCGACGAAGAGCGTGGGCGCATCGGCGAAGTAGAAGACCCAGGCGCCGCCGGTCGCAACCGCGATCAGCAGCCAGAGCAGCCACTTGGTGAGCCGCAGCCGCAGCTTGCGCAGGTCCATCTTCTCTTGCCGGTGCAGGCGGAGCCGTGCGTTGCGGTCGCCCTCGACCCAGCGCTCCACGAGGATGAAGAGATCCGTCCAGACGGTCTGCGGGCAGGCATAGCCGCACCAGACCCGCCCCAGGGCGGACGTGAAAAGGAAGAGCCCCAGCCCCGCCATGATCAGCAAACCGGCGACGAAGTAGAACTCGTGGCTCCAGATCTCGATCCAGAAGAAATAGAAACGGCGGTTCGCCAGATCGAGCAGGACCGCCTGATCGGGCAGCGCGGGCCCCCGATCCCAACGGATCCAGGGCACGAGGTAATAGATACCAAGGGTGATCACGAGGATCACCCATTTGAGGTTCCGAAACTGGCCTGAGACACGCCGCGGAAAAATCGGCTCGCGGGCGGCGTAGAGGCTGGGAGGCGGCGCTTGATCTGTCACGATTGTCCTTGCGGATGTACTCTGAAGCGGTCCGGGCCGACGGGAGTTTGCAGCGATTGCCGCGCCCCCCGGCCCGATGGGCAGCGGCTACTCGCCGCCACCCAGCTGGTGCACGTAGAGTGCGACTGCCCTGATCTCTGCCTCGCCTAAGCGCTGTGTCCAAGGTGGCATGACGCCATAGCGGCTATAGGTCACAGTCTCGGTCAGCGTTTCTTCATCACCGCCGTAGAGCCAGATCGCGTCGGCGAGATTCGGAGCTCCGAGCTCGGTGTTTCCAAGACCGTCGTCCCCATGACAGGCCGCGCAATTGTCGGCGAAGAGCTCGGCGCCCGGTTCGGCCAGGCCAGCATCGTGATCGCTGCCGGAGAGCGACATGACATAGTTCACGACCTGGGAGATCTCCTGAGGCTCGAAGATGTCACCGTAGGCGGGCATCTCGGAATACCGGGCATCCGGGTCGTCCTCGTTGCGGATCCCGTGAGCGATCGTGGTGTGAATGGCCTCGATGTCGCCCCCCCAGAGCCAATCGTCGTCGAGCAGGTTGGGGTAGCCCACGAAGCCTGCCGCGCCAGAGCCATGGCATTGGGCACACCAGGTGCGGAAGACGGCGGCACCAGCGGACACGGCATAGCCGTTCAACTCGGCATCTGCGGAAATCTCGGTGAGCTCCGCTTCGGCAAGCCGCGCATTGATGCCTGCGTTGGCCTCCTCGACCGCTGCGATGTCGACGGCCACCTCTCCCCGGGTGGAATACCCCAGAAGACCCGAGGTCGCAGAGGAAACCAGTGGCCAGGCCGGATAGGCGATCGTGTAGGCCACACCCCAGACAATTGTGGCGTAGAAGGTCCAGAGCCACCAGCGCGGCATCGGGTTGTCGAACTCCTCGATCCCGTCCCAGCTGTGGCCGGTGGTGTTCGGATCGCCCTCTTGTTTCGGCGGTACTTTACTCATTTCTCTGCCTCCTCTCGGGGCGCGGGTCGGTCGTCATTGCGGAAGATCATGTTCTTGGCCTCGTCGTGCGCGGCGCTGGAGCCGGGCCGAATGACCCAGAACCAGATGCCCACGAAGATGCAGAACAGAACCAGAAGCATCCAGCTGTCAGCGAATTCACGCAGGAGCGAATAGGTTTCCATGCTGTCTCCCTCCCTTAGCGGCTTGCGTCGGGCGTGAAGGTCGAGAAGTCGACCAGCGTGCCCAGCATTTGCAGATAAGCGATCATCGCATCGGCCTCGGAAATGCCCGGCTGGCCGTCGAAGTTGCGCACCTGCGCACCCGGATAGCGTTCGAGCAGCCCGTCAAAATCGCTGTCGGGGTCGGCCTGGGCACGGAAGTCCGCCGCGGCCTGCTCGATCATCTCATCAGTGTAGGGCACGCCCACGATGCGATGCGTGCGCAGCAGGTCCTCGATGTGATCCGCGTCGATCAGCGTTTCCTCAAGGAAGGCGTAGGGCGGCATGATCGATTCCGGCACGACCGCCTTGGGGTTCCGCAAATGGTCGATGTGCCAGTCATCCGAGTAGCGCCCGCCCACACGGGCCAGATCCGGCCCGGTCCGCTTGGAGCCCCACTGGAACGGGTGGTCGTACATCGACTCCGCGGCGAGGCTGTAGTGGCCGTAGCGCTCGACCTCGTCCCGCATGGGTCGGATCATCTGGCTGTGGCAGACATAGCAGCCCTCGCGGATGTAGATGTCACGGCCAGCCAGCTCCAGCGGAGAGTAGGGGCGCATCCCTTCCACTTCCTCGATGGTGTTTTCGAGGTAGAAGAGCGGCACGATCTGCACGATGCCCCCGATGGTCACCACCAGGAAGCTGAAGATCAGCAGGAGGGTGGCGTTGGTCTCGAGGATCTTATGTTTGCTGAGGATCGACATTGTTGCCCCTCCCTATTCCGCAGGGACGGCTGTGCCGAGCGAAGCCTTGGCAGGCGCCGCGCGGACAGTCATCCACAGGTTGTAGCACATGATGATGGAACCAGCGAGGAACAGCACGCCGCCCAGACCGCGCACCACATACATGGGGAACTTGGCGCTCACGGTGTCGGCAAAGCTGTTCACGAGGAAGCCGTTGGCATCCACTTCGCGCCACATCAGGCCCTCCATGATCCCGGTCACCCACATCGAGGCCGCGTAGAGCACGATGCCGATGGTGGCGAGCCAGAAGTGCCAGCTGACAAGGCTGAGGCTGTAAAGCCGCTCCCGCTTCCAGAGCACGGGCACCAGGTAGTAGAGTGCGCCGAAGGTGATCAACCCGTTCCAGCCCAGGGCACCGGAATGCACGTGGCCAATGGTCCAGTCGGTGTAGTGGCTGAGGCTGTTGACCGAGCGAATGGACATCATCGGGCCCTCGAAGGTGGACATGCCGTAGAAGGCAAGGCTGGTGACCATCATCCGCAGCACCGGGTCGGTGCGCAGCTTGTCCCAGGCCCCTTGCAGCGTCATCAGGCCGTTGATCATACCGCCCCAGCTGGGCATCCACAGGATGATCGAGAAGACCATGCCAAGCGTGGACGCCCAGTCGGGGAGTGCGGTGTAATGCAGGTGGTGCGGACCAGCCCAGATATAGAGGAAGATCAGCGCCCAGAAGTGAATGATCGACAGCTTATAGGAGAACACCGGGCGTTCGGCTTGCTTGGGCACGAAGTAGTACATCATGCCGAGGAACCCTGCGGTCAGAAAGAAGCCAACGGCGTTGTGGCCATACCACCACTGCACCATCGCATCCTGCACACCCGAGAAGACCTGCACCGACTTGCTGCCCCAGATCGAGACGGGGATCGAGATGTTATTGACGATATGCAGCATCGCCACCGTCACGATGAAGGACAGAAGGAACCAGTTCGCCACGTAGATATGCGGCTCTTTCCGCCGGATTATCGTGCCAAGGAAACAGGCGAGGAAGGCAACCCAGACGATGGTCAGCCAGATGTCGACGTACCATTCAGGCTCGGCGTATTCCTTCGATTGCGTACCGCCCAGAAGGTACCCGGTGGCCGCAAGCACGATGAAGAGCTGATAGCCCCAGAACACGAACCAGCCGAGGTTGCCGCCCCAGAGCCGGGCCGCCGAGGTGCGCTGCACGATGTAGAACGAGCTTGCGATCAGCGCATTGCCTCCGAAGGCAAAGATCACTGCCGAGGTGTGCAGCGGACGCAAGCGGCCGAAATTCCCATACCCTTGCGTCCATTCAAAGTTCAACTGCGGAAACGCCAGCTGAAAGGCAATGACAACGCCAACGAGGAAACCGACAACGCCCCAGAAGGCGGTCGCGATCACGCCCGCGCGCACGACGCTGTCGAAATATTCGTTGGTGGGTATGGGTTTGACAGGTTCGTCCGTTGCGCGCAGCGTTGTCAGAAACAACCCTGCCGCCACGATCATGAAGATGATCATATGAACCTGATAAGCCAGATCGCGGGCGTAGCTCGCCGCGATCATCGTAAACAGCGTGGCGAGTGCCAGGACCACCAGCTTTATGTAATTTGATGTTCCGGTATTCATTGTTCCGGGTTCCCTTCCGGTTAGCCCCACGCGGGGCGTGGGAACGTCTCAATGATCCGGGTGTGCCGGTTTGGCCCTGCGCGCGCTTTGATCTGCATCAAGCATCGGCCCGTTTTTGACTGATGCGGATCAAGGTTCGCGCGACACGCGAAGGCTAGGGTTTTCGGCAAGACCACTGCAAAGGACCGGCGTCATGACCTTCAAGACGATCTTCACCGCGATGACCTCCTTCGACCCCAGCACGGCCGCGCTCGCGCAGGCGGCGGCCCTGACCGAAGCGCTAGATGCGCATCTCGACGTGATGTGCGTGGGCATGGACCGGTCGCGGAGCAACTACTACGAGGTCGGCGCGAATGCGATCCTGGTGCAGACGGCCCTCGAAGAGGCGCACCGCAAGGCCGAAGAGACACGGGGCGAGGTGGAGGCGTGGCTGCAAACCGCAAAGCTGCGGTGGACGGCGGTCGATGCGGTTGCAACGCTCGCTGATGCGGGGCGGCCCCTGGCGCTGGCCGCGCGGTTTGCAGACCTCGGGGTCGCGCCCCTGCCCTACCGCAAGGACAGCAGCCCCGAAGAGACACTGATCCTCGAAGCGATGCTGTTCGACGCGGCCTGCCCCACGGTTGTGATGCCCGATGTCGAGCCCATCGCACGGCCCGAGCGCATCGTCATCGGGTGGAACGAAAGCACCGAAGCCCTGCGGGCGATCCGCTCCGCGCTGCCCTTCCTGATGGCGGCGAAGGAGGTGCATATCGCGATCATCGACCCGCCCGAACACGCCGCGAACCGGTCCGATCCGGGCGGCGCGCTGGCGGTGATGCTCTCTCGCCATGGTGTCAACTGCGATATACAGGTGATGTCCCGCAACGGCGCGCGGGTCAGCGAGCGGTTGCAGCGCCACGTCACCGAAATGGGGGCCGAGATGCTGGTGATGGGCGCCTACGGTCACTCCCGTTTTCGCGAGGCGATCCTCGGGGGCGCCACCCGCGAGACGCTGGAACACGCGAAGGTGCCCGTCTTCATGGCGCATTGAGCTGCACGCCGCAGTTTACACGAGGTAGCCGCCGTCGCTGTCGTCGCCGGCCTCGGTCATCAGCCGGTCCATGTCGGGCACCGTCACCACACGCTTGCCGGCGAGAATGATCACACCGTCCCGCTTCAGCGCAGACATCTGGCGGCTGACCGTCTCCAGCGTCAGTCCCAGATAGTCGGCCATGGCCTCGCGGGTCAGCGGCAGTTCGAACTGCAGCTCCTTGCCAGGCGGCGCCAGACCGAGCAACGCATCGCGCCGCGCGATGATCGAAAGCAGGCTCGCGATCTTCTCCCGCGCTGTTTTGCGTCCCAAAACAAGCATCCACTCGCGCGCGGCATCCAACTCGTCCAGCGTCATCTCCAGCAGGCGATGCGCAATATGCGGTGTCGTACCGATCATCTGCTCGAAAGGTTTGCGCCGGAAACAGCACATCACCAGATCCGATGTCGCCGTCACCGTATAGGCCGCCTCGCCCCGGCCGGGGCGCCCCACGAAATCCGAGGGCAGCAGCAGGCCCACCATCTGCGTCCGACCGTCTTCCATCGTCTGTGTCAGCGTTGCGACACCGGAGACGACGGAGGCGACGAAATCCATATGATCGCCGGCCCACATGACTGTCTGCCCGGCGCTGAAACTTCGATAGTACTTGATATCCTCGAGCAGCTCGAGTTCGTCACTGTCGCATTTGGCACATACGGCCCGATGGCGGATTGGACAGTCCGAACAGGACTTGAAGGCAGGGCTTGCCACCTGCTGCATCTTGAGGCTCCTCTTTTGATCTGTGTCAAGGAAAGGTGACACAGCGCACTTTATGCGAGCAGTATGCACATGACATCCAAATTAGCAAAGCTGGGTCTTTTTGACGCGATGGTGCCACGGTACACCAGCTACCCGACCGCGCCTCAGTTCAAACCCGAGATCGGTGGCGCGCAGATGGAGAGTTGGGTGCGCGCCATTCCTCCCGGCGGGCAGATCTCGCTCTATCTGCACGTCCCCTTTTGCCGACGGCTTTGCTGGTTCTGTGCCTGCCGGACACAAGGGACGCAGACGCTCACGCCCGTCGCCGGATATCTCGAAACCCTGATCCAGGAAATCGAAATGCTGGGGCAGATGCTGCCCGACGGTGTGACGCTGAGCCGGATGCACTGGGGCGGCGGCACGCCGACACTGCTCTCGTCCGGGATGATCGACGAGCTTGCCGGTGCGGTGGCGGATGTGGCACCGCTCGCGTCGGGTGCGGAATTCTCGGTCGAGGTCGATCCGAACGAAATCGATTCGGCGCGGGTCGATGCGCTGGCCCGGGTCGGCATGACGCGCGCCTCCATCGGCGTGCAGGATTTCGATCCCGAGGTTCAGACCACCATCGGCCGGATCCAGAGCTTCGAGGTCACGCGCGATGCAGCCGACATGCTGCGCGCATCAAACATCACTTCGCTGAACGCCGACATCCTCTTCGGATTGCCGCATCAGGACGAGACGCGGATCGCGGCCTCGGTGCAGAAACTGCTGACGCTGAACCCGGATCGCGTGGCGCTTTATGGCTATGCGCATGTGCCATGGATGGCGCGGCGCCAGTCGATGATCCCGAGCGATGCGCTGCCCGCGCCCGAGCGGCGCCTGAGCCTCTTCGAGACCGCGGCGCGGCTTTTCGAATGGGATGGCTATACGCAGATTGGCATCGATCACTTTGCCGCGCCACATGACAGCCTCGCGGTCGCGGCGCGCGCAGGGCTGTTGCGCCGCAATTTCCAGGGCTACACCGATGATCCGGCAGAGACACTCGTGGGTCTTGGCGCCTCTGCCATCTCACGCTTCCGCCAAGGGTACACGCAGAACGCCTCCGCCACATCCGCTTACGCAAAGGCGATCCAGTCGGGCCGGTTTGCTGCCGCGCGGGGGCACGCCTTTGCGGGCGAGGATCTTCTGCGCGCGCGGATCATCGAAGCACTGATGTGCGATTTCGAGGTCCGCTTCGACGATATGGCCCTGCGGTTCCCCGGCGCGACGCGGCATCTGGCCGAGTTGCTGCAATCGGCCGCGGACCAGTTCGGCGAGATGGTGCATCTGGGCGAGACGGGCTTGCGGATCAGACCCGAAGGCCGGCCGCTCACCCGGATCATCGCGCGGTTCTTCGACGCCTACGACATGTCAGGCGCGGGGCACGCCTCGGCGATCTGAGCAGGGGGTGGCCCAAGGCCCACCCCACCTGCCGGTCACAACCGCCCGACCGATGATCAGACGGCAGCCTGCAGGAGCGTGCGGGTGTAGTCGTGCTGCGGCGCGTCGAAGATGGCATCGACATCGCCCATCTCGACCACATCGCCGCGTTTCATCACCAGCACCCGGTGCGACATGGCACGCACGACCTTCAGGTCGTGACTGATGAAGATATAGGCCAGCCCGTATTTGGCCTGCAGGTCGCGCAACAGATCGACGATCTGCACCTGCACGGTCATGTCCAGTGCCGAGGTCGGCTCATCGAGCACCAGCAGGCGAGGGCGGAGCACCATGGCGCGGGCAATCGCGATCCGCTGCCGCTGTCCACCCGAGAACTCATGCGGGTAGCGGTCCATCGTGGCGGGATCGAGCCCCACCTCCACCATCACCTCGCGCACCAGATCCCGCGGGTCGCGGTCAGCATCCACCTTGTGGATGCCAAGGCCTTCGGAGATGATCTGGGCGCAGGTCATCCGCGGCGAGAGCGACCCATAGGGGTCCTGAAAGACGATCTGCATGTCCTTGCGCAAGGAGCGCAGCGCGCGCGTGGACCATTTGCGCACGTCCTGCCCCAGAAAGACAATCTGGCCCTCGGACGCAATGAGGCGCATCATGGCAAGGGCCAGCGTCGTCTTGCCCGAGCCTGACTCGCCCACGATCCCGATGGTCTCGCCGGCACGGACCGAGAGGCTCGCATCGTTCACGGCCTTCACGTGCCCCACCGTGCGGCGCAACAGCCCCGCATGGATCGGGAACCAGACCTTCAGATGTTCGGTCTCCGCCACCCGTTCCGCGTCGGACGCCACCGGCCTCGGCGCGCCGGAGGGTTCGGCGCTGAGCAGCTTCTGCGTGTAGGGATGTTGCGGCGCATCAAAGATCCGGGCCACGGGACCGGTCTCCACGATCTCGCCCTGCTGCATCACGCAGACGCGATCCGCAATGCGGCGCACGATGCCGAGGTCGTGGGTGATGAACAAGAGCCCCATTCCCATCCGATCCTTGAGCTCCTTCAGCAGATCGAGGATCTGCGCCTGGATCGTCACGTCCAGCGCGGTCGTCGGTTCATCGGCGATCAGGACGTCCGGCTCGTTGGCCAGCGCCATCGCGATCATCACCCGCTGCCGCTGCCCGCCCGACAGCTGATGCGGATAGCTTGTCAGCCGTGTCTCGGGATCCGCGATGCCGACCTGATCGAGCAGCTCCAGAATGCGCGCACGGGCCGCTGCACCGGCGAGCCCCTGGTGCAGCGCGAGACTTTCGGCCAATTGCTTCTCGATGGTGTGCAGCGGGTTGAGCGAGGTCATCGGCTCCTGAAAGATGAAGCTGATGTCGTTGCCGCGCACCTTGCGCAACAGCTGCTCGCCCGCGCCGATCATCTGCTGGCCATCGTAGGTGACCGAGCCGGAGACCTCGGCGCTGTCACCCAGCAGCGACACGGTCGAAAGCGCGGAGACGGATTTGCCCGAGCCGGACTCGCCCACCAGCGCGACCGTCTCGCCACGTTCGACGGCAAAGCTCACGCCCTTCACGGCTTCGGTCAGCGCGCCATCCTGCCGGAAGCTCACGCGCAGGTCTTTCACCTCGAGCAGCGCGGTCACGTGAATGTCTTTCTTGGGTCAAAGGCGTCGCGGATGCCCTCGAAGATGAAGATCAGCAGCGACAGCATGATCGCGAAGGTGAAGAAGGCGGTGAAGGCGAGCCACGGGGCCTGCAGGTTCTGCTTGGCCTGGAGGGTCAGCTCGCCCAGCGACGGCGCGGACGACGGCAGCCCGAAACCCAGAAAGTCGAGGATCGCCAGCGTCGAGATCGTGCCGGTGACGATGAAGGGCAGCATCGTCAAGGTGGCGACCATGGCGTTGGGCAACATATGGCGGAACATGATGGTCATGTTGCTCACACCCAGCGCACGGGCGGCACGCACATATTCGAGGTTGCGCGCGCGCAGGAACTCCGCCCGCACAACCCCGACAAGCGAGGTCCAACTGAAGAGCACCAGCAGGATCACCAAGAGCCAGAAACTGCGCCCCAGGATCGCGAACATGATGATGATCACGTAAAGCGATGGGGTCGAGGACCAGATCTCGATGATCCGCTGGAAGATAAGGTCAGTCTTGCCGCCGAAGAACCCCTGGACGGCCCCGGCGATGATGCCGATGAGGCTGGCGGCCCCCGTGACGATCAGGGTGAAGATGATCGACAGTCGGAACCCGTGAATGACGCGGGCCAGAACGTCGCGCTTGGTGCCATCGGTGCCCAGAAGGTTCTCGCCGTTGGGTGGCAACGGGGCTGCGCCGGGCCGGTCCACCGCGGTGTCGAAGGAGTAGGGGATCAGCGGCCAGATCGTCCACCCCCGCTGGATCGGTTCACCTTCGATGATGCCGTCTTCAGCATCTTCGATATAGCCCTCGGGGTCGTCGAAGCACAGATCCAACCCCCCGGTTGCGATCAGGCACTGCACTTCCGGATCGCGATAGACGGCTTCGGTCTGGAAATCCCCACCGAATTCCGTCTCGGGGTAGAAGGTCCAGATCGGTGTGTAATAGCTGCCGCGGTACTGCACGAGGATCGGCTTGTCGTAGGCCACGAACTCCGCCATCAGCGAAATCCCGAAAAGCACCGCGAAAATCCATAGCGACCAATAGGCGCGCCTGTTGCGCTTGAAATTGCGCCAGCGCCGTTGATTGAGCGGCGACAGAGCCATCAGCCCTCCCTCCGCTCGAAGTCGATGCGCGGGTCGACGAGCACATACATCAGATCCGACAGGATCCCCACGATCAGACCGATCAGGCCGAAGATGAAGAGCGTGCCGAAGACCACCGGATAGTCGCGAGCCACGGCGGCCTCGAAGCCGAGGCGCCCCAGACCGTCGAGGCTGAAGATCGTCTCGATGATCAGTGATCCGCCAAAGAAAACGCCGATGAAGACCGCCGGAAAGCCCGCGATCACAATCAGCATCGCGTTGCGGAAGACGTGACCGTAAAGCACCCGCCCTTCGGCGAGGCCCTTTGCGCGGGCAGTGATCACGTACTGCTTCTTGATCTCATCGAGAAAACTGTTCTTGGTCAGCAGCGTCAGCGTGGCAAAGGCGGAAATGGTCGAGGCCAGCACCGGCAGCGTGATGTGCCAGAAGTAATCCGCGACCTTGCCCAGCGGGCTCAGTTGATCGAAGTTGTCCGAGGTCAGCCCCCGCAGCGGGAAGATCTGCCAGTAAGAGCCGCCCGCGAAGAGCACCAGCAACAGGATCGCAAAGAGAAAGCCGGGGATCGCATAGGCGGCGATGATGGCACCCGAGGTCCAGGTGTCGAAGCTGGTGCCGTCCTTCACCGCCTTGCGGATGCCGAGCGGGATCGACACCAGATAGGCAATCAGGGTGGACCAGAGCCCCAGCGTGATCGAGACGGGCAGTTTTTCCTTGATCAGATCAATGACCGAGATCGAGCGGAAATAGCTCTCTCCGAAGTCGAACCGCATGTAGTTCCAGATCATGTTCAGGAAGCGCTCGACAGGGGGTTTGTCGAAGCCGAACTCGCGTTCCAACTCCGCGATGAATTCCGGCGGCAGGCCTCGCGCGCCGACGTACCGGCTGTCGGAGGCGGTATTGAGATCGTCCGCGCCCGGATCGTTGTTCGTGCCCGCAAACCCGCCGAAGACATCGCCGCCGCCCTGCGCGCGCGCGATCGCCTGCTCGACAGGGCCGCCGGGGACGAACTGCACGAGCGCGAAGTTGATCAGCATGATCCCGAGCAGGGTCGGAATGATCAGCAGAAGCCGTCGGACAATATAGGCGCCCATAGCGCGGTTACCTCAGCGCCCCTGCATCGCGCAGCGCCTCGGCCTTGTCCTGATTGTACCACCAGAAATCGAGGTAGCCCAAATTGTAGGGCGGGATATCGGGATGCTCGTACTGGTCGTAGTACGCCACCCAATGAGAGGGGTTGTACCACAGAGGGATCATGATGAGTTCATAACGCAACGCGCGGTCCAGCCCCATCAGCGCCGCTGTTTCCTCTTCCCGTGTCTCGGCGTCCAGCGCCGCATCGATCAGAGCATCGACGAGCGGACTGGCGAGGCCTGCGGGGTTAAAGAGCGAAAAGGCCGCATCCTCGGATCCAAAGCGCTGCGTGAGCCCCGTCCCCGCGGCTAGGAAAGCCGCATAGCTGTCATAGAGCAGGTCGTAGTCCCGGTCGCGCTCGCGGGCGGTGAATTGCGACGGGTCGACCTTTTCGAAGGTCACGTCGATCCCCAGTTTCTGGGCATTCGACACGAAGTTTTCCATCACCGCGGTGAGCGTTGCGCCGGCTGCGGAATTGAACAGGAAGTTGAGTGTCAGCGCGGTTCCTTCCGCGTTGCGCCGCACGCCGTCGTCCCCGACCGTCCAGCCAGCGTCATCGAGAAGCCGCATGGCGATCCGCGCCTGACGCCTGTCGAAGAGCCGTTCGGCGTTTGACACATGCGGAATGCGCGCCTGCTGGGTGAGCATGTCCGGCGGCACAAGATCGCCCAGAGACGTCAGCAGCTCAAGTTCAGCGCCTGTCGGCGCGCCTTCGGCCATCAGTGGTGATCCTTGCGTGAAGGAGGCGCGCTGTCTGTAGAGCCCGTATTGCAGGCTCTCATTGGTCCATTCGAAATTGTAGGCCAAAGCCACCGCTTCACGGACCCGCTTGTCCTGCAGCACGGGGCTTGCAAGGTTGAAGACGATGCCCGTGGGCACCGGCGGATTGCCGTTGGGCAGTTCTTTCTGAACCACCTGGCCTTCGCGCGTCTTGGGGAAATCGTACCCCGTGGCCCAGCGTTTTGGATCCGCCTCGGCTCGGAAGGTGTACTCGCCCGCCTTGAACGCCTCGAAGGCTGCGGTGTCATCCCCGAAGATTTCCAGACGCAGACGGTCGAAATTGTGCCGCCCGCGGTTGAACGGCAAATCCTTGCCCCAGTAGTCCGGGTTGCGTTTGAGCACGATCCTGCGGGCGATATCCACGCTTTCCACCACATAGGGCCCGGACCCGGTTGGCGTCTCCAGCCGGCTTTCATCGAGGCGCGCGCCGGTTTCCTCGTACCATTTCTTCGACCAGGCCGGCACTGTGCCCACCTGTTCGATCAGGCTGCGGCGCGAGATGCCTTCCGCGAAGTAGAATTTGATGGTGTGGTCGTCGATCACCTCGACCTTGGGGATCGCACGGCGCACGCTGTCCGCGTAGGATTTGAAGCCCTGATCGAGCAGCAAATTGTGGCTGAAGGCGATGTCATGCGCCGTCACCGGCGTCCCGTCGGAGAACCGCGCCTCGGGCCGCATGTAGAAGATGACCCAGTCCTTGCTGGGCGGGTATTCCAGGCGCTCTGCCAGAAGGCCGTAGTATTCACCATATACGTCTGCCGGGGCCGCCGTGCCGGCACCGCCCTCACCCAAAAGACTTTCATACATGAAGACCGAGAACGCATGTGCCCGGCCCTGGCGTGCGTAGGGGTTCATTGAGTCGAGCGTCCCGACAAAGGAGATCGACAACTCGCCCCCCTTGGGTGCATCGGGATTCACGTAGTTGAAGTGCGTGTAGTCCTCCGGATAGGTCAGATCGCCATAGAACGAATAGCCGTGGCTGACGATGGTCTCTTCCTCGGCCTGCGCGGACGGCGCCAATATGGCTGCTGATAGGGCGGTCAGCGCACCCAGGCCGATCCTGCGAAAATCAGCAATGCAGGATGA
This sequence comes from Roseobacter sinensis, assembly GCF_025755255.1. Lineage (GTDB taxonomy): Bacteria > Pseudomonadota > Alphaproteobacteria > Rhodobacterales > Rhodobacteraceae > Roseobacter > Roseobacter sinensis. The sequence goes on along the minus strand of NZ_JALIEB010000005.1, from coordinate 109,844 downwards.
TATGGCTGCTCGGGCCTGGAGCGCTGTCATCTGGAATACCTCCGGTCTTGTGCCGTGCCTGTCGGCATCTTCGTCGTTAACCATGTAAGCTAACGGAACAGCGCGCCAAGTTACAAGTTGCGAAAATGTGATCGCGCTGACCGGATCTCGCCCATAAAAGAAGCCGCCTGTTCCTTAACAAGCGGCTTCTTTGGTTAATTTGTGGTTAAGATCAGTCGTCGAGGCTGTCGAGATAAGCGATCAGGTCCGCCCGCTCCTCGACCTTGCTCAGACCCGCAAAACTCATCGAGGTACCCGGCGCATAGGACGACGGACGCTCCAGAAAGCCGTTCAGGTTTTCGGCCGTCCAGGCACCGTCCATCGAGGCCAGCGTGTCGGAATAGTTGAACCCGTCAACGGCACCCTTCTCACGTCCCACGACAGCATAGAGGTGCGGGCCGGTGCCGTTTTCGCCATCCGCCAGTTTGTGACAGGCAGAGCATTTACGGAACACGCGCGCGCCCGCCTCGGGATCCGCCGACGCCAGAACCGTGGCGAAATCCACCTCTTCGACTTCCGCAACCTCTTCCCCGCCTTCGACCGCGATCACATAGGCAGCCTCGCCATGGCTTTCGACGTGGTAAAGCTCTTCGGCGGCCCATTTGCCAAGCAGGAACACGAGCAGCGCGCCGCAGACGGCGCCAGCTGCCTTAGTGAAGGTCATAGTGTCGAGCATTCTCTTCGATCCATTTCTGCGCGTTTGCGCGCTATCTATTGCTTCACCTTGGCGGTGGCAAGGTGTAGTTACCGCGACCAATCGACCCCACATAGAAGAAAACACCCAAGGAACGTTTAATGACGACCGCATCCTCCGCCCGCATCGCATTTCAGGGCGAACTGGGGGCCTACAGCCATGAAGCCTGCCGCGTCGCCCGGCCCGATATGACCCCGGTTCCCTGCGCGACGTTCGAGGACGCGATCGACGCCGTGCGCAGCGGTAAAGCCGAACTCGCGATGTTGCCGGTCGAGAATTCCACCTATGGCCGGGTCGCCGACATTCACTCGCTGCTGCCGAAGTCGGGCCTTCACATCATTGAGGAGGCCTTTGTCCGGGTGCATATCAACCTGCTGGCGGTGCCAGGCACACGTCTGGAGGACGTGAAGTCGGCCATGAGCCATACCGTGCTCCTGGGGCAGTGCAAGGCGTTCCTGTCGCAACACGGGATCGCCCGGGTGACCGGTGCCGATACCGCCGGATCGGCCAGGGAAGTCGCGGCCCAGGGCGTGCCGGGGATGGCGGCACTCGCAAGCGAATTGGCGGGCGAGATCTACGGGCTCGATATGCTGGCCCGCCATATCGAGGACGAGGGCAACAACACCACGCGCTTCCTGCTGATGTCGCCGGAGGCCGATCATTCCCGCCGCGGCAGCCACGGCATGATCACCAGTTTTGTCTTCGAGGTCCGCAACATCCCGGCCGCGCTCTACAAGGCCATGGGCGGCTTCGCGACCAATGGCATCAACATGACGAAGCTGGAAAGCTACATGGTCGGCGGGTCGTTCACGGCGACGCAGTTCTATGCCGATATCGAAGGTCATCCCGATGATCCTGGCGTGCGCCGCGCGCTGGACGAGCTGGACTATTTCACGAATATGGTAGAGGTCCTTGGCGTCTACCCGGCCGACCCAGGACGTCACTAGCCAGCGGAGCCCGAGCGGCGAAAGGATCAGACCGCCCCTCGGTGCTGTTGTTCCATCTCTTCGATATGCTGGCCGACGCGGACCTTGTACCGCTGCGCCAGGCGCACCTTCGCCAGCTTGAGCGATTGCAGCAGAAGACGCCCGGGCAGGGTCGCCGGACGCATCTCGAGGCTGACCATCACGCGGGTGCGCGACGGCGACAACGGCGTGAGCTCCAGACGGGTCTCACCTTCAAGACCCTGCGAGCTAAAGCCGATCACGAGCTCCTGCGGCGGGCGATAGATCACCACATCAAGCGCAACCTGCCGCGGCCGGCCCCGGACGGCGAATGTGACGTCCCACGCCTGCCCGACGCCAGGCTCCGCCAAGCTGTCGAGCCGCCTGACATCCGCGCCCCGGCGTACCGCGGCCTGCTCGAGCAGCGCGAAGTCCGTCAGCAGGGCGAAAGCCGCATCAGCCGGCACCTCCATGACCTCTTGTGTGGAAAACTTCATCCTCTGCCTGTCCGTGCCTCGAGCGTGGCGCTTCGTTCAATCCAACCGGTCCGCAAGCCAGTTTTCCAGCAAAAAATGTGCAATGGCCCCTTTGCGGGCCGGCTTTACGACCGGGTGTTCGCCAGCGAAAATGGCCATCATCTCCTCCCGGCTCACCCAGAGCGCATCTTCGATCTCGACCGGGTCGATGGTGATCTCACCGCTTGTCGCTTCTCCCGCGCAGCCGAACATGAGTGACGCGGGGAAGGGCCAGGGCTGGCTGGCGAGATAGCTCACGCGCCCGACCTCGACACCGGTTTCCTCGAAAACCTCCCGCCGCACGGCCGCCTCAAGCGTTTCGCCGGGTTCGACGAAACCGGCGAGCAGCGAGTACATGCCCTCAGGCCAGCCCGGCGAGCGCCCCATCAAGACCGAGTTGCCACGGGTGATCAGCATGATCACCACCGGGTCCGTCCGGGGGAAATGGGTGCCTGCGCAAGCCGGGCACCGGCGCTGCCACCCCGCCTGGCTCATATCCGACGGGCTTCCACATTTGGAACAGAACCGATGAGTCTCATGCCAGCCGAAAAGAGCCTTGCCGGTTGCCGCCAGTTCGGCGTCGCGCGGGCCGAGCCAAGTCATGATCCGCCGCAACTCCAGAAAGGCCATGGTCTCAGGCAGCAACGGATGCCGCTGCTCGCTGGGGTCGAGAAAACCGCCCAGCATCGCCTCGTCCAGGTCCTCCGGCGCCCAGTCCGAGAGATCGAAGGCAAACCGCAAGGCGCCGTCTTCCCGGCCGAGCAGAATCCGCTCGCCCGAGGCCGCCGACAGCACCGGATGATCCATCGGCAAGCGGGCGAGCTCTGCCGGCCGCTCCGTCCGGATCAGCGGTTTGCCCCGCCAGAACAGAACCGCGCGCGCCTCCGGACGCGCCGCACCGGCTGAAACCGCATCTGTGTCGAGACGTATCTCCGCGGCCCGGTCCAGCGCCGACCCTCCGAAGGTCACCGTTTCCGCATGTTTCATGGTCTGTCCCCGCATTTTTGATACGACTCGCACGCGTTTCGCGCTCTTTCAAGGCTCAAGCGGGCCGTTCGATCTGCCAAGGCTTGCCAACTCACACGCGATCTGATGGATATGACCTCGTGCAGAAGTTGAGCTCCCTGACCATGGCTCCCGCGCCGACCTCGGGTGACCCGTCTTCGGAATCGGCCGTTGGCGAGGCCAAGCTGCGGATCCTGGCCACCAGCGATCTGCATATGCAGCTTATCGCGTACGACTATGTAAAGGACTGTCTGACGGGTGAAGAGAGCCTCGCGCGCCTCGCCACCCTGATCCACGCCGCCCGCGCAGATGCCGCAGCGGACGGTGCGCTCTGCCTGCTCATGGACAACGGCGACACCTTGCAGGGCAACCCGCTCGGGTCTTTTCTGGCTGGCAACGGAGCGATGCCGCATCCGATGATCGCGGCCATGAACGCGCTCGGCTACGATGCGCTTGGCCTTGGCAACCACGACTTCGACCACGGTGTCGCGCATCTTGCGCGCTGCATGGCAGAGTGCGACGCGCCGATTGTCTGTTCCAACATGCGCTCGGACGCGCTGCCGCAGCTGAAACCCTATGTCGTGCTGGAGCGCGAGCTGTGCTTGACGTCTGGCGAGAAAACGACGCTGCGCATCGGTGTGGTCTCGGCCCTGCCGCGCCAAACCGCCCTGTGGAACCGCCAGCATCTGGATCCGTCCGCCCGCATCCGCCACCCGATCGAAGCGCTGCGAGAGGCGGTCGAGACCGTGAAGTCGCAGGGCGCGGATCTTGTCATCGCACTCGCGCATATGGGCATTGCCCGGTTCGACGAAGGGGATGAGCCACAGAACCTTGTGACGGAAGTCTGCGCGCTTTCGGGTCTTGATGCCGTGGTCGCCGGCCATACGCACCTGCGCTTTCCAGGCCCCGACCATCGGGCGGCTGCAGCGGTCGATACGGAGGCCGGTCTTGTCGCCGGTGTGCCTGTGGTCATGCCGGGCAGCGGCGCGTCGGATCTCGGTGTGATCGACCTGTCGCTGGAGCGCCGAACGCCGGGCACGCCCTGGCGGGTGGCAGAAAGCACGGTCGCCTTGCGGCCTTTGACCGATGATGTGCGGGAAGACCCGGTGCTGGCGACGCTGGCAAACGAGGCGCATCTGGCGACGCGCCGCGCGCTTGCCCGTCCGGTTGCGCGGACCGAGGCGCCGATGCACAGCTATTTCGCCTTGGCCAACCCCAGCTCGGTGACCGCGCTGATGGGCGCCGCCAAACGATACGCCATCGCCCGGCTGGTGGAGGGGACCGATCTGGCCAAACTACCGCTGCTTTCGGCCGCGGCGACACCCGCGACGGGCGGCTTCGACGGACCGGGCAATTTCATCTCTCTGCCAGCGGGCCAGCTGGAACGCCGTCACATCGCCGGCCTCATCCCTTACGCCAATCAGATCTGGGCCGTGAAAGCCACCGGCGCGCGTATTGCCGGATGGCTCGAACGGTCGGCGCTCATCTTCAACGTGTTGCGCCCCGACCAGCCGGATCAGATGCTCATCGACCCGCAGGTGCCAGGGTTCCGCTACGATGCGCTCTATGGGCTGACCTATGTGATCGACCTCACCGCCGCGTCCCGGTTCGACGCCGCGGGACGGCCTGTCCCCGGCGCGGCCGGTCGTGTCTCGCAGATCATGTGGCAAGGTGAGCCGGTGCATCCCGAGCAGGAGTTCCTTGTTGCGGTGACCGATCACCGCGCCGGTGGCGGCGGGAGCTTCCGGCCGTTCGAGGAAGACGATATCGTTGTGCGGGACGAGGCACCGCTGGACCGCACCTTGATCGACTATCTGTCGACACCAACTGCCCATCGCCCAAGCGTCGCGCCGCCGTGGCGCTTTGCGCCCGCCCCGGGGCTAAGCGCGATCCTGCACACTGCGCCAGAAGCGTTGAACCATTTGCCAGACATCGCGGACATGCGCCCCGAGCCCTGCGGCTTCACCAAAGATGGCTTTGCCCGCCTGCGATTGCATCTCTAGGCGGCGATCTTGCGGCCGGCGACAGGCTCGACTATATGGAGGGCTGAGAGGTTGGCGCGGGCGAGCGCCTCGCCAACCCGGTCAGGTCCGGAAGGAAGCAGCCGTAACGAGCCCCGCTTGGGTCGTTGTCCAGCCTCTCACCTCTTCTTCATGCCGCCCGAACGCCCATGGCTTAGGAGAAGCGCTCCTGTATCGGCCGCTGCCCGAACAGCAGCGCCGGCCAGATCGCCTCATTCTGGCGTGCAAAGGCGCCGATGTGGCCCACACGCCGCACCCCAAGCTCAGCTGGCGAGATCACCTCCACCTGCGCAAAACCGTCATAGAGACCGGCCAGACGGCGTGTACAGACCTCGGGGCAGACATCGTCATCGGTGAAGGAGACCAGCCGGACGGGGGCCGCAGATCTCCGCCAGTCGGGCCGTGGTAGCGTATCGCGTACCTCGCCCGCGAAGACGCCGGGCGTCGTGCACCACCGGCGCCACTCGGCATAGGCGGTCGCCGGCATATCGGCGCCCAGGCCCATGCGGCGTCCCGGCAGATACCCCAGCATAGCCGCGGCGAGCGGCGGCAGCCCGTACCAGAAATAGAGCGCCAGAGCCCGGTAGGGCCAGGGGTGGTCCGCATGATGCACAAGGCCGCTTGCAACGCCGATGACCCCGTCGATGCCGCTGACATCGTCTTGCATGGGCAGCATCATGGCACCCAGCGAATGGCCCATCACCCAAAGCGGCACGTCGGGCACGGCTCTCCGCAAGTGCCGTCGCGCCGCCGCGTTGTCGCGCAAGCCCCAGTCGGACATCGTCGCTCGGCTGGCCCGCATCGCACCGGTCAGGGATCTGCCGGTGCCCCGATAGTCATAGGTCAGCACCGCGATCGCATGTTCCGCCGCCGCCCACTGCGCAAAAGCGCGGTAATAGCCTTGCGGCACGCCAGTTGCACCGTTCAGCACCAGGGCGGCGCGGGGTCGGAAGGCGGGACGGAACAGCGTTCCGCCCAATTCGGCGCCGTCGGGTGTCTTGATGAGACGTCGGCGGACAACGGGCGTTTCGACGACTTTCAGCATTTCGATCTCCACGCGCAGCATGACTAGACCAAGTGGTCTACCCTCTTCACTGGACCATTTGGTCTAGCGCTGTCAAGATCGTTTCATGGACACTGCTGCACTTCCGACCAAAGATCGGCTGATCCGCGCCGCGGCGAAGCTCTTCCGCACTCATGGTTACCATGGGGTCGGACTCAACGATCTGTTGAGCGAGGCCGCTGCGCCGAAAGGCTCGCTCTACCATCACTTTCCCAACGGCAAGGCTGACCTCGCCATCGCGGCGGCAACCTGGGCCTCCGACGAGATGCTGCGTGTGATTGCGGCGAGTTTTGCCGAGGCCGAGACATTCGAGGACGGGGCCACAACGCTGTGCTTCAAGCTGGCCAAGCTCTTCGATCTGACCGGTCAGCAGGATGGCTGCCCCATCGGGTCGACGCTTTTCGAGGGGCCCGGAAACGCCGGCTTTCTCGAATACGCTGACCGCTGTTATTCGGGTTGGATCGCGGAGGTACACGACCATGCATCCCGATTCGGCCTTGATGCCGCCGAGGCGGGGCGTCGCGCGGAACATCTCTTCCTGCTGATCCAGGGTGGCTGGCAGCTGGCGCGCGCACGCCGGTCGTCGGATGTGCTGCGATCGCTGCCCGCGCTTCTTGAGATGCAGCCGCAAACCACGATCGCACCGGCCTGAACCGGCCTGGACCGCTGGACGCCGCCCGGCGAAGTCACTAGTTTGCCAGCACGCGGCCCGGAAGGCAGACCCATGCAAGACACCCCCTCGACCTATCAGGTTCTGGCGCGAAAATACCGCCCCGAGACCTTCGCGGATCTGGTCGGTCAGGACGCGATGGTGCGGACCCTGAGGAACGCCTTTGAGGCGGACCGCATCGCGCAGGCCTTCATCATGACCGGCATTCGCGGCACCGGAAAGACGACCACAGCGCGAATCATCGCAAAGGGCATGAACTGCATCGGACCGGATGGCGCCGGCGGGCCCACAACCGAGCCTTGCGGCACCTGCGAGCACTGCACCGCGATCATGGAAGGGCGCCATGTCGACGTGATCGAGATGGATGCCGCGTCGAACACCGGCGTGGCCAACATCCGCGAGATCATCGATTCGGTGCACTACCGCGCAGCCTCGGCGCGCTACAAGGTCTATATCATCGACGAGGTGCACATGCTCTCCACCGGCGCGTTCAACGCGCTGCTGAAGACGCTGGAAGAGCCGCCCGCGCATGTGAAGTTCATCTTTGCAACCACTGAAATCCGGAAAGTTCCGGTCACGGTGCTGTCGCGGTGCCAACGGTTCGATCTGCGGCGGATCGAACCGGAGGTGATGATCGCGCTCATGCGCAAGATCGCGGCCGCAGAAGGCGCGGATATCGCTGAAGACGCGTTGGCCCTGATCGCGCGCGCGGCGGAAGGCTCGGCCCGCGATGCCACCTCGCTGCTCGATCAGGCGATCAGCCACGGTGCGGGCGAGACCACCGCAGAGCAGGTCCGGGCCATGCTCGGGCTTGCGGACCGCGGGCGTGTGCTCGACCTCTTCGACATGATCCTGAAGGGAGATGCGGCCGGCGCGCTGAGTGAACTGTCGGCGCAATATGCCGAAGGGGCCGACCCGATGGCGGTGCTGCGGGACCTGGCCGAGATCACCCATTGGGTCTCGGTTGTGAAGATCACGCCGGAGGCCGCGGAGGATCCGACCGTCTCACCCGACGAGCGCAGCCGGGGTCTGGCCATGGCTGACGCACTTCCCATGCGGGTGCTGACCCGACTGTGGCAGATGCTGCTCAAGGCGCTCGATGAAGTCTCCGCTGCGCCCAATGCGATGATGGCAGCGGAAATGGCGATCATCCGGCTGACCCATGTGGCGGACCTGCCGAGCCCCGAAGACCTCGTACGCAAGCTGCATGGGACCACCCCGCCCCCTGCGCCCGCCGCGAACGGCGGCGGTGCAAAGCCTGTGCACGGCACAGGCGCGCGTGCCGCGGGCGGGGGGGCCTCGGCGATTGCCTCGGCCCCGACATCCGCAGGCGGCAGTGCAGCATCTGCCACCGCGCGCGCGCTCGATACGGAAGCAGCTCTGGCGCGGTTCCCCACCTTCGATCACGTGGTCGAGCTGATCCGAGCCAACCGCGACGGGAAGCTGCTAGCGGACGTGGAGACCGACCTGCGGCTGGTGTCCTACCAGCCCGGACGCATCGAATTCCAACCGACGGAGCGCGCCCCCCGCGATCTCGCCCAACGCCTTGGCCACCGTTTGCAGATGTGGACCGGCAACCGCTGGGCGGTGACCATTGTCAACGAGGGCGGCGGCAAGACGATTGATGAGGAGCGCAACGCGGAGCTCTACGCCTTGCAGGACTCGGCACGGGCGCATCCGTTGATGCAGGCCGTGCTCGCGGAATTCCCGAAGGCAAAGATCAAGGAGATCCGTACGCCTGAAAAGATCGCCGCCGAAGTCGAGCGAGCCGCGCTGCCGGTGGTGGATGACGAATGGGACCCGTTCGAAGATGACTGATCGGCACGGGATCGCTGCGGGCCGCTGCGTCGCCCGCGCTTTGGCCGGCAGCACGGCGCGGGCGGCACTCACCGGAACTCACGGTGGTCGCGCGGCACCGGACAGGATAAACCTCGGGTCAGTACAGCTCATGCGGACACAACAAGGATAGAAAACATGTTCAAAGGACTAGGCGGGCTCGGCGATATGGCCGGGATGATGAAGAAGGCGCAGGAGATGCAGGGCAAGATGGCCCAGCTTCAGGAGGATATGCACAATATCATCGTCGAAGGCTCCTCAGGCGCCGGGTTGGTCAAGGCAACCTGCACGGCCAAGGGCGAGCTGAAGACGCTCGACATCGACCCTTCGATCTTCAACGGGGATGACAAGGAAGTGGTCGAAGACCTCATCCTCGCCGCGATCAAGGACGCGCAGACCAAGGCGAGCGAACGCGCACAGGCCGAGATGGCAAAGCTCACCGAAGGGCTCGGCCTGCCCGCGGACATGAAGCTGCCGTTCTGAGGCGAAGGTGACGGACACCGCCGCCACTGCAAGGGTCGACCCACCTGGCTACTGGGTACAGGCCGGCGGGTGGGCCGTTCTCGCCTCGGCCCTTGTGGCCGGGATCTACGCCGGCATCCAGGTGGCGCGCATCGGCGGGCTGAAGGATGCAGCCCTGATTGTTCTGGTGACGGCCAACACGCTTTTCATCTATCGCTTCGGCATCCATATCGCGCCACGCATCGGCGCGATGTTCGACGAGTTTCCTCAAGCGCGCCGCGATCCGCAAACCGCCGTCAATCACCTCCTGGGAGACCGTGCCACCGCCCTGCCGGCCATCGTCTTTTCCGGCTTCATCGCCTTTGCCGTCTGGCAGATCGATCCTTGGCGCGACGTGCCCGAGCTGACGGTCTGGCTCTGTATGTTTCTCTTCGTGAACAACCTCATCGTCGGCACGGTCATTGTCGCCATTGCGCGTTTCTGGCAAGCGGTGCTGCGTGAGTTACCGACACTCGATCTGCGCGTTCTCAACCTCAACCGCGCGCCAATGATCACGCTTCTGCGGATCAACAGCCAGATCGTGATGGCCACGGCGCTGGTTACGTGCCTCTCGATCCTCGCGCTGGTGCTTTCGGACTACGCCATCGACCCCATTATCCTCGTCTTCTCCCTCTCGGCGCTGGCGATGGTGGTCGCAACCTACGCCGTCCCAATCCTGCCGCTGTCGGACCTGCTGGCCGCCAAGAAGGCGGAAGAGCTGGATCGGATCGAGCGGCTGATCGATGCCCATGTCCGCCGTCTGAGCCATCAACCCGCGCGGGAGGATCTGGGGGGCGATGTCGAGACGCTTCCCAGTCTTGGCGAGTTGGTCAATGCCCGCGACCTGCTGCTCAAGGTTCGGACCCTGCCGCCGGGCGGGCAGATCTCCGTCTCGGCGGCTGCCATCGTGACCTTCTTGTCTTTCATGCCCACCCTCATAGACTACGCGATGCGCAAATTCTTCTGATCCGCCCGGTCAGAGGCAAAAAGAGGCAAAGCCGTGAGCAGCACCAGGGACATCGATGCGCTGATCGACATGATGGCGAAACTGCCGGGGTTGGGCCCACGTTCGGCCCGCCGTGCGGTGCTGCACCTCATCCGCAAGCGCAGCCTGCTGCTCACGCCGCTGGCTGACCTGATGCAGACCGTGGCCGCCACGGCGCGCGAATGCCTGAACTGCGGCAATGTGGGCACGCTGGACATCTGCGACATCTGCACGTCCGAAAAACGCGCCAACGGCGAGATCTGCGTGGTGGAAGATGTGGCCGATCTGTGGGCGATGGAGCGCGCGGGCGTCTTCAAGGGCCGGTACCACGTGCTCGGCGGCACGCTCTCGGCGCTGGATGCCATCGGGCCGGAGGACCTGCGCATTCCGCGGCTGATCGACCGGGTGCCGAGCGAGAACATCACCGAGGTGATCCTCGCGCTCAATGCCACGGTCGACGGGCAAACCACGGCGCATTACATCGCCGACCAGCTTGACGGTCAGGTCACGCTGACCTCGCTGGCGCAGGGCGTGCCCATCGGAGGTGAACTCGACTATCTCGACGATGGCACGATTGCGGCCGCGATGCGCGCCCGCAAGTCGATCTGAGGAGCCGCGCGCAGCGACGATCAGCTGCGCGGATCGCTGTCCTCGTCTTCTTCGACAGGGCCATCGGGCAGGTTGAAGAAGCTGTCCGCATCCGCGAAGGCTTCCTTCTCCTCTTTTGTCGCCTCTTCTGCAGGCTCGCCGGAGAGGGTGAAGGTTTCCAGACCTTCGATTGCGGTCGGGATCTTGGGCTCCGCTTCCATGCCGAGGCTTTGCTCGGTGCTCACCAGCTTGCGACGCTCATCATCGCTCATCACCGGTGCATCGGCGGCCTTCTTAGCGGCGGCCTTCTGAACCGCGGCATCCAGCTCGGACTGTTTGCAGAGGCCCAGGGCGACCGGATCAATGGGCTGGATATTGGCGATGTTCCAATGCGTGCGCTCGCGGATCGCCTGGATCGTCGGCTTGGTGGTGCCCACCAGCTTGCTGATCTGGCCGTCCGTCAGCTCGGGGTGAAATTTCACCAGCCACAGGATCGACGCAGGGCGGTCCTGTCGCTTGCTGAGCGGCGTATAGCGCGGACCGCGGCGTTTCTCCTCGCCCTGGGCTGCGGCGTTGAACTTCAGCTTCAGCTTGTGCAGCGGGTTGGACTGTGCCGCGTCGATCTCTTCCTGCGTCAGCTGGTTGTTCGAGATCGGATCAAAGCCTTTCACGCCCTGTGCGACGTCGCCATCGGCGATACCCTGCACTTCCAGCTCGTGCATGCCGACGAAATCCGCGATCTGCTTGAAGCTGATTGTGGTGTTGTCGACCAACCAGACGGCGGTCGCCTTGGCCATGATCGGTTTTGCCATTGTCTTTCTCCTGTCTACCGGTCTGCGCCCACATCTGTCCTGTCGCCTGGAGGGGCGGTCCCGAGGGCCGGAACGGTTTCCATTGTGGGGGAACTTGTGGCTTATATAGGCGGATGATCAGCATAAGGAAAGACCCAATGCGCAGCCTGCTTTTCTGGCTTTTGAGCGCCCTGCCCCTTGCGGCGCAGGAACATCGCGCGGGCGTGTTCGACTATTATGTGCTCAGCCTGAGCTGGTCGCCGAATTGGTGCGCACTCGAAGGGGACGCGCGGGGATCGGAGCAATGCGACGCTGGTGAGGATCACGGATGGATCCTGCACGGGCTCTGGCCGCAATACGAACGCGGCTATCCCGAGTACTGTCGCACTCCGGCGCGGGCACCGTCGCGGCGGATGACGGGCGAGATGTCGGATATCATGGGCACCTCCGGCCTCGCGTGGCACCAGTGGAAAAAGCACGGCACCTGCAGCGGGCTCAATGCCGCCGACTACTACGCGCTCTCGCGCGAGGCCTACGGTCGCATCGCGCGACCACCGGTGTTCCGCCGGTTGGAACAGAGCGTCCGGCTGCCGGCCTCCGTGGTCGAAGAGGCCTTCCTTGAAGCCAACCCGCACCTAGCCGCCGACGGGCTCACCATCACCTGCCGCCGGGGGCACATTCAGGAGGCGCGGATTTGCCTGACCCGCGATCTACAACCGCGCCGCTGCGAAGGAGATGTGAAGCGGGACTGCTCCGCGCCAAACGCGCTCTTCACACCAGTCCGCTAGCTGGGGCGGCCTGAAAGCCCGCCCTACCCGCCGGACACCTCAAGGACGATCTTGCCGATGTGGGTGGAGCTTTCCATCCGGGCATGCGCCTTGGCGGCCTCTTCCAGCGGGAAGGCCTGGTCCATGACCGGCGCGATCCGCCCGGCGGCGATCAGGGGCCAGACCGTCTCGCGCAGGTCCTGTGCGATCTGCGCCTTGGCCAGATCACTCTGTGGACGCAGGGTGCTGCCCGTCATGGTGAGGCGGCGCATCATCAGCTGGGCGAAGTTCACCTCGACCTTGGGCCCCTGCAGGAAGGCGATCTGCACCAGGCGGCCATCGTCGGCGAGTGCCTTCAGATTGCGGGGAATATAGTCGCCACCCACCATATCGAGGATCAGATCGGCGCCACCCTCGGCCCGCAGCACCTCGACAAAGTCCTCGTCACGGTAGTTCACCGCGCGCTCCGCCCCGAGGTCCCGGCAGGCCGCGCATTTCTCCTCGGACCCGGCGGTGGCAAAGACCTTTGCGCCGAAGGCATGGGCGAGCTGGATCGCCGTGGTCCCGATCCCCGACGAACCGCCGTGCACCAAAAAACGCTCGCCGCCCTTCAGCTGACCGCGCAGAAAGACGTTGGACCAGACGGTGAAGAAGGTCTCTGGAAGACAGGCTGCCTCCTTGAGCGACGTCCCTTCCGGGACGGGCAGGCAATGCGCCACGGGCGTTGCCACATACTCGGCATAGCCCCCCCCTGGCAGAAGCGCGCACACCCGATCGCCCACAGTCAGACCCGAGACACCCGCGCCCAGTGCCACGATCTCGCCAGAGGCTTCCAGCCCGGGCAGATCACTTGCGGTGGGCGGCGGCGCGTAGAGACCCGCACGTTGCAACGCATCGGGGCGATTCACGCCGGCCCATGCGACTTTGATCACCACCTGCCCGTGGCCGGGCTCGGGCAGCGGCCGGTCGGTGATCCGCAAAACCTCCGGCCCACCGGGTTTGGTGATTTCAACGGCGCGCATCATCTGGGGCATGGGGGGATCCTTTCCTTTGCCTCATGCCTAGCAGGACAAATCGGAATGGCAAATTGAAGGAGGCGATGGGCTTGCGCAGCTGGCGCTGATCCGGAGGATTGGGGCTGCCCGCAAGCGCGGCGGCGGTGCGCCAGAAAACCTTCATGCCTCCGGCGGGGATATTTTTAGCCAGAAGAAGCCCCGGCGTCAGTCGCGCGGGGCCGTCCAGCTGCCGGGAAAGTCCATCTTGGGCATCCGTGTCGGGGCCTTGATCTGGCCAAGCACCCAGTTCGGACCGGCCATCAGACGGCTCAAGGTCGGGCTGTTGCGCACCCGGGCCTTAACCTTTTCGATCCGCATCACGTCTTCGATACGCCGGTCGAGGAACGCCCAGGTCGCCATCGCATCGGGGCTGTCGTCGCCAAGCCAGTAGAGCACGGTCGAGGAGTAGACACCGCTGAGCGTTGCCCGCTTGGTGTACCAGTTGACGTCGTCCGAGGTGTCGCCCAAGGCCGTCCAGATCGCATCTGCCGTGCCCCAGACGAGCTTTGCGCCATCGACCGCATGTATGGGCAGCGCAAAGAGCGTTGTGCCACGGCGTACCGCCTCTTTGTCCTCGACCGCCTCCAGGCGGAACCGCACCGCCGCCGCGACCTTTTCGCGGAACTTCAGCGCACTCATGTCTTCCGAGCGGAGCCGCGCCTCCATCGCCTCATCGCCACGCTTGTGAAACGCAACGGCGAGATCGACGGCGCCGCGCGGGCAGATGGCACGCGCCACGGTCGAGCTGACATCGGTGTCGCGAATCGCGGCCTGAAACGTCGCCTCCGACCAGCCGTCAAAGGGCACATGGGCCAGGGCCGCGTCCAGAAGCTGGGTTTTTGCCGTCTCGTAGGATGTGGTCATATCGGTTCTCCGGGCCAAAGTCGGGCATTGCACTGGACAAGATAGAGCGTCCTTGCTATATGCCCACTTCCTGCAAATCCTTGCAACTCAACTTAGAAAGGTGGTGAAAACCACATGCAGGTTAGTGTTCGCGACAACAATGTCGATCAGGCGCTCCGCGCTTTGAAGAAGAAGCTGCAGCGTGAAGGTGTCTTCCGCGAGATGAAGCTCAAGCAACATTTCGAGAAGCCCTCCGAGAAAAAAGCACGCGAGAAAGCTGAAGCGATCCGCCGTGCCCGTAAGCTGGCACGCAAGAAAGCCCAACGCGAAGGCATGCTCTGAGCGCCACGCCGACAGGCTGATCAGAATACGAACCCCCGGACGGTCCGCCCGTGCGGGGGTTTATTGTATCTGCGCCCTTAAAAGCTTGCACATAAGAACCGCGGGTTCTTGCCAGTTGCGCCGATGTCTGCGCGCACAGGCGGACGCGGCATTTTTCTGCTGTCGCAGGCTGCGCATTCACGCTCGTTGCCGCTGAAAAAACACACGTACGATGCCGAACCTATCGGCACAGATCTCCAGCTTCTAGCGATCGGCCCGCTGACACGAAGCATCAAGGAGAGAATGACATGTCACGCGCAAGCGATCTAGAACGGCAGATGCTGGACCTTATCAACGAGGAGCGCACATCTCGCGACCTCGATCCGGTCGAGCTTGAGCTACGGCTCAACGACAGCAGCGAAGATCACAGCCAGTGGATGCTGGAGGAAGACCGGTTTTCCCACGCCGGCGAGAACGGCAGCAGCGCGGGGGACCGCATGGAAGCTGCCGACTTCGCCTTTGAAGGCAGCTGGACCTGGGGCGAGAACATCGCCTATCAGAGCGAACGCGGCGCGCCCGGCCTGGCCGATGACGTCGAGAACCTGCACGACAGCCTCATGAACAGCCCGGGCCACCGGGCCAACATCCTCAATCCGGATTTCGAGGTTGTCGGGCTTGGCATCGAAACCGGCGACTTCAACGGGTTCGACGCGGTCATGGTGACGCAGAACTTTGCCGCAACCGATGCCGAGTTGCAGATCGATGAGGGCAGCAGCGCGACATCCGCCGAGCCTGTCGCCGAGGCGCCGGACCCGCAGCCAGACCCCGAGACACCTGTCGCCGAGGCACCGGATGCGGAGACGGAAGAGCCCGTCGCCGAGATGCCTGACCTCACAGAACAGGACCCCCCGGTGGAGGAAGCGCCGGAACCAGACCCTATGCCGGACGAGCCTGTGGCGGAAGCGCCGGTGCCGGCCAGCCCCGACGAGCCGGTTGCGGAAGCTCCTGTACCGGAAGCACCCGATACTCCTGAGTTGGACGATCCGGTGGCTGAGGCGCCAACCCCGGACGATCCCGACGAGCCCGTGGCCGAAGCGCCGACCCCTGAAGACCCCACACCCCCGGAGCCCGAGGTACCCGATGACGGCACGGACACTCCCGGCGGCACTGACGATGCTGACACGGTTGCACAGCTACAATTCTTCCTCAGCGGGTTCCTCGCAACCCTCTTCGATGAGGACTTCACCTTCACCTGGAACGGTGGCGACGATGGTGAACCGCAGACAACCACCTTCGATGTCGACGAGTTGTTCGACAGCCTGTTCGACGGGTCCGGCGACGGCGATGATGACATGGCCGAAGACGACATGATGATGGCCCAGGATGCGGCGCAGGGTGACGATGGCGGCTTCCGCTTCACCGAAGAGTGGGACTGCCTCGCGTAATTCGGGCGCGGCCCGCCTGCCGATCAAGGGCGGGCGGGCCGCAACCCCTGTTTCAATTGACGGGCAAGGCGGTTGTCTTGAACACCGTCCGGAGTGCAAAGCTCGACTGCATCTGCCCCACCCCTGGCAGCCTCGCCAGGTATTGCCGGTGGATCCGCGCGAAATCCTCGGTGTTCTCGGCGACGACCTTCAGCAGGTAATCCGCTGTCCCTGCCATCAGATGGCACTCCAGCACATCCGGGATGCGCCGCACGGCTTTCTCGAAGGCATCGAGCACCTCATCGGCCTGCCCTTGCAGGGTGATCTCCACGAAGACGGTTGTGGGCACGCCCATCTTGCGCGCGTCCAAGAGGGCGACATAGTCGCGGATGTAACCCTCCTTCTCGAGCCGCTGGACCCGCCGGTGGCACGCCGAGGCAGAGAGGTTGACCGCCTCGCTCAGCTCCGCATTCGCCATCCGGCCCTTGCGCTGCAGCGCGTTCAGAATCCGCCGATCTGTTGCATCAAGGCTCATATGCGCAAACTTCTTCCGTCATTTGGTACACTAACGCTCATTTATTCGCATTCTGGACCAAATGGCGAGCCATCTTTGATGCAACATTGCGCGCGACTCGCGCTATTTCCCAGCCAAACATTTGGTGGAGGAGAGCCCCCATGATGATCGGATGCCCGACAGAGATCAAACCGCAGGAATTCCGCGTTGGCATGACCCCCAACGCCGCGCGCGAGGCCGTCGCCCACGGCCACGATGTCTGCATTCAGGCAGGCGCAGGTGCAGGCGCCGGGTTTGAAGACGCCGACTACATCGCAGCTGGCGCGAAAATTGTCGATACGGCAGAAGAGATCTTTGCAACGGCCGACATGATTGTGAAAGTCAAGGAACCGCAGGCGGGCGAGCGCAAGATGCTCCGCGACGGACAGCTTCTCTTCACCTACCTGCACCTCGCGCCGGACCCCGAGCAGACGCACGACTTGCTCGCCTCGGGTGCCACCTGCATCGCTTATGAGACCGTCACCGACGACCGCGGCGGCCTGCCGCTGCTGGCGCCGATGTCCGAGGTCGCGGGTCGCCTTGCGCCACAAGTCGGCGCCTGGACGCTGCAGAAAGCCAACGGCGGGCGCGGCGTGCTCATGGGCGGTGTGCCGGGGGTCGGACCGGCGCGCGTGCTGGTGATCGGCGGCGGTGTCGTCGGGACCCATGCGGCCAAGATCGCCGCCGGCATGGGCGCAGATGTGACGGTGCTCGACCGCTCGCTGACACGCCTGCGCTATCTCGACGATGTCTTCGGCGGCACCTTCAAGACCTCCTACGCCTCGGCGGGCAATACTATCGAGCTGGCGCAGGCCGCCGACCTGATCATCGGCGCCGTGCTGGTCCCCGGGGCGGCGGCACCCAAGCTGATCAGCCGCGCGCAACTGGCCGACCTCAAGCCCGGCGCTGCGCTGGTGGATGTCGCCATCGACCAGGGCGGGTGCTTCGAGACCTCCAAGGCGACCACCCATCAGGATCCGATCTACGATGTCGACGGCATCATGCATTACTGCGTGGCCAACATGCCCGGCGCGGTCGCGCGGACATCGACCATCGCGCTCGGCAACGCCACCATGCCCTTCATGCTGGCGCTCGCCGACAAGGGGTGGCGTCAGGCCTGCCTCGATGATCCGCACCTGATGAACGGGCTCAACGTGCATGCCGGGCAACTGACCTACTACGCTGTCGGCAAGGCGCTCGGGATCGACGTGATCGCCCCCAGCGTGGCGATCAAAGGCTGAGCGGTGTCTCGCGCGTGCGCCCCTCGAAGAGCGGGCGCAGCGCGTTGATCCGTGAGGCCGCGAACTGCGTGAAGGTTCTGACCTTGCGTGTCTCGCGCAGGTCTGCGTGGGTCAGCACCCACAGGGGCCGATACGGAAACAGCGGCACACCCGGCAACCGCATGAGGTCCGGTTCGCTGTCGCCGATGAAACAGGGTATCCGCGTCGCACCCATGCCGCTGCGCACGGCCGCAAGTGCTGCGTACATATCGTCGACCGTCAGAGTAACCCGCCGATTGGGCCAGGCCTCCTTCAGGGCCTCCGGCGGCCCCGGCCAATGGGCAAAGCGGATCCAGTCGAGCGGGCGCGCCGGGTCCTGGCGCATCCGCTCCGCGAGATCCTGCGACAGATAGGCAGCGGCCGCCTGTTCGGTGGCGCGCCGCCCCACCAGCGTGTCGCCGGGCGTGTCAGATATCCGGAATGCGACGTCCGCCTCATGAGCGGCAAGGTTCAACGTCCGGTTCGCGGCAATCACGGACAGGTCGATGGCCGGGTAGCTCGCCTTGAAGTCGCGCAGGATCGGCGCCAGCAGCCGATCGACCAGGAGCTGTGGCGCGGTCACCGCGAGGCTGCCGCCCAGCACCTGATCGCGCGCTGTCAGGCTGCGGCTGAGATCATGGCTCTTGGCCTCCATCTGTTCGGCGATCTCTGCCGCTTCGAGCCCCGCTTCCGTGGGCCGGTAGCCTGCCGGCGCGCGGTCAAAGAGCCGCGCCCCCATGGCCGCCTCCGCTGCCGCGATCCGGCGCGATACTGTGGCGTGGTTGACCTTCAGCGCCCGCGCCGCACCGCTCAAGCCGCCGTGGCGCACGGTCTCCAACACAAATCGCAAGTCGTTCCAGTTCAGGCTCATCCGATCACTTTTGCACATCCATTGCGCAGTGTTGAGCGGTTTTCGACGGCTCGGTGCGGGCTTAGCTGGGAAGGACACAACAGGAAAGGATCACCCCATGCCCGCATACGCCTTTGTCACCCTCGATATCACCGACCCGGAAAAGCTCGCCGCCTATCGCGAAAGGGCGGGCGACGCGCTGGCCAAACATGGCGGCAAGGTGCTTCAGGCCTCACCCGAGCCGACCGTGCTCGAAGGCGATATCGCGGCACCGCAGATCGCCGTAGTCCTTGAGTTCGACACCCGCGAGGGTGCAGTGGACTGGCGCGCTGACCCGGATCTCGTCGAGACACATGCACTGCGGACGAGCGCAGGGCGCACGTCGATCACCCTGCTCTAAGCACGCCAAAGCGGCTGGGCCCCGCGTCAGACCGGCGGCGTCCAGCGCTCACCGGACCAGGCCAAGAGGCCTCGGCAGCGTTCCCGCCAACGGTCCGAGTTGGCCGCAGGCCATTGGAATTTGCCCCGCAGGTCAAGCCTGCGCCCATGACGGGCGCAGGCTGTGGCGTCAACCAGATTGCAGGTTCAGCCGGATTTCTTCAGCGCATCGCGGATCTCGAGCAGGACGTCGAGCTCGCTCGGGCCCGCGGGCTCTTCCGGTGCCGGCTCTTCTTCCTTGGTTGCTGCATCCTTGATGCGGTTCACCATCTTCACCAGCAGAAAGACAACAAAGGCCACGATCAGGAAGTTGATCACCGCCATGACGAACTTGCCGATCGCAAAGACCGGAACGCCTGCCTCGGTTGCGGCTTCGATGGAGGCAAAGGTGTCTTCGCCCATTACGTAGAACCAGCCGGAAAAGTCGATCCCGCCCGTAAAGAGCGCAATGATGGGGTTGATCAGATCCCCAACCAGCGATGTGACAATCGCTGTAAACGCTGCCCCAATAATGATGCCAACAGCCATATCCATGACGTTGCCCTTGGCAATAAATTCCTTGAATTCGTTGATCATTGATGTCCCTCACACTGTTTTTTACGGCGGTCCGGCCTCTTGAACCGGCCACCTTGTGCATTTGTTAACACATCGCTGCGCGTAGACGAGACTGTTTTTGCGGGGAAATCCGCCTAGCTTGCAGCCACAACCAATTTGAGGAGTGCCCAGATGGCCGATGTGTCCAGCTTCAAGATCAACGAGAAATGGCCCGCGAAGGACCCAAGTGTCCTGCAGCTCTATTCCTTCCCCACGCCCAATGGTGTGAAGATTTCCATCGCGCTGGAAGAGATGGGCATTCCCTATGAAGCGCATACAGTCACGCTTGCGGATGCGGATGTGAAGAGCCCCGAGTTCCTCTCGCTCAACCCGAACAACAAGATCCCGGCGATCATCGACCCGGACGGGCCGGACGGTGCGCCGCTGCCGCTTTTCGAAAGCGGAGCGATCCTGATCTACCTCGCCGAGAAGTCCGGCAAGCTGATCGGATCGGACGCAACCGAGAAGGCGCGGATCATCCAGTGGGTCATGTTCCAGATGGGTGGGCTCGGGCCGATGTTCGGCCAACTCGGGTTCTTCTACAAATTTGCCGGCTCGGAGTGGGAAGACAAGCGCCCGCAGCAACGGTATATCACCGAGGCGAAGCGGCTCCTGGGCGCGCTCGACGGCGCACTCGACGGTAAGACCTGGATCGCAGGTGACTACTCGATCGCCGATATCGCGATCGCGCCGTGGCTGCGTGCGCTCGATTTCTATGGCGCGAAAGAGGTGGTTGGCTTTACCGACTACGCCAATGTCGTAGCGTATCTTGAGCGGTTCCTGGAGCGGCCCGCGGTCAAGACGGGCCTGCAGATCCCGCCACGCGAGCCTGCCTGAGCGGTGGCAAAGCGGCGGCCTGAAAGCCCACCGCACCTGCCTGCTCCCACCGGTCGTGCTGGCAGGTTGGGCGGGCTTTCAGGCCGCCCTTCTGCGCCAGGTCAGGACGGCAACGCGCCGGTGAGCACGTAGCGCAGGATCTGTACGACCTGCGCAGGATCTTCCGCAACCGCAAGCGCGGCGGCGTCCACTTCCTTCAGCGCATGGGCGTGATCAGGCCCGTGCAGGATGATCAGCGACTTGCCCAGAGCCGCCGCGTAACCGGCATCGAAGGCGGCGTTCCACTGCTTGTACTGATCGCCGAAGCGCACCACCACGACATCGGCCTCCGCGATCCCCTTGCGGGTGCGGATCGCATTGACCATGGCTCCCTTGTGGTCATGCCAGTACTTGTTCTGCTCCGCCCCGAGGATCGCAACGCCGCAATCGTCGCTCGCCGCATGATCGGTCACGGGGCTGTTGAACCGCACGTCGAGCCCCTGGGCCCCGGCCATGATCTGATCCCGCCAGTCGGTGTGGATCTCTCCGGACAGATAGACGTTCAGCGGCATGGCATTCTCCTTCGGTTGGTTGTCCCAATTGACGTAGGACGGGGCCGCGGGCTGTCCCGCTTCAGCCGCGCAGCACCGCTCCGGTCGCCTTGGTCACCCTTTCGACGACCCTGGCGCTCACCGCTTCGATGTCCTTGTCTTTCAAGGTGTCTTCGACCGGCTGCATGCGAACGGTGAGCGCAAGCGACTTCTTGCCCTCGCCCAGGCTGCCTCCGACGAATTCGTCAAAGACGCGCACATCCTCGATGAGCGCCTTATCGGCCCCCATGGCGGCATTCACCAGGGTCAGCGCCTCCACCTCGGCATCCACCACGAAGGCGAAGTCACGCTCGACCGCCTGCAGATCGGAGATCTCCAGCGCGGGCCGGGTCGCACCGGTCCTGCGCGGCATCGGCACCTCGGTGGGCCAGAGCGTGAAGGCCATGGCCGGGCCTTTGACATCCATCGCCTGCAGGACCCGCGGATGCACCTCGCCGAAGACGCCGAGCACCTTCTTGGGGCCCAGACAGATCATGCCATGGCGCCCGGGGTGCCACCACTCCGCCGCGCCGCGCAGGATCTGCACCTTGGCGGGCGCACCGAGAGCAGACAGCACCGCCTCGGCATCCGCTTTCACATCGAAGACATCAACCGGCCTGGAGGCGCCAAGCACGTCCTTCGGCCCGGTCCGTCCGACCAGAAGGGCGCTCACCAGCGTGTGCTGCTCGCCCGGCTCTCCGCCGTGGAAGGCTGGCCCGACCTCGAACAGCGCCAGATCGGCAAAGCCGCGGGCCTGGTTGCGTGCCGCGGCCTGCAAAAGCCCCGGCAGCAGCGCGGGCCGCATGTGGCTCATATCGCTGCTGATCGGGTTCTCGAGCTTGGTTGCATCATCTCCCCCGCCGAAGAGTGTGGCAGATGCCTTGTCGATGAAGGTGTAGGTGACGCATTCGTTGTACCCGAGTGCAGCGCAGGTACGGCGGGCGATGGCCTCGCGCCGCTGCATCGGCAGCAAAACCGGCTTCGGTACGCCCGGAACGACGCGCCGCAGTGGCGTTCCCCTGAGTTTGGTGAGCGATGCGACGCGCGCGACTTCCTCGACGAGGTCGGCCTCGCCCTGCACATCCGGCCGCCAGCTCGGCACATGCGCCATGCTGCCTTCGAGGACGAAGCCCAGGGAAGTCAGGGTCTGCCGCTGCTCGCTCTCTGGGATCTCCATCCCGACCAGCGAGCGCACGCGCGCGGGATCGAGCCGGTAGGCCCGCTTGGTTTCCGGAACCTTGCCGGCGACGATCACGTCGGACGCCTCGCCGCCCGCATGATCGAGGATCATCCGCGTGGCGTGCTCGATGCCATAGGGGGTCCAGGCGGGGTCGATGCCCCGCTCAAAGCGGTACCGGGCGTCGGAGTTGATCTTGAGCGCGCGGCCCGTATAGGCGGTGCGGATCGGGTCGAAGTAGGCGGCTTCGAGGAAAACGTTGGTGGTCTCTTCCGTGCACCCAGACGCCAGCCCGCCCATAACGCCGCCGATGCTCTCGACGCCGTTTGCGTCCGAGATCAGGGTCATGCCCGCCTCGAAGGTATACTCCTTCTCATCGAGGCCGACGAGCGTTTCACCGCCTGTCGCACGGTGCACCCGCAGCGCATTGCCGGCGATCTTGTCCGCATCGAAAACATGCAAGGGGCGGTTGCGGTCGTAAGTAAAGAAGTTCGTCACATCCACGAGGAAAGAAATCGGCCGAAGGCCAATCGCCCGCATGCGGTCCTGCAACCACGCGGGGCTCGGACCGTTCGTGACACCGCGGATCACGCGCCCGTAGAAAACGGGGCATTGCTCCAGCGTGTCGCCGTCGATGGTCACGCTGACCGGACAGGGGAAGCTGCCTTCAACCGCCTCCACATCGCGCTTTTTCAGCGTGCCGAGCCCGCGTGCGGCCAGATCGCGCGCGATGCCGCGCACGCCGAGCGCATCGGGCCGGTTGGGCGTGATCGCGATCTCGATCACCGGGTCGACCTTCGCGGGATCGTTCTCGGTCAGCCAATCCACGAAGGACTCGCCCACCTCGCCCGAGGGCAGCTCGATGATACCATCATGCTCGTCACTGAGTTCCATCTCGCGCTCGGAGGCCATCATGCCGAAGCTTTCGATCCCGCGGATCTTGCCCACCCCAATGGTGGTGTCGATACCCGGCACATAGACGCCCGGCTTGGCGACCACGACGGTGATCCCCTGGCGCGCATTCGGCGCGCCACAGATGATCTGTTTCACGCCCTCGTCGGTCTGCACCTGACAAACGCGCAGCCGGTCTGCATCGGGGTGTTTCTCGGCCGATTTCACATAGCCGATGGTAAAATCCCGCAGCTTCGCGCCCCGGTCCTCGACGCCCTCGACCTCGAGCCCGAGATCGGTCAGCGCATAGACGATCTCGTCCAGTGTCGCCGTCGTATCCAGATGGTCCTTCAACCAGGAGAGCGTGAATTTCATGAGTCTTCACCGGGGCAAATCAAGTCCGCGCCCTGATAGCTGAAAGCATGGGCCGGGGAAAGCCATTGCTGCGTCCTTGTGCATCGGATCCAAGATCGGGATCGAACCACGCGCCGGGTCAGTCCGGCGGGCGCCTGCTGTGCAAGCTGTGCAGGGTCCCTATTCGATGCTCTAGGGGCAGGTGGCGGGCTGCCCGAGCAGCTCGTCAAGCTGACGGGCGAGCCAGCCGTGCGGGATGACGTGCCCACCGGGGTGCAGATCGAGGCTGACCCGCCCGCCGTCGCACTCCCATGTGGTGCGCTGGAATGTCAGGAAGGCGCGCGCGCTCCACGGGCCCTGCGCCACACCCCCGGTGCAGCTGAAGTGATCGCGCCAGAGGGCAACCGGATAGGTCTCATCCCCGCCCGGTCCCATGGGAAAGTCCATGACCGTGTCGGCGAGCCCGTGTACATGGCGTACTTCGCGGGGCGCCTGCGGACACTCCTCGGACTGCTGCAACGTGCCGGAGACCGCCAGCAGGGCCGCGATCCCATCGCCGTTTTCGCACACGAACCGCCACGCCATGGCCGCCCCGAAGGAATAGCCCGAGATGTAGATCCGCTGCCGGTCAATCGGATAGCGCTGCGCTGCATCCTCCAGAACGGCGGCGGCAAAACCCACATCCTCCGTGTCGCCATCCCAGAAGTTCCAGGTCTTGCGGAGGCCGTTCGGGGCAAGGAGCAGGACACCGCGCCGCCGGGTCGCGCCCGAGATGCGCTGGTGGCGCACGGGAAGCGCGCCCCTGCGCTGCCAACCATGAAAGTGCAGCAGCACCGGCATCGGCGAGAGCCCGTCCCAGCCGTCCGGCACCTTAACGTGATAGGAACGATCACCCAGATTGCAGGGGCCCTGCGCATCGCATGGCACTTTCCATGGCCCCATGGCAGAGGCCGTCTGAGCCAGCAGCAATAAGACGAACGAAGCGATGATGCGACGTTTCATGGGCCGCACCTCAAAGCGCACAGGTGCGCTGTCACATCACGTCCGCGTCACCCACCCTTTCAGAGGCTCTGACCCTCTGCCTCCTCCTCGGGCGCACCGGCCTGGATGGTGGCCAGCCACCGGTCAACCAGGAGAATCGGCGCCAGCACAATGGTCCACCCGGCCGCATTCAGCACGGTGAAGACTATTTTCAGGTCGCGCGGCATGTCAGAGAACCACATGAACACATGCGCCACGATGATCAGGCACAGCATGACGGCCACAAGCAAAACGCGCGAGCCCCGGTCGGGAGTTTGCTCTTCCTCTACCATAACGGGAATCATAGCACGGTTTTCCCGTCGCGTCGACGCCTAGCGACTCAACCCCCCGTGCAGGGTCGGCTGATCGAGGCTGGCAAAGCCGTAATGGCGCAGCCAGCGCAGATCTGAATCGAAGAAAGCGCGCAGATCGGGGATGCCGTATTTCAGCATCGCAATCCGGTCGATGCCCATGCCAAAGGCGAACCCCTGCCAGCTGTCGGGATCGATCCCACCGGCCTTCAGCACCTTCGGGTGCACCATGCCGGAGCCCAGGATTTCAAGCCAGTCGTCGCCCTCGCCGACCTTCAAGGTGCCCCCTTCCCAGGAGCAGCGGATGTCTACTTCTGCCGAGGGCTCGGTGAAGGGGAAATGCGAAGCGCGGAAGCGCAGATCAACGCCGTCAACCTCGAAGAATGCCTTCACGAACTCTTCAAGGACCCATTTGAGGTTGGCCATCGAGATATCCGTGTCGATCGCCAGCCCCTCGACCTGGTGGAACATCGGGGTGTGGGTCTGGTCATAGTCCGCCCGATAGACGCCGCCCGGACAGATGATGCGCATCGGGGCGCCCATGGTCTCCATCGCGCGGATCTGCACCGGCGAGGTATGGGTGCGCAGCACATGCGGCGGGCGGTTGTCGCCCTCGGCCCGGTGCATGTAGAACGTGTCCATCTCGGCGCGCGCGGGATGATGGCCGGGAATGTTGAGCGCATCGAAGTTGTACCAATCGGTGTCGATCCGCGGCCCTTCGGCCACGCTGAACCCCATCTCGGCGAAGATCGCGGTGACTTCCTCCGTCACCTGGCTGATCGGGTGGATCGTGCCGCGCGGGCGGCTGCGGGCGTGCAGCGTGACATCGAGCCACTCCTCGCGGAGCCGCGCATCGAGCGCCGCGTCCACGAGGGCCGCCTTTTTGGCGGCCAGCGCCGAGTTGATCTCGTCCTTCAGTGCATTCAACGCCGGGCCAGCGACCTGCCGTTCCTCCGGCGTCATCTTGCCGAGCTCGCGCATCTTGAGCGCGACCTCACCCTTCTTGCCCACAGCCGCCAGCCGGATCGACTCGAGGGCGGCCTCATCGCCCGCCTCGGCAATCTGGCCCAGATATCTTTGCTTGAGATCGTCCATTCCGGCCTCATTCGTCATGCTGCAGGGGTGCTAGCAGACTGGCCGCCGATTGCAAGACAGGCGACCTCAACGGTCGATAGCCGCCTCGCGTTCCCCTCGCCGAAAAGGCATAAGGCAGAACAACAGATGTCAAACGGATTAGCTGCGGTGCCCAATAAGTTCCACATCGACCGAAGTCTCGTCGAACGCATGATAAAAGACTTTACTTCTGCCACGACGCTGGAAGGCGAGGTTGCCTATACCTGCATCTTCCAATCAACTCACTTCGGTGGCGAACGGCTTGTCTTCAAGGTGACAATCGGAACGCAAGATTTTGCAATGAAAGTCGATACAACCGGCGCGGACAGCGGACGCCTTGCATCCGAGTTCGCCGTGCTTCAACAAATGGACGCGCATTTCGCGCGCTTCAGTTTGTTCTCAAGCCCAAAGCCACTGTTTTGCTCGCCAGATGGCACGTTCTTTGTAACGAACTATCTTCGCGGCAAGACGGCGAGGACGGCGGTCAGGTCGAGCGAAAACCCGCAAGTCTTGGGCCAAGTGTTTCGACGTGCCGGCGGCTGGCTGCACGCTCTGCATCTTTATCGTCCCGCCGAGACCGCGAGAGCTTGGCCAAATTGGATGGTCACAAGCGCGAACAAGGCACGTGCGCGGGATCCGCAAGCATCGGAAGCCCAATATAGCACCTTGCTTACAAAGCTGAAAACGCAGGCGAGCGAGTACAAGGGCAAGAAAGGGTTCAAAGCCTTCTGTCATGGTGACTTTCACGCGGACAACCTGATCCTCGATAGGGGTATCACGCACGGTTTCGACTTCACAGAAGCGAAGCAAAAACTAGCGCTATACGACATTGTCGACTTCCTGAAGATCGATGCCTGCCGAACGGGCGTTTTGGACGATGTGGACCGGAGCGGCGTAACACGGCATTGCAAATCCATGTTCTTCAAGCTCTATCGCCACCCAATCGAAAGCGAGTTGCTTGATTTCTGTTTGCGCGGCCGACTGTTGATTGATTGGCTCTCGATTCAGCGGGAGCAGTATGAGCGCAGCTGCGCACATCGAAACAGGTTCGAAAGGCTTCACGAACGGCTGCGCATCGCATTCGCTGCATGACTTTACCTATCCTGTGTTTGTGGTCATGGCTACGGTGTGAAAAAGCGCAGGTACTGCCGCAACACTTCGTGCAAAAGCTTTGCTGGGCGCCACACGGCGGTTTTTGCTATGTCCGAGTGTGATGAAAAGGGGGAGCGTTTGTGTCGGTCTGGGAGCTGACAGAGAGCCACCAGACCGGCGCTGGCAGGGTCCTTGCAGGCAAGACGGGTAGTGGGCCCGATCTGGTTCTGGCGCACGGCTGGCCGTGGTCGTCGTTCTCCTGGCATCGGCTCATACCGCGGCTGGCCGAGACCCATAGGGTTCATTGGTACGACATGCCCGGCTATGGGCAGTCCGAGAAGCGGGCCGACCAGCGCACCTCGCTCGACGTCCAGGGCGAGGTCTTTGCCGAGATGATCCGCCACTGGGGGCTCACCAAGCCCACGGTGATCGCGCATGATTTCGGCGGCGCCACGACGCTGCGCGCGCATCTGCTGCATGGCTGCGACTTCGAGCGCTACGTCCTGATGAACGTGGTGGCCATGCGGCCCTGGGGCTCGGAGTTTTTCGATCACGTCGGCCGCCACGTCGAGGCCTTTCAGGGGCTGCCGCCGCATATTCACAAGGCCATCGTCGAGGCCTACATTCGCGGCGCGCTGGCCAAGGGTATCGCGGAGGAGGATGTCGAGAGGCTGGTCACGCCGTGGCTCTCCGATGAGGGGGCCGCCAGCTTCTATCGCCAGTTCGCCCAAGCCGACGAGCGATACACCGCGGAGGTCGAGCCGCTGTTTGGAGCCCTGCGGTGCCCGACCAAGGTGATCTGGGGAGACGCCGACCCGTGGATCCCCATTGCCCGCGGCCGCGCACTGTCGGATCTGATCGGTCAAAACCGCTTCGAAACCCTCTACGGTGTCGGTCATTTGCCGCAGCTGGAAGCACCTGGCGCGGTTCTGACCGCGCTTTCAGACTTTCTGCCGAACCTGGTGGAGGACTAGAGCGGTCCGCCTTTAGCCCAAGACAAGGTACATCGCCTATTGCGTTGATTTCACTGAAATCAGGCAGCGATAGATGATTCAAGCTCAAGGCGAATTGGTTTAGCGCAGAACCGACCGAAGGAACTCTTTTGTCCGCGCCAGCTCCGGCGCACTGAAGATCCGCTCTGGCGGGCCTTGCTCGACGATCACGCCGCCATCCATGAAGCACACGCGGTCAGCCAACTCTCTGGCAAAGCCCATCTCGTGGGTGGCGAGGATCATCGTCATGCCTTCGGCGCGCAGCTGCCTCAGGACGTTCAGAACTTCGCCCACCAACTCGGGGTCAAGCGCCGCTGTGATCTCATCGAAGAGCATCATCTCGGGCCGCATGGCCAAGGCCCGGATCACCGCCACCCGCTGTTGCTGACCGCCTGAGAGCTGGTCGGGGTATTTGTGCATATGCGCCGCCAACCCAAAACGCGCAAAGAGCGCCTCGGCCTCCGCGGTGCTGTCCCGGCGCAACACCCGGCGCGGGGCCAGCAGCACGTTCTGAAGCGCCGACATATGTGGGAAGAGATTGTAGGACTGGAAGACAATCCCGATCCGCTGCCGCACCGGCCCCAGATCGAGCCCCGGCTCGGAGATATCCTGCCCGTCGAGCAGTACGACCCCGTCATCGATCGGCTCCAGCTGATTGATGCAGCGCAACAGCGTGGACTTGCCCGAGCCAGAGGCGCCGATCAGGCAGACCATCTCGCCCGCGGCCACATCGAGGTCGATGCCGCTCAGTACGATGTTGTCACCAAAGGACTTGCGTACCCCGCGCAAAGAGAGTTTGGCGGTCGTTCCGGCATCTTGTGAAGACTGATCGATGGTGTCCCGCCCGGCGGCACCTCCGGGCAGCGCCTTTACCCCACCCCGCGGGCCGGCGTTGCCCTCAACAACATCGGATGCGTGTATTCCTTCCCTAGGACCGGGCATTGCGATCCTTGTTCAACAAATGGTCCGCATAGCGCGTTGCGGGCACGGTGATCGCGAGAAAGATGACAGCGGCCACCACATAGGGCGTGAAATTCGCGAGCAGGCTCTTGTAGATGCCCGCCTGCCGCAGGATCTCCACCGGGCCGATGAACGAGAGCAGTGCGACGTCCTTCTGCAAGGCCACGAGCATATTCATATTCGCAGGCACCACCCGGCGGATCGCCTGCGGCAGGATCACGTAGCGCATAGTGTCGCGCTCGCTGAGGCCAAGGCAGATCGCGGCGTTGCGCTGGCTGGCGTGGATGCTCTCTATCCCTGAGCGAAGCACCTCTGCGATATAGGCCGAATAGGTCAGCACCAGCGCCACGGTGCCCCAGATATAAGGCGAGTTCCAGGGCCGCGGCAGCCCAAGCCCAGGAACCCCGAAGCCGATGAGGTAGATGGTCAGCACCACAGGAACACCGCGGAAGACGTCCACGTAAACCGCCCCGAAGATGCGCAGGGGAAAGAGCGCCGGCGCACGTGCTCCGCGCGCGAGCGCAATCGCCAGCCCGAGCCCGAGGATCAGAGGGACAGACCAGGCAAAGATCATCACGTCGATCAGGAAGGCGCGCAGCAGGGTCGGAAAGGTCTGCGCGAAGACGGCGCCGTCGAAGAAGCTCGCGCGGACCGCGGGCCAGCCGGGCGCCAGCGGCACCAGCAGGATGATCGCCGCAACCACCAGAGCGGTGCTGACGGCGGCGACGGTCAGCGCACGCCGCCGCTCCGCCGCCTCATATGCCTGCCTGCGGTTCACCGGATCACTCGATCAGCGGCACCCCGGTGGCCTCTTGCAGCCACTCCGCTTCCAGGGCCGCGAGCGCCCCGTCGGCTTTCAGCTCCGCAAGAGCGGCGTCCACGCACTCCTTGAGCGGGCTGCCTTCGGGCATGAGAGCCCCGAAGTGATCGGGGTTGGCGGTCTCGTCGGGCAGGAACTGGCCCAGCACCTGACCGCCCTCCAGAACCACCGCCGAGAGATAGAGCGCGGTGGGCAGGTCGAAGAGCGCCGCATCCACCTGACCCGCCTTCATCGCCTCGACCACATTGGCGTTGTCGTCATAGACCAGCGGGCTTGACGCGGGCTGGATCGTATCGGTGATCATCGGCAGCGCCGTGGTGGAGGCCACGACACCCCATTTCAGCTCTTTCAGCGCGTCAAGGCTTGCAGAGAGATCACCGCCGCCGCGCACGAGCACCGCCATGGGCGCGGTGTAGTAAGGCGCGGAGAAGTCCACGACCTTGTCGCGCTCGGCCGTGATCGAGAACTGCTGCATGTTGATGTCGAAGTCCTTGGCCCCGGGCTGGATCGCCTGGTCGAAGGAGGTACGGGTCCACACGACGTCCTCGGTGGCAAAGCCCATGGCCTCCGCCAGCGCATAGGCCACGGCAGCCTCGAAGCCCTTGCCGCTCTCCGGTGCGTCATCGATGACCCAGGGGTAGTAGGCCGGGTTGCCGGTTGCGATGGTCAGCTTGCCCTCGGTCAGCGTTTTGCCGTCGCTGCAACTCTGCGCCGCTGCCCCGCCCGCGATCAGCATCGCGCCAAAGGTGGCGGCCGTCAGTTTCGTCCACATGGTCATGCTCCCCGTTTTGCCATTTGCGTGTTCCGGTTATCCCCGGAGAGGGGCCCGCAGGCAAGGCCCGGGCATCCGCCCGGGCCTTGCCTGCGGGCCACGCGCCTCAAATGTCAGCTAAGCAGACTTCCACCGGCGGTGCACCCACAACCATTGGGCCATATGCGCGCGGACCTGAGCCTCCAGGCTGTCGTTCAGTGCCTGCGTCATCTCTTCCGGAGTGCTGTGCGGGACAGGCGCTTCGATCACCATCTCGAAGCTCAGGCCGTCGGGCTGGCGCACGCCATAGCAGGGTACCAGCAACGCATCGTACCGTAACGCAAGCTCGGCCGCGGAGAGCGCCGTATAGGCCGTCTGCCCGAAGAAGGTGAGCGGCGCACCGGCCGACATGTGCTGATCGATCAGCAGCGCAATTGCATTGCCCGCTTTGAGAAATTTCACCATCTCGCCCATGCCCCGGCGCCCCCGCAGAAAGAGCGGCGTGCCGACCTGCGCGATGCGGGAGACATAAAAGTCGTTGAACCCGCGGTAGTTCATCGCCCGGTAGAGCCCGCCGACCTTGTGGCCCCGCTGGATCAGGACAGAACGGGCAATGTCATAATTTCCGAAGTGCCCGGACACCAGAATGATCGGGCGTCCGGCCTGCCGCGCCTCTTCAACCGCAGCAACGCCGGCACCTGCGACCGGTGTCTCGGCTGCTGTGCGGATCAGGTCCTTCGGCGAGAAAAGCTCGGCCAGCGTACGCCCGATCTGATCGGGAACCGCGCGAGCGAGGCGTTCTTTCTCCGCAGCGGGCATATCGGGAAAAATCAGGCTGAGGTTGTCCCTGACCCGCTGGCGGTAGCCAATCAGCGGCCCCACGATGCTCGACAGCACCCAGCCGCTGGCGGGCACCCGCATCCGGTAGGGCAGTAGCGTCAGCAACCGGATCACCCCGATGATGATCGCGCTGACGACACGGTCTTTCAGACCGACCTGATCGTCGCGGTTCGGGGAGGTGTTGCCTGTTGCCGCCATGGCGCCTTCGCGTCGTTTCGCTTGGCGCGGTTGTAGCACGTGCCGGCCCGCGCTCAAGGCCCGTGCCCTCAGCCGATGAAAAAAGCCGCTCCAGCACGGAGCGGCTTTCTTTGTCATCTCGATCTGCGACGGATCAGGCCGCGAGCGCGTCCTGCGCCTGTTTCACAATGGCGCCGAAGGCTTCGGGCTCGTGCACGGCGAGGTCGGCCAGCACCTTGCGGTCAACCTCGATGCCCGCAAGGGTCAGCCCGTTGATGAAACGGCTGTAGGTCAGTGCCTCGTCGTGGCTGCGCACGGCGGCGTTGATCCGCTGGATCCACAGCGCGCGGAAGTTCCGCTTGCGGTTCTTGCGGTCGCGGGTGGCGTATTGGTTGGCCTTGTCGACAGCCTGGCGCGCAACCTTGAAGGTGTTCTTGCGGCGACCATAGTAGCCTTTGGCGGCCTTGACGACTTTCTTGTGACGCGCGTGGGTGACGGTTCCACCTTTCACTCGGCTCATGTCTGATCTCCTGTCACTTAGCGGTCGTAGGGCATGAAGCCCTTGACGATCTTGGCATCGGGCGCGCTGAGCGTGGTGGTGCCGCGCGCATCCCGGATGAACTTGTTGCTGCGCTTGATCATGCCGTGGCGCTTGCCGGCCTGGGCGGACATCACCTTGCCGGTGGCCGTCACCTTAAAGCGCTTCTTGGCGCTCGACTTCGTCTTCATCTTGGGCATTTCCGTCTCCTGGTCTTGGGTCGGTGTCAGCCCGACTCGGCATGCCACATAAGCCGGTCGAGCGGTTTGAAAGCCGCCCTATAGGAGGTTGCCAACCTCTTGGCAAGAGAAGATGCGCCCTCAGGGCAGCAGATTCACCACCACCATCATGAAGGTCGTGGGCAGGGACGCCAACGTGTACCCCACCTCCGAGGTGCTGGCCGCATAGACGATCAGCCCCGTTGCAATCAGCACCGTGATCGCCGAAGCCCGAGGCGGGCGGCGGTCGACAAGGGCCGAGAAGATCGAAATCAGTGAAAAAGTCCCGATGATGATGCCAAGCACCATCGCGGTATCGGCGTCCATGGCCTGCCTTCCCGTTTCTCCCCCAAGCGGCAGACTACTCCGGGTCGGTGCTGAAAATCAAACGCTCGTCGCAGGGGGCGACCCTGAGAATATTGGTGCTGCCGGGGACATTGAAGGGCACGCCCGCGGTCACCACGATCTGATCGGTGTGTTCGGCATAGCCCTGCCGGGTGGCGGCCCGCGCCGAGGCGACCACGGCGAGCTTGAAGCGATCCAGCTTCTCGGTCATCACGCAGTTGATCCCCCAGGTCAGGGTCAGCCGGCGCGCCGTGCTGCGCAGCGGCGTCATTGCGATGATCGGCACGCGCGGGCGCTCGCGCGCGGTCAGCGCCGCCGTCGTGCCGCTCTGCGAGAAACAGCAGATCGCCTTGATATCCGTCTTCTCGGCAATCTCGCGGGCGGCGGCCACGATCCCGTCGGCGATGGTGATGCCGCGGGTCTCGCGCGAGGCTTCGATGATCTGCGTATAGGTCGGGTCCAGTTCGACCTCGGTGGCCACGTTGTTCATCGTCGTCACGGCCTCGATCGGATAGGCACCGGCCGCGGATTCCGCCGAAAGCATCACGGCGTCCGCGCCCTCATAGATCGCGGTGGCAACATCCGAGACCTCGGCGCGCGTGGGCATCGGGCTTTCGATCATGCTCTCCATCATCTGTGTCGCCACGATCACCGGCTTGGCCGCGCGGCGGCACTGACGCACGAGGCGCTTCTGAATGGGCGGGACGTTCTGCACCGGCAATTCGACCCCCAGATCGCCGCGCGCCACCATGATACCGTCGCTGACCTTGAGGATGTCATCGAAATTCTTGACCGCCGCCGGCTTCTCGATCTTGCTGAGGATCGCCGCGCGCCCATTGGCGAGATCCGAGGCCTCCAGCACATCCTCGGGCCGCTGCACGAAGCTCAGCGCGAGCCAATCCACGCCGAGTTCGCAGACAAACTCCAGATCCTTGCGGTCCTTGTCCGAAAGCGCTGCCAGCGGCAGCACCACATCAGGGACGTTCACACCCTTGCGGTTTGAGATCACGCCTCCGGCGATCACCGTACAATTGGCAAAATCGGGGCCGCAGTCCTCGACCTTCAGGCGGATCTTGCCGTCATTCACCAGCAGAGTCGCGCCCGGCTCAAGGGCTGCGAAAATCTCCGGATGCGGCAGGCAGACGCGGGTCGCATCCCCTTCGGCCGCGTCCAGATCCATGCGGAATTTGGCGCCTTCCTCCAGTATCTCGCCCTCTTCATTGGCGAAGACACCCACGCGCAGCTTCGGACCCTGCAGATCCGCGAGAATGCAGATACTGCCGCCCGTCTCCTCTTCGATCTGGCGGATGATCTTATGCTTTTCGCGGATTTCCTCATGACTGCCGTGGCTCATGTTCAGCCGGAAGACGTCGGCGCCCGCCATGTGCAGCGCGTGGATGGTCTCATAAGTTTCAGAAGCGGGGCCCAGGGTGGCCACGATCTTTACATTCCGCGTGCGTCTCATTGTCCTGTCGTCCCCCTTGGCGTGTTACCGCTAACGATTTTGCGCATCTTATGTCGCATGATGCGGCGTGGGGCAACTCCGCTGATCCTGCCGCGCCCGAATAACGCCTTGATGACATGGACGCCGCCCAAGCCGCAAGCACGGCAGCCGGTTGACACCACTCCGGACGGACCCAATCTTGAGCGGAGACAGTGCAGGAGCCCCGCCATGCCAACTCAGACAGAAATCGAACTTCAGGCCGCCGCCTTCCGGCGCCTTCAAAAGCACCTCATGGAAGACCGCACCGATGTTCAGAACATCGACATGATGAACCTCGCCGGCTTCTGCCGCAACTGCCTGAGCCGCTGGTACCAGGAAGCTGCGGCCGAGAAGGGCATCGAGATGAGCAAGGACGAGGCGCGCGAGCTCTTCTACGGCATGACGATGGCCGAGTGGAAAGCCAACTATCAGACCGAAGCCACTGGCGACCAGCAAAAGGCCTTTGAAAAGGCTTTCGAAGAGAACGTCGGAAAGGGCTGATCAGGGCGCGGTCGATCTGGCCGCCGAGATGGGCCAGCACAGGGCCTTCCACAGCGGCAACACCCTGGCACGGATGGTCCCGAGGGGCCGCTCGAAGACCGCAGCGAATACGAAACACACCGTCAACGTCAGCGCCAGTAGCCACAGATCATAGGCCGGCAGGTCTTCCGGCAAGGTCGCGTCGAGCAGATGCAGCGTGGGATAGTGCATCACATAGATAGAAAACTCGCCCCCGCGATCCAGCGAACCGATCGCACGGATATCCCCTCTGGCCTCGGCGCGCGCCGATCGGCCATATTCTTAACGCCGGCGAGGTGCAGAGCGACGCAGAACGCTATCACCAGGTTCCACAACACCTCATCTGAATAGCCCAGCACGGCGTGGTGGTTGAGCGGCGCAAGCCACTGGGTCGTCACATCGGTCAACAGTTGCGGCAGACCCGCGACTTTCAGGCCGATCAGCAACACAATGCCCAAAATCGCGCGCGCCACATCGGTTGCTCTCGAGGCCTGTTCGGTACGTCTGCTGTGCCAAACCAGAACGCCCATGAGCCACGCGGGCAACAGCGCCAGAATGGGCAACCCGACCAGCAGCACGAGCAAGGCCAGCAGAACCCAGCGCAAGGCACCGCGCAGAAAAACAACCACACCGAACAGCATATAGAAGCCAGCCTCATAGCTGAGCGACCAGAGCGGCCCGTTTGTCCCAAGCCGCACGCGGTCCCAGAAGCCCTGCCACTCATTGGTGAAAGTCAGCCCGCGCAGAAACATCTCCGACACCGGAACCGAGTTGTAGAACCGCGCAGGATAAGCATCCGGCCGCACGGCGGTCCCGATTGCGTCGAACAGCACCGTTAGCACCAGCGCTGCAAGGACCACGGACCAAAGCCGCGTCAGGCGGTTGAAGGCGAAGCGCTCCAGCGTGCCATCGCGTTTGGCCGTGTAGGCGATGACCACGCCCGACAGCACAAAGAACACGATGACCGCATCGCTGGCGATATTGATTTCCCGCAAGACGTAATAGTCGCCGCGCGTGAACCGGATATGCGCCATATGTCCAAACAACACGGTGATCGCAGCCGCGGCGCGCAAGACGTCCAGCCAGATCGAAAAGCCCTGCGACATCACGAGCTCGGGCAGCTGCGCCCTTCTCTGCGCCCGGCCTGCCCGTTGCTCCTGTATCGCATCCCAGCATTCGCGGAACGGTTTGAGCAGGGCCTCGCGCAATGTGTTGTAGGGCTGGGCCATCTGCTTTCCGGTTTCGTCAGAGACGCCGAAAGTGAGGTCCTCACCCTTTCTGGCGCGTAGAGGGTTCCGAACATCCAGTCCCAGATCGCGAACATCGAGCCGTAGTTCTTGTTGTGATGTTCGACCGCCACCGAATGATGGATCTGATGCTGAGCAGGCGAAATGAGGATGTGCTCCATGACCCGCCCATAGCTGAGCCAGATGTGGCTGTGACGCAGGTTTGCGCCCAGCATGTTGAACACGACATACATCGCGTTCGCACCACCCAGGGTCACGAGATCGATCCGCCCGATCAACACGAAAAGAAGCACCCCCTGAATCGCTCCGACAATCACCGTGATCAGCAGGTTACGGATCAGCGGCTCGACAGGATGAACCCTTTGCAACGTCAGCGGGGTCAGAACATCTGCGGAATGATGCACGGCGTGAAACGGCCAAAGCACCTTCCACTCATGATGCAGGCGGTGGGCCCAGTACTTGCAGAAGTCCGAGGCCCGCACGATTATGAGTGTGGCCAGCACGCTCCGATCCCAGCTGACCGGAGGGACGTCAAAGTCACCAGCCGCCCGTCCAAAAAGCCAGGACAAGACATATAATGCAACAGTTGCGGGAAAGGAGACGTTGCTCATCGGCCCAAAAAGCTGATGGCACGCATGGTAAAGAAGAGTTTTATGTCCAGCAGGTTAGAGCGATGCAGATAGACCTTTGCCGGCAACAACCATTTGACAAAAGAGCCACCGGGCATGCCCCGATAGCACCAGACACCAAAAGCCACAACAATTGTGCCAACTAGGCAAACCAGCGCGAGCCGTTGGTTCATACTGAAGAGTGTCTACATCGTGAATTGGACGTATCCAATCAGCGTATCCATGCGTCTCGCTCCCGGCCCATGCGGTGGAAACGCAAAATGTCCAATTGGGCCGCAATGCGGCGTCCGGAAGGAAAAAGGCGGCGAACGGCATCCAGAAGTCACTGCTCCGGAGGGCGGCTTGAGCGCCGCCAAGACCGGAGCTCAGCGCGTGCGTGGCCGTTCGAGGTCCATCGGGCCTTACGAAAGCTGACGTAGTCCGCTTAGGAGACCGCGGAACGGCATCTCCTTATAATAGCTGGCGTCAGACAGCCTTCAAACAGCCGCTTTCAGGCTCTCTTCGAGATAGATCTCGCGCAGGCGCGGTGCTACGCGGCCCGGGACGCCCTCTCCCAGGGCTACGCCGTCAATCTCCACCACCGGCATCACGAAGGTGCTGGCGGATGTGATGAAGGCCTCATCGGCCTCTTTCGCCTCGTCGATGGTGAAATTGCGCTCTTCCACCTCCATCTGCGCCTCCTGGGCAAAGCGCAGCACCGCGGCCCGCGTGATCCCGTGCAGGATGTCGTTGGAGAGCGCGCGCGTGATGATCTTGTTGCCCTTAACGATATAGGCGTTGTTCGACGTGCCTTCGGTCACGAAGCCATCCTCGATCATCCAGGCATCGTCCGCACCCGACTTCTTGGCCATCATCTTACCCATGCTGGGATAGAGCAATTGCACCGTCTTGATGTCGCGGCGGCCCCAGCGGATATCCTCGATGCTGATGACCTTCATACCCTTTTTCGCCGCCGGGCTGTCGGCCAGCCCCGGCTTGTTCTGGGTGAAGAGCACTATGGTCGGCTCGGTTTCCTCCGGGTCGGGAAAGACGAAATCCCGGTCACCGGGCGCGCCACGGGTGATCTGCAGATAAACCATGCCTTCTTCGATGCCGTTCGCCCGCACGAGCTCGCGATGCACCTCTAGCAGATCCTCCTTGCTGATCGGGTTCACCATGTCGAGCTCGCGCAGAGACCGCTCCAGCCGCACCGCGTGACCGTCGAAATCGATCAGCTTGCCATCCAGAACCGAGGTGACCTCGTAAACACCGTCGGCCATCAGAAACCCGCGGTCGAAAATCGACACCGTGGCTTCGTTCTCCGGCAGATACTGCCCGTTCAGATAAACCGTGCGCATGGGTGCAGCTCCTTTCCCACCAGTGTTCCCGCCGGAACCGTCCAGAGCATCACTGCACCGCAAAGCGCGCAAAGGTCAACGCCAAAGCAGCGCGTCAGCCCGCCGCATAGCAGGCACCGCGCCTTATGGCCCGGGCCGGCGGCGCGGATCGAAAGGCTCGCCCGTGGCTGCGACACCGACGTCACGGCGCAGATGATCTGGCAGACCGGCGAGGAACCGGCGCGTGGCGCGCCACCGGATCCGCTTGCCGCGCTGTTCGAAGTATCGGGTCAGGGTGCTTAACGTGGTCATATCAAAGCTCCATCTCTTGAGTGATGGATACCAGAGTAGGGCCGTCAGCAGAGACGAGATTGCAAAACTCTCTCACCCTGCGCGAAAATCTTGCGATTAATCTGCATTGGTGCAAAGCTTTCGCAATCCGGACGGTGGATGACATGGATGAGATCGACGACTTCGACAGGCAGTTGCTTGCGCTGTTGCAGATAGACTGCCGCCAGACCGGCGATGCGCTGGCTGAACAGGTTGGCCTCTCTCCGGCCAGTTGCCTGCGCCGCCTGCAGCGGCTGCGCCGGATTGGCGCCGTCGAACGCGAGGTGGCCATCGTTGCCCCCGAGCTTCTTGGCCGCCACATCACGGTCCTGTCGCTGCTGACGCTCCGACGGGGCGGGCGCGACGCGCTCGACCGCCTGCGCCAGAAGCTTCTGCGTCTGCCGCAGGTCGAGCGCATCTTCCACGTGACCGGCCCTGCGGATTTCGTGCTGACGGTGCGCTGCGCCTCTATGGAGGCCTACGCCGCCTTCACGGAAGAGCATTTCTACGACCCCGCGATCAGCGGCTTCGAGAGCATCGTCGTCCTGCGGGAACACCGCCCCGCCATGCCGGACGCCGCGCACTGACTACCCCCAGAGGGTGGGCTCCGGCGGGTGCACGCCTTTCTCATCAAACAGCAAGGGCGTGCCGCGATCGTCGGCGAGCAGAAGCGGTCCGTCAAGATCGGTGATCAGCGCGCCCTGCGCCACCAGTGTCGCCGGCGCCATAGCCAGGCTGGAGCCGACCATGCAGCCGACCATGACCCTGTACCCATCCGCCCGCGCGGCCTCGCGCAGTGCCAGCGCCTCCGTCAGTCCTCCGGTCTTGTCGAGCTTGATGTTGACCACATCGTACTTCCCTCTGAGCTCCGGCAGACTCACCCGGTCATGACAGCTCTCATCGGCGCAGACCGGCACGGGCCGCTCCATCCCGGCCAATGCCTCATCCGCGCCCGCGGGCAAGGGCTGCTCCACCAGTTGCACACCGAGCCGTACCAGATGCGGCGCGAGATCGGCATAGACCTCCGCGGACCAACCCTCATTCGCATCGACGATGATCCGCGCCTTCGGCGCTCCCGCGCGCACCGCCTCGAGCCGTGGCATGTCGTCCGGCGTGCCGAGCTTGATCTTCAGCAAGGGCCGGTGCGCATGCGCAGCCGCCTGCGCCTGCATCTTCTCCGGCGAATCCAGCGACAGCGTATAGGCGGTAATCTCCGGCCCCGGCGCAGGCAGTCCCGCAAGCTCCCACACCCGTTTGCCCGCGCGCTTCGCCTCCAGATCCCAGAGCGCGCAATCGACCGCATTGCGCGCCGCCCCTGCCGGCAACAGCTCGGCAAGCGCCGCCCGTGTCACATCCTCCGGCAGCGCCTCAATCTGATCCGTCACGCTCTCCAGCGTTTCGCCATAGCGCGCATAAGGCACACACTCGCCCCAGCCCTGGTGCGCCCCATCCGACACACGCACCGTCAGCACCTGCGCCTCCGTGCGCGAGCCGCGCGAGATGGTGAAAACCTGCGCAAGCCGAAACACATCCCGGTTGACGTTAATGCGCATGCGCTCTCCTTCACCCGTCTTCAAATACTCACGGCACCAGCCCCAGCCACTGTCCCGCCGCTCTCAGATCTCGAGCAGCGCATCCACCAGCTTGCCCGCGCCAAAGCGGAACGGGTCGGTTGTAGGCAGGCCCATGCGGTCCTCGATCTCCTGCAAGCAGGCCCGCGCCGCCGCCTCCTCCAGCGCCTTGGTGTTCACCGAGACACCGGCCACGTAACAGGCCGGGTTGGCGACCTGTGCGATCGGCAGCGCCGTGTCCCGCAACGTCTCGAGCGTCGGCAGCCCGTAATGCGGCAAGCCGCGCATATGGGTCCGCGTCGGCTCGTGACAGAGGATCAGCGCATCCGGCTGCCCGCCATGGATCAGCGCCATGGTCACGCCCGAATACGACACGTGGAACAGGCTTCCCTGCCCCTCGATATGGTCCCAGTGATCATCGTCGTTGTCGGGCGTCAGATACTCGACCGCGCCCGCCATGAAGTCGGCAATCACCGCGTCGAGCGGCACACCCTTGCCGGTGATCAGAATGCCGGTCTGACCGGTCGCGCGGAAGTCCGACTTCAGCCCCCGCTTGACCATCTCGGCATCCATCGACATCGCCGTATACATCTTGCCGCAGGAGCAATCCGTACCAATCGCCAAGGCACGTTTGCCGCTGCGTTTCTTTCCGTTGGCAATCGGATAAGCGACGGTCGGCACGCGCACGTCATGCAGCGTGCCCCCGTGCACTTTCGAGGCCGCTTGAAGCTCGTCTTCGTTGCGCAGAAGGTTGTGCAGGCCCGCGGCAAGGTCGTACCCCATCTGCAACGCCTTGACGAGCACGACCTTCCACTCGGCAGAGATCACCCCGCCACGGTTCGCAACGCCGATCACCAGCGTCTTGGCTCCGGCGGCAAGCCCTTCCTCCAGCGACATATCGGTCAGACCCATGTCCGCGCCACAACCGGGCAGGCGGAACTGACCAACTGCATTCTCTGGGCGCCAATCCTTGATGCCCTGCGCAACCTTCGCGGCCAGCTGATCCGGCGCGTCGCCGAGGAACAAGAGGTAAGGGGTCTGAATCATGGGGAAGCCTCCGTTAACTGCGCTGCAACTTCCTCTCTTTGACCTGCAAAGACATCTCGAATGAAGTCGGTTACGCCCCTTTGACGCAAGATTCTTCGATAATGGGCGGTAATTGGCGAAGAATTCAGCAGGCCTTAACGGAAGCTCTGGCGAATCCCATGCTGCAGCTGCAAAATGCGCTTGCAGCATCTTGCGCAATTTCATACCAACACCACCAACGCAATTGTAACTTTATTACCCTAAGGTCGCTCATGAGTTTCCGCATCCAGCCCAGCCCTCCGGCCCGTCCCAACCGATGCCAGCTCTTCGGTCCCGGCTCGCGCCCCGCGATCTTCGAGAAGATGGCTGCTTCTGCCGCGGATGTGATCAACCTTGATCTAGAAGACAGCGTCGCGCCCTCCGACAAGGACAGCGCGCGCACCAATATCATCGCCGCCATATCCGACATCGACTGGGGCTCCAAGGCGCTGTCGGTGCGCATCAACGGGCTCGACACGCCCTACTGGTACCGTGATGTGGTGGACCTGATGGAGCAGACGGGCGACCGGCTCGACCAGATCATGATCCCGAAAGTGGGCTGCGCGGCAGATGTCTATGCCGTCGACGCGCTGGTCACCGCCATAGAAGCCGCCAAGGGGCGGTCGAAGAAAATCACTTTCGAAGTGATCATCGAATCCGCTGCCGGGATTGCCCATGTGGAAGAGATCGCCGCAAGTTCTCCGCGCATGGCGGCCATGAGCCTTGGCGCCGCCGATTTCGCCGCCTCCATGGGGATGCAAACCACCGGTATCGGCGGCACGCAGGAAAACTACTACATGATCCGCGAAGGCCAGAAACACTGGTCCGACCCCTGGCACTGGGCGCAAGCCGCCATCGTTGCGGCCTGCCGCACGCACGGCGTGCTGCCGGTCGACGGGCCCTTTGGCGACTTCTCCGACGACGAGGGCTTCCGCGCCCAGGCCCGCCGCTCCGCCACCCTCGGCATGGTCGGCAAATGGGCCATCCATCCCAAACAGGTGACCCTCGCCAACGAGGTCTTCACGCCCTCTGACGAGGCCGTCGCCGAGGCGCGTGAGATCCTCGCCGCCATGGAGGAAGCCAAGGCGAAAGGCGAAGGTGCGACCGTCTACAAGGGCCGCCTCGTCGATATCGCGTCGATCAAGCAGGCCGAGGTCATCGTGCGCCAGTCGGAAATGATCGCCGGCTGACGCGCTCGTGACTTGGCAAGGCGCCCGCCGTTTGACCCTATGGGCCAAACCATCCGGGAGCCCGTCATGAAACCGATCCTCACCCTTTGCCTCAC
Organism: Roseobacter sinensis; assembly: GCF_025755255.1. Classification (GTDB taxonomy): domain Bacteria; phylum Pseudomonadota; class Alphaproteobacteria; order Rhodobacterales; family Rhodobacteraceae; genus Roseobacter; species Roseobacter sinensis. The sequence continues at coordinate 67,638 of NZ_JALIEB010000005.1, read as the reverse complement.
GCTGCTCTGCGCGACCACCCTTGCCGCGCAGTCCATCACGCCCCGCGACGGATGGGTCGTCATTCCAACGCAGAAACCGCACGCAACGCTGCTCGACGACCTGAAGGCCGCCGTCAAGGCCAACGGGATGGGGGTCGTTACTCAGGCCGGGCCCACAGGGGCGGCCCGCGCCCGCGGCATCACCATCCCCGAAAATCGTGTCGTCGGCGTCTTCAACAACGACTTCGCGGTGAAGGTCCTCGCCCTCTCCACCGCCGCGATGATCGAAGCGCCCGTCCGCTTCTACGTCACCGAAGAGCCGGACGGCACGGCAACGCTCTCGTACAAGACCCCCAGCTTTGTCTATTCACCCTACATGGACGAAGCTGGCCCGGAACTCGCAACCCTGGCTGAAGAGCTCGACAGCCGCTTCGCCGCAATCGCCGCAGCTGCCACCGACTAGGACCTAAGCACTGGGACTTCTTCTGGCTCCAAATATCCCCGCCGGAGGCATGAAACTCTTCTGGCGCACCACCGAAGCACTTACGCCCGCGCGTCCTTGGGCGACCCCATCACCACATAAGAGGTGATCGCATTCACTTGCGGCAACGCCCCAAGGTTGTCCGTGTGAAATCGCTTGTAGCTCGGCAGATCGGCGCATTCCACCCGCAACAGATACTCGGTTGCTCCAGTGATGTTGTGGCACTCCACCACCTCCGGCGCCCTCGAGATCGCCCGCTCGAACGCCTCCTGCGAGGCCTTCGAATGGTCGCTCAGCCCCACGGTGATATAGGCCGTGAAGCCGATACCGCGCTTTATCGGATCAAGCACGGCGCGATAGCCCCGGATCACACCCGACCGCTCCAACTCCTGCACCCGGCGCAAGCAGGCCGAGGGCGACAGCCCCACCCGCTCGGCCAGTTCGAGGTTGCTGATACGGCCATCACGTGTAAGCTCCCGCAATATTCGTTCGGATTTCTCATCAATATTACCCATAGATTGCAGATTTACTCTGAACCCGCGGGAGAACGCAATTTATAGCCTCCATTTCTACGCAATCATTGCGCCATGTCAGTCGAGCTTCTTACCGCCCTTGTCCTCTTCGCGCTGGTCACCTCCGCAACACCCGGACCCAACAACCTCATGCTCATGGCCTCAGGCGCCAATTACGGCTTCAGCCGCTCGATCCCGCATATGCTCGGCATCTCGGTAGGCTTCGGCCTGATGATCGTCTTGGTGGGCGCAGGGTTGGCGCAGGTGTTCGAGAGCTACCCGGTGAGCTACACGGTCCTGAAGGTGATCTCGGTGCTTTACCTGAGCTATCTCGCCTGGAAGATCGCCACCGCGGCCCCGATCCGCGGCGACGCGGGCAAGGGGCGCCCGATGACCTTCCTGCAGGCCGCTGCGTTCCAATGGGTCAACCCCAAGGCCTGGGCCATGGCGCTGACCGCGCTCTCGGTCTACGCGCCCAGCCAGACGCTCGCCGCCTTCGCGCTCGTTGCGGTGATCTTCGCCAGTGTGAACCTGCCTGCGATTACGGCCTGGACCGTACTCGGACAACAGCTCGCCCGGGTGCTGACCAACCCGCGCCGCCTGCGGGTGTTCAACCGGACCATGGCCGCCCTGCTCATCGCCTCGCTCTATCCTGTGCTCTGGCCCAGGTAACGCGTCGTTGCATTGCCCCGCGAGGCCCGTCATACAACGGAGGTCACCAACGATAAGAGCGCCCATGACCCAATACATGGATTTCGAAAAACCGCTGGCCGAGATCGAAGGCAAGGCGGAAGAGTTACGCGCCCTGGCCCGCGCCAACGAGGAAATGGATGTGACCGAAGAGGCCGCGGCCCTCGACGTCAAGGCCAAGGCGATGTTGCAGGATCTTTACAAGTCGCTCACCCCCTGGCGCAAATGCCAGGTCGCGCGGCACCCGGAACGGCCACATTGCGAGGACTACGTGGATGCGCTCTTTACCGATTACACGCCGCTGGCAGGCGACCGGAACTTCGCCGACGACCACGCGGTCATGGGCGGGCTTGCGCGGTTGAACGATCGCCCCGTCATGGTGATCGGCCATGAGAAGGGCAACGATACCAAATCGCGGATCGAGCGGAACTTCGGGATGGCGCGCCCCGAAGGCTACCGCAAGGCCATCCGGCTGATGGACATCGCGCATCGCTTCAACCTGCCGGTGATCACGCTCGTCGACACACCGGGCGCCTACCCCGGCAAGGGCGCCGAAGAACGCGGACAGTCCGAAGCCATCGCGCGCGCCACTGAAAAATGTCTGCAGATCGGTGTCCCGCTGGTCTCGGTGATCATCGGCGAGGGTGGCTCGGGCGGGGCCGTGGCCTTTGCCACGGCCAACCGCGTGGCGATGCTGGAGCACTCGGTCTATTCGGTGATCAGCCCGGAAGGCTGCGCCTCGATCCTCTGGAAGGACGCCGAAAAGATGCGCGAAGCAGCCGAGGCCTTGCGGCTGACCGCCGAAGACCTCAAGCAACTCGGCGTGATCGACCGCATCATCGCCGAACCCTTGGGCGGCGCACACCGCGACCCCTCCGCTGCCTATTCCGCCGTCGGCCGCGCCCTCGAAGGCATGCTGGACGACCTCGAGGGTAAGGACCCGCAGACGCTTGTCTCGGACCGCCGGGCGAAATTCATTGAAATCGGCGGAATCGGCCTCGCGGCCTGACCTCAGGACGCCGAAGCAAGCGCGATGCGAAAGCGCGGGCCGGGCGGGTCGAGTTGCTCGAACCCCATCCCGCGATAGATGTCCTGCGCCAGGCGATTCTCCGGATGTGTGCCGACAGACAAATAGTGACAGCCCGCATCGCGCGCGGCCCGTTCGCTCGCCGCAATCAGGGCGCGCCCCACGCCGCGGTTCCGGGCTTCTGGCTCGACAAAAAGGTGGTGCATATCCATGCCGCGCAGGCCGAACTGCATCTGCGACCAGGGCGTCAGCGCCACATAGCCAAGCGCACGGCCGTGCTCCTCGGCCAAGAGGATGCGGACCCAAGGGTCGGCGCCTTCGATATAGCACGAAAGCTGGTCGGCGGTCACTGTGGCGACATCGCCGTGATAAGCGGCCAATGCGGCCACCATGTGCAAAACAGTCGAAAGGTCGTCGTGGCCCGCGGGGCGGACCTCTCCGTTGAAAACAGGATGTTTCATCTCAATCTGAACCACTTACAAGACACAAACCCCCGTTCCCAGTGTGCTCGCCCCAGTCAGAACAGGAAACTGTGTCCTCGAATGGGCCGAATTTGGGTAAAATTCTACATAAAGTAGAAAAATTCAATGGGGCGTTGGTCGTATGGTAAAGATCAGCTCGCCAACATGCGCAGGCCTTGCGTCACATCCGATCGCACGGCGAGGCGCAGGCCCGGTTCGTCGCCGGCGCGCAGGGCGGCGATGATCAGGCGGTGAAACTGCGGCGGTTCGGTCTTGCGTAGCCGCCCATAGAGCGCCCGCATGGTCGGACCCATTTGCAACCAGACCGTTTCCGCCATGGCCAGCATCGCCGGCGCCTGCGCCCGAAGGTAGAGGGTGCGGTGAAACTCCAGATTGGTCCGGATGTAGCGGGCCGCATCGCGATGCGCGACCGCTTCGGCGATGGTGGCGTTGATCGTCTGCATCCGCTCGATCAGGGCCATATGCGCGCGCGGCAAGGCGCGGCTGGCCAGTTCCACCTCGATCAACGCGCGCAGCGCCGCCAGTTCCTCGATTCGCTCGTTGCTGAGCTCAGGCGTTGAGACCCGCCCTGAGCTCGACATTGTCAGCGCGCCTTCCGCCACCAACCGCCGAACGGCCTCGCGCGCAGGTGTCATCGAGACATCGAAGTCCCGCCCGATCCCGCGCAAAGTCAGGCTCTCGCCCGGTGGCAGATCCCCCTGCATGATCCGCCCGCGCAGCGCCCGGTAGACGCGGTCATGCGCAGCACTCGTGGCTTCGGCGGGGCGCGGATTCAGGATCATGGAACATCTGTGATCACAAATGACGAGGCCGTCAAGGCGCTCCCCTCAAGCAGAGCGCTCGAAGCGATACCGGTGCAGATCACTGCCGTTGCGCCGCAACCAGTTGCGCGGCTCAGCGTAATCCCCGTGAATCCGGGTCACCTGCGCCCAAAAGGCCGCTGAGTGGTTCATCTCCGCCAGATGCGCCACCTCATGCGCGACCACATAGTCGAGCACCTCAGGCGGCGCGAGAATCAGCCGCCAGGAGTACATCAGCCGCCCCTCAGCGGTGCAGGACCCCCAGCGCGACCGCGCGTCCCGCAGCGTGATCGCCGAATAGGGCTTGCCGAGTCGCGCGGCGTAGGTGTCGGAGGCCTCTGCCAGCCGGGCCCGTGCGAGCGTCTTGAGATGACCCACAAGCCGCCGCCCCACCCGATCGGGCGCGCCGGGTACGGCCACACGCCCCGGTTCAAAGACCACCTTGCGCCCAGTGGTCGGAACCACCTCATGCAGCTGGCCGCCCACCGGCAGCGCCGTACCCAGACCGACGATCACATCCGCGCCGCGCGCCGCCAGATGCCCGCGGATCCAGCTCTCCTTCTCGCGTGCGAACCCCAGCGCCTCACGCTCGGGCACGCCCTTTGGCAGCGTCAGCGTGACCCGCCCGTCGAGCTGCGAGATGCGCAGCGAAATCCGCCGCGCCCGGCCCGAGCGCCGCAGCGTCAGGGGAATCGGCGGATCACCAGGCAGGATCAACTCGGGCATATCGGCTCTCCGGCAGCGGGCCAGCCTCCGGCAGCCCTTTACAGCCCCCGCTTCATATGGCACTTGCGCTGAATCATCTACACGAAGAGTCGCAATCAAGAAGAGGGTTTTTCATGCCCAAGGAAGAATGGGGAACGAAGCGCCTGTGCCCCACAACGGGCAAGCGCTTTTACGATCTGAACAACGATCCGATCATCAGCCCCTATACCGGTGAGGTTGTCGAGATCGACCTCAGCAAATCCCGCATGATCGCAGCGGATGCCGAGGATGCCGCCTCTGCCAAGGCCAAGGCCAATACGGACGATGACGATGTGGTGCTCGACGATGAGGACGACGTCGATGTCGATCTGGATGATGATCTGCTCGATGACGACGAAGACGACGATGACAGCGTGCCCTTGGAAGAGATCGCGGATGTCGCCTCGGAAGACGACGACAACTGATTTGTCGAAAACGCGCGAGGGCGGCGATTTTTACGCTTGATCCCGCCCCGCGTTGGGCCTATTCAGCGGCGCACCGGATACCACATCCACCGATGGGGCCTTAGCTCAGCTGGGAGAGCGCCTGCATGGCATGCAGGAGGTCAGCGGTTCGATCCCGCTAGGCTCCACCATTTTATTCCTATCGTCGGGGCCGCTCTGATCCACGCTGGCCGGACTCTCGCAATAGCCCGGTCCGCTCCTCCCGCTGCGTCAAATGCGGTCGGATCCGCCAGCGAGCTTCTGGGAGGCCTGAGCGGACCAAGGCGATCAAGCCCGCTCGGTCACGGTGTGGCAGATGGGGAGGCCGGGGAAGACCCAAGGCGGCTTTGTCGTATGGTCCAGCCTGACCCCGGTTGCGCGCAGCCTGATCATGACCGATCCGCCTGCCCGGGGTCGGCTTGTCCAGTTCAACGGGCTACAGCACGGCAACAGCACCGCAGGTCTGGCGGTAAATCGTAGCGCGCACCAGTTGTCGTTCATCGGTTTCACGTGAGGACTGGCGCAGAAAAGCACTTGCCCAGGCGATGTTTGGGAGGTTCGAGCGAACGATCAGCTGCGGATTGGCTTCGGCCCGTGGATCGGACAATCGATAAAGTAAATCCAACCACCGTGGTCCAGTCGTTTCGCGACTTCGATGGCAAGCGGCGTGCCGTCCCTGGCCTCCACCATCCATTCGCCTTGGAGGATGGCCGTATCGCCGTTGATCATCTCGCCCGAAACTGTGCTTCGAAGCGTGACGCGGTTGGCTACGAAATCCCCGAAGAGGTCGCGTACACCGGCATAGCCTTTCATCGGTGGGCCATCCGGGACCATCGCCACGCGACATTCCGGATGATACAAGGAGACCACGCCCTCCCTATGACCCTGCCCAATGAATTCAGCCAAGCGCTCAACAATTTGCTGCGGGCCGTCTGCGATCTTGCGCTTTGTCGGTGATGTCATTCCACTATCGTTGGGAAGAAGAGGCAGAGTTCAGGCCAAGAGGGCCCGCGTCACGTTGCGTGGCGTGGTGTCGATGTCAAAGAGCAGCTTCCACGCTCCCGCGTCACTGCGGCAATCGGCCAGAAGTACGCGGCCAGTGAGATGAACATCGGCGGGTGGCGTACCGCCCGTGGGCGGCTCGAAGTCGTAGGCCCAGAGAAGCAGCGCCATGTTGCCGTCAGCAAGAGCAGCCTTTTCCTTGTGATGCAGGGTTCCTTCGATGGTCTCAAAGGCCTGCGCGTACCAGCGCCTGATCTGACCGACGCCTCGCATCAGCCGGGCCCCCGCATTGTGTCGATGCTCTCGACACCATAGAGGCGGAAGAACGCGTCGGGGTCTTCGCCGAGGTACCGGTCCGGGTGGAATACGCGCTGACAACAGATGGCCAGATGCTATATGCAATTCTGGCTGAGATGTGCCGGTGAGGCAGCAATCAGCAGAAGATCCAGCCTGGACTGATACTCAGCGGGTATTCTGGAACGGCCTTTGGCGGCGGCTTTGCATGGCCCGTGCGACTGCCGTCATCGATACTGGCCCTGCGGTGGTCCGACAGGGGTGAGATTTCGGCATCGAAGCCCCGCGGCGGTCTGTGTCGTGCGGCGCGGCCGACACCTTGTAGCCGCCTACGGATCAGCGGGTTGGACCTGTTTCCGGGCGATGGTCTCTTCCCATTCCTAAAGGTCGTCAAAAAAGTACGGCCAGTTTCAAACTGCGGATGCCTTGGCACGGCCGCATCTTGCGTTGAGATGAGTCGGCCGCTGGGCAATACGCTTTCCGGATCGGTCATCGCGCGCTCAATTCGGTCGATCGGGTTTCATGTGCTCATCGATCACTGTGCTGCCCCGCCGCCCTGCGGCGAGGACAGCGTCGGCCAATTCAGGCGTTTCGGCAATGCGCGCCAGAGTGATCGTCCCCAGCAGCAGGGCCATCATGGCAAGGCCCTGCTCTGCCACGTCCGCCTCATCGGAGTTCAGCAGCCGCGCCATACTCTCGACGGTGCGCGACGCCTCGGATCGAACCGGCCCATCTAGTCGGCTGATCTCTGCGCCCAGTGCGGCCAGCGGACAGCCGCGCCTACGGTCGTCAAGATGCTCACCCGACAGATACCGCGCCAGATACTCCCCACGCGCAGCCCGGCGCACTTCATCTGTCGGTGCGGCAGCCATCTCTGCCTGCACGTCGTCGACCGCCGCCTTGAAGGCGTCCCGAACCAGAGCCTCTTTCGAGGCGAAATGTCTGTAGAAACCACCGTGGGTCAAGCCGGCTGCCTGCATCACGTCCGCCACGCTCGTCGCCTCGATCCCCCGGTCGCGAAAGAGCGACGAGGCGGCGTCGATTATCCGTTTGTGACTCTTCTGTTTCTCGGCGTCTGACATCCTCGGCACGGCGTCGATCCTTCACGGGTTGACAGTTAAGATTATTGGTATCATCTTAATTTTAAGATTTCAATGATCATCTAAAGGGAGCATTTAGATGTCTGCCAAGCCAAAGATCCTCGTCACCAGTGCAAGCGGCAAAACCGGGCGGCACACGGCACTGCAGCTGCGCGACAAAGGTTTCCCGGTTCGCGCCTTCGTCCGGCGGCGCGACCACCGCAGCGAACAGCTGGAACGCGCGGGTGCCGAAATCTTTGTCGGAGACCAATATGCGCTGGCCGACATGCGCGCAGCGATGCAAGGGGTGCAACGCGCCTACCAATGCGCGCCGACCGCGCCCAACGGGCTGCATTTCAACGCGGTTTTCACCGTCGCAGCTGACGAGGCAAAGCTTGAGCATGTGGTCACACTCAGCCAATGGCTTTCCAGCGCCAATCATCCCTCACTCTTCACCCGCGAAGTCTATCTGGGCGACAGTCTGATCGCGATGCGCCGCGAGATGTCCGTCACGACGGTCAATCCCGGCTGGTTTGCGGATAACTACCTGATGGTGCTCGACATGGCGGCACATCTGGGCGTGTTCGCGATGCCGCTGGGCGCTGGAGATGTGAAGAAGAACGCCGCTCCATCCAACCCGGACATTGCTCGTGTTGTGACGGCCGCGCTCGCCGACCCGACCGCCCATGCCGGTCAGACCTATCGCCCGACCGGGCCGGAACTGCTCTCCCCCGATGACATCGCGCATACCCTGGGCCGCGTGCTGGGGCGCCGGGTCCGATACATGGACATGTCCGAGCGCATGATGATCAAGGCCCTGAAGGCAAATCCGCCCGCCAATTACTCGGTCGCCGCCGTCACTCAGCTTGCCCTCTACACAGAGGAATACCGCCGCGGGACTTTCGCCGTGAACGCTCCGACGGACCATGTCGCAACGGTCGGTGGCGCGCCGCCCGAGAGTTTTGAGAGTGTTGTGCATCGCAGATGTGCAGCGCGCCCCGATCTCGCCCGCAGCGCAGTGGGTCGCCTCAGAGCCCTGGCGGGGTTTGCAAAACTTCTGGCCACCCGCCCGTTCGATCTGAGACGGGAAGAAGACGCGCGCGACTATGTCAGACCACCTATGCCTATCTTTGCGCAAGATGATCGGGACTGGATCAGAAGCCACGCCCCGGTCGGTGTCCCCCTCAGCCCTGTCAATGCAGCCTGATCGCATAGCGCAGCGAAACGGGAGCAACCACCAAAGGCAACCGATCGGTTTTGCCACCCGTAAAAGAATCGAAGGCTCCAACGGAGCCTTCGACAAGCAAAGATCAGATAGCTTTTGGGCTTAGCCCTTGCCCTTCCAGGGCACCAACAGGCGTTCGGCCCACCGCATCAGCATGTCGATGCCGAAGCCGATCACACCGATGAGGATGATCCCCATGATCACGATGTCGGTGTTCTGGAACTTCGACGCTGTCATAATCATCATCCCTGCGCCCTGCTCGGCCGCGACGAGTTCGGCCGCCACAACCGTGCCCCAGCAGACGCCCATCGCGACCCGCGCGCCGGTGAAGATCTCCGGTAGGGAGTTGGGGATGATGACGTGGCGCATGATCTGCCACTTGCTGGCGCCGAGGCTGTAGGCCGCGTGCACCTTGGAGATCTTCACGCCCGAGACGCCGGATCGCGCTGCAATCGCCATGATCCACAGGGCTGCAAGGAACAGCAGGATGATCTTGCCCGCCTCGCCGATGCCGGCCCAGATGATCACCAGCGGAATAAGCGCCAGCGGCGGCACCGGCCGCATGAATTCGACAATCGGGTCAAACCAGCCGCGGAACCAGTCGCTGAGACCCATCGCGTAGCCCAGCGGAATACCCACAAGCGCCCCGATCAGGAACCCCGCGATCACACGGAACAGCGAATAACCCAGGTGCTCCAGCAAGGTGAAATTTCGAAACCCCGCGCTCACCACCTCGATTGAGCGGATCCAGACCGCCTCTGGTGCGGGCAGGTAGAGCGGCTCCATCTGCCAGCCCTTGGTGGGCTCGAAATTGGGCGTGCCGCGGTCGCTCAGCGTGACCGCGCCACCTTCAACCGCGACCGTGTCGCCAGGCGCGATAGCCTCGCCGTTGATCGCGACCACAGTCGCACCTGCGTCCCGGCCCAATTCGTCGTTCCGGTCAACACGAATAAGGCCCGAGCGCCATTGTGCAATCGCCGCGGAGTCATTCTTTGCAAATCCGTCACCCGGGTCGACCTCAGGCGCCTCTGTCTCGACCTCGCGCGGATGCACAACCACGGTGACCGTTGCATCATCGGTCTGCCCATCGGCCTCAGCGGTATAGGTGAATGTCGTGGTCCCCTCGAAGGGTCCGGGCGCATGCAGAAACCCCGGCAAGAGGTTCGACCCGGTGAAGACGCCCCACATCAGGAAGATCGTCAGGATCGAGATGATGCCGGCCGCGCGATTGGGGCGCACCGCGCTTTCGTCGCCGAAGGTGACGGTCTTGAGCGAGGTATAATCTCCAATACCTGCGCCCTGCACAACCTTGGTCACAATGAAGAAGGCCGCGATGAAGATGGCGACGTAAATCAGAAGGGGGATCATGCCGCGTCCTCCTTCCCGCCCATAATCTCTTCTTCCATATCCCAGATCATGTTCAGGATCTCTTCGCGCCTGGGCCCGAAGTCGGGATGTTTCTTCACCTCGCGCAGATCGGCGTTGACGCCCAGATCGGCGAAGGGAAGGCGGTACTCCTTGTGGATCCGTCCTGGACGCGGCGCCATCACGATCAGCCGCTCGCCCAGAAGCAGCGCCTCCTCGACCGAGTGGGTGATCAGGATGATCGTCTTGCCGGTCTCCTTCCAGAGCTTCAAGACGAGGCTCTGCATCTTTTCCCGCGTCAGCGCATCGAGCGCGCCCAAAGGTTCGTCCATCAGGATCACGTCGGGGTCGTTGGCCAGGCAGCGCGCCAGCGCGACACGCTGCTGCATCCCGCCCGAGAGCTCATAGACGGCCTTCTCCTTGAAGTCCTGAAGGCCCACCACATCCAGCAGGTGATTGACCGTCTTGTTCTTCTCGGCCTTTGGCGTGCCCTTCATTGACGGGCCGAAGCCCACGTTCTCACGGACGCTCATCCACTCGAAGAGCGCGCCCTGCTGGAAGACCATGCCGCGTTCGGCGTCCGGCCCTTTGATCTCATGCCCGTTCAGCACCAGCTTGCCGGAGGTCGGCGCAAGGAAGCCGGCCACGATATTCAGCAGCGTGGTCTTACCGCAGCCTGACGGGCCCAGCACGCTCAACAACTCACCGGCCTTCAGGTCCAGCGACACGTTCTGAAGCGCCTGCACATGGTCGCCGTTCGGCAACTCGAAGCGCATCGACAAATTCTCTATGGATAATCCGGTCATGAAGTCCCCACCTGTTGACCGCGCACTGCGGGTGGACGGACGGGGTTGGCCCCGTCTCTGGCCTTAAAGGTGAAGCGGCGCGGGTGTGTCCCGCGCCGCTCCATTTCGCCTAGCTGCCGCTCGCCGCCGAGAGCGGGCCAGTGTTGACCGCGTCCTCGTAGCTGTCGAGCGCCGAGTCGATCGAGCCGGCCTCGACAAAGACATCCGCAACGCCCTTCATGAAGGTTGCCGCGTTGCCGCCCAGCCAGCCTTCGGAGAGCTGATCGTCCACGCTCGGGAACTTCATGGTGGAAATCGCCGACTTGGCCGCATCCAGATCCATCCCGGCCTGCTCGGCGATCACTGCCAGCATTTCGTCAGACTGGTTCGCATTCCACTCCGCATTCGCGTCCGCAGTCACCTTCAGGAATGTCGACACAACGTCTCCGTTCTCGGCGATGAAAGACGCCGGCGCCGAGGTCACATCGAAGACCAGAATGCCCAGCTCTTCCTTCTCGTCGCCGGTCAGCAGCACGTTGCCGTATTCCTTCATCCGGCCCAGACCGCCGCCATAGCCGCAGGCAAAATCAACCGCCTTCTGGCTCAGCGCAGCCGCACCCTCGGGCGGGGCCATGTCGACGATCTGCAGCGAGGCAAGGTCAACCCCGAAGTGGTCCATCTGCCGCAGGAAACCGTAGTGCGCGGCCGTGCCCAGCGGCACAGCCACTTTCTTGCCGGCCAACTCGCCCGCTGTTTCCTTGTCGATCTCCAGATCGGCGTGAACGACGCAGTTGTCATTGTCCGAATAGCTCACCGCCACGTCCACGACCTGGATATCCTGACCGCCGGACGTGGCGACCACGAAGGGCGGCACACCTTGGCTCACGGCGATCTGCACGTCTCCCGAGGCCATCGCCGCGGACATCGCGGTGCCGGTCTCGAAGGACACCCAGTTCACCTTCATCCCCAGCGCTTCTTCATACGCGCCCGAGGCCTTCGCTGCCAGGAACGGCATCGGCCATTCGAGGAAGTAGGCGACGGTGATCTCACCGTGGCCATCTGCCGAGGCGCTGTGCGCTCCGAGCGCCATGACGGCCCCCGCTACAAAGGCACATGTCGTCTTCTTGATCATTTCGTTCTCCCGTTGATCATACGCCAGCCATCCCAGACCAGCCTTCATTTGGTGCGACGCGGCTTGTCACCGCTTGTTCGTCTTTGATTGCACATCGTCATCCAATGTCAGAATTGCAGCGCCCGCAAGTGCATTATTGATACAAAACTGTCATGCAGATGAAACTGCCCGAAAAATATGCCCCCTCTGTTCTCGGCATGCGGGACATTGCAAAATCCCGAAATTCTGCATTGCAAAACACTGAAGTCAGGTCTGCCATTGTGCCGGCCCGCTGCGCATAGTGGCGATGGGCGGGCCAAAAAAAATGTCCACTTTAAGACGCTCCATGAGTCCAGTTCGACCTCAGGCCTCGCTTTTCCACTCCATCTGGTCGCGCAGGCGCAGCGCTGCCATCGCCAGCCCCGCGCCCAGCACCTGCGGCGCGCGGAACTTGTAGGCCGGGATTTTCGTGACCGGAAAAGGCAAATCCTCAGCTGGCGTACCCAGCGCACAGCGCGCCAGTTCGCGCCCCATCACGTGGCTCATCGCCACCCCGCGCCCGTTGTAGCCCAGACCGCAGATCAGCCCCGGCGCAGGCTCGTGCAGATGCGGCACCCGGTCCTCGGTCAGCGCGATATGGCCGCTCCACTTATAGCGCCACGTGACCCCCTTGAGGCTCGGAAAGGTCTCGGGCGCATCCCTTTCGATCCAGCCAAAGCCGCCGACGCCGCCGCGCAGGTTGTCGAAGCCAATGCCGCCAAAACACATCTGCCCACCCGGCTCGCGCCGCGCATACATGATCAGCCGCCGCGTATCTGAAATCGTATGGCCCTCCGGCAGGATCGGCCCGATCTCGCTCTCGTCCAGAGGGTCTGTCGCCATCTGTGTCGAGTAAAGCGGCAAGACCGATTTCTTCAGGCCGCGCACCAGACTGTCCGAATAGCCATTTGTCGCCACGATCACCGTCTCGGCGGTGACAGCGTGGCCCGCCACATCCAGATGCCAGCGCCCGTCGCGGCGGGCCATGTTCTTGACCGGCGCAAAGCTGAAAACCTGCGCCCCCGCCGCGCGCACCACCCGGTCAAGCCCGCGCACCAGCGCCATGGGCTGCACCGCGCCCCCGCGCGCCGAGAGCGTGCCCGTGGCATAGCCCCGCGCCCCGGTCAGCCGTTCCACATCCTCGCGTTCGAGGAATTCGAAATCCGCCCCATGGGAGTTCCAGAGCGTCGCATTGCGCCGCGACACATCCCGCGCCGCACGGCAGTGATCGACCCGGATCCAGCCCTTCTGCCGCGCGTCGCACGGGATCTGATAAGCACGGATCAGATCAAAGAGGTCATCCGCAGAACGCAGCGACGTCTCCGCCATCCGCTCGAAGTATGTGGGCCCCACCGCCTTGTGCAGATCGTCCGGCACCGCCACTGGCAGCATCGGGTTCACCTGCCCGCCGTTGCGCCCCGAGGCGCCGAACCCCACGTCGCCTGCCTCCAAGACGGCCACCGTGCTGCCGGCCTCCGCAATCGCCAGCGCCGCGCGCAGGCCCGTGAACCCGCCGCCCACAATCGCCACGTCGACGGCAAGGTCGCCCTCCAGCCGCTCAGCCGGGGCAGCATCGGGCGCGGTCACCCGCCAGAGCGCGTCAGGGATCTGCATGGGCTATCTCGTGCTCAGAAATGCGGCACCGGTCAATGGGTCGCCGGCGGCGCGGAATTTGACCGCGCAAGGTCAAATGCGCCACAATACCAGCGCGATGCGCCCGATGCGGCTTGAAAAGGCGGCACATCTGGTCCTATCGTTACACCGCGTCTGGCCCTAACACAGACGCCCGAAAAACAGTCATGTCAGTCAAATCCGGAGCGCACTCCGCTCGATTTCACCTGATTCTACGCTTTAAGGAAAGGCCCGACCCATGGACGGCAATTTCAACGAGAACGACCTCAGCCGCGTCGTCGAAGCGGACCGCGCGAATGTCTGGCATCACCTGATCCAGCACCAGCCCTTCTTCACCGGCGCCGACCCCAAGATCATCATCGAAGGCAAGGGCCTGCGGGTCTGGGACCAGAAGGGCATCGAACATGTCGACGCGGTCTCGGGCGGGGTCTGGACCGTGAACGTCGGCTACGGCCGCGAGAGCATGGGCGACGCGGTGCGCGATGCGATCGTCAAGATGAACTTCTTCGGCGGCACCGTGGGCTCGATCCCCGGCGCGCTCTTTGCCGAGAAGCTGTTGACCAAGATGCCGGGACTGAGCCGCATCTATTATGCCAACTCCGGCTCGGAAGCGAATGAGAAGGCCTTCAAGATGGTCCGCCAGATCGCGCACAAGCGCTACGGCGGTCGCAAGCACAAGATCCTCTACCGCGACCGCGACTATCACGGCACGACCATCGCCTGCCTCTCCGCCGGAGGTCAGGACGAGCGCAACGCGCAATACGGGCCCTACACGCCCGGCTTCGTGCGCGTGCCCCACTGCCTGGAGTACCGCAAGCACGAGCAGGAGGGCGCCCCGGATCAGAACTACGGCGAATGGGCCGCGAACCAGATCGAAGAGATCATCCTGCGCGAAGGCCCCGATACCGTGGGCGCGCTCTGCCTCGAGCCGGTGACCGCCGGCGGCGGCGTGATCGTCCCCCCCGAGGGTTACTGGCCGCGGGTGCAGGAGATCTGCCGCAAGTACGACATCCTGCTGCACATCGACGAGGTTGTCTGTGGCGTCGGCCGCACAGGGACCTGGTTCGGCTATCAGCACTACGGCATCGAGCCGGATATGGTCACCATGGCGAAGGGCGTCGCCTCGGGCTATGCGGCCATCTCCTGCCTCGCCACCACCGAGGCCGTCTTCGACATGTTCAAGGACGACGCCAGCGATCACATGAATTACTTCCGCGACATCTCCACCTTCGGCGGCTGCACCGCAGGACCGGCGGCGGCGCTGGAAAACATGCGGATCATCGAGGATGAGAACCTGCTAGAAAACACCGTCGAGATGGGCGGCTACATGCTCGGCAAGCTGGGCGAGTTGAAAGACAAGCACGACGTCATCGGCGACGTGCGCGGCAAGGGCCTCTTCCTCGGCGCAGAGCTGGTCAAAGACCGCGACAGCCGCGACCCGGCGGAGGAAGCCAAGGTGCAGGCCGTGGTCAAGGATTGCATGGCCCAGGCCGTGGTCATCGGGGCGACCAACCGGTCGCTGCCCGGCAAGAACAACACGCTCTGCTTCTCGCCCGCGCTGATCGCCACCAAGGACGACATCGACCATATCTGCGCGGCCGTCGACGGCGCGCTCACCCGCGTCTTCGGCTGACCCCGGCGCACGCAGCCTGAGGCGGGCCGCAGGACGACGCCACCATCGCGCACCACGGGCCTCACAGCCCGTGGCTGAACTCCTCGACCAGCGAGCGCACCACCTCGCGCAGCGCCGCGCTGTCTTGCGCACCTTTCTCCTTGGCCTCGGCAAAGACCTTGGCCTGCCGCTGCGAGCTGGTGCCGTCCTGCAGGATGTCCATCACCCCGCGCACCTCGTCGAGACAGCCCAGCGCCATCGCATGCGGGCTGACCGACTCGATCAGCTCTGGCAGCAGGTCGTGAAACGGCACCACCTCGCCGACGCCGAAATCGATCAGCCCCTCCGACAGCCCATAGCGCTGCGCCCGCCAGCGGTTCTCCTCGATCAGGAAGCGGTCGTACTGGCGCCAGCGCATGTTCTCGCGGCGCAGGCTGTGCAGCATCCGCATCAGGCTCTGGGTCAGCGCAGCGATCGAGATCGCATGATCCAGCCGCGGCACCACATCGCAGATCCGCGATTCCAATGTCGGAAACCGCGCCGAGGGCCGCAGATCCCACCAGATCTTCGTGGCATCCTCGATGATGCCCGTGCGGATGATCGTGTCGACCGACCGCCGATACTCCGCATGACTGAGAAACAGCGGCGGCAGACCGGTGCGCGGCAGGTTGTCGAACACCGTGAGCCGGTAGGAGTGCAGCCCCGTCTGGCGCCCCTCCCAGAACGGCGAAGAGGCCGACAGCGCCAGGAGGTGCGGCAGGAAATAGGAGAACTGGTTCAGCAGGTCGATCCGCTGATCCTCGTCCTCGATGCCCACATGCACGTGCATGCCGCAAATCAGCATGCGACGCGCCACGCCCGCCAGATCCCGCTCCAGATCGCGGTAGCGCTCCTTGTCGGTGAAGGCCTGATCGGTCCAGTCGGCAAAGGGGTGGGTCGAGACGGCAATCGGCGCGATCCCATGCGCATTGCACAGCCGTTTGACCTGCCTTCGCAGATCAGATAGGTCGGCGCGCGCCTCGGCGATGGTGGCACAGACGCCGGTGCCCACCTCGATCTGACAGCGCAGGAATTCCGGGCTCACCTTGTCGCCCAGCGCCTCGACGCAGGCCTGCATCAGATCCTCCGGCGCCTCGGTCAGATCGAGCGTGTCGGCATCGACCAGCAGGTACTCCTCTTCGAGGCCAAGCGTGAGCGAAGGGTCGGACTGGTCCATCGGCGGGTCTCCCGTGCATCAGTCAACTATGCATGACCCGGCCTGCCTGGCAACGGACGATGCTTTGCTTATTGTGAAGGGTCCCGCCCATGGGCGCGGGGCGGCGGTCGGCCAACGGCGCAGCCGCTGCAGGCCGGTTTCCGCCGGTCCGTGGGCACCGGTGGAACCCTGTTGGCCGCTTGCGCGTTTGCTGGCCACACCGAAAGGAGTTTCCGTTATGAAGAAGTATCTTGTTATTCTGCCCCTCGTGGGTGCGGTCTCGGCCTGCGCCACGCAGGACCAGAGCACCATCGCCGGCACACTTGGCGGCGCCGCGGCGGGCTATGCGCTTGATGACAACGACCGGGGCCGCGGTGCCCTCGTGGGTGCAGCCGCCGGAGCCATTGCGGGCAACTACATCGGCCGCAACGCCAGCGGAAACTGCATCTACCAGAATCCGGACGGCTCCCGCTATACCGCGGCTTGCCCCTGAGGCGGCGCCCGCAGGCGGGGGTGGGGCAGGCCCCACCCCCGCCTGCGGGCTTACCGTCCGCTCCGTCAGGTCTGCGTCAGCAGGCTGGCGATCTCATCCTTCAACCGCAACCGCTCCTTGCGCATCTCCGCAAAATGAAAATCATCCGTCGGCTCCACCTTGGTCTCGGCCCGGTGAATCGCCCGGTTGATCTCATGGTAGGCGTCCGACAGCTTGGCGAAATGCGCATCCGTGCTTTTCAGTGTGCTTATGGCCTGTACGTGGTCCGGAAACTCTTCTGCCAGTTCATGCGGTGTGTGCGACATCGTGATCTCCTCTCGGTCAAATTTTGGGTGTCTTTCGGCGCGACTTCGGGTGGAGTGAAGACGCAAGGATATGATCCGCTGAGTGGATGACATGGCTCGCCGTCCGCACCAGCAGCGGATCAGGTGGGACAGCCACAGTCTCGTCCCGCCCGGGATAGTCGAAGGAGGCGAGAAAGTGCTTCATGCAATTCAGCCGCGCGCGCTTCTTGTCGTTCGAGCGGATCACCGTCCAGGGCGCGTCAGCGGTATCGGTATAAAAGAACATGGCTTCCTTTGCTTCGGTATAATCATCCCACTTGTCGAGACTGGCGCGGTCAATCGGTGACAGTTTCCACTGCTTCAGCGGATCGGTCTCGCGCGAGATGAACCGCGCGCGCTGCTCGGCTCGGGTCACCGAGAACCAATACTTGAAGAGCCGGATGCCCGAGCGTGTCAGCATCCGCTCGAACTCGGGCGTCTGGCGCATGAATTCGAGGTACTCACTGGGCGCGCAGAATTCCATCACCCGTTCCACACCGGCCCGATTGTACCAGCTGCGGTCGTAGAGCACGATTTCACCCGAGGTTGGCAGATGCTTGATGTAGCGCTGAAAAAACCACTGGCCGCGTTCTTCGTCCGTGGGCTTATTCAGCGCTACAACGCGCGCCTGACGGGGGTTTAGGTGCTCCATGAAGCGCTTGATGGTGCCGCCCTTGCCGGCCGCATCACGCCCTTCAAACAGCATGACCACCTTCTGTTCGGTCTCATGCAGCCAGTGCTGCACCTTTAGCAGTTCGACCTGCAGCGCGGCCTTTTCCGCCTCGTATCGCGCCCGGTCGAGCTTCTTGTCGTAGGGGTACTCGTCCTGTTCGAATCCTGCCGCAGCATCCGCTGCAGGATCCGGACCTGGCTTGTCCAGAACCGTATCTCTCATATCACTATCCTTTTGTTTGTCGTGGAGCGTGGAACGGTCTGCGCGTCAAAAAGCCGGTTGTCTCTGACATGAATCAAAGCACAGGTAGATAATGGCGCTCGCGGCCCGCTGAGGCTGCCAAAACAATGCCTTATCCGTTCAGACCCGTTGCTGTGGCTCGATAAGACCAGAGACCAGCGGCGCACTGCATGAGAGCGCTTGCAATTCATGTTAATAAATGATACCCAGAGTTTCATTAATCGTTGATTTGGTCAAAACAGACTGGGCATATGGGAGGAGTAATCAGGCATTTCGTGCCTGGTTAAGGCCAGATTGCGATCAGTCTATATCCAGTATAGGCTCACCGCATGGCGCTGCCCGTCGAGACATTCTTTCTGCATCCCGAAGCGCATGGGACCCTGCAGTCGCAGATCCAGCAAATGATCGCGCAGGGCATTCTCTCCGGCCGCTTCCAGCGGGGTGAGAAGCTCCCGTCGACACGGAAGCTCGCGACCCACCTTGGCGTCAGCCGGATCACCGTCACCATCGCCTATACCGAGCTTCTGGCCAATGATTATCTGACATCGCGCGGCCGGTCGGGCTATTTCGTCTCTGACAACGCCCCTGTGCCGCCGGCCTTTGCACCCCGCGAGGTCGGGCCGGATGCGGTCGACTGGACCCGCGCCATCGGCCAAAGGTTTTCCGGCGGAGACACGGTGCGGAAACCACCCGACTGGGGCGGGTATCGTTATCCGTTCATCTATGGCCAAGCCGATCCGGCGCTCTTCGATCATGCCAATTGGCGGCTCTGCGCGCTGAAGGCTCTGGGGCAGAAGGATTTCACCGCGCTCACCACCGACTACTACGATCAGGACGATCCGCAGCTCATCGAGTTCATTGCGCGGCACACCTTGCCCCGGCGCGGGATCACAGCGCGGCCCGAGCAGATCCTGATCACGCTGGGCGCGCAGAATGCGCTCTGGCTGACCACTCAGGTGCTGCTCACGCAACGCCGGCGCGCAGCGCTTGAAGACCCATGTTATCATGCACTTAGGGACATCCTGAGTCAGTCGCGCTGCCATATGACGCCGGTACGCGTGGATGCGGATGGGATGCCGCCCGATGCGATCCCGCCCGACACGGATGTGATCTTCACGACCCCCAGCCATCAATGCCCCACCACCAACACGATGCCCATGCACCGCCGGCACGACCTGTTGGAACGGGCCGCGGATATGGATGCGCTGATCGTCGAGGACGACTACGAGTTCGAGATGTCCTTTCTCAGAAGCCCGTCGCCAGCGCTGAAAAGCCTCGATACCGATGGCCGCGTGATCTATGTGGGCAGCTTCTCGAAATCGCTGTTTCCGGGGCTGCGGCTGGGCTATCTGGTCGGCTCCGAACCCTTCATCCGCGAGGCCCGCGCCCTGCGGGCGAGCGTGCTGCGTCACCCGCCCGGACACGTGCAGCGGACCGCCGCGTATTTCCTGTCGCTGGGGCATCATGACGCGCTGATCCGCCGCATGGGCAACGCGCTGCACGAGCGGCGCGAGGTCATGGCGCGGGCGCTGTCCCATCACGGATTGCAGATTGCCGGTCAGGGCGCCCATGGTGGCTCGTCCTTCTGGATGCGCGCGCCCGAGGCCGTCGATACTCAGGAACTCGCTCGCCGACTGCAGGCGAAAGGCGTTCTGATCGAATCCGGGCATGCCTTCTTTTCCGGCTCCGCGCGGCCAAAGAGCTATTACCGCCTCGCCTATTCCTCGATCCCCGCCAACCGCATCGGAAAGGGCATCGATCTGCTCGCGGACGAGATCCGCAGCATGGCCCATCTGGGCATAAGCGAACCCGCAAACTGGCCCTAACGAGGCTTCCCGCAACCCTCTAAGTAACCTTCAACCGAGAATCACAACTGCTCATCAAGGAAACGCCCGATGAAAATGACGACTGAAGAAGCCTTTGTAAAAACGCTGCAAGCGCATGGCATCGAACATGCCTTCGGGATCATCGGCTCCGCCATGATGCCGATCTCCGACATCTTCCCGGATGCGGGCATCACCTTCTGGGACTGCGCGCATGAAGGCTCCGCCGGCATGATGGCCGACGGTTACACCCGCGCAACCGGCAAGGTCTCGATGATGATCGCGCAGAACGGCCCCGGCATCACCAACTTCGTCACCGCCGTGAAAACCGCCTATTGGAACCACACCCCGCTGCTGCTGGTCACCCCGCAGGCCGCGAACAAGACCATCGGTCAGGGCGGCTTCCAGGAAGTCGAGCAGATGAAGCTCTTCGAAGACATGGTGGCCTATCAGGAAGAGGTGCGCGACCCCACCCGCGTCGCCGAAGTGCTGACCCGCGTGATCGCCAAGGCGAAACGCCTGTCGGGCCCTGCGCAGATCAACATCCCGCGCGACTTCTGGACCCAGGTGGTCGACATCGAGATCCCCGACCCGATCGAGTTCGAAGCCTCCCCCGGCGGTGAGACCTCCGTGGCCAAGGCGGCGGAGCTGCTGTCGAACGCCAAGAACCCCGTCATCCTGAACGGCGCCGGCGTGGTGCTCTCCAAAGGCGGCATCGAAGCCTCCCGCAAGCTGGCCGAGCGGCTCGAAGCGCCGGTCTGCGTGGGCTATCAGCACAATGACGCCTTCCCAGGCAACCATCCGCTCTTCGCCGGCCCCTTGGGCTACAACGGCTCGAAAGCGGGCATGCAGCTCATCAAGGACGCCGACGTGGTGCTCTGCCTCGGCACGCGGCTGAACCCCTTCTCGACACTGCCCGGCTACGGCATCGACTACTGGCCGGCGGATGCCAAGATCATCCAGGTGGACATTAACCCCGACCGCATCGGTCTGACCAAGAAGGTCACCGTCGGCATCGTGGGTGACGCGGCCAAGGTCGCCAATGGCATCCTCGCGCAGCTCTCCGAGACCGCTGGGGATGAAGGCCGCGCCGAGCGGAAGGCGAAGATCGCCCAGACCAAATCCGCGTGGGCGCAGGAGCTGACCTCGCTGACCCACGAGCAGGACGATCCCGGCACCGACTGGAACGTCCGCGCCCGCAAGGCCAAGCCGGACTGGATGAGCCCGCGCATGGCGTGGCGCGCGATCCAGGCCGCTCTGCCGGTCGAGGCGATCATCTCCTCCGACATCGGTAACAACTGTGCCATCGGCAACGCCTACCCGTCCTTCGAGGAAGGCCGCAAGTACCTGGCACCGGGTCTCTTCGGCCCCTGCGGCTACGGTCTGCCCGCCATCGTTGGCGCAAAGATCGGCCAGCCGGACGTGCCGGTTGTGGGCTTTGCCGGTGACGGCGCCTTCGGCATTGCGGTGAACGAGTTGACAGCGATCGGCCGCGGTGAGTGGCCGGCGATCACGCAGATCGTCTTCCGCAACTACCAGTGGGGCGCGGAAAAGCGGAACTCGACGCTCTGGTTCGACGACAACTTCGTCGGCACCGAACTGGACGAACAGGTCTCCTATGCCGGCATCGCGCAGGCCTGTGGTCTGAAAGGTGTGGTGGCCCGCACCCAGGAAGAGCTGACCGCAGCGCTGAACCAGGCCATCAAAGACCAGATGGAGAATGGAGTGACCACGCTGATCGAAGCCATGATCAACCAGGAGCTGGGCGATCCATTCCGCCGCGACGCGATGAAGAAGCCTGTCGAAGTTGCTGGCATCAGCAAGGAAGACATGCGCCCGCAGACCGTCTGATCCGGGTGCCAAACAGCATCCGCATAACCAAAGGAGCCAGGCCATGAGCGTGTTGAGCGCCCTCACCGAGCGCGCCGCCGCCCGGCCTGCCCATATCGTAATGAGCGAAGGCCACGATCCCCGGATCGTGGCCGGCGCCATTGCCGCCGTGACTGCCGGGACCGCCCGGATCACGCTGGTCGGGTCGCATGACGATGTTTCCGCACAGCTTGTCGCCGCCGGCACATCCAACCACCCGAATATCGCCATCGAGGACCCCGCGTCTTCCTCGCTTCGCCCCGAGTTGGCATCGGCCTTTTACGAGCTGCGCAAACACAAGGGTGTGACGCCCGAGGTCGCCGAAAGCCAAGTGCGGAACCCGCTGGTTTTCGCGGTACTGATGGTCCGCGAAGGCCACGCCGACGGCACCGTCGGCGGTGCCATTCACACCACCTCCGACACGGTGCGCGCCGCTTTGCAAGTCATCGGCAAGGCCAAGGGTGCGCCGCTTGTGTCGAGCTTCTTCCTTATGGCCTTGCCAGAGGGTCACCCCTCAGGTCGGGATGCCATGATATTTGGCGACTGCGGCCTCGTCATTGATCCCTCCGCAGAAGAGCTCGCCGCCATCGCGGTTGCCTCCGCCCGCTCCTGCCACCAGTTGCTGGATGTCGAGCCGAAGGTCGCACTGCTGTCTTTCTCGACCATGGGCTCGGCCAAACACCCCGCCGTCGATAAGGTGGCACACGCCGCCGCCCTGCTGACAGACCAGCACCCTGACCTCGTGGCCGATGGCGAGCTGCAATTCGACGCGGCCTTCGTGCCCAGCGTCGCCGCCAGCAAGGCCCCTGGCTCGCCCACCGCCGGGCAGGCCAACGTCATGATCTTCCCCAACCTCGACGCGGGCAACATCGGCTACAAGATTGCGCAGCGCATCGGAGGCTGTCAGGCGATCGGCCCAACGCTTCAGGGCCTCGCCAAACCCGCTAACGACCTCTCGCGCGGCTGCACCGCCGAGGATGTCGCCAATATGATCGCCGTGACCACCCTGCAGGTCGCCCGCTAAACCGTTAGGAGCTTTCCATGAATCAGCCCGTGATCAATCTGAGCCCGAAAGTCTCTGACGAGGTGCGCAAGACAACCTGCTACATGTGCGCGTGTCGCTGCGGCATCAACGTGCACATGAAAGACGGCAAGGTCGCCTACATCGAGGGCAACAGGGATCACCCGGTCAATCAGGGCGTGCTCTGCGCCAAGGGCTCCGCCGGCATCATGCAGGTCAACGCCCCCTCCCGCCTGCGCAAACCGCTCAAACGCGTGGGCCCCCGCGGCTCCGGCGAGTTCGAAGAGATCGAATGGGACGAGGCGCTGCAGATCGCTGCTGACTGGCTGGAGCCCGTGCGCCAGACCAACCCCGAAAAGCTCGCCTTCTTCACCGGCCGCGACCAGTCCCAGTCCTTTACCAGCTTCTGGGCGCAGAACTTCGGCACGCCGAACTATGCCGCCCACGGCGGCTTCTGCTCGGTCAATATGGCCGCCGCCGGCATCTACACCATGGGTGGCGCCTTCTGGGAGTTCGGCCAGCCCGACTGGGACCACACCAAGCTCTTCATGCTCTTTGGCGTCGCCGAGGATCACGACAGCAACCCCATCAAGATGGGGATCGGCAAGATCAAGAAGCGCGGCGCCCGCGTGATCGGCGTGAACCCGATCCGCACTGGCTACAACGCCGTCGCCGACGATTGGGTCGGCATCACCCCAGGCACCGATGGTCTCTTCATCCTCTCGATGATCCATTGCCTGATGAAGGCCGGCAAGATGGATCTCACGTACCTCGCGCAATACACCAACGCGCCCGTTCTCGTGATCAACAACCCCGGCGGCGCCGACCACGGCCTGCTGATGCGGGACGAGAACGGCAAGGAGCTGGTCATCGACCGCAAGACCGGTAAGCTCACCCCCTTCGACCAGCCCGGCGTGAAACCCGACCTCGCGGCCACCTACGACAAAGACGGCCACACCCACCGCCCCGTCTTCCACCAGATGGCCGAGATGTATCTGGATGACCAATACGCGCCCGAGAACGTGGCCGAGCGTTGCGGCATCCCTGCCAAGCGGATCCGCGCCATCGCCGCCGAGCTTGCCCGCGTGGCCTTCAAAGAGAGCTTCGAGCTCGATCACACCTGGACAGACTTCCGCGGCGAAAAGCACACCAAGATGATCGGCCGCCCGGTCTCCTTCCACTCGATGCGCGGGATCTCGGCCCATGCCAACGGCTTCCAGACCTGCCGCGCCTTGCACACCCTGCAGATCCTCCTCGGCAGCGTCGAGGTGCCCGGCGGCTTCCGCTTCAAGCCGCCCTATCCGAAACCCGCCACCGCACACCCGAAACCGCATGTGGGCATGAACGCCGGCGCACCGCTGAACGGCCCGCACCTGGGCTTCACCCACGGCCCCGAGGATCTGGCCCTCAAGGACGACGGCACGCCCGCCCGCATCGACAAGGCCTTTACCTGGGAAAACCCGATGTCGAGCCACGGGCTCATGCATATGGTGATCTCCAACGCCTACGCGGGCGATCCCTACAAGATCGACGTCTTGTTCATGTACATGGCCAACATGTCCTGGAACTCGACCATGAACACCCGCGGCGTGATCGACATGCTGACGGACAAGGATGAAAACGGCGAGTACGTGATCCCCAAGATCATCTATTCGGATGCGTATAGTTCCGAGATGGTGGCCTATTCCGACCTGATCCTGCCCGACACCACATACCTCGAACGCCACGACTGCATCTCGCTGCTGGACCGTCCGATCTGCGAAGCCGACGCCGCCGCCGATGCCATCCGCTGGCCGGTGATCACCCCCGACCGCGACGTGAAAGGCTTCCAGTCCATGCTCTGCGAACTGGGCGCGAAACTGAACCTGCCCGGCTTCGTGAACGAAGACGGCAGCCAGAAATACGCCGATTACGGCGACTACATCGTGAACCACGAACGGCGCCCCGGCATCGGCCCGCTGGCAGGCTTTCGCGGCGAAAACGGCGATCAAGCCGGGCGTGGTGCCGTGAACCCAAACCAGCTCGACCGCTACATCGAAAACGGCGGTTTCTTCGTCGAACATATTCCCGACGGTGCCAACTACTACAAACCGTGGAACATGGCCTATCAGGACTGGGCCGTGAAACTCGGCCTCTACGACGCGCCGCTGCCCTATCTCTTCTCGCTTTATGTGGAGCCCATGCGCAAATTCCAGCTCGCCGCCGAGGGTCATGGCGAGCGCCAGCCGCCGGACCATTTGCGGGAGCGGATCAAGGCGACAATGTCTCCCCTGCCCATCTGGTACTCCACGGAAGAGGACAACCACGCCAAGGACTACCCCGTCACAGCCCTCACCCAGCGCCCGATGGCGATGTACCACTCCTGGGGCTCGCAAAATGCCTGGCTGCGCCAGCTGCACGGGCACAACCCGCTCTACGTGCCCACGAAGCTCATGCGCGCGCACGGGCTGCAGGACGGCGACTGGGCACGCGTCACCTCGCCGCACGGCGAGATCACCGTGCCTGTGCTGGAAATGGCCGCCCTCAATGAGAACACGATCTGGACCTGGAACGCCATCGGCAAACGCAAAGGCGCCTGGGCGCTGGAGGAAAACGCGCCCGAAGCCACCCGCGGCTTCCTGCTCAACCATCTCATCCACGAACTCCTCCCCCCGAAAGGCGACGGGCTGAGATGGGCCAACTCCGATCCGATCACCGGACAAGCCGCCTGGTTTGACCTCAAGGTCCGCATCGAGAAAGCCGCAGCCCCCGCCGAATCCCAACCCGGCTTCGCCCCGATCAAATCCCCCGTCGGCCAGGGTCCAAAGGACCTGATATGGAAAGTCGGCCAATGACCCTTCTTCTGGCCAAAAATATCCCGGGGGTCGCTGGGGGTGCGCCATTGGTTCGAGAACCACCGGCGACGACAGAGCCCCGGCACACCCCCGACAACCTGAGACCACATCTCACAGTAGCCAGGACACCGGCTCCGACCGTCAGACATGAGGGCCTTTCATGACCACTCTGCCAGCCAAGACCGAAAAGAAACTGGGGCTCGTCATCGACCTCGACACCTGCGTCGGCTGCCACGCCTGCGTGATCTCCTGCAAGGGGTGGAACACCGAGAACTACGGCGCGCCCCTCTCCGATCAGAACGCTTATGGCGCCGACAATTCAGGCACCTTCCTCAACCGCGTGCACTCCTACGAGGTCCAGCCCGCAGGCGATGCCGCCGCGCAGCTGATCCACTTCCCGAAGTCCTGCCTGCACTGCGAGGATGCGCCCTGCGTGACCGTCTGCCCCACGGGCGCCAGCTACAAGCGTGTCGAAGACGGCATCGTTCTGGTCAACGAATACAACTGCATCGGCTGTGGTCTGTGTGCCTGGGCCTGCCCCTACGGCGCGCGCGAGCTGGACCAGGCCGAAGGCGTTATGAAGAAATGCACCCTTTGCGTCGATCGCATCTACAACGAAAATCTGCCCGAGGAAGACCGCCAGCCCGCCTGCGTGCGCACCTGCCCCGCCGGAGCCCGCCACTTTGGCGATCTGGGGGATGAAAACAGCGACGTCAGCAAACTTGTCGCGGAGCGCGGCGGCATGGACCTGATGCCCGAACAGGGCACCAAGCCGGTGAATAAATACCTGCCCCCGCGCCCCAAGGACGAGATGCCCGAATTCGACGTGCTCGCCCCCTTCCTGGAACCGGTCGCGGAGGAGCCCAAAGGCTTCCTCGGCTGGCTCGACAAGACCCTGGAGAAACTCTGATGCATCCGGCCCCTTCCGTCATATTCTTTACGACTTTCAGCGGCTTGGGATTTGGCCTCCTGTTCTTTCTGGGCCTGGGCTATCCGTCGGTCACCGGCTGGACGGCTTTCGCTTTTTTCGTGATCGCCTATCTCATGGCGGTAGGTGGGCTGATGGCCTCCACCTTCCACCTCGGCCGTCCGGAACGGGCGCTCAAGGCCTTCACGCAATGGCGCTCGAGCTGGCTGAGCCGCGAGGCGTGGTGCGCCGTCGGCGCGCTTGTGCTGATGGGCCTCTACGGGCTGGGTCTTGTGTTCTTCGACGCCCGCTGGACCGCGCTTGGCCTCCTCGGCGCGCTGCTGTCGATGGCCACCGTCTTCACCACCTCGATGATCTACACCCAGCTCAAGACGATCCCCCGCTGGAACATGAAACTGACCCCCCTCAAGTTTCTCTCGCTGTCACTGGCAGGCGGCGCGCTGCTGGCAGGCCAGGTCTCCGTCGCCCTTGTTTTGCTGGTGATCGCGGGCCTCGTGCAACTCTACACTTGGGTCGAGGGCGACAAGGCGCTGAAGGCCTCGGGCACGGATATGGCGACGGCGACCGGTCTTGGCGGTATCGGCGCGGTGCGCGCGTTCGAGCCGCCGCATACCGGCACCAACTATCTGCTCAAGGAGTTCGTGCATGTGATCGGGCGCAAGCACAGCCAGAAGCTACGGATCATTGCGCTTGGACTCATGACAGTGGCGCCGGTGACCCTGCTGGCGCTGCCGTTTTCGCATGTGCTCGGGGTTCTGGCGATCATAAGCCACATCACAGGCGTGCTGACCGCACGGTGGCTGTTCTTTGCGGAGGCCGAACATGTGGTCGGTCTCTACTACGGAAAGCGTTAAGCCTCTCAGGCGCAAAACAAAAAGGGCGTGGACAATCCACGCCCTTTTGCGTTTCGCTGGCGCCCCGCTCGGAGCGCGCTGAGCATTTCACCTGTGAGCAACCTCCTCTTTCGCTATCTGAAATCTTACGATTTCAACGCAAAAGAGTACCTGGACTTACCAAATGACAGGTGAAGCGCTTTAGTTCAGAAGCCCCGCATGCCGCAGCCCGTCGTCTACCAGCGCGCGGGTTGTGTCCGAGAGCGCCACCAGCGGCAGCCGCACCTCGTCGGAGCAGAGCCGCAACTGCGACATGGCGTACTTCACCCCTACGAGTCCGGGTTCGGTGAAGATGGCCTTGTGCAGCGGCATCAGCCGGTCCTGAATGTTGAGTGCCGTGGCATAGTCCCCGGCGAGGCAAGCCGCCTGCATCTCGCTCAGCATCTTCGGCGCCACATTTGCGGTGACCGAGATACAGCCCACGCCGCCCTGCGCATTGAACCCATGCGCCGTGGCATCCTCGCCCGAGAGCTGGATGAACTCGGGCCCGCAGGTGATCCGCTGGTCGCTCACGCGCGCGAGATCACCCGTGGCGTCTTTCACGCCCACGATCCGGGGCAGCTTGGCCAACTCGCCCATGGTCTCGGGCGACATGTCGATGACCGAGCGACCGGGGATGTTGTAGATGATGATCGGCAGTTCGGCACAATCGTGCAGCGCGGTGAAATGCGCCAGCAGCCCGGATTGCGTCGGCTTGTTGTAGTAGGGCGTCACCACAAGGGCTGCGTCCGCGCCCACAGCTTCGGCATGGCGGACGAGCCGCATGGCCTCGACCGTATTGTTCGATCCCGCACCCGCAATCACCGGGACGCGGCCGGCGGCGGCCTTCACCACCTCTTCGACCACAATCTCATGCTCGCGGTGGGTCAGAGTCGGGCTTTCGCCGGTCGTCCCCACCGGCACCAGACCGTTGGAGCCTTCGCCGATGTGCCATTCTACCAGCTTTTTCAATGTCTCAAGATCCAGCTCGCCGTTCCTGAACGGCGTGACGAGGGCAGGCATCGAGCCTTTGAACATGTGCACGCTCCTTTTTCTTTTTTGGCCGGCAAATGGCCTGAGATTAACCGTTGATTCAGCACAATCGTGATTTGATCGAGCGGAACCGCGCTTCTATGTATCAGAGGCTCTAGCCCTCAAACGCCGGGAATTGCAAGTGATCAGACACTGGCTGACGACGCTCATTTTGATTTTGGCCGTGGCCGCACCCGCAGCTGCAGACCGGCCGCGCCCCCTCGCTCATGCGATGGAGGCGGTGCGAGACGGCGATTGGACAACGGCCGCCAAGATCGCGGCGCGCGATGGCGATGTCGCCGCAGATATCGTCGAATGGAACAGGCTGCGCGCTGGACGCGGATCTTATGACGAGGTGACGGCTTTTCTGTCGCGGCGGCCGGACTGGCCGGGCGAGCCATATCTTCGCAAGCAGTCGGAACGCGCGGTGATTGCCCGTTCCGATTCAGAGGTCATCGCCTTCTTTGGCGACGTCCCGGCGCAAACTCCTGAGGGCGTCTTGCGCCACGCGCGGGCCTTGGCCAGAAACGGCGCAGCGGAGGAGGCTGACAACTTGCTTGTCGCAACCTGGCGCACCATGCCGATGGGTGCCGCGGCCCAAAGGCTTTATCTGGGCAGTCATGCGGATCTGCTGAAACCGCATCACAGCGCCCGGCTGGATGCGATGCTCTGGGCCGGCGCATTTGAGAATGCACGCAGGATGTATGACCTTGTCTCGCAAGCGGATATTGCCGTCGCCGATGCGCGGATTGCGCTGCGCGGCAGAGCCAATGGCGTCGATGCGCTGATCGCGGAGGTGCCGTCGAGCCATGCGAAGCACCCCGGACTTCAGTACGAACGCTTTGAATGGCGGGCCCGCAAGGGGCGTTGGGAGGACGCAAAGGAGTTGCTGCGCGACACGTCGACAAGCGCTGAGGCCCTTGGCGAGCCCGAAGCCTGGGCGAACCGCCGCCGCTCAATGGCGCGCGACGAGATGCGAGATGGCTCGGCTGAGCTTGCCTATGAGCTCGCCGCCCGGCACTTCCTCACCTCCGGGTCGTCCTACGCCGATCTGGAGTGGCTGGCGGGCTACATTGCCTTGCGGAAGCTGAATGAGCCCAAGACAGCACTCGAACACTTCCGCAATCACGATGCCGCCGTGCAGTCACCGATCTCCAAAGGCCGATCCGGGTACTGGCGGGGTCGTGCGCTGGAGGCCATGGGTGACGTGGCCGCGGCGGATCAGGCCTATACCGATGCGGCACAGTATCAGACCTCGTTCTACGGGCTTCTCGCGGCAGAGCGGGCCGGATTGCCGTTCGACGACGCGCTTGCAGCCGAACGGGCCGCCGCCGACTGGCGAACGTCGGCCCTCGCGGACGATCCCTTGTTTATCGCAGGGCTGCTCTTGCAGGCATCGGGCGAGATCAACCTCGCCGAGCGGTTTTGGACACATCTGGCC
Organism: Roseobacter sinensis; assembly: GCF_025755255.1. Taxonomy (GTDB): domain Bacteria; phylum Pseudomonadota; class Alphaproteobacteria; order Rhodobacterales; family Rhodobacteraceae; genus Roseobacter; species Roseobacter sinensis. The sequence goes on along the minus strand of NZ_JALIEB010000005.1, from coordinate 37,592 downwards.
GAGTCACTCGACCGGGAGACAGCCGCACTGCTTGCCGAGGCCGCGCTGGATGTCGACCAGCCGCACCTGGCTGTCATGATCGGAAAGCGGACCGCGCGACGCGCAGTGGTTGTGCCACGGGGCTACTACCCCCTGCACCCGCTGGCTGAGCGGAATCTGCCGATGGCGCCCGAGATGCTGCTGGCAATTGCCCGCCGCGAGAGCGAATTCGATCCCGGGGTCCAGAGCGGTGCGGGCGCGCGTGGGCTCATGCAGATCATGCCCGCAACCGGGCGCGATGTTGCAGCCGCCATGGGGCGGGGAAGCACGCACAGCACGGAGCGGCTCATCAGCGACCCGGTCTACAACGCCGAACTGGGAGCGGCCTATCTCGCGGGGCTGGCCGCGCGATTCCGCGGCAACGTGGTGATGATGTCGGCAGGCTACAACGCGGGACCCGGGCGGCCCGATCGCTGGATGGTGACCTACGGCGATCCCCGGGCGGGTGAGGTCGATATGATCGACTGGATCGAGCACATTCCATTCCGCGAGACGCGCAACTACGTGATGCGGGTGACCGAAAGCCTGCCGATCTACCGCGCGCGGTTGGGCCAGGAGCCATTGCCGGTCCCTTTCCTGGAGGAGCTTAGAGGCTCAACGCTGCTGGCGTTCGCGCCAAAGGGTGAATAACCCCGCCCCCACGATCACCGCGACACCGAACGCGACATTCGGGCGGATCGTCTCGCCGAACACCGTGATGCCGATCAGGGCTGCAAAGACCAGCTGAAAGTAGGCGAACGGCTGGACCGCACTTGCCTCTGCCACTTCGTAACAGCGGATCAGGAGCCAATGGCCCGCAGCCCCGGTGACACAGAGCAGCGCCATCCAGCCCCAGTCGCGACCGGACATCGGCTCCCAGAACCACAGACCAATGGCCGACATGATCACGGCGCCGGCAACACCCGTCCAAAAAAAGCTGGTCGCCGTGCTGTCCCGCCGCGCCGCATAGCGGGTGAGCAATCCGTATAGCGCAAACATCGACGCCGCCGCCAGCGGGACGACTGCATATGGATTGAAGACGGACAGCCCGGGCTGAAGGATGATCATCACGCCAATGAACCCGACCCCGATGGCGACCCAACGCCGCCAGCCGACCGCCTCGCCCAACACCGGCCCCGAAAGTGCGGCGACAAGCAGCGGGTAGCACGCAAAGACCGCGTGGCTCTCCACCAGCCCCAGCAGGGTGAAGCCCGTCACCATTACGCAGACCTCAAGCGCGAGAAGAACACCGCGAAATGCCTGCAAGACAGGCTGTGTCGTGCGCGCCGCCGCCCTTACGCCTCCCGCCTTGCGCGCCGCGATGGCGATGACAAAGGCCGCAAAGAACCAATAGCGGATCATCACTACAAGATAGACGTTGTAGGCGTCGGCCAGATGCCGCGAGATGCCGTCTTGCATCGCAAAAACCAGCGTCGTCATCAGCATGAGCCCGACGCCAAGCCGCGTGTTGGTGGACTGCATCATGATCTGAGCACGCCGGTGCTCATGTGCCGCTTGCGCCCGAAACCCGGCACCCGGCGCACGTCGAACCCGGCCCCATCCAGAGCGCGCCGCACGAACCCAGCCGCGGTATAGGTCGCAAACGTGCCTCCGACGGCAGTATGCGCGCCGACCTCCTGCATCAGGGTCTCCGACCAAAGCTCCGGATTCTTGGCAGGCGCGAACCCATCGAGATACCAGGCGTCGGCGCGACGGGTCCAGGGCGGCACAGTCTCGCGGGCGTCGCCGATCACAAGCTCGAGGCATACGCCCGGAACAATCTCGAAGCGCCCGCCGACGGGGTGCCACTGCGCTGTCAGGAGATCGCGCAGGTCCCCGAGATCTTCAAACGGCTCGAGCGCCAAGTGAAGGTCCGCCCGGCGCAGCGGGAAAGCTTCGAAACTGGTGAAGATCAACCGGCCCGGCGAAGCGGCCTGTTGCCAGGCCCGGAGGGTCGCCAGAAAGCTCAGGCCCGTCCCAAATCCCAGCTCGGCGATATGAAACCCGTCGACAAAGCGCTCCGGCAAGCCATTGCCGTGCAAGAAGACATGGCGCGTTTCGGCCAGGCCGTCCTCGAGGCTGAAATAGGGATCGTCGAACCGGGTCGACACCGGAACACCGTTTGCCTTCCACGCAACATCTGCCGTCTGGTTCTGCACGGGTCCGCCTTGTATGCTTCCGGGAAACTCCGGCGAGATTGGGGGAGAGCGGGACCTTTGGCAATGGCCGATATCACCGTCCGCGGGGCGGGCATCTTCGGCCTGTCGATCGCATGGGTCTGCCTGCAGCGCGGGGCGCAGGTGACCGTCGTCGATCCGCATGGTGTTGGCACAGGGAGCAGTGGCGGCATCGTCGGCGCCTTGGCCCCGCATGTCCCGGAAAACTGGAACCCCAAGAAGGCTTTCCAGCTTGAAAGCCTGCTGTCTGCAGCACCGTTCTGGTCTGCGGTCGAACAGGCAGGCGGCCTCCCATCGGGGTATCTGCGCAGCGGGCGTCTGCAGCCCATCGCCGATGCGCGGGGGCTCGAGCTGGCCCGCCAGCGGGCCCGCAACGCTGTCGATCTATGGGGCACCGAGGCGACCTGGTCGGTCGAGCGCAATAGCGAAGCGCCCTGGGCGCCGCTCTCGCCAACCGGCTGGGTGATCCGCGACAGCCTCAGCGCGCATCTGCACCCGCGCCAGGCCTGCGCTGCACTTGCGGCGGCACTCTCGGCCAAGGGGGTGCAAATCGTGCGCAACGCCCCCGATACCGGTGCGGTCGTCTGGGCCACGGGGGTCGCTGGGCTCGCGGATCTGAGCCGAAACCACCATCGCGCCATCGGGACCGGCGTGAAGGGGCAGGCTGCGCTCCTGGATCTTGACGCACGCGGCGCGCCGCAGATCTTCGCCGACGGGGTGCACATCGTTCCGCACCAAAATGGCACGGTTGCGATCGGATCCACATCGGAACGGGATTACGATGACCCGACCGGGACAGACGCGCAGCTGGACGAGGTCATCGCAAAGGCACGGGCGGCTGTGCCCGCTCTGCAAGGGGCACGTGTGCTGGAGCGGTGGGCCGGCATCCGCCCCCGGGCGCGCAGCCGCGCGCCCATGCTGGGGCCATGGCCGGATCGGCCAGGCCATTTCATCGCCAATGGTGGGTTCAAGATCGGCTTCGGCATGGCGCCGAAGGTTGCGGAGGTCATGGCGGATCTGGTGCTCGACGGTCGTGCGGCGATCCCCGATGGCTTCGAGGTCGCCGCATCGTTCTGATCCCTGCAGGCCAGCATGCCCGGAGCCGGTGGCGAAATCGCGTGAGCCGTCAGCGCGCGATCCGCGACTTCAAGGCTTCCATCAAGGCGGTCAACTCGCGGACATAAATCTCACCGGTCAGGTGGCCCTCGCCATCGAATTGGTTGCTGCTGTCGGCCAAATGGATCTCGGGGCCCTGCAGGATCATCGGGCGGAACGGCACCATGAAGCCCCGCAACACCATCTGCGCGCGCTCACCGCCGGCGCGCCCTGCAGCGGCGGACATCACCGCCACCGGCTTGTCCGTCCAGGGCCGGCCCTTGGTTCGGCTGATCCAGTCCAGTGCATTCTTGAGAACACCGGACGGTCCCTTGTTGTACTCGGGCGTCGAGATGATGACCGCATCCGCCGCGGCAACCGCATCGGCAAGGGCCTGCACGGCGGACGGCACCCCATCGGCAGCTTCTGCATCCCCGTCGTAGAGCGGCAGATGCAGGTCGGCGAGCTCGAAATCGCACGCACCGAACAGCCGTGCCGCCTCGCGCACCAACATCGTGTTGGTCGACGCTTTGCGCAACGATCCGGACATCCCAAGAAGCTTATAGTTCGCCATAGTAGAGTTCCTCACCTCGAAATTCTGGCCTTACCCTGATGTGATGTCGCAAAAAGACAAGAGCCCCGGCTGCAATTGCGGGGCTCCCTGCAGGGTTCGCGCAGCGATCTGTCAGGTTGTAGGCAGAATGACAATCTCCACCCGGCGGTTTTGGGCCTTGCCCGCCGCATTGAGATTGCTCGCGATCGGCTGGCTCTCGCCGCGGCCGAATGTCTGAAGCCGGGCGGACGGCACACCGGCAGTCAGCAGCACATTGGCCACGGCCGTCGCGCGGCGCTCTGACAGCTGCTGATTGTACCCGGCCTCGCCGTCACTGTCGGTGTGCCCGATCACCTGCACTGTCGATTGCGGATACTTGTTGAGGCTCGCCGCAACGGAATAGAGATCATCCTGAAGATCGGGGCGCACTGCAAAACTGTCGGTGGCAAAGACAATGCTCTGCGGCAGATTGAGGATCAGGCGATCCCCGGTGTTGGTGATGGTGACATCGTTATCGAGCTCGCGGCGCAGCTCGGCCTCCTGCTGGTCGAGGTTGTAGCCGATGCCTGCGCCAATCGCGCCGCCGATCACTGCACCGACAAGCGCACCGTCGCCGCGGTTTCCATCGCCCCTGGAGAGCGCGCCCGCAAGCGCGCCAGCGCCGGCGCCGATCAGGGCCCCGCGCTGCGCCTTGGGGTTGCTGGAATTGGCCCCGATCTGGTTCGGGTCCGTGCAGGCGGTCAATACCAGGGCGCCGGAGACGGCGAGAATCAAAGGGGTTTTCAAGAAAGTCATGTCGGTCTGCCTTCAATGGTTGCGGCCCCGTTCGGGCGAGGCGTCTTGGTTGAACGCCCTATATATGGCCGCGGTTCCGCCTCGAACCAAGGGGGAAAAACATCGGCAGCAGACCGCCGTCCGTCGCGTCGGGTCAATTCTCCGCGTGCACGGCCTCATAGGCGAGCATGGCGCGCTTCATGGGCAGGCCCCAGTGATAGCCGCCGAGGCCCCCGGATTTGCGCAGCGCGCGGTGGCAGGGGATGAGCCAGCTGATCGGGTTGCGCCCCACCGCGGTCCCCACCGCGCGCACGGCCCGCGGGTTGCCAATGGCCTGTGCAATCTCCGAATAGGTGGTGACATGCCCCGACGGGATGCTGAGCAGCGCTTCCCAGACCTTGATCTGAAACGGCGCGCCGATCAGGAAAAGCGGTGCCGTATTCAACTGTCCGTCGCCCGCTCCGAAAGCCTGCAGGACCCACGGGCGCAGCATCATCGGATCCTCGACAAACTCCGCCTTCGGCCAGCGCGAGAGCAAATCCTGCAAGGCGGCGTCCTCTCCCATCTCTGCCGCGAACCCCATGCCGCAGATGCCTTTTTCGGTGCCCATGACAACGGCGGGGCCGAAGGGGCTTTCAAACCAGCCCCAATAGATCGTGAGCCCCTCGCCGCCGCGGGCAAACTCGCCCGGGCTCATCGATTCCCACCTCACAAACAGATCGTGCAGCCGTCCGCTGCCCGAGAGGCCGACGGCATGGGACGCCTCAAGCGTCGTGAACCGGTCGCGCAGAAGGGTCTTGGCATGACCGAGGGTCAGATACTGCTGATACCGCTTCGGCGAAATCCCGACCCAACGGGAAAACAGCCTTTGGAAATGCGCGACACTCATCCCCATTTGCGCGGCGATCTGCTCCAGCGAGAGCGGCGCCTCGGCCTGATCGATGAGATCGATCGCGCGACGGACGACCTGATAGTGATACGCGGTCTCGGTTTGGTTCGGGAGGGTCTGATGCTGTGTCATGGCATCAAACTAGGCAATCCCGCCGTTCGGCGCGACCCGAAACCTGCGGGATCTCGGCCTGCGTCTGCGCTTCAGGCGGTTTTCAGAAACGGCTGATCCGCGACTGCCTGCGCCGGCTCAATCAGCAGGCGCGCCTCGCTCCGGGTCAGACAGGGGCGCGCCGTCTCTTGCTCGAACCCGCCCGGTCCCAGTGCCGCTTCGAGACGCGCCGCGTCGTCGTCAGCGAGGCGTCGCAAGGTTTCGGGGCCGGTGAATATCGTCTCGACCCAGGTGCCCTAGGCCATGATCACCTCGTGCTGAGCGCATGCGATATGGGTGAGCGTGTAGGGCTCCGCAGGAAAAAACTGGAAACCATGCCCACGGTCCGGCCATGCCTTGGCAGGCAGAAGGACTTCGCTGGAGAAAAACAGCATCTCGGCTTTGGCGGAGGTGAAGAGCAGCCTGTGATCGCCGGTGACGTGCAGATCGTGCGTGGGCATGTTCGCACCGCAGGAGCCTGCCGGGATGCACACCGGGCGTTCCGCAGGGTACTGCGTAAAATAGCCCGGATCCAACTTGGTGCGCCCGATCCAGACGATCGGCTGGTACCCGTGATCGCGGGTCAGTACCTTATCGGAGGTCTCGAGCCATTCGACGGGGATCTCACCGTTCTCGGTGCGAATCATCGTTCCAGGTCCGAAACACGGCACGCTCTGCTGTTCGTATTGCGCGTAGGTCTGCCGGGTGTCCGCACCGCCTTGAGATTGCAGAATATTGTCGATATCCCCGCCGCCGACATAGGTGTAGGTCACGCCGGGCTGGAGCGGCGCGGAGGGCACATAGCCCATCTTCACGCCCGCGATCTCGATCCGGTCGATTGTGACCTGTGACCCGTCAGGGGCTTGCAGGATCGCGTATTCCTCACCGTAGATAAGGCCCGATCCCACCAGCGTCCCGTCCGGTCGGGTCACGACACCTGTCTGGTCCGCATCTTCGCCCACTTCGTTGTTGTGCTCGTCCCCATCGAGAGACGCGTCATCATCGGTGATCTGGAACAGAACGCGGTCCGTCGTGAAGTCGTAGTTGGCGTCGAGCGTAAACGTGCCGTTGGTGGCGTTGTACACCAGTGCCTCGGAGGAGTAGCCGTAGAACGAACTCGTGGGCATCGCGATACCTGTCAGGATTGATCCAGATCGCACCCTCGCAGATCGAGGTGAAGATACTGCTGAAAAATCCGCCAAGTTTTGAGACGCATTTTAAGGATCGCGGACCCATAGGCTTGCCCATGCCCGGCAAAGACAGCATACCGGGCGAATGGCAAAACAGCTCGACTACCATACCATTCGACAGATCTTCGCCCGGTTTCAGGAGGCCGACCCTGAACCGAAGGGGGAGTTGGAACATGTCAACGTTTACACCCTTGTGGTGGCGGTGGCGCTAAGTGCGCAGGCCACGGATGCCGGCGTCAACAAGGCCACCCGAAGCCTCTTTGAGGTCGCGGATACGCCGCAGAAGATGCTCGACCTCGGCCTCGATGGGCTGATCGAGCACATCAAGACCATCGGGCTCTACCGGCAGAAGGCCAAGAACGTGATGAAGCTGAGCCAGATCCTGGTTGACGACTACGGTGGCGAGGTTCCGAACAGCCGCGCGGCCCTTCAGAGTCTGCCGGGCGTGGGTCGGAAGACCGCCAATGTGGTGCTGAACATGTGGTGGCAGCACCCGGCCCAGGCGGTCGACACCCATATCTTCCGCCTCGGCAACCGCACCGGCATCGCGCCCGGCAGGACGGTCGAGGCGGTCGAGCGCGCCATTGAAGACAACATCCCCGCAGATTTCCAACTGCACGCGCACCACTGGATGATCTTGCACGGGCGTTATCACTGCAAAGCGCGCAAGCCGCTTTGCCCGACCTGCATCATCCGCGATCTCTGCCCATTTGAGGACAAGACCCCATGAAACACTACCAGCTTGTCGGCATCGGAAACGCCGTTGTCGACGTGATCACCCATGCCGATGACAGCTTTCTCGATCTGATGGGGATCGAAAAGGGCATCATGCAGCTGGTGGACCGCGACCGGTCGGAAAAGCTCTATGGCTCGATGAACGACCGGATGCAGACACCCGGCGGCGCAGTGGCAAACACGGTGGCGGGTGTTGGGGCACTGGGGCTACAGACGGCCTTCATCGGCCGGGTACGCGATGACGCGCTCGGGCATTTCTACGCCAGTGCCATGACCGACAATGGCATCGACTTCGTGAACCCGCCCGTCGAGGACGGCGAAGTGCCCACCTCGCGCAGCATGATCTTCGTGGCGCCTGACGGCGAGCGGTCGATGAACACCTATCTCGGCATCTCCACCGGGCTGACCTCGGCGGACGTGCCGCCGGAGGTTTCCGGCAACGCACGCATCATGTTCCTCGAAGGCTATCTCTTCGATCATGACGCGGGCAAAACCGCGTTTCGCGAAGCAGCGCGGGCGACAAAGGCGGGCGGCGGCATCGCCGGGATCGCCATTTCCGATCCGTTCTGCGTCGAGCGGCACCGGGCCGACTTCCTGTCGCTCATCGAAAGGGATCTCGACTACGTCATCGGCAACCAGCATGAGATCGAATCGCTCTTCCAGACGGATGTGGAAACAGCGCTGGCAAAGACGGCCGACATCTGTCCGATGGTCGTCTGCACCCGCTCTGCCGACGGGGTCACAGTCATTACAGACGGTAAGCGCGTGGATGTACCGGTTACTCCGGTCACGCCCGTCGATGCCACCGGCGCAGGTGATCAGTTCGCTGCGGGCTTCCTCTACGGCGTGGCGACGGGGCGCGACACGGAGACCTGCGCGCGTATGGGCAACCTCTGCGCGGCGGAGGTCATCAGCCACGTGGGACCGCGCCCGCAGACCGACATGATGAAGGTGTTTCGCACCCAAGGACTTGTCTGAGCGTGATCGCCGACGGCCTGCACCCGGTGCCGCGCGGCAAGGTCGCGACGATCGTGACGCATCTGGACATGCGCTCAAAGCCCGCGTTGCGGCAGGTTGATCTGCCCGCAGGCGTGAACTTCACCGCGCTGACACCTGACCCGGAAGACTACCGCGATCTCTTTCGCCGCGTCGGTCTTCAGGAGTGGCTCTGGTTCGAGCGAATGAAGCTCTCAGACGCCGAGATCACCGCCCTTGTCGCGGACCCGCAGGTCGAGATGTTCACCCTCCTGCTCGACGGTCGGGCCGAAGCGCTGCTGGAGCTTGACTTCCGCCGCCCGAACGCTTGCGAGCTTGCCTATTTCGGCGTCACCCGGCGGCTCATGGGGCAGGGCGCGGGCCGGTTTTTGATGAACGAGGCGATCACGCGCGCATGGGACAGGCCGATTGCGCACTTCCACGTGCATACCTGCACCATGGACAGCCCCGGTGCTCTTGACTTCTACCGGCGAAGCGGCTTCATCCCTCGGCGTCAGGAGGTCGAGATCTGCGACGATCCGCGCGTGACCGGCCTTCTCCCCCGCGACGCAGGCGCGCATATCCCGATCTTCGAACCCTAGAGGTGTTCTGAAAACGCATCGAGGACCGAAACGTAGACATCGCGCTTGAAAGGGACAATCGCGTCGATGAGCCTGCTGGTCGGCATCCAGCGCCAGCGTGAAAACTCCGGATGCTCCGTCGCGATATCTATGTCACTGTCACGCCCCTCGAACCGCATCAGGAACCATTTCTGTTCCTGCCCCCGAAACCGCCCTTTCCACAGTTTGGGCACGAGGTCATACGGCAGATCATAAGGCAGCCAATTCTCGGTCTCGGCCAGCACCGTCACCAGCCCGGGACGCACCCCGGTCTCCTCGCGGAGCTCGCGCAAGGCGGCAGCACGCGGATCCTCGCCAGGGTCCACGCCGCCCTGCGGCATCTGCCAGGCATCCCGGTAGTTGTCGATCCGCTGCCCGACAAAGACCTCGTGCCGCGGATTGATCAGCATCACACCGACACATGGCCGGTAAGGCAGCTTTTTGATCTCTTCCGGGGTCATCCGAGCCTCTTCTCCATCCTGGCGCGGTCGAGGTGCTCACCGTGCCGCTCCACTCTTTCGTGATGGATAGTCGAAAACCCCACTGCCCGAAAGGCCGGCTGCGCCATGAGGCTCGCATGGGTCCAAAGCAGCGGTTCGCCCTTGCTGCGCGCATGGTCTTCCACCCGCGCGGCAAGCTGGCGGAAAAGCCCCGCACCGCGATGTGCTGGTCGAATGAACGCAAGATCGATGTAGCCGCCACTCTCGATGCTCATGAACCCTGCAACCGTTCCATCCACCTCTGCCACGGCGATCCGCAACGGGGTCAGACGCGCGGCCCAGCGCGGCCCGCTCGGCACGTCGCGCACCCAGGCGGCGCGCTGCGCCTCGGTATAGGGGCTCGGCCCGTCGCGTACGGCGGAATAGAACACCTGCCCCAAGGCCTCCGCATCCTGCGGCGCCGCCCATCTGATCATGATCATGCCCCCCGTGACGCCGCGTTCGACGTGACAGCCCATATGTGAAAATGTGATCTCGTGCCAACCACATCCGGGGAGAGAGTTCCATGGCTGACTATCCGCATCTTCTGGCGCCGCTCGATCTGGGCTTCACCACGCTGAAGAACCGCGTGCTCATGGGCTCGATGCACACCGGGCTGGAGGAGACGAAGGATTGGCACCGGGTGGCGGAGTTCTACGCAGCGCGCGCGCGCGGTCAGGTGGCCCTGATGGTCACAGGCGGGATTGGCCCGAACCTCGAAGGCTCCGTGCTGCCGGGGGCGGCGATGATGGTCACGGATGAGGATGTCGCCAACCACAGCGTGATCACGCGCGCCGTGCACGCCGATGGCGGCAAGATCGCCATGCAGATCCTGCACGCGGGCCGCTATGCCTACGGGCCGAAATGCGTGGCGCCTTCGGCGATCAAGTCGCCCATCTCGCCCTTCCCGCCCACGGCGCTTGACGAAGAGGGTATCGAAAAGCAGATCGACGATATCGTCGCTTGTGCGAAGCGGGCGCAAGAGGCGGGCTATGACGGGGTCGAGATCATGGGATCGGAGGGCTATTTCCTCAACCAGTTCCTCGTGACCCACACCAACAAGCGCGACGACCGTTGGGGCGGGTCCTACGAGAACCGCATGCGCCTGCCCATCGAGGTCGTGCGCCGCACCCGCGAGGCGGTGGGGCCGGAGTTCATCCTGATCTATCGTCTCTCGATGATCGACCTTGTGCCCAATGGCTCAACCCATGAGGAGGTCGTGCAACTGGCGCAGGAGATCGAGAAAGCGGGGGCCACGATCATCAACACCGGCATCGGCTGGCATGAGGCGCGCATCCCGACGATTGCAACCTCCGTGCCCCGCGCGGCCTTCGCCTGGGTCACCAAGAAGCTGATGGGCAAAGTCGGCATCCCGGTGATCACGTCGAACCGGATCAACACGCCCGAGGTCGCCGAAGAGGTTCTGGCGGACGGCTGCGCCGATATGGTCTCGATGGCGCGGCCGATGCTGGCCGATGCGGATTTCGTGGCCAAGGCGATGGCGGGCAAATCCGCGCAGATCGCGCCCTGTATCGCCTGCAATCAGGCCTGCCTCGATCACACCTTCAGCGGCAAGATCTCCAGTTGCCTCGTGAACCCCCGCGCCTGTTACGAGACCGAGTTGACCATCAGCCCGACCGACACGCCAAAATCCATCGCCGTCGTCGGCGCCGGCCCCGCAGGTCTGTCCGCAGCGATGACGGCGGCGGAACGGGGGCACAGGACCACGCTCTTTGATCAGGCCGAGGAGATCGGCGGCCAGCTCAACATGGCCAAGCAGGTGCCGGGCAAGGAGGAGTTCTGGGGCCTCGTGGACTGGTACCGCACCATGATGGCCGAGCATGACATCACGCTGCGCCTTGGCCACACTGCCACCGCGGCGGATCTCGCAGGCTTCGACGAGGTGATCATCGCCACCGGCGTGGTGCCGCGTGATCCGGGTATCCCCGGTCAGGACGCGCCCCATGTGCTGAGCTACATCGACGTGCTGCGCGGCACGGCCGAGGTCGGCAAACGCGTGGCGATCGTCGGCGCGGGCGGCATCGGTTTCGACGTGGCCGAATACCTCGTGCACGAAGGCACCAGCCCCACGGAAAGCCTGCCCGACTGGATGCGCGAATGGGGCGTGGCGGACCCTGCCGAGCACCGCTCGGGCCTCGCGCCCGAAGGCCCACAGCCCGACGCGCCGGCGCGGCAGATCACGCTGCTGCAGCGCAAGGCGGAAAAGCCGGGTAAACGCCTCGGCAAGACCACCGGCTGGATCCACCGCGCGGCCCTGGCGATGAAAGACGTCAAGATGATCGGCGGCGTCAACTACGAGCGCATCGAAGAAGGCGGCATCCTTGTCTCCCACGGCGAGGCGCGCGAAAACCCCACGCTGATCGAAGCGGACACCATCGTGCTCTGCGCCGGACAGCTCTCGGATCGCAGCCTCGCGGACGCGTTGGAGGCGCAAGGGACACCCTGCCATGTGATCGGCGGCGCGGACGTGGCCGCCGAGCTCGATGCCAAGCGTGCGATCAATCAGGGGACACGGCTCGCCGCGGCCCTGTGAGCGAGCCTACTCGACGGTAATCGTGATCACCTCCGAGACGATCGGATCGGTGTGCGGCACGTGGGTCCAATCCCCCAGAACCAGCTGCAAGGTATGCTCACCGGGCGGCAGCTCGACGGTTGTCTCGGTCTGACCGCCACCGAAATGGACGTGGTTCTCGTCGGCCGGAATGGCCAGCTCGAACTCCTCGTCGCCGAATTCACCCTCGCCCAGTGGCGGGCGGTTGATGAGGAGGTGGTGGTGGCCGGTGTTCTCCACTTCCGCGCCCGCAGGAGCCACACCCATCCCGCGCAGTCCAAAGATCACCTGCACGGGCGAGGAGACCGTTGCTCCGTCCTCGAGATTGACGAAATAGAGCTCGGCGTCCGGATTGGACGGCGTCTCTCCCCCCGCAAACGCAGACCCTGCGCTCAGCATCCCTGCGGCGATAGCGGCAAACAGTCGTGTCATCTTGGTCTCCTCCACTTTTGTCCCACTGTGCAGAAGATAAGACGGCGAGGCAACTTGTCGAAGATGGTCCGACGTTCAAGATGCTCCAACCGCGTTCGGCTGTCCGATAATACGCTCTTGCGGCGTTTCCGCGCCCCGGACGATCCACTCAAATACCGTGATACTGTCTCACCTCTGCCGCGTTCCTGCCTGAATTCACCCGCATAACCCGGTCAGGCCTTTGGGATCGAGGAAGGGGAAGGCGATGGACCGCCTCACAGAAATGGAAGCATTTGCCACAGTTGTCGACCAAGGTGGCTTCACCGATGCGGCCAAGAAGCTGGGGATTTCCAAATCGGCTGTCTCCAAGCATGTCTCCTCGCTGGAAGCGCGCCTTGGCGCGCGCCTGCTCAATCGCACGACACGACGGGTCAGCCCCACGGAAATCGGTCTGGCCTATTATGATCGCGCGCGGCGCGTCCTGAACGACGCGGGCGAGGCTGATGCGCTGGTCACCTCCATGCAAAGTGCGCCTTCGGGTCTGCTGCGCATTTCGGTCGCGACCGACTTCGGGGTTAACCACCTGTCTCCTGTCCTGAGCCAGTTCCTGTCCGATTTCCCGGATATCACGGTGAACATGGTGCTCAACAACCGCTATGTGGAGCTGATTTCGGAAGGCTTCGACATGGCGATCCGCATCGGCGAGCTGGAAGACAGCACGCTGCGCGCGCGCAAGCTGACTGAAACGACGAAACGCATGATTGCGAGCCCCGAGTACTTCGAGAAATACGGTCGGCCCCGTAAGATCGATGATCTCAACGCGCACAAGCTGCTGCATTATTCGAACCAGTCGTCAGGCAACGTCTGGAAACTCACCGCGCCATCTGGCGAGAAACGCCAGGTGCGCACTGCCGGCTGGCTCAGCGTGAACGACGGGCAATCGCTGCTGAATGCGGCGATCTCCGGGCTCGGGATCGCTTACCTGCCCAGCTTTCTCTACGCCGACGCAATGGAGAAAGGTCTGGTCGAGGATGCGATCCCCGATCTGCCACTGGAAACGCAAGGCATCTACGCGGTCTACCCGCCGGGGCGGTTCACCCAGCCCAAAGTGCGCGCCTTCATCGACTTTCTTGTGCACGCCTTTGCGGACAAGGGCCCCTCGGACTGGTAACAGGCGACCGCGCTGTCGCCCGCCCCCCGCGGTTTCGCAGCAATCCTATTCCGTATTGAGCACGATCGCCTCCACGCGCCTGTTCCGCTCTCGCCCCTCGGCAGTCAGATTGGAGGCGACGGGCGCAAGATATCCCATGCCTTCCGCATCCAGACGCGCCGGATCGATCTGGTACTGCGCGACCAGCCGCCCGCGCACGGCCTGCGCGCGGGCGCGCGACAGGTCGATGTTGGGCTCGAGCCCACCAACGGTGTCGGTATGACCGACCAGGGCGATCCGAAGCTCCGGGCGGGCCTCCATCAGATCTGCAAGCTCTTGCAGCGAGGCGAAAGGCCCGGGGCCAAGCGCGGTCGTACCGGTGTCGAAATCGAGATCGGACAGTACCACGAACCCATCGCGCAGAAGATCGGGCGCCTCGGGCTCGGGCGGTTGCAGATCAGGGCGCGCCACCGGTGCTGCGCTGGTAACTGGTGGGGTGGCGGCGTCAGTGGCTGTATGGATCACCTGCACATAGGCCGAGGCCGCGGTGGCACTTGTCAGCACCGTCAGAGTTTCGTCGGGATCGTCGTCCGGCCCTTTGAACGCGGTCAGATACCGATAAGAGCCAATATTGACGTACATGTTCGGCCCTGGCAGCACCTCAATCGCGAACCGGAAATCAAAGCCGCCGCAGGCAGAGCTTGTGCATTCGAAGACGATGTCGTAGCCGAGCGCCTCGATCTGCTCCCGCAGGGGGGCCATGACCTGCAACGAGGTCAGATTGCCGGTGTCGATCCGCCAGGCGCGCCGTGTCACGGCGCCTTCGAGGGTGCGCGCCGGCACTTGCCCGTCGGAAAAGGGGCCCAGAGGTGCATCGAAGCTGTCCAGTTCCGTCGCCCGCTCGACCGTCATCCTGGCAGCGGACGGCAGCGTCAGCTCAGCCGCCGGAACGGCACCGGCGCCGACCAGAGCCGCAAGCGTGCAAAGGAGCCGTGCCCGCGTCATCGGGCCTGTGCGTGATAATCGTCGTTGGGCTGCATGGCCGTCGCGCTGGCCACACGGTTGGTCATGTTGAAGAACCCGGCGACATTCGCGATGTCCCAGATGTCGTGATCGGTGAACCCCACATCGCGAAGCGCGGTGCGATCCGCATCCTCAATCGTTGCGCTGGCCGTGGTCATCTGCGCCGCAAAATCGAGCATGGCGCGCTGGCGCGCATCGAGCCTGGCCACGCGGTAGTTCATCACCAGGGCCTCACCCAGTTGCGGATCGCCCGAAAGCGCGCGCACCGCGGCCCCATGCGCCACGAGGCAGTAGAAGCACTTGTTGATCGAGGAGACAACCACAGCGATCATCTCGCGCTCGAGCTTGCTGAGCCCCGAGGGTGCCAGCATCAGGTTGTTATACATCGCCGTGAATGCGTCGAGCTTCTCGATATCGAAGGCATAGGCGCGCAGGACATTCGGGATGAGCCCCAACTTGTCCTGACAGATGTCGAAGTATTTCTGCGTGGCCTCGGGCAGAGGGTCGACCATAGGCAGGTTCAAGGCTGTGGGCAGGGTCTCATCCGCCATGTCAGGGCACCTTCCGTGAGCGTTTATGCCGGTAATGGTACTGGCCCA
This sequence comes from Roseobacter sinensis, assembly GCF_025755255.1. GTDB lineage: Bacteria > Pseudomonadota > Alphaproteobacteria > Rhodobacterales > Rhodobacteraceae > Roseobacter > Roseobacter sinensis. The sequence continues at coordinate 22,182 of NZ_JALIEB010000005.1, read as the reverse complement.
CGGTCTCGAAGCCCAGAGAGGAATAGAGCCGGTTCGCCCCCTCGTTGGCCTGCGTGCAAAGCACAGAGATATGCCGCGCGCCTCGGGCCGCGGCCCAGAAGGCCGCCGCCCGCATGACCCAGCTGGCCACGCCCTGGCGGCGCTGTTCGGGCAGGATCTCCACCGCATGCACCATGCAGACATCCTCATGGATTGCCGCAAAGGCGGCGCCAGCCGGTCTTTCGTTCCAGCGCGCGAGGATGCCTGTCTTTTCCGCCGCGCGCGCCATCACGGCGAGCCGTGCCGGGCCGATACCGCCCTTGGCCCAGATTTCCTCCATGATCGCCAGCGGCTCCCAGATGCAGAAGGCCGTCACCCGCGGCACCGGCAGATCGGTCAACCGATCTATGGGCGCGATCCAGAGGTTTGTGGGGTCGACGACCTCATAGCCGCGGTCGGCCAGTGCCGTGTCGATTTCGGCATCCTTGGGCTGCAAAGTGAAGAGCAGCGACTGCCCGCGTGCGGCCATGTCTGCCTCGGCCAACGCGATGTCGTCGGGCCGTGCCGCCTCGGTGGCAGAGGTTGCGGAGACCCGCTTGCCACCCCCCTGCCCGTCGCGCAGCACCCACGGGCCCACAGGCCGATAGGCCGCCGCAGGCCAGGTCGCGTCACTCACCGCAAAAAGATCGGGCGAGGTCATTCCCGGAAGGTCTCGGCCAACCGCTGCTTGGCCTGTCGGACCAGCGCCGCATCGGAGCCACGGATCACCACGTTGGAGCCGTAGCGCCCGTTTTTCTGCTGGAACGGATAGGACCCGAGGCTGAGCGTGGGATACTCCTCGGCCAAAGCGCCCAAGGGTCCGGCGATATCGCCCTCGCCGCGAAGCACCCGCAGCGTTTCCGACACCAAAGGTGCCCCGCCCACAAGCTGCGGCAGCAGAGCTTCCACCATGGCCTGAAAGACGGACGGCACGCCGGCCATGACGTGCACATTCGCAAGGGTGAACCCCGGTGCGGCGGAGACTGGGTTGTCGATCAGCGTCGCGCCTGCGGGGATGCGGGCCATGCGCAGGCGCGCCTCGTTCAGTTCGATCCCGGTTGTGGCGTAGTGTTGCTTCAGGATGGCCAGCGCATCTGCACGCACGTCGATCTCGGCGCCGAAGGCCGCGGCGATGCAATCGGCCGTGATGTCATCGTGCGTGGGGCCAATGCCGCCGCTGGTGAAGACATGGTCATGGGCAGCCGCAAGGGCCTGAACCGCCTCGACAATCGCACCCCGATCATCGCTGACCACGCGCACCTCACGCAAATCGAGGCCGACCTCCGTCAGCTTGCCAGCCAGGTGGTACATGTTCGCATCGCGTGTCCGACCGGAGAGGATTTCATCTCCGATCACCAGCATCGCAGCCGTGGGGTTGGGCATGAAGGGCCTTCCTTGCGTCTCACCTGCCGTGAGGTATAGACCCGGCCTCATGCGCTTTCAAACCGATCTTGTGCCCGCCCGGCTGACCCGCCGCTACAAACGCTTTCTCGCCGATTGCGTGCTCGAGGATACAGGCATCGAGATCACCGCCCATTGTGCAAACCCCGGTTCGATGATGGGCCTTGCAGAGCCCGGCACCAGGGTCTGGCTGGAGCCGAACAACGACCCGAAGAAGAAGCTGAAATACGGCTGGCGCCTTGTCGATCACGAGAACGGGCATTTCACCGGGGTCGACACCTCGCTGCCGAACAAGGCGCTGAAGGCGGCGCTGCAGGCCCGCGCCGTCCCCGGACTTGCCGCCTACGGGATGGTGCGGCCGGAGGTGAAATACGGCGCGGGCAGCCGCATCGACTTCCTGCTCTCGGAACCGGGCTTGCCGGATGCCTATGTCGAGGTCAAGAGCGTCACGCTCTCGCGCCAGTCGGGCCTTGCGGAGTTTCCCGACAGCGTGACGGCGCGGGGTGCCAAGCACCTTGCCGAGCTTGCCGAGATGGCGCGGCAGGGCCACCGTGCGGTGATGCTTTACCTGGTCCAGCGGACAGATTGCACCGCATTCACGCTCGCAGCCGATATCGACCCGCTCTATGATGCGACATATCGACAGGCGCGCGATCAGGGCGTTGAAACCCTGTGTCATCGCACCAATATCTCCCCTCAAGGCGTCGAACTCTCAGACGCGCTCGAAATACGGATCTGAGGGCCACTGGCCCTTGGGTCTTTTGCGCGTTAAAACCGCGCCCAACAGTCACGACGGAGTAGTCCAGTGGACGACGATCTTCGCGGGCGCCATACAAAGGATGGCATCCGCATTTACGAGAAGGGCGATTTTGCCGGCATGCGGGCCGCGGGCCAGCTTGCCGCGCGCATTCTCGACGACGTGGCAGAGCTGATCTTTGTCGGCCAGACCACGGGTGCCATCGACATGGCCATCACCAGAATGGTCGAGGAGGCGGGCGCCACATCGGCCACCATCGGCTACAAGGGCTACAAGCACGCCAGCTGCATTTCGGTCAATCACGTGGTCTGCCACGGCATCCCGGGCGAGAAGCGGCTGAAGGACGGCGATATCCTGAACATCGACGTCACAGTGATCGTCGATGGCTGGTTCGGTGACACCAGCCGGATGTATGTGGCGGGCAAGCTACCGCGCAAGGCCGAGCGGCTGATCCAGGTGACCCATGACGCGCTGATGATCGGGATCGAGGCGGTCAAGCCCGGCAAGACCTTCGGCGACATCGGCCACGCAATCCAATCCTTCGTGGAAAGTCACCGCATGTCCGTTGTGCGCGATTTCTGCGGGCATGGGTTGGGCCGGGTGTTTCATGCGCCCCCCAATGTGTTGCACTACGGCCGGCCAGGAACCGGCGCTGTTCTCGAAGAGGGCATGTTCTTCACCATCGAGCCGATGGTGAACCTGGGCCGTCCGGAGACCAAGACACTGGCCGACGACTGGACCGCCGTGACCCGCGACAAGTCGCTCTCGGCGCAGTTCGAACATTCGATCGGTGTGACGTCGGACGGTGCGGATATCTTCACGCTCTCACCCGGCGGGTTGTTCCACCCCACCTATTCGAACGGCTGATCCTCCGCATCCCGGCGCAGAATTTCGAGCAGCAGGGTCTCTCGACCCCAGGGCTGCACCGCATCCCCGATGAAGATCGGCGACGGCCTGCGCCTGGGCGCGGGCCCGGTCGCGCCGCGTGCGTCCGGGATCGACCAGAAAAGGGAGATGGCAGATGCGAACATGAGGGTTGCGTATCACTTTATGGCGTGGTTTTCGACAGCAACGTGATATGCGTGTCACCATAGCGACGCCGATCCACGACCTCAAAGCCGCTGGGCGCCGGCATCTCTTGCGCCTCCTCCCACACGATGAACGCCTCCGGTGACAACCAGCCGCCGGTCTCGAGGACGGCAAGCGCCTTTGCTCCAAACCCCTTTCCATAGGGTGGATCGACAAACACCAGATCGAAGGGCATGCCGTCACGCGCTGGCAGGTGCAAGGCATTGCGCCGGATCGTCTCGGTGCGATCCTGCACGCGCAGCTTGGCGATATTCTGGCGGATCAGCCCTTGCGCCACACGCCCGTCGTCGACAAAGGCGGCCCGCGTGGCGCCGCGCGACAGCGCCTCCAGCCCCAGCGCGCCGGTTCCGGCAAAGACGTCCAGCACCCGCGCGCCCGCGATCACATCGTGATGGGTCAGCACGCTGAACAGGCTTTCGCGCACCCGGTCGGTGGTGGGGCGCAGATGCGCAGCCGTGTCGCCCCTGCCGACAGTGGCAAGCGCTGTACCGCGATACTCACCCGCGATGATCCTCACGCGCTGAGCAACGGTTTCAGATCAGCCTGCGCATCGGCCACGCGCGCAGGGTCGGCACTTTTGCCCGCCTCGATCAGCCGCTTGCCGATCATGTAGGCGCGCGGGTCATTCATCGCGTCGACGGCAAGCAAGTTGCCCTCGCGGTAGTACCAGAAAGAGGCCGTCTGCCCTGCGCCCTGACGCGCAACCACATCCGTGTAGCCCGTATTCAGCCCCGCGATCTGCAATCTGACGTCATACTGGTCCGACCAGAACCAGGGCTTGGCCACGTAGTCCTTGCCCGCGCCCATGATGTTCTCAGCCACCAACTCCGACTGGTCGATCGCGTGGGGGACACTTTCCAGCCGGATGCGCCGGTCGCGATAGGGGAAGGACGTGCAATCCCCAGCCGCCCAGATATGCGGTATCGACGTCCGACCCTGCGCGTCCACCCGGATGCCATTGTCGATCTCGATCCCCGCCGCCTCGGCGAGCGTCGTGGAGGGCGCAATGCCCACACCGACAATCACGAAATCGACCTCGACCTCGGTGCCGTCGCTCAACACTGCGCCGCCTACGGCCCCGTCACCGGTCAGCCGCTCCAACCCCACGCCCTCCCGGATCGCAACGCCGTGCGCCTCATGCAGCGCGCGGAAGTAGTCGCTGGTCTGAGGTGCTGCAACACGCTGCAAGATGCGCTCTGCCATCTCGACCAGCGTGACCTGCAGCCCCAGTTTGGCGGCCACGGAAGCGGCCTCGAGCCCGATGTAGCCACCCCCGACGATGAGCACGCGGCGCCCGGCTGCGAAACGAGGGGCCATGGCGTCCACATCGGCGAGGTCTCGCACGCAATAGACGCCCTCGAGATCACCCCCGATGCTGGCGGGCAGGCGGCGCGGTTCGGACCCGGTGGTCAGCACCAGATCGTCATAACCCAGCGTCTCGTCGCCCAGCCGCACCTGTTGCGTATCCGCTGCGATCGCCGTCACCTCAGTGCCGGTACGCAGGGTGATGTCCTGCTCGGCATAGAAGCTCTCGGGCCGCAGAAACAGCCGCTCCAGACCCATGTCCCCCATGAGATAAGCCTTGGACAAGGGCGGGCGCTGATAGGGCGGCACCGGCTCGGCGCCAATCAGCGTGATGCGGTCATTGCAGCCGATGTTGCGCAGCTTGGCCACGCAGGACGCGCCGGCCTGCCCCGCTCCGATCACGATGATATGACGCATCCCGCCCCCTCTTTTGCCCGTCGGAATTCACTGGCCTCGCCCGAGGTCGCAACCTATATCCGAGGGCAAGGCAAACGCAATTCCAAGAAAGGCCTAGCACATGACGATTTCACAGGGCGATCAACTTCCCGACGCAACTCTGGTCCAATTGGGCGCCGATGGGCCAGCCGCCGTCTCGCTGTCCGACAAGACGAAAGGCCGCAAGGTCGTGCTCTTCGCTGTGCCGGGCGCCTATACGCCGACCTGTCACTCGGCCCATGTGCCGAGCTTCATCCGCACCAAGGATCAGTTCGACGCAAAGGGCGTGGACGAGATCATCTGCGTCTCGGTGAACGACCCCTTCGTGATGAAGTCCTGGGGCGAGGCCACAGGGGCCACCGCCGCCGGCATCACCATGCTGGGTGACGCCGACAGCTCGTTCACCAAGGCCATCGGCATGGATTTCGACGCCCCGCCCGCCGGGCTGCATGCCCGGTCGAAGCGCTATGCGATGCTGGTCGATGATGGCAAAGTGACCCTGCTGCAGGCCGAGGAAAGCCCCGGCGTCTGCGAGGTTTCGGGCGGCGAAGCGCTGCTTGAAAACATGTGACCCAGTGGCCCCGGCGGGCTGACCGCCGGGCGCCAGCCGTCAGGACGCTTTGACCTGCACCATCGTCCGCGTGGGGAAGGGAATATCGATCCCGCCTGCGTCCAGCGCCTCTTTCACGGCGCGCTTGATATCGGCCTGATAACCGAAGTACTCCGACGCATCGACCCAGACCCGCACCAGAAAATCGACCGAGCTGTCGCCCAGATTGTTGACCTGGATGAACGGCTCCGGATGCGATTGCGAGCGTGGATCAGCCATCACCGTCTCGCGAATGATCCGCTCGGCCTCGGCCAGGTTGACCCCATAGCCCACACCGAAGGTCCATTCCGCGCGGCGCTTGTCGTTCGTGGAGTAGTTCGTGATCACGTTGCCCCAGACTTCGGAGTTCGGGATGATCACCTGCACGTTGCTGATGTCGGCCAGTTCCGTGAAATTCAACGTGATCGCCTTGACGGTGCCCATTTCTCCACCCACTTCCACGAAATCACCCAGCTTGATCGGCCGGAAGAGGATCAGCATCACGCCTGCCGCCACATTGGACAGCGTGCCCTGAAGCGCCAGACCGATGGCCAGGCCCGCCGCACCGATGACGGCCACGACCGAGGTGGTCTGAACCCCGAAGGTGTTGAGCACGAAGAGCACGGCAAAGCCGAGCACGACGTACCGCACGATGGACGACAGAAAATCGAAGAGCGTGTCGTCCAGATGGCGGTGCTTTTTGCCGAGGTTCTGAATCCGACGCTGGAGCCAGGCGGACACGATCCAGCCGATGATCAGAATGCCGAAGGCCGCCAGCACGGAGCCCGCGGCACTGAGGAGGAAGTCGAGCGTCAGCAGATCGGCGAGGGTCTTGCCCTGCCAGATCTCGGTTTGCAGTAGGTCTTCCATGGGTTACTCCGCCAAACTGTCCATCTTCCGGGCCAGTTTGGCGTCCAGCGCGCTCAACCCGCCGACATCATGGGTGCTCAGCACCACCTCGACGGTCTTGTAGACATTGCTCCACTCCGGATGGTGGTCCCATTTCTCGGCCCAGATCGCCACACGGGCCATCCAGCCGAAGGCCTCCACGAAGTCTTTGAAGACAAAGGTCTTCTCGATGGCGTCCCGACCCTCGACCATCTGCCATCCGGCTGCAAAGAGCGGCTCCAGAAGGGGGCCGCGTGTTTCATCACTCAGTTTTTCAGTCATTCCTGTTCCTCGACTTCGGCCCGTTTGAAGGGCCCGTACTCCGTCAGCACCGTTATCTCTTCGTCAACGGCCGCACGTTCGGCCTCGAGATAGTCGCCGATGGCTTTGGAAAAGCCCGGGTCGTTCACCCAATGAAGCGACCACGTGGGCGCCGGCAGATAGCCCCGCGCCAGCTTGTGCTCCCCCTGTGCGCCCGCTTCGACCCGTGCCAAGCCTTCCGCAATGGCGATATCGATCGCGCGGTAGTAGCACAGCTCGAAATGCAGGCAAGGATGATGCTCGATGCATCCCCAATACCGGCCGTATAATGCCTCAGCGCCAAAAAAGTTCAACGCACCCGCCACCCAGCGCCCGTTACGCTCGGCCAGCACCAGCGCCATGTCGTCGCGCAGGGTCTCTTGCGCGATGTCGAAGAAGCGCCGCGTGAGGTAGGGGGTGCCCCATTTGCGCGCGCCGGTGTCCTGGTAGAATCGCCAAAAGGCGTCCCAGTGTTCGGGCTCGAGCGCGTCGCCGCTGAACGTATGGATTGTCCCGCCAAAGGCCTGCGCCCGCGCGCGCTCCTTGCGGATGTTCTTGCGTTTGCGCGAACTCAGCGTGCTCAGAAACCCCTCGAAATCGGCATATCCGTCGTTGCGCCAGTGGAACTGCTGGGTTTTGCGCAGCATCAGTCCGAAGGCCCTGCCGCGCATCGCCTCCGCCTCGGTGCAGAAGGTCACGTGCAGCGACGAAAGGCGGTTGCTCTCGGCGAGTTGCACCGCCCCTTGCATCAGGGCGGCGCTGCCGGTGTGCTCAAACCCGGGGCGCACCAGGAACCGCCGACCGGTCGCCGGTGTGTGCGGCACCGCGATCTGGAGCTTCGGATAGTACCGCCCGCCGGCGCGTTCATAGGCATGCGCCCAGTTGTGATCGAAGATGTATTCGCCCTGGCTGTGCGACTTGGCATACATCGGCGCCACGGCGATCAATTGGCCCTCGACGCGCGCCGCAAGGTACTGCGGTTGCCAGCCGGTTCCGGCCCCGACCGATCCGCTGTCTTCCAGCGCCGACAGGAACCGGTGCGTCGTGAAAGGGTCCGCAGGCCGGGCGCCTCCTTCGGCTTCCGGGCAGGCGCAGGCATCCCACTCGGCTGCGTCGATCTCGCGCAGCGAGGGCAGAACCCTGATCTCGATCTCCTGTTCCTGCATCCGGTCGCCTCTGCTCCCCGTCTTACTTGTAGCCCGCTCGCGCAGGATCAAGCGGAGAGCGGGGCGAGGTATTGCTCGAAGGTGACATTCTGCGCGATCTTGCGGGCCTCCGCCTCATCTTGGGGCGACTTGACGGTCCAGCAGAGGATGTTGGCCCCTTGGGCCTTCAAGTCAGCCACCCGTGGTCTGCTCAGGTCACGCCAGTTGTGGCTGATGAAGCTGCAGTCGGCCCGGTCGTAGTCGGGGATCGCTCTCAACCGCGCACGGGTCTCTTCGGGCAGTGGCCAATCCGCGGCACCATAGGCATCGGTGACCAGCCCCCGCGGCACGTCGGGGCAAAGCTGGGCCATGCGCATCACCGCATGCGGGTTGAACGACATCACCGCGACCGGCCCCTCGTAACCCTTCAGCGCTGCTGCCACAGCCACTTCCAGCGGGCCGATGTCAGGCCCCAGCGCGCCGTCCTGATCCTTGATTTCAATCAGCAGCGGGACCTGTCCCGCAACAAGCGAGAGCACCTCGGGAAGATCGGGAATGCCCTCTGACCCGCCCTTCAGCGGCGTCTTTGCGAGCTGGTCGGCCGCCACCGCGCGCACCGGGCCGCTGCCATCGGCAAGACGATCCAGCGCATTGTCGTGGAACACCATCGCCTGGGCATCGGCGCTCATCTGAACGTCGATCTCGATACCGTATCCGGCGTCGATAGCCGCGCGGACCGCCGCGCGGCTGTTCTCGGGGCGCCCGCACGCCACATCATGCAACGCCCGATGTGCCAGTGGATAACGCAGGAAGGCCTCTGGCAGCGCGACCCTCATTTGATCTCGAAGATCCCTTCGATCTCGACCGCCACACCAAGCGGGAGGGCCGCCGCGGACACGGCCGAGCGCGCGTGGCGGCCTGCCTCGCCAAGCGCTTCAACGAGAAAATCCGAAGCGCCGTTGATCACCTTGGGCTGATCCGTGAAATCGGCGGTCGAATTCACAAAACCGGTCAGCTTCACGACCCGGACAAGGCGCTCGATATCACCGCCACAGGCGGCTTTGACCTGCGCCAGAAGGCTGATCGCGCAGAGCTTGGCCGCGGCTGCCCCGGCCTCCACATCCGTGTCTGCCCCCAGCTTGCCGGTCACCAGACCGTCGGGCCCGTTGGAAATCTGCCCCGACACATAGAGCGTGTTGCCCACCTGCACGAAAGGCACGTAATTCGCGGCTGGCGCAGGCGCATCAGGCAGGGTGACGCCCAGATCGGCAAGGCGGGAAGCAATACTCATGGTCGGATCCTCTTGGATGAGTGCGGGCGCGGCAAGGCGCGGCGCGGCGCTTGTGCAAGAAGTATGCCAAACCTGCCGGGTTCCACAAGCGGATTAGCGGCGCGGCGATCCATCGCAGCCGCGCTGCCCCGCCCAGCCTCTGAAGGCGCTAACTGCCTACCCATTCTCAGATTTTCAGGACTGCCGCGGTCCGGACCTTGACCTCGCCCAGTCACCCGTGCAGGTTGAATGGACACATTTCCGCTCACAATTCGCGGCTTGTCCGTTGAATTGTGGACTGTATACGCCCAATACAACTATTGTTGCGCTGTCGCGCAGCTGCCACATCGAATGAATTCCCACATGCGCCCTCTGGGCATCACCGTAAAAAGTCTTAAGTCCAGTATCGTCAATTTCACAGGATGATCCCAGTGCCTGCACTCCCCCTTCCCAAGGCGTTCGCGCGACCGACCTTCGCCCTCCTGACGGCCCTCGCCCTTGGCGGCTGCGCCACGCAAGAGGCCGTGACCCGTGCCGACGGGATCAATGATCCCTACGAGACGCAAAACCGCAAGATCCACGGCTTCAACAAAGGCCTCGACAAGAACCTCGTGCGGCCCGTGTCACAGGCCTATGGCGTCGTGCCGGTCGAAATCCGTAACACGGTGAACAATTTCTCCGAAAACCTCTCGATGCCCCGGGTGGCGGTGAACAGCCTGTTGCAAGGCGATCTGCGCGGGACGGGCCTTGCCACGCTACGCTTTGTCATGAACTCGACCCTCGGGATTGGCGGGCTCTTCGACCCAGCGACCGAGCTGAATATCCCGCAGCACACCACCGATTTCGGTGAAACGCTGGCCGTCTGGGGCGCCGGCGAGGGCGCCTATGTCGAGCTTCCGGTCTTTGGCCCCTCGACACAGCGCGATACCGTCGGGCTTGTGGTGGATTTCTTCACCAACCCGCTGACGACCAATACCAACAACAAGTTCGACGACGATCTGCGCTCTGTCCCGCCCTCGACGGCAGCGGCTTCTGTGCTGAATGATCGCGAGAAGTTCTCCGATACAATCGATTCCGTGCTCTATGAGAGTGCGGACAGCTACGCGCAATCGCGCTCGATCTACCTGCAAAACCGCAGGTTCGAACTGGGACAGGACAGCCAGACCGACATCGACCCCTTTGCAGCTGACCCATACGAGGACCCCTATGCCGAGTAATCTCACCCGCCGAGATGTTTTCCTGAGTGCATCTGCCCTTACCCTGATCGCGGCAACCCCCGCCGCGGCTTTGACCGAAGCGGCCGCGCGCGCGCTGGTGGACGAGGTTGTGGCCGACATCGACCGCGTCATCAACTCCGGGCAATCCGACGCCGCGATCCTGCGTGAGTTCGAAAACCTCTTCGCGCGCTACGCGGATGTGAACATCATGGCGCAATATGCGCTTGGCGCAGATGGCCGCTCCGCCTCTGCCTCGCAGAAACGCGCCTTCAATGATGCCTTCACCACCTACATCACCCGCAAATACGGCCGACAGTTCCGCGACTTCGTCGGTGGACGGGTCGAAATCCAGTCTGCGCGCCAGATCAATGCGGGCTACGAGATCCGGACGCTCGCTTATCTGCGGGGCGAGGGCCCGTTCGAGGTGAACTTCCACATCTCCGACAAGTCCGGCAGCAACAAGTTCTTCAACGTCTATATCGAGGGCGTGAACCTGCTGCTGACCGAGCGCGGCGAGATCGGCGCGATGCTCGACCGGCGCGGCGGAGACATCAACGCGATGATCGGCGATCTGCGGAACGCCAGCTGAGTTCAGCGGTCGGGTCCGTGCACGTTTTCCGCCCCCGGGCGACTGCTCGTTCCGCCACCACCCAGAATGTCGCGCAGCAGCCCTTCCAGAAGGCCGACGGCGCCGCCACCGCCTTCCTGGCCACCCTGCGGTTCGCGGGCAGCACTCGTGTTCGACGGCAGCATCATCGGCAGCGGTTTCGCCGGCACACCCTCATGCACGCGTGCCATGGTCTCGCGCCAGATCTCCGCGGGTAAACCTGCACCCGTCACGCCCGTGAGCGGGGTGTTGTCGTCATACCCCATCCAGACCCCCGCCACATAGTCCGCCGAGAAGCCCACGAACCACGCGTCCCGCGCCGCCTGGGTCGTGCCAGTCTTGCCCGCCACTTGCCGACCGCCCAATTGCGCGCGGGCGCCCGTGCCTTCCGAGACGACCTTCTCCATCATGTAGATCAGCTGGCGGGCCGCCGCTTCCTGGACAACGCGCTCACCGATCCCGCCGCCGGTGCCCATCAGGGGCTCGTCGTCGCCCAGCAGGCGCAGCTCGATCAGCCCATAGGGCTGGACGGAGGAGCCACCGTTCAGAATGCCCGCATAGGCGCTCGTCATCTCGATCAGCGTGCTCTCGGACGCACCAAGTGCCAGCGCAGGCCCTGCGGCCAGATCGCTCTCAAGCCCGAACTCACTGGCGACCTGGCGCACCAAATCGCGGCCGACGAACTCCGACACCTTCACCGCCGGGATGTTCAGGCTGTCTTTCAGCGCATCGGTCAGCGTGACCTTGCCGTAGAACCGGTTGGTGTAATTGCGCGGCGACCACGGGCCAGAGCCGGGGATGTCGATGGTGATGGGCTCGTCCACAACCGTGTCATTCGGTGAATAGCCCAGATCGAGCGCGGCCGCGTAGACGAAGGGTTTGAAGGCGGAGCCGGTCTGCCGCTTGGCCTGCACCGCGCGGTTGAAGGCGCCCGCGACCTTTGTTTCGCGTCCGCCGACCATGGCCCGCACCGCCCCGTCAGCGGACATCACCACAATCGCCGCCTGCGCCTTGCTGCCCGGCCGGATCTTGTTCTCGAAGACCCAGTCCATCGCCGCATCTGCCGCCGCCTGAATGCGCTGGTCGAGCGTGGTCTTGATGATCACGTCCTCGGTGGTCTTGCGCGTGAAGAACTCAGGCCCCGAGGACATCACCCAATCGGCGAAGTAGCCGCCCGCGCGGGCCTCTGCGGCTTGAGAAAGCTGCGCGGGGTTGGCCTGGGCCTCCTTTGCCTCGCTATCGCTCAGGTATCCCTGCTCGTTCATCAGGCGCACAATCGTCGCCGCCCGGTTCTGTGAGCGCGCGAGATCATTGGTGGGCGCAAAGCGGGTGGGCGCGACAAGCAGACCGGCAAGCATCGCCGCCTCTGCCGCTGTGACATTGGCCGCCGATTTCCCGAAATACCGCTGGCTGGCCGCCTCGAACCCCCGCGCACCGGCACCCAAGAACGCGCGGTTCATGTAGATCGTCAGGATCTCGTCCTTGGAATACTTCGCTTCCATCGCGAGCGCATAGATCGCCTCGGAGGCCTTGCGCTTGATCGTGCCGCGCCGGCAATCGGCCTCGTATTCCGCTTCGCTCTGCACCGTCGGATCGAACGGGATGCCAAGACACAAAAGCTTGGCGGTCTGCTGCGTGATGGTCGAGCCGCCGTGGCCCGAGAGCGGCCCACGCCCCTCGCTCAGATTGATCCGCACGGCACTCGCGATCCCGCGCGGGCTGATGCCGAAATGGCGGTGGAAGCGCTTGTCTTCCGTCGCGATGATCGCATTGCGCAAGTGCGGCGAGACCGTCTCGGTGGTGATCGCGCCGCCAAACTGGTCACCCCGCCAGGCGAACACCCGGCCCTCGTTGTCGAGCAAGGTCACAGAGCCGCGCGCCCGACCGTCGAGCAGCTCGGTCACATCCGGCAAGGTGGTATAGTAGTAGCCGACGAACAGCCCGAGCACGACGGAGGCCACAAGACCCGCGCGCCAGGTGATGCGCCAGACCAGACGCAAAACCCAGCCGATCAGCCGCTGCACCAGCCCGATCAGCCCGCCGCGCCGCCGCTGAGGTGCCTTGCGACGCGTCGTCTTGCGCGGCTTCGCCTTCGGTTTCGCTTTGGCTTTGCGCGCTGTTTTCGACGCCGTCGCATAGCGCCTGTCAGCGACCAGAGGCCGTCTGCGTTTGCGTGAATCACTCATGACGACCCTGCCCGGCCCTATGTTGTTTCCGGCAGTCTACCCTGCCGCGTTGCGATTGTTGAGGCGCTGCCATGCAGAAAGGTGATTAAACTTATGCTGAAATTATAGGCAAAAAAAATCACCTGCCTATTTTTTGTACACTCAGGGCGCGTTTTGCCCATGATTTCGCCTACGTAACTTCCAACATCGCAGCCCTCTGGCGTCTTCTGCGGGCGCAAATACCGCAGCAAGTCTGCCAAATGAAGGGGACAAGAGGTGAAACTCATCATTGCAACAATCAAGCCGTTCAAGCTGGAGGAGGTGCGCGAAGCGCTCACCGAAGCCGGTGTGCGCGGTATGATGGTGACGGAAATCAAGGGCTTTGGCTCTCAGTCCGGTCACACCGAAATCTACCGTGGTGCCGAATATGCCGTGAACTTCGTGCCGAAGGTCAAGATCGAGATCGTTGTCGCCGACAGCGTCGTGGATCAGGTGGTCGATACCATCACCAAAACGGCGCAGACCGGCAAAATCGGCGACGGCAAGATCTTTGTCCTCGGCGTCGATCAGGCGGTGCGTGTGCGCACCGGCGAAACCAACGAAGACGCGCTCTGAAGCTGCGACAATTTAGGGATAGGTAATATGACACATTTCAAGACAATTGCCACCGCAGCGGCGCTTACCGTGTTGCCGTCGCTGGCGTTGGCGCAGGATGCGGCACCGGGCTTTGACGAGATCGGCCCGTACATCATGACCACGCTGCTGTTCTGCATGGCAGGCTTCCTGGTCTTCTTCATGGCCGCAGGCTTTGCGATGCTCGAAGGCGGGCTGGTGCGTTCGAAGAACGTGACCATGCAGATGACGAAGAACATCGGCCTCTATTCCATTGCCGCGATCATGTACTGGTTCATGGGCTTCAACCTGATGTATCCGGGCGACTTTAACGGCTACGTCGGCACCTTCTTCTCTCCAACCGTACTCGACCCGGTGGGTGTGGCGGCCGCCGATGCGGCGCTTGACTATGCGTCGGTGGGCTCGGACTTCTTCTTCCAACTCGTCTTCGTCGCAGCCACGGCCTCGATCGTGTCGGGCGCATTGGCCGAGCGGATCAAGCTCTGGCCCTTCCTGATCTTTGTTGTCGTCCTAACAGGCGTTATGTACCCGATCTCCGGCTCCTGGCAGTGGGGCGGCGGCTGGCTGTCCGAGGCAGGCTTCTCCGACTTCGCCGGTTCGACCGTTGTGCACTCGGTTGGCGGCTGGGCGGCTCTTGCCGGTGCCATCGTGCTCGGCCCGCGTCTGGGCAAATACAAAGATGGCAAGGTCAATCCGATGCCGGGCTCCAACCTGGCTCTGGCCACGCTTGGCACATTCATCCTGTGGCTGGGCTGGTTCGGCTTCAACGGCGGCTCGCAACTGGCCATGGGCACCGTCGGTGACGTCTCGGACGTGAGCCGGATCTTCGCCAACACCAACATGGCGGCGGCTGCCGGTGCAGTCACAGCTCTGCTCCTGACGCAGATCTTCTACAAGAAGCCGGACCTCACCATGGTGCTGAACGGTGCACTGGCGGGCCTCGTTTCGATCACGGCTGAGCCGCTGGCGCCCACGCTCTTCGGTGCCCTCTGGATCGGTGCGATCGGTGGTGTGATCGTGGTCTTCACCGTCCCGATGCTGGACAAGTTCAAGATCGACGATGTTGTCGGCGCGATCCCCGTGCACCTTTTTGCCGGGATCTGGGGCACCATCGCGGTGATCTTCTACAACAGCGATGCGAGCCTGATGACGCAGCTGACAGGGATCGTGGCCTACGGTGTCTTCACCTTCGTCGGAAGCCTGATCGTCTGGTTCATCCTCAAGGCGGCGATGGGCATCCGGGTCAGCGAAGAGGCCGAGATCAGCGGGCTCGACACGGCCGAAATGGGCATGGAAGCTTATCCGGACTTCTCCAAAGGCTAAGCCTGCGGACATATGCGAAACGGAAAACCCGGGCCGATGTGCCCGGGTTTTTGTTTTCGTCTTGGTCCGATCGGCGTCTGCCGGAAGTGTAAGGCAGCTGCCATGCCACTTGCAGCTACACCCCGGCGTCGATGATCGCCTTGGCCAGAACAGGCACCGTTTCGGCGTTCAACCCGGCGATGTTCATCCGGCTGTCACCCACCATGTAGATCCCGTGGGTCTCGCGCATCTCCACCACCTTCTCCGGTGACGCGCCGAGGCGCGAGAACATGCCGCGGTGCTCGGCCAGAAACCCGAACCGGTCCGAACCCGAGAGCCGCTGCAACTCGCCCGCCAACTGGCTGCGCAGGCTCAGCATGCTGCCGCGCACTTCTTCCAGTTCGGCCATCCAGTCGGCCTTGAGCGCCGCATCGTTCAGGATCATCGTGACAAGCCGCGCGCCATGATCCGGCGGGAAGGAGAAGTTCTGGCGGTTCAGAAACGCCAGCGTATCCTGATGCAGCTTGCGCGCTTCGCTGTTCTGGCTGACCGCGATCAAGAGCCCCGTGCGCTCGCGGTAGATGCCGAAGTTCTTCGAACAGCTGGCCGCGATCAGGCATTCCGGCACCGAAGACGCGACCAGCCGTGTCGGCCCCGCATCCTCTTCCAACCCGTCGCCAAAGCCCTGATAGGCGATGTCGATCATGGGCACGGCACCGGTTTCGAGCAGCACATCGACCACCGCCTGCCACTGCGCGAGATTCAGATTTGCGCCGGTCGGGTTGTGGCAGCATCCATGCAGCAGAACCACATCGCCGGCCTTGGCGCCCTTGATGTCGGCGATCATCCCCTCGAAGTCGACGGCACGCGTGTCTTCGTCGAAGTAGCGATAGTTGACCGCCTCCATGCCCAGATAGCTCAGGATCGACAGATGGTTGGGCCAGGTCGGGTCGGACACGAAGACCCGCGCTTCCGGGCGCGCCATGCGGATCAGCTCAAAGGCCTGTCGCACGGCCCCGGTACCACCCGGTGTGGCCACAGCGGCCACCTTGTCGCGGGGAACCGCATCACCCAGGACCAGCTGAATCATCGCATCGGAAAATCCGGGATCGCCCGCAAGCCCTGTATAGACTTTCGTATCCTGCGCCTCCCAGAGCTGATGCTCCGCGGCCTTGACCGCGCGCATGATCGGCGTAAGGCCGGTTGCGTCCTTGTAGACGCCGACGCCGAGGTCGATCTTGCTGGGCCGCGGGTCATCCTTGTACATCTGCATCAAGGCAAGGATGCTGTCGGCCGGGCGGGTTTTGAGGGTCTCGAACATCAGGCGTCTCCAGTTGCAACGGGCACGGTGGGGAACATGCCCCATTCGGCCCAGGATCCATCATAAAGCGACCATTGCGCATGCCCCATCCGCTCCAGCGCGAGCGCGAGGATCGCTGCGGTTACACCCGACCCACAGGAGGTGATGATGGGCTTGCCCAGATCCACGCCCGCGGCCTCGAAGATCGCACGGCAGGCTTCGGGATCCTTCAGGGTGTTGTCGTCGTTCAGAAGCTCTGAGTAGGGCACGTTGCGGGACCCCGGGATATGCCCCGGACGCAAGCCCTCGCGCGGCTCGGGCGCATCACCGCGGAACCGTGCCGCGGCCCGCGCATCGACGATGTGGTGATCCCTGAGTTTCGACGCCGCAGAGACTTGCGTCACATCGCGCACCAGATGGTTCTGGAAGCGCACGGTCATGTGGCGATCGCGGATCACCGGCGGCATGTCCTCGATGGGGTGCTCTTCAGCCTGCCACTTGGGGAAGCCACCGTCGAGCACGGCCACGTTTTCCTGCCCCATCAGACGGAAGAGCCACCAGACCCGGGCCGCCGACAGCAGGCCGGCGCCATCGTAGACCACCACCTGGTGCCCATCGCCTACACCCATCGCCCGCAGGCGCGACATGAACTTCTCCACCGGTGGCGCCATATGCGGCAGATCGGAACGGTGGTCGGAAATCTCGTCGATATCGAAGAAGCGCGCCCCTGGAACATGCGCGGCCTCGTATTCGGCTCGGGCGTCGCGTCCGGCGTCCGGCAGATACCACGAGGCATCCAACACCCGCAAATCGGGATCCTTCAGATGCTGCGCCAGCCACGTGGTCGAGACCAGTGTCTTCGGATCATCGGACATGGGAGACCCCCTTGGTTGAGAACGCCCATTGGGTAACGAGCGCAGACCGCAGAGGCAAGCCTGCTTGCGGGAAGGGGCGGCCTGAAAGCCCACCCCACCTGCCGGATCCAAGGTCTGTGCCGGCAGGTGCGGTGGGCTTTCAGGCCACCGCGTGGCTAGCCATGATCTTTCATCAGCCGGGATTTCTGGCGCGACCAGTCGCGCTTGGCGGCCGTCTCCCGTTTGTCATGCAGTTTCTTGCCCTTGGCCACGCCGATCTTGATCTTCGCCATCCCGCGATGATTGAAGTACAGCACCAGAGGCACCAGGGTCATGCCCTTGCGCTGCGTCGCGTTCCAGAAATCCGCCAGCTGCTTGCGCGAGGCCAGCAGCTTGCGCCGCCGCCGCTCATCATGTTGGAAGGTCTTGGCTTGCTTGTAGGGGGCGATGTAGCTGTTCACCAGCCACAGCTCACCGTCCTCGACCGCAGCGTAGCTCTCGGCGATATTGGCACCACCTTCCCGCAGCGACTTGACCTCCGACCCCTCGAGAACGATCCCGCATTCCACGTCGTCTTCGATCGCATAGTCGAACCTGGCCCGCCGGTTTTCGGCGACAACCTTGTAGTTCGGATCGGACTTCGAAGTGGATTTCACCTGCGCCATGCGCGCAGATGTAGTCGGTGCAGCGGTGACGCGCAAGCGGGCCCCAGCGATCGGCAGACCACACGGTACCGGACGGAATGGTCCCATTGCGGAAAATAGTGTATGACCAAGGCACAAGACCGGCCCCGGAGCGTTCTGATGTTCAACCCGACAGCCACTTTGGCAGCGTCCTTTGGTGACCATCTTTCGGATACATTCCTGCAATACTTCTCGGGCCGGGAGCCCGAATACGCCGCCTTCATCAATGGCTGCGCAAAAATGGTGCTGGAGCGCCTGGCGAACTCCGACGCGCTTTACCACAACGCCGAGCACACGATCATGGTCACCCTTGTGGGTCAGCAGATCATCCGGGGCCGGCTGGTCACGGAAGCGCTGCAGCCTTGTGACTGGCTGCACTACATCGTCGCATTGCTTCTGCACGACGTGGGGTACATGCGCGACATCTGCGAGGGCGATGGCGCTTCAAAGGTGGTGATCGACGCGGACGGCACAACCATCACCCCGCCGCGCGGCGCATCCGATGCTTACCTCGCCCCCTACCACGTCGAGCGCGGGATGATCTACGCGCGCCAGCGCTTCGCAGGCTCCAGCCTGATTGACGAGGAGCGCATCGCCGCCGCCATCGACTATACGCGCTTTCCCGTGCCGAATGATGCGCATTACCAGTCCACCAGCAGCGAACCCGCACTTGTCCGCGCCGCGGACCTTATCGGCCAGATGGCCGATCCCTTCTATCACCGCAAGATCGGCGCGCTCTATCTGGAGTTCAAGGAAACCGGCATGGCCGAGGAGCTCGGCTATCAAAGTGCCGTGGACCTGATGGAAAAATTCCCCGATTTCTTCTGGTCTCAGGTGCAGCCCCTTATCGGCCCCGCGCTCGGCCATCTGGAGCACACGATGGAGGGCAAGCAATGGGTGGCGCAGCTCTACAACCATATCTTCCAGGTGCACCACCGCACGAGCGTTCTTGGCCCCTTCGCCGGGGGCTGACCGCATCTTGTTGTGGAAAGGCGATTTCTTTCCGACCCCTTAGGCTCGATCGCGAGCTGTCTTTCGATAGATTTCAAATTGAAACGGTGACGCCCTAGTCGCCAAGCTTGGCGTGCACCTCTTCGAGGTCGATCTCGCCGGTCGGAGCCTTCTTCGACGGGTCTTCGAAATCATAGCGGAAAAGCTCGAAGTCCCGCTTGTAGATCTCATAGACAAGATGCATCGACAGATCGTCGAAGTACGCCTCAACCGGATGGGCGCGCTTCGGCCCGTGCCCCTCGCTCTCGTTGAACCGCGGCACCTCGGTCAGGACAATCGGATGCGGTGTCTCGATCGCATCCAGAACCTCCTGCATGCCCGCGTTGAAACTCTCCGTCCAGACGATCTTGTCGTAGGTGCCGCCGTTCACGATGAAGGTGCTGATGTGCCCTGACATGGCCGACCAGTGAATGTCGGGGTCCATCGGCTTGCGAAAACGGATGGTGTCACGCGCAAAGAGCAAAAATCGCCGGAACGAAGCGATTTGGTCGAAGTCGTCCCGCCCATCGTCACCGCCCACATCGATGCCGTATTTCTGCGTCAGCACAGGCACCAGATTGCCGCGATAGCGACTGCCGTTGCGCTGGATGCCGCAGATCTTGTCGAAGAACGAGCTCAGGATGCGCGTGTAGGGATTACGCACGCAGGTGAAGGCATAAGACTTGTGATGCTGCACGTTTTCGGTGATCGGGCGCTGGCTGTCCTCCAGCGCCCACTTGTGCAGCCCATCCTTCGCATCGTGGATATCGCCGTCGAAAAACCTGCCGTGATCGGAGTAATACATGATCTGGCCGATGGTCGAGCAGGCGCATTTGGGCACCACGCGGTACACCATGCTTTCACTTTCGGTCATCCAGGTGCCTGGGAAGCCCATCTTGCTCAACTCCTGCCCGGCCTGCCGGTTTTTGGGGTTATCGACCCGATTTGGTTAGAAAAGAACAAATAAATGCAGTTTATTCAATGTGTCTTCATTCTTGCCCCAGTATAGGTTGGCGGCGAGACGAGCAGAAGGACCGACGTGGCAAAAATCGCCTACATCCTCTTGTGCCATAAGGACCCCGACGCCATCGTCCGGCAGGCGGAGCGTCTGACAGCGGCGGGCGACTATGTTACGATCCACTTCGACGCGCGGGCCGATGCCACGGATTTCCGGCAGATCCGCACCGCCCTTTCCGACAATGCCAACGTGGTCCTTGCCAGCAAACGGGTGAAATGCGGCTGGGGCGAGTGGTCGCTTGTGCAGGCAACACTTCATGCCGTGGAAGCCGCGCTCGAGGCCTTTCCGCGGGCAACACATTTCTACATGCTGTCTGGCGATTGCATGCCGATCAAGACAGCTGAGCATACGCACCGGTTTCTCGATGACAACGATGCCGACTTCATCGAGAGTTTCGACTATTTCGAGAGCGACTGGATCAAGACCGGCATGAAGAAAGAGCGGTTGATCTACCGCCACTATTTCAACGAGCGCAAGAACAAGCGCCTGTTCTATGCGGCGATGGGTCTGCAGCGACGCCTGAAGCTCGACCGCAAGCTGCCGGAGGATCTGCAGATCCGGATCGGCAGCCAGTGGTGGTGCCTGCGGCGCTCCACCGTCGAGAAAACTCTGAGATTTGCAAAACGGCGCAGGGACGTGATGCGCTTCTTTGCCAGCACCTGGATCCCGGATGAAACGTTCTTCCAGACCGTCGTGCCCCACCTGGTGCCAGAGGGCGAGATCCGCAGCCGCACGCTCACCTTCCTGATGTTCACCGACTACGGGATGCCGGTCACCTTCTATAACGATCACTACGACATGCTGATCAGCCAGGACTATCTCTTTGCGCGCAAGATCAGCCCTGAAGCACAGGACCTCAAGCGCCGGCTGGGTCTGCTCTATGCGGCCTCGGACGTCTCCTTCCAGATCTCGGGAGAAGGGCCGGAGCTCTTCAAGTTCCTCACCGGTCGCGGCCGCATCGGCCGGCGCTTTGCCTCGCGTTTCTGGGAAACGGAATCGACCCTCGGGCGCGAGCGCGAGCTGCTGGTGATCGTCTGCAAGAAGTGGCATGTGGCCAAGCGGGTGCTGGAGCGCATCCGCCAGACGACCAATGTCCCGGCGGTCGAATACATCTTCAACGAGGAAAGTGCTGTCCTACCCGATCTGGGTGGCATTCAGACGAGCCTCGAAAAGCGGACGCGCCACCGGCGCGCGCTGATGCGGATGCTGTTTGACTACTACGAAACCGACCGCATGATGGTCTGCATGGATCCCAGCAACATCGAACTTCTGGAGGATTTCGCCGCCGACCGCTCGGTCACGCGGATGCTGGAGATCGACTGCACCTTCACCGACGACTACCTCATCGGACACGCCATGCGCGTGGGGCTTGCGGGCGAACAGACATCGGCCGAGACTTTCAAGCGGCTCCTGCCCACAATTCGCAACGATATCATCTTTGAAAGCGACCGCATCCGCGATGCCGAGTTCAAGAACCATCATCGCTTTCGCGAAACCGCTGATCTGGAGAAGAATGCCGAGGCGCTTGCGCGGTTTCTCTCCATCTCCCAGGATGCCGCGCGCGAGATCGCGGACAGCCCTCATCTCTTCGCCGACTGATGGAAAGCCCGCCTCACCCGAAACACTGCAAGGAGCGCGCATGACCTACGCCTACGACGACCAGAACATCTTTGCCAAGATCCTGCGCGGCGAGATCCCGAACACAACGGTGCTGGAGACCGAGCACAGCCTCGCCTTCCGCGATCTCTACCCCCAGGCGCCGGTCCACGTGCTGGTGATTCCCAAAGGCGCATATGTCAGCTACGATCACTTCGCCTCCGAAGCCTCGGATGCCGAAATCGTGGATTACACCCGCGCCATTGCCGAGGTCTGCCGCCGCGAAGGCGTTACACTGACGGCTGGGGAGGGCTTCCGCATGATCTCCAACGCCGGCGCCAACGGCGTGCAGGAGGTGCCGCATCTGCATGTGCATATCCTGGGCGGGCGCCCGCTGGGCCGGATGCTGGCGAAAGTCTGAAGCAGCAGCCAGGGCCGGCCAAGCACGTGCTGCGCCAACCGCCGCCGCGCGCCCGCTTGCGGCAAATGAGGCGAAGGTCGCCGTGCAGCACAGCCTATCGAGGAGACCCATCGCCGCTCCCTCCGCCGGGCTATTCGTGTAGTCGATCCGGTGAAGCAGCGCGGGGGCGGTGATCGGGGGTGCGGGGTCAACCCCGCAC
>NZ_JALIEB010000053.1 GCF_025755255.1 Roseobacter sinensis | reverse complement strand
GGACGAAACCGCTCTCGCGGTATTGGCGCTTGGGGCAATGACAGTGCATTAATTCAGCAGTGGATTTGGTGGATGGGCGCACCTGCCTGACGATTGGGGCCTTCTCAATCTGATGACAGGAGGTTCCGATGACGGACCAGTATGTGCCTGCGCTGCGCCAGCGCTTTTTCGAAGACATGCGGATCAAGGGGCTGCAGCCGAAGACGCAGACGATGTATCTGCGAGCAATGCGGGATTTCACGCGGTATCTGGGCCATTCACCTGATAGCGCGTCACCGGAGGAGCTTCGGGCGTTTCAACTGGATATGAAGGAACGCGGTGTCGGCGCGCCGACCTTCAACAATCGCCTAACGGTGCTGAGCTTCTTTTTTGCAACGACGTGCCCGCGCCCGGAGATGAAGCGGCACATGCGCTACCAGCGGGCGGCGAAGAAGATCCCCGTGGTGCTGAGCGCCGAGGAGGTCACGCGCATTCTAGAAGCGGCACCGGGACCCGGGCTGAGATACCGGGCAGCTTTCAGCGTGGCCTATGGTGGCGGGCTCAGGGCAAGCGAGGTCACCCATCTGAAGGTCGGCGACATCGACAGTGACCGGATGCTGATCCGGATCGAGCAAGGCAAGGGCCGCAAGGATCGCTATGTGATGCTGTCGCCGTCGCTTCTGGAGCTGCTGCGCGATTACTATCGCGAGGCGCGGCCCGCTGGCTGGCTGTTTCCGGGCCGCAACCGGGTCGACCCGATCTCAACCCGACAGTTCAGTCGCGCCTTCGGGGTGGCCTGCGACTTCGCGGAGATCAGGAAGAATGTGTCGCCTCATACCCTGCGGCACAGCTTTGCGACACATCTGCTGGAGGGCGGGACGGACATCCGGGTCATCCAGGTGCTGCTCGGGCACGCCAAGCTGGAGACCACGACGATTTACACCAAGGTGGCGACCAAGACGATCCAGGATGTGACCAGCCCGCTCGATCTGCTGGTGAGGCGGGAAGCGGCACCCGGCTGATCCTGGCCCGATGCCCCGCCCAAAGCTGGAGGTCGCGGATATCTTCCGCGCCTATGGGCCCGCCTATCGCCGTGAGAATGCCGGACATCTGAACCTGCCGCAGTTGAAGGTGATGTCCGCCATCGAGACCTGCCGCACCGCTGCGCTCGGCGGGCATGTCGCGGTCTGCATGAGGTGTGGTCACGAGCACATTGCCTACAACTCGTGCCGCAATCGACACTGCCCAAAGTGCCAGGGGGCCGCGTCGCGGGACTGGATGGCGGCGCGCATCGAAGACCTGCTGCCGGTCGAATACTTCCACGTCGTCTTCACTCTCCCGGCCGAGGTCGCGCAGATCGCCTATTGGAACAAGGCGGCGGTCTATGGCCTGCTGTTCAAGGCATCGACTGAGACGCTGCTGACCATCGCCGTCGATCCGAAGCATCTCGGCGCGCGGATCGGCATGACATCGGTGCTGCACACATGGGGCTCGGCAATAACCCACCACCCGCATGTGCATGTCATCGTACCAGGGGGTGGTTTGTCGGCTGACGGCACCCGGTGGATCGGTTGCCGTCCGGGGTTCTTCCTGCCGGTGAAGGTCCTGTCACGGCTGTTCCGGCGCCTGTTCCTCGAAGGGCTGGTGAGGTTGCACCAGACCGGCAAGCTCCGCTTCCTCGGTGATCTGGGGGGACTGGCAGAGCCAGACGCCTTCGCGACCCATCTCGCGCCGCTGCGCAAAACCGACTGGGTCGTCTATGCCAAACAACCCTTCGGCGGACCCGAAGCCGTGCTGGCCTATCTCAGCCGCTACACGCACCGCGTCGCCATCTCCAACCATCGCCTGGTCAGTGCCGACGAGGGCACCGTGGCGTTCCGCTGGAAAGACTACCGCATCAAGCGCGGTGATCGGATGAAGGTCATGCGCCTGCGCACAAATGAGTTCATTCGCCGGTTCCTAATCCATGTCCTGCCGCCCGGCTTCCACCGCATCCGCCATGCAGGCTTCCTCGCCAATGGCATCCGACGAGACAGGATCGAGAAGATCAGGCGCTTGTTGGATGCAGCGCCAGAACCGGCGCAGACATCAGACGAAGGGACAAGTGACGGCAACGACGAGCGGCACGCGAAACAGTCTTGCCCCAAATGCGGCGGCGCGATGGTCATCATTGAGACCTTCCTGCGCGGTCAAACACCCAAATCCCGCGCACCACCTTGGGACGATGCCGCATGATACAACACGAAAACCGGGCCCCTTCTTGCGCAGACCCCGGACCAATCAGTGCGGCCATCTCACAAAAACCTGGGCTGCATCACGCCTGTGGCGGTAACATGGGAGCCAAATTGGCCAAGTCGTATCGGGAAAATCAATTGGATTGCACAGCCTGTCATCACACAGTCGCTCACTTTGCTCATCCACCTCTGCAGCCGTAACGCACAATCCCCATAGCAACGAAATCCGCCCGCGCTTTCCTCCTTGTCAGATTTATCGCCGCTGCAGCTCGCGCTGACAGCAGCAACAAACCTTAGAC
>NZ_JALIEB010000052.1 GCF_025755255.1 Roseobacter sinensis | reverse complement strand
ACAATACGAAACACCGGCACAGAAGTTTGCTCAGTGTGTTGCGGCGACCCGTTGAATCCACATCTTGCAAAGCAGACCTTCGGTTTGGGCAGGCGAACGGCAGGAGCGTCTAAGATTTTTTGATGCGGGCCAATGTGTTAGGTTGGTCTTGGCGGGATGGCCCTCGTTGACAAATCTGACAAGTTGGAAGCCGTGGGATGCGTGCGCGGTGCTATGGGGAAAGCACTGGCGTCTGTTCCCGATGTCGGTTTGAGTTTGGGCAGGTCGTCGAGGATCGAAGGGTCGGTTGCGCGGTCTTTGGGTCACTATCGGGCGTCTTTGTAAGTCTTTTGTCTTTGGTTTGGCTCGCGTTACGACGCATGGATGGCATTGAGGCAATACCTCCCTTTGACCGGCGCGGTGAGCGTCGGACCGGTGAACGAGTATGAGACGGGCATTTCATCATGCGGCCTGCTTTCTTGGTGGCGCTCGAGTTCGGGGCATCTGTCCACGCCGGAATGTCTCGGTGATCCGCATCAGCTCGCCGCAGTCGGGGCATGGCTCGCGCAATGTGAGGGGTGGTGCCGCTTCATTCGATGGTTGGTCTGGTTCCGCCGATTTGATGTCCCCAAGCAGCGTGCGGATCCGGGCGACTTTCTCTTTGCGCCCCGCCCCGGCTAGGAAGCCGTAGTGGCGGATCCGGTGGAACCGGTCGGGGAGCACATGCATCAGGAAGCGGCGGATGAACTCGAAGGTCGGCAGGCGCATGATCTTCATCCTATCTCCGCGCTTGATCCTGTAGTCTTTCCATTTGAACGCGACGGTGTCGGCATCAGCGCGAACAAGGCGGTGGTTCGAGATGGCGACACGGTGGGTGTAGCGGGACAGATATGCCAGCACAGCCTCCGGTCCGCCGAAGGGTGGCTTGGCATAGACCACCCAGTCGATCTTACGTAGTGGTGCCAGCCATTTGGCGAAGGTAGTGACGTCTGCCAATCCGCTGAGATCACCGAAGAACCTCAGCTGTCCTGCACGATGCAAAGCCATCAGACCTTCGACAAACAGCCGCCGGAACAGCCGCGACAGCACACGCACATGCAAAAAGAAGCCAGGCTTGCAGCCAATCCATCTTGTGCCGTCCGGTGATAGGCCACCACCTGGGACGATCATGTGGATGTGGGGATGATGGGTGAGTGCTGAGCCCCAGGTGTGTAGCACGCTGGTCATGCCCACCTTCGCCCCAAGGCGTTTGGGATCGGCGGCGATGGTTGCCACGGTCTCGGCTGATGCTTTGAACAGCAGTCCGTAGACCGTCCTTTTGTTCCAAAGCGCAATGCGTGCGATCTCGGCTGGCAGCGTGAACACCACATGGAAGTACTCGGCGGGCAACAGGTCGTCAGCGCGCGCCGCGATCCAGTCTTGCGCTGCGTTCGCCATTGTCTCTCGGACCAATGGCGCTCCAATGGCTTACCCTGGCACTTCGGACAATGCCCCCCTCTCGGCAGATTTGGCGATGCCAAATCGCCTGCCGGTCAATGGTCTCTTGCAGCTGTTGTACGCTATATGCTGGTGGTTGCACTTGGTGCAGGCCGCCACATGCCCGCCGAGCGCCTCTGTCCGACAGGCTTCTATCGCCGACATCACACGGAGTTGGCTCAGGTTCATATGCCCAGCGTTGGCTCGCCGGTAGGCAGCCCCGTGAGCTCTGAAGATGTCAGCGACCTCCAGCTTTGGGCGCGGCAACGCCCGCGCGCGTCACTCCACCCTTCGGTTCCGGAGCTGCGCCAACAGCTCGTAGGGGCTGTCGGTGTCGCGGATCAGCTTGGTGGCGACATGGGTGTATTGCGCCGTTGTGCTCAGCTTCGCATGCCCCAGCAGAACCTGAATGACCCGCACGTCCGTCCCCGCCTCCAAGAGATGCGTGGCGAAGCTATGACGCAGAGAGTGCAGCGTGCTGCGAGGCTTCTTGATACCCGCCAGGTGTTTTGCTGCACTGAAAGCGCGATTCAATTGGCGCGGTGACAGCGGGTTGATCCGGGGCTTGCCGGGAAAGAGCCACCCGTCGGGCCGGGCCTCACACCAATAGTCACGCAAAAGCTCCAGTAGGCCGGGCGAGAGCATGACCTTGCGATCTTTGCCACCTTTGCCGCGCTCGACATGGATCAGCATGCGGTCGCTATCGATATCGCTGACCTTGAGATTGCAAACCTCCGACGCCCTCAGCCCGGTACCATAGGAAATGCTGAGCGCCGCCCGATACTTCAGCCCAGGGCCGGGCGCGACCCTGAGGATCGCGAACACCTCCTCAGCACTGAAGACGACAGGCAGCTTCCGAGGTTCCGTGCGAAAGTGCAGGCAGTCCTTTATCTCAGGGCGCTTGCAGGTCGTCTCGAAAAAGAACCGCAGCCAACCAGCCGCACGTTGTAGGTCGACGGGGTGACGTTCGAGTTGACCATGTGAAGCTGATAGGCCCGCAAATCTTCTGCGGTGGCTGTATCCGGCGACCTGCCAAGAAACCCTGCAAAATATCGAACCGCCCTTATATGCGCCTTCTGAGAGCCCTCGCCCAGCCCTTTGATCCGCATGTCCTCGATCATCCGCGCACGCAGCGGCGTGGTCTTGGTGTCCGTCATGGGACCCTCCTGTCTGTTGATTGAGAGACCCCAATCGTCAGACAGACACGCCCATTCCCAAAATCCACACCGTCAGATCATCTCAATACGCCAACCAAAAGCGTCAATGCCGCGCGAGGGGCTTCGTCCTTGTCCGCACTGCCTCACTTGTGAATCCCAAATTCTGCACGTTCGATAGACGTCCGCTTTGGCGAGCCGCAACGCAGCATCGAAGCTCATCGGTGAACGGCAGCTTAGGGTCGCGCTCTTCAGCGGCCCAAATACCTAGATTTCAATCGCTTCTGCGATTGCTAATGCGTCCTCTAGCTCGACCCCAAGGTATCGCACGGTGCTGCCCATTTTCGTATGACCGAGCGGACGTTGAACAGCGCGAAGGTTACCTGTCTTCTTGTAAATGTGAGTGACCTTCGTTCGCCGCATCGAATGGGTTCCATAGGCACTTGCCTCAAGTCCAATCGGCGTCGCCCATTTCCGGACAATCCGCGCATACTGACGTGTCGAGATGTGCAGTCGCTCATGAAAGCGTCCTGGCCACAGATACTCTGAGCCAACCATCAGTTCATCTTCCATCCATTTCTCAACTGAGGCGCGCGTGCCCTCGGAAATCTCGAAGCGCACCGGTTTCTGGGTTTTGCTTTGAAGAACAGAGGCGCGTTCCTTGATTTGACCTGACGCCATCACGTCGACGACTTTCATCTTCACCAGGTCGCAACCGCGCAGTTTGCTGTCGATTGCCATGTTGAAGAGTGCGAGGTCACGATGGTTCTCGGCTAGGGTCAGGACCCATTGATTTCCTTTGAGTGGCATGATTCATCGGTCGAAAATCGAATGGTGATATGAGCGATCT
>NZ_JALIEB010000051.1 GCF_025755255.1 Roseobacter sinensis | reverse complement strand
CCCGGATGAGAGACAACGATCCCTACAAGACGGAAAACAAATGATGAAATGAACTTGACCCCAACGCCCGATTAGAGCAGCGGACTTTCGACTCTGCCGCGCCAGTGGCCACGCGGTCAGCTCAAGCAGAACTTCGCGTTGTCCCACCAACCAACGACCTCTGTCCGCTTACTTTGGGAGCAGCGCTCAGCCGACGCCAAAAGCTTGCAATCCGGTTCGAAGGCGGAGATGGAGCCTGCCGCACGCTGAGCATTTCGGCGCCTCACCGTCCGCGCTGTGCGAGGATCATGGCGCCACCCGCGATAAGTGATGCACCCAGCAAAGAGATTGGTGCAGGGACGACGCCGTAGAGAACGAAATCGTAGAGCGCCACGAACACAAGCACCGAATAAAAGGCCGGGATCACTACGCTCGCCTCGCCTCTTTTCATGGCCTGAATAGACATTGCGCGCCAGCGAAGTCACCCATCTGAAGGTCGGCGACATCGACAGCGACAGGATGCTGATCCGGGTCGATCAAGGCAAGGGCCGCAAGGACCGCCATGTGATGCTGTCGCCGAGCCTGCTTGATCTGCTGCGCGACTACTACCGCGAAGCGAGGCCAGCAGGCTGGCTCTTTCCCGGCCGCAACCTTGTCGATCCGATCTCGACGCGGCAGCTCATCCCACAGAAAAGGCGGAAAGAGACGCCGGCCAGCAATCCCCAGAATGCCGCGACGCGAGGCGCATCATCGAGATCTGCACGCGCGGGCGCCCGAAATCCCGCGCACCGCAATGACAGGAGGCTGCAGGACACGACGATCAAACCCGGCTTCGCAGTATCCGGGCGTCGGACCAATCCATAGCCTTTGAGAACGCTCTGCGCGGAGCTCATCGGGCCATCTGCGCGCTCTCAGCCAACGCAGATTTTTTGGCGCTCGCGCCCCGGCCGATCCAATACAGCGGCTGCCAAAGCAGCGTCGAAAATCGACACTCCGGCCTGTGGATACATCGCAATCAAGAGTGCAGAAACGCCAAAAAACCTCCAATCCCGAGAATCTGATCAATCAGGGTGCAACGACAGAGCGGGTGCTGACTTTTGGTGCAAACCAATGGCGCGTGTAGCAGACTTTTGCTGGTCGCATCGCATCATCTATGAAGTCCTGATCAAAGCGGTAGTATCTGAACCGTGATTGGACAGCATCATTTCAATGACTTGGCACTCCCACCACACCGATCAACTAATACAACCAGCGCACTGTGGCACGGTGCCAACTTCGACTGGAGATAGTCTGATATGGCGCGAACGACGAGGCAATACTCTGGCAAGCGTTCTTCTGAAGCTCATCAACCTTCGGCACAGCGGACGTCTTCCCGCGTTGCAATAGACAGCAATCTGTCGTCCTCACAGGCCAGTGGGTCTCTGAACGCAGCGGCCTCTCAACGCACACCACACACAACCAACCCATCCACGCCGCTCGCACAGACGCATCAAAGGGCCGCTTCCAGTCCAGCCGTTGCGCGCCTTCAGTCGTTGCAACAGATGGCGGACAAAAGCTCTCCTGTCCAACGCCTCGCAGCAATGACGTCCGCTTCCGATCCGACCACCCAAGCCGCTGGCGCTCAAGAGAGAGCCCAAACCACGCAGCGATCTGAAGCAGAAACCGCATCGACCTCCCATGCGCCTGCAGGTGGCTTGCCACGGGACTTACGCAGCGGCATCGAAAACCTCTCGGGGATGGACATGGGAGACGTGCGCGTCCATCGAGGCTCCACGGAGCCGGCCCGAATAGGCGCGTTGGCCTACGCGCAAGGGCGCGATATCCATTTGGCGTCCGGTCAGGAGAGGCATCTGCCGCATGAAGCGTGGCATGTGGTGCAACAGGCGCAAGGGCGCGTGGCGCAGACACGGCAGGCGATGGGCGTGGCGCTCAACGATGATCCCGGGCTGGAGGCGGAAGCCGATCAGATGGGGCAAAGGGCCCTGTCCGCCGGAACCACGCAGATTGCGCTCGGCTCGGAGCCGCCCAACCTCGCGTCTGCGCCCGTCCAGCAGAAACCGGTCGTCCAGCGCCTTGCGGGGTTCGAGATCGAATTGCGCATTCCGTTCTACGGATCTTCTGGCGTTGCCACCGATGATAAAACTTTCAAGAGCGAGACGGCTCAGCAACTTGCCCCAAATGCCCGCAAGCAGGTGGTAGATTTCCTTTTTGGTGGAAATAAGTACGGCGTCTCTTACGGAAGGGTGGATGGTCAGTACGACGTCTCTGCCGATCACAGTTCATGGCACCGCCCGCATAAAGAACTGCGTAAGCACATCAAAAGGCATCATCTTGGGCGCACAGGCAAGCAGCCCTCCATGTCCATTCCCGAGTACCGCACCGTACCTCTGGAAGAGCGGGACCCAGAGACGCAAGCGAGGATGGCCACAATCGCAGCTGCGGTACAGATTCATGCGAACGAGTCCGTGCGGCGGGCGCAACTTGGCCATACCAACGCACTCAGCGCCCCTGTTCAAGACCAAATGACAGGCATTCCTGTAGCGGCGCTGAGGGCATTGTTGACAGGCGATGACGTAGGGACGGAGTTGTTGAACAACATGATCAATGAGCTGCAGCCGTCCCTGTATTATCAGTCTACCGTTGGCGTTTTGCCAAGCGAGATACCGGCCCTTTTCGAAGAGGCCGCAGCGGATATGGATGATCAGAACCCCGACACAGCGAAAGCGGGCCTTTTGCGTCATTCGGTGGCACGGGTTGACGCAGCGCTCAATAGCGCTGAGGTGGCACCTTTTGTCGGAGTGATGGACCCCGGGCACAAGGCGTCTTTACGCGGCTGGATGACGCTAGTTGCCCAACTTCTCTTGGCCGACCAGCTCGAGGTCTCCAGCACCCGGTACTATGTTAAGGAAACTGAGGAAGGCGAAATAGTGGTACGCCGATCAGGTGTGCGCAAAAACCTTGTCCCTTACTTACCCAAAACGGACCTTAAGGCGGCAAGGGCAGCTTTGCCGCCAGCTGTACGGCCAAGCCCGCATGCCGGGCCCAATGCAAGAAACTGGCACAACCTGTTCCAAGCCCTTTTCGAAAATTGCCATCCGAACAACTTCGATCTCGTTACAACGTTGGGCCTGGAGAACTATGAGAACCGGGATCTCTACGACAAGAAAGGCAAGAAGATCGGAAAGGTAGAGCACGGAGAAATCTTTGGTGTGGGATCGATCCCAGGCACTTGGCTATACCTTCTGATAAGCGATCAGACAGGAGGCGAGAACCATCTCAAAAGCGGCAATGAGCTCAGTCTGGATGACAAGCAGGAGGAGTTAAAACCCGAGCTGAGCATTCGCGGCGAGCAGGCCATCCCGCTCGAAGACAGGGCTGCAAGTTCCAAAGCCAGTTTTGGGTCTAGCGACGATATTGATGGGATCGAGGATCGCCTCATGAACGCATGGAACTCGGCTGTGGATCGGCGCATCGCTTCGACGAAGGACCGAGCAGATTATCAGAGGGCCTACGATGCTGTGAGGCCTCAATTCGACGCTCTTGGTAGCTTCCCCACGATCCACGGGCAGCTTCGGCGCATGCGCGCCCAATTTGACGCCCTTGCCAGCCCTGACAATCTGGAACAAAGCTCTGTGCAGCTACAGGCGCTCGACCTGGAGTTCAAAGCATGGCGCGCGAACAATCCAGACGCACATCTGGCGCTTTTGAAGCTCATACTTCTGATTGAAAATCCTGGGTGGGCAAAAAAAGCGATCGGGCGGGGCAAGGTTCCCACTGGTGTGCACCTCATGCGGGCAGAACTGGCAGCGCGCCACGCGGACAACACGACGTTGACAAATCTTCGAGATATCGCCACCGCCCGGCTGGCCGCAGGTGGGTTGACGCGAAGGGCGTCGACCAAGAACCTTTATACCCTTGTCAGGGACACGCCCGGATGGATTGGAAACGGTGGCGGCTGGACGAGTTTTGTTGCGCTGTACAGTCGGACGGACCGCGCGGTATGACGTCCTGAGGTTCGGTTCCCTGAAACCGCCCAAGATGCTCACCGAGAGCGGCCTGCTTGGCCCGGGGCTCTTCGAAAGGCATCGTCATATTATCGGCTCTTGCCGAAGAGGCGCCATGCATCCCTGGTCAAGCGGCCTACAACTCACACGTAGATTCATCCCAAATGCTGTGAGCATCTAAGCGAGGTTGTGGATACGCAGAGATGGATCGTTTGTGGCGGCGAGGCCGAAATACGGTTTGCACTTGATCGTGGACAGACAAAAAGAGCTGTGCTTGCCTGGGCGATTTGAAGCGGGCCAGATCTCTTCGTGGCGCCGCTTCGGTCGATGTGAGCCTTCAGGTCTACTCTTTGAGCTGTTGCGCCTGCCATGTGTCGATGACACGCTCTTTGAGCATTGGCATCAAATGGACATCGATGTCAAAGAACGGTCATGCGAAGCGTATGGTCTTGGACTGTGCGGTGGTCTCGGTATCGACTACGATGCGTTGTATGTGTGTTATGCGGGAAACGACCCGATATCTCTGCCGGACACATTCAGCACTGAGATGTGCGCCTTCACCGGACGTGTACATACCGCTAAACATCTTGTGCGAAGCTTTTCAGCTGATCGATCTGTTGATCAGTAATCTCCAATGGCTGGAAACTTGTCGGCGCTTGGAGCCACCCCGCCATTGGCCGATCGCTCCTTCCATTCACCAATAAGGTCATTGATTTTGTTTCCAGGACAGGTGTCTAGCCCCCTGTTGCTGGGCCACTGATCAGCCGTTTCTCTAATAGGGTTTCTGGCACCGGTGGCCGCATGTTG
>NZ_JALIEB010000050.1 GCF_025755255.1 Roseobacter sinensis | reverse complement strand
CTGAATGTCGCTTCCTCGCCATTCAATGTCCCCCTTCGGTGACCACTTTAATGGCCCAGTTCTAAGGGGGAAGGACATTGGTATACACCGACTAAAGCAGACATTCATGCAAAATGCAGCTTCGGTCGGATTGAGCTGATACTGTCAAAAAATTTTATCCTGGCGAAACATGCCCAAGAGGTGAGCCACGGAAACCCCCCTTGGAAAAATCGGCGGCGGGGGCGGCCAAAACGCTAACTAGCAACGACAGATGCTGCGATAGCTCTCGATGAACATTTGGTGCAGACTTGGTTGACGCATTGAACTTTAGCAGAAAAACTTGGCTGTCGCGTTTGGAGTTCTTCAAGACAATCGACAATTTCGGCGCTCCTTGAAAGGAGGGCCTGACCGGGTGGGTTTGAACGCGATCGCCCCAGTTTCGCTGGACGTAGGCATACCGAATTTGAAACTGCTGCGGGCCAGCGGATCACTCCGATTCAGTCAGGTCAGAGCTGGCAGGTAGAACTGTCAAGAAGTATCGCTGAGCATTACCTCTTTTCTCTATCACCGATTGTAAGGTTCCGTGTCGAACTGACTGAGGCTTGGGAACAACTCTCCTCGTGAGTAGGCGCGGCTGTTGGCGGTTCACTTACGTCTTTTGATGAACAGTCGGCCCGCCAAATCAGATCATTTGTCGGGTATCGCAAGCCGCGACGTTGCAGGAACACATCGTGACTTTCGAAACAGAAGTAGTCTTGCATAAGCGCGACAATCCGATCCGCGTCAAGGCTGTCCTGGCAGGTGTAGACATCGAGCGTCACAAAACGGCGCGACGGGAATGTGTGAAAGCTTAGATGGCTTTCTGCAATCAGCACAAAGCCGCTTACACCTCCGGGGTCTTTCCGGTTCTTTGGCCCAACTTCAAGAACCTGTGGCGCGGCAATTGCATGCATTCCCAATAGTTCTGGCAGCTCCCTTAGTAGGATGGTCAGGCCAGCCTTGTTCGCGAGCCTCTCTGCGTCGGCCCCGTAGCCGTCAATCATAAGATGCAGGCCGAAAGTCTCGGTTGCTGCGGTCATGATCTGCACACGTCGTCCGCGCGCACCGGTACGGGTCGCAGCCGATCGAAGACGAGATGGAAAAGGTAGCCGTACAGCACATAGAATGTGCTAAGCCCAACATCGATGGCAAGAGCAACCCAAACCCCGTGACCGCCCACAAAGACAATCACCGGCCAGGTCACCAAAGTGCTCGTAAGCTCGGCACAGATCGCATGGGCAAACCTGAGCCGATGAGGTCGATCACTCGCAGCCCG
Organism: Roseobacter sinensis; assembly: GCF_025755255.1. Lineage (GTDB taxonomy): Bacteria > Pseudomonadota > Alphaproteobacteria > Rhodobacterales > Rhodobacteraceae > Roseobacter > Roseobacter sinensis. Next base: position 4,454 of record NZ_JALIEB010000050.1, on the reverse strand, counting down.
TCCAGTCAGCCGCAGCTCACAGAGGTCAAAGGCGGTGTTGTGAATTGGCAGCCAAAGGAGGAGAACGGTGGACACAGCCGCTACCAAGATGAATGAGTCAAAGCTGCTGCGCTCGAAGACCAACCCGTAGAGCGGTACCGCGATCAATAGCCCGCCAGCCTCAAATGCGACTGTCTGAATAACCCGCTCTCGCACCGATCTTAGGGGAGGTAGGGTGCGCGCCTCTGACAACCTAGAGGGTGTCATGGGACGTCTCCGCGGTGTTCTGGGACTGAAGTGGTTATTGTTCCGCTGACACACGCGTCAAGGCAAGGTCGGCCGCGACCCCAAGCAAAAAAGCAAACCGCCATCGCGACGAGCAGAAGGCCTTTTGAAATTGGCGCGCCGTTGGCATGCAGTCGAACAATCTGAAGGCCGAAAATCTGACGACCAAACATAAGAGCCATCGTTAAGCACCAAGTGAAGGGACAACACGATAGCTGCTTTCGCAGGCTGCGATCAAAGCGCTATCGGATCTGCGGCGCGCGGATGAGTAGGTCATCAGCCATGCGGGAAGATTCTCTACATTGGTCGTCACATCTGTGACAATGTCGAGTGTGTCACCTGCATCCATGTTGCCATAGTAATGAACGCGACGGGCGACCAAAGACGTGCCTTTCGGCATTTCGGGAATGGCGTTTTCCTCCGCGTTGCCGAAGAAGTTTTGAAACCGGGCAAAGTACACCAATCCCACACCATTAAGGTGATCATTCGTCGCTATTCTGTAGGAAACGTGCGGAGGCGTTTCAGGATCATGGGCGCGCTTTCGCTCTTGATGAAATAGATTTCGTAAATTCTGCGCGCGCGTTTTATTGGGGTCATAGTCTGTGGTTGACGGTAACGACGCGATGTCAGATCGGACAAGACTTGTATTCGAATGGCCCTCCAGCGACGCAAAGACAGTCATGATTTCGACGCAAATTCGATTTCCGTCTACGGACTCAAGGTCAATCTGGCTGAGCCATGACGTTTCGGCACACGGTCTGACAACCATTCGGAACTGACATAGCGTATCTTCGACATAGTCAGTGAGCGAGCCTGAAAGCGTTGCCGTAACAACGGATGCAAAACAGCGCCTTCCTCTATCATCCACCCATTGGGAGGGGGCCGTGTCCAGTTCTTCCGCGATTGCCAGCCAATGCAGGTGCCCGACCTCTTTCATGAGCCACGATGCGGACAATCCGCGCGAGTTTAGGTGAGGCATCCCAAGCCGAAAGGACGACGTGGCTGTCGCCTCCAATACGTTTTCGGTCGAGCACTGAAGTAGCATGTTTGAACTCCTGCAAAAATTCTTTTGGACAAAATTCTTCACCCACCACCCGGTAAGGGTGGCGTAAAACCAGCGACTTTCTTAGGCGAGTGAACCGTTTAACCGATGAGGATGCGGCAGGTCATTGAGGTTCCTATACTTTGAAATACAGCCACCCTGACAAGACTGCCAATTTGGTCGGGACTGTTGGCTCATCTAGTCCCTTTGGGAATGCGCAAGATCGGCATCGTTGCCTCCAGATTTGACGAAAGCTTGATAGCACTTAACCATTTGAGAATTATGAGGCGCGAGTTAGTGTATTGTGAGTACACCAAAAAATTTGACCCAAATCTCTGTCTGCTGCGAAGGCCTCTGCCCGAATTGGATTCCGCCGATGCCCAAACGTATCCTTTTGATCGAAGACGATCCGACATTGCGGCTACTGACAGTAGCGTACCTCAGGCGGGACTTTGAGGTTGCCGAGGCTTCGAATGCGACACAAGCATGGGAGCTTTACACCGGTAGCCAACCGGAAGCTGTTATCATTGACGTCGGGCTACCGGATGGGAGCGGTCTTGATCTCGGTCGTAACATCAGGGCGCGCGACGCAGGCGTTGGGATTATCTTTCTGACCTCTGCGGGGGATAAGGAAACCAAACTAGCCGGATTTGCGGTTGGTGCAGATGACTATGTCACTAAGCCTTTCGAACCTGAAGAACTTACTGCGAGGATTGCAGCCTTACTTCGTCGGCATGCACCAGTATCACCCACCTCGGCTGAGCTTCTGCGACTCGGCTCGCTTACGATGGATCGCGCACGTCGAGAGGTAAGCGGACATTCTGGATCACGCGCCGACCTAACGAAAGCGGAATTCGATGTTCTCGCGGCACTTCTTGACGGTCGAGGCAAGGTGCTATCTCGTATGCAGCTTCTTGACGCCATATCGACCCACCCTGATCACGATGCCAGTGAAAGATACGTGGATGTCGTGATCAGTAGTTTGAGACGGAAGCTTAATGCGTTGACAGAGGACGAGACACCGATTTTGACCGTGCGTGGCATTGGCTACCGAAGCGGATATCTTGACTGAAACCCTACCACTTTCGCGAACGTTGCAGTTCGCCAACGAAGAAGATGAAACACGATTCCGTGCGCTTTACTTTGCAACGGCTGCAGAACAATTTCCATCTGCTGTTGTTTTGGCGCTCGTGCTGCTGATCGGATTTGGCGCCTTCGACTATTACGTTTTAAGTGGCGGCCAAGCCGGACCACTCCTTTGGAAAGCGTGGGCGGCCCGGGCCACATTGTGCTTGGTGTATGCCGTGGCGGCGCATCTGACCAAAAAGACGCCCCCTGACAGACTGCCATTGCTTGTAATGGCGACGTACTTGCCCACCATCGCTCTGATTTGGTGGTTGACAGTTCTTGGACCGCCTCCGGGTACATTGACGTATCTCTACGCGTTCACGCTGGTCAGCCTCGCGGGTTTGACACTTATCCCATATCTTTTTGCTCACGCATTAGTCGTGCAGCCACTCTTCTTGCTTCCCTTCGTCCATTGTGCAGTCAGGCATCAAGGGGGCTTTACAGATGCTATGGCAGACATCGGGTTTCCATTGACCATTCTTCTGTCAACAATCCTATTTGGGCTCCACGCTAAGTTCCATTCAGAGCAAGAATTGAGGCGGAACTATCTACAAAGCCGACGCCTCGCGGAGGCACGCGATAAAGCAACTGCGGCTGACAGAGCAAAAACCGGCTTTCTTGCAATTGTCAGCCACGAACTTCGTTCACCGCTCAATGCGATCCTCGGAAACCTGGAACTGCTGAAAAACCGATCAGATCGAAGCGCGGAAGATTTTCGTATCGCCGCATCAAGTGCGGGGCGCACGATGGCGTCGCTTGTCGATGATATTCTTGCCTTTGCGGCAAGAAACGAAGCCGGCCCCGGCAAAATATTATCCGAACCTTTCCGACCCTCAGAGGTTCTCAAGGAAATTCTGTTCGTTTTTGGTGGTGAAAAAGATCCGAACCAAGCCGCCGAAATCCTCGTCAATCGCATTGATGCTGGCACCGTTCGTGGTGATCCTGGCCGTTTACGGCACATTCTTCTCAACCTCGTCGGAAATGCCGTAAAGTTTGCAAATGGCTCCGAAGTGTGCATCCGCCTTCGCATAGGCAATGACCGGTTGGTGTTCGTTGTAGCTGACCACGGACCCGGCATCCCAAACCAGGTACGGAACAGCCTTTTTGATCCATACACAAAGGGCGATCCGATGGCACCAGGTGTAGGCCTTGGCCTCTCCATCGTTGCGATGATGGTTCGCGACCTGAATGGCCAGATCAGGGTTCGCTCGCGTGTCGGCAAGGGTACAGTGTTTCGAGTTACGCTTCCATTTCCACAAGTCTTTGACGAACTCCCAAGAAAGCCACAGGCCAACGACAAACCATCTCGCACCTTGCGTTTGCTTGTCGTGGATGACGAAGCTGTCGGACGATCAGTTCTTACGGGCCTTCTCAGGCGCGACGGACATCGCGTAGAAGAAGCAGAGTCGGTCGATGAGGCGCTCAGCATTGCATGTTCACTAGAACCAGATGCGATTCTTACCGATCTTCGGATGCCAAAGCGAAGTGGATACGACCTCGCGAGCGATCCTGCTGTAAGCAAAATTCCGGTCGTCGCTGTGACAGCAAATGTGCTGGCTGACGGGCGGCCACGAAACGCCTTTGCAGCCGTGATACCAAAGCCGGTGGATACAGTTGTTTTGCGAAGCGTGCTATCAACCGTCACCAAAACTACAAAACCAATCCAGACCTTGTCATCTTTAGCCGTCGATGCTCTGAAGCCTGCGGAGCAGGCACAAGTGATAGGATCTTTTTTGGAGAACCTTGATGCAACTATCGCGGTCCTTACGAACGTAGATACAGCAGAGGCGCTCCGCGAGGCCGCTCACCGGGTAAGAGGGCTACTCGCCACTATGGGATATCTTGAGGAAGCTTCTATCGCCGCCCGACTGGAAGAAAAAGCAACCCAGTCTTTGGGCGCAACGAGTGCAGAACGCGCTGAGCTTCTTGAGGCGCTACATCACCTGTCCTTCCCCCTTAGAACTGGGCCATTAAAGTGGTCACCGAAGGGGGACATTGAATGGCGAGGAAGCGACATTCA